>DATIBD010000120.1:0-20390 GCA_035457705.1 Vicinamibacteria bacterium
GGTCACCATTTGCTGTCACATGAGGATCAGCTTGAAAACTGTCCGCGGAGCGCATCGCTGTGGGTTCCAAGGCGAGGATTCGCCACTTTTGCATCTCGCGCCGGGCTGCAAGAACTGTGGGCGTCGAAGAGGTATTCGATGTCGAGAGGACTGTTCGAGGTGCTGTTACGGCAGGCGCCCTTTGCGGATTTCCTCGGCTCCCACCGTCTTGGTGCACCAATATCTCAGGCTGTCCGTCTGGTGCCAAGTCGGTCGATATGTAGCCGTGCTCCGCGCGCCGACGGTTGTTGACCGCGTGCTTTCTAAACTCCTTCGCCGAGTGAGGGAAACGAAGCTGTGCTGCAGCGTGCTTTTCCGTGATGAAGTTCAAAGCTTCGCGCCGCAAAACCAGGCGGCCCAAGGTTCCGCCGACCCCGGGGGGCTCATAACCGATTTCCACCTCATATCGAAGAAACGTTGACGACGCTTTCGCGGGTCGTCCGAAATCGTCGATAGCGTCCTCGTCCACGATCATCTCGGCCGCAAGCTGGAACGATTCTGCTCTAGTCGAGCCGTCAGTCCAGAATAAGTCCCTCACGTCGGCCAGCTGTGTACCCCTGATTCCAAGGGCGGCGTCCATGAGCGTGGTATCTGCGAGCAGAGACAGAAAATGAATCGCGTCGAATACATTCGACTTACCGACGGCGTTCGGCCCCGCGAGGCACGTCAGTGGACCGAACTCTACCGAAAGGCTGAGCAGATTCTTAAAGCCGTCCGCCTCTAATCGGGTGAGCATCGCGTCTTCATTCTCGCACACGGTCTTGTGTGGGTGAGTCCAAATCAGCCTCTTCCAAGATTGTGTTAGCGTCCCATAAGAACCATTATGTTAAATAGGCTTTGTCCGAGTTGAGGAGACCCCAGGGCTCTTATTGCCTCGCATTCTGCCACCAGTAGTCTCCCGTTTGTCCCCGTCCCAACTTCAGGGGTACCATCATGGTGACGGAAATCGAGGTACGCGTTCGATGTCGGTGAAGAAGGATACGCAAGGTCAGCCGGTCGATTCAGCCCGCGACTATGCCGAGCGGATTCATGCGCTGATCGAGGCGGACCGAGTTCTCCAAGCTCGCGCCCTGGTTTCCGAAGCGGTGCAGGAGAACCCACACGATGGCGGGCTTCTAGCACTTGCGGAAGTGCTCAAACCGCCCCGCGCCCAACCCCGCCAGATCAAAGACACCGACCGCAGCCAGGAATTTGAATGGATCCTTGCGAACCGAGAGGCATACCGAGGGCGCTGGGTTGCGATTCAGGGGGACGAGCTCGTCGCCGACGCCGCATCCTTCGGGGAGCTGCAGAGCCGCATCAAGAGCCTCGAGAAGGCGCCATTGGTTCACCGGATCCATTAGTGTGCCCGCTCTGCTGACAGTCGACGGCAACCTTTTTGCCGGTGGACGCTCCAGGTTCTTTGACTCTGATGGTGGAACCGAGCCTACGCCGAAGATCTTCGTGAAGATCCTTCCCGGGGAAGCGCCAATTCCTGTTCTCGCCCAAGTAGATACCGGCGCAGCATGGTCGGTCCTAGACGGAGATATCGCGGAAGCCCTTGGCTTCCTAACACAGCCGGGGCCCAGCGTTAGCCTTTCAACGCGAATCGGTACCGTCCGAGGAAAGCTCATCCGATCTTCTTTGACTCTCGTGGCTGACGAAGGTCAGTCATGCGAGATCGACGCCACCCTATTTGTCTCCCGAGACTGGACGTACGGCAATTTCCTGGGCTACTCGGGTTTCCTCGAGCGAACACGTTTCGCCGTCGACCCAGCAACCAATGACTTCTACTTCGGCGGATTATCTGGGGAGTGATGAGCTCTGTTATTGCGGATTCGGTGCTGTCCATCCACGATGAAAGACCGCCCCTCTGTGCCTACTAGAGAGATGCGATTGCCTCTTTCCGAAGTGGATCCACCCAGGTGCCCCGCTGGTTTCAGCGGCATACTTTGAGGTCGTTCAGAAGCCCGGGCGCTTATTCCGACGGTGTCCCGTCTTGTTGTTGGCGGCCGGACCGGCTGCTCGGAAACCGACCCAAGATCAATTGGTCACTCAGCCTCCGAAATCTTCTTGCGGTAGCGAGCGAGCTCCTCCCGAACAACACTCCGCAGGGTCGACTTCAAGCTTTGCTCTCGTCCGTCGATATGCTGTCGCAACGCGGAATTGATGAGGGTCTGGTAGTTGCCGCCCCCTGCGTGGTGGACCTGGTCACGAAACCACTGAAGTACTTCGTCATCGATTCGAATCGTGATCCGAGTCTTGCCCGGCGGCGTCTTGATGACGGCGCCTTTCTTGCCTCGACTGAAATCGTACTCCTTCGTCACCCGTCCATTGTATGCACATGTGTACATACGGACAAGAGGCCGCCAGCGGTGCCCAGCCACCGCGTCGAGTCGCCTGTTCTTTCTCCGCTCAGAGCGCGACGTCAAGCGGCTTTTCCTTGAGAGCGCTCACGCGCAGCACGGAGAAGCCAAGGACGTTCCCCGTCTCATCCACCTTTTCCATCACGTGATCGTTCTCGGTCTCGCGAAAGTACCCCGGCTTCTGGTCAAAGATGACCTCCAGGTAGTCGCCCTCGGCGTCGTACCAGACCCTCAGTTTTCTTTCGGCCATAGCTGGACTCCTCTTTTGATCTTGTCGGTGAGATACGCGGTAAGGACGAAAGCATCCGTCTCTCTCACCTTGACGATTACGCAGAGATACTTGTCGCCCACCTGTGTGCCCACGTAGAACCGATAATACAGGCGCGCCGCAGGATCGCTGAAGGATTCCACGACTCGCTCCGGCCTCAGGAGCGTCACCTCGATCGCCGGCTCCATTCCCGCCATCTCTGGATGCTCGAGAATATGAGCGAGGCGCTCGTCGGTCAGTCGGATTGCGAGCCCCTGGAAGTCCCGGAGAATCTTCATCCCTTGCCTGCCAGCTCGTTGACCACTGTCGATTCGGTGCATGGGCCGCAGCGGTGCCCGGCCCGATCCCGGACGAGCCGCCTCAGGGCGGGGTCCATCAGGCCGGACGGTCTTTGAGAACTCGACGGGCCTTGGATTGGAGAATCGCTATGAAGTTCCCCGCGGACACGAGCGCTTCGTATTCCTCACGCTCAGGGTCGGAGAGTTGGCCTTCCTCGGACTTTCGGGCGAGATCTTCGATGCGTGCCTGAACGGATGCTGGCGCTCGCAGCGCCGACAATCGCTCCGCTACCTCGACCGTCAGACAGTCGCCAAGCGGCTCGAGGAGCTCATCGAGGGCCGTATGGGCTGCGCTCACGGGCCAATGATACCAGAAACCGGCGACTTGTCAGGTTGTGAGCTCCGGAGCTCGGCCCAGGAGCTCGTCAGGGCTTCTCTCGGAACTCCTGGACCTGCCGGTGGAAAACGAACAGTGCGTCGGCGTTGCCGCTCTTGTCGGTGAAGTTGAAGTTCCTGCCGCTGCGGGCTTTGACGTTCAAGTTCTTGTCGATGTAGTCGACTTCGAAGCGTTCGAGCTCGCCGAATGCGGTGCGAAAGCGGTCGTTCTCGTTGTCGGTCTCATAAAGCAATCCGCTGGCGTCAGCACGGAGCATCCCCTCACACGAGCCGAACCGGTGCTTGTGAGTCACGGCGATCGACAGGTCGAGCGAGGCGGCGGCCGCTTCGAACCTCACGTTTACCTCGTTGCGGCCGGTTGTGACCTCGATGGTCTCGACGTGCATATCGAAGCCCTCGGCGGAGACCGTGAGCTGGTGCGAGCCGACTTCCACTTCGTTGACGTCCACCGGAGTCGTGCCGACGTACTGGCGGTCGAGGAAGACCGTCGCACCGGGTATGTCGCTCACGATCCGAAGGCTTGGCGGGAGCAAGTCCAGCGAGGCGTGGAGGTCGGCATGGCGGCCGGGTCGCACTCGAAGCGTTTCGACGAACGGTTTGTATCCTTCCTTCTCCACGCGAACCTCGTACTGGCCAATGGCGAACTCATCGCGCTCGAACGGCGCCGAACCGACGCGCTCACCGTCGATGAAGACCGAGGCGCCAGCCTCGCTGGAGCGGATGGAGATCGAACCCACCGAGACGGCGGGAGCGGGCTCCACCACCTCCGGCTCGGGCTCGGGTTCCTCCGCGGTGGCCGGAGGCCGTGACGGTTCTGGGGCTGTTGAAGGCGCCAGCGGACGCGCGAAAAACCAGTACCCGAGGGCTCCGAGCCCGACGAGCACGATGAGCGTAACTGCGACGAACGGGCCTCGCCCGCGCCGCGTTTCTTCCTGTGTCTCGAGAAAACTCACGCGTTGGATTCTAACACGCTAGGAACATCGCATTTTGGAAGGTAGAATCAATAAGATGGAACGTACGCGACGAGCTACCAGGGTGACGCCGAAGGTGCGCGTCGACGGACATACGCGGTACGGAAGCCGGGTTCGCATCGTCGATCTGAGCCCGACGGGGGCTCTCATTGAAACGCCGAGGCCCCTCGAAAAGTCCTCACGCCTGACGCTCGAGGTGTCCCTCAACCGAAAACCCGTGTCTCTGGGCGCCGTGGTGATGCGCTCGACGCGTTCCGATGACGGGCGGTTTCATGCCGGTGTTCGCTTCGTTCACATGGCCCCCGAGACGCGCGAGCAGATTGCGGCCTTGATTCACGAGCAGCTGCGCCACGAGAGGCGGCGGCAGCCAAGAGTGTTCCTCGGAAAACACGCCGAGCTGACGAAACTGGTGGAGCTAGATATCTTGAACCTGAGCCTGTTCGGGGGGCTCTTCCGCCTCGACTTCCCTCTCGAGTTCGACCAGGTGTACGACTTCGTCTTCGCCTTGCCCCAGGGAGAGGTTCAAGCCCGAGGTATCGTTCGCCACTGCGAGGCGTGGGTCCTCGGTCGCAACGAGACGAAGTTCCAGCTCGGCGTGGAATTCACCGAGCTGCGTGACGTCTACCGGAACCGCGTGGTCGCCTACCTCGAGGAGCAGATTCAGGCGAGCTGAGAGCTTCCCATCTCACGCGCTGACGACGAACCGGCAGCAGCTGTCCCCTTTTGCCAGACATTGCACTTCCATTCCCGTCGCTTCCGATTCGAAGATCGTCATGGCGATGCCTTGGAACGTTCCGAGCAGCAGGTGGCACACGGGCTGTGTGGAAGGGCCGTATGGTTCGGCGAACGGAGATTCCATGACCTTGAACACCATCTCCCGACCTTCGAGATTCGTCATCTCGACGCTGACGGCACCCCAACCCAGCTCAGAGAGCATGAAGGCAACGGAGCCGATCACTTGTTCCGAGGAGTAGCCGAAAGCGTCACGATAGCGACCCGCCAGGGACGCGCCTTCGATGGCGGCCGTTTGGGCCATGATCTGCCCGGCTTCGTGACCGAGCAGGGCTTCGATGCTCTTCTGGAGATCGACGAGGAGCGTTGGCCGAACGATGAAATAACGCGCGCTCTGAAGGGACAAACACCCACCGGACGGCTCGAAAGTCAGGCTATCCAACAGCTGATTCACGGACCTCAACTCCTTGTGAAGACGTTTTCACCAAGACCCCAGTATTCACGCCCACAGAAAACGAGCGGTCCACCCTCGGCTCCGAGCGAGCATGTTTCGACCTCCCCCACGAACAGAGTGTGAGTCCCCTGGACGAGCCGTTCCACGACGCGACAACCCAGATAGCCGAGACAACCATCCAGGTAGAGGCCCCGGCGCGACAGCCCCTCGAATTGCTGCTCCGAGGTGAGATTCGGGGTGGCGAAATGATCGGAGAGCGAGCCCTGACGCTCGGACAGAATATTGACGACGAAGCCCCCGCGGTCGATGGCATCGTGTGCCCGAGCGTCCGTCATGATGCAAATGACGACGCGGGGTGGAGTCAGGCTCACCGAGGTGAACGAGCTCACGGTAATTCCCCGAGGACCCTCCTCGCTCTGTGCGGTGACGACGACCACTCCCTGCGGGAAAGCGCGCATGACATCGCGCAGCGTGACCTCAGTCATCCTCGAGCTCCGCCGTCCACTTGATGTCCACGCAGCCCTTGACCGTCATCGCCGCCGGGCAGCCCCGCTCGTGGACCGACAGCGCTCGATTGGCTTCTTCTTTCTTTCCCGCGGGAATCTTGATGCGATAGTGAATCCGAACCTTGGTGATTCTCATGATGCCGTCCAAGTCCTCGATATCCCCCTCGACCGTCGACGAGAGCTTGTCGGGATAGCTTGGAATTCCGCGCACTTCCAGCGCGCGCCCGAGAGTACCCGTCATTCATCCTCCGACGGCGGCAACCATGTAGTCGAGAGTCGCCGGGTGCTCCTCCTCGGGCTCGATTCCATAGAAGTTCTTGATGTTCGAGTGGACCCCGAAGGTGACGGGGGTATCGAAACCCTCGATGTAGGCGCGACGCTTCGGTCCCTTGTCCTTCTCGATACGAATCCTCGAGGTATGAATCAGCTTGGACATCGCTCTTCCTTTCACTTGGTGACGTATAGATAGTCTCTCATGACGTCTTCGGCGTCGAAATAGATGAAGTACATCATGTCTCCCGCGGCGTAAACCCGCAGCTGCGGCCAGTGCCGAGCTTTTTCCCGAATCAAGTCCGCCTGCGAGCCACCCCAGCGAGCCACGACGTCATCGAGGTCGCTTCCAGACTCCACGATGGCGGCGAGCGGCGCTTTTTCCTTCAAGCCCTCCGTGACCTGATACACGGTGGGCGTTTGCACCAGGATCCCCTTCAGGCGAGCTTCGTGCATGTTGGATCGCCGAATGTCGTATCCAAGAGTTCCCAGGATCAGCGCGGTTGCGAGTCCCCCAACAGTTACCAAAGCGGCAACAACCAGGGAGAGGGCTCGCCACGATCGTTTCCCAGGCTCTTCAGATTCCGGCGCCAAAAAAACGGGAAGCCGTAGCCCCGGATCAGGCATTTACATAAAGGAAGTTAAAGTAAAACTTGAATATAGTTTACTTGAGATATTGCTCGGAATCTACGGTCACAGAACGATTATTTGGCTTTGAAAATGTCTGGGTGAAGCTTCTTGACGCTCGCTCCCGCTTTGGCGCGCGGCAAGGAAACCGAAATGACGTCGGTCGTGGGTGCGCTGCAGGCAAAGTCGGTACACACCTGGTAGCTCACCTCGACCGCCGCCTCGAGCTCGCCCGCTTCTCTTTCGCTCGTCACCTTGACGGGCACCCGGATCGCGATCCTTCCCTCGTAGAGGTCGTACGCGCCGAGGCCCTCCAGATCACGCCGAATCACGGGTGGGTAAATCGGCGCCGCCGACTCGAGCTCTTCGGTTACAACGACCACTTTCGTCCGGCTGGGCTCTCGTTCCTCGGGCCCATACAGGTGATAGCCGGGTTTGATATCCGCAACGAGTCCGAGCTCCAGCGAATCACCCGGCCGTACCGGCTCCTGGGAAGCGACCAGCTCGAAGCGGACCGAGGTCTCCCAATCCGGAATCTCGATTCTTTCCGCGAACTGGCTCCATATCACTGCGAGCACGATCAGGCTAGCGTCAATCATGTAGTTTCTTCAGCTCCTCGATGATGGTCTCGGGCGACGTGCGTTCACGATAATTCACCCAAACGTTGACGAAGCGCGTCACGCCGTCGCGGTCGACGATGATTGTCGTCGGATGGGGAATCCCCCGCCGTTCTTCCCGCTTGGCATTGGGATTCGTTAGCCCGTATCGTTCGATCACTTCGGCGCCGCCGGAAAGAATTGGATAGCTCCAGTCGTTGGACTCGAGCCATCGAGCTGTCTCGGCGGCATCGTATTTCGAGATCGCCAGGATCACCGCCCCCTGGGACTCGATCGCGGCGCGGGCCTTCTGCAGCTCGCCGAGCTGCTTCTTGCAGTAGGGTCACCAGTCACCGCTTCGAAAAAACTCCAGCACGACGGCCTTCTCGCCCCGATAGTCGGAAAGCCGGTAGGTGTTCCCTTTCGCATCCTTCAGCTCGAAATCTGGTGCCGGCTGACCGATTTCCACGCGACCGAACGCGATGCCTGCGCCAAGAAGGAAAGAGAAAAACGTGAGGACGGTGCTGCGCGCGGCCACACCGGCAATATAACACACGCCACGCAGGCGACTGTGGACGCGGCGCTTTACGCTAGACCCTCTTGAACCCGACGGATGAGACCGCTGAGGCGGTTCAGGAATCCGTCTTCATCGAGATGCGCGGTCTTGCCGTTGGGCGGCGCGGTCCTTTCACCCGACCACTGCTCATAGGCCACGGACAAATCCATCGTGACCTCGTTGGGGTCGAGGCCCAATGACCGGGCGTAGGCCCTGGAGAAGCTCCTGAAATAGAACTTGCCAGGAAATCGGTCGAACCGCTCCGTCTCCAAGTCTTCGAGGTAAGCCATGCCGATCCGGGTCTCGTTGGATATGTGACGCAGTTGAATTTGTTTGGACTCGCGCATTGCTCTGAGAGATCTACCTCGATAGGCCATTTGGAGCCTCCTTCCCCAAATCGAGATACATTCTTGGTTTTTTGCCGGAGCGGCGCTCGGCTCGAGCTTATTTGTTCGGTTCGCTGGGCCAGATGTCGAGGGATAAACGACTTATGGCCACAACCCCAAGTGACGCAGGCGGGACGGTATCAGCTTGGCAATAGTATGTCAACAAGAATTCCACAGGCTAACTGCCAGAAAACGGAAAACCCTGTGGAAAATCACAAGGGCCCGTCACCTGCCTCGAGCTCGGATAGAAGTTGCCGAAGGGCAAGGATAACGTCACCGCGCTCGACCTCGCTTCTTCGAAACGTCATCTGGAGGCGAAAGGGAGTACTACGCTCACCGTAACGAAACACGAAGTTCTTGGGCCGACCCCGCTGTGGTTTTCGGGTGCTGCGTCGCGCTTGATCGCGGTTGAGCTGGCCCGCAGAGATTTTCTCGACGAGCGCGGCCATTTTTTGGGGGCTGTCTTGTCTAACTACCTGTAATAACAATGACTTAGAGGTTATGTCGGCGAGCCGACAAAGATTCTTGATGTCCTCGGGCATCGAGTTCAGGCTAAGAGATTCGGTGACGCTCGTTCGGGATTTCCCGATCCGCGAAGCGAGTGCCTCATGAGTATAGCCATGTTGATTCACCAGCATCCCAAATGCCTCGGCCTCTTCGAACGGGGTGAGATCCTTTCTCTGGATGTTCTCCACGAGTGCGAGCTCGATCGTTTCCTGATCGTCGACGTCCCGAAGAACACAGGGTAACTCTGTAAGACCGGCTTGAAGCGCCGCCTGGTATCGTCGCTCTCCCGAAATGATCTGGTAGTGTCCCTGGTACCCGCGGACGATCAGAGGCTCCAGAATCCCCTTCTCTCGAATCGATGCGGTCAGCTCCGAAAGATCGCCCATTTGCTGGCGAGGCTGGTTGGGGTTGGGATCGATTTCCTCGATCGGGATCATTCTGCCGATCGTTGCCCAGCGACGGGAGTCGAGCTCCTCCACGAAATGCGCATCGTTTCGCAGCTTGATCGTGCTGGGCAATCCTGCTCTCTTAGACACGTGCCATCACCTCTTCGGAAAGGCTGTAATACTCGAACGCACCGCTCGAATGCGGAGCGAAGCTGAAAATGGACTCCTTGTACGCCGGGCTTTCTTCAAGACGAATGCTCTTGCTGATGATCGTCTTGAAGACCTTGTCGCCAAACGATTCCTGAATTTTCTCGGCCACGTCGCGGGAGAGCGTGGTTCGCTTGTCGTGCAACGTGATCAATACGCCGAGTACTTGAAGCTCCGGGTTGGGACGCGATTTCACTTTGTCGAGGGTCTCCAGCAGATCATCCGTGCCCTCGAGCGCGTAATACGACGACTGAATCGGAATCAAGAGGTGAGTCGCCGCGACAAGCGCATTGACCGTGATGAGTCCGAGTGTCGGTGGTGTATCGATGATGATGAAGTCGTACAACGACCGAACGGCCTCGAGCCGGTCTCTCAACCGAAAGTGACCGTCGAACTCTCCGATGAGCTTGCTCTCCAACTTCGCGAGGGAGATCCGCGAGGGCACGAGCACGAGATCGGCTACAGCGGTCGGATACGATATGTCCTTCATGCTGACGCTCGAGTCGACGAGGACGTCGTAGACCGAGCCCTCGATTCTCACGTCGTCGAGAAACGAGATCGTTGAGTTCCCCTGCGGATCCATATCGACGAGGAGGGTTTTCTTCCTCTTGGCGGCGAGGGCCGCAGCGAGGTTGATGGCCGTCGTGGTCTTACCCACGCCACCCTTTTGATTTGCGATAGTAATGACGATAGCCAAGACAGTTCTACTCCGCTTGCGACGTCGGGTCGCAAATAACGAGGTCAAACAATCGAAGATCGGTTACGAGGGAGGTTTTGCCTTCGAGGAGATGCGTCCAGGCGAACTGAGCCGCCTCGACTACATCTTGTATTTGCCGAGGTCGTCTGGATTGAGGCCTTCCAACCACTTCTGCAGTCTTTCGGAGTCCGTCGTCTCCTTCGTGAGATCCAGTCCTTTCGCGTTCTCGACGACGGAATCCTCGACATAAATGGGCGATTTGGTGCGAAGCGCCAGAGCGATGGCGTCGCTCGGGCGCGCGTCGATGGCGATGGTCTCGCCGGCGCGGTCAAGGTAGATCATCGCGTAGAACGTGTTGTCGCGTAAATCGCTCACGACGATTCTCTGGACGTCCGCTCGAATCTCACTGAGGATGTTCTTGAGCAGGTCATGTGTCATCGGTCGCGGCGTAGGGATGTTCTCGATCTGAAGCGCGATGGCGTTCGCCTCGAAGACACCTACCCAGATCGGCAGTACCCGATCGCCCTCCTTGTCCTTCAAAATGACAATCGGCATGTTGGTGATCGGATCGATCATCAAACCCTTGATGGTCATCTCGATTTCCATGGAAGGACCCCTTTTCACACCCGACAACGACCGACACCAAATATAGGGGTGTGCTCCGACGTTGTCAATGTATTTAGTGGTTTTTTTGCCATCGCTCTCACACAATCAGAATCGCACATCAGAGGGCAATTCACCAAACAGACTGTTCGGACCGGCGTGGGTAATGGAAACGTGAGTCAGTTTTCCAGCCAGGCCGGGCTCTCCGAAAAAGTTCACTATCCGATTGTCGGCGCTTCGCCCCGACAGGGCACGGGGATCTTTCCTGCTCTCCCCTTCTACGAGGACATCCACGGTCCTGCCGACGAGCGCTCGGTTCTTGCGGATCTGGATCCGCCTCTGATGTTCCTGAAGCACCGAAAGACGCTCGCTCTTGACCCCCTCAGATACGTCATCGGGTTGTTCTCGCGAAGCGAACGTGTACGGACGCTCGGAGTACTTGAACGAATAGATGCTGTCGAAAGCGACCGTGTCGATGAGAGTGAGCGTCTCGTCGAACTCGTCGTCGGTTTCTCCGGGGAACCCCACGATGAGGTCCGTCGAGAGACCGAGATCCGGAACCAGAGCTCTCGCGCGTTCGACTTTTTCAAGGAACTCCCCTCGTGTGTAGCCGCGCTTCATCCGCTCGAGAACGGTGGTCGATCCGGACTGCGCCGGGAGGTGCATGTGCGGGCATAGCTTGGACAGGTCCCGGAATCGGAGCATCAGCGGCTCCCCGAAGTCTTTCGGGTGGGGGCTCGTGAAACGAATGCGCCAGAGACCCTCGACCTCGTGCACGGCGTCGATCAACGCCTCGAACGAGCTCCCGTCATCCGGATCTCGATAGGAGTTGACGTTCTGCCCCAGAAGCTGCACTTCCCGGAACCCGGCGTCGGCCAGGGCTTGCACTTCGCGAACGATGTGGTGGATTGGGCGACACCGCTCGCGACCACGCGTGAAGGGAACGATGCAAAAAGTGCAGAAGTTGTCACATCCTTCCATGATGGTTACGTAGGCCTTGACGCCTGCCACGCGCTCAATCTGATCGGGAGTGATGTCGAGGTTCTCGGGATGCCTTCCGATCTCGACGACCTTCTCGCTTTTGCCGACGACGGTCGCCAGGACCTCGGGAAGCTGAACCAGGCTCTGCGTACCGAGAACGAAGTCGACCTCGGGGGCGCGCTCGAAGATCGCCGCGCCCTCCTGCTGGGCGACGCAGCCGGCCACGCCAACCACCACGGCACGTCTTTTCTTCATGCGGCCGAGGTTCCGGAGGCGATGAAAGACCTTGTCCTGCGCTTTCTCGCGAACGCTGCAGGTGTTCAGAATGACGACGTCGGCCTCGTTCTCCGTTGGCGTCGGCTTCAAACCGAGACGCCTGAGGCTTCCACACAGCTTCTCGCTGTCATGAACGTTCATTTGGCAGCCCCAGGTCTCGACGAAGAACTTGGCGTTCGGCTCAAACACGGACGTTTGTCCTCTTCCTGTTCAACAGCTGTCTCGCATGCTCCCGAGCGCTCTCGGTCACGACGGCGCCAGCCATCATCCGGGCAAGCTCACCGACTCTACCATCCATGTCGAGTCGCGTGACTTCCGTCTCGGTCCGGCCCTTCCGTTCTATCTTAGCAATCCGATAATGCGCCGGGGCGAAGCTCGCGATTTGCGGAAGGTGCGTGACGCAGATGACCTGGTGAACCGCCGCAAGCTCCAGAAGCTTCTCCCCCACCGCATCAGCTACCCGCCCACCAATTCCAGCGTCCACCTCGTCGAAGACGAGCGTTTTGCTCGAAGCGTCCTTGGCGGCCACCGATTTCAGAGCGAGCATGAACCGGGAGAGCTCTCCCCCAGACGCCGTCCGCGCCAGCGGCCGTGGCTCCTCCCCCGTGTTGCCGGAAAAGAGCATCTCCAACTGATCGAGCCCGGTCTCGCCCCACGACGTCTCGTCCGTCCGAAGCTCGAGCACGAAGCGCGCTTTGGGCAAAGCCAGGCTCGGGAGCTCTTTCTTGACGGCTCGCTCGAGCTCTTTCGCGGCGTTGCGGCGCATGCGGGTCAGCTCTATCGCCATCTCACGGTAGCGGGCGCGTGCGCGCTCGAGCTTCTCACCAATCTGATCGCGTCGATCGTCGGACGAGTCGATCGCCTCGAGCTCCGCGCGTGAAGCGTCGCGTCGCGAGATCGCGGACGTCAAATCTCCACCATACTTTCTCTTGATGCGTTCGAGAACCGATAGCCGGGCTTCGATCTCGTCGAGGCGGCCCGGCATCACGTCGATCTCCTGCGAGTAATCGCGAGCGTAGAAGGCGAGGTCTTCGAGCTGACTCATGACCGCTGCCCGCTCGGCGGAGTACGCGTTCCAGCGAGGATCGATCTCTCCCAGCGATTCCACCCGGCTCCAGACTCGAGCGAGTCGCGGGATGGCGGCTCCCTCTTCGTCATAGAGCTCCGCGTAGACCTCGTCGGCGAACGTCCTGAGCTTCTCGGCGTGAGAGACGAGCTTTCTTTCCGCGGCGAGCTCCTCGTCTTCGTCGCTCCGGAGCAGCGCGCCATCGAGCTCGGAAAGCTCGTGAACGAGCTCGCGTCGCCGCAGCTCACGCTCCTTGCCCGTGCGCTCGCTTTCCGCGAGGTCTCCCTCGAACCGCCGGACCTCCCGCGAGCTGTCGCGAACGCTCTCGGCGAGGACCTCCATTCCGCCGAACCGATCGAGAAGCTCGAGCCCCGCACCCGGTCTGAGAAGGCTCGAGTTCTCTCCCTGGCCGTGAATGTCGGCAAGAAACGGGGCGAGGTCCCGGAGCAGCTGCCGAGGCGCCGCGACGCCGTTGACCGAAATCTTTCCACGGCCGGCGGACGTGAGCTCCCGACGAACGACGACCTCCTCGTCCACCTCGACCCCCGCGCTCTCGAGCCGTGACGCCAGTGCCTCGGGCACGGATGCCACTTCGAACGAAGCCTCGACGATGGCTCGATCTGAACCGGTACGAATGATGTCGCTCGTGACGCGCGAGCCGAGAACCAGCCCGAGGGCGTCGATGAGGATGGATTTTCCCGCGCCCGTTTCACCTGTGATGAGGTTCAGCCCCGGCTCGAAATCGATCTCCAGGCGCTCGATGACGGCCACGTTCTGGACGCGAATCCACCGGAGCACGGATCACGTATACCACACCGACCTCCCTCGCGCCGGCACAAACCGAATTCGTTGACACACCCCAAGTTCTCGTGGTAGCGTGGCCGCGGCTAACATTATCTTGTATAGCAGTTAATTTTTGTCCTGTTCGCAGGACAGCGAGCGCTCGGCACTTGCAGGATATCGGTACGACCTCGATCCAGACGGCCCCATCCCTCGACCCGTTCGCGCTCGTGGCTCACTCGGGGCCGGTCTCGATTGCCGTTCTGGCCATCCTGTTCGTCTTCTCTCTCGTCTCGTGGGCAATCATCTTCGGCAAGTGGACGTCGCTTCGGCGCGCGGAATCGCATTCCGATGCTTTTCTCGAGATCTTTCGGCGCAGCAAGAAGTTCTCCGAGGTACACGCGGTTTGCCATCAGCTGCGGATGAGTCCGCTGGTAGGCCTGTTTCTTTCCGGGTACAACGAGCTCAACTATCAGCTCAAGCCCAAAGGCGGTCGAGAACAACGAGAGCCACGGATTCAGAATCTCGAGAGCGTCGCCCGCTCGCTCGTGCGGGCGACGAACGCGGAAGTGCTCAAGCTCGAGCGCAGACTCACGTTTTTGGCGACGACGGGAAGCTCGACGCCCTTCATCGGGCTGTTCGGAACGGTCTGGGGCATCATGAACGCGTTCCAGCGGATCGGCGCGGTGCAGTCGGCCAACATCAGCGTGGTGGCTCCGGGCGTCAGCGAAGCGCTCATCGCGACGGCCGCCGGGCTCGCCGCGGCCATCCCCGCTGTCATCTTCTACAACTATTACTTGACGTGGGTGAAGCGGCTCTCTATCCAGATGGACGATTTCGCGCTCGAGTATTTGAGCGTCATCGAGCGAAACTTCACCTGAGCCCATGGGCGGAGGCATTTCTGGCAGAGAGGGTACGAGCCGGAGTCCCTCCATCGGGGGCTCGGCAACATCGATCCTCGTGGCTCGCCGTGGCGGGCAAGGGACGAACGGGGCCCTTTCCGAGATCAACGTCACGCCGTTGGTCGACGTGATGCTGGTGCTCCTTGTCATCTTTATGATCACCGCGCCGATGCTGATGCGCGCCATGGACGTCAGCCTGCCGTCGGCGACGATGCGGCAGCCCGATGCCGCCGAGCGCACCGTGGTGACGCTGGACGCCCAGGGACGCACCTTCATCAATGACCGCGCGGTCAACGTCGATCTTCTGGAAGAACAGCTCAAGATGCGGGTGGAGGTCGAAGGCCTTCGTCTCGCCTACCTCAGAGCGGACGAAACGCTACAATACAGGGAAATCATTCGGGTGATGGACATCATGAAACGGGCGGGCATCGACACCGTTGGCCTGGCCTACATCTATCCAGAAGAGCGTGGCGCACGATGAGACCGAGAACCAGCTCTTCCAACGACGGTTTCAAGAGGATGCTCGGCTGGTCACTGGTGGCGCACGTTTCCGTGCTCGTTCTCGCCGGCGTGGCGGCGAGCTTTCAACCCACCCGCGGAGAGCTTCCGGTTCCCGTGGGTACGTTCATCAACGTGAGCCTGGGCGATTCAGGACCGAATCCGGAAATGGGCGGCGGACCGCCAAAGGAAACTCCAGAGCCTCCCGCACCGAAGACGCCCGAGCCAGAGCCCGAGCCGGAGCCCGAGCCGAAAGTCGTGCGACCTACAGTTGAGCAACGCGAGGAGCTTCCCCTTCCCGACGCGCCCGTGCGACGCACACCCGATCGCAAACCGGCTCAGGATTCCGGACTACGCGGCCAAGACGCGGCCAGCGCGGAGTCGGCCCAGTTGAGAACGGCGGCTCCTCCGGGCCTCGGCCTCGGCGGAACGGGGGGAGGCTCCGCGTTCGACCAGGACTTCGAGTACGCCTATTACGTTCGCCAGATGCTCGCCAAGATCCACCAGCACTGGCAGCGCACCGCCGTCCGTGGCACGGCGGTCGTCGTCATTCGGTTCACGATCGGGAGGGATGGAAGTGTCCTCGACGCCGAGGTCGAAACGTCGAGCGGTGTGCCGATCCTGGACCGATCTTCCCTGCGTGCCGTCGTGCTCTCCGAGCCGCTCCCTCCCCTGCCCAACTCCTACCCGAGGGATCAGGTCGGCGTCCATCTTCGTTTCACCTACTCGGATCAACCATGAGAACACCATGAAACACTTGTACAGAGCGTTCACCACCGTCGGGGCGATTGCCTTCGCCACGGCCTATCTCTCGGGATCCGTCCATTCGAGCGCGGGATTGCAGGAGCAAACGCTCGCACAGCCCTCGAGCGGGGACTGGTTCTTAAACCTCGAACGGCCGGGACGATCCGTCGCCATGGCCATTCCCGATTTCGAGATTCTCACGAGCGATGCCACCGAGTCGGGCAAGACGATCTCCGAGGTCGTGTGGAACGACATGGATTTCGCATCGGTCTATCGTCTCGTGCCCAAGCGGAACTATTCGATCGCCCAGGGATCCTCCGATCCGAGGAAGCCTGATTTCTACCAGTGGGAGTCGATCGGGGCTGACATCCTCGTCCGGGGAGTCGTCGAGGCGCGGGAAGGACGCCTGATTTCCGAAGTGCGAATCTACGCAATCCTCGCTCAGGAGATGGTCTTCGGCAAGAGGTACGAAGGACCGCTGACGGCGTCGCGCCGGATGGCACACCGCATCGCCGATGACATCCTGCTTCAAGCCGGCAACTATCGCGGAGTCAATCAGACGAAGCTCGCCTTCGCGAGCGACCGTCGCGGAGAGAACAGCAAGGAGATCTACATCATGGACTACGACGGCTTCGCCCAGAAGCCGATCACCGCGAACCGCTCGTTGAACTTGACACCCACGTGGTCACCCGACGGGCAGGCGCTCGCCTACATCTCCTACCGTACGGGAACCCCATCGCTCTTTCGTGCCTTCCTGTACGAGGGACGGGGCGACAACATCGCGGCCGGCGACGGAATGACGTTCTCCCCCGCCTGGTCTCCCGATGGCAAGCACATCGCTTTTACCTCGACCCGCGACGGAAACTCCGAGATCTATATCGCCAACGCCGACGGAGGAGACGTTCGGCGTCTTACGGATCACCCGTCGATCGACACGGCGCCGTGCTGGTCGCCCACCGGAACCGAGATCGCCTTCACTTCGGATCGCACCGGCACTCCACAGATCTATGCGATGGACAGAGAGGGATTGAACTTGCGGCGAATCTCTTACCAGGGCAGCTACAACGACGGTCCGAGCTGGTCCCCCTCGCGCGAGTATAGCGAGATCGCCTTCGCATCCCGGATCGAGCGCGGACCCTTTGACATCGTGGTCTACGACTTCCAGACGAATCAGGTCCGGCAGCTCACGACCGGCCGTGGAAGCAACGAGAGCCCGGAGTGGTCTCCCAACGGGCTCCATTTGGTATTCACGTCCACGAGAACGGGCAGC
This sequence comes from Vicinamibacteria bacterium, assembly GCA_035457705.1. GTDB lineage: Bacteria > Acidobacteriota > Vicinamibacteria > Marinacidobacterales > SMYC01 > DASPGQ01. Next base: position 17,342 of record DATIBD010000120.1, read on the forward strand.
AGCCAGGTGTTTACCATGAACCGCGACGGAAGCAATCTGCGGCAGCTCACCCGAGACGGCAACAACACCACGCCCAACTGGGGGCCCATCGCGGGGCAGGACTCATGAGGCTCGAGCGCGCCCGAATGGAGGAACGATGCGAATGAAAATGACGGCACTCGTGTCGCTCGCGGCCCTCCTGGCGCTTGGTGGGATGGCAGGGTGCGGCGGCAAATCGGACCGGCCTGCAGCAACCACGTCGGGACCGCCTCGGTCGACCGCGGCTCCGCGACCGGTGGCAACGCCGGGCGACGTCAACCGAATCGACGAAGGCGCCTCCGACGATTCGCTCCTTTCCCTCGGCGATCCCGACAACATCCACGGACGAACGCTCGAACAGATCAACGAGAATCCGCCGCTCGAGGACGTTCGGTTCGAGTACGACAGTGCAGTCCTAAGCGACGCTGCGCGGGCGACTCTCGATCGACACGCCGAATGGCTCTCGACGCGCTACCCCAATGTCACCCTGCTCATCGAGGGCCATTGTGACGAACGGGGCACGGTCGAGTACAATCTGGCTCTGGGAGAACGGCGGGCGAGCGCCGTATTCGGTTACCTCGTCAGCCTCGGCATCCAATCGGGGCGGCTGAAGTCGATCAGCTACGGGAAAGAGTTTCCCCTCGACCCCGGGCACGACGAGGGGGCCTGGGCACGCAACCGCCGGGCTCACTTCGAGCTTACGGGAAAATGACGAAGACGTGCTTGATTGCCATCGGGCTCGTGGGCGCTGCCTCCGTGGCTTCCGCGCAGAAAAAAGAAGACATTATTCTCTCCGAGTTGAGGCAGATCCAGGCGCTGCTCGCGGAGCTTCAAACCTCGCAGTCGGCTCTCGAAGCGGCCATGGAAACGCTGCGGACTCAGGCGGGTGAGCGGGACAGCGCCGAGCGGAAGACAATCGCCGACTCACGACTCACGCTCGAGAGGATCCAGCAGGATCTCTCCATACTTTCCGAGCGCGTGGACGAGACCAATTCGCGACTCGGAAACCTGCAGCAGGAAGTCGCTTCGATTCGGGCGAGCCAACAACCTTTGATAGTTCCCCCGGTCGACGTGGGAACCGGGGAAACGGGTGCTGGCGAAGTGGAAGCGGCCGAGGAACCCCCGGCTCCGGCTGTCGCCGCCGCGGCGCCCAGCGTGACGGATATCTACAACCAGGCTCGCATCGATTACACCCAGGGGCGCTACCCGCTCGCGATCTCCGGGTTCAAGGAAGTTCTGGAGCTCGACCGCAGCGGCGAGCTGGCTGACAACGCCTATTACTGGACCGGGGAATGCTACCTCAACCAGAACCAGTTCGAACGAGCCATCGAGGCGTTCGATATCATCATCCGGAAATACCCCAGTTCGAACAAGCTGCCGGACGCTTATTTGAAGAAGGCCATGACGCTGGAGCAGATGAACCGGATGTCGGAGGCGCTGACCAACTACGAGCTCGTCATCAATCAGTTTCCACGCTCGCCCCAGGAGCGGGTGGCGCGCAGGAGGCTGGAGGCACTCATGCGGACGACAATCCCCCGGCCCCAGTAGGTCGTTTTGAAGCCGTGAAAACCGATAATACTTAGTACCCGGGAGGATTCATGCGAGGGGTCAATAAAGTCATTTTGGTCGGGAACCTGGGAAGGGATCCGGAGGTTCGCTATACCCGCGACGGCGCCCCCGTCGCCAACTTGAACGTCGCCACGACAGAATCCTGGAACGACCAGCAGGGTCAGCGCCAGGAGCGTACCGAATGGCACCGTGTCGTCGCCTGGGGAAAGCTTGCGGAGATCGCTAAGGAATATCTGACCAAAGGCCAGCAGGTCTATCTGGAGGGCCGACTGCAGACGCGCTCCTGGGAGGACAAGGACGGCAACAAGCGCTATACGACCGAGATCCGCGTGGATCAGATGGTGATGCTTGGCGGCCGCGGCGGCGGCGACCGTCCGCCCCGGGATTCGGGGCCGCCTCCCGACGTATCCGAGTTCAAGAGCGAGCCCTTCGAAGCGACCGACAGCGACGTCCCGTTCTAAGCGAGGCTCCCCCCCCTTGGGCGGAGCCTCGCGTCATTAGTCGACAGTCGAGACGGACTCATAGGCGATCTGCGTCGAGAGACTCCACGGCTGCACCCGCCGCCGGGACCGGGGACTTTTCGAATCGGCTTCCGTTTTCTACAATAGAAGGGTCCCAGAAAAACGAATCGAAGCCTGGAGGAGGCCAATGAGCGCGACGCATCCCTCCTATCTCGAAGCCCGTCCCCCGATCCGCGAGCCACGCCGCGTGTGGTTGTGGCTGACCTTATTGATTCCGCTGACCATCATCGCGTCTCTGGCTCTCGTCGTAGCCCTCGGGCTGTTTTTCAACATGACGGGCGAAGTGCTCGCACCCACGGCGGAGGAGGAAGCTCTCGTCCTCGACATCGACCACGTTTCGGACTGGATGGTCGACTATGTTCCCGACTTCGCGCGGGAAACGCTGACCAAGACGCGCTACCTCGACAGATCCTACGAGCTCGATTACACCTACGACGTACCCGAAGACGAGAATGCCCCCTATCTCTCTTACACGCTGACTTTCGAGCCGAGCCAAACCGATGCTGGCCGGACCTACGTCTCGTACTGGAGCGGCACCCGCGTCGCCTTCTACGCATTCGGGACCTCCGACGTCACCATTGACGAGAGAAACGACCTCTTCCGCTGGGGCGACGAGTCTCGATTCGGTCTCCTGACCACCGAAGGGCAGCCTTTCGGAAACGTCTTCGTGGCGCGCGAAGGAAACCGCGTCGTCTACTTCCTGATCTCGGGCCTGTATTTCGACGACGCGGAACAAATCACGGCGCTCCTGGACCCCTATTTGAAGAGGCTCAGGGGCTACTCCGATACGTAGCAGGGTGATGAAAAAACTCGGCCACCCTGCGCGAGCGGAGCGAGCCCGGCGCAATCGTCCGCATCGGACTCCTTCGTGGGTATCAGATGTGAGCACGCAGTGCGAATAATCGTCCGCATCGGACACCTTCGTGGGTATCAGATGTGAG
>DATIBD010000121.1:0-15077 GCA_035457705.1 Vicinamibacteria bacterium
CAGCGGTGTGCGGAACTCGTGGCTGACGTTGCTGAAGAACGCGGTCTTGGCGCGATCGAGTTCGGCCAGCGCGTCCGCGCGCTGCAGCTGCAGCTCATAAGCATCGACCGCGCGTTTGCGGTCCTCGATGTCGAATGCGGCCACGTACCACCGAACGATACGTCCGTGCTCATCGAGCAAGGGCTTGTAGCGCACCAGGAACCAGCGATATTGCCCATCGTTGCCCAGGACGCGCTGCTCAGTGCTGAATGGTGCTCCACGCCTCAGCCCCTCCGCGCGCGGCTCGCGAACTCTCTTGAAATCATCCGGGTGGATGACACGCTCCCGATAATCACGTGTTGTACATCCTCCACAGTGAGGCCGGTGTAATCCATCACCGCCTGATTTACATACTGGACGGCTCCTTCGGTGTTCAGTACGTAAATGTGTGTAGGAATGGTGTTGAGGATCAGGCTCAAATTGCGTTCGTTGGATGGCAGCAACTCCTCATCCCGTTTGCCGTCTTCGATGTCGATATTGGTTCCAAACCATCTGGAGATGTTTCCCGCCGCGTCGCGAACGGGATTGACCCGAAACAGGCACCACCGATAGGCGCCATCGTGGCGGCGCATCCGTGCTTCCGTGTCCCCGGAGATGCCGGAGATCACGCAGGATCGCCAATAGTCGCCAATACCTTCACGGTCGTCCGGATGAATAGCCTCGATCCAGCCCAGATCCGCGGCTTGCTCCGCCGTCAAACCCGTGTAGTCGAGCCAGCGTCGATTGAGGAACTCGGCGCGACCATCCGGAAGCGCGGTCCAGGCCATGCCGGGAAGCGCATCGATGAGATGCGTGAGCTCGAACAGCATGTCACTCGGATTGCATCGTACCCCGAAAATCCCTGGAATGCCGCCCATTGGCAGTCTTTCTGTCCGTCCGGGAAATCCGCTCGATGTGAGACTGCGACGATGAGGCCAGCGTCTCTTGCGAGCCGTCCGCAGCGCCAAGAAGCGCCGTCGCGACCCTCGACATGAATGCGAATGTTCCGGCCATTGGGATGAAGGAGAACTTCAGGAGGGCCATGCTGATTTGCCAGGTCGGGGCTCTTCCGCGGATAAGCTACTGAGCCCGTCGTCCGACCGCCGCTGCCATCTCGTCGGCGCCCTGCAAATGGGCCAACTGCGACTGCAGGAGCGCCGCGCGCGCTCTCCCCGAGATGAGAGCATCGTCAAAGCTGGTTGAGGCAGAAGATTCGGCTCGTGGAGAATTCGAAGTAACGCGCGCTCTAGACCACAGGAACGCTTCCACCATCGATCACGTATTCCGTTCCGGTGATGGTCGCCGCCCGCGGGGATGCCAGGAACACGATGAGGTTCGCGACTTCGATCGGCCTCGAAGGGCGTCCCAGCGGAATCCCGCCCAGGGAGCTCATGATGATCTGCTTGCCGCCCTCGTAGTCGGTTCCGGCTTGACGGGCAAGCCGTTCGGCCAAGGCGACCGAGGCTTCGGTCTCGACCCATCCCGGTGAAACACGGACGACCCGCACTCCCTTGGGCGCCGCTTCCTTGGACAGGCTCTTGCTGTAGGCCGAGAGGGCCGCTTTCGCCGCCGCATAGGCTGTCGTAGACTCCGGCAACGGAAGCCGATTCTGGATCGATGTCACGTGGATGATGACACCCGAGCCTTGGGCGAGCATCCCGGGCAACAAGGCTCGATCCAATCGCACGGCGGGGAACAGGTTGAGGTACAGCTCCTTGTGCCATTCGGCTTCGTCGAGAGCAGCGAAGCCGCCCGCCGGCGCCGAAGAGCCGCCCAGCACGTGCACGATGACATCCACTCCCCCGAGCCGGTCCTCGACGGCCCGCGCGACGGTGAGGCAACCCTCGACCGTCGTGAGGTCGGCGGCGACGAAGACTTCATCCGGCAGGAAGTCCGGCCGGCTGCGCGCCGTCGTGAGCACCCTGGCCCCGAGCTCGCGAAAGAGTCCGACGACGGCGCCGCCGACACCCTTGGTCCCGGCGGTGACGAGCACCCGCAAACCCGTGAGCTCTAGATTCATCGTCATCCTTGGATCTCCAGGGACTCGATCCTGTTGCCGGCCAATCGGAAGACATGTTCGAGCTCGATTGGGCTACCGGGAAAGTCGCCTTCGACCTTGGCCCGCACCTTCACGATGGAGCCCTGCCGAACGGCGTCCAGAGGCTCGACGCGGTAGGCGTACTTGCGCCGAGCGTCCCGCAGCCAGGTCTCGATGGCCTCATGTCCTTGGTGCAAGCCGCCTTCGTCGCGAACGACGGCGCCTTCGGCAAAGCATTGGCTCAGCGCCGAGACGTCGGAGCCGTTGCTCACCTTGAAAAAAGTTGTGATCGAATCAGGCAGTTGCGTGCTCATATCCGGTGGTCCTCATGGGCACAAGGATTCTCACCGCAGACTCACCGAAGTCAAGAACGCACGGAAAGGTAAGTGACGCACCCATGAGAAAGGTCTACACCCCCGATACGGCGGCCGTTTCTGTGGAGGAGGTGCTTCGACTCCTCGAGGGGCGCTGGAAGCTCGTCATCCTGTTTCATCTCTTCGGCGGCAAGGTCCAGCGCTACTCGGACCTCGAAAGGCTCATCCCGGGCATTTCTCAGAAGATGCTGGCTCAGCAACTGCGCCGGTTGCAGGCAGACGGCATCGTGGCGAGAAAGCTCTATCCGCAAGTTCCTCCCAAGGTGGAGTACCGGCTGACCGATTGGGGACAGGCGCTCTGTCCGGCCTTGGACGGCCTTCTGAAATGGGCGGAACAGAAGGGCCGCAACGTGAATCCCACCCGAGGCGCCGCAGCGGACGCCGCTGAGCACGAGCGTTGAAGTGCCCCAGGGACCAAATGGCATCGGACTCCGGCAAGGACGAGCCAGTCGAGCGCTTCACCCGAGATCAAGCCGTTCAGATTGCTCTCGCGGAGGCCAAACGTGGCTACTCCGAACAACACGACAGGATCAGCTACATCGCATACACCCCTGAAGTGCTCGCGTTCTGTCTTTGCGAGTTCGTCAGCCACGAGGGAGCGTGGATCAAGACGTTTCGGCTCCTGACCCCGAGCGAGTGGCTCCCAGGCGAGGAGATTCGGGATGAAACCATCCTCGACGCCGCCGGCTCGGGCGACAGGGTCTCCGCCGTCCGGCTCTATCGCTCCAAGCACGGAGTCGGGCTCCAGGAAGCGCCTGTCGCAATCCAACGTCTTCTTTGGAAAGTAGCACGATGTCGCCTGACCCACGGATCGGTGAGTGGAGGATCGGGAGGCGCGGTCCGTGATTCGGAGCGTACTCGCGACGCTGTCCACCCTGATCCTTCTGAGAGCTGCTAACGTTACCGGTGAGCCGGCCGCGGCGGTTCAGCTGCAAGTGGCTCCGGACTCTCTCGCTACCGAGCAAGTGCGTGGCCCGCTTGGCCGGGACCTGGACTCTTTGCTCACGTCCTACGAAGCCCACGGCTTCGCCGGAACCGTCCTGATCGTTTGACAGGGCGAGGTCCTGCTACTCAAGGGCTACGGCTTCGCGGACATCCCTCGACGCGTGCGGAACGGACCCGAGACCCGCTTCGAGATGAACTCGATGACCAAGATGTTCACGGCCGTGAGCCTCCTTCAGCTCGCGTCTTCCAGGAAGATTCAACTCGACGCTCCGATTGGTCAGTACCTCGGCCCCTTCCCAGCCGCGAAGAGCGGTGCCACGGTCGAGCAGCTTGCCCTGCACACGGCCGGGCTCGCCGTCGCCGGGACGCAACTGGCCGGTGATTCGCGGGACGCATTCGTAGCGGCCATGAAGGACGCCCCCATCGAATCACCACCCGGTGAGCGATATCGCTATACGAACGCCGGATACTCGCTGCTCGCGGCGATTCTCGAGGTCGCGTCGGGACAGACCTTCGAAAAACTACTTACGGCAGCACATCTTCGCGCCTGCAGGCATGCGGTCGCCGGTATTCCGGACCGAAGTACCCGCCGCCGACACCACGTTCGCGCGGGGTTACGTGGGCTCTCCCTCCGGCCCCGTGCCGGGGCCGCCGAATCCCTACACCTGGGGTACGGTCGGAGCCGGGGGCGTCTGGACCACGGTGGGCGATATCTATCGATGGGTGGTCGCGGTGGAGCGAGGCGAAGTCGTGCCACATCCGTATCGCGCGCGACTCTTCTTGCCACCCCCGGCGCCTTCCGACGAGGCGTACGGGTGGCATGTTTACCCGAAAACGGACACGTCTCGCGCGCGAATCGAGAAGGGCGGCGGGTCGGACGACTTCGCCAGTCAGTTGATTCACCTTCGCGACGACGGCGTCACGATCGTCTGGGCATCCAATAACCTCGAACGGCGCTGGCGACAGACGCTCAACCGCGCGCTTCCGGATCTCATCTTCACGGGCACGACCCAGGCGCCCCTTCCCAGGTGATCCGAGCTGGCGTCGCGAGGTCGCGCTCCGGCGGGTGTGCCGCAGCTTAACCCTAGGCGCCGTAGGCGTTAGACAGGCGGGAACGAACCGGGCCATACTACGAGCTAGCGATTGGAGCGAGTCATGAGCGCAGAATTCACCGCGGTGGTCGAGCGTGAGGACGATTGGTTCATCGCCTACTCTCCAGAAGTACCGGGGGCGAATGGACAAGGGAAGTCGAAGGAAGAAGCATTGCAGAGCCTAGCGGATGCCATCTCCCTCATTCTGGAGGATCGACGAGAGGACGGATTGCGCGGACTTCCCAAGGATGCCGTTCTAGAGAAGGTCACCGTGAAGTGAAGACCGGCGACCTCCTCCGCCATTTGAGGCGGCATGGTTGCTTTCTCAAACGCGAAGGCAAAGCGCACTCGCTCTGGTGCAACCCGGCGACAGGAGCCGTCGAATCGGTACCCCGGCATCAAGAGATTCCCAATCGCCTGGCGAACAAGATTTGCCGCGGCTTATCGGTTCCTTTGATAGGTGAATGAGACGCCTGTCTACCTTCGGTGCAGCGGCCGGCACAAAGCCGTGGACCACGAATCACGAGTATCACAGGCCACCGTCTGCGGTATCGCGTTAACGCGCCGCCGCTGAACGAGTAGTAGCCTTCACAGAACGCAACCTCGATGCTTCATCCGAATCAATTCGAGGTCAACGAGGCCTGGCTCGTGTTCCAGTTGAACGAACTGCCGATTGAGACCGAATTGAGTGGTGACTTCAATTGCATCGCGCTCATGGACGCCGCGAGCTGTTTCCTTTTGGGCGAGACGCTGGTCCCGGCCGGAGAGGCGGAGCCGTCGAAGACAGCAGTCCGACGTTTGCTCAAGGAAGCAAAGGCGCACAAGCAGGAGCTGCCAAAGACGCTTTTCATCCCGAGCGGGCAGTTCAACAGCATCCTACCGGCGGAAGCCGAGCGCCAGGGCATTGCCGTCGTCCGTGTGCCGGAGGATCAGTTGCTCGTGTTCATCGGCGAGGCTCGAGACGCGTTCAAGGAACACTTCGGCGGAGGCAGCGTGCAGTGAAACCGGACGACAGTATCGCCTTCACCACGTTTCAGGTCCACGGGGCCGACTTCCTTGCGCTCGAGCCCCACGGGAAGCGTGGGCTGCGAGCTCTGGGTCTTCCATATCGTGACGCCCGTGGTCGTCAGCCTCCTCGCACCGGGCCGCTATGCGTTCCGGCGCGCACCGTTCCCATGGGACTGACAAAGCGCTGGCTTTTGACGGAGAGAAAAAATGGCATTGTAGCGACGCTAGCTTCTGATGGCCTCGTCAATGACAGCTATCGCGTCGACCTCTATGAGGTAGCCTGGGGACATTATCGCGACCCCGACCACCACATTCGCTGGTTTGTGATCTCCAAACAGAGAAATCTGCGCTTCTTCTATGATCGGAACGTGTTCATCGCGCCTATAATCCACAACGTAGATTGTGATCTTGCAAACTTGCTCAGGCCGCGCACCTGCCGCACTGAGCGCTCGGCCGAGATTGCCGAATGTCAGGCGGGCTTGCGCCGCAAAATCACCATGCCCAACGAGCTCGCCGTGCATGTCTTCGGGCTGCTGACCTGAGACGAATACCAGCTTGGATCCCGTCGCGACGACAACCTGCGTGTACATCTCTGGAATTGGCAGATCCTCGGGGTTGATGAGTTCGAGCGACATTAAATAATCTCCTACTTCGTTCGACTGAAATCGACATTGGTGATCACCGCGTCGCTGGCACACAGGGCGATAGCAAAGCGGCGGTGCGCGTGGCGGTCAGCGGCATGGCCCCGCGCGAACTCTTCCAGTGCGACGCGCCAGCGCCAGCGCGCCGATTGGGCTTAAGCCCATTCCGGCTGACGCACTGCATCTCGCATTGTGGTGTCCGGCAATGATAGAGCACCTGCAAATGCCGCCTTTTCACTATCTGCGACTCTATCCCCGGCCCGGCACACGTTCAATCGCACGGTGTTTGGTGACATTTCCCCCTCTCGCGTTGATTGTGTCCTGCCCGAGATCAGCCGTCCCTCAACTTGACGCGGCGCTCTCGAAGGTGCGGACCAGGGAAGCCGTTTCCTTGAGCATGCGGAACCGTTCTGCGCAACCCCGCTGCGTCCATGGGCGCCCCTCACGAGGTAATCAAGAATGATGAGACCCGCCGGCGCAAACTCACAGGATCGGGATATCGCGCTATGTATCCAACCCGCAAGATGAACTGAACGTGACCCGTGACGCCGAGTTCGCGCCCAATCTGATCTCGGAACGGCGCCTCTTCGAGCATCTGGGACATCGGGTGGATGGCGATGGAGCGGTCGCGAGCGTTCAGCCACATCCGATTCGTGCGTCGGCCCGTCTCGATGAGCGCGGGCAGCGTGCTGTCCTGACTTGTGACCACCATCCACCCACCGCACCTGGCGACTTGATCTCGGACGCGGTCGACCCCCTGCTGGCGGAAACGCGTGCCCTGCACCGTGGCACGATTCATGAAATGGCGCACGTACCATCCAGCGAGCCCTGAGATCTCCATGGATTCGGGTGTGAGCCCGTCAGGTCTCGCCCGCGCTTCCGCGTTTGTCCAGCGGATCCAGTCGGCGAGCTCACCTTGGGCCTCGTCCCTCAGCCCTTGCACACGGTTGGCTTCGATTGTCCCCTCCGCGAGGTAGCGGCCTTCCCGCGAGGTCGGCGAGACGAAGAGAGCCTCCTGCGGGAACGCGGCGCTGAGCCCGCGGACATCGCTGTCTGTGAGCTCCCGCGAAAGGTGACCACTTCGGACCGTCCGGCGTGTGCGCAACCGGTCAAGTGGATCAGCGCGGACTGGAGTGCTCCGGAGCGTCACGTCCAGCAATTCGCGATCACTTGGAAGCTCGGCGGTCACCTCGTAGTCCGCGAGGTACCCATGAGAGGGCGCGGCCACGATCAGGTTCTCGAGAAACGCTCCTATCGAGAGGGCCAGCTCCCGATTTGACGGATCGACCTTCGGGAGCCAACGCGCTCGATCGCTCCCGATCGCGAGCGCACCCTCCTTCACGCGGACAGTCCAGGGTTGCGTGTTGTGACCGCTCGGCGCGAGGGATGCGTGATACAGCATGGCTTCCATCGCTGGAGAGATTACGGTGTGACGCGGAGACTGTACGGGATCATCGGACTCCAAATCGGCTCGCGTGAGTCCTCGTCGCTCGCGCCATGCGTATCCACCGGCGACCAGCGCAGCGACTCCGCCGAGAATCTGAAACGCCTGGCGCCTGTTCATGGAGAGGCGCCATCCTCTCAACGCTTCATGCCGCACGTCAAACGACCTCACGGTCAAAGCTGGTACTCGATCTCGACAAGGCACCCCGCCCCGTACGGAAGCCAAGCGCCTATGCCTGCATCACGCGGTCGCGTTGATGGCTGAAGAGGTCGTACGCGTCGCGGAGGTCATCGAGCGCGAATCTGAGTGTCACGACGGGTGTGAGGTCGATGCGCGACCCTCCACCAATGCCATGAGGCGACGCATTCGCTCCTTTCCTCCGCGAGCGCCGCGTTTGGTGCTATGAGGCGCGCCTATGCGGCTGAGTAGCCATGGAGTCTGGTCAGCAGTGCCCGAATCGAGCAGGTCAGCGCACGATCTCCCCTTCGCCTTGATGCAGTGCCGGAACTGGGGGAGCCCCACCCCTCTAGCCGCCCTCCGCCACTCCCGCTGCGGCATCAACCCTCTTGCGCAGGATCCGGCCGTATTCCTTCAGCAGGAGCAACGCCACCGCGAGCCACGCGGTAATCAAGACCAGATTGACCAACGCGAATCCCCGCGCTCCAAGACCCAGAAATGTCGTTCCCGCGAAGACGAGGACCGCCTGGAGGAGGTCGCCCGTGCGCACGAAGAACGTGTCGATGGCCTGTTTGGCCTTGTACTTCTCGTCGCGGCTCGTGGGTAGCCAAACCAGCTGTCGCGCGGTGTTCATGACCGAGTAATCCGTAGCGTTCTCGGCGATCTTGGCCCAGCGGATGAAGGCGAGGCCCGCTCCCGCCGCGATCAAAGCGTAGGCGCCGAGCGCGACCAGCGGGAGGGCGAGGAGTGCCCCCGACATGCCCAGATGCTTCACCAGGCGGGAAACGACGAAGGCCTGGAGAAGGAGCCCCAGCGTGCTGAAATAGAACGCGTAGCTTCCGTAGAAGCTGCCGATGAAGGCATCCCGGTTCAGGGACGGATCAGCCGCAACGGCGGCGTCGGCGGCGTTGACCACCGACTTGTCCACGATGTAGTTGCCCGCGGTGTTCACTACGTTCAGAAGGATGATGAGGACAGCCAGGAGCCGTAGGTACTGGCTCCCGAAGACCAGCTTGAAGCCTCCAGCGGCCGAAGAGAGAGAACTCTTCGTCGCCTCCGCCTGTCCCGGACGTCCCAGCACGCGGCGGTTGATGATTGCATAGAGCGCGAGGTGGACACAGAGAATGGCCGCGGTAATCTGCATCATCCTGTAGGGGCTCATCCCCGCCTCGAACAGATCTTCCGCGATCTTGGCGCCGACGGGTGCTCCGAGCGACGCTCCCAGGACGATGAACGGGAAGAGCCGCTCTCCAGCTTCCCGGCGATAGATGTCATTCGCGTACGACCAGAACTGGGCGATGGTTGCGAGGCTGAAAATGCCGACCCAGATGTAGTAGGCGATTCCCACGTAGGGAAGACCGGCCAGACCGCCGAAGGAGAAGACTTCGATGCAGACGATGAAGAACAGAATGAAACCGGAGATGAGCTTCATCCGGTCGACCTGGGCGGAAAACCAGCCATAGAGAGGGACGAAACCCATCAGTGTCAGCGCCTGTCCCGCGGAGGCGTAGGACTTCACCTCAGCCCCGCTCGCGAGAATGAGGGGTTCGCGCACAGTGCGGAGGATGTAGTAGCCGAGGAGCAGCAGAAAGAGGTTCAGAAACATGAGGAGTGCCGTCCCCGACTCGCCCGGGTGCACGTCGGTGAACAGGCTCAGGAACCGATCGAGGATCGTGGGAGGGGCGGGGCCTTCATTCGAAGTCGTCAACGGCGGCACCGGCCTGAGGCGAAAGATTACGAGAATCCTCCGAGTCGCACCACACCCGTTCGGCGAGTGGAGCAGGCGCATCGAGAACCTCGGTGGGCAGGGTGTCGGAACGCTCAGTGAACGAAGAGGGTCTCTCCGCCGACGATTTCGGGGAAAGTTCTCCCCGCGATTCTTCCGCCTTGCCTCGTTCGCTTCTCGAGGAGCTCACCACGCGCGGCGTCGGTCGCCGTGCGGCCAAGGCGCTCGTGAATGAGCTCCCTGAAGGAGACGAAGCTCTCCGTCTCCTGGAATGGGCCGACGCGGAAATCTTACGCAAGAGACCCGGCAACCCCGCGGGGTTCTTGATTCATCTCATCCGGGAGAAGGTAACGCCCCCCCGAGATTTCCTGAGCAGCCGTCAGCACCGCGAGCTCGAGCAGCGCGAGCAGGCCAATCGTGAGAGCAGGAAAAACGCGCAAGAACTCACGACGAGTATCAGTCGTTCGTTCGCGACCAGGTGGACGCGCGTCTCCGCGACCACTCGAAGACTGAGTACTTGGAGCGCCTCGAACGGAAGAAGGAGGAGCTCGTCAAGAAGTACGCTGTTCTTCAAAACGCGCCCGCGAGCACGTTAGAAGAAAGTGCGGAACGGAAGCTTCGTGAGGAAATCCAGAAGGAAATGCCCCTTCCAACTATGGAGGAATTCCTGTCCACCCGCCGCGAATCCCTCGACGACGAGGACCCCGACAAGAACGTCTGAGCGAACCCCGCGCTGGCGCCCCTTCAGCAGGACCGTCGCAGAACGCTCTAAGGGATGTCCAGGCCCTCGTAGATCTGTGACAAGGTCAGGGAGAGGCCCAGCGATGCAAGGTCGATCTCTTCGTCATCGGTGTGCGTCGACTTGGTCCACGGGGTCTGCGCAGAGCCCCGCCGGAACACCTCTACCTCGCGTCGGCTCTGCTGAACGAGAACGTATTCCCTGAGGCTCTCCAGGAGCTCATAGGCGAGGAACTTCTCCCGTCGGTCGGTGCCCTCGGTGGTCTCGGAGAGGACCTCCACGATGAGACACGGGTGCTCTTTGAAATAAGGCTTCCGGTCGGAGGAATCGCAGGTCACGAAGACGTCCGGGTAGTAGAAGACGTCGGCCACGGCGATCCGGACCTTCATGTCGGCCATGAAGACGCGACAGGATCCACCCCGCAGCCGCTCCCGGAGGGCAGAGGCGATGTTCAGCGAGATGAGGTTGTGGGTATCCGTGCCTCCGACCATGTCGAACACCTGCCCGCGAACGAACTCATGACGGACCTCCCCCGCTGCCTCCGCGCGGAGATACTCCTCGGCGCTCAAGCGGTGGAGTGCCTGCGTGGACATCATGGACATTGTACTCCACTGACGCGACGCCTTCCCCTCTCCACCCCGTAGCTCGCGCTCTTCTGTGCGCAAGGTCCGCGACCCGCCTGATCGCGTCGTTCTCGACGGTCCGAGGCGCCTCGCATCGCCTAATCCGCGGTCCGGTTGAAACGCGATCCGTTTGCGCTCCTCAGCACCAACCCTTTCCGTCTCGGCCTTCCTATAGCTCGAGCCCTTGCAAGCGCCGCTCATCGCCTCAGTCGACCTGTGCCTCTGAGCCGCCTCCTCACGCCGCCAAGCTTCTTGACAACGCACGAGCGCCGCAAACGATCGTATTCCTCGCCGTGCCCCACGTCAGCGCACCGTTTTGAGATGACGTGGCGGGAGGGAGCCTACGCTGCTGAGTCGTCGAGCAGCGCTTCCGGCAGCAGAACCCTTCCAGGTCGCTCGATCGCCGCGTAGGCGGCTTTAAGCAAGTAGGCCCTGGGATCGGCGCCCTGGAGCTTGGCGGTCTCGCACAGGGTATAGAAAAGTATGTCCTCGCTGTGGCCCACGTCAGTGCACCGTTTTGAGATGGGCGTGGCGGGAGGAAACCTACGCTGCTGAGTCGTCGAGCAGCGCTTCCGGCAGTAGAACCCTTCCAGGTCGCTCGATCGCCGCGTAAGCGGCTTTAAGCAAGTAGGCCCTTGGATCGACGCCCTGGAGCTTGGCGGTCTCGCACAGGGTATAGAAAAGCGCGGCGACCTTCGTGCCACGCTCCGAGCGCGAGCCGTAGTGATTCTTGCGGCCAACGACGGGGCCTCTGAGCCCGCGTTCCGCGTGGTTGTTGTCGAGTGGAACGAGGGGGTTGTCGACGAACACCTGCAGCGTCTGCCAGCGCTCCATCATGTAGCGAACCGCCTTGCCGAAGTCGCTCCGAGGGAGCCCGCGCTGAGCCAGCGCCCATTGCTCAATCGACTCCAGCAATGGCGCCGAACGTTCCTTTCGTAATCGAAGTCTAAGCTTCTGGGCCTTCTCGTCGCCCGGAAACGCTCCTGGAATCTCACGCTCGATTTCGTATAGCTTCCCGATGAGCTGGAGCACTTCGGAGCATGCCTGCGGATAGTGCTCGCTAGCTTCGTCGAACTTCCTTTTGACGTGCGCCCAGCAGTGAGCGAGTTGAAACTGAGGACCAGCGCGTGCCCCACCTTCGTCTGGACCCGCACGAGCCAGAACCTCGTACACCGCGTAGCCATCGACCACCGCGATACCGCGGTAGTTTCCTAGCAATTTCCGGCCATCTTCCGTCGATTTCGTCGCCAGAATCCGGTAGTACGCGATCTCAGGACTCGAAACGCCCCACACGGTCCCGGCTGACTTCCTTTTCGTCCCCATCAGAGGCCACCGCGTTTCGTCCGCATGGATGACGGGCGACTCCAGTACTCTCGCTCCAAGAACGTCGTACACAGGCTCGAGATGACGAGCGAGCACGTTCAGCTGGTCCCACAGCGTTTGGCTGTCGATCTCGAGGCCCTCACGACGCATCATCCGAACCTGGCGTTCGAGTGGCAGGTGATCCAGATACTTGCTGATCGCAACGTCGACCCCAAACTCTACCGAGTAGCGCCCACCGGGCTGAAGCTTCGTTGCCGGCGGTGCGGTAACCACGTTCCCGTTGCAACGGCAGCGATACTTTTTGCGCCGCTGACGTTCGATGACGAAGCTGCGCTTGATCACCGTGACCACTTCCGATTCCTCGAACTGGCCCTTCATCTCTCCGAGCTCGCCGGCGCACACCGAGCACTTCTTCTCTGCCTCGGCCAGTTCGATGACCTTGTCGATCACCGGAAGCTGAGGCTGTTCGCGCGGGCCATGCCCTTTCTTGCGTTTCTTTTTCTTCTTACGCTTCGTCTTCTTCTTCTGGCCCCGCTCTTCGTCGATTCGGAAAATGCTCTCTCGCTTTTCCTGGAGTTGCTGGAGAACCGACAGCTCAAGTTGCTCCGTTTCCGCTACTCCTTGCGCTCGCGCCAACGCCACTCGCAGACGTACGTTCTCAGTCACGAGACGTTGGTTTTCGCTGTCGACGAGAAGCGCTATCTGCCGAAGTGTTTCGAGGTCGTGTTCGTGTTTGATACGAACCACGGAACCCGATTAGATCATGATGACGATCTCGGTGCAAGAGAAAAATGCGTCATCTCGGGTGGCGATAACGATATTTTCCCCACCAGTCGGCTTCCTTCCAGAAACAAGCTGAGCTCGCTCGTCGTCAGGCGTACCGGTTCGCCTTCAACCCCAGACCATAAGCTCGCGAACTTTCCCTTCTCGAGACGCTTCGCGTAAACGCACAGTCCCGTCCCATCCCAGTGAAGCACTTTCGCTCGGATACGGTTCCGGCTGACGAACAGGTACAGGTCGCCGCTGAGCGGGTCTCGGTCGAGTTCGTGAACCACTAGCGCCGACAGGCCATCGAAACCCTTGCGCAAATCCGCTGCCGCTGAGTACGCCCACACCGACACCCGGCGGCTGTTCCACTTCATCCCAGCCGCTCGACCAGCCGGAGCAAGCGCTCTTCCGACAAACCCTCGACCCGATAGCCTTGAGGCGTTACCAACGACAGCTCTGTTGATTCCTCGCTCGCCGTAACCTCCACGGGAAAAACCTGGCCACGCCTTTCGGATTCCTGTGACCATCGTGTCAAGCTCCAATTGCTTACTCCGAGCTCCGAGGCAACGCGTTCCAGACTCACGCCATCGCCCTTCCTCCGCTTCAAATACGCAACTGCCTCCATACGGAGTTCGCGTGAGTACCGACGAGCTAAACCCGTCCGTCCGCGATTCTCTTCCCGGGCCTGTTTCCGGAACGCCCTCAATTCTTTATCCATCGAACACTCTCCTTCCAAAGGCGAGCACGATGGATCATCCCGGCGGGTTTGTCACGACGGGCTACGGCGAGTAGTTACCATCTCAACACCAATACGCTCCGCTCGGGATTGAACGCAGGAGCTCGCAGCAAGGCTATCGTCGTCCGATCTCCCACCCCGGGGCAGGATGCCAAGTCTTCACGTCAACCGAATTAGTGACTGATATGAACTCCAAGGCTACCGTCCCTGGCGAAAATGAGTTACGGTCGGCTCTTCGAAGGAGGCTGCTTCTCAAGCACGCTGACGAGTCCGAAACGGTCATCATTGAAGAGCTTGGCCTCTGCCGTAGTAGGGCGAGGGTCGATGTGGCGGTGGTAAACGGCCTACTGCACGGGTACGAAATCAAGTCGGATCGCGACAGTCTGTGTCGTCTCCAGGCCCAGGTCGAACTTTATGGGAAGCCCTCGATCGGGCCATCCTTGTCGTCGGCGGCTGCTCGAAGAGACTCCCTCTATCACGCGATGCGACACGCGGCGATAGCCTATTGCGTAAGCTCCGACAGCAAAGACCAGCGCCATTGCCGTCGCCAAGAGAGCTATCCTTCCCACACCAAGGTTGCTACCGAGGAGCCATTCGTAGATGCCGAGAAACCAGACCGCGGGAGCCCACGCGCATCAGCATGAATACAACGCACGCTCGTCTGAGTGATGCGTGCAGGCGGGCAACCGGGCCACGCGATCCGCACCGAACGATTGGGCCAACAGGATAATAGAGTCTCTATCGTGTCGTCGCGTCTACAAGCAGCAGCAGGCCGAAACCGACGGCGGCGAGCAAGCCGGAGAAACGCGGACTGTTGTGGAAGGCCTCGGGAATCATCGTTTCCGCAGCCATCGCGAGCAGTGCTCCGGCTCCAAATGCCTGCAGCCGCGGTGGCCACGCCTGACTGAGCGAACCGAACCCAACATACCCTGCCGCGACTGCGCCTGCTGCCCCGATGGCGATCGCACTCCAGAGCAGAAAGATGTAGGGATAACGGCGGCCGGCTGCCCGCATCCCCGCCGTGCTCGATAGGGCCACGGGAAGGTTGCTCAATGAGAACGCGATCACCAGCGCGAAGGGGACGAACGGATCCCGCAGCGCGATTCCCAACACCACCGCCTCCGGGGCCGCGTCAAGCGCGTTGCCGAGCGCGATGGCTACTCCGCTGCCCGGCTGCTGCGACTCGGCCGGCTGCTGAACACAATCGCCGCATCGCTTGCGGTGAGCGGCACCGAACCGCGCGAGAAGCGCGTTGCTCGCGCTGAACACGGCTGCCCCAAGCAGCAGCGACAGCGCCGCTGCCATTGGCCCGGCGACCCGGATCGCATCCGCGGCCACTTTAAGGGACACACCGGCGAGCAGCAGTCCCGCCCCTACCGACATGGCCATCGCGATGCGTTGGTGCGGCATTCGGGAGAATGATCCG
>DATIBD010000122.1:0-6061 GCA_035457705.1 Vicinamibacteria bacterium
CGCCATCGGGTGAGGGGGGTGCCCATAGAACAGAAAATGGGACAGGACGGATTCGAGTCCGGTGGGCGTCCAGAAGGTCTCCGTGGCGGGCGGAGCTCCGAAACGAGACGGGCACTATGGGATGCTTCCCCGGGGAACGACCCACTCCGCCGGTTGACCCGTCACGTCCGCGATGATGTCAAAATCGCTGTCGTAGTGAAGGACCGTGAAAGAGGGCCTCGGATGCGGCGGCCGATAATGAGATCCGCAATCGGAAGTCGATGGCGTGCGGTCCGGGCGAGCTCGGGCTGGACCTCTATCGCTCGTTCGAAGATTTGGTCGGTGAGAAGAATGCGCTCGTAGGCGAGGGCTCGGCGAGCCCGTATCTTGGTCTGCTCCTCGTGATTTGACATCTGCCGGAACTTGATGGCGCCGCCGATGCGACGTGCCCGATTGAGGGTCGGAGAAGTTTATTGGTCCTTCGAGGAGCTTCTCGAGCGCGGCCGGGCGCTCGAGCGGGTTGAACGGAGACGCTCCCGTTGAAGCTCAGTAGGTGTCACCCGTGACAGCTGGCGTCAACCACGGTTGACACCAACCCGGACCACGAGCTCCTGGCCCCCCTCGAGTCCTTGGCTCCTGTGCTCGTTCACATTTTGCGGTGGGATGCCCTCCGAAGCAGCCCCGCAGCATCTCATTCCTTCGAAGCAGCCCGAAATGCGGACGATTCCCGAGCCCAACAAACATCTCGTCAGGTTCTACGGCGTTTACGCCAATCGCGTGCGCTCAGAGAAGATCCCTCGCAACACCGGAAGAGGAACAAGACGAGGAGGCTTCTCATCGAAGTCGTGCTCTCAGCAAGCGATGGGCTGAGCTGATTTACCGTATCTACGAGATCGACCCTCTGACCGGTCGTCGATGCGGGGAAAAAATGAACCTCCTCGCTTTTATCATCGACCCCGCCGTCATCCGACGCATCTTGGACCATCTGGAGACCAAAGCCCGGCCAAGAGCTCCTCCCAAACCTTCCGAGATCACGGTCCTCTAAGCGCCCCACTCGAATTGGCCGCTCCTCGTGTGTCCCTGGACGACGGTGGCCGCCAGGAGAACGAAGCTGAAACTCAATTCCTCGCGTCCTGCTTGACTCGAGTGAATACGATGTCGGGAACCGCCTCTTCGAGGGGCAGGACGACCCGATCGATGGCACCCGACTTGTCGTAGAAGAACTGCGCTTTCCGGCCGCCGATTTCATCGAGAGGCGCTTCCAGGTCATAGGGGACGCGAAAGACGTCGTAGTGGTAGTGCTCCAGGGGGAACGTGATGCCGGTGACAGAGCCCTCGAGCCCCTCGCCGGACTTCTTCACCACGAACGTTCCATACCCGGCGTGCTCGAAAGGGCCTTCGAAGTCGGAGAGAGGATGGGAGGGGGATGTTCCGCTTTTTCGTTCCGCCTCGTCTTTCGTGCGGGCCTCGGCTCGGAGCTTGTCGCCTTTGGCTTTCAATTCACGAGCGCGGGACGTCCAATCGACGGGCTCGAGGCCGAGGAGGCGATCGAAGGCATGCTGGACCACCAGGTTGGGAACCGGGTTGAAGCCGGAATAGTTGGTGAGGACGACCACACCCAGCTTGTCGTCCGGAAGCCAGGCCATCTGCGAGATGAACCCGTCGATGCCGCCGCCGTGGAGGATCATCTTGTGTCCACGGTAGTTGGTGACGATGAGGCCGAGACCGTAGCTCGTCGGCCCCTGCTCCGGGTAGTCGGGCGCGATCGGGCTCGGAGGCATGGCCACCTGCGCCGTCTGCATGGCCCGGGAGTTTTCCGGAGAGAGGATCTGCTTCTCGCCGTATTTCCCTCCGTCGAGGTGAAACCGGACGTAGCGGATCATCTCCTCGACCGAGGAGTTGATCGACCCCGCCGGTCCGACCTCATCGATGTTGCGGAAGGGGACACGCACGACCTGTTCCTTTCTCGATCCGTACGGATAGGAGAAGTCGTCGCTCTTCTGCATCGACGTCACCGAGAAGTTGGAGCGCGCCATGCCCAGGGGGTCCAGAATCCTCTCCCGCACGATCTGCTCCCAGCTCTTCCCGACGATGCTCTCTTCGAGGTATCCGGCGGTCATGAACATCAGATTCTGGTACTGCCAGAGGCTGCGGAAGGGCTTGCTCGGCTCGAGGTACCGGAGTCTCTGGTAGAGCTCCTTTCGGGGAAACTCCGAGGCGTACCAGAGGAGGTCGTGGCGGGGAAGGCCCGAGCGGTGAGTGACGAGATCCCTCGGGGTCATCCCGTCGGTTGCCGCATCGTCGTAGAGCCGGAAATCAGGCAGGTACTCCCTCACCGGACGGTCCCACTCGAGCTTTTTCTCGTCGGCGAGCATTCCGAGGATGGCCGCTGTAAACGACTTCGTGTTGGAACCGATGGCGAAGAGAGTACGCTCCGTGACGGGGAGCTTCTCTTCCACGTTCCGGTAGCCGAAGCCCTTCGCCAGGACGACTTCTCCATCGTCGACGATCGCGATGGCGAGGCCCGGGACCTTCCACTCCTTGAGGCTCGATTCGATGAAGGACTCGATGGCCTCGAGCCGTGCGGCATCCCGCTCGGCACTCGCAACCAGAGCCGGCTGAAGGAGCGCGGCCGAAACGATCCATCCAAGCGCGCCGGTTCGCATGAGCACTCTCCTCTCGCGCGCGAAGCATAGGTGCTCTAGGCGTCGTGGGGCAAGCGGGAGGACGACGACATCCCTGGCGAGAGGACAGAGTCGCCCCCTGGTGATTTGGCTACTCCGCCGGCACAACCCTTCCAGCTCGCGGAACCAGTACCAGGGTGGCGGATGTCGCCGCTCGCATCGAGACGCCGGGCTATCGGGGAGGCTCTCGTCACTTGGCAGGACGCGGTTGCCACGAAGCTCACCCGACGGAGGCGCTGGCTCTCGCGGGACTTTGCGATTCCCAAGGCACGGCGGGTCATCGGCGAGAGTCCGACGCGCCTTTTGAGAGACGACGTGATCTAGACGTCGGGATGACCAATGCGCTTCAGGTGCTCGGTGAAGCGAGGGTCGGAGCGAAAGGCGTCGAACCAGGGGAACCGCGGCACAATGACCCAGCAGTTCCGTTTCTCGACCGCTTGCTCGAGGAGGTCGAACGCACGGTCGACATCGCCTAGCGCGGCGACGATGACGGCAAGAAAGAGTGGCGCGACGTACTCGTTCTCGGCGCGCCGGGTGAGCTCGTCGAGGAGCGCACGGGCGTCTTCGACGAGTCCGGCCCGGGCCTGGGCCCAGCCCAGGTAAGCGAGATTGAACGGGGCGCGGCTCGAGTTCATCACCGAGCGGCCCAGCACCTCGAGCGCTTCGTCGTGCCGGCCCAGTTGCGAGTAGGCGCCGCCGGCGGCATAGAGGCCCACGAGATAGTTCGGATCCAGGTCGAGCGCTTTTTGACATGCTCGAAGGGCATCCTCATGACTGCCCCAGAAACCCAGGATGAGCCCGGCCACGCTGTTCACGTAGAGGTCCAGGGGATCGAGCTCAATCGCTCGTTTCAGCGCGGCAATCGACGCGTCCTCGCGGTCCGGCCAGGCGTTGAAGGCGAGCCAGATGTGTGCGAGCGCGCTCGCCGGGTCGAGCTCGACGCTCCGCTCCCACGCCGCGACCGCCCCTTTCACATCCCACTCGAAAAAGAGGCGATAGAAACCGAGCGCTCTCTGGGCCTCCGAAAGGCGATCGTTCAGCGCGAGGGCTCGATCGAGGGAAGCTTTGGCTCGCGCCCGGGCGGCCTCCTCGGGAAGGAACGCGTAGATCGCCTGGACGGCATAGAGGTCCGAGATTCCGATGTGAGGGAGTGCGTAGTTGAGATCCTTCGCCGCCGCCTGCTCGAAGTAGCCGAGCGCTTTGGAGAGAGCACCCTTGCTCCTCGCATACCAATGGTGCCGACCGCGCAGATACAGATCGTACGCCTCCTGGTTCGTCGTGTGGCGCACGATGCGGGGTGAGTCGGCGCTCCCGAGCTCGAGCCGGAGGGCTTCCACGATGTCGGCCGCGATCTCGTCCTGGACGGCGAAGACGTCCTCGAGCTCGCGGTCGTAGCGGCGGGACCAGATCTGGTAGTTGCCCTGGACCTCGTTCAACTGGGCAGTGACGCGAAGACGGTTCCCCGCGGTGCGCACGCTTCCCTCGAGAACGGTCGCGACCCCGAGCGCCCGGCCGACGTCTCTGAGATCCTGTCCTCCCCCTTTGAACCGGAACGCGGACGAGCGGGCCGCG
Source organism: Vicinamibacteria bacterium (assembly GCA_035457705.1). Classification (GTDB taxonomy): domain Bacteria; phylum Acidobacteriota; class Vicinamibacteria; order Marinacidobacterales; family SMYC01; genus DASPGQ01. The sequence continues at coordinate 4,236 of DATIBD010000122.1, forward strand.
ACCCGAAGCCCGGGAAGACCGGCGAGAGCATTCATGATCTCCTCCGCCATCCCTTCACAGAAATATTCCTGATCTTTCCTCGGGCTCATGTCGACGAAGGGAAGCACGGCGATGGAATGCGCCTCCTCTCGTGGTTCGGGCGGAGCCGGGTCGCGGCCGATGCCCGACATCGTTTCGAGAGCGAAGGCGAGGTCGCGCGCCGACTGGAATCGTTCCTCGGGATTCTTTTCGAGACATCGGGTGGCGATGCGGACGAGCCCGGGCTGGATACGCGCGCTCGCGGGAATCGACGGATGGGCGTTCAGGATGCCGCTCACCACGTCCGCTGCCGACTCGCCGGCGAAGGGAGCTTTGCCGAGGAGCATCTCGTAGAGCACAGCGCCGAGAGAAAAGAGGTCGCTCCGTGAGTCCGCCTCTCGTCCCCGTACCTGCTCGGGCGACATGTAACCCACCGTCCCGAGCACCGTGCCCAGCTTCGTGCCCCGTGCGATCGTCTCGCTGTCCCCGTCGTCGTCGAAGGGCGTCTCCACTTTGGCGAGCCCAAAGTCGAGGATCTTCAACCGGCCGTCGCTCGTGATGAAAAGATTCTCGGGTTTGAGGTCGCGGTGCACGATTCCCTTGCCGTGCGCCGCGGAAAGGCCGCGGGCGAGCTGCATGGTGAAGTCGACCGCTTTCCTTTCGGGAAGAGGTCCTCGCTTCAGGATGCTTCCGAGCGTTTCTCCTTCGAGGAGCTCGGTGACGGCGTAGTAGTGACCGTGCGCGCTCCCGAAGTCGTGGATCGCGAGAATGTTCGGATGCGAGAGCGCTGCCAGGGCCTTCGCCTCCCGTTCGAAGCGCGCTCGGAAGTCGGCGTCTTCGGCGAGCTCGCCCGGAAGCACCTTGACCGCCACCTTTCGCTCGAGCTTCGTGTCCCGCGCGAGGTACACCTCGCCCATGGCGCCCTTTCCGATGGATCCGAGAATCTCGAACGCGGCCAGTCGATCTCCTGCCACGAGCGTCATGAAGAATCGAATCTAGAACGACGAGGGGCGGTGGATCAAGGGGATTTGTTCCGGTAAATCTTGCCCGCGCGCATGACGAACACCACTCGCGCGAATCTCCTCGGGCGAGCCCGCGTCCTTTCTCTTGAACAGCGGTCCGACCAGCTTCAACAGGAACGACTTCAACCGGGTTTTCGTCTCCGCGAGGTCCGCGTCTTGGCGTAGCTCAGCGTGAAGGTCGGTCTTCTCCGTCTCGAGCCCATAAGTTCCCTCGAGCGTGACCCGCGACTCCGGGAACGCTGAAGCTGACGGCGGAGAGCGAGACGACTCGAAAGCGGGAACTGACCGCGGATATCGGAGAGGACGCGCTCCACGGCAAGTCGCAGTTCTACATCGCGACTTCGCCAAGTCTGTCGACGTTTCCCAGCGCTACGGCTGGACGGCGCTGCCATTCTGAACCGGCCGCCAACTGGAGTCGGGGTCGTACCGGACGATGGCGGCGGCGGCCGTGGCCGTCTCGGGCCCCAAGTCCTTTTCGTGCACGACGCCGCTGGCGTTGACGATGAAGGTCATGACGCCACTCGCATCGTACTGTGCCGGCCACGCAATTAGCGCGAACCCGCCGGACATCTCGCTGTCTCTGAGGTAGTCTATCTCTCCGCCCGGGGCGGCCGGCCCCTGCGCCGTGAGAATGCGGAAGCAATAGCCATGAAACGGCTCTGGCGACTTGCGTGCGCCGAGATCGTAACCGTCCTCGGAAGCTCCGGCCACGAGATCGCCGAGGGGGCTGCGCGGCTGGTGGCGCGTCGGCGGCCAGTACAGCCCGTTCTGCCGGCCCGGTTCGCT
>DATIBD010000123.1:0-2583 GCA_035457705.1 Vicinamibacteria bacterium
AGCGGGGGCAGACCAGAGGGTCGACCTCATAGATGCGGTAGATGAGCTCTCTCCACCGTTTGCTCAAGGTACGCCTGGGTGTGGCCTCGTTGGCCTCAGGGTCCGCCCCCAGGTCGGTGTCCTCCGCCCGGTACAGCGCACAAACCCGGTTGGCGTAATCTGTCGCCGTCCGCCCTCGCGATTCGCGAATCCGAGGACGAAGGCGTGCGTCGCACATGGGGTCGACTCCGCGACGGACTGCGGAAGTGACCGAGCGCCCCACCCTCCCGTTTCTCGAGGCGCTGCAGGCTTTTCACGAGGCGCTCGTCGAGCTCGGAGCGCCCTTCACGTTCATCGGGGGCGTCGCCGTCATCGCTCGAGGAGTTCCGCGGCTCACGGTGGATATCGACGCGACGGTTCGCGCCCCGGACACCGGGGTCGATTCCATCTTCGAAGAGCTCGGCCGACACGACATCCGCCCCCGGATAGACCAGGGGAAGGAGTTCGCGCGCGAACACCACGTGGTGCTCGCCAAGCACGAGCCGACGGGAACGCCGATAGACTTGACTCTCGCGTATCTCGACTTCTGAGGACGAGGCGATTGGATCGAGCGACGAGATCGATTACGGTCATGTGAGAATTCCCGTCGCGCGGGCGGCACGGGATCTCAGCCGCGGCTCGTCGGCTTCCTCCCAACCGCACTCTATCCATGTGGAAAAGATGGTGCAAGCGGCCTACCAACGCGCTCCACCGCGCCGACACCTCGCTTTACTCGTAGAACGCGGTGTCTAGCGCGGCGGAAGAGGCGGTGCCGCTCGCGGGCACGATGGAGAGAAGAGGGCCGAAGTCCATCTGAACGTTGGACTGACGATGTCGCGCGCGCTACCATCGTTAGCCGTGCCGTTGAAGGCCATCGCGATTCTGACGACAGTGCTCGCCACAGCCCTTGCGGCGTGCCACTCGGATCCGACCGGACCCAGCGAGAGCGACTGCTCCGCTTGTCTCGAACCACAGATTCTCGATGTCCTCACGACTCATATCCACGACCTGGAGGCGAGCGCGAACCTTCTAACCGGCCACCCTTCGGAGCGGGAGATGGTTTGTTTCTTCTCCGCCCCGGGATTGACGGGAGACTACGGCGTACCAGCGGCGTTCATCTTCCCCGTCGAGGTCTGCTCGAAGCCCGTGCAGTTCGATCCGTACTGCGAGGACAACCGCTGCTCGAGACTCTCCTGCACGGGTGAGGGTGCGGGGTGGGTGGTCAGCTATTACCTTGAGCAGCCGGCGAGCTACTCGACGTTCCAATTCGCGTCGGCGCGGCTCGATTGCGCGTGGCGGGAGAGCGCTCCAGGAATCAGCTTCACGGTGCAGACTCTGGCGACCGATGCCCAAGGTCGGCGGTGGGACATGGCCGGCAGCGGAACGATGGATCCCAACGCTCTCGACGCGACCGAGACTTTTCCTGCGCTCTGCCCCCGCGGCGCTTTGGCTCTGAGGGTTCGCTCGTCGCCGAGCGGCGGCGAGGCGACCTTGAGCCTCGGAGGAGTGCCGATCGCGGTGCTCGACGCTTCGGAGAAGCTCGTTCCGACAGGTTCCTGCCGCTGAGAAGGAATTGCAGGGCGACAGCGGGTATCGTGGAGCCTTCGCTCGGGACATAGACCGGAAGACCAACGAGTTCTCGACGTCGTCGCCCTTCCGCATCAGCTTCCAGGACGGCGTGAGGTGGGCCTCGCAAGAAGACCGCGCGCCGGCACGGCCAGATTCAGAACCGGAAGAGCCGCGTGAGCTTGACCACCAGGCTGCGGGTGAGAAGCGGCGCGTACCATCCTCGCTCGAGGGCGGCGTCGAGCGGGTCCATGGTGTCGCGGCCGTCCGTGTAGACGACGAAGATGTCGCTCCCGGGACGGTACTCCCAGCGGAAGCGCACGTTGGTCTCGAGAGTGCTCATCGACAGTTGTACTGGGCGAGGGCGCTCGGGACGAGCCGGCGGGGACTTCATGTGGTTGACGCCCGCTGCCACGAGCCGGGTGTTGAAATCCCCCTCGGTGAGATCGACCCAGTTGAGGTCGGTCCCGGGCTCGACGGAAACTGCGGGTAAAGCTCCACGCGGCCCCGGTAGCCGGCCTTGGTTCGGGTACCGGTGTAGAACGAGGCGATCTGATAGAACAGGTCTCCCGAGATGCGGCGGTCCGGGCCCAGCTTGTAGCGATAGCGCAACTCGTAGGTGTCGACCGGAAGGACGATGCCGGGATAGATCTCGAAGGGCCTCGGAAGATACTCCAGGCTCCGGCGATAGGCGATCGATTACGGTCATGTGAGAATTCCCGTCGCGCGGGCGGAAGACCTCGTCGTCTACAAAAAGTGGCCTCCCGCCCGCGAGATCTCGACGATGACGAGAAGCTTCTCAATCTGCATGGAAGCGAGATCGAGATCGAAAGAGTGCGTCGACTGGTGCGGCAGTTTGACGGATAGGAGATTGAAACTTCACCGGTGCTGAACTGGGAGGAGATTTTCTGCTGAGGGGGCAGTCGGAGAAGCGTGTTGGGCTCGAGTCTGGAAAGTCGAAGCTCGTGTGAGGACGAAAACGGGGGTCTGATGGATGGA
>DATIBD010000124.1:0-37678 GCA_035457705.1 Vicinamibacteria bacterium
GTGCGCCCTGCGCGAGCGGAGCGAGCCCGGCGCGAAGCGCCGCGAAGGCCGAGCCGGGGCGGACGTTCGATCGCAGGTCCCGCCACGGCATTAAGCATGAGCAGGGTGATGAAAGACTCAGTGCGCCCTGCGCGAGCGGAGCGAGCCCGGCGCGAAGCGCCGCGAAGGCCGAGCCGGGGCGGACGTTCGATCGCAGGTCCCGCCACGGCATTAAGCATGAAGAAGATGTTATTCGCCTGAGCCCTTACGTTTCCACCGAGGCTTGACAAGGCAACGACACATGGTTTCAATCCTTGTTGGGGAATGGCTCATGGGAATCCAGAAGGTCGAGCGCGACGGCTGGTTTATCGACATCGAGACACTCGACGTCTCCCGGCGACCCGATTGGGAGATCCGTGTGCTGATCCGACGGCGGAAGGAGGATCGGGAGGAGCAGCGGCGTCATCGGTTCTACGTGCCCAAAGAGCTATCGGGCAAGATCAAGCTCGACTCGCTCAAAGAAGCTCGGCGTGAGGAAAGGCTCGCGCGCGCGGCAAAGCGAGTGATCCTACGCGAGTTCAACGAGATCTTCGCCGAGCCCGAGGGCGGTCTGGACTCTTTGAGACCTCTGACCGAAAGCGACTTGAGAGAATGATCGAACGCTCGCTGGACAGGCTATAATTCGCTCGATGATGCGATTATCTCGCATATTGTCAATCGTTTGTGTCGGCTTCATGGCCAGCGCCGGCTCATCGGCTCAGGCCTCCGGATCGATCTACGAAGTCGCCTTGAACGATATCATCCACCGGGTCACGGCCGAGCTCGTGGTGCAAACGATCCAGGAGGCGGACGAGAACGACGCGGCGTTGGTGTTGATTCGACTCCAGACGCCCGGTGGGACCTATTCTTCGACGCGACTCATCGTCGAGACGATCTTGAATAGCAAAACGCCCGTCGTCGTCTACGTGTCCCCCTCGGGCGCGCATGCGGCCTCCGCCGGATTCTTGATTCTCCTGTCTTCCGACGTCGCCGCGATGGCGCCGGGCACCAATACGGGCGCGGCGACGCCCATCTCTGGCTCGGGCCAGGACCTTCAAGAAACGCTGGAGAAGAAGGCAACCTCCGATGCCGCCGCCTATGCGCGCTCGCTCGCCGAGCGGCGTGGCCGCAGTCCCGAGCTCGCCGAGAAGGCCGTGACGGAGACCCTGTCCTGGACGGCAAGCGAGGCGCTCGAGGCGGGTCTCATCGACTACGTGGCGAACACGGAGGCTGACCTTCTCGAGCTGCTGCACGGTTCCGTCGTCAAACGGGTCGACGGAAGCGAGGTCACGCTCTCGACCTCGAACGCCCCGGTGGTCGTCAAGGAGATGACGACGAAGCAGCGGCTTCTTTCCTACATCGCCAACCCCAACATCGCGGTCTTCCTGGGTCTCATCGGCCTCGCGGGACTGTATCTGGAGTTCTCCAACCCCGGCACCTTGGTGCCCGGAATCGTCGGCGCGATCGCACTGCTGCTCGCCGCATTCGCGTTCGAGATCTTGCCCGTCAATATCGTCGGCCTGCTTCTCCTGATCGTCGGTTTCGGCATGCTCATCGTCGAAGCATTGACTCCCTCCTTCGGTGCTCTTGGGGCAGGTGGGATTGCGGGCATCGTGCTCGGAGCGCTGATGCTCTTCGAGGAGCAGCCCATTCCCACACCGGCGCTCCAGGTGAGCTGGTCGATGATTCTTCCCGTCGCGGTGGTCCTCGCGATCGTCGTGATCTTCATCGGTCGCAAGGTGATCGAGGCTCAGCGGCGGCCACCGGTCACCGGAAGCGAAGGTCTCGTCGGGCAAATCGGCACGGCACTAACGGACATCGGCGAGCGGGGCAAAGTCTTCATACATGGAGAATACTGGGACGCCCGATCGATCGAGCCCATATCGAAGGACGAGCGCGTAAGAGTGTCGCGCGTCAATGGACTGAAACTGATCGTCGAGCGGGTTGCCGAACCCTAACGAAGGGAGCGATTCATGCCAGGTTTTTCTATCGGTACTTTGGCGGTGCTCGTCATCGTCGCCATCTTTCTTCTGAACTGGATCAAAGTGCTCAACGAATACGAGCGAGGCGTCGTCTTCCGGCTGGGGAACCTCATCCCCCGGCCGAAAGGGCCGGGTCTCGTGCTGGTTTACTCCCCTGTTGACAAGATAATCAAGGTGAGCCTCAGGCTCGTGGCCCTCGATGTTCCGCCCCAGGACATCATCACCCGCGACAACGTTTCCGTAAAGGTCAACGCGGTGGTGTTCTTCCGCGTCGTCGACCCGATCAAGGCGGTGATCGAAGTCGAGAACTTCCTTCACGCCACCTCTCAGCTCGCGCAAACGACGCTCAGAAGCGTTCTCGGCCAGGTGGAGCTCGACGAGCTTCTCGCCGAGCGCGAACGGCTCAACGTGCAGCTTCAGGACATTCTCGACAAGCACACCGACCCCTGGGGGATCAAGGTGACGGCGGTCGAGGTCAAGCACGTCGATCTCCCAACAGAGATGCAGCGGGCCATCGCCCGTCAGGCCGAGGCCGAGCGAGAGAAGCGTGCGAAAGTCATCCACGCGGACGGCGAGTTCCAGGCCGCGGAGAAGCTGTCCCAGGCCGCCGAGATCGTCGGGAAACATCCCCTCGGATTGCAGCTTCGATACCTGCAGACGCTGACCGAGATTGCCACCGAGAAGAACTCGACCGTCGTCTTCCCAATTCCAATGGATCTGATCCGACCGCTCTTGAATCTTCCCGGAGACCGAAAGAAGAGCTGATCGATCGTCCATTCGACGAACACCCGGACCAGTGTTCGCTGACGACGGCGCGCGCTAGGGCGGCGGCTACAACTGCAGAACGTCGAGGCCTTGCTCGAAAACGATATCCACGGGAATGCCGGCCTCCGAGATGCGCGACAGCACACCCTCGAGCCACGGACTCACCCTCTGGTACTCTTGGATGAACTCCCCGAGCCCTTCGTAGTCCCCGTCGCCCTGGAACTTCAGTATGATCCCCGCCAGCTCCTCGATCGCGCTCTCCATCCGCTCGGGATCGATCGTGAACGTACCGGTGGCCTCGTCGTAAGCGAACGCCTCTTTTTCCCTGAGGAAATTGAGCTGCATCAAGTTCGCCCGGCCGTGAGCGTTCGCCGCCCCGAACCTCACCGAGCGAAATATCGACGCCACAAACGTCACGTAATTGTCCTCGACCGCGTCGTCCTCCAACTCCCCTCGCTCGCCGAGCTCTCTGAGCATGAACAAACCAAGAACGTCCGCCTTGGCCTCCTCGAGGGCCGAGGCGCGCTCCTTGAGGGCAGCGCGTACGGTGCCGCGGCCATCGAGGGTCGTCTTGATTCCGAGTCCGTGAGCGACCTCGTGAAACATGACGTTCTCGAAGAAAGCGTCGAAGCGAACGTTCTCCCGTTGGCTTTTCTCGACGAGTATGTCGGCGATGGGTGACAAGATCTCGTCGAACTTCGCTCGCATGGCGTTCTTTAGCTGGAGTCTTCGGGTCCCTTTCTCGAGCTGGACGCGCTCGTCGTTGGGGAGGTTGACGGCGATGGCTTTCGAGCCCGCGTTGGAATCCCCCGCATAGTAGACGACGTCGTAGGCGTTCAAATCGGAGTTGAGCCCCGGGGTCTCCCGCTTGTAAGCGTCGTCGATGGGGAGCGCTCTTTGCAGGTCGCCAAGCAAGGACGTGTAACGCGCGAGCCTTTCGCTCCAGACACGATCTTTGACCAGCACGAGCGCTTCATTCGCTGCCTTGTACCCGAAAAGCCCGTCCTCGTAGGTCTCGATGGGACCGATGACGATGTCGAGAGTGTTGTCTTTCATGTCCATCCAGGCCATATCGCTTTCCCGGTAGTCGTCGGTGAGCAAAGCTCGCGCGCGCAGGTCGAGGTACTTTCGAAGCTGGGGCTCCTCGGTGAGCTCGGCGGCAGTACGGAGCTCCGCCGCGGCGACGCCGTAGGCTTCCTCGAACGCGACCGAGTAAGGGACCGCCTCGAGCCTTCCCTCGTCGTTGCGCCGGACCATGGTGTAGAGACTCTCGAGGTCTTCCGACTCTTTCGCGGCGCTCTCGAGCTCCTCTTTCGTCATGCTCTCGGGATAGAAGTTCGCGCCCGGAGGCTTCGCCTTCACGCCTTCGACGAACGGCTCGTTTCCGGCCAAACGATCCCAGGGGCCGTAGTTGATCTCCGCGAAACGCTTCATTTCCGGAGTTTCGAGCTTGGACATCAATTCATCGCGGTCTCCATAGGCCTGCTGCCAGTAGGCGCCCTCCATTGCCTGGGCAGCCCGGACGAGATGGCGAAGCACGGCGCGCTGGGATTCCGAGAGCTCATTCGTGTCCGTGGTCAGGCGCACCGTGGTGTACTTTTCGAGCCGTTCCTGAATCCCGTGCTCGGCCTCTTCCGTTTCCGGCGGCTGCTGGCACGAGGTTAACCCCAGGCTCAGCCAGGTGATCGTGATGAGAGCGACGACGCCTCGGTACCGCATCGGCGACCTCCTTTCCCCAGGAACATTCTAGCCATGCCTCGGGGCAAATTTCCCTTGACAAGCAACTATATTTCTGGAATAATCGAATTGTTATGCCAGCGAGAACGAGCTCCCCGGAGATCGCGCGCAAGTTCTCCGCGCTCGGACACGAGGCACGCGTCGACATCGTCCGCCTGCTTCTCGCCGCTCACCCCGACGGTCTGGTGGTGGCCGAGATTCTGGAGGCCCTGGGAACCCCACCCTCGACTTTGTCTCATCATCTCGACGCCTTGCGCCACGAGGGCCTCGTCGAGCAGGAGCGCGAGGGTCGTTTTCTTCGCTATCGGGCGGGAACAGCCGCTCTGCAGTCGCTCCTGGATTTCCTTTACGCCGAGTGCTGCACGCGTCAGCCCTTGGTCAATATCTCTATACCTGCCAACAGTTAACGTGTAAGCCCATGGATGACAAGAAGAAAAAGTGTTGTGATTGATTCGATTGTTCTAGAAACATAGGAGGTAACCATGAAAACGCATCTTGCATTGAACACGGCAGCGTTCGACCGCTCGGTCGACTTCTACCGTCGCTTTTTCGGATCGGAGCCCGTGAAACTGAAACCAGGCTACGCGAAGTTCGAGCTCGAAGAGCCCGGACTCAACTTCACCCTCAACGCGAGCGTGCAACCGCTGACACGTCCCGGGGCGGTCAACCATCTCGGAATCGAGGTGAGCTCGACCGAGGATGTCCAGGCGGCCGCCAAACGTCTGCACGAAGCGGGATTCGAGACGCTCGAGGAGCCGGACGTCGAGTGCTGCTACGCGATTCAAGACAAAGTGTGGGTCACGGATCCGAACGGCCACCGCTGGGAGGTGTTCGTGGTCAAGCAACAAAACGTGGGCATCGACGCGGAGGAAGGAGCCGCGGAGAAGGCCGCCTGCGCGCCAGGTTGCTGCTGAAGGAAGAAGGACGTCGGCATCACGGAAGCCCGACGAGGCGACCGTGATGCCGAGCTTCTGTCCTCTCATTGCTCTATCGAGTCTGGCTACACCGTCCCCTTCAAGTACGCGCGCCGCCGCGATTCGGGCAGCTTCTCGATGGCGTAGCGGAGCATCTTCCTCGGCATCTTCTGGTAGTGAGTCTCGAGGAAGCGCTCCTCGGCGGCGCGGTCCTTCTTGCCCACTTCGCGCAGCATCCAGCCAACCGCCTTGTGAATGAGGTCCTCCTCGTCCGTGAGGAGCAGGGCCGCGATGCGGAGCGCGTCGTGGAAATCGCCCTTCTTGATGAAGTGAAACGTCGACAGCATGGCGATGCGACGCTCCCAGAGGTTCCGCGAACGGGCCCAGCGATAGAGCTGGCTCCGGTCGCGGTTCTCGAGAAAACCGCCGACTATGGCGGGCGCGCTCCCGTCGACGAGGTCCCAGTTGTTCACGAAACGCCGATGGCGGACGTAGAAATCGTAGATCCGTCGGCTCTCGCCGGCGTCGTTCGCGCGCCGGAATCGATCCACGAGGACGAACAAGGCGACTTCGCGCTCTTCGTGGAAAGGCGATGCGAGCAGCTTGGTGAGCTCCGTATCGGCAAACTCTCGCGCCGCCCGTGCGATACGGCGACACTTGGGAACGGTGACGCCATAGAATCGGTCACCCTCCCCGTACTCACCGGGTCCGGTTTTGAAAAAGCGCGGGAAGAAAACTGCCTTCTCCGGATCGGCCTCGGCTTTGAGAGCGCGACGGACCTGGGCCGCGGTGGAGAAAGACACGTTCGCTTCAGTGACTCCAATAGCCCAGTGCGAGCCCTTGAGCCCAACCAACGATTCCGCTCACGATCGGAAAAGCGACGAGCGCTCCCGCCAATCTCATCGCCGAGCCCACCGAGCCCGGCGCGAGCACGATTCCGAGCTGCGCCGCCATCGTCGAGAAGAACGCCATGCCGCCCCCGATGGCGGGGTGAGCACACCAGGGGCAGTGTGGTCCGTCCACCGCGTGGATGTTACAGAAGCTCGCGGCCCCATTCCACAAAGAGAGGCAACCGCAATCGAATATGCGGGCGCAGAGGTCGATGAAGAAAACCGCGCTCAGGCACCACACCACGAGCAGAACGGCAATCCGAAGTGGCACTCGTCGCAATGGTCTCAGAACAATTTCAACTGGGCGTCGAGGATTCTGGCAACCGAAGTGCCCTCGATCTGCAGGATCGCGTCGGCCGCGGGAGCGAGCTGGCGATCGAGGTAGTGCTGGTAGTCGAGCGGCGACGGCTGGTTGTCGATGGGCTCGGGGCCGTTGGTCGTCATGACGTAGCGAATCCAGCGAGCGCGTCGCGACGATTTCTTCGCCGCCTGGGCATGGGGGGGAACGTTCTTCTGATAGTCCTCCACGCGGCGCCTCAAACGCTTTCGGTAGACGAGATCTCGGTCGCGCTTGCCGGCGAAGAGCTCGTCGGCGGTCGAGCGCACGTACTCCTCGAAGGGCTCCTCCATCAGAACCCTGCGGAAGACTTCGCGCTGGAACTCCCGGGCAAGCGGCGTCCAGTCGGAACGCACCGATTCCAGACCGGTGAACGAGAGCTCGAGCGCCGCCCCGCGCTTGACGAGACCCGCGTAGCGCTTCTTGCTCCCCTGCTCCGAGCCCCGGATCGTCGGCATGAAGAACCGCAGGTAATGCGTCTCGAACTGGAGCTCGAGATACGACTCGAGCGCGAACCGTTCCCGGAGGTGAGTGGACCAACGAGCCGTTAGGTTTTTCGCGAGCTTCACTCCGAGGGCGCGGCACTCCGGCTCGCCGAGACCCGCCCCCAGATGGACGAACAAGGAATCGGTGTCCCCGTAGACCACCTCGTGGCCGTCCTCCTCGATCCACTCCCGGCTCTTCGTGATGATCTCGTGCCCGCGCAGGGTGATGCTCGCCGCGAGCTTGGGATCGAAGAACCGGCACCCGTGAGTCCCCAAGACCCCGTAGAACGAGTTCATGATGATCTTGATCGCCCGCGAAAGAGCTTCGTTGCCGGAGTGCTTGGCCTTGTCCCGTTCCTCCCAGAGCTCGGCGATGAGACCGGGCAGGATGTGTCGGTCCCGGGAGAATCGTGCCCCGCGAAACCCCTCGATGGCGTCGTCACCGGCTTCGGCGAGCCCGAGAGGATCTACCCGAAATGTTCGGATGATGCTCGGATAGAGGCTCTTGAAATCGAGCACGATGACGTTATCGAACAAGCCCGGCCGCGAGCTCATCACATATCCGCCGGGGCTGTCACCGTCTTGCGAGCGGTCCTCGACGTCTCGAGCCACCCGGCCTCGTCGATGGAGTCGGGGCAGGTACAGGTTGTCGAAAGCGGCGACCGAGCCTCCCACCCGGTCGATCGCGAGGCCGGTCAGACGAGCTCGCTCCACGGCAAAGTCCATGAGCCGCGTGCGCGCGAAGATCTCCTCGACGAGCCGGCAGTCCTCCACGTTGTATCTCACCAGGGCTTCCGGTTCTTCGAGGTACATGCGACGGATCTCCCGAAGGCGATGCTCTTCATTGTCGATGAGCTTCCCACGCCCCAGGAGCTTCCTGGCAACGAACTCCAGACCGAAATCCTCGAAGGCCCAGGTCGCCGTTCGCAAGGTATCGATACCGTCGAGCACGGCTCGGCCGGGAATCCTCGCCACCCGCTTTCCCGTCGGGCTCGAAGGCTCGAGAAGCGCCGCACGCTCGCCGCCCCGCCCGAGCCCGAAACCGAGCCCGAGTCTCTGGCAGACCTTCTGAAGGACGCGAAGGTCGTAGTCGATGACGTTCCAGCCAATGAGAACGTCGGGATCCACTTTCTGGACGTGCGAGAAGAACGATTCCAAAAGAGAGGTTTCGTCCGAGTGAACGCTCAGCTCTACGCTTTCGTCATGCCCGAAGCGTTTCCACGTTGGGGAGCGAAGAAGAAACACGCGCGCGCCTTCCCTCCCGGTAGCCGCGATGGAATAGAGCCTCTCCTCGTATCCCGACGTTTCTATATCGATGGATAGGACCGACAGGGATGGCCGATACTCCGCTCGGCCAACCGTCGGGTTTCGGTACGACCGATACCGTTCGTGCTGCTCGAAGGCACCCGTGACCTGCATTCCCGCGGCGATGAAACGCTCCATCAGATGCCGCTCGGACGGCTTGATGTCCGACTCGTAGACCCGGATACCATCGGCGGCGAGACGCTTTCTCGCCTCCACCAGATCGCTTCGTTTGCGAAAGTAGAGGCCATCGACGGGCTTGCCATCGAGGGTGCGGAGCTCGAGCTCGCGGCGGCGACAGAGAACGGAAGGACCGAGCGGCACCCCTCGCTCGATGAAACACACCGCCTGGCGGCGGTCGAGCTGGACACGGATCGGACCCGAATCGGCGCGCGCCCAGAACACGAGCTCGACCCCTCCCGGTGCGTCCCGCCATTGCCGGGTGATTAGAAACGCCAGCTCGGTATGACCCTGCACCCTCAGCGCTTCGAGTCCCGCCTTTTCTGTCGGCCCATGCGCACGGCACTCTCTCTCCGTAGACTTGCGCCTATCTTATCCCGCGAGACCTGACCATGTTATGATGAGCTGTCGATACGTTCGTACGTCCGTCCGATCCACATTGCGCCTGCGACTCCTCACTTACAACATCCACAAGTGCATTGGCGGTCTAGACCGTCGTTACGACCCCGTCCGCGTCGCCCACGTCATCGGGCGTTACGAGCCCGATTTCGTTTTGCTCCAGGAAGTCGACCAGCATACGCTCCGCTCGAACGCCGATCGACAGGTGGACCTCCTGGGTGACATCCTTGGCTACCGGCACCGAGTGTACTTCCCCAACGTGCGCATTCGCGGCGGCGGCGACTACGGCAACGCCATCTTGAGCCGGTTCCCGGCCACGGAAACGGTGAACATCGATCTCACGGTCCCCCCGAAGAAGAGGCGAAGCGTTCTTCACGCCCGCTATCGCATCCGCTTCAATGGAGCCCGCGACAAGAAGAGTCGCACGCTGCATGTGTACAACATGCATCTCGGTCTTTCCGGAATCGAGCGGCGAATCCAGCTTCGTAAGTTTCTCGAAAGCCACCCCTTCATCGGTTTGCACCACCGCACTCCCATCATCGTGGCGGGAGACTTCAACGACGTATGGGGAACCCTGGGCAGAAAGCTCCTCGCCCCGGCCGGCTTTCGCGCCCTCGGCCGCCCCCAGCGCACCTTTCCGGCCTGGGGCCCGATCCGTTCGCTCGACTCCGTCTACGTCCGGGGAGACGTGGAGCTTTCGAACCTGTATCCAGGACGCCTGACTCTGGCCCGGAGGGCATCGGATCACCTACCGCTCGTAGCCGAGCTCGAGATCCCATGAAAGCGCATCTCGAGGAGAAACGCCGCTTCTTCGCGGCGGGCGGGACCCGAAGCTACGCTTATCGCCGCGAGCAGCTCGAAAAACTCCGAGCGCTCCTTCGCGAGAAACAAACCGACATCACCGAGGCTCTACGAGCCGACCTGGGCAAGCCGGTTTTCGAGGCCTACCTCTCTGAAGTCGGCTTCTGCCTGTCGGAGGTCAACCACGCGCTCGAGCACCTCGAGGGATGGATGGAGGAGCAACCCGTCACGACGCCGCTCTCGCTGTTTCCGGCACGAAGCTCGATCCTGCGGGAGCCGAAAGGGGTCGTCCTCATCATCGCCCCGTGGAACTACCCTTTTCAGCTCGTCGTCGCGCCTTTCATCGCGGCGCTCGCCGCGGGCAACTGCGCCGTCTTGAAGCCGTCGGAGCTCGCCCCCGAGACGGCTACGCTCGTTGAGAGACTCGTGTCCCAGAGCTTCTCCGAGGAGCTCGTCAGCGTCGTGACGGGAGGTTCCCACGTCGCTAAGACCCTTCTCGAGGAAAAGTTCGACCACATCTTCTATACCGGGGGCGCTTCGGTCGGCCGAAGCGTGATGAAGGCGGCCGCGGAGAACTTGACGCCGGTCACACTGGAGCTCGGCGGCAAGAGTCCCTGCCTCGTCGACGAGGACGTGCGCTTGTCTCTCGCGGCGCGGCGCATCGCCTGGGGGAAGTTCTGGAACGCGGGACAGAGCTGCATCGCTCCCGACTACGTCCTCGTTTCTTCCGGGCGCGCCGACGAGCTCGTGGCCGAGATCGAGGGGAGCGTCCGTCGCTTCTTCGGTGAGGAGCCTCTGGACAGCCCGGACTACGCCCGGATCGTGAACGAGAGGCATTTCGCGAGGCTGAGCGCCTATCTGGGCGAGGGCCGCATCGCCTTCGGCGGGCAGACGGATCGAGAGCGGCTGTACGTCGCCCCGACGGCGCTGGTGGACGTTCCCGAGCGCGCGAGCGTCCTCGAGGAAGAGATCTTCGGGCCGATTCTTCCCATCGTTCCTTACGAATCGCTCGATGAGGCGATCCGGCTCGCGGGCCGACATCCGGATCCCTTGGCTCTCTACGTCTTTTCCCGGAGGCCAGATACGGTCGAGCGAGTGCTGCGCGAGGTTCCCTCGGGAGGTGTCTCGGTGAACGACACGCTCGTTCATTTCTCGAGCTCGACCCTCCCCTTCGGGGGTCGGGGAGCGAGCGGCACGGGTCGCTACCACGGACGATTCGGTTTCGAGACCTTCAGCCACCAGAGAGCCGTGGTTCGCGGTGCCACCCTTTTCGATCCTCCTCTGCGATATCCTCCGTACGGAAGCAAGCTCCGATGGGTGAAGAGACTCTTGGGATAGCTCGACCCCGCCTCTCGCTGGATCAAGCCCGTGAGCTCGGCAGGAACCTCTATGGAGTGGAGCCGTGCGGGATCGCGACCCTACCGAGCGAGCGCGATCAGAACTTCCATCTGAAGCCCGACCACGTCCTGAAGATTAGCAGCGCATCGGAGGAGCTCACGACGCTCGATTTCGAGAATCGAGCCCTCCAGCACGTCGCCAGAGAAGATCCTTCCCTCCCCGTGCCGCGATTGATACCGACCCTCGAGGGAAAGCTCATGGGCGAAACGGCGTCGGGACGAATCTGTCGACTGTTCTCCTACCTGCCGGGAAAGCCCCTAGCGAGCTTCAAACCGCATTCGGTCGACCTCCTGCGAACCCTCGGCCGCATGATGGGCAGGCTGGACCGGGCCCTCGCTGGCCTCGCTCAGGAGGCGCCACCGCGAAAGTTGAAGTGGGACACGACGCGAGCGGCTGATGTGCTTCGTGATGGCGTCTCGCTGCTCGAGACCGACGAGCGCCGCGGCATCCTGGAGCGACACCTCGCTCGGTTCGAGCGGCACGTTCTGCCGCGGCTTCTCGAGCTGCCTCGAGGCGTCATCCACAACGACGGGAACGACCACAACATTCTGATCGGGCGCTCGGCCGAGATCACGGGACTCCTCGATTTCGGAGACATGATCAAGGGGGCGGTGGTCTGCGATCTGGCGATCCTCTGCGCCTACGTGATGCTGGACAAACGCGATCCCCTGGGCGCCGCGGCCGCGGTGGTGGCCGGCTATCACGAGGAGCACCCGCTCGGCGACGAAGAGCTCGCCCTGGTTTTTCCTCTGTCGGTCACCCGGTTGGCGATGAGCGTGTCCATCTGCGCGCGTCAATTCAAGGACGAGCCGGAGCGCGAGTACCTGCGAGTGAGCCAGGACCCCGCCTGGCGCTTGCTCGAACGGCTCGAAGGCGAGTGCGATCGCCTCCCACACTACATGTTCCGGGCCGCGTGCGGCAAGGACCCGCATCCGGACGGAGCCGAGGCGCGTCGCTTCTTCCAGTCGCAATCTCCGACGAGCGTCCTTCCCTTCCCTCTCGCCGGCGGACCGATCCACGTTTTCGACTCGAGCGCGGGCTCCAAGGAGCTTGGCGGACTCGAAGTCCTCGAGGACGTCGAGCGTTTCACCTCGCGCCTGTTCTCACGAATGAAACGAACCGGTGCCCGAGTCGGCATCGGACGCTACGACGAGGCTCGTCCTCTCTATACCAGCGCGATTTTCACGTCTGCCCCGGAAGGGGGCTCCGAGCCGCGAACGGTGCATCTCGGCATCGATCTATTCGTCGAGGCGGGAACCCCGATCCATGCGCCGCTCGACGGCGTCGTCCACAGCTTCCGGTTCAACGACGCTCCGCTCGACTACGGCCCGACCATAATCCTCGAGCACAGCCTGGGCTACACGCTCTACGGACACCTTTCGAGCCGTTCGCTCGATGGGCTCGAAAAGAAACAGCGAATCAGAAAGGGCGAAGCTTTCGCCGAGGTCGGGGATTTCCCTACCAACGGCAACTGGCCTCCGCATCTTCATTTTCAAATCATCCTCGATCTCCTGGACAAAGAAGGCGACTTTCCCGGGGTCGCGCGGCCCTCGGAACGTTTTCTCTGGCTCGGACTCTCGCCCGACCCCGGCCCGCTTCTAGGGCTCGAGACCAAGGCGGAGGCCGCCAGCAACCTGGCGGCGGAGCGCCGCCAGCACCTTTCGGGAGCCCTGAGCCTCGCGTACGAACGCCCGCTTCATATCGTTCGCGGGTCCAAATGCTTTCTCTACGACGCCGACGCGCGGCTTTACCTCGACATGGTGAACAACGTGGCCCACGTTGGGCATTGCCATCCCCGCGTGGTGCGCGCCGCATCCGAGCAGTCCGCCGTCCTCAACACCAATACGCGGTACCTCCACCCGAACATCCTCGAGTATGCGAGACGGCTCAAAGCCAAGCTTCCCTCATCGCTCGAAGTTTGCTTCTTCGTCAACTCGGGAAGCGAGGCGAACGACCTGGCCTTGAGGCTTGCCCGCGCGCACACGAAGCGGCGTGAGACGCTCGTTCTCGACGGCACCTACCACGGAAACCTGACGTCTCTCATCGAGGTGAGCCCCTACAAGTTCGACGGCCCGGGTGGCGATGGCGCAGCGGATCATGTGACGAAGCTTCCGATGCCCGACGGCTACCGAGGGTCGCACCGGCGCGCGGACCCCGATTATTCCGGGCGATACGTCGAGGACGTCCGAGCGATTCTCGAGGGCCGGCCGGCGTTCGTTCTCATTGCCGAATCCATCCTGAGCTGCGCCGGTCAGATCGTTCTGCCTCCCGGCTATCTCGCCGCCGTTCATCGGCTCGTGCGCGAGGCCGGCGGCGTGTGCATCGCCGACGAGGTGCAGGTGGGCTTCGGCCGGGTCGGCTCACACTTCTGGGCCTTCGAGGCCGAGGGCGTCGTTCCCGATATCGTCACGATGGGAAAACCGATCGGGAACGGCCATCCCATCGGATGCGTCGTGACGACGCGGGAAATCGCGCGGTCGTTCGAGACGGGAATGGAGTATTTCAACACCTTTGGAGGCAACCCCGTTTCCTGTGCCGTGGGGCTCGCGGTTCTCGACGTCATCGAGGAAGAAGCCCTCCAGGAGAACGCGCGGGAAATGGGTGCGCGGCTCATCGCCGGCCTTCGCGAGCTTCAGGAGCGGTTCGACATCTTAGGCGACGTGCGCGGCCGAGGGCTCTTTCTCGGCTTCGAGCTCGTGCGCGACCGGGAGGCTCTCGAGCCCGCCGCCCACGAAGCGCGTTATCTCGTGAACCGCATGAGAGAGGAGGGGATTCTCACGAGCACCGATGGACCCTTGGAGAACGTCGTCAAGCTCAAGCCTCCGCTGGTTTTCTCGGACGAGCATGCCGAGACGTTTCTCGAAAAGCTGGCCTCGGTCCTCGAAGAGGATTATCTGGCAGGATGAGCGGATTCAACGGCGCATCCTGCGCGATCGAAGCGAGCCGGCCGGGAGGAAGTGGTCACGCCGGAGCGGAGCGAAGGCGTAGGCCGCGGGAATCGTCCGCATCGGACTACTTCGAGGGAATCAGATGTGAGCACGTAGTGCGAATAATCGTCCGCATCGGGCTACTTCGAGGGTATGAGATGTGAGCACGCAGTGCGAATACTCCGGCCGTCCTCCCCGAGCGAGGAGCGAGGGGAGCGAACGAGCCGAAGAGGCGAGTGAGCACAAGAGATGACGAAAGAGCTTCTTCCCGCCGTCGAGATCGAACCCGCGGGCAAGCCAAACGGATCCATCGTGTGGCTCCACGGCCTCGGTGCCGACGGCCACGACTTCGAGCCCATCGTTCCCGCCCTGGGCCTCGACGGAATCCGTTTCGTCTTCCCCCACGCGCCTCAGCGTCCGGTCACCATCAACGGGGGAATGGTCATGCGCGCCTGGTACGACATCAAGAGCCTGGATATCGAGCGCAACACGGACGTCGAAGAGCTCGACCAGTCGCGATCCCAGCTCGAGGCCTGGCTCGCGCACGAGCGAGAGCTTGGCATCCCCTCCGACCGCATCGTCGCCGCGGGATTCTCTCAGGGGGGCGCCATCGCTCTCTACACCGGACTGGCCCTCGAAGAACGCATCGGTGGGATCCTGGCGCTCTCGTGCTACCACCCTCGTCTCGAAGCGATCCCGGCCGCGGAGGGCGGCCTACCGATCTTCATGGCCCACGGGACTCACGATCCGATCGTCCCCATCGGACTCGCCGAGGCGACGCTCGCCCGGCTGCGAGAGCGTGGGTTCACACCCGAATGGCATACTTACCCGATGCCCCACAGCCTGTCCCCCCCGGAGATCGACGATATCGGCCGCTGGCTCCGGCAGCGTTTCGCTTGAGGGGCGACCACCGACCGCGTACTATGTGCCGCCGATGCGGAAGAAAGTCACTCTCGTAACCGGCGCGGCCGGAGAAGTGGGAACGTCGCTGGTCCAGAAGCTGGCAACGTCGTCGTCTCGGCCCATTCTCATGCTCGATCTCACCGCGGTTCCTTATGAAGTGGAGGCTCCCCATACCCAAATCCAGGGCGACATCCTCGACGACAGCCTTCTTTCCCGGCTGGTCGCCGAGTACGAGATCGAGTGCATCTTCCATCTCGCCGCTCTCCTTTCGACTCGCGCCGAGTTCACGCCCGAGCAGGCGCACCGAGTGAACGTCGAGGGGACGCTCGAGCTCCTGCGTCTCGCCTCGGAGCAATCGCAGTGGCGAGGGGCGCCGGTGTCGTTCATCTTCCCTAGCTCGATCGCCGTCTACGGCCTGCCCACCCAAGAGGCGAAATCCCGCTATTCGCGAGTTCGTGAGTGGGAGTGGACCAATCCGACCACGATGTACGGCTGCAACAAGCTCTATTGCGAGCTTCTCGGCCGCTATCTCAGCCGCCATTACAAGCAGCTCTCCGCTCAGACGCCCGTCATGATCGACTTCCGCAGCGTTCGCTTTCCCGGTCTCATCAGTGCCCAGACCATCCCCAGCGGGGGCACGAGCGATTACGCGCCGGAAATGCTTCACGCCGCGGCCAAGGGAGAGCCCTACCACTGCTTCGTGAGCCCCGAGGTGCGCATCCCCTTCATGGCGATGCCCGACGCGACCAAGGCTCTCCTGTCGCTTGCCGCCGCGCCCGCGAGCGCGCTCAGCGCGCTCGTGTACAACGTGACCAGCTTCAGCCTCTCGGCCGCCGAGATCCGTGACGTCGTCCTCGAAGCTTTCCCCGAGGCCGAGATCGACTTCGTGCCCGACGCGAAACGCCAAGCCATCGTGGACACCTGGCCGGCAAACCTGGATGACACCGCCGCCCGCCACGACTGGAAGTGGTCGCCCGACTACGACGCCGAACGCGCTTTTCGCGACTATCTCATACCCAGCATTCGAGAGCGTTACGCCTCGTGAGCCGGCTTTCGCGAGGGTTTACCGCCTTTCTCGACTGCGTGGAGCGCGCGGGAAACCTGCTCCCGCATCCGGCAAGCCTCTTCGCCATCTTTGCTTTGCTCGTCATTCTGGTGTCGGGGAGTCTCGCCAAATACGATCGGAAGCTTGCCGCGCCGTAAACAGCCCGAGCCGTGGCGGCCGATCGATCACGGGTCCCGCCACGGCATTGATCACCAAGTCCCACGTCGGCTCCAGGGACTGCCGACGTGCTAAGCTTTGCCCATGAGTACGTCGGCTGAGCGAAAGCCAGCGACCTATGAAGACCTTCTGGCGGTGCCGGGAGACCTCGTCGCCGAGATTCTCGATGGGGAGCTCTTTACGAGTCCGCGGCCCGCATTTCCGCATGCGCACGCATCCACGACTCTCGGCGGAGATATCTCGACTCGTTTCCACCATCCCCGTGGTGGAGGAGACAACCCGGGAGGATGGTGGATCATCTTCGAGCCCGAGCTTCACTTCAAGAACGACGTCGTCGTCCCCGACATCGCTGGCTGGCGTCGGGAGCGCGTCCCGCTACTTCCCAATGCTCCCTGGTCCGAAATCGCACCCGATTGGATTTGTGAAGTGGTTTCGGCAAGAACGGAAGCGATCGATCGCGGCCGAAAACTCAACATCTATGCTCGTGAGGGAGTGAATCACCTCTGGCTCGTCAATCCTCTGGCGAGGACCCTCGAGGTTTACCGGTTGTCCGAGTCCGGGTGGACTCTTCTAAGGACCTTGGTTAACGACGAGGTCGTCCAGGCCGAGCCATTCGCGAGCGCTGCAATCGACATGTCACGCTGGTGGCTTCCCGAAGCCCCACCGGAGCTAAGATGACCGCACCATTCGCTCTTTGGCTTTCATTTCTCCCAGCGATCGCGCTCCAGACCGGCGAATCGCCTCGAGAGTCGAGTCCGGCCCACATCCACATCGGCCACGTTCTGAAGAGCATCAACGGGCCGCCGGGAAACGTGGGGCTTATCACCATCCTGGAAGAAGAGGCGCAGATCGCCGCGCGGCACGCTGAGCTCGCAACGGCTGACCTGACGGGCCTCGAGTCGATGCAAACCCACGTGCGTCACGTGCGCCATGCCATCGACCCCTCGAAGGAGCCGTCAGGACCGGGCAAGGGGTTCGGTGTCACGAGAGCGGCAAAGGGCGTGGAGACGCACGTCCAGCTGGCGACCCGCTCCGACGGCGCCACGGAGAATATCCAGCGGCATGCGACCCACGTGGCCACGTCCGCGCACAACGTCGCCAGCTGGGCCGAGCTGATCCTCGTCGAGAGTGAAAAGGTGTTGAAAGCCGAGACCGCGGAATTGGCCGCCCCTTCGGTGCAGAGGATTCGCGAGCTCGCGGGATACATCCTCGAGGGCACCGATGCCGACAAGGACGGCCAGGTGAGCTGGCAAGAGGGTGAGGGCGGAATCGCCCAAGCCAAAGAGCACGCGGAGCTCCTGGCCCGCGGCGAGGGAATCACGAGCTAAACCCCAGCTTCATCTCCCACGGCGGAAAACGTGCCACCCGACGTGTGGTTTTTCCGATCCCGACCGTGATACTGATCCGCGGATGTCCAGCCCTCCCAATCCGCGAATCATGTCTCCCCACGCCAAGGTCACGTTGGGGCTGGCTGCCGGCGCCGTCTTCGGGCTCATCGTCAACTTGCTGGTCGAGCGAGGCGCCATACCGCGCGGGGCGCTCGATACCGTGGTGGGCTACGCCACCAGGCCCCTGGGGCAGATATTCCTCAACATGCTCTTCATGGTCGTGGTGCCGATCGTGTTCTGCTCGCTCGCCCTCGGCGTGGCGAAGCTCGGAAACGTCGGGCAGTTCGGCCGGCTCTCTTTCCATACGTTCTCATACTTCCTTCTCACCACCGCGGCGTCGGCTCTGCTCGGCCTCCTCCTAGTGAACGTCTTCCAACCGGGACGGGGGTTCGACTCCGAGGCCAGGGAAGCGCTTCTCGAGACTTTCGGTGAGGAAGCCACGGAGAAGGTCTCCACCGGAGCCACGGGATTCTCGGTGGACATGATCGTGGACATCGTGAGCCGCAACCCGGTTCGGGAGGCGGCGGAGATGCGCATGCTGCCGATCATCTTCTTCGCGATGTTGTTCGGCGCCGCGCTCATCGGCATCCGGGAGGAGCTTCGGGTTCCCGTCCTGCGGCTCCTGGAGGGCATCGGCGAGATCATGGCGACCATCGTCGGCTACGCCATGCGGCTCGCTCCTTACGCCGTCTTCGCTCTCGTCTTCAACGTGACCGCGCGACTCGGACTCGACGTCGTGAAACAGCTCGGCCTGTTCGTCGTGCTGGTTTTTTCCGGGTACCTCCTGCACCTTTTCGGAACCTACAGCGTGATCCTGGCCCTCGTGATCCGCTATCCGCCGCGGCTCTTCTTCAAGAAGGTCACGCCCGTCATGGTAACGGCATTCTCGACGAGCTCCTCGAACGCAACGCTCCCAACGACTATCCGCCACGCCGAACGGGATCTCGGCGTTCCACCCCAGATTGCCGGTTTCGTCTTGCCCGTGGGGGCGACAACGAACATGAATGGGACTTCGCTCTTCGAGGCGGTGCTGGTACTCTTCCTCGCTCAGGTCTTCGGGGTCGAGCTGTCTCTTGGCTCACAAGCACTCGTCGTGGTGTTGTCGGTCCTTACCGCGGTTGGCGCCGCCGGGGTTCCCAGCGGAGCCATCCCCTTGATCGTCGGTGTCCTCGAGACCGTCGGAGTTCCGGGGGAAGCGATCGCCCTCATCATCGGAGTCGATCGAATCCTCGATATGGGCCGAACGGTGGTGAACGTCACCGGCGACGTCACCGCCGCCTGTTTCGTCAGTCGACGACTCGGATTCGCTCTCAAACCTGTCACGCCTCAGGGGGACCCTTCTGATCCCAGCCCCTAGCAGGCTGACGAAAACTACAGGCCAGCTTCCTGGCGAGCCGTGGCGGCAGGATCGATTAGGGGTCCCGCCACGGCATTGAGCACGAGAGTGGTTGACTACGGCCCCCGGCCCACGTAGATTGGAAGATAGATTCTCGGAACAATCAGATTCGAGCCCGCGTTGGGATCGCGCGGAGGATCTCCCTCTCCGGTGTTGCGCCCACGCGACGCGAAGCGGTGCTTACGGATGGATCTACCTGCGCTCCGACATTTCGACGAAAAAGACATGCAGCGGATCGTCTGCTGGGTCTCCTTTCCGCCGAGAACGTTTCAGGAGTCGACTCTCTCGACGAACGAGAGCGTCCTCGTGGATCTCTTGCGTGAACGGACCGGTCAGAGACTCACCACGTCGGACGTGCTCAGCGTTTCTCCACTCGGCGACACCGAGACCCTGAAGACGCTCGCTTCTCTGATCGACGCCGGCGTCGTCGAGCTGCGCGATCCTGGCGAAGCCTTGGGTAACGGGTGGAACGAGGAAGGAGCCACGAGCCCGGTTCCTCTCGACGTTCCTTCTCATGGCGGTGCTTTCCCCGCGAAGCTCGCCCGTTTCGAGGTCGAGCGGGTCCTCGGTCGCGGGTCCATGGGCGCGGTACTCTTCGCCCGCGATCCCGCCATCGGCAGAGTCGTGGCAATCAAGCTGATCCAGTCCGCCGCGCACCTGACACCGTTACAGCGAGAGCGATACCACGAACGATTCTACCGCGAGGCGAGTGCCGCCGGCCGGCTCCATCACCCGGGTATCGCCGCCGTCTACGACGTGGGGCACATGGAAGACGGCACCCCGTTCATCGTGATGGAGTACGTCCGAGGAAGGACGCTCCGGGAAGTTCTGCACAGCGAAGACCTCGGGATCGAACAGACACTTCAGATCGCTCGCGACGTCCTCGACGCGCTGAGCTACGCCCACTCCCAGGGCATCATTCATCGCGACATCAAACCAAGCAATATCATCATCACGCCCGATTTCCACGCCAAGATCATGGATTTCGGCATCGCCCACGTCCTCGGCTCGGAGCTGACCTCGGAAGACGACATCCTCGGCAGCCCCTCGTACATGGCGCCCGAGCAGCTTTCCAAAGGCGCCATCGATCAGAGAACCGATCTTTTCTCTCTCGCGGTCGTGCTCTACCGGATTTTGACGGGGAAGTTGCCGTTCATGGGAGATTCCTTCGCCGCGATCGCCCAATCGGTGCTGAGCGAGGATCCCGCGCCCCCGCACGTAGTGGCTCCGTCGGTCCCTCTCGGTCTTTCCCGTGTAGTCGCGCGATGTATGGCGAAAGACCCCGCGCAACGGTTTCCGAGCGCGAATGCGGTCCAGCAGGCCCTTACGACGTTCGAGATCGTCGGAGATCTGGAAGACGGCGCCGAACCGTCTCGTGCGGTCCCTTCACGGAATCGCTGGCTCGCCGTTTCCCTCGCGCTTCTGATCGGTGCCGTGCTCGTCTTTCGACTCACGATGACCGTCCACGCGCCGATGCCGCCAGACGAGACGGAACCGGCCCCACCCGCGGCCGCGGAAGGCGCCGAAGTCGAAGGCCCCGAACCGGAAGCGCCTCTCCGGGCGGTCGATCCTTCCCCTTCGCCGCTGCCTGCGCCTTCGAACCCGGTTGACGTAGCGCGCGCGGAGCCTTCGACAAGAACGACCGTCCCGCGGCGACCGCCCGTGCCGGCGCCCGAGGTAACTCCTCAGCCAGAGCGTCCGACCCCCGCACTGGCTTCCGAGACCTCTCCGGAGCCGCCTGCCCGCCCCGCAGGCGATCCGAGGCTGGCGGATCTCTTCTACAAGGCGAGACTGGCTCTCGATCGCGGCGAAATCGAAGAGAGCCGGACCATCCTGGAGCAGCTTCTCGCCCGCGACCCGACATTCGCCGGCGCGGCGGACCTCCATCGGCTCGTCACCGACCAGATTTGGGAGAGAACCCTTCCCTTGATCCTCCGGGCGAGACACAACCATCGGCTCGGCGGTTGCCTCGGGGAGCTGAGCTTGACCGCTCTCGGCGTGCGCTTCGCCTCCTCCGAGCATTCGTGGGCCTGGGCCGTCCGGACGGACGACATTCGCGTCCTCGAGCGGCCGAATCCGGAAACGTTCATCGTCGAAACGTTCGAGAAGGACGTTCTCGGGCTGGGCAAGAACAAGCGTTACCTGTTCGATCTCGAGAAACCCCTGTCCGACGACGACTGGGCGAGATACTTGCGTCTCATCAAATAGCCGAAGCGCTCGAGCGGAGAAGTTTCCAGATTTTTTCCGGCGTGATCGGCGTGTCGATGTGTCGCACTCCAAGATGAGACAGCGCATCCACGACCGCGCTGACGACGGCGGGCGTCGATCCAATCGTTGCCGCCTCGCCGACACCTTTGGCCCCCAGCGCGTTCATCGGTGTCGGCGTCTCGGTTCGATTCGTTTCGTAGGAAGGCAGGTTGTCCGCCCGGGGCAAGGCGTATTCCAACAGGGAGCCGGTCACCAGGTTCCCCTCTTCGTCGTAAGAGGCACTTTCGAACAGGGCCTGGCCGATTCCCTGGGCAATCCCTCCGTGAATCTGGCCTTCGACGAGGAGGGGGTTGATGACGCGACCACAGTCGTCCACCGAGACATAGCGATCGATGGCGACTTCTCCGGTCTCGTGATCGACGAAGACGACGGCGGCATGCGTACCGAAGGGAAAGGTCTCACCTCGCGGAGCTAGGGTGTTCTCGAATCGGAGCTTCGCAGCAAGAGTCTCACTCGAGTGCGCGTGGCGGGCCACTTCCTCCCAGGAAAGGCTTCGCCCGGGGACGCCCTTGACGAAGAAACGACCTTCTTCGAGCGTCATATCGTCCGGCGACGCCTCCAGGAGGTCCGCCGCGATTTCCTTGGCGCCGTCCCGCACTCGTTCGGAGCTCGCGAGCACTGCGGCACCTCCTACGGGAGCGCTCCGGCTTCCGAACGTTCCGATGCCTCGGGGAACGACGCGCGTGTCCCCGTGAACGACCACGATGCTCTCCCAGTCGACCTGCAGGGTCTCAGCGGCAATCTGTGCCCAGCTCGTCTCGTGCCCCTGGCCGTGAGGCGAGGTGCCGGTGAGCACCGTGACTCCTCCGTTTCCATCGACCCGCACCGCGCCGAACTCCCAGGGTCCGAAGCCGCATATCTCGACGTAGCACGCGAGACCGATGCCGATGAGCTTGCCTCCCTCGCGTCGCCGTCTGGTCTGCTCGCTTCGCAGCCGAGTGTAGTCGATTCGTTTCAGCGCCTCGTCGAGCGAGCGCTCGTAGTCACCGCTGTCGTAAGTGATGCCGGTGGCGACTTCATAAGGGAACTCGTCTTTCGAGATAAAGTTCCGCCGGCGGAGCTCCGACGGATCCATATCGAGCTCGTAGGCGAGGAGATCCATCGCTCGCTCGATGAAGTAGGCGGCTTCGGGCCTTCCCGCACCCCGGTAGGGCTCGCTCGCGACCTTGTTGGTAAAGACGCCGACGGCCTGGGCGCGAACGTTGCGAATGTCGTAGACTCCCACCATCATCGCACCGGTCAGAGAAGGAATGATGGGCGTGACGCGGCTGTAGTAGGCGCCGCAATCCATCGTCAATCGCAAATCCGCGCCCGTCACGCGGCCCGAGGCGTTGGCGGCGAGCTTCAGCACCGCCGATTGATCCCGCCCGTGGCTCGTGGCGAGGTAATCCTCGGTTCTCGTAGCCGTCCAGCGGACGGCTCGCTCCACCCGCCGTGCCAGGAACGGCGCGAGAACCTCCTCCGCGTAGACGTTGCATTTCGCGCCAAAACCTCCGCCCACCTCGGGCGCGATGACGTGGATCTCTTCTTTCTCGATTCCGAGGATCCCCGCGAGAAAATCGCGAAGCATATGAGGGAACTGGGTCGATGACCAGAGCGTGATGCCCCGTCCGTGCTCGTAGGTGGCGGCAACCGCGCGCGGCTCCATCGCATTCGGGACGAGCCTTTGGATGCGGGCCACGAGCGTGACGGTCTTCGACGCCCGCTGAAAAGCCCCTTCGACGTCGCCGCCTTCGAGACTCCAGAGGAAGGCACGGTTCGTGCCCAGTGCGTCGTGGAGGACCGGTGCCCCCGCGGCCAGCGCGGCCTCGGGCGTCGCCACCGCGCCCAACGGTTCGTATCGCACCTCGACCGCCTCCGCGGCGTCGGCCGCGAGATAAGGATCTTCCGCGAGGAGGACCGCAACCGGGTCACCGACGTGACGAACCCGATCGGTGGCCAAGGGAAACCGATCGGGCACGTGGAGCTCATGGTAGCTGCCGCTGTCGGGCTCGGTGAGCACGGGTAGAGGGCGCTGCATATGGGGATTCACGTCCGCAGCCGTGAAGACGGCCACTACTCCCTTGCGCCCGACGGCTTTTCGGGAGTCGACCGACAGGACTCTCGCATGAGCGTACGGGCTCCGGACGAACGCCATCGTCAGGGCCCCCTCGAGCGGGATGTCGGCCACGTATCGTCCCTCTCCCTTGACGAGAGAGGGATCCTCGCGCCGCCTGACGTGCGCGCCGATGAGCCGTGGGCTGGTTTTGGCCAAGAGGTAAGGGTATAATGAACCTGATTCCCGGAAAACCTAAAAGCACGGAGGGTGTCATGCACTGGCGTCTCACCTTAGTCGTCCTCTCCCTCGTATGTCCCACCCTGGCCCCGATTGCTGGCGGTGACGAGAAGCTCCCCCATTCCCTGGGAGACTACGAGGTCCGTCTCAACGGGGAGCGAATCGGCGAAGAGCAGTTCCGCGTCTACAAGGACCAGCGCTACGTCCTGGAGACGACGCGCACCCTTTACTGGCCCGAGCCCATGCGCTATGAAGTTCGTTACGAGCTCGAGCCGTCTCTCGAGCCGCGCGAAGTTCAGCTCGTGGCGACCCGAGGGGGCATCGTCACCGAGTTGAAGCTCGAGCGAAAAGGCGAGAACTGGCGAGCCGAAGTCAAAGGGCAGGGGCGAAAGAAGAAGAAACACGAGCTCGGCCGGCGCGCGGGCACCATCGTCGATTTCGAATCCCCGCTCTTCGACGCCCTCGCGCTCAAACGGCTCGAGCTCGGCGTCGGCGAGCACCGCGAGATGGATGCCATCACGATGGCTTATCCCGACCTGGTGGCCTCTCGCGAGCCCCAGAGGTACGAGCGAGTGGAGGACGAGGAGCTCGAGACTCCTTTCGGCGGAACGGTGACCGCATCGGTCTACGAGCTCACCCGAAACGAGACCACCCACCGGCTGTGGCTCGGCCCGTCAGGAATGATCCTGAAAGCGATCACCGCGCAGCCGGGGAACAACCAGATGGAGACAGTTCTCGTGCGGTTGAAGTCCCCGAGCGCTCCCTGGCCCTGAGTTAGCGGAGATAGCCCAGCGACTCGAGCTCCCGCAGCGTTTTCTCGTCGAGCTCGCGATCGAGATCGTCTCGCTTGCGGGCGACCGGGAGCATGAGCTCGGGCCCGTAGCGCGCGAAGCGAACGTCGGTATCGAGCGACGTGAGCTCTCGGGCAACGGCGCCGTCCATATCCTCTCCCACCGGAAGGCCGAAGAGGTAAAGAAGCGTCGGCGCGACGTCGTAGACGCTCAGAGTCGTCGTCATTCCCGGCTTCACCGCGGGACCCGTCATGAGGAAGATCCCGCTCGGCGGAGGGTCCTCTTCCGGTACGTGATAGTGGTCGTAGGTTCCCGCGTGGTAGGAGAAGCCATGATCCGATAGGACGACGAAGTACGTATTCTCGTGACCCGGTGCGCTCAGGTAGCTCTCGATGATCCGCTCCATGTACCGGTAGAAAGGCTCGAGAAGCTCGGTGAGTCCTCGACGAAATGCCGCCTCGTCGTCCCCGTGGCCCACTAGGTGAACCGCGGAATGCTGCAGGATGTCGGGCAGCCGGAAGTAGGCAGCGAAGAAATCGAAGCTCTCCGTCTCGTAGAGATGGCGAGCGACGTTCTCGATGAGGGCTTCCTGCATGACATAGACGGGGTAGTCCTCGACGACGGGGGCTTTCACCGCCTCGGCGCCGTACCGGTCGAGAAGATCGGGAAGCCCTCGCTCGGAGCGCAGTTCGTCGAAACGCGTGTCCACGAATCGAGCGAGCTCGTCGAAGCGCTCGGAAGGGTGCACCGTGTCCCGCATCCCGTCCCAGCGCTCTTTCCCCAGCAGGAGCGTTCGGCGAAACCGGTTCGAGACCATGACGCCTTCGATCGGATCGGGCGGGTGAGTGACGAACCAGTTCACGATGACCGAGCGCCTGCCCGCGTGGTCCAGGATCTGCCATATCGACGGCTCTCGTCTTTCCGAATTGTCATAGGGTATCGGGATCTCGTTCTTCTCCAGGTAGACGAAATCGAGGATGCCGTGCTTCGCCATCGTCTTGCCCGTCGCGATGCTCGTCCAGATCACGGGCGATTTGGTGGGCTTGAAGGTCGCAAGCGGACCCCAGGCGCTTCCTGCCCGGATGCGTTCCAGATAGGGAAGCTTTCCGGCGTCGATGAGCGGCTCGATGGTATCCCACCCGGCACCGTCGAATCCGAGCAGCACGACCTTCACCGGCGGCTTCGAGCAAGCACAGGAGAGGGACAGAAACAGAAGCCCCGCGAATCGTTTCATTGAAGGGACGACAGTGTACCATGGTGACCCGTGCGAATCGGTCTGGTGGTCTATGGCTCGCTCGACGTCGTCTCCGGAGGAAATGTCTACGACCGCACCTTGGTCGAGCACCTGAGCGACCGAGGTCATGACGTCGAGGTGGTCTCGTTTCCTCTGCGCTCCTACGCGCTTCGAATCACACAAAACTGGCAAAGCGGGCCTCTGGGGCGACGTCTCCGATCCGGCTCGTTCGACGTTCTGTTGCAGGACGAGCTGGTCCACCCGTCGCTCTTTAGGCTCAATCGTTCGCTTCGTTGCCCCATCGTTTCCATCGTGCACCACCTTCTATCGAGCGAGGAACGCCACCCGTCTTTGAATCGCTTCTATCGGGCGGTCGAGAAGAGCTATCTAGAAACGGTCGCGGCGTTCGTCTTCAACAGCCAAACCACGCGGGAGACGGTGGAAGCCTTGCTCGCGAGACCCACGTGCCACGTCGTGGCCACCCCCGGAGGCGATCGCCTGAGAAGCCATCTAACCCCAGGGGAGATCGAGGCCCGCGCCCGCGAAAAGGACGGTTTTCGGCTTCTCTTCGTGGGCAATCTGATTCCTCGAAAAGGGTTACACATCTTGCTGGACGCGCTCCCGAGCCTCGGCCACCGTCGCTGGCATCTCGACGTCGTGGGAAGCCTGGAGATGGATCCGGCCTATACGACAGATACCAGGCGACGGATCCGTGCGCACGGGCTCGGGGATCGCATCACCCTTCACGGAAGCCTCGAAGGGGACGCCTTGCGACAACGATTCGAGCGGGCGCAGCTTCTCGTCGTACCGTCGACTTACGAGGGATTCGGCATCGTCTATCTCGAAGCGATGGGTTTCGGCTTGCCCGTCGTCGCGAGCTCGACCGGAGCGACACACGAGATCGTCCGTCAGGAAATCAACGGGTTCCTCGTGCCGCCAGGAGACACCGCCGCTCTCGGTGACAGGCTCGAGCATCTGATAGACGACCGAAATCGACTCGCGAAGATGAGCCTGGCGGCCTACGAGAGCTTCCGGGAACACCCCACCTGGGAGCAGTCGATGGCAGCGATCGAAGAATTTCTCCGCGAAGTCGCACGCGGTCGCGGAGACTCGCCCGTGGAGGGGTCAGATTCCCACGGTTTTCAATAGCCTGGCGGTCGTATACCACTTCACTCCCGTGTCTTTGAAGTCGCGAAGCGCCAGTCGCGGGCAAACATCACGAGGGTAGCGCCGCCGAACAAATACGCGGCCATCCGCGTCAGGTCGACGGGCACCTGCGGCCAGAGGGCGGCGGCGAGAAAGCCCATCTGACAGCCCGCCAGAAAACGCCTCAGCCGGTTGCTATCGAGTGAGCGCGCGCCTTTGACGAGCGAGACTCCCGCGACGAACGCGTAACGCGCGAGCCCGATCGCGAGATACCAGACGGGGAGCTTCCCCAGGAGCACACCGCCCCCACTTGCGACGAGGATACCCAGCGCGTCGATCTCCAAATCGAGCCTCGCGCCCGATGCGGTCGTCAGTCCGAAGCGGCGCGCGAGGCGGCCATCGAGATCGTCCAGTACGACGGCAACGGTGTAGGCTGCCGCGGCGTATTCCGCCGTGGGCACGATCGTCCCCGCGGTGAACGCCACGAGCCACCCGCGTAGAAGCGTCAAGAGAGTCGGCCATTCGATTTCGGCGCCGTCTCCGAGCTCGCGCCACAGAAACCAGAGCGCGCTCCCCCAAACGGTCAGAGACACGCAAAGCCAGAGAGGGTTCGGCAAGAGAAACGCTCCGAGCAGCACGAAGCCCGAGAGCGCAATCGCGGCCGATTCGCGTCGAAGCGACCAGACACGCAGGGCGTTGGCGTTCAATCGGCCTCCCTCACGTCGTAGATATCGAGAAAGCCCTCGAGAAAGTCGGCCATTCGGAGCGAGCTGGGCCGCAGCGGCACCAGACCCGGCTCGAAGCCAAGCGAGTCGAACGCCCGAACCAGATCCTCTCGCTTCGACAGAACGTGCATCGGGACCGCCCAGCTATCGTTGTCGTGGGTAGCGAGCTTGGGAGGCTGGTGATCGCCGACGATGATGACGAGTGAGTTCTCGGGAACGTAGTCGATAAGAAATCCCTCGAGGCAGTCGATCTCGTACCGAAACGCGTCGACATACCATCGCGAAAGCTCCATCAGGTCCCGGTAGGCGTCGTGCGCGACCGACGCGAGCCCGGATTGGAACGCCGTGCCATCGTCGAACCGCGTCCAGTCGGCGACGTAGGGAGGCACGGGGTAATAGGGAATGTGGGTCATGATGAGGGAGAACTTGGCGAAGAGCGGACCTTCGGCCGCGGCGACCTCGTTTTTGTAGATTCGATAGAGCGTGAACTGGTCCGGTATCTTCCACCAGCCCATGGACGGGCCCTGGTAATCGAGAGCATCGAAGTCGTAGATCCGGTCGAATCCATAGAACAGTCCGTCGGGCCAGTACCACTTGATCCCCGGCTCGGCCGCGACGGTGCGGTATCCCCTGGCCTTCATCACATGGACCAGCGTCTTGCGCTCGGAGGCGAGAAGGCTGTTGTACAGGTGCTCGTTCTCGGCTTGAAATCCGCTCAGAAGGCTCGCATGGGCGCGCCACGAGCCGCCCCCAAAAGTGGGTGATTGGATCTGGCTCGACGAAAAGGAATAACCTGCCTCACTGAGGTGCTTTTCGAGCGCCTCGAAACGGGGAGCGATGGCCTCGAAGTGATGTGCGTCCTCCAGGAGCGTGACGCCATACGATTCGAGAAAGATGAGAAAGACGTTCGCCGAGCCGAGGCCGTAGAGATTCGAGTCCAGCCTCTGCGTTTCGACCTCTATCGAAGCGAATTCCGGGGATGCGACCGTCCCAAGATTCCCCAGTTGGCGCGCGACGATCACGCTGACCGGCTCGGAGCGAAGACTGTGCGGTATGACGAAGACGCCCAGCGCGACGGCGGAAGCGTAACGGGGCAACTCGCGATTCAAGACGCCGAGCCCGATCCAGTTGAGGGTCACGGCCACTGAAGCTCCTACTGCGGCGACGGATAGTACGAGAAGCGCCAGGCCGGGAGTCATCACTTCCCAAAACATCGCCAGGACTCGGTGAAGATGAGGAAAGTCGCCGTACAGATCGAAGCTCCGCCCGAGCACACCGAGCGCCGTCACATCCACGTAGCGCACGAGGGTGGCGACGAAGATGAGCCCGGCCAGAAGTCCTCGGGCAACGGGTGGGAGCTTCTTGACCGCGGCGAGGAGAGCGATCAGCAAGAGAATCTCCACCGACAGCTTGGGTACCAGACGCATTGCCGGCGTGGACGGGATGTTCTCGAACGTGAACAGCGCGTTGAAGTAGAGAAAGAAAGCGAGCGGCAGCAGGAGGCGTTTCACTTCCGCTGGGCCTCGAGCTCTATGATGAGCTCGACCTCGTCGTCCACGAGCCCATCGGCTAGCCCGTAGCTCATGCCAAAGCCGCTTCGGTCGAAGCTTCCTCGCGCCGACATTCCCGCCACGTAAGGATTTCCCGGAAGCGGCGACACCGCGCTCTTGTTCCATGTGACCTCTAGCGCAATGGGCCTGGTGACGCCGATCAGCGTGAGGTTGCCTCGGAGCTCGCCTTTGCCGTCCGCCAGCACCGTCCCTTCGGATACGAAGGTCATTTCCGGGTACTTTTCCACGTTCAGGAAGTCCCCGCTCCTCAGATGCCGGTCGCGCGGCTCGACCGTCGTGTCGACGCTGGCCGTCTTCACGACGACGCGAACGTTCGAGATCTTCCCTGTCGTTTCGTCGAAATCAAAGCTCCCTTCCGCCTCGGTGAAACGACCGAACACCTTCGCGAAACCGACGTGCCCGACGAGAAACCCGATTGTCAGGTGCTGGGGGTCAATGACGTAGTGTTGAGGCTCCGCGTGAAGCGCGCCCGCAAGAAGCATTATCGGAATGATGCTGGGCCACCGCATGGTCTTCTATGTTATCCCGCGTTTCTCGTAGACTCGGAAACGATATTTGACGAGCCCTCGTTTCAAGCATTGCCGAAGCGCATTGCCACCACGAAGTGCCTGAAACCCTGGACTCTTCGGCTGAGAGGAGCGGGTGAAAGCAACGAGGAGGCGGATCGCCCGATCCCGCGGACGGTCGATCTCGAGGAAAGGCGTGAGATCCAGATCCGACAAGAACAGAAGCCCTTGCTCCTCTGCCAGCCTATCGACCTTCTCCATCGGGAGAAGCGAGGGAATGTGCCAGCCCGAGCGAAACTCTCGAACCCAATAGTCCCCGGGGCTCCCGGCCAAGAAGTCGTCACAGATGGCGAGCCGTCCTCCCCTGCCGAGGGCGCGGCCGACACGCTCGAAGAAAGCGCCGGCGTCGGACGCATGCACGAACGATTCGATCGCGTAGGCGACGTCCACGGGGCTCGGCAGCTCGTCGCGACAGAAATCACCCAATCGGAGGGAAAGGCTGGGTGGAGCAAGCTCCGCCTGAACAGCGCTCGCCGTGATTCCAAATGCCTCGACGTCGCAACGAGCGAGGAGGTAGGCAAGACTCGACCCGACCCCGCAGCCGAGATCCAGGATGCGCCTCGCGCCGGTCGCCGCGATCTCACGGCGTACGAGCTCGTGCACGAAGTGAAACGCTTCGTCACGCGTCGACACGCCCGGTCCCCAGACAGCGCGGTGGATCGAACCCGTGGCACGGCCCTGACCGCGCGCAAGGAATCGCCCGGTGTTCTCGTCGTAGTATCGGCCGACGTCGGCGCTCACGCTCCGGGGACCACGGCCTGAAGGCCCAGCAGCAGCTCAGCGGTTACGTACAGCCAGGCGTCGCTCGGAATTCGCCAGGTCCGGTCCGCGTTCGAAACGAGGAACATGTAGAAAGGCCCGACGGCGTCGTGACGTTCGAGCGCGATCGCCAGGTGGACGAGTGGCGCCCAGGCCTCGATGCCCGGCCGCTTGTTGCGGGCAACCTCGCCGGTTCGTCCGTAGTAGGCACCCTTCAAATCGGGCATCCGTTCCAGACAGAAATCGAGCACGCGCCCGGCGACATCGGGCCGGCCCTTAACCACCCGGGCGGCCACGCCCGCCGCATTGGACACTTGAACCGCGTCATTGGGCGAGAACACGACGAGCTGCTCATCGTCGAAAAGCGTCGCCATTTCTGGCTGCACTACGTCGTACAGGAGACCCGTCGGCGTTTGCGCCCGTTCGACGAGCGCGTAGGAATTTTCCGCGAGCTCGAGCAGGAGCGGGTCCCCGGTTCGTTCCGCAACCTCGGCGACGAAATCGGGGGCGTAGTCCACCAGGAAGGAGTTCGTGGCAAAGCTCCGGGTGCCGAGATTGAAGTAGTTGCGGATCAACCAGACGCCCTGCTCTTCGGCTTCGTGACGGCGATAGCCGTCGAGAATGGTGAGCGCCCATTGCCGGTCTTCGGGGTTGTCGAAGCTCTCCCCGCCCCGCCAGAGTCCCTCGGCGATGCGGAGCGCCTCCGTCGTACCCGACGCGTCGGGTGGAATCCCATCGCAATAGCGCCACACGACGAACCCCCGGGTGAAGTCGTCGTCGTCTCGGTCCAGGACGAGGTGCTCGAGAGCGAACCCGCGAAGGCGCTCGTACATCGGGGCGTCCTTCTCGCGAGCGGCGAATATCATGAGAAGACCCACGTCGACACCGTAGACGTAGCCATCGGTGCGGGCGAGCTCTCCCGAGAGCACCTTCTCGCGAGCGAGGGCATGAAGCTCTTCTTTCACGCGGCGGGCGCCCTCGGGTTCTTCCACGGAGGCCGGGGAGCAGGCCGGCAACCCGACGAGAAGCAGTGCTGCCCTGGCGTTCATTCCGCCGCGGACTATAGCAAAGGGCGCCGCCGGTTGGCATGATTCACACAGCGGGCTGATGAAAATACAGCCCCGCCTGCGCGAGCGGAGCGAGCCCGGCGCGCTTGCCGCGCCGTAAGCAGCCGGAGCCGTGGCGGCTCGATCGATTACGGGTCCCGCCACGGCATTGAGTACTCGAGAGGAGAACGAAGCCTTCCAAGGTAGAATGGACCGTGGCGACCAAGATCAGCAACAAATCACGAAAGGACGACACTCGCGACACCGTCGCGGAACGTCTGTTCGAAGCCGAGGCCTTGTACCGGGATTTCGAAGAAGTGACGCCCTTCGAGTTTCGGCCCTTCGTGAAATGCTTCGACTCCTTCGAGGAATTCGAGGGTTGGAAGCGTGCCCAAGGCAACCCCTGGTACCGATAAACGGATCAAGACCTGGCAGACATCGAGATCCTCCGCGGCATCGCCGAGCGCAACGACAGTCCGCACTGATTGACTTGCACCGATAGCCTGCCTACGATCTTACCTTCATGGCGGCCGCCTCGGTCGATTGGTGCCGCACCGTCGATCACAATCATCGCGCGTGAGGGTTTTCCCGTGCCATCGATCGAAAGCTCGGGCTTCCCGCTGGTCTTCAAGGTAAGGGAGCGCCCCGCAGGGACCGGGCTCGAGACCGAGCGAAGGAACCGCATCGAGGTCGCCGTCCGCTCCCTCGAGGGAATGCAGAAAGAAGCGCTCGTGAGCCTGGAACCAGAAGACGTCGTCTGGCGGCTCGTGTCCGACGAAGGTCCCTATCTCAACGGGAAGGATATGGCCCCCTTCCCCCTGGCTTTCTTTTCCTGCGGGATGCAGTTCTCCTTCATGAGCGAGCTCCTGCGCGAAGCGCGGTGTCGAGACGTGGTTCTGGACACGCTGTCGCTCGAGCAAGACAGCTTCTACTCCTTGGAGGGCTCGTTTCTGCGGGGCGACGCTCGTGGCGGCGCCAAACCTGCGGAGCTGCGGCTGAGCGTACGCTCGAGCGTTTCGCCGGCGAAAATGGCGGAGCTCGTCCAGGCGGCTACCACTCGATCTCCGGCGGAGATCCTCATGAGGACCGCGTTGCGGAATACGTTCTCCCTAATTTCGAACGGCATGCCGATGGCGATTCCCGAGCTCCCGTCCTCGACCTCGGAAGGGGAGCCGGACCCAGGTAGACGATTCGAGAGCATCGCGCCGACTCCGCGGAGTTTCCGTGCCGACATCATCGAGCGAGTCAAGAAATGCGAGACGGTGGTCGGTGTCGAGGGAGGCCTCGGCAGTAGCCTCCGGGCCGAGCAGAAGCGGACTCTACATATCCACGGAGAGGCTCGATGGCTCGGCGATTTGTCGATGGAGAGCCTCGTCTACTGCTACAAGCCGATCTCGAGCAGCTTCCGCTTCGTTTGCGGCGAGACCCGGGGGAATGGAGGTCACGGGAGTGCTCCTCCGCCGCTCGCCTACCTCTCGGCCGGAATCGGTTTCTGTTATATGACTCAGCTCGGACGCTACGCCCACATCAAGAAGATGAAACTCGATTCGTACCGCATCGTGCAGCAGAACACGTACCTGGACGCTGGTATCGAGCCGGTGGACACGCAGGTCTTCCTCGACGGCGATCTTGCCGTGGAAGATGACGCCGCGAGTCTCGTCCGCATGGGAGAGCGCACGTGCTTTCTCCACGCGGCGATGCGAGGCGAACACCCGAGCCGGATCTCGGTCGAGCTGAACGGAGAGCCCCTGGCGGCACGGGCCGGCTGATGAAAAACTTTCTTGGAGGGCATAGATGAAAAATGTCGTTGTCTTGCTGCTCGCTAGCGTCCCGTGGACCGCCTGCCGACCGGCCCACGCTCCCGAGGTCTCGCCGGCGACTGGAGGCGAGACGACCGAGCCGGCTTCCGCGACGTCGAACATACTTCCGGCAGCGCGCTTGGAGGAGCTTCGGGCGGCGCTCGCCGATGTCACCGCCGAGTTGAACCAAGGCGGCGAATACAACTGCTGCGTGCACCCGCCGTGCACCTGGTGCGCGCTCCACGAGGGAACCTGCACCTGCTTCGACAATCTCCAGCAAGGCGCGGAGGTCTGCCCGGGTTGCGGGCTAGGTTGGCACAACGGCCAGGGCATCGTCGAGGGGATCGACGCCGCCGACGTGAAGTGGAACATCACCCACGAGCACGGCGAAAGCCGCGGACATGGTCACTGACCACCGTCGCTTCGACAATCACGCGTGATGTGGCTCGCGCTCCCCATCCTGCTCTTCGTCCGAGTCGGCGACGAGCGGGATCTGCCCAACTACCGGGACGTCGCCGATCAGCGAGGATTCACCCGTCCCAACAGCTTCGGAAGCCCGGCGAAAAAGCTCATTACCGAGACCACGGGTTCCGGCGCCGCGTTCTTCGACTACGACGGAGACGGCGATCTCGATCTTTACGTCGTGAACGGCAAGACGCTCGACCAGGCCGAGCGCGGAGCGCCGGGAGATCCCAACCAGCTGTTTCGCAATCGCGGCGATGGTTTTTTCGATGACGTGACGGAAGCCGCCGGTGTGGGAGATACCGGATGGGGCGGGGGCGCCGCGGCGACGGACTACGACAACGACGGCGATACGGATCTGCTCGTCACCAACTATGGTGAGAACGTGCTCTATCGCAACAACGCCGACGGGACGTTCGATGACGTCACGGCGAGGGCGGGCGTCTCCGACCCGCGATGGAGCACGAGCGCAGCCTTCGGCGACGTGGACGGTGACGGATTCCTCGATCTCTACGTAGCCAACTATATCGCCTTCACCCCGAGCGTTCTCGACGGGCTGGATCCGAGCTTCTGCATCTGGCGTGGGGTTCGCGTCATGTGCGGACCGAACGGGCTTCCGGGGGAGCGCGATGCCCTCTATCGGAATCGCGGCGACGGGACCTTCGAGGACGTCACCACGGCGGCGGGAGTCGACAATGCCGACGGAAAGGGGCTGGGAGTCGTCTTCGTGGACTTCGACGAAGATGGCGATCAGGACATCTATGTCGCCAACGATTCCACGCCGGATTTCCTGTACCAGAACGACGGACGAGGGAAGTTCGAGGACGTTGCTCTCCTGGCCGGGGTGGCCGTCTCCATGTACGGCAAACCGCAGGCGGGCATGGGAGCCGACGCGGGCGATTACGACGGCGACGGCAGGCCGGACCTCTTCGTGACCAACTTCCAGGGCGATTACAACGCGCTCCGCCACAACGACGGGCTCGGCATGTTCACCGATGTGAGCGACGCCACCGGACTCACCGCACCAAGCTTCGAAAGGCTCGGCTGGGGAGCGAAGCTGGTCGACCTGAACCTCGACGGCTTCCTCGATATCTTCGTCGTCAACGGACACGTATACCCCGAAGTGGATGGAGCCGGTATCGGGGAAAGCTACCGCCAGCCGAACCAGCTGTTTCTCAACCTGGACGGGCACCGCTTCGAGGACGTGGCCAACCAGGCGGGCCCCGGCCTCGCCGTCTCGCGCTCCAGCCGGGGGCTCGTATTCGCCGACATCGACGACGACGGAGATCTCGACGCCTTCATCAACAACATCAGCGACCTGCCCACGCTCCTCGTCGACGAGGCCGATCATGCGAACGGCTGGTTTCGACTCACGCTAGTCGGCCGCGCGACCAATCGCGACGGATTGGGGGTCAAGCTGACGATCGAGACGGAGCACGGAAAGTTGTGGCGCGACGCGGGCTCCGTATGGAGCTACCTCTCCACGAACGATCGGCGCCTGCTCGTCGGAATAGGAGGCGACACGGCCGGGCGTGTCCAGGTGCACTGGCCATCGGGCAGCCAGGACCTCGGATTGATCGCAGCGGGCCAAGACGCGCTCGTAATCGAAGGCGTTGGCATCGTGCCCTAGCGCCTCTGCGCTTTGCGCGACTCGACCTGTCTCTCGATCCGGGCGGCGTCGGCCTCTCGTCCCACGACGTGGTACGCCATTGCTAAGTTCTCCAGTGCCTCGAGAAAGCTCGGCGCTTCCGCCACCGCCTTCTCGAAATGAGCGACCCCTTCCGAGCAACGATCCATGCGGCAGAGCGCCGTTCCCAAGGCGTTTCGCGTGGCCGGCGTGTCGCGAACGTCGATCGCGTTTTCGAGAGTCACCACGGCTTCGGACAGCCGCTCCATCCTCGACAGGAGTACGCCGCGGTCGTGCAACGCAACAGCGGAGTCGGGCTCGAGCGCGAGAGCTCGGTCCACCTCGGCAAGCGCCGCGTCCATGTTCCCCGCCGACCGATACAGGACGCTCAGCGTGTAATGGACGTCGTGGTGGTCGGGTCCATTCTTCAGAACCGCAAGCGCCTCGTCTAGACGACCGCCCTGAGCCAGCGTGCCGGCGTACTCCGCGATGATCTCCGCGTCTTCCGGGTGCTCCCTGGCGAGCTCCTGAAGCTCGACGAGCGCCCGGGTGCCCTCTCCGGTCCCTCTCAGCGCGCGAGCCCGGACCAGGCGCAACCGAGGATCGTTGGCGCGGAGCTCGAGCGCGCCGTCGAGGATCGTTTGCGCTTCATCGTTTCGCCCTCTCTCCACCAGAAGCTCACTCAAGCGCAACCGGGCGCTCATATAGCCCGGGTCATGCTCGAGCGCGGCGCGAAAGCTCGACTCGGCCTTTTCGAGATCCCCCGCCCTCCACAGGAGGTTACCGTACTGCACGTAGCTCAGGGGCCGGGTGTCGTCGAGGCTCAGGATGCGTTCGTAGATCGCGAGCGCTTCTCCTAGCTTGCCCTCGTCCAGGCGGATCGCGGCGAGAAGCTCGAGGGCGAGAAGGTTCATGGAGTCCTCGGCGAGAACCGCCTGAGCGCCCGCGGCGGCGCGATCGAGCTCCCCAGCCGCTTTCTGCAAGAGGACTTCTTCGATCCTCATCCACAAGTGGAGACGGTCCTTCGGATCGGCAAGCGCCGCTCCGGGCTCGATCGAAGCCCGAGAGGCGCCCACGTACCCGAGCGCACGCAAGCGCTCTACGGTCTCGAGGTCGGGTTGCTGTCGTGAGGAGAGGGATACGGGCCACCTGGCCACGAGGTCCGCGAGCTCCCTCCTCATCCGCTCGGCGCGCGACGGCTCTTCGGCGAACAGATTGTGAAGCTCCGCGGGATCCCGGTTGAGGTCGTAGAGCTCGGGCCGGGGCGCGTCGATGTACTTGAAACCATCGGCTCGGATGGCCACGAGGGGTGCCCAATGGAAGTTGAGCTGAGGGACGTAGCACTCCGCGTAGTCGACCCGGTCGGCGCTCGCCTCGAAAAGCTCGAGCACGCTCTCGCCCTGAATCTCGGGAGGGACCGGTACGCCGACCAGCTCGAGAACCGTGGGGAGAACGTCCACCGTTCGAACGCTCGAGGTTACCCGCAGGCCCTGGGGCAATCGCGGACCCTTCAGGATCCAGGGGACTCGGAGTGTCGCGTCGTAGACGAAGAACCCGTGGCTCTTTTCGCCGTGCTCGCCGAGCGACTCTCCGTGGTCCGAGGTGACGAGCACCTGTGTCTCGTCGGCCAGCCCGGCCGCCTCGAGCTTATCGAGCACGAGACCGAACTGCTCGTCGCTGTAAGCGATCTCACCGTCGTATGTCGGCGAGTGCGGTGCGGGTGGTGCGTAAGGAAGATGCGGATCGAAGAAATGGAGCCAGGCGAAAAACGGTGTCTCCCGCGAGGTACCATCGAGCCACGAGCCGAAAGCCCTCACGATTTCCGCTGCCGGGCGTTCCGCGATGGTCCCCGGAGTCGCTCCGTCCCGCCCCCCTACGACATCGTCGTAGACGTCGAAGCCCTGGGCCAGACCGAAGCTCTCGTCCAGGACGAAGGCACCCACGAAGGCCGCGGTCTGATAACCCTGAGCCTTCAGAATCTCGGCCAGCGTCACGGCCTTCTCGTCGAGCCGAAAATGAGTATTGTCGCGCACACCGTGGATCGGCGGAAACAAGCCGGTCAACAGACTTGCGTGAGAGGGCAGCGTTACCGGAACCTGGGCTGTGGCCCGCTCGAACAGGACCCCGTCCCGGGCGAGGGCGTCCAGGTTGTCGGTGCGGGCCGGGCCGTAGCCGTAGGCTCCGAGGCGATCGGCCCTCAACGTGTCGATGGTGACGAGGAGGACGTTCTGTCGCGCGCCCGATGTGGGCTCGCCCGCGTTTCGACACCCGAGAAAGCAAAGCCCGATGAGGAAGGACACGAGACGCACAGCGGCATCTTAACGCAGCTCGTTGAACGGCAAAAGCTCGTATGTTATTGTGCAGG
>DATIBD010000125.1:0-12338 GCA_035457705.1 Vicinamibacteria bacterium
CGCACTATCTGGAGACCAGTCTTCCCGGCGTTTTCGCCGTCGGTGACGTGCGGGCCGGGAACCAAAAGCGCGTGGCGTCGGCGGTGGGAGAAGGCTCGACGGTGATCGCACTCGTGCACCAGGTGCTGAAGGAATGATTTGCGGGGAGCAGAGCGGACATTACGACCTCGGGAGCCATTCGTCTAGCTGGGCGCGGCCGCCGCAACAGGGTTTCTTCGACAGGAGTTCAACTGACCGTAGGGCTACCTCTAAGTTCGGACGCGCGACGAGTGGGGCACGTATTCGAAGGTCGGGCCGGCTGTTGCAAGTCCGTCCTCGGTCGGCATCTCCATAAGAGTTTGGGCCTGGGCCTTCAGGCCGTACATGGCGTCGATCGCCGTCCCGAGCACCAGCGGCATGCCATCGAACACCTGCTCGAGCAGCTGTAGAATCGCACAGTAGGCTCCGTTGAACTCTTCCTGGGCCCGGCGAATGGCACTGCCCGGATCATGGTCCGTCGTGCGCGGGTTGCTTCGCATCGGTCGAACGCCGTCCCAATCAACGAGGATCGGCTCACCCGTAGGACCGGTGCGCGGAGTGTCGCCGCACCGACAACGGCGGCCGAGTTTGAGCTGCTGAAAGCGGTAGTAGTGCGCGACATGCCCGCGCTCGGGATGGAGCACATCGTGGTCCCCGTCCCAGACCGGCGAATGGCCGGCACCCTCGCCCTGATCAACGATCTCGTCGAGCGCAGCGAGTGCGGTCGCGAGGTTCTCGACCGTGATGATGCGCCCACCGCCACTGTAGAATTCGTCGTTCACCTGCCGAGCCGGGTCACCGCAGAAGACACTCGATTCGCCGATTTCCTTGCACAGGTCGCCGAACCCGCGCTCGATCGCTTGGTAGAACTGCCCGATCGTCTCGTAGCGATCGCTCTCCGGCGGAGCACAGGGCGGGGCCGGTTGCTCGATTTTCAGAAACACCTCGAGGGCCTTGCGACCGAAGCTGAGGAGCGGAACATCGAGCGAGCAATCGCCGTGCGGTAGGCATCTTGGGTAAGGCGCCAGCATGTCCGGGGTATCCAGCCGCGCCCGCCCGCCCACGGCGTTCAGGAGGTTTGCTACCAGGGTCATGTGCAGCATCTCTTCGACGAGAACGCTCACCATCACTTCCGTTGCCTCGGGTTACGGTCCGGATCGAGCGAGTACAACGCGCACAGATAGGGCGGCAGCGTCGAGTGTTCGAGCTCGAGTGCCCACCGCAGGTGCACCCGCAAGCTCTCGAGGGTGCTGATTCGCCCGGACGAAAACGCGGCGGGCTGCCAGGGAGTCGGTGAAGTACCCGACACCGCTCCCAACCGCGGCGTATTCCCTGTGGGGGTGATACCCTCCGCTAGCGATTCGTCAAAGCCGCCTTCGGCCGCTTCGCTCACGCTCACGTCGAGCGCGCCCGTCTCCAGACGAGCGCACTCTGTCTCCGCATGCGGGCGTTTGGCTCCTATGCCCTCATTGATTATTGCGTCATTGTCTTCATGATTCACGTCGCGCTCCGCCTTGGTCGATGAGTGTCAGTCCTCATGCACAAGACCGACCAAGGACACGATCTGTGACTGCACGAGGGCGCACCCGCAGAGTTCACGTTGGGCTCGCCTTGTCGTTCTCGAGCGTGTCACAAGAGGGTCTCTTGTCCGGTCCAAATGAGTGGCGAATGACTTCCTGATTAATGCTGACTGACACGATCACGTTGCGCGACCTGTACACGATCGACAAACAGAGGAACCGCCATGCACTTGGTAAGTGTCTTGTTAGATGTGGTTGCGGTGGGTGGTGCTCTATGTGGCTCTTCTGTGCGTGACCCACTTGAGTTTATTTGCCCGAAGGCCCGCGCACGCCAATGAAATCGTTTCGAGGAATCAGGAACGATGGCGCGCCTC
The DNA here is from genome assembly GCA_035457705.1 of Vicinamibacteria bacterium. Lineage (GTDB taxonomy): Bacteria > Acidobacteriota > Vicinamibacteria > Marinacidobacterales > SMYC01 > DASPGQ01. The sequence continues at coordinate 1,913 of DATIBD010000125.1, forward strand.
GCAGCGAAGAGCGGCGACGACGTACCCAACGACCTGATCGTGAGCGACGTCATTCGGTGGAATGAGCTGCAAGTATGGTTTGGCGGTCGCATGGGCAATGCGCTGACACCCAGCATGTCGAGCACGTCACCCCCCGCGGCTCGCGCTCCGCTTCGCTGAGAACTGTGACATCATCGAACTCCCGTCATCGCTGACGCCGGCATGGCGCCCGAGCTCAAACCGGCAGTGTCACGAAACGATGAGCTGTTCTGTCTTAGTGAGCACGACCGACGGCTACGACGCCTCGGCCGAATCAAGAGGGGTAACCGTATGAAAGTCGTAGTCATAGGCGGAAGTGGACTCATCGGTTCCAAGGTCGTCAAGAAGCTTCGCGAGCCCGGGCATGAGGCTGTCCCGGCGTCACCGGATTCCGGAGTCAACACCCTCACCGGGGAAGGCCTCGCTGAAGCGGTCAAAGGCGCCTCGGTGGTCGTCGATGTATCGAACTCTCCTTCCTTCGAGGATGCGGCGGTGCTGAAATTCTTCGAGACGTCAACCCGCAACCTTCTTGCGGCAGAGGCTGACGCAGGGGTAGGACATCACGTTGCGCTGTCGGTTCTCGGCACCGATCGTCTTCTTGCGAGTGGCTATTTACGCGCGAAGATGGCGCAGGAAACCCTAATCAAAGCCTCATCTATCCCGTACTCGATCGTCCGCGCGACGCAGTTCTTCGAGTTCGCCAAGGGCATCGTGGCCGCCGCGACGGAGGGAAGCACGGTTCGCGTCCCGCCGGTGTTGATCCAGCCCATGGCGGCCGAGGACGTCGCGACCGCCGTTGCCAGGACCGCCGTGGGAAAGCCGCTGAACGGTATGATCGAGATCTCGGGCCCCGAGCGATTCCGCTTCGAGGAGTTCATTCGACGGGGGCTTGAAGCTCGCAACGATCCGCGTGAGGTCGTCGCCGACCCAAACGCACGCTACTTCGGCGCCGAACTGGGCGAACGAACGCTGGTCGCGAGCGACGACGCACAACGAGCCGAGACTCGATTCGAAGACTGGCTACGCCAAACAGCGGACCAGAACCAAAGCGCAACGCCGCGCTCCGCGGCCGCCGCAGCTCGGCCGAGCGCTCCCGCTCCACTTGGAGGCAACGAATTTCGGGTGAACGACGTGCCGCCCGGAACGACCAAGCTGGTGGGCGACGTGGCCGTGTTCAACATCGGTGGCCGCTTCTGTGCCATGCAGAGCAAGTGTACGCACCGGCAAGGCCCGCTGAGCCAAGGCAAGCTCGAAGGATCCACCGTGACCTGCCCGAATCACGGCGCGCAATTCAACGTCTGCACCGGCGCGGTGCTTCGTGGTCCCGCGAAGGATCCTCTCGTCACGTACCGCGTGAGCGTTGAAGGTGAGATCGCGCGGGTGGAGCCCGCTCTTACCGAAGCGAAGTAGCTTCAGGTCCGGCGAGTGACCTACGCGCTTTCCGTCAGGACGTCGTGCTCGTCACTCCAAGGCCGATCTGGAATCGGTAGAATGGGGCACCCGTACGACGGGTCGCGAAAAAGGGAACACATGAGCGACAAGCCTCGTCACTACACGAACGAAGCGATCGACATCACCTATGATTCCTCGCGATGTATCCACGCGGAAGAATGCGTGAACGGACTTCCATCGGTATTCGACACCGCGCGGCGGCCCTGGATCTTCCCCGGCGGCGCGAGCGCTGACGCCCTCGCCGCCGTGATCACGAAATGCCCCAGCGGAGCGCTGCACTTTACTCGGTTCGACGGCGGTACGCCGGAGGCGCCATTCGAGCCCGCGACGATCGTGCCAACTCCGCGCGGCCCGCTGTACGTGCGCGGGCGCATCGAGCTGCGGTCAGCCGACGGCCAGGCGGTCATCGAAGAGACGCGCTTGGCGTTGTGCCGCTGTGGCGAGTCCCGCAACAAGCCGTTCTGCGACAACAGTCATCGGGACGTCCGATTCGCCGATCCTGGAAACCTGGGCGCCGTGGATTCAAACGACGGTGAGACGAAGCCGAGCTGAAAGAAGAGAAGACGACGGGCTCGCCCCCAGCTCGGGCCGAGCACGTAGGAACGCCTCCGCCGTCGCTTTCGCCCTCGCGAAGGGCACGGTGGGAAAGGAACGGACCATGAGGAGGAATGTCTACGTAGACGGCAGGTTGCGATATGAGCGCGACAGCGCGGCGAATCTCGAGCAGAGCTTCTCGCTGCTCGATGCGGCAGGCCAGAGGTAGACACGATGCGACGAGAGCGGTCAGGCCCGATGGGCCGTATCCTGCGCGCGTTTGGCTGGGGAGGACTCGATGAGTCCGGGCCTCAGACTGAGAGTCCGACCGAGCGCGGGCCCCGCAATCGTGGACTCGACGACGATTCGTGCGGTCGCTCGGAGAGTCTCGATCCGGATAACGTTGGCGACATCGCCGACGAGGGCATGGGTCACCGCGGCTAGTGGACGACTGATTCGGTCGCGGTGCAACCAGCGAGCCTTCGTGGTCTGATCTCGAGGCGAGACGTTCCCCCAGAGCCGTCGATGGAACGCTGAGCTGGCGCTATGCACTTCAGCTTCAGCTCCGTGAGTCTCGTTGGTGCGGTCCAGTCAGGACCGCGAAGAAAGGAGAGCTTCGATGAATCGTGAAATAGGGAAGGAGAGACAAGAAGCAGTTGCGTCAGCCAAGGCATCCACCTATCGGAACACGCCACCGACGCGATTGATCGAAGAGATCAGCGTACCCGACAGTCCGGTCATCACGGCGGCGATCGAGCTCGCGCAGCGGCTGTCCGAGCCGTACCTGTTCAATCACGCGATGCGCTCGTGGCTTTTCGCGGAACTGATTGGCCGCACAAAGGGAATCGAATACGATCTCGAGGTGGTCGCCGTTGGCACGATACTCCACGACATCGGCCTCACTGCGGGTGTGTCAGGCCCCAACCGTTTTGAAGTGAACGGTGCCGATGCGGCTCGGTCGTTCATCGCGGGCCGGGGTCTCTCGGATCGCCGTGCGCAGCTGGTCTGGGACTTGGTGGCCCTCAACTCGACGCCATCGCTGGCGCTTCACAAGGAGCCGGAGGTAGCGGTTGGTACGATGGGTATCGGACTCGACTACGGTGGCTTCGGCCTCGAGGCGCTTCCGGCCGGTGATGTTGGTCGCATCCTCAGTGCTTTTCCCCGGCTGAGGATGAAGGACAGATTCAGCGAGACGTGCTGTCGCCTCGTTGCGGAGAGGCCTGAGACCAGTTACGACAACTTCCTGCGTGACTTCGGCGAGCGCTTCGTGGCAGGCTACAAAGCCGTATCAACCGTCGACTTGTTGATGAACGCCCCATTCGACGACTAGCGACGAACGGGGCGGCAACGAACGGGGATGGACGCACCAAAAAAGGAACATGCATCGAGGAACGGGGTGACACACGAAGTCGCGATCGGTCGGACGACGTTTCCCGGCACGTTCCGAGACTCTCGTTCCGTTTTCCCCCTTCGGCACGAATCGCAGCTATCGTCAAAACGTGTCCGTGGGGGAGTGTGGTGACGACGTTGCGGCGACGCCCGTGAGCTTGCTTGGCCGCAACACTCACATGATCTGATCGATGCCTTCCGGCGAGGCTTCGATGGTGAAGAACATTACGACAACGCTGCCGCGGGAACGTTGCGCGGACGTCAGTCCGTTGGCCTGAATCACGGTGAGGGTGACGCCACTCCAGGCCCACCCGGAGACCGTCGCCATGTACTTAGCGACTCGGTCGCGCCGACGACCAGGGGTCTGCGCCGCCGCAATGAACGCATCGAGGGAAGCGTTTCTGCTCGGCCTTGCTGACGCGTGCTCGCCGTGCATCCTTTGTATCCCTCGTTCCAATGGACGTCAAGGTGCACCATGAAGCGTTGGAATAAGTAGCTGTTGTCCCCCGCGATCGCGCCCCATTCCTCGTTGCGAAAGAACTCGAAGTATGGGCGCACCTCACCGCCCACGGAGAGATACCTTCACTCTGTCCCTCCAAACGGCACGTACTTGATGGGATCGAAGGAATCCAGGCGCCTCGCGGATCCTAAAGATAGGTATAGTCCTCGTCATAGCGGAGTTGCCGGTACAGTGGGTTCGGCTCCTCGGGGCGGAACCGCGGCGAGGAACCAGGCGACCACCGTACCGGCGACCGCAGAGGGCACTAAGCCGTTCTCGCTCTCCGCTGGAACGCCGCCGGGTTCTTCGAAAGCACTCTCTCGAGCCATTCCAGGATGTAGTCGGCGTCTTCCTTCCACGTCGGCTGGCCGAGAACGAAGTGGTTCCGCCCGGGGAACTCCTTGTACTCGAGGATCGATCCGTTCCGCTTGTACCTCTTGAAATTCCGGAGGTTCAGGTGCGCTGGAATGATGGTATCGGTGCTTCCCGAGGTGAAGAGCAGCGGAGCGTGCGGCTTGTCGTAGTCCACCGCCGCGGCTTTCGACAAGCCGCCCCGCACGAGCGTCTTCGATTCCGGGATCACGTTCCGGTCGTACGCCTCCCTCTGTTCCTCGAGCGGCATCCCGTTGACCATCGCGTACTGAAACTTCTTGAAGGACATGAGGTAAGTCTTCTTCACCGAGGTCAAGAGGCCGAGAGACCTCCATCCGCCCCGCAGGAAGGAGAGCTCGTAGGGGAAGACGCCGAGCGTCGGGACGGAGTGGATGGCGACGCCGGCGGCAGCGAGATCGCGATTCACGAGGATCTGGGTGAAGAGCCCGCCGGTGGAGTGTCCGATCACGATCGGCTTCTGCGGGAATCCCGTCACGATCCGGGCGAAGTGATCCACGACCTCCTTCAGGCTCAGCGCGGCGAGATCGGTGTCGTGGGGCTGCCGATCACGGAGCTCCTTCGCCGTCCCGTCCTTGTATGGCCAGGGAGGAGCAACCGCGCGGTAGCCCCTCTCTCCGAAGTACTCGATCCAGTGGTTCCAGCCGTGATGGCTGACGAACGCTCCGGTCACGAACATGATGTTCTTCGTTTCAGGGGACATACATCTCTCCTTCTCTTCATTTGGTTGATGGATGGTGACCCATGGTCAACCGGCGCTCGGCGAGACTCGCCGCGAGCGCGCAGCGAGCCGAGAGGACGCCGCAGAGAGCGAGCGGGAGCGCGAGCGAGTATCCGAGAAGCCACACACCACTCGATCGTCTCCTCCGTGGTCCAAACGCCGTTCTCGAGAAAGCGGAAGTTCGTCTGCGCCGCCGGACTTCTCCGGCGGGTATCCGAGCGGTGGCCGTCGCGTCGCGAACGACCGCCACCTCGAAGCGTCGCTCGAGCAGCTTACGCAGGTGGGACTCGATGCACAGGTTCGCCGACATGCCGGCCAGGATCACCTGGTCCACCTTCCGCTTGCGGAGCTGGAGCTCGAGGTCGTTCTGCTGCGGTCCGTACACTTGTGGGGCGATGCGATCATGGTCTTGCTGTCGATGTATTTCTTGTACTGAGGCACGAAGTCCGCGCCGAATTCTCGAAGCCATCGGTGCTGTAAGCGGTCGCCCGGTTGAACATCCCGGTCGTGTGCATCACCTTCTCGAGGGCGGCCTCGAATTTCCAGCTCTTGTCTGTCGGGTAGTAGTAGTGGGGCGAGATGGCCACCACGATGCCGGCCCTCTTCGCGGCCGCGAACAGGCGATCCAGGTTCGCAACCGTATCGAGTTCGGTGACGCTCTCGCCGACCAGATCCCAGATGACGCTCTTCGGGCTGAGGAAGTCGATCTGAGGGTCGGTCACCACGAGAGCCGTGCGATCGAGATCCAGCTCCATTTCCGAGGGAGGAAGGGCGGAGTTCGCGGGCGTGGCACACTTGTCCGCCGGCGTCGGCACCTGGGCCACGGCCGAGCCCAGAACCAGGCATAGGCTGAGAGTTGCCACCACTCCGGTCGCCCTCAACGAACTCGGCAACCCTCTTGCGCTCCGCGGCCTCCTTCGCCACATTTTCGTGAGTCATTGAGGTTCTCCTCTGGTTTCAAGCTCACATTCGGCCGATGCCTACGCTCTGCGTTGGTAAAGACCGATCAGCGCTTCGATGCGTGACACTCGACCATGCTGCAAAGTCCCGCACGAAGGCGTCGGGGTGTCATTAAGTGAAGGCGCGTCACCGCAGGCGGCGGACAGCGCCCGAGCTCCAAGCCACCAGTGTCACGAAACCATGAGGTGTTCGGTCTTATTGAATACGACCGTTCGAGTTCATCAAGCGCATCGCTGATGAAGCTACTGACGGAACGACGGTTCGGCTGCCGCCGGCACTCATTCAGTCCATGGCGGCTGATGAGGTCGTCAAAGCGGTCGGCAGGTTCGCCGTGAGCGCGCCACTGAATGGCACGGTTAAAGCGGTCGGTCCCCAACCGTTCCGTTTCGATGAACTGATCCGCCAGGGCCTCAGTGCGCGCTGATTCTTGCCGATGACGCGCGACTTGGTGAGATCCGCTTCCAGGAAGAGTGGCTGAGTGAGCCCGTCCTCCAGCGCTAATCCCGTCAAGCACCGTGGTCCCCGGAGACGGTCGTCGCCGACTCCGACCCGTTATTGAAGTTCTCGAGGACCACCACGTCTCGACACCCTTCAAGAGTCCGGTCACGTGCTCACTCAGGCCGCTCGCTCCGGCCGCGCGGCGCTGGAAGGCGAAGTGGGCGGTGTGTGCGCGGAGTGTTTCGTTGCTCGTCGAGAGCTCCCTCCGAATGTGAGCAACTTAGATTGCAGGTGTTCGGAGGTGTACTATCACGAAATTCAAGTTGGTAAGACGGCTCTAGGTGAAGCAACAAAACGGCCCCAAACCTCAGGATGGAACGCCTACGGTGTCACAACCGGGTCCGGTGCCCGGTCAAGAGCTAGTGCCTGTGGAATGGACCGCGGTATCTAGAGGTGAGAAAGGAAAGGGCAATCATGACTGACAAGATAGTGTCCTTGGGTCTGCTGTCTCTCGTGAGCGGCGTGCTTATGCCTGAGGAACCAAGGGCCAAGGGTCCAATGGACGTTTCCAATGACCCGCGTCTTTCCAGGGGAACGAAGGCATTCTTGAAGGTACTGAATTCCTCGGGCGGCCCGCCCCTCGAGAGCCTGCCGCCGCTCGAAGCGCGCGAAGTCCTCGTCAACGCGCAAGCCTCCCTGGAAGTCGATGTTTCGGGCATCGAGGAGTCGAAGAAGACGATCACGGCTGACGGCTACACGATTGAGCTGGACATCGTGCGCCCGGAGGGGGTCCAAGGCAAGCTTCCGGTCTTCATCTTCATTCATGGAGGCGGCTGGGTGCTGGGTGACTACCCGACGCACAAGCGGATGGTGCGGGACCTCGTCGTCCTTACCGGCTTTTCCGGAGTCTTCGTCAACTACACGCGCACCCCGGACGCGAAGTATCCCCAAGCCGTGAACGAGATCTTTGCGGCAACCAAATGGGTAGCCCAGCACGGCGACGAGATTAAAGTTGACGGTAAGAATATGGCCGTCGTGGGCAATAGCGTTGGTGGCAACATGACCGCCGTGATGGCTCTGAAGGCCAAAGAAAACGGCGGCCCGAAGATCAAGCTCCAAATAATGATGTGGCCGATCGTGGACGCGAATTTCGAGACGGAGTCACACAAGCAATTTGGTGAAAAGCGCTTCCTCACGACACCACTGATGAAGTGGATGTACGACCTGTATACCACGGATCCCGAGCAGCGCAAGGAAATCTACGCGTCTCCGTTGCAGGCGACGCTCGAACAACTGCGGGGATTGCCTCCTGCGCTGATTCAGGTCGCTGAAAGCGACATTCTGCGCGACGAGGGCGAAGCATACGGTCGCAAGCTGGATGCAGCCGGAGTTCCGGTCACCACGGTGCGCTACAACGGAATGATCCACGACTTCGGATTGCTCAATGGGCTGGCGACGGAACCGGCTACCCGTTCACTGTTCGTGCAGGCGGCCGCAGAACTCAAAAAATACCTGCGGTCTGAGTAGGAAGGCGGAGAAAGAAATGGTCTCTCTCAATCGAACTACAGAACAGGTCTCGTCGCCGTCGGCGTCCTCGTGTTGTGGCGCAGGCCATCGCCCAGCTTTGCAACCCGGGAATGGTGGTCGACTACAGCAATACCTCCGCTCTCCTTTCCGACCGGCATTGAGGGCCGGCGATCAGGTGTCAGCGTACAGCCCTCACCGGGGTGCAAGGTCAAGCGCCTTATTTCTCTGACGCACCCCTGCGTCGGGAAATCCCGTTCGGGCTTAGTGTTTTCGCGCGAGACCGGTCTCGAAGATCTCGCAGCTAAGCTCGACGAGACGTCGGCCAGGGCTGTTCGGGCCCAGATCGGACGCAAGCCGCAGCATGCTGATTCCATGAACCTCCGCCCAGACCAGGCGGGCGAGCTGGACCGAGTCTCCCGCAGAGACTTCTAAAGCTTCCTGTCCCTCCCGAATCGTGTGCTCGAGGATCCCGAACGCCCTTTCTCCCGCCGGGCTCGGCTTCCTCGCATCCCGCGGTTCGTCCGTCCAACTGAACATGACTTCGTAATGGGCGGGATGGTCCGCGGCGAAACGAACGTAAGCGAGAGCCATCGCCCGGAGCCGGGACCCGAATCCCTTGCCGGCCTTCATCCGGGCTCGTTGGAGGGCTTCGGCGAACTCGGAAAAACCTGCTTCGCGGATCGCCGCCAGTAGATCGGCCTTGTTCGCGAAATGGCGGTAGGCGGCCATCCGCGATACCCCGACCCGGGCTCCGATCTCCCTCAAGGTGAGTGCGCGAACGCCTTTTTTCGCGATCAATCTCAACCCCGATTCGATGAGCGCGGCGCGCAGATTCCCATGATGGTATCGGCGGGACCGCTTTTTTCCTCGTACCGGCCGGTTTCCGTGCCATTCTGTGGAACACTGGCCTGGCTGTGCCGCTACGTCACGGTTTGGCCGCGGTTTCTGCGAGCGATGGGATGGATTGTGTCGGCAGTCGTGATCCTGGAGGTCGCCATCATCGACCTGCAAGCCGTGCGCGGGACGACGAGCCACTTCAATGTCTCGACCACTCTGGACGCCGCTCTCTGGTACACGATGGGGAGCGCGATTGGCGTTTTGTGGCTCGCGACCGTCGGCGCAATGCTCGCGCTTTTCCGGCAGCGATTCGAGAATCCTGCGTGGGGCTGGTGGCTCCGCTTGGGCATGCTCGTGACGGTGGTGGGCGCGGCGGCGGGTGGAGTGATGACGTCCCCGACGCCCGATCAGATGGACGCAATACGCGCGGGCGATTCAGTCCGCACCGTGGGCGCGCACACGGTGGGAGCTCCAGACGGAGGAGCCGGACTCCCGGGCGTTGGCTGGAGCACCCAGCACGGGGACCTGCGCATTCCCCATTTCCTCGGACTGCACGGCCTCCAGATCCTGCCGATGCTCGGATGGCTCACATTGCGGAGGCACGGAAAACGCGGCCCTCGGGACTCGCGCATCGCGTTCGGGGCGGCCGCGAGCTACGTGGGCCTCATCGCGATTCTGATGTGGCAGGCGCTGCGCGGGCAATCGATCATCGCGCCGGACGAGGTCACGTTGTTTGCGCTCGGCGTTTGGCTGCTTGCGACCGCGGTAGCCGGCGTCGCTTTGCTCGGCCGTTCCGCGCGCGAATACACGCCGTCGTTTTCGAGGAGCACATCATGACCGCTGAACAGGTTTTCTCTGTCGCCAACTTCGCTGCCTTAGCGGGATGGCTGGTCCTCATTGTGATGGGCCGGCATCGTTGGGCCAACAGGTCGGTGAGCGGGACCATTCTTCCTCTAATCTTTGCCGTCCTCTACATCGGTTTGATCGCAGCTCATTGGGGTGAAACGGACGGTGGATTCGGGTCTTTGGAAGGAGTCCAGGCCCTTTTCTCCAACGAATGGCTGCTGCTCGCCGGTTGGGTGCACTACCTCGCCTTCGATCTGATCGTGGGGAGTTGGGAGGTTCGCGACGCGCGCGAGAACCGAATTCCGCACCTTGCGGTGATTCCATCCCTGATTATGACCTTTCTCTTCGGTCCCGCCGGCTTCTTGACCTACATGGTGACCCGAACGATCGCGCTTCGAAGAGTGACGGCGCCGAAATTGGGAAATAGCGCATGATGAATCACAGTCCACCGGTTGTGCGATTCGCCTCACCTTGATCGGAGGGGATCCCGGACGAAACCCATAGTGCTGCAGATGGCTACCGTTGACCGAGAGCCGCGATTCCGGGACCCACCGCTACCAGCTCGATACCCAGGTGGTGGATGAAGGTGGCGTCATCGAAGATCTGTTGGACGCGCCTGAAGAGCGCCTCTTGGTCGCCTGCGTTTTCGGTGTCGCTTTGCATCGATCCTCCTGAGGCTTCTACGATACTCCGGGTGGTCTGCATTCACGTGAACGCGAACACAGAGAGGAGCGCCTTCGAGCGAGCTGGGCTCGCGAGGGCGTCGGCCAGCCGCCCGTTCAGTCGGCGAGCCGCCGGCTACGCCACTTGGTGAC
>DATIBD010000126.1:0-60428 GCA_035457705.1 Vicinamibacteria bacterium
CGCCCGCAAGGAGTCCGACAAAGCGCCTTTCTTCGACCTGTCGAGGGCGGAAGAAGCCGCGCTGTTCGAGCGCGTCGAGCCCATGGAGGCCGGAGAGGAGCGCGGGCCGTTCTCGGATCCGAACTGGCTCTTCGAAGTCGATTTCCAGGGGAAGCGGGCCGCGATTCGAAAAGCCGGGGACGGCGTACGGCTCGTCACTCCCGACGGCGAAGATCTCGGAGCCAGGCTCCCGGAGATCGTCGAGGATGCACGCCGGCTACGGACGGAGAACGGATGGCTCGACGGCGTCGTCGTCGTTTCGGACGATTCCAAGAGGCCTTCCCGGCGCAGTCTCGAGACTCGCCTCGCCGGCGGAAGCCACGAGACCGCCGTTTTCTATGCCTTCGATCTGCTCTTCTATGAGGAGTGGGACCTGAGGCCCCTGGCACTCGTGGCCCGCAAGGAGCTTCTCTCCACACTGCTGCCCCCTGGCCTCCAGCACCTGCTCTACGTGGACCACGTACAGGGGCGTGGCGAGGATCTGTGTGAGGTAACGCGCTCTGCCGGGCTCACGGGTGTCATCGCCAAACGCGCGGAGAGTGCCTATGCTTCGGGTCGTTCGGAACAATGGCTCCGGATCCCGGTGCTCGATCCAACCGACGAGCCACCGTCCCACGACTTCGTGACCGCCCTCCGCACTCTGCGGCCCACGAAACGCAAGATCGCGTTCACCAACCTCGACAAGGTCCTCTGGCCCGAAGACGGCTTCACCAAGGGCGACCTCATCCGCTACTACGAGCAGGTGGCGGAGACGCTTCTGCCCTACCTCTACGAGCGACCGGTGCACATGCTGCGATACCCCGACGGAATTCAGGGAAAGTCCTTCTATCAGAAGGACGCGCCCGATCACATCCCCGATTGGGTGGTGACGGAGACCATCGAATCGGACGAAAGAGGCGAGGCAATCAACTACATCGTCTGCAACGACCGCGACACGCTCATCCTCATGGCCAACCTGGCGAGCATCGACCTGCATCCCTGGTTGTCCCGGCGCGACCGGCGCGACACCCCCGATTGGGCCGTCTTCGACCTCGACGCCAAGAAGTCCTCTTTTTCCGACGTCGTGAAGATCGCGCGCACGATCGGAAAGATCCTCCGCGGAATTGGCCTGAGGCCTTACCTGAAGACTTCCGGCGCGACCGGAATCCACATCTACGTCCCGGTCACGCCGATCTACACCTACGAACAGACCCGAACGTTCTGCCAGATGGTGTCAACGTACGTCGCCCGCGAGCACAAGGACATCGCCACCGTCGAGCGTCTGCCGAACCGTCGGGGAAACAAAGTCTACGTCGACTTCGGACAAAACCGTCGCGGCCAGACCGTCGTTCCTCCTTATGCCGTCCGACCGAGGCCCAAAGCACCCGTATCCGCTCCGCTCGCGTGGGACGAGCTCGACGTCGAGCTCGATCCTAAGGCTTTCAATATGAAGACGATCCTCGAGCGCCTCGCGAGGGAGGGAGACTTGTTCCAGGGCGCGCTCAGGGATCCGCAGGATCTGCTGGCGGCCGTCCAGGCGTTTCAGGAGATTTACCTCTGACGCCGCATCATCGAAGTTCAAACGAAGAGCGTAGAGACCAAGCCGATGCGGAAACCCGCGGCAGTAATTCGAGAGCGCGGGGACGCACTGAGTAGCTAATGAAGTTGCTGTCAGAAGACGTTTTCCGTGCTTGCCCGCTCCGATCTTGAATCACGACGCGTGGTGGGTACGGTGACCGGAGTGGGCCACGATCCCTACGTCCTGGCGACAGTGAAACGGTAGTTGAACGAGGACGTCCTTCGTCCAGTTCGCCTAGCTCGTTGTCTCGCCGGCAAGCCGGATCGCCTCTTGACGAAGCTCCTTGGACAAAATCCAGCCTTCTCGAGTTCGTCCAATACTGTCTTGACATCGGGAACGAGCCCCCTCGCTTCGCTCTCAGGAGAAGCCCCACCGTCCCCAGAACTGGAACACCCAACTCCACGCGCTCGAGGGAAATGAAGCGGTGCTATCGAGGACGGCTGGAGTCGTCAAGCGCCAAGCTCGTCCTGCAACTCCTCGGAGGGATAATCAAAGACCGGTACACCAACCTTGGCCAGAATCTCGATAAATACCCGCCTCGAATAGCCGGCGAGCCGGGCCGCCTGGCCCAGCGATAGACGGCTCGTCTCGAACAGCTTGATCGCGAGAAGGAGCCGAGCCTCTTCTACCGGGACTTCGGGCGGAAGCTCAACTTTTAGCTGGCTCATTGTGCATCCAAACATATTCTAGCTAGCTGATTTCTCTCAGGGGAGCGCCGTGGCACACCGACCTCGTCATTAGGCAGCTGGCGCTCTGGAGCCTCCTCCGATACCATCACCGTCCGCTCCCTCGGAGGTACAAGATGCACGCACCGACCCGAGTTCTCGCGCAATTGGCGTTCCTGGCGGCGGTGACCGTCGCGCCCACGTTCGCCGCTCCGTCCTCCGCCGACGATCCCGACGTGAAAGCGCAGATTGGCTTGTTCTCGGCCTGGCTCGAAGGCCAGATCGCGATCCGGCAGCTCCCGGGTGTGGTCGTCGGCGTCGTTTCCGATCAGGACCTCATCTGGGCGAAGGGGTTCGGCCACGCGGACGTCGAGGCCGGACGTCCCATGGCGCTCGACACGCGGTTTCGCATGGCGTCTCACAGCAAGCTCTTCACCGCGACCGCCATCATGCAGCTTCGCGAGCAAGGAAAGCTACGGCTCGACGATCCAGTCAGCGAGTATCTGCCCTGGTTCTCGTTTCGTCACGCGGCGCCGGACGATCCTCCCGTCACCATCGAGCACTTGCTGACCCACAGCTCGGGCTTGCCCCGCGAAGCGGGCTCCCACTGGAGCGATCTCGACTTCCCGACGGAAGGCGAATTGAAGGAGCTGATGTCCGATCGCCAGGCTCCGTTCTCGCCGGAGGTCCGCTGGAAGTACTCGAACCTCGCGTACACGATCGCGGGGATGGTGATCGAGCAGGTCTCCGGCATGAGCTGGGCCGACTATCTCCAGAAAAACATCTTCGACCCGCTCGGGATGAGCGCCTCGAGCGTCGATCGGGAAGACCCGAGGCTCGCGACGGGTTACGGACGGCGCATGCCAGACGGATCCCGTGAGGTATTCCCCTTCGTCGACGCTCGCGGGATGGCCGCGGCCACCGGACTGACCTCGACCGTGGGCGACATGGCGAAATTCGTGTCGGCGCAGTTCCGTACGGGCGAGCGCGGCTCCGACCGCATTCTGAGCACCCCTTCCCTGCGCGAGATGCATCGCGTGCGCATGCTCGAGAGCACTTGGACCCGGGGGCAAGGAATCGGCTTCAGCGTCCAGCGGATCGAGGACAAGCTCTACATCGGGCACGGGGGCGGATATCCCGGATACACGACGAACACGCTCATCCAGCTCGACTCGAAGGTGGGCGTCATCGTGCTGACCAACACGGGCGATTCCAACCCGGGCCAGATCGCGCAGCAACTGATGAGCACCGTGGGCAAAGCCGTCGCCGAGGCGACGAAGGCGAAACCGGAAACGGTCACGTGGGATCCGGCGTGGGCGCGCTTCGCCGGCGTCTATCTCAGCCGAGGAGGCGAGAGCCGCGTCCTCGTCATGAACGAACGGCTGGTGATCATGGATCCCTGGGCTCCAAGCATCGAGGATCCCATCGGACTCGAGCCGATCGGGGACGGCACGTTCCGCATGGTCGCCCCGACGGGCGGAGGCCCCGTGGGCGAGATCGTCCGCTTCGTCGAAGTGAACGGCGAAGTCGTCCGGATGATAACGGGCGATTCCTACGCGGATCGAGTTCGAGACTGAGCGCTTCCACCATGGTATCTGCGATGCGCTTCAAAATCGGTTTCCTGTACGTCGGGCTCACCGCCGCCGGCTCCGCTCCCGCCTTCCCTGCCACCGAGTGTGCGCTCGAAGCGGCAGGGAATCGCGTCACCCGCATCCTCTTCATCGGCAACAGCTACACGTATTACAACAATCTCCCGGAAATCGTCGAGGCCATCGCCGAGGCGGCCGACGTGCGCATCGAGAGCGAACTCATCGCGGCCGGTGGGCTTTCTCTCGCCGACCATGCCGCGTCCGAGGATGTGAGGTCCGCAATCCATGAGGGTGACTGGGACTTCGTGTTCTTGCAGGAGCAAAGCTCGTTCGGAGAGGTTTTCCTCGTCGACGGGGAATTCCGCGTCCGCCCGAGCACGAGATGGCGCTCGGGGGCCGAGACTCTCTCTCGATGGACGAAAGAGTCCGGCGCCACTCCGGTTCTTCTTGCGCATTGGGCCAGGGAACCGTTCCCGGAAGATCAATCGACGATCGATCGCAACGTCGTCGAGGGAGCGGCGGCGATCGGGGCTTGCTTCCTGCGACTCAGCCCCGCGCGGCGCGTCGCCGAGGAGACGTTGAGCCGCTCCGAGCTCTATGACGACGACGGCTCCCATCCCTCGCCAGCCGCGAGCTATCTGGCCGCGGCCGTGATCGTGCGTGCTCTGTTGCCGAACGGCCTCACGAGCGCACCGCCCTCCGTTTCCGGAGAGCTCATCGAGGCGGACGGCGGGCTGCGAACGGGCTCGATGGGGACGCTCGTCGCGCTCTCCGGGCGCGAAGATGAGATCCTTACCGACGCCGTCAATCGCACCGCGAAACAAGCCGCTGAGGCGCCCGACGGGACACCCGTCGAGATCTCCTTGCCCTCGCTTCCCCAGGCCAGGGAAACGCCGACCGCTCCACGACTCCGCGGCGTGTGGGAGGGCGAGGTGGCGCTTTATCCGACCCGGGCGGTGCTGCACCTCGACTTCCGCGACGAGGGAGCGGCGCTCCATGCCGGCGTCCTCATTCGCGCCGGCGCCAACGAAAGAAAGGTCGAGCGGACAGATGTCGTCCTCGAAGGGAGAGAAATTCGTTTCGCGTTTCCGCAGGGACCGAACGGCACGACCATCCATTTCGTGGGAGTGCTCGGTAACACAGAGAGCCTCGCCGGCACGGCTCACTTCCGATCGGATTCGGGCGATCTCGAAGGCTACGGTTCCTGGCGAGTCCGACGCGTCGCGGAATGAGTCGATGTGACGGACCCCGGATAGCCCACGTCGACGTCGAGTTGCGTGTACCGCGGAATCTCCGAAAACGGACCCTTCGAGCAAGTCACACTCACCCTAATCCCGGGACTGGGGTCATCCCCTTCGGGCGCACGCTTTCTCACCCTCTAAGTGATCCCGCGCTCGAGCTTCAGAACACGGCTCGGAAGGTGGGCGCGCCGGGTCTCATGAGATCGGACGTTAGTGTCACTGGAGCTCTCCGCAAGCCGGAGCTCGTGCTTGCCTCTGCTCGAACCGGGCGAAAAGAACTTCGTTAACGTTCGACAGGTGACTGAAAGACGAGACGCTTCCGAGCGGGACGGTCCCCGTAACAACCCATCCATCACTCGGCGGCGATTTGCATTGCCGTCGCCTTGCGCGCGATCCTCCAGCACGACCCGGACTCGCCCCACGCCCACTCGCTCCTCGGGCTCATCGGCAACGAGTGCGGCGATCACGTTGCTTCGATTCGACGCGGCAAGGCGGCGCTCGAGCGCGAGCCCAACGACGCTGACGCGCTCCTCTACATGGGCGCGAGCTACATGGCGACCGGGAAGACCGAGGAGGCCGTCCAGGCATTTCAGGAGATTTATCTCTGAACCATTAGCGGGCGGGTTTCAACAAGCGAGCGCAGGACTTCGGTCAAGGCGTCGAGCCAATAACCGCCGTAGCTGGGTTTATGGTCGTGGCGCTCGGAACGGTGGAGCCAGTTCCCATGCGGAAGGCAGGATGTCAGCAAGCGCCACGGCTCCGTCCCGAACGCCCGCGACGTCATCACGAGCGGATCGATGTCTCCTCCCGACCAGTAGTAGAGGCTCGCGGCGGAAGCGGAAGCCGCCACGGTACCGCTCACGGATAAGCGAAACAGGTCCGGCAAAAAATGCCGGACCATGCCGAGCTACGGGAGGGCTCGTCCATCACCCCACGCTGACGTTTGGATGGCGACGGCGATGAGAGTCGACATGCGTCGGGGCGGGGAGGCTCAGTCCGCGACTCTCTGGGTGAGCTTCGTCGCTCCGTCGGTGCTCGCGTTACGGATAGCGCGTTTCACGAGATTCGCCATCAGCGGGATCTTGAAGTGGTTGTAGTTCAGCGGGCGCGCCCCTTCGACGGCAGCTCCGCCCGCGAGCTCGGCGGTTTCTTCGTTCCGCGGGCGGCCCGTGACGAGCCTCTCGACGGCCTTCAAGCGCCGCGGCGTGCATTGCACGCCCCCGCAGGCGATGCGCGCCGCCTCGATACGGTCCGAGCCGTCGAGCTTCAGCGCGCAGGCCACGTTCACGAGCGGAAAGTCCCACGTGTTCCGGTCCGCAACTTTCTCGAAATAGAACGGGGTGCCCGCCCAGGCGCCCGGGATTCGGATGGCCGTCAGGAGATCGCCGGGCTCGAGGATGGTCATGCGGGTGATGTCTTTCGACTCGGGCATGAAGAAGTCCTCGGCGGGCACGATCCGCTCGCCCCCGGCATTTCGGATCACGAGCGCCGCGTCGAGCGCGACGAGAGCGGGTGCGGTGTCCGAGGGCGACACCGCCACGCAGCGGCCGCGCTCGAAGATCGCATGCTCCCGATTCATCGCGACGGGCGTGTCGGCGTAGCAGATGTTGCCCCCGGCGCGATAGCACGATAGGCCGAAGCGGTAGTACCAGCAGCGGGTGTCCTGACAGAGGTTTCCGCCCAGAGTGGCCGCGTTCCGGATCTGCGGGCTCGCGACCCGGCGCGCGGCGTCTCCGAGCAAGGCATACTCCCGGCGGACGATCGGCGAGCGCTCGACTTCCGTGAGCGTCGTCAGCGCACCGATCTCGACCCCATCGTCGGTCTCGCGAATGCCTCGGAGCTCCTCGATGCCGTCGACATCGATCACGGCTTCGGGCGTCTTCACCCGGTCCTTGAACCAGTCCAGGCTGTCGTAGCCACCCGCGATCACCCAGCCTCGCTCACGGAAGCGGTCGAGGAGCGAGACCGCCGTGTCGACGTCCGCGGGCTGGAACAGCTCGAACGACTGCATCATGTCCCGTTTCATGGCAGGCTCGCCCTCAGTCCGTATTCACCTGAAGCGGCTTGTGGGACTGGGGACGTCCCGCCGCCGCGTTGACGATCATGTCGGGCACGACCGGGGTGCGGTTGAAGTAGTGGCCGCCGAGCGCATCCGAGATGGCGCAGAGGAGCGCCGCTCCCGCGCATCCCATCAGGGGCTCGCCGATCCCTTTCGCGCCGACAGGGTTCTGCGGATCCGGCTGGTCGACCGCGTGCGATTGCATCTCCCGCGGGACGTCCAGATAGGACGCGGGCTTGGCCTGGTAGAGTCCGACGGAGTGAGGGAGAGCCCAGGCCGGGTCGTAGATGTGGCGCTCGAGCGTCGCCAGACTGAATCCCATCACCGCGCCGCTCTTGACCTGCGCCGCGAGACCTTGCGGGTGAAGGACGGTGCCGCAATCGGCGACGCCCAGGTAGTCGAGGATCTCGAACTTTCCCGTCTCGAGATCGAGCTCGATCTCGATGAACCCCGCCGCGAGCGCGGGGACGGTCCCCCTCTTTTCGAGGTTGTCCTTCGCGACGCCTACCAACCCCGTCCCGGCGAGCTGCGCCGCGGCCGCCTTCGTCAAGGGGTTGAGATCCTCCGCGACCTCCTCCCCGCTGAACTTGCCTCCGAGCTCCACGGCGCGGCGTGCCGCGGCGGCATACGTCATCCGCCGTGATGGATTCGAGCGGCGGAAGACCGTCTCATTGTCGATGTCGTAGTCTCCCGGGGATCCTCCCAGCGTGAGAGCGGCGATCTCTTTGAGCTTCGCGACGGCATCGGTCGCCGCGGCGAAGTTCGTCCGCGACATGGTGAACGACGTGTTCGACCCGAACTGCCCGAAGTTCCAGGGAAGCCCATGACTCGAGTCGCCGCGCACGATCTCGCAGTTCTCCCAGTCGTAGCGGAGCACCTCCGCGGCGACGCGGGAGGTACTCGCGTACGAGTACGTGCCGAGGTTTCCGACGCCCGTATGGACGTGGAGCTTCCCGTCGGGCGTGATCCGTACCAGGCCGTCGAATCCGCTCGAGCCGGCGGAGTGGTAGGCCTGTCCGACGCCGACGCCAATCACCTTGGAGCCGTTTCGCCGTCCGCTCCGCGCCTTGCGCTCGGACCAGCGGAACCGCTCCGCGCCCTGGTCGAGGGCTTCCCCCAGATAAGAGCTCGTGATGGGGCCTCGGTCCTCACCGTAGGGGGCATCGTGCCCGGGCGCGTTGATCCGACGGATGGCGAGCCTGTCGACGCCGAGCTCGCGGGCCGCCTTGTCGATGAGGGGCTCGACCGCGATCGCGATCTGGTTCTGTCCGGGACCTCGCTGCGCGGTGCGCGGGGGCGTGTTGGTCAGGATCGAGACGCCTCGAAACCGCATCGCTTCCGGCGTGTAGACGAGCGAGACGGCGTTGGCGGCGGCGGTCCAGTCGCCGAACCCGGAATGGGGCCCGTTCTCCTGGACGATGTAGAGATCGATGGCGAGGATCCGCCCGTCGCCGCGAAACCCCATCTTGAGACGTCCCTGGAACCCGGCGCGCGCCTGGCCGATGAAATACTCCTCGGCTCGGCTGATCCGCATCATGACCGGTCGACCGGTCTTCTTCGACATCAAGGCGGGAATGACCTGGAGCGGATAGGGGCCCCCTTTGGAGCCGAACCCACCGCCGCAGTTCTCGGCGACGTAGACGAGCTTGTCGGGCTCGACCCCGAGCAGGCGCGACAAACCGGGGTGAACGAAGCTCTGGCTTTGGCTGGACCCGTACAGATAACACTTGCCGTTGTCCCAGTACGCCATGGCGCTTCGCGGCTCCATGGAGTGATGGGAGTTGGAGGCCGTCACGAACGTCTCGTCGAGGACGAGCTTCGCGCTCGAGAACCCGGCGTCGACGTCTCCGAAGGACCACTCGAGAGCGGGCTCGCCCATCGGGAGCTCGCCATCACGGGCCGATTTGAAATCCGCGTCCGTCCACTTGTGGACGCCGATCCCGTCGCGCCTCACGGGCGTCGCGCCCTCTTCCGAGACGAGGGAGACCACCGTATTGCCGTCGACCCGGGCGTTCGGCCCCTTGGGACGCAGGCTCTTCAGCGGGTCGATACAGAACGGCAGCCTTTCGAGATCCAGCTTGATCTTGCCGATGGCATCCTGCGCCGTGGTCTCGTCCACGGCCGCGAGGGCGAGGATGGGCTCGCCGATGAAATGCGGCGTGTTGGTCAGGATCGGGTCGCGCGGGACGGCGATCTCCGGGACCTCGTCCGCGGTGAGCACCGCGACCACTCCCTCCATCGCGAGCGCTTCCGAGGTGTCGATCCTCTTCACGCGCGCGTGCGGCATGGGGCTCGTCAGCAGCCGGCAAAAGAGCATCCCCTCGGCGCGGAAATCCTCGGCGTACTTCGCGCGTCCCGTGACTTTGCCGCGGATGTCCGGCGGAGTGAAGTCGCGGCCGATCAATCGATTCGCCATCGTCAAACCTCCATGGCACGCGCCGCGCGCATCACGCCGTTCAAGTAATGATCGTACGCGCCGCACCGGCAGAGGTTCCCCGACATCGCGACTCGGGCCTCGTCCCGGGTGGGTTGCGGGTTGTCCTTGAGCAGAGCCACCGCCGCCATGACCTGCCCGGGGGTGCAGAAGCCGCATTGCGGGCCGAGCTCGTCCATGAACGCTTGCTGCACGGGATGGAGCTCGCCCGACGGTCCCTCGAGTCCTTCGACGGTCGTGATCGCCCGGCTCCGGACGCGGTGGGTCAGCGTCGAGCACGCGTAGTGGGCGACGTCGTCGATCAAGACCGTGCACGCCCCGCACTCCGAACGGTCGCAACCGAGCTTCGTGCCCGTGAGGCCGAGCTTGTAGCGAAGCGTCATCGCGAGGGTCTCCTGAGGGAGCGCGTCCACCGGCCGCGATTGTCCGTTCACGTTGAGCGAGATCAAGCGTTCCACCGTGCCCGATCGCGCGGTTCCTTGGGCGAACGCGGAGGGCCGGTAAGCGATGCTCGAGACCACCACCCCGGACGCGATGATGCTCTTGATGAACTCCCGCCGCGTGACCGCGGTGACCGCCGTGGGGCCGCCTTCGATCGAGAGAGGGCAGAATTCTTTGGGATCGGTCATGATCGTGACTCTCGCGTTAGTGCGCCGCCTCCGTTCGCGCGAGGGCGTGCGACGGCACGGCGCGCACCCCAAGTGGTGGCATGACGCGAAGAGGTTATCATAGTCGCCACTTCCCGGAGCCTCGTCCCGACCGAGCTCGTGAGGACTCGTCGACGGCCGCAATGGCTTCCGGGGGCGGATCTCAGTCCATGTCGACCCGACGACCTGCCGCTTCAGCCGGAGAAATGCGATGTCTTCGGCGTCGCCCGGGGCCGAACGCGCTACGTGGGCGATCTTCTTGAGACGCAGGAGATCCGCCTCGGAGGCGGTGGTAAACGGGTGCGAGCGGATCTTTTTCCGTGTCCCACGCTGAGCGAGCTCGTGGGCGGGAATGGGGAAGTCGAGTCACGCAGCACCCCCCCACATCGACATCAGGGCGCAAGGGGCGTTCTCGACGACCCAAATGAGTTTCGCCGGCTCTGGTCGCACCTCAATGTGGAACAACCCCGGGAGCCGGCTCGAACCGGACATGATGTCGCACAGTAACGATTCGGCTGCCCACGTTGCGGTTTCCATCAGATGTGCCATTATTCCCGTCGCGAGCGTTGGGAGTCCATGTCCATGACGGCTGTTCTTGCGGAAATCCGCCATAACCCCGTCCTTTGGCTGCTGGTTTTCGTTCCCGCCGTCTTCGCCGCGGAAAGCCTCATGCCGGAGTCGCACACCTTCCGGTTCGTGCTCGCCGTTCTCGCGATCATTCCGCTCGCCGCCCTGCTCAGTCATGCCACCGAGTCCGTGGCGGCAAAAACCGGCGACGCGGTCGGGGGTCTCCTCAACGCCACGCTCGGGAACTTGACCGAGCTGGTCATCGCGCTCACCGCCCTACGTGTCGGACAGTACATGCTGGTGAAAGCGTCCATCGCCGGTGCGATCGTCACCAATTCCCTCTTCATGCTGGGCGCATCGTTCCTCCTCGGGGGGCTGAAGTACCACGTGCAGGAGTTCAATCGAGCCAGCGCGAGGCTCCAGGCGGGCCTGCTGTTCCTCGCGACCGTCGCACTGTCGATCCCCTCGGCGATCAGCGAAGCCGACTCCGCGCCGTTGACCGCGTTCGCCCAGGATTTGAGTGCGGCATTGTCGTTTCTCCTCATCACCGCCTATGGACTGGGCCTGCTCTTCTCGCTCAAAACGCATCGGGAAGAGTTCGGTGGCTCGGCGCAGGCCGAGGGTGACGAAGCGCCGTGGCCGCTCTCAGTCGCCTTGACAACGCTCCTCGGAGTCACGGTGCTCGTTGCCCTGGTGAGCGAAGTCTTCGTCGAATCGGTGCAAGGAGCCTCGCTGGCGCTCGGGATGTCGCCCGCGTTCGTCGGCTTCATCATCGTGGCGCTCGTGGGCGCGGCGGCCGAGATGACCTCTGCCTTCTCGGGGGCGCGGAAGGACCGGCTGGATTTGAGCGTCGGGATCGCGCTCGGGAGCGCCGCTCAGATCGCGCTTTTCGTGGCACCGGTGCTGGTGCTTGTCAGCTACTTCATCGCCCCGACTCCGATGACCCTACAATTCTGGCCCGGCGCCATCGTCATGATGCTGGTCGCCACGATGACGGCTTTCTTCGTGACCAGCAGCGGCCGCTCGGCCTGGTTCGTCGGCGTTCTCGTCCTCATCGTCTACTCGACGTTCGCCATGACTCTCTACCTGTTGCCGCCGAAGACACCGTGAGACGAATCTGTAATGCAGATACCGAAATGCAGATACCGACTGCGATGCCCGTGCTTCGTGAGTAGAGTAAATCAGCTCGCGGGTTTTCGGGAGCGTTGATAATCGACGGGTCCATCTCGAGCACAAGGCCCCACCTCTCTACTAAGATGTGCCTTGGGCCGGCACGTCGAGTAAGTTCGTTAAGCGAGACAAGCCGCCCCCGGTGAACCTTCCGGGATCGTCCAGCGTAACTTTAAAAGCAACATGTCCAAGCGAGAGGATTGGCGAGTCCCTGTTCTGTGGGCGCTCGCTTACTTCGTGTTTCAGGTGGCCGTCACGATCGTCGGAAACGTGCACGGCTATGGGTACTTCATCGACGAGCTCTACTACATCGCCTGCGCGCGTCATCTCGATTGGGGCTATGTGGACCACCCGCCGCTCGCGCCCGCGTTGCTGCGCTTGAATCTCGCGCTGTTCGGGGATTCGGTTACGGCCATCCGCCTTCCGAGTGTGCTGGCGGGCGCGCTGACCGTCGCGCTTGCCGGCTTCATCACCTTGAGCATGGGTGGGGGCCGCTTCGCCGTCGCCCTCGCTTCCGTTTCGATCATCACCGCTCCCATCTTTCTCGTCCTGTTCAATTTCTTCTCGATGAACTCGCTCGAGATCCTTCTTTGGACCGTCTGCATCGCGGTCGCCATGCTGATGGCGGAGCGAAACGACCCGAGGCTCTGGGTGGTTTTCGGCTTCGTTTCGGGCATGTCGCTCGAGAACAAGCACACCGTCGCCGTTCTCGCCGCCACCATCATCGTAGGGTTTCTCTGCACCACTCAGAGGCCGCTTTTGTGGAGTCCATGGCTTCTCGTGGGCGGCGTGGTGGCGTTCGTTCTATTCCTTCCGAACCTCCTCTGGCAGGTCCAAAACGGGTTTCCTTCCTTGGAGTTCTACCGGAACGCGACGCTTTACAAGAACCGCGCTCTGTCGCCCCCGCGAGTTCTGCTTAACCAGATCCTGTTCATGAACCCTGGGGTCTTGCTCGTGTGGCTCGCAGGAGTCTATGCGTTCTGGAAGCGCCCGGCACTTCGATTCGTGAGCGTCGCCTTCCTCTTGATGCTGGTGGTCCTGATCGTCACAGCATCCAGCCGCCCCGATCGCCTGGGCGGCGCGTATCCCGTGCTCTTCGCCGGCGGGGCTTTCGCAATCGAGCGCCGCTTCGCTTCGACGAGAGCACGTGCGTCGTTCCTAGCTTGCGCCATCGCCGGCGGCCTCGCTTTCCTCCCGCTAGCGGTACCGCTCTTCTCACCCGCGACGATCGAGCGTTACCTGGCGGCGCTCGGGGTCGACGTTCAAGTGGAGAGCGGCGAAGGAAAGCAGGCCCAGCTTCCCCAATGGCTGGCCGACCGGTTCGGGTGGGAGCAGCTCGTGGCGGACGTGACGACGGTCTACGAGTCGCTCCCCGACGAGGAGAAGAAGGACGCGACCATCCTGGCTCCGAGCTACGGCCACGCCGGTGCGATCGAGCTCCTCGGAAGGAGTCTTCCTCCCGTCATCTCACCGCACAACAGTTATTTCCTTTGGGGCAGAGAGTCGGCCAAGCGACTGTCTCGAGGCGTCGCGATCACACTCGGCTACGACGCGGACGACCTCCGCGACATTTATCGAACGGTCGAGAGGGTCGCCGTTTACGACTGCGATTTCTGCATGCCCTGGCGAGACCAGATGGGGATCTACGTGGCCCGCGGTCCGAAGCTCGCTCCCGAGGAGGTCGGTACCGCCTGGGAAGGCGCGAAGCACTTCGAGTAGAAAGAGGTAAAATTCAGTTGAAAGCAGGGGTCGAAATGTTTGATGTCGATCGGTTCGTCGCGGACTGTCGTGATTCCCTGAAGGAGAACGATCCGCGAGCGTTGAAGGAAGTCGTCGAAAGAGCGGTCAGCGATCCCCAGTCCATCCTGCGAACGCTGGGGGAACCGAAACGGGCCGGCCTCCAGACGATTCATCACGCCTCCGATCTCACCGTCCTCCATCTCATCTGGGGACCGTGCATGACGCTCTTTCCACACGACCACCGTATGGTGGCCGTGATCGGCCTCTATGGCGGCCGCGAAGACAACCTCTTCTACCGCCGAACGGAGAACGGATTGGCCCGACAGGGCGGGAAAGAGCTCCACGGCGGCGACACCGTCATCCTCGGTGAGTCGGTGATCCACTCCGTGACCAATCCTCTCGACGAGCTCACGGGCGCCCTCCACGTCTACAGGGGCGACTTTTTCGGAACGCCCCGCAGCGAGTGGGACCCCGAGACCCATGAGGAGCGCCCGTACGACGTCCAGCACACCGTGCAGGCCTTCGAGGACTCCAACCGCCGCCTCGAAGAGTGAACCAACTTCCACGCTAGGGTCGTCGGCTCGCTGGCAAGAGTGCCAGCGCTCGCTCAAGTCCCGGGTCGCGCCCGGCGGCCACGTCCGCCGGGGCGAAAACGGGTACGGGATCGGTCGGCGGGATGCCGGGCCCGTCGAAGGTCCTCCCCTCCGCGTCTCGGAAGACTTCGTTCGGGAGCCAGAACCGCCAACCGTTGGGAAGATGCCGACTCAGAACGTCAGAGAACACGCCCTGAGTATGCTCCCCAACCCGGGCGATCTTGGGGACTCGACCCATGAGCGCCTGCGTGAACGTCTCGCCGGCGCTGATCGTGAGAGGCCCGGTCAGTTCCACCACCGGTCCCCGGAACCCGGGCCGCGCGCTGGGCCGCACCACACTCGGCTGACCGGGGGTCCATTTCGTGCGATCCGACGGATCGGCGCGAGCCTCTTTTCTGTAGGCGGTGTACTCCGTGGTCGCCAGCCGTTCCGCGATCGCGAGCCCGAGTGGATCGTCGCCGCCGAAGTTCACGCGAACGTCGATGACCATCCCTCGAAAGCCAACCAGTTCAGCAAAGAAGGAGTCCAGCGCGTCATCCAGACACCGTCGGTCGGCGCGGTAACCACCGTCGGCATAACCAGAAAAAGAAAGCAGGCGAAGGTAGCCGACGTCGTCTCCGATGAGAGCGAACTGAACCTGATCGTTGCAAAAGCGGCGGAGGGGTCCGTTCAGATGCTCGTTCGTGGGGGCAAACAGATGGGGAGCCACCTCGGCAAAAAACCAACCGGGTCCGTTCGCTGCGAGAGCCTCGATCCCACCAGGAATCACGGCGTCCGTTCCCGCGCGCGCACCGCGCACGGAGCCGAGCTCCGGCGCCGAGAGCCCGGTGTGCACGTCCTCGAAGGGAGTGATCAATCCTGCGAGCATATCGAAGAGCTCGCGTGGCGTCGACGCATCCGTCACTCGTGCGCGGGCCAGCTTCGCTAGCGCCGACCAGTCCACCATCTTCTGGTCGAACAGAATGTAATGCTCCTCCCAGGTGCGGATGAACAGCTCGAGCATCGCGGTCGGAGTCGCGGCGGGCGGCGAAGCACAGCTCTGCGGTGGCGCGGTGATGCGTCGCACGAGGATGTCCGAAGCTGTGCCTGGACGCCGGAGCCGCTTCCGCTCCGGCGCGTCCCCGGACAAGACGAGGATCGAAGGCTCGCCGTCGACCGACGCTCCGTAGGCACGATGGCCGTCTTCGTCCGGAAGCCGAACCAGAGCATCGGGTTGGGCGAGGCAGGAGATCGCCGTGAGCTCATGGATAACGAGCGAGGAGTCCTCGATCGTGACCATCAGGCCATATCCCTCGGAAGCCCAGTAGCCGTTCGGACCGGGTTCGGCAGTTTGGAACGTCGAGCTCGAGGGAAACGCCATCCATAGGGCGAAGAGAACACTTGACACAGCGCCCTCCTAACGGCCGAGCGATTCTAGATCGGAAGCTGCAGAATCGATGAGGGCCGCTTCGTCCTCGAGAGCCTTGGCGACCCGTGCGATCTCGTCGTTCGCTTCCGCGTAACGTTTCTGCTCGATGGCTTCGCGCACCCCGGGAACGGTCTTGACGTCGTAGCCGGTGTAGACCCCGGGGGCATAGAGCAGATGCTTGTACCAGGAACGCCGCGGAAGCCCGTCGGGGCTCGTGAGCTTCCGCTCGCTGTCTTTCAGCTTGGCATTCAAAGCCCGCACCCGGTCTTCGGGTAGAGGACTGTCGGAAGAGAGGACGGCGTCGAGGGCCGTCGCATACCGCTCGGCGCTCTGCTCGAGCTTGCCGACGGCGTTCTCCATGGGGGCGAAGTTCAAATAGGGGGGAACTTCTTCTTTCTTCGGCGGCACGGTCGGCCTTCGGGGATCTTCCATCGCCGCGAAGAGACCCTCGTCGATCTGCCGGTTGCGCTCGCGGATCTCGGCCTGCCGCTGCTCGAGAAGCGTCTTCAACTCGTTCGTGTAGCCCTTCACGGTTTTGGCGAGAGCTCGGAAATCGAGGGGAAGGATCTCGGCGTTCGCGAGGCGCACCACGGCCGTCGAGACCGTCTGAGCGAGCGCTCGGCCGTAGACGAAATCCGTGTCCGAGAACTTCGTGTACCAGTAGAAGTCGTCGTAGATCGAGTGATAGATGCCGCCTTCGTCTTCGCCGCCGTAGGCGAGGTCGAGGCTCGCGACGCCGAGGTGGTCGAGGAAGGCCGAAAAGTCCGTTCCGCTTCCGAGCGCCGCGATCGGGAGGTCTTCGCCTTGACGAAGCGCGTCTCTCGCTTCGGGGGTCGTGGCTCGCGCGATGCGGCGCAGCTGTTCTCGCCGGAACGCCGAGACCTCGCTCTCGGGGTCGGTAACCTCACGGGCGACGCCGTTGATGAAGGTCTGGAGCGTGTGGGAGCCGCCCATGTTGAGGTAGCCGCGGCCGTTGCCGTCGCTGTTGACATAGGCGACGGCGTGCCGACGGAGCTCCTCGGCGTGAGCTTCCGCCCACTCCGTCGAGCCGAGAAGCATCGGTTCCTCTCCGTCCCAAGCGCAGTAGACGATCGTCCGATCGGGCCTGAAGCCCTCCTTCATCAATGCACCGAGGGCTCGCGCTTCTTCGAGCATGACCGCCATTCCCGAGATTGGATCCTCGGCGCCGTTGACCCAGGCGTCGTGATGGTTCCCCCGGATGATCCACTCGTCGGGATAGACCGCGCCGGGAATCCGCCCGATGACATTGTGGACGGGCTTCAGGTCCCAATTCGCCTCGACTTTGAGATGGACTTTCGCCGGCCCCGGCCCGACGTGGTAGGTGATGGGAAGCGCTCCCCGCCACTCGACGGGAGCGACCGGACCTCCGAGAGCTTCGAGAAGGGGTTGGGCGTCCCCGTAGGAAATCGGAAGGGTCGGGATCTTCGTGAGCGTGGGAGCCTCTTCCACCGTGAAGCGATGCGCGTCCTTGGTGGCTCCCACACCGGGAGTCAGCGGGTCCCCGGGGTAGAGAGGTGCATCGAGCACGCTCCCTCGCTGGACGCCGTCTTTCGGCCGCATCGGCCCCTCCGGAAAGACGTCATCCACGAAGTAACCGTCGTCGCGCGGATCTGAATAGATGATGCAGCCGACCGCGCCGTGCTCGGCGGCGACCTTGGGCTTGATCCCGCGCCAGGACATTCCATAGCGGGCGATCACGATGGCGCCTTTGACGGAGATCCCGAGCCGTTCCAACTGCTCGTAGTCGGCGGGCAGCCCGTAATTGACATAGACGAGGGGGGCGGTGACGTCTCCATCGCGCGAATAGGCGTTGTACGTCGGAAGCTGCTCCGACTTCTGGTCGGAGGTCGGATCCACCGCGAGCACCGGCTCGTCCAGGCGGGCGGTGAACTTAAAGGGCTCGAGGAGCTCCACCACGCGCGCCGTCGGCGTGGGAAACAGGACGTCGAAGGTCTCGATCTCGGCTTCGAAGCCCCACTCCTCGAACTTCGAGAGAATCCATTCCGCGTTCTCGCGGTCGTACGGCGAGCCCACGTGATGAGGTCGCGCGGAAAGACGCTTCATGTACTCGCGCAGGTTGTCGGAGTCGGGGATCGCGCGAAGCTTCGCCTCGATCTCACGCTGGGCGGCTTCCGCCGCCACGCGGTACCCGGGAAGGCGCCCGTCCTGGGCCAAGGAGGGCGCGGTGCTCGAGAGGAGAAGGAGAACAGAAGCAGCAAGAGGTCGCATCGATGAGGCTCCCGTGAGAAAGGTCAGCGGCCAAGAATAGAGAAGCTCGCCCCACCACGCAACCCGCTTGCGCCTTCCCCACGTTCCCGCATCACCCAGATCCTGCGTGTATGGCCTGCGCGCCGCGAGCAAACACCGTGGCGATCGAACCGTCGTTTTTCAGGCCCTTCCTCGCGGCTCACCCGATGGTGGATAGACGAGGGAGCGAATGCCCTCCGTCAAAACCTCGAGCCGATAGCCGCCGTAGCTTGGATTGTGATAGCCGGAAGTGCGCTCGGCGACGCTCAGCTCCGCGTCGTCCTTCATCGGCTCGAAAGCGTGACCCTCGTGCCATTCGTTGAAGGAGTTGATGTAGACGAGGAAGAACCCGCGGCGGTAATTCGAGAGGGCGGAGTCGCATTGAGTTCTTAGGGTTGCGGTCAGGGAGTCCCGGATCCGTCCCATCGAAAGGACCGCGGCGAGCTCGCGGTCTTCTTGGCGATTCCAGTCGAGTGGAAACGTCACCGGCGCGAAGGGCCTCGGCTGATAGCAGCTCGCGTCGGGGACGTCACGCAGCAGGATCTCGTCATAGCCGGGGTTGATGTTGAAGGAGAAGACGAGCCCGGCCGCCGAGGCTCCCCGAGCGAGCGGATCGTAGTGTTCTGGTGATATGAAGTTGTCGTAAATCCCGACGCCATCGAAGCCGGACGCGGGCGTCCGACCGAAATCCAGCGAGTCGGCCAAAAGGAACACCCGTTCGAAGTCCCAGCGGAGCTCTCGTCGCAGCAGGTCGATCTGCTGGCGCCAGACCGCGTCGGGCGTGTGGTCCAGAACCGCCTGTCGCGAGCCGTGGCAATCGACGATGGCCTCGGGAAGGATGCAACGGAACCCCTTGAATACCGGGCTTTCGCTTCCGTCTTCGTTCCGCAGGATCAGGAAGGCATCCCATCCTCGTTTCTCGCCGTACTCGCGCATCAAGTAGAGAACGTCACTCGTGAGCCGAGCGCCCCGATCGTTGGCGTAGGGCTCGAGACCGAACGACACCGAGATGCCGTGGTCCTTCATGACGTCCAGAACCGCGTGCACCGTTTCGTCCTCGTAGCTCCCCGCTCCCCACCAGGACAGCGAGATCGAGCCGACACCGGAGCCCGCTATCCAGCGCGCATGCTTCTCGATGATCGAGCGATCTCGTGAATCGTAAGCGCCCAATCGGGGGACGTAGTGCGTCGCCATGTCGTCGGGAGGCTTTCGCGACGCGGCGTCCCAGTGCCGCCAGGGCTCAGCTCCGTACCAGGGGTAGTACTCGAAGAGGAAGTGTCGAGCGATATCGGGAAAACGATCGGACAGCGTCGCGAAATCGGCGAGCTCGTGGACCGGTCCGGCATCATCCCCGAGGGGAAGCAACTGCCCGGATTTGAGCGCGAGGACGACCGAAGACTCGCGAAGCCAGGTGCGGCCGAGCTCGGTCCAGCGTGAGGCCGAGACCGTCCGGCCGAACGCCGGCGCGGAGACGAGCGCGGGAAGCGAAGCCGCTGCCTCGAGAAATCTCCTTCGGGTGATCCGTCGCATCATCTGCCCCGAGGGAAACTCTAGCAGATGTCGTTCCGTTCATCGCGAGGAGTCGTTTCGACTGCCGCCACACTGACGAACCAGATCGAGGGCTCAGTCATCATGGGTATCGGAGGTGCGATGTTCGAGGCCGTCGAATTCGCCGACGGGAGAATCGGGAACGGTCGATTCTCTGCCTATCGTGTGCCGCGTTTCAGCGATGCTCCTGCGCTCGAGACCGTTCTCGTGGACCGGAAGGACGTGCCATCGGCTGGCGCCGGGGAAACGCCCATCGTCTGCGTCGCACCAGCCATTGGAAACGCCATCTTCGCCGCCTCGGGCATCCGTCTTCGTTCGCTCCCCATAGTTCCGAGGGCTCTCGAGATTTGAGCCGACGTCACAGTCTGGCTACGTTGCGTACTTCTCCGCACCGAGGAAATGCAACGAAACGTAGGGCTCCTCACCCACGACCCAGCTGTCATGGGGTACCGCGGGAATGCAGAACAACTGTCCGGCCTCGAGCTCGGTCACGCTGCCGTCGTCGAAGGCGACCGTCGCCTTGCCCGACAGGACCAGCCCAACGTGCTCGACGTCGCAGCGAGAAGCTCCAACGCCGGGGCCGACGTGCTCCGACCATTTCCACCCGGGCTGGTAGGTCGCGCGCCCGATCGTCATCCCGCCAAGCTTGACGATCTCGAACTTTCCGCGTGGCATTTCCCGCGTCTCGTCCGGCGCCTCGAACCGCTTCAGGATTACGTCGATCATGGGTTGTCTGTTTTCGTTCTGGACACCGAGCCCTCAGAACGGTCGATCGCTCGCCATTGTAATTCGCCGGAGCCAGCCATCCAATTCTGAGCGCTTCTAGCTCGAAGCGCTGGTTTCGCCGTCGCCGACTTTTCTGTACCATAGGAGTAGGTTTCCAGAACAAGATTTCCACGACGAACGGCCTCCACGGGCCTCATTACTGAGGTGTAGTTTCGTCGGGCTCACCGGTATATCGGATGTACGAATCTCGCGCAGCAACGTCGGGTGAACCGAAGACGCGATTGGCCCTGCTGCTCGTTACGGTTGTCGCGGTGCTCCCGCCCGCGGTGGGTCGAGCGCAAAGTGCCCCGCAATGGAGCGGATTCGGCATTGTCGGGGGAGCGTCTCAGTCCGACGATGCCATCGCGCGGGAGCCGCTTTCGGCGCAACTTCAGCTCGGCTTCGACTGGTACCCGTCTCCGACGTTCGGGAGTCACGTGCACCTGGTAGCACGAACCGACGACGGAAGCTCCCTCAAAGGTGCCGTCGGGGTTGCCGAGGCCTATCTCGAGGGTAACTTCTTCTCTCGCGCGAGCCGCGTTCGCTTACGCGCCGGCGCCATGTTCCTTCCGACATCGCTCGAGAACGTGGACGCTCTGTGGGAGAACCCGTTCACCATCTCGTCGTCGGCTCTGAACACCTGGCTCGGCGAAGAGCTTCGGCCGATCGGGCTCGACGCCTCGTATTTCCACCGAGGCGCAATGGTCGGGGCGACCGTCTATCGGGGAAACGACACCTTCGGGGCACTTCCTCCGGTGCGTGGGTGGACCCTTGGCGACCGATGGACCCTGCTGGGGGAGAAGGTTCCCATCAACGAGGACAGCTACACGTCGGTCTCCGCGGAGACCGATCGGCGCCTGGGCTGGTCGGCGAGAGCGGGATGGAGCGGAAGACGGATCTACGCGCAATACACCCATATCGACAATCGCTCCGACGCACTCCGATACGGAGATTTGGAGAACTGGAATACGAGGTTTCATATCGTTGGTGCGGGATACTCGTTGGGCAACTGGACGCTCGCGGGAGAGACGGGATGGGGCCCGACGTTCGTAATCGCTCGCGGACGGCAGTTCGTCCGAGATATTCACGCCGCCTACGTTCTCGTTTCGAAGCGCTTCACCAAGGGACGGGCTTCGGTTCGCATCGATTCGTTTGGCGACGGCCGTACAGGAGACGAAGCGCTTACGCTCGCCTATATCTGGATGCCCAGGGGAAATCTGCGGGCGGCTGCCGAGGTCGTCGCTACGGGCTCGGAAAGGCGAGCGCAGCTCGAGCTGCGATACAGCTTTTCCGTACGTTGACGATGCCAGGTAATACATGTTTCCACGCGGGATTTCCGCTGAAATTGATCTTTCTCGCCTCGACGCAGCTTGCGTTCGCCTCCCGCTCCGATCTCACGGTCGAGGTTCGAGACGCCGATGCACGGCCGCTCGACGAGGTGGTGGTCTACGCGGTGCCTCGAGAGACGAGCCTTTCTCCGCCGAAGGGGGAGGCGATCATGGATCAGAGAAACCGGATGTTCGTACCTCACGTCCTCCCCATCCAGACCGGTACTGCAGTCAAGTTTCCCAACAGCGACAACGTCCGTCATCAGGTGTATTCGTTCTCTTCCCCCAAGAAATTCCAGATTCCTCTCTACGAGGGTACCCCCGCGGAAGCCATCGTCTTCGACAAGCCTGGGGTTCTGACTCTGGGCTGCAACATACACGACCGGATGAGCGCCTTCATCGTCGTGGTGGACACGCCATATTTCGGAGTGACAGAGGATGGGCGCGTCGAGCTGAAGAATCTAGACGCCGGATCCTATGACGTTTACGTTTGGCACGCGGGATTGCGACACGAGCCCTCGCCGCAGCGGGTGACGCTCGGCGAGGCCGAGCACCGAGACCTGGTTTACACGACGAGAAAAAAGTGATGGGTTTCGGAATACGCAGTTTCCAGGCGAGGCTGCTTTCACTGATGACCGCCGGCCTCGTACTCCTGCAAGCCGTCACTCTCGTCGCCGTCCATCTCGCCGGGCAACGCACCCTGGAAAACACCGTCACCGAAGAATTGAGGGTCGGGGCGCGAGTGCTCGATCGAATCCTCCTGGCCCGGGGCGCACAGTTGTCCGACACCGTTCGCGTTCTGGCGGCGGACTTCGCGTTTCGCGAAGTGGTCGCGTCTGGCGATCCGGAGACGATCACTTCCGTGCTGGCAAACCACGGAGCCCGAATCGACGCGGACGCGGTTTTCCTCATGTCGTTGGATGGCATCGTGGAGGCGGAGACGCTCGGCGGCCATTACGTCGGACAGCCGTTTCCCGTCCCCGAGCTCCTCTCTCGGGCGAAGTCGGAATCGGAGGCATCCGGCGTCGTGTCGTTCGGCGACCGCCCCCATCAATTCGTTCTCGTTCCCGTTCTCGCACCGCAGCCCATCGCCCTGGTTTGCATGGGATTCACGATCGACCGCGATTTCCTCGTCGAGGTGGGGACGCTAACGGCAATGGACGTTTCGATCTGGAGCAGACCCACGACGAGCGACGCCTTCGCCATGCTTTCGACTCTTCCACGCGAGAAGCAGAACGAGCTCCTCGGACGCACGCGCATTCCTTCGTCCCCGGAAGGGCCTGTTCCCCCCACCATCGAGCTCGGCACCGAGAGTTTCGCGCTCGCCCTTCGGCCTTTAGAAACGGCGGATGACTCCCGCATCGAGGTGCTGCTCCAGCGTTCGATCGACGAGGCTCGAGGCCCCTTCCGCCGGCTGGAGCTGCAGATCTTTGCGCTATCCAGCGGGGCGCTACTCGGCGCGCTCGTCGCCGCCGTCTTCCTGGCTCGCAGCGTCAGTCGCCCTCTCCACCGGCTGGCGGACGGCGCGGGTCGAATCGAGCGGGGAGACTACTCATTGGCGTTCGACATAGAGTGCCAGGACGAGGTCGGCCAGCTCGCGAAGGCATTCGACAGGATGCGAAGGGGAATCAGCGAGCGCGAAGAGAAGATCCGATACCAGGCAATGCACGACACCTTGACCGATCTGCCCAATCGAACGCTGTTCCTCGATCGACTCGAGCATGCGATCAAGCAGGCGCAGCGGCGGGGCACCCAGGTGGTGGTGGTGATGATGGACCTCGACCGATTCAAGGAGATCAACGACACTCTCGGACATCACCTGGGCGACGAGCTCCTGGTCGAGGTGGCTCGCCGTTTGAGAAGCATGATTCGCGAAAGCGATACCGTCGCGCGTCTTGGCGGCGATGAGTTCGGCATCTTGCTGGAGACCAGCGATGTTCCTCGCGCGCGCGAGATCGCCCAACGGGTCGGAGCCTCCCTCGAGACTCCGTTCGCGCTCGGAGGGATCACCGTCACGGTCAATGCGAGCATGGGACTCAGCGTTTACCCTCTTCACGCCACCGATGCGGTGACGCTGATGAAGCATGCCGATGTCGCGATGTATGACGCGAAAAAGACCCACATTTCGGTATCGGTTTACGAGCCCCGACGCGACGAGCATTCCCTCCGCAGGTTGGCGGTTTTGTCCGAGTTGCGCCGGGCGGTCGACGACGACCAGCTCCAGATCCACTATCAGCCCAAGATCGACATCGCCTCGGGCAGGGCGGTTCAGGCGGAGGCGCTGGTGCGGTGGCTCCATCCCGAGCAGGGATTGCTCCGGCCGGATGAGTTCATTCCTCAGGCCGAGAGCTCGGGGAAGATTCGAATGATTACGGAATGGGTCCTCAGGAGATCGATTCACGATTGCGCAGCATGGCACGCTGCTGGTCTCGACCTTGCCGTTGCGGTCAATCTATCGGCGCTGGACCTTTACGATGCGCAACTCCTGTCCATCGTAGATGGGATCCTCAACGAGTCGGGGTTGGATCCGACAAGACTGGTGATCGAAGTGACCGAGAGCGCTGTGATGAAGGATGCCGTTCGTGCGAACGGCATCCTGAATGAATTGAAGGCCCAGGGAATCGTGATCGCGATCGACGACTTCGGAACGGGTTATTCGTCACTCGCGCATCTGAGACGACTGCCTGTGGACGAGCTGAAGATCGACAAATCGTTCGTTACGAATCTCGGGGCCGACGACGAGGACGTGGCCATCGTGAGATCGACGATCGAGCTGGGCCACAATCTGGGCCTGAGCGTCATCGCCGAGGGAGTCGAGAACGGGGAAACGTGGCAGATCCTGCGAGAGCTCCGGTGCGACATGGCGCAGGGCTTCTTCATCGCCCGGCCAGAGCCCCGCGCTCGTTTCGAGCAATGGATGAGGGAATCGACCTGGGCTCGGGAACCCTCTTACCGCTCCGTCCCTGGGAACGTCCTCCGATAGCCCCACCTACCGCCAGCGATCGATTCACATTCAACTATACGTTCACGACCGCCGACGCCGACATGCAAAAGGTTACCTTCAAAGCGGTGGCCACCATCGTCGGCGCGCGGGATGCTTTGTCGGCGGACAACGAGGTCATCTCGTCGCCGCCGACCAAAGTAACCCGCTGATAACGTTTACGTCGTCGCGGTCGGCTGCGTCTCGACCAACGGCCTGATCTCGACCGTGCCCATGGCCGCCGATGGAATCCGTTCGGCGAGCCCGATGGCCTCGTCGAGGTCCTTGGCCTCGACGAGGTAGTATCCGCCGAGCTGCTCGCGGGTCTCCGCGAACGGACCATCGGTCACCAGACGCTTGCCGTCGCGGAGACGAACGCTCGTTGCCGCCGACGTCGGGTGCAGTTGGGAGCCCGCCAGGTAATGCCCGCTGGACTGAATCTGCTGGGTGAACTGGCGGTAGCGCGCCATGATTTGCTGCTGCTCGGTCTGGCTCAGCTTGTCCCAGCCTTGCTCCTCGTCGTAAATCAACATCATGTATTTCATGTATACCTCCGCTCTTATGTCGAATGGCGGACGCCGAGATCGACACCCCGAGGGGAAATTTTCTACTATCGTGCATGTCTGTGGACGCCAACGCAGCCGTTGACGCGCTCTATCGATCCGATTGGGGTCGGATCGTAGCCACTTTGATCCGGCTCGTGGGTGATTTCGACGTCGCCGAAGAGGCGGCCCAGGAAGCCTTTGCCGCCGCCGTGCGTCAGTGGCCCGGAGACGGCGTCCCCGAGTCCCCGCGGGCCTGGATCATCCGGACGGCCCGGCACAAGGCCATCGACCGCATTCGCCGGCGGGCTCGGCTCGAGGAAAAACTCGAGTCGTACGCCGCCTCCCGTTCGAGCCAGGTCCTCGCGGAGCCACAAGACGACACGAACGAGATCCCCGATGATCGCCTGCGGCTCATCTTTACCTGCTGCCATCCGGCGCTTGCACTCGAGGCGCGGGTCGCGCTGACGCTCCGCACACTGGCCGGCCTCGAGACCGAAGAGATTGCTCGCGCCTTCCTCGTGGCGACGGCGACGATGGCGCAGCGGCTGGTGCGTGCCAAGCGCAAGATTCGAGATGCCCGCATTCCGTACAGAGTGCCCGAGACGGGCGACATGCCCGCACGGCTCGACGCGGTGCTGACTGTGATCTATCTCGTATTCAACGAGGGTTATACGGCGACTCGTGGCGATCGGCTCCTGAGGGCCGATCTTTGTGCCGAGGCCATCCGCCTCGGACGTCTGGTGAGGGCTTTGATGGCGCCGGAGCCGCCGAGAGAGGTTTCAGCTCTCGTCGCGCTCATGCTGCTTCACGACTCGCGACGGGACGCCCGTCTCGACGGTGACGGCGATCTCGTCGTCCTCGAAGAGCAGAACCGCGGTCTTTGGGATCGACGGCAAATCGAAGAAGCGCTGCCGATGGTGGGTGAGGCGCTACGCGATGATCCCGGTGTTTTCGCTCTGCAGGCAGCGATCGCCGCCGAGCATTGTCGCGCCGTGAGAGCCGAGGACACGGACTGGGCTCGGATCGTGCGCCTTTACGATCGGCTCGAGCGACTGCAGCCTTCCCCCATCGTGTCGCTGAACCGCGCGGTGGCGGTCGCGATGGCGAACGGCCCACGAACGGGATTGGCGCTCATCGATGCTCTCGCCGCAGCGGGCGATCTCGACGATTATCACTTGCTGCACGCCGCGCGAGCCGATTTGCTTCGCCGCCTCGGTTCGCCTCTCGAGGCGGCAGCGAGCTACCGGAGAGCGCTCGCGCTGGTCAAAAACGATGCCGAGCGCCGATTTCTCCAGGGCCGTCTATCCGAAGTACGGCACCCGGAAGCATGACTCGTTGAGCAGAACCGACCGCTTGGCAACTGACAAGGATCTGTTCATGGGAGGAACGCCCTTGAAGAAGCTCGTGGCGCTTCTTGCCTCCCCCCGCGTCGGTTGGCTCGCAGCTCTAGTCGCCGTTCTCCTGAGCCTCCCCTCCATTCCCACGCGGTGGTACCTCGACGACGTGATACACCGCGCCCGGTTCTTGGAAGTTGGTCCGATGGCCGATTCGGCGAACATGACTCACCGAATGTTCGACTTTCTCTCTGGGAATCCGGATGAGATTCTGGGGCTCAAGGATCTCGGAGTCTTGCCTTGGTGGGCGGACGACGAGCTCAAAATCCGATTCTGGCGGCCTCTGTCATCTTTCACCCACGTCATTGATTACGCACTCTGGCCAGAAAGCGGAATCTTGATGCATCTCCACAGCGCCGCGTGGCTCGCGGGTCTCGTCCTGGCGACCACAATGCTTTACCGCCGCCTCATCGCGGTGCCGATGGTCGCCGGACTCGCGGCCCTCCTCTACGCCCTCGACGACGCCCACGCCATGCCCGTCGCCTTCCTCGCCAACCGGAATGCGATCGTGTCCGCAAGCCTGGGCGTGCTCAGCCTCTGGTCGCACGACCGTTTTCGGCGAGACCAATGGACTCCCGGAGCCATCATGAGCCCCGTGGCATTCCTGGCCTCGCTTCTCGCCGGCGAGAGTGGGATCGGAGTCGCACCCTATTTGCTGGGCTACGCGCTCTTCCTGGACCCGAGATCATCCACCGCCCGCTTCCGTGCGATCGCGCCGCATGCCGTCATCGGCGTCGCCTGGCTCTCTTTCTACACGGGCTACGGGTATGGAACTTCAGGGAGCGGTTTCTACCTCGACCCGGTCGGCCAGCCCGCCGAATGGCTCGCGGAATTGCCGATCCGCGCTTCGCTCTTGCTGCTCGGTCAGTGGTTCCTGCCGCCTTCCAGCCTTGCATTCGCCTGGACCGAACTCCAGAGGCTCGGGGTCGCGGCCTTCGGAGTCGCGGTCCTGGCAATCGTCTTCTGCCTGCTACGACCCATCTTCCGAGAAGACAAGACGGCGCGTTTCTTTGGGTTCGGAATGGGGCTAGCGGTCGTTCCCATCACTGCCGGATTCCCCCATGACCGGCTTCTCTTCTTCGTCGGCATCGGAGCCATGGCGCTTCTGGCCATGTTGCTGGTCCGTCTCTTCGATCGTTCGATGATGGGGGCATCCGGTCGCGTCCTGGGATGGATATTGGTCGCGGTGCACGTGGTGATCGCTGTCCCCTCGAATCTCATCATGAGCCGTTCGGTGGCGTCGCAAGAGCCCGTCTACGCCAATCCGGCTCGTAGTCTTCCGGACGATCGGAAGCTGGAA
Source organism: Vicinamibacteria bacterium (assembly GCA_035457705.1). Lineage (GTDB taxonomy): Bacteria > Acidobacteriota > Vicinamibacteria > Marinacidobacterales > SMYC01 > DASPGQ01. The sequence goes on from DATIBD010000126.1 coordinate 27,839, forward strand.
GGACAGAGACTCGTGATCGTCAACCAACCGGACGCCTTCTATGGGCAGTACACGTTGATCGTTCGTCTTTTCGACGGAAGACCCACCCCAGAGAGCATGCTCATGCTCGCCCCCGGGATCACTTCGCTCGTCGTGGAGCGTCTTTCCGCATGGACGATCTCGGTCGAAGCCGAGAGCGGCTGGCTCGGCTCACCGTTCGACCTCGTCTATCGTGCCCGAACCAGGCCATTCCCGGACGACTATCAGGTCCAGTTATCGGGGGTTCGAATCCAGGTTATGGCGCAGACTCTCGACGGCAGGCCGAAGAACGTGCGCTTCACCTTCGAGCGCGAGATCGAGGACGACTCTCTGAAATGGGTGCTCTACCAGGACGGACGATACGTCCCCTTCGAGCCACCCGCCGTAGGACAGAGGACCTTAATCGAGGCGGTCGACTTCAGCCTTTTGACGCCGCCCGAGCCATGAACGCCCTTCACGCCATCGCCCGATATGCCGCGGCCAGCTCCGCGGCGAAGTCCTCGAAGCGCGTCGGGGTCGTATTCTCGGGACGGCGTCCCTCCAGTGACCTCACCAGCCCTTCGTTGAGGGCGCGGTCCAGCTCGGCGTAGAGCGTGGCGACATTCTCGGAAACCCCCATCTGCACGAGCGCCTTTTCGAGCTCGTCGTAGCCGAGCTGGATATAGCGCAGCTCGGGATTCCCGAGACGGGTGCCGAGGATACGCGTCGCCTCCGCGTGAGTGAGATCTCGAGGCCCGAGAAGCTCGCGAATCGTGAATCCCTCGAAGTCACGGTCTCTGAGTGCCCGAGCCGCGACTTTCGCGATGTCGCGGGTCGCGATCATCGGGATCCGGACGTCCGGGGCAATCCCGCCGCCGTTGATTCCCTGATGTTTGATGAGGCCAAGCATCGAATAGAAGTTCTCGAAGAAGTACGCGGCCCGGAGTACGAGCACGTTCGCACCTTCGAGCCGGTGCAAGCGCTGTTCCTGAGTATGGAGGCCCGCAATCGGACCCGTCCTCTCGGGGACGTCGGCTCCGATGCTGCTGAGAAAGACGACGTGATTGATACCGCTCTCGCGCACGGCGCTCGCCGTGGCCTCACCAATCCGCTCCCCAAGGGCAAGATAATCGGGGGCTCGAACGTCCGGAGGAATGAGCGTGAAGACCGCGTCCGCTCCGCGGAACGCCCCGGCGAGAAACCGGGCGTCCTCCGCGTCGCCCGTATGGATTTCCGCGCCTCTCTTCCGGAGAGGCTCCAGCTTTGCCGCAGTGCGACCGAGCGCACGTACGTTCTCTCGGCCATCCAACAGCAGCTCGGCGATTTTCTGTCCCGTATGGCCCGTCGCACCCATGATCGCGATCATCGTGACCTCCTCTCAGTGGACTCGGCAAGAAAGCGTGACTCATCGGTCGCGCCGGGCCGACATCCACCGCAATTACCAGGCCCGTTCGTCCGCAGACGGTCCGTAGAGCGATGGCACGGGCACATTCAACAACCTCAAGTAGACGCTCAGCTGGCCCCGATGGTGCGCCAGGTGAGTGAAGGTGTCGGCGATCACAACGTGCCGCGCGGCCTCCATGACCGGCTTCTCGGCCACGAGTAGCCGCCACGGTGTCTTCAAATGCTCATCGTTGGTGCCCCCGAGAGCTTGCTGAGCCTGCGCGATGGCGTCATCGTGGGCCCGAAGGAGCTCCGGGACCGTCTCGGTCGATCGAGGCTGGTAGGTAGCGCCACCCGGCGGCGCGAGGTCGAGCTCATCCTGCAGGATCTCCATAGAGATCCAGGAAGGCATTGTCGCCACCAGATTCGACAGATACCCGAGGGGCATCGATTTGTCGTGTGGTTTCCAATCTGAACGCCCCTCGGGGACGCGCTCCAGAGCACGTCGTGACACCGCAGCTTCGCGTTCCAACAGGGCCTGGAAGAGCTCGTTCATTTTCATCGGGAACCTCCTCGTTTGCACGAGGGTAGCGCAAAGAGGCCTGTCATCCGACCTCGTAATTCCTAACGACTGGCAAGTAGACGAAATCGTTCTTGACAGAGGAGTCTCCATTATATAACTTATATGTTATGCAACCGATCGGTTATGAAGAGCCCCGCCGCCTGGACGCGACGTTTGCAGCACTCGCCCACCCCGCCCGGCGGGCCATCCTCGCCCGGCTCTCTTGGGGCGAGGCATCGGTAATGGAGCTCGCCGAGCCGTTCGCCATGAGTCAGCCCGCGATCTCGAAGCACCTCAAGGTCTTGGAGCGCGCCGGCCTGATCTCGCGCGGACGGGACGCGCAGCGACGGCCATGCCGATTGGAGGCCAGGCCGCTCGCGGAGGCCACGGAGTGGCTGGCGGAGTACCGGGAGTTCTGGGAAACAAGCTTCCAGCGTCTGGATGCCCTTCTGGACGAGATGAAGGCCAAGCAGAGAAAACGTCGACGCAAAGAGCGAAAAGGAGAGCCCTGATGCAAAACGCTGAAACGTTGCACGTTACGACGCCCACCGACCGAGAAGTCGTCATGACCCGTATCTTCGATGCGCCACGCACGCTCGTCTTCGAGGCCTGGACCCGATGCGAGCACGTGAAGCGCTGGATGATCGGCCCGGAGGGCTGGACGATGCCCATCTGCGAGATCGATTTGCGCCCCGGTGGTGCCAACCGATTCGTCTGGCGCCGTTCCAATGGAACCGAGATGGAGATTCGAGGCGTGTATCGAGAGATCCGGCCGCCCGAGCGTCTCGTCTTTACCGAGTGGTGGGGCGGGGACTGGCCGGAAACGATCGACACGCTCGTCCTCACCGAGAAGAACGGGCAGACGACGACGACACTCACCGTGCTTTACCCATCCAAGGAAGCGCGCGATGCGGCGCTCGAGACCGGGGGCACGGAAGGCATGGAACAGGGGTACCGGCGTCTCGACGACTACCTGGCGTCGATGCGCAAGGCCTGAATCATCTTTCTAGCCACCCCGGCGTCGGTGCAACCCGGATCGTTTCTACCGGGCCGGTCACGGTTTCGCACCGAGTCGTTCCGCAAGCCATTCCGCGACCTCCTGGATGATGAACGGGTGCTCGTCGAAGATTCGAGTGGCGTGGCCGGCTCCCGCGATGACCCGGACTTCTGCGGACTTCGATTGGCTCGCGAGAGCTTCGAAGACAGCATCGATGAACTCGAGGCTGACTTCGCTTTCCTCGCTCGTACGGATGAAGAGCCACGGCACGCCACTCGCGTCCACCGCCGCGATGGATTCTTCGGAAAACGACCCCGGTGAAAGGATGACATAGGCCGAGGCTCGCTCTCCGCCATGTCGCAGCGCCTCACCGATCGCTTCCCCGCTGTAGCTGGCACCTACCGCAGCGCGCCGGGCCGAGTCGATACCGGGTCGAGCGGCCATCCATCGAAGCGCCACGTCGATGTCCTCGTACGTTCTCTCGAGAATCCAGAGATTTTCCTGGTATGGTTCTTCGAACCGTCCCAAGTTGTCGCTTTCACCGTTGCCGCGCAAGTCGAGGCGCAGCGAAGCGACTCCGCGCTTCGCCAGCTCTTGTGCGAGCTTCGCATACTCAGCTCGCGAGCCCGCGGCCCGGTGCAGCAGGAGGGCAGCCGGCGCGAGCTCGGTGTCCGATTCAGCCGATCGCCACTCGCCGACGAGCCGCCATCCGTTACTCTCCAGTTCGACCCGCTCATCCCCGGGCAGGCCGTGCGCGAGTGCGGCATGCGAAAAGAAAGGTGCCACGAAGACGAGGGTTCGAGTAGCGCGAGAGTTGCTCCTCACGGTCTTCTCCTCTCTTCTCCTCCAGCTCCTGTTGCTCAAACCCGTTTCGTCAGTTTACTCGCTCCGGTTCTCGAGCTTCTTCTTCGCCCAGCGACGGCCTGGACATCGAGCTCCGATATCTCGTGAGGCGAAGCGCCGTTAGAGAGCCGATAGGACCGAGTGTGCTTCTTCGGCGGGGACTCCATCCACAAGCCGCAACGTCTGACTCGAGAGAGTCGCGAGGCGCTCTCCGGGGAGAACGAATCCCGTGAGATTGACGGGATCTGCGGCCGAGACTTCGAGTGTCTCGCCCGAGCGCCCTTCCCGGCGGAGCGCACGCAAGAGCTCGACGGCCTCCGGGAGCGCGAACTGCTCGCCGAGGTAGCCCGAGACGAACCGCCCTCCCCGGATCTCACCCCGTGCCTCGAGCCTCCGATACGTGTAAAGCAGATCGCGCCACGCGGGAGCGAGCGACTCCCGTGCCAGAAGATCGCGAAAGACCACCCCCCAGCGCGCGAGGAGCTGCCTGGCAAAGCGCTCGATCGCGTCTTCGTCGTTGCTTCGATCCGTCGCGAGAAGGGACCACCGTCCCCGCGAGGCGCGGTGACGCTCGCGAGTCATCAGGGAGCGAAGGGCGTCGAAACCGTCGCCGGTGGCATCGCCGTGCGCGACGAGCTCCCGGAGCGCGGCCTCGACATCGCGAACCGATCTCTCGCTGTACCTCGCGATCTCAGAGAGGAACGATGCTCCTTTGACCTGGAGGACTGACATCACGTAATGGGCATCTCGAGAAAGAGATTCCTCTTGGCCCTCGTTGGTTTCGCGTAGTCCCAAAAGCCAATCGAGGTCCTCGCGAAAGAAGAGTGAGATGGGAACGACCCGGCTCACTCGAGTCGAAGTGGCCTTCGAAAGCCTTCCCCAGGCCACCTCTCCGGAAAAGCAGAGCTGATCCAGATACTCGGGCCGATAGTCGGACAAACGCATCGGCAGCACGTAGCTCTCCCAGGCGGCCGCGGGAACCTCGTAACCCTGAAGCTGATCGACGAGGCGGGCAAGCCCTTCGACCCCGTGGAGCCTCGAGCTCTCCGAAAGATGTTGCCAGCGGATGAGGAAGCGCATGAAGTCGGCGGTCGAGACAGGCTCGATCTCGCGGCGGAGACGGCCCAGCGTCAAACGGTGTATGCGGGCGAGAAGTCGCCTCTGACACCACTCCACTTCGCCACCAGATTCCCCAGTGAAATACCCGCGGAGCACCTGGCCTTCGGCTTCTAGCCTGAGGAGCGCCGATTGCACGAGACCGTCGCGAAGCCCGAGCTTCTCGACGAAGAAGCTCGCCTTTCGCGGTCCGGTCGAATCGAGCCAGCCGCGCACGATGGAGACCGCCGCAGCTTCTTCGCTTTCCACGCTCGTTCCCGGAACCGACGCGAGCTCCGAGACGATCTCCCCTCCCGGAATCGCATTCTGAACGACGGCTCGTCGTTCGGCCGCAAGCCAGAAGACCCCCGCGCCCAAACGGAAACGCGCCGCTCGTCGCTCGGTCGAGAGCTGCTCGAACCACGAGCCCCATTCCGCCGTCTCCGGCACCAGAACCAGGGTGAGCAGGGCATCATGAAGCTCGTCGGTGTTTCGGACCAGAGGCCAGGCCTCCTCTTCCACGAGACGGATCGCCGCGGGATCGAGCCGTCCGATCTCGCTCGCGTCTCCGGCGTCCAGGGTGCGGCGGAGCTGCACCGCGCGGGCGCGGCGCTCTTCGAGCGGGGCGTCGTCAAGAAAGGCGTATGGGTTCGCATTCACGATCTCGTGGGAGAATGGCGAGGGTACGACGCTCTCCTTCACCACGCAGCGAATCGATCCGTTCTCGATGCGTTCGAGGATTCCTTGCAACCCGTCCAGATCCATCGCTTCGTGTAGGCAGTCCGAAATCGTCTCGTTCACCAAGGGATGATCGGGAATCCGGACCGGTCCCGGGAGATTCTCGGCACAGGCGGCCTGATCGGGGAAGACCGCGGCGAGGAGATCGTCGGCACGCATTCGCTGAATGGGCGGCGGTACTTTCTTCCCTCCGCGAAAGCGCGGGATGGCGAGAGAACGGCACAGGCTCCAGCGCCAGCGCGCGGTGAACATCGGCGCCGCGAGCAGCGCCTGGGTGAGGACCTGCTCCACCGTCCCGGTCTTGACGAAGGCCGGTACGATCTCGAGGGGAAATGCATGCTGCTCGCTCAGCGAAACGATGATCCCGTTATCGGTGGCGGCCGCCTGGAGCTCGAGGTTGAAAGAGCGGCAGAAGCGTTTGCGGAGCGCGAGCCCCCAGGCGCGATTGATGCGCGAGCCGAAAGGAGCGTGCACCACGAGCTGCATCCCACCTGATTCGTCGAAGAAGCGCTCGATGACAACGGTCGCGAAGGATGGAATGGCCCCGAGAGAACGCTCGCCGGCCTCGATATAGTCGACGAGCTCCTCCGCTCCTAGGCGGCAGAGTCCCGCGCCCTCGGTCAGGCGGCGGAGGCGGGTCTCCCGGCTCTCGCCCGAAGAGACCGCGGCGGATTCACGAAGCTCGGAGACTTCCCGAGAGAGCTCGATCGTTCGGCCGGGCGCCTCTCCCCGCCAGAACGGAATGGACGGCGGGGCCCCGTGAGCATCCTCGACCCGCACGCGGCCCGATTCGACGCGACGGATGCGCCAGGAATGGGTACCCAGGAGGAATACGTCGCCGGCGAGGCTCTCGACGGCGAAGTCCTCGTCGAGCGTCCCCACGATCTTTTCCTCCGGCTCGGCCACGACGAAGTAGGCTGCGTTGTCGGGAATCGCTCCTCCGGACGTGATCGCGGTGAGGCGGGCATTCCTTCGGCCCCTCAGTCGTCCGTTCACCCGATCGCGATGCACGTAGGCGGCGGTCCGACCCCGTGAGGAAGCGATGCCTTCCGAGAGCATCTCCACGACGGCCTCGAAGTCGGAGCGAGCCAGGTTTCGGTACGGGTAGGCGCAACGAACGGCACGATAGAGCTCTTCCTCGCCCCAATCATCGGCCGCGACCGCCGCCACGATCTGCTGCGCGAGCACGTCGAGCGGAGCCTTAGGAATCTCGAGCGCATCGAGCTCACCTCGTCGGATTCCTCGAACCAGCGCGGCGCACTCCACAAGCTCGTCGCGGGTCGTGGCGAAGAGAATCCCCTTCGGCGTCGCAGAGAGAAAGTGCCCCGACCGGCCGACCCGCTGAAGGAGAACGGAAAGCGATCGCGGAGTCCCTATCTGACAGACGAGGTCGATCGTTCCGACGTCGATCCCGAGCTCGAGGGACGCAGTCGCGACGACTGCTTTGATGACTCCGCGCTTGAGCTCGTCCTCGGCGCGCAGGCGAATGCCACGGGAGAGGCTACCGTGATGAGCGAGGACTGCCTTCTCCCCGAGCCGTTCCTCGAGATGGTGGGCCACGCGCTCCGAGAGTCTTCGGGTGTTCACGAAGACGAGCGTCGTCCGGTGGGAATTGATGAGCTCGGCCAAGCGGTCGTAAATCTCCGCCCACATCTCGTTCGTGGCGACGGCTCCGAGCTCGTCTCTCGGAACCACGACCGAAAGCTCCATGTCCCGGCGATGTCCGATTGGAACGATCTCCGCGTCCAGGCTCAAGAACCGCGCGACCTCCTCGACAGGCTTCACCGTGGCCGAGAGACCGATCCGTTGCGGTCGCTTTCCCGAGCCTTCGACCACCAGCCGATCGAGCCGTTCGAGCGAGAGGGCGAGATGTGCGCCGCGTTTGTCATCCGCGAGCGCGTGAATCTCGTCCACGATAACCGTCTCCACGCTCCGCAGGAGCTCGCGGCTCCTGGCGGCGGTGAGCACGATGAAAAGCGACTCGGGAGTCGTCACCAGAACGTGCGGCGCGGCGCGAAGCATCTTTTGTCGCTCCGCGGCGGTCGTGTCTCCGGTCCTGACGGCGGTCCGTATGGCAGATAGGAGAATCCCCTGCTGCCCCGCGAGCGCACGAATCCCCGTCAGAGGAACGTCGAGGTTCTTGTGGACGTCATTGCTGAGCGCCCGGAGGGGCGAGACGTAGACCACCCGCACGGCGTCCGGAAGGACGCGCCTCGACGCCTCTTTCACGAGGCCGTCGATGGCGAGCAGAAACGCGGCGAGCGTTTTCCCCGACCCAGTCGGAGCCGAGATCAACACATCGCGGCCCGAGGCGATGACGGGCCAGCCCCGGAGCTGCGGCTCCGTCGGGCGCCCAAAGCGGGCGTCGAACCACTCGGCCACCAGGGGGTGGAAGCTCTTCACGGTTCGCCCATTCTATCTGAGGCGAACCGAACTGGGGATGGCCCTCTACTAAAGTGCTCCGGGATTCAACCCCACAGCGCGTAAACGACGATCTGCACCCCGGCAACGAGCGAGGCCCAGAAACGAACACTCCTCCACCAAGGCACCGGCTCCGGTCTGGGCTTGGCGAGTTTCGGCGACACGAGCCAGATCACGCCAAGACAGCAAGAATAAAACAGAATGACGACGAGAGCTTCGGGTGACACCGACATCACCGGATCCAGCAAACCAGGCCGCGCAGCTCCTCGTTGGGCTTGCGCCTGGTGAAGGCGCTCACCCCGACGAGAGTCGCCGACGAGGCGACGAAGGACCAAAACGCCGTCCATAAATAGAGATAGCCGGCCGCATTGAGCGTTGCCGAGGTGCCCACTCCGACAAGCATCCCCGCAACCGCGCCGGCTGCCGTCGCCCTGCGGGTGAGCATTCCGAAGAGCAGCAGCGCGAAAAGCGCCCCCTGAAAGAACGAGAGGAACGTCTGGAAAGCCTCGAATACCGAGGCGAAGCGCGTCTTGACCTGGTAGCTGAAAAGCGCGCCTCCAAAGAGGAAGCCGGCGACGAGCCACCGTCCGAGCCGCAAGCACTCTTCGTCGGTGGCGTGCGGACGCACGAAAGGCCGATACAGATCCGTGACCAGGAGAGTCGAGGCGGAATTGACGTAGGACTCGAGGTTCGAAAGCACTCCCGCGATGAAGGCACCCATCAAGATGCCGAGGGCTCCGGGAGGAACCAGTCGCTTCACGAGAAGGGGCAGCACCTGGTTCGCGTCCCAGCCTGGCTCAGGTGTTCCCAGCTCCCCCGCATAGAGCGCGATCGCGATGAGGCCAGGGAGAACGAGAAGAACGGGAAATACGAGCTTGATGGCAGCGCAGAATACGTAGGAGGCCCGAGCGTCGTCCTCGCTGCTTGCACCCAGAGTGCGCTGCACGATGGCCTGGTTTCCGACCCAGTACGCCGGGCCCAGGACTACTCCCAGGCCGAGAACGACGGCGGGCCAGGGATAGGCGGGGTGGCTCGACGAGGGCAGAAGCTCGAGATGCTCGCCAGTCCAGGTAAGCGCGGACACTTTCTCGAAGAGAATCGAAAGACCTCCGACTTCGCGGACGCCGAGGAAGCAGATCAGCGTTGCTCCTATGATCAAGATGACGCACGAAAACACCTCGGTCACCACCACCGCTCGCAGCCCGCCAAAAGCGGTATAGATCCCGACGAACAGAGAGGTCATGCCCACCGAAAACCAAAACGACCAGCCCAGAAGTCCTTCGAACATCGCCGCCGCGCTCACCAGGATGGTCGCGACCGTAGCCAGCATGAAGAGCGACCACACGACGGCAAAGAAGGTCCGAACGGTGCCGTTGTACCGCCGCCCCAGGTACTCCGGGATGGTGTAGACGTTCGAGCCCCAGAAAAAAGGCATGAACAGGAACGCCGCGAGTAGCACGGGAAAGATGCAGCCGACGAAGTCGAAGTTCATCATCACGATTCCGTAGCGGTACGCATCTCCCGCGAGCCCGATCATGTCCTTGGCGCCGATGTCAGAGACGACGAGGGACATCCCCGCAGCCCACCAGGGAAGCGACTTACCCGCGAGAAAGTAGTCGCGGCTGGTTCGGATGCCCCGGCTCGCCCACAGCCCGAGGCCGGTGATGATCGCGAGGTAGAGGACGACGAGGAAGAGGTCGACGGCTGGGAGGCTGATCGTCGACAAAGGCTCTCCGATCAGCTCACGACCTTCTGCAGGTATCTCGGTCGATCGATGGGCCGGTCGAGCCGTGAGCCGACGGCGTGAGCGATGAGCTGAAGGGGCAGAATGCCGGTGAGAATCTCCACGTAGTCCCGGGCCAGAAGGCCGCATGAAACGAGGAGCCGCTTCCAAAGACCACGGCACTCACTCACTTCAAGATAGAAGCGCTGAAGGCCCGGCGCATGCTCTTCCCGCCGAGAATGACTTGGCCAAGTCTCCGCGACCCGTACCCATACCTCCGCCTGGTCGAAGATTTCGGCCTTTCATCAACGGTCCGGACCCGCTCCGCTCTCTCGAGACATCCGGCGCAACGAGCCGGTGGGGGGCCGTCGGTTTTCGCAGAAGCCACGACAGCGCGAGCACGCCGGTGAGAAGGGCCACGGCTAGAGTGGCGACGAATCCGACGTAACGTCGTCTTTCGGTCTTCATGATCCAGCGAGGTCCCTCCTCGTGATTCTACGTTCTCCCGCAAGGGGAAGGCGACCGAGCTTACGTGAACCCCCACTGTCGTTTCCCGAAGCTGTACCGTTGAGAGGACGTCCTCGTCGAGTCAAACCCGATTCCCGGAAGCGCGAAAGAGGATCACCAGCACGGTGGTCACGTAGAGGTAGCCTATGGTCTTTAGATGGATCGCCCTCGCCCAGGACTCGATACCCGGTGGGGCGAAGTCCGAGTACAACCCCGGCACGAGAACGAGCGCAAGCATCCACGCAGCCCAGTAGATCCTGGCCCCGCCCGATTTCTCGACGGCCGTCGAGCCGATGAGGAAGATCCCTGCAACTGCTAGCACCGAGGTGGGCGATTCGCTCAAGTAAGAGAACAACAAAACGTAGAGTCCATTGATGGGAAGAAGGAAGCGGTGGAGCCGTTCGAGCTCTCCTCGCCGAAAGAGAACGAGGCAAATGATGCCGATAGCGATTCCCACCGCGACCCCGATCGGATAGCGGATCACGCCATCGATGCCGAAATGGCGCTCGAGAAAGCTACCGACGTCGAGCATGATGAACGGTCGATCCTCATCCCGCCACATCAACTGCACCCATTGTCTATGGAGCTCGAAAGTGCGCTCGATACCCAGAAGCCCCGCCGGCAGCAGGAACCACGCGAGCGTTCCACCCACCACCGAGACCCAGAAACGCGCGTTCCATCCTGTCAACAGGCAGAGAACGAGCGTGAACGGGAAAAGCTTAAGATTGGTGGCCAGTGAGAGCACGAGACCCGATCGGAGGCATTTGCCTTCCGCATACTGGGCCGCGCCAAGGAGCATGAGCCCGAAAATACCCAAGTTAACCTGAGCGTTCTGAATGGCGACCGCGAGATCGAGGGCGATGGAGCCGAGCGCGACCCCTTCGAGCTTCGAAGAAAGGCCGAGCGGATAGCCGGCCGCTCGACTCCACCTCTGGAAACCCCAGAAGAACAGGACGCACTGCGTCAGCAAGAAAACAAAGAGTCCCCCTCCGGCCAATACGCCGAAGGGTATCGTCAGGAGACCGGCGAGAGGGCTGTACTTGAAGCGGTCGAGCCCGAGCTCGGGTGCATACGGGTTGTCTCCCCTTACGATGTTCCATCCCGCTCCGGTCACGACCCGGTAGTTCGCCGGTCGTTTGACGAATGCAGTGTCGAGGCACAGGGCAACGGCCGAGATGAGGACGACCGAAGGGAACCACCACCTCCGCCAGATCCCCGAGGGCTCCGTTCTATCCCCCCACCGCCGCTTCATGAACCTGCTCGCTTCCGGCCTGCCGCGACAAATTCAACGACTCGTCGATTGGTTTCGCTTCGGTGATATCTCTCTCGGTCGCTATCTTCTTTTTTCGCTCGCCGCCAGAATTCCCGCCAGTCTTTTTAGCCGCGGATACGATTTCATGGACAGCGAAGCGTGCCGGACCGGGCGGACCCGTCAGCATTTTGTTCCCGTTTTGTAGGCTTGGCGCGCGGGGATCGTGGTCACTCGCCCAGCACAGACTTCAACGTCTCGATGCGGGCGTTGAGCTCGGCGAGGCTTACCTTGCGGAAGCGCTCGGGGAGGAAGCGTGTGTCGGTGCATTCCTTGACTGCGAGAAGGTCCATGAGCTGGAGCCTCTCTACGTGGGCCGAGGGACGGAAGTCGGAGATGGCGGCCTTGATGCAGGCGGGAAGAGACGTCGCCTTGCCCTGGCCGCGCTCCTCCGCGTCCTTTCCCGTCTCGTAGACACGCAGAGCGCGAACGAGAATCCCTTCCATCTCGTTGCCTCCGATCTGGTCGTTGTCCGGCAGCTTGGGCAGATCTTTGGGCTCGACCGGCATCTTGAGCTTTCGCGCCATCGCCGCAAAGAGCTCCGCCCGTCCCTCGGCGTCGCCGGGAGGAAAGAGCGGGATGTGGACGTCGAGGCGACCCTGGCGCTTCAGATCCACTTCCACGAGATCAGGCCGCGAGGTCGCGAAGATCCAGATGATCTTCCCGCGGTTGCGGGTGTCCGACATCTCCTTCGCAAGCATCCCGTAGACCCGGCCGGAGAGTCCCGAGTCGGAATCGCCACCCCCACGCTTGCCCGTCATCTGGTCGGCTTCGTCCACGAAGACGATCACCTGGCCGAGGGCGTGGAGGATCGAGAACACTTTCTCGAGGTTGCCCTCCGTCGCCCCCACCCACTTCTCCCGGAAGTTTTTCATCTCGACACACGGAATGCCGATCTCGCCCGAGAGGCACTCCACCAGGTAGGTCTTGCCCGTGCCGATACGTCCGGTGAGGAGGTAGCCCATCGGAATCGCCATCGTTCGGCCGCGCCTCAGAAGAATGGCGTCCTCGCGAAGCCAGGCCTTGGCCTCGACGTGACCGGCCACGTCGTCCAGTGTGCGCGTCGTCTCCAAGAACTCGAGTCGCCCCGCCGCCTCCTTCTCGATAAGCTCCTTCTTCATGCGGGTCAAATACGCACTCGTGATCCGCTCCCGGCTCGTGAGGGCGCGCTTCAAAAGCGTGCGCACGGATACGCACGAGAGGCCCACGAGCTTTTCGGCCAGGACGTCGCGGCTCACCTCGGAGACTTTTTCGAACTGAGCACCATCGGGAAGTATCGCCTCGACGAAGGCCCGGATCTCAGAAGCGCTCGGGAGGGGGATCCGAATCTTCGCGCTGTACGGAGTTTCGACCAGGCCCCGGTTCAGGTCGGCGAGGTTTTCGGTCACGAGCACGGTGGCGATGAACGCTCCCGTGATTTCCGGGTTCGCCGCCCAGTCCTGGATCTGGATGAGCGTCTGGCTGAGGTCGGCGACGTAAATCGGATCTCCCTGCGGAGCGATGAAGTGCGCGTAGTCGAGGATTACGGCGACTTTGAGCGGGGCTGCGACGACTTTGCCGTTCTCGACGATCGTGCGGCGCCGGGCGAAGCTCAGGATCCGATCGATGAGCTCCAGAGCACGCTTGGGGTCGCGGGGAAGCTGGTCCTTGAGGTCCAACCTTTCCCAATTCTGTGCCACCGCGTCGAAACCGGCGGGAGCGCCGCGGAAGGCGTCCACACCCTTCAGGAAGCGAAAGACCTCCTCGATCGGCTTGTAAGCGTCCGCGCGGGAGGGATCCGGGGGCTTGATGCGAACGCCTCGCCCGCGGTCATAGAGGATGACGACATCGAAAGGCTGGAACATCGTGCCGGCCAGAAACTCGTTGAGCGAAACGAAGCTCGATTCCAAACGCGCGTCGCCGACCGGAACGACGTCGAACACGTTTCCGTAGAGAACGAACTGGCTCGTCGCCCCGGCCCGAAACAACTGGCGCGTCTCCTCCGCCCAGGGGGGAAGCTCAGCCGAGGTGATTCCGCTCATCGCTGTCTTTGGATTGTTTTCGGGCGGGGAGCGGGAGCGTGTGGCGTTTCCTCGTCCTGCTCATCCGCCACGGCCCGCGAGAGGGGAGGGACCGAGCCCGCTTCGAAGTCGGACACCGAGATGTCCGAGAACAGCTCCGCATGCTGGTCCAGAAACCGCGACGTCTCGCCGAGCGTTCGCGAGACCGCGTCGAGCCGCGCCGAGATCGCTTCCGGGGAGCGGCTCACGACGCTCTCCTCCCGTACGAGCCGCACCTGTTGCTCGATCCGCTCGAGCTCCGCGTCCACCACGGCGAGATTTCCGGCGGCGGTGTCCAGATTGGCGAGACGTTTCTGCTGTATTTGAAGCGTCGCCTTGAGGGAGCGTGCCAGTGGACTCTCTGGATCGCCGGCCGCCGCGAGACGGGTCGTGAGGCTCTCGAGATCGGCCTCGAGCGCGGTCCGGTCGACGCGCCGGAGCGTGTCGATAATCCCCTCGCGGGACGCGAGAAGGCGCAGAAAGAGCGCGAGGAGCTGGTTGAGGTTGCCGGCACGGAAGTCGGTGAGACCGCTCTCGCCTGGACCGAGACCGAGGATCTCCCGGCACAGCAGGACGAGCGCCCGGTAGCGGCCCCTCGAGGAAACGTCGAGGCGATCGTACGCCGCCTTCATCCGGTCCTCCGCGCTTCCCTGCCGCGCGAGAAGCCGTTCGGCATCGACGAGCCGCTGAAACCGATCGCTCGCCGAGCGGCCCCCGACGAAGGCCACGAAAGTCGCCAGCCCGAGAAACCAGAAGCCCGGGTTGACGAAGCCGGCGAGCCCGAAGACGGTCAGGAGCATTTGAGTGAGAGGCATGGCGCCCAGCACCCTGGACCGCACCGGTTTCCAGAAAGCAGCCTTGACGTATTCCCAGTACGGAAGACGCTCGCCAGCCATTGCTCAGCTGCGCCTCACTTGCTCGTATCCACCTTCCGGAAGGCTTCGCCCACTGCCGCCACCGCCTCCTTGAATGCCGCCATCTCCTGAATGGTCAGCGGATCCGCATCCCTCGTCTTTGGGATTCCATCGCGGAACTCATGGGCGATCCGACCTGGGGCCGCCGCCATCACCCACACCCGATCCCCGAGGTAGACCGCCTCCGCGATGGAGTGGGTCACGATCAGGACCGTGGCCTGCACCTCGTGCCACAGCGCCATGATGAGCCGCTGCATGTCCAAGCGGGTAGGCTCGTCGAGAGCGGAGAACGGCTCGTCCATCAGGATGATCTTGGGCTTGAGCACCAGCGTGCGCGCGATCGCCACCCGCTGCTGCTGTCCGCCCGAGAGCTGGTGTGGATACTTGTGCTCGTGCCCCTGAAGGCCCACCTTGGCGATCCATTGGCGGGCGAGCGCCTCGCGCTCGGACCTCGGAAGCTTCACCTCGCCGTGGTCGAGCTCGAGGCCGAACGTCACGTTGTGGAGAACGGTGAGGTGTGGAAACGAGCTGTACTTCTGGAAGATCATCCCCCGGTCGCGTCCGGGTCCGGTGACGCGGTGCCCGCGCACTCGGACTGCGCCCGAGCTCGGTGGGTAAACGTCGGCAAAGCCCTGGATGAGGTTCAGGATGGTCGACTTACCGCAGCCCGAAGGTCCGACGATCGCCACAAACTCCCCGTAGTCGGGAACGTCGTCGATTCGGAAACTGACGTCGCGGATGGCGGTGAACTCTCCCGGCAGTCCAGGACTGAACGTCTTGGTTACGCTCTCGAACTCGATCACCGCCGACAAACTGTTCACCGCTTCTGATCTCGGTAGGGGAAGAGCCACCGTCCCGCCACCGCCCAGAGCTTATCAGTTAGGAAGGCCACCGCCACGATGATGACGAGAACGAGGTAGATGTGCTCTCGCGGCCCCCGACGCTGAGATGTGATGATGATTCCGCCGAGCCCGCGGCCCACGTCCACCATCTCCGCGAGCAGGATGTAGCTCCAACCCACACCGAAACCCAGCCGCATGGCTTGCCAGATGTCGGGCCAGGCAACGGGCAGCATCACCCGTCTTACGGCATCCCATCGAGTGGCGCCTAGCGTGTAGGCAGTTTTCAGATAGGTGTCGTCCACCGTATCCACGGCCGCCACGAAGAGCGGGACCAGGTAGATCGAGAACGCCAGCGCGAGGAACATGACCTTCTGAAGCTCGCCCGTTCCGAAAAGAGACAAGGTGAGCGGAACGAGAGTGGGGATGGGGAGGTACGCGCCGAAGACCGTCAGCGGCGTGAAAGCCGCCTTCACTTTCGTGAACGCGCCCATCAGGAGCCCGAGCGGAAACGACAGGGCGAACGCGAGGAGGAATCCCTCGACCACGCGAGTGAAGGAGACGCTTAGGTTGCGGGTAAGCGCCCGGTCGAACCAGAGCTGCCCAAAAGACGCCACTACCTCGCCCGGGGAGGGGAGGATGGTCGGAGAGATCATTCGCTCCTCTGCCGCCCCGGTGGTGGCGAGGGTCCATACCCCGAGTACGACGACTACGGGAACGAGGCCCAGAAGGCACGCCTTCCATGCCGGCAGCTTCTCGCGAATGCGCAGCAGTCCGCTGTCAACGGACTGCGGCGCCTCCGTCGTCACTTCGCTTCCGGTGGATAGACCGAGATCTCGACGCGCCGATTCAGCGCGTGATTCGACGGGTCGTCGGGGTTCGCCGGTTCGTCCCAGGCCTTGCCCTCGATGGTGAACTTGTTCGGGTCGAAGTCGTACTTCTTCACGAGAGCTTGCCGAACGGCGTCGGCGCGGTCCATCGAGAGCCCCTTCACGTCCTCATAGCGCGTCCCCTTCCCCTTCATCGAGGAGTCCGTGTGTCCGACCACCGCGACCACCGCGCGCTCGTATTGGCCGACGAGCCGGGCCACTTTCTCCAGTGTGGCGGCGACGCTCGGGTCGTAGAGCGTGTTGGGCATGGGCTTACCCATCTCGTCGTGCTCGGGCTCGAAGACGTTCGCGGAGTTCGGGTAGAAGTTGATCCGGATCGTCTGAGTGAGGATTGGCGACTCGGCCGCGACCTTCTTATAGCTCGTCGGCGCGAAGGTGGATCGGCTCTCGTCCTTCTGATGGGCGAAGGTTCCCGCGCGGTCGAGCTCCTGGATGATGGAGAAATCCATCACCTCGTCGAAGCGCACCGGGGTGTCGATGAGTCCGAGCTCGCGATAGACGAAGGTGACGTTCTTCCACGTCCTCTCGAAGTTTGCAGGGTCGTTCGCGTTCAGGAAGAACGCCTTGTTCTCCCCGAAGTTCGTGGAGTGGGCGTCCTGGGCCATCGCCCGAACCTCGTCGGCCTGCATCCCGTAGCCGTCGGCCATCCACTGGTAGGCCATCTCGCGCTGAGCGGGGTCCTTCAGGCGGTCCATGCCCTCGAAGATCCCCGCCACCAGGCCCTTGATGATTTCCGGGTGGTCGTTAGCGAAATCGGCGCGCGCAGCCCAGACGTCGGCGATGAGCTTGTTCGCCTCGGCGGTCGTGGTGAGGATCCGCGTTCCCGTCACCTTGTCCGGGATGTTGTAGATGTCGGGTGCCCAGGAGACGCAGGCATCGATCGACCTGTCGGCGACGAACGCTGCCGCCGCCTCGAAGGCGGTGGCAGTGTACTTGTGGTTGACGTCGGACGGCTGGACTCCAGCGTTCAATAGCAGATTATTGATGAAGTACTGCGAGGGCGAGTTCTGGGCGTAGACGATGGTCTTCCCTTTCAGATCGGCCACCGAGCCAATGTTGCCGCGGATCACGATGCCGTCGCCTCCCGAGGACCAGTCGACCTGCTGGTAGATTCGGGGGGCGCTCCTCGAATCCTTCATGAGGTCAGGAGCGAAGAGAACCATCATATCCAACGTACCCCAGAGCACGTGGCTGTCGCCCGACGCGAAGGCGTCGCGGGCCACCACGGGATCGTCGATGAGCCGGAGGTTGACCTGAAAGCCGTGCTTCGTCGCGAAAATCGACTCGGGGTTGGGAGCGAATCCCCCGTTCGCGGCCACGATGGGGAGCCACCCGATCCAGACGTTGATGGGGAAGTTGACGACCTTCTGCTGCGGGTCCCACTCATAGGCGGAGACCCCCTTGACCGGCGGGAGCTTCTCACCGGGGACGTACTGGTACTCGCTGACGGTCGTGATTCCTTTGGTGTCCTGCGCCTCGACCCTCTGGAACTGGTCGAGGTCTACCTGCTGGGAGCCATCGCGGCCGCCCGGGGCGATGAAGTCGCGGAAATAGTAGGCGGCACCCCCGAGGCATGCCAGAACGAACAGGAACAGGACCAATTTCCCGAGCGCGGTCGGGCCGACCTTCGGCTGATCTTCCGTTTGTGCCATCTTGGACTCTCCTTAACTTTGCTTCTCCGGCCCCATTTCCTTCGTCGGGATCGGCGCCTTGGTTTCTTCGACGACGGGCGGCGGTGATTCGAGACCGTAGGCGGCGGCGAACTCGGCGAGCGCGGCATCGGCCAAAGCCTGCTGCTCGGCTTCGAGCAGCTCGACTTTGGTCGTGTCGATGGTGGACGAGGCAACGCGGGCCCGCCCGGCGGCCTTGTCACGACGCTCGGTGAGGTATTCCTCCACGCGGTTGAGCGTGTCGCCGCTACCGCCGATCGACGTGATCATGCCCGTTGCCATCTCCTGGAGCTCGGCCTGGGCCTCGAGCATCTGCGTTTCCGTCATCATTCGCTTGAGCTTCTCGATGGTCTCCTGAGCGTCGCGGACGGCGACGTCGCGCGACTTCACGAGCTTGGTGTACGTTTGTTCGGCCACCTCGAGTTGTCTGCGATTCTCCTCGAGCTGCTCCTTGACGGTCTTGAGCTGAAGGGCGTATTGCCCCGCGGCGTTGCGGTTTCCCACCTTGAGGTTCGCGGCCGCCTTGGCGGCGAGATCGCGCTCCTGCGCCTCCAGGTTTTTCACCTGGCGCAGCAGTCGCTCGGCGAAGCCAGCGTGGTTCGCCAGGTTCTCGTTGAACCTCGCGATCTGCCGGCGGAGATTCTCCTTCTCGGCCTCGATGAGGGCCCTCGGATTCTGCCGCTCCAGACCCGAGATGAAGAGGCTCAAGAAGCCACGGAAGAGGTTCGCGATGCGGCTCAGCATAATTGGCCCCTCCTGTCGGCGCTTGCGCCGGCACGTTGACGCGCGCCAGGAAACGACAGCGGAATTGATAAGATTTTATCAGGGCCCGGGCGAAATACGAGTCCCATCCCGCCGCCCGTAACCTTGTTGGGTCTCGCTAACAGGCTGATGAAAAAGTACAGTCCAGCCTGCACGAGCGGAGCGAGCCCGGCGCGCCTGCCGCGCCGTAAGCAACCGAGCCGTGGCGGCCTGGCGATCGCGGGTCCCGCCACGGCACTGAGTACTAAGGTTCTTCCTGGAGGTGACGTAAGGGACCGGGGGTGATTCGAGTCCTTCACGCAAGCACCACCGAGCCACGAGGAGCCCGACAGCATCACCGGTTCACTGACGCACCGGGCGGTGAGCTTCGATGAGCGCTTTCGCCCCCGCCGCTACTCCCGCTGCAGGATTATCGTGCTCCCGAAACGTTCGCGCAGCGATCCAGGCGCCGTCCAGGAGAAGCGCGAGTTGTGCCGCCAGCCCCTCGGGATCGCGCAACTTGGCCTCTCGGGCCAGGCCGACCAGGCGACGGCGAACGGCCATTTTGTGCCGCAAGGCGACTTGATGGGCCGGGTGGACGAGCTCGGGAAACGCCATGGCTGCGCCCTGAAACACGCAGCCTAGACACTCTGGGCTCGACGCGAGCTTGCCGACGGCATCGAACAAGGCCCTGAGCTTTGCTTCGGCGGAATCAGCGCTTTCCATCGCCGAATCGGCCCACGCCCAGAACCGCGCGTCGGTTCGCTCCAGATAGGCGGCGATCATTTCGTCTTTGGACGCGAAATGAGGGTACAGCGTCATCTTCGCGACGCCAGACTCCGCCAGAATCCGATCGATGCCCACCGCTCGAAAGCCATAGCGCTGGAAGAGGTCTCCGGCCGTGTCGAGCAGGCGATCCCGAGGTGACGTTTTCCTTTTTCCAGCCAAACGACCTGTCAGTATTCTAGGATGATACAGATAGGTCTGTATAATTCCAACCAAACCACGATCCACATTCCATCCCTTCCCGAAAGTTACGGTTCGAGCGATTGCAGTACTGGCAACTCGAGCCGGAGCGATCCCGATCAAGACCAGGAATCGTGCTAAGAATTGCCGATGAAGCACCATCTCCGTCGGACTCGACTCATGAGGCTCGCCGTTGCATTGACGAGCGGGGTTTGGTACGCGCCTTCCAGCTTCGTCTATCTCTTGAAGCGCCCGTCTCTCTGGCCTCTCTCGCTGCTCCCGGCAGTGGCGACGGTCCTGCTCGTGAGTGTGGGTCTGGCGGCCGGCTTCTGGACCGGCCCGGCGC
This sequence comes from Vicinamibacteria bacterium, assembly GCA_035457705.1. Taxonomy (GTDB): domain Bacteria; phylum Acidobacteriota; class Vicinamibacteria; order Marinacidobacterales; family SMYC01; genus DASPGQ01. Next base: position 47,819 of record DATIBD010000126.1, read on the forward strand.
TGGCCACCGGTGTCATCGAAGGGGAGAGCCTCTGGGTCTCTGCCGCCAGCGTCGGCGCGCGGTTTGCGGCGGTCCTGGGCGGCGTCGTTGCGGGACTCGGCGTCGCGCTCCTTCTGACCGCGCCCTTCCAGGAACTCTTGTCGCGGAAGGTTGAGCACCAGCTGCGCGGTGAGCTCGTGGACCCGGCCCGAGGCATCCGCTGGGAGATGATCCAGACACTCAAAGGTGCCCTCTATTTTCTTTCACGGACCCCTTTCGTCATCGTGCTCGGGCTGGTCCCAATCGCCGGCCCGCCGCTCGCCCTTCTCTGGGCGGCGCACAGCCTCGCTTTCCAGCAGACCGACTCTACCCTGGCGCGCCACGGCCTCGACTTCGGAAATCGCCGCCGATGGCACCGGCAGCACCGCATCGAAAGCATCGGCTTCGGCCTCGGCGGGCTAGCGACGCTCCTCGTCCCGGTCGCGAATTTCCTGCTCATGCCCGTTCTCGTGGTGGGCGCGACCCGGCTAGCACTGGCGCGCTTGCCTCGAGCCGAGCCGAGTGGATAACGGATAAGCTCGATTCGTATCGTCGCTCTCCGAGCGGCGCTTCAGCTTCAGCTCACCTCTACTTGAATCGGGCCCTGCCTTCAAGAACTTTCGGGCGATCTTCATGAAACAGGGATTGGCTGTCATCGCCATCGCGTTTCGGATCCTCGTGAGCGTCTCCTCTTCGGCGAACCACCAGGGATTCCACAGGCCCGGGCGCGCTACGTTCCTTGGTTTGTGTCCTCGTCTGATGACTTCACTTCTTTGGTCCGACCAAACCATGGCCTCCCATCGGCACGGTGACGAAGCGTTCGCCAAACCCGGCGATGAATGGCTTGCCCCGGGCGATCGCCTGCTGCACGGCCGGGAGCGCGAGAGACGCCTCGTGGTCCTCCTTGCTCTCCCAGACCTCAGTGACCCATATCGCATTGCCGTCCTTCTCGTCTATCGCAATGATGTAGCTTTTCACCTCACGCAGAGGTCTGGCTCCGTCTTTGCCACGGTCTCGCGGGGAGACCTCCATCTCCTGTTGAGCGGTCCGGGCAGCTCGGGCTCGCGGCCGATGTCCGACGGCCGCCGGCAGGAGCCCGGCGGATGGAACCGGATCGTCCTGTACATCGACAGCTTAGACCCGACCATCGCCGCGCTCGAGGCGGCCGGGGCCCGATTCCGAAACGAGATCGAGGTCGGTCCCGGTGGAAAGCAGATTCAGGTCGAAGACCTCGATGGGAATCCGATCGAGCTGCACGAGGCCCCGCGGAAATAGGCTTAGCAGGTCGCGTTATCCGGAACGCGACGCGATGCCCCCGAATGCCGAACCGCCGCCGAAGTGCTAGGCTTCGAAGAGGAGTGTCTCCGATGAAGCGATTATCCTCGACTCTGAAAGAGTTCATCGAGAAGCAGGAGCTGCTTCGAATCGCCTGGACCGATGGCGGCGCAGCACGCGTCGTACCTGTCTGGTTCGTCATTCTCGATCGGCAGTACTACATCGGCACCGGGTCCAGAAGCGCCAAATGGAAAGCCATGAAGAGGCGGCCGCGCGTCGGCTGGGCCATCGATGGCGGCGCGAAGGGCAAGTACAAGGGCCTGTCAGTGCACGGCAACGCCGAGGAGGTGACCGACGGGAAGCTGCGGGCGAAGCTCTATGCGGCCTTTGGCAGAAAGTATTTCGGGTCGGCGGATCATCCCAAGCACAAGGAGATCTGGGGAGAGGTCGACGATCCCGGAACGGTCTTCATTAATCTGAAAGTCGCGGACGGCTTCTGGTGGGAGTACTGACGGAGAGCTCTTCAGCGGGCAGGGGTAGGGAAACTATTCTTCGCGCGGTATGCTCTACGGACGATGACCGTCGTGCTCACCGTTCTCCTGTCGCTTTCCTCTGAGTCGACGTCGCGGACGCTGTCGCAATCCATTTACGTTCCCGTCGATTTTGGCGTCGCCAACGAGATCGAAGGCCTCGAGATCTGGGTCGCGGGCGACGAGGAGAACCCGTTCACTCCCGGCTCGTGGACGTTCCTGTTCACCTACTTACTGAGCAGAACCGGCTCGCGCCCCAGGTCAGCTTGTGTGATGAGAGCCCTCAGTGACTTGGCTGCAAAGTTTCTCGCCTGTCTCGGTGGCGCCCAGGTTTGGATCGGCGCGCCGGTGTCCGCTTGTTCGTCCTGGCTCCGAGTGTCCACACTCAGGCTGCGCTCTTGGAGCGCCCGTCTCCTGGACCGGCCGCAGCTAGCGACTGCCGCACGCCCTCGCTATATGGCGTCTTCGTAATGTTTACGATCAGACGTTGTAGCGCTGAGTCATCGACGATGAGAGGTTCCGCCAGCAAGTAGTGCATTTCCACGAACTCCCGCAGAGTGGGGCTCTCTGGGATGATCCTCGGTCACGCGAGCGCGTTGTGGCTTGCCGAAAACGTACAACGTTCCGATCAGGAGCAGGCGGTCGACCTTCTCCTCGATGGCGGCATCGATGACGCGGCGCATCAGGACGGGGTGTAGATGAAAATCCGTGTAGGGCACACCCACGAGATAGACGACCGCGGCGACGCCCTGCAGAGCCTCACGAATCGTCGACTCGTCTTCCGGATCCCAGGTGGCCACTTCCGCCAGGGGATCGCCACCGAACACGCTCTCCAGAGTGGTCCGCGATCTCGCGGCGGGTCCTAAGGTGGTCCGCTGTGTTCTATTGGGCGGATCGATGGTGGTCATGAGCTCCAAAGAACAAAGGCCGAATCCCATCGAAGAGGACCTTCGGCCGACCGAGCAGGCTTCCGCCGGGGATCCCTTCCCTCGAGACTGTCGAATCATCGAAGTGCGCGTCGCTGAGCTGAGGCAGCTCTTCAACGCCATAGATCCGTCGCCCTTCCGCTCTACTTAGAAGCCGAAGGACACGCCGAAGTCGAGGACGGTATTGGCCGCACGCAACAAGAAAGGGCAGAAAGTCCCGCCTCACGCAGGCAACTTCAGCGGGTCCAGGCGAACCACTTTCGCAGCACGCTCTTCTGCCGCTCCGAGAAATGCGCCTTCCGCCACGACGTCGCGACCTTCTTGTTGACCTCGGCCTGCGTCGGATAGGGGTGAATCGTGCTGGAAAGGGTCTTGGCTCCGGCACCGGACTTCATCAATACCGAGAACTCACTGATCAGGTCTCCGGCGTGAGCCGCCACCACAGTGGCGCCCATGATCTTGTCCGTCCCCTTCTGGATGTGGACCCGGGCGAAGCCTTCCTCCTCCCCGTCGAGAATGGCGCGGTCGACTTCGTCGAGCTCGTAGGTATAGGTCTCGACCTCGATTCCTTTCTTCTTCGCTTCCATCTCGTACATCCCCACGTGGGCGATCTCCGGCTCGGTGTAAGTGCACCAGGGCATGATCAGAGAGTCGACGCTCGCATAAGCGAGGCCGAACGGGTGAGGGAAGAGCGCGTTCTGGATCACGATCTGCGCCATCGCGTCCGCGGCGTGGGTGAACTTGTGGCGCGAGCAGATGTCTCCCGCCGCGAAGATCCGCGGATTGCTTGTCTGCAGACGATCGTTCACTTTCACTCCGCTCTTGTCGAACTCCACACCGGCCACTTCGAGCCCGAGCCCTTCCACGTTGGGACTTCGTCCCACCCCTACCAGGATCTCATCGACCCAGATCTCGTAGCGTTCGCCGTGTGATTCCACCAAGAGCCGCTTGCCCCGTTCGCTCAAACTAACCTTCGAGTCCTTTCCGCAGCAGAGGAGCTTCACCCCGTCGCGGAGCATAGACCGATGGAGGACCTCGGCCGCGTCGCGGTCCTCGTTCGGAAGGATGCCGTGCAGAGCCTCGATGAGGTACACCTCGCTTCCGAAGCGGGCGAACGCTTGCGCCAGCTCGCATCCGATGGGCCCCGCTCCGATGACTGCGAGCCGCGACGGGCGCTCGGTCAAGGAAAATACTGTCTCGTTCGTGAGGTAGCCCGCCTCTTTCAGCCCCGGGATGGCCGGAGCGGCGGCGCGAGCGCCGGTGGCAATCGCTGCTTTCGCGAACTTGAGCGCCCGCCTTCCCGACGGACCCTCGACCTCCACGGTGTCCGGGCCGGAAAAGCGAGCGCTCCCGATATACACGTCGACTCCGAGGCTCTGGTACCGATGGGCCGAATCCACGTGACTGATTCGGGCGCGAAGCTTCCGCATTCGCGCCATGGCGGCGCCGAAATCGTATTTCACGCCGGGAGGAATCTGGACCCCGAACTCTTCGGCTTTCTTGACCTCGGCCCAAGCGCGCGAGGCGCGGAGGATCCCCTTCGACGGCACGCAGCCGACGTTCAGGCAATCCCCTCCCATGAGATGGCGCTCGACGAGGGCCACCCTGGCACCCAATCCGGCGGCGATCACCGCCGTCACCAGACCCGCGGTGCCGGCCCCGATCACGACGACGTTGTAGCGGCCGTTGGGCTCCGGGTTTACCCAGTCGCTCGGGTGGACGTTCGCCAGAAGCCTCTGGTTGTGCTCGTCGTCCGGTAAGACCAGGCTCGTTGGCTCGGATCTCGCGGACGCGATGCTCTCCGAGAACTGGGTGGTCATGACGGCTTTCCTCCTAAGATCTCTGGGTCAGTTTTTTGTAGACGATAGGCACCAGGGCGAGGATCCCGAGGAGGGTGAAGGCCAAAAGCACGTTGGGAGACGCGATCTCTTTCAGAGAGTTGATCGTTCCAAGCTGCCGGCCGGCATAGGCATAAACGAAGCTCCCGGGAACGATCCCGATGCCGGTGGCCGCGACGTAAGTCCCGACACCCACCCGGGTCAATCCCGAAACCAGGTTCACGAGAAAGAAAGGAAAAAGCGGGATCAGGCGGAGGGTCATCAGATAGCTGAACGCGTTCTTCGCGAATCCCTCCTGAATCGGCCCCAGGTGGTTTCCGAACCGGGCTTCCACCCAATCTCGCAGTAGGTACCGGGCGGCGAGAAAGGCAAGGGTGGCGCCGCTCGTCGCACCAATGTTCACGAACACGGTCCCCCAAAATCCGCCGAAGAGAAAGCCTCCTGCGAGGGTCAGGATCACCGCACCCGGAAGCGAGAGCCCCGCCACCAGGCAATAGGTGGCAATATACAGAGCCACTGCGAGGCTTAAGTTCGCATCGGTGAATGCCAGGAGTCGATCTCGGTTCGCCTTGAGCGCATCGAGCGACAGGTAGTCGCCGAGGTCGAAATGGAAAAACGCGGCCACGGCCGCGACCAGAATCGCAGCCACGACGAGCTTTCCCGCGCGGGTACTCGCCCGCGGGGGGGACGACTCCATCGACCTGAGCACGATCGCTTCTTCGGGCATCGTGATTTTCTCCCGAGGTTCCCGCAAAACTCCCACTCCCGCCTGCAAGGCCGCTTCAGAAGTGGGAATACAGGCTCAAAACTTCATAGATGGAAATTCGCGTCAAAAGGTTTCAGGATTGGCCACGCCGAATCGCGACGCAGTGATCCTCCGTGATTCCCACCGGTGTCGCCCGGATGCTTGCGGAGTTCACTCCACCGGTCGAGCTGACCGAGCGCGAGGTCGAGGTGCTGAGGCTGGTGGCGAAGGCTTCCGCGACAAATTTAGATTGCGCGGGTGCTCGGCCGGACCGAGAGCACGAACAAGGTGCACGTCAAGAGCATTCTGAAGCTCGGGGTTCAGGACCGAACCGAGGCGGTGACCATCGCTTTCCAGCGCGGAATCATTCACATCGACGACTGATGCAAGTCAGTGCGATTTGCGGGACGTCGGCGGCCTCACTTCCTTGCGAACCGATCCAGCGAGGCGAGCACGTCCGAGGCTTGCAGATTTCCCTTGATACCCGCGTCCATAAACAGGTCCATCACTTCGGACTGACTCCGGCGGAGGAGTTGGGACGCCCTGCGCAAAGTGATCCTTCCATCCCGGTAGAGATTTCCGACATAAGTTTCGAATCCCATCCTGATGAGTTTCCTCATGGCGGTGGATTCCTCGATCTGCTCTTCTTTCTCGACGACGGCAATGGCCTCCGCCATCTCCTTCGGAATCCGGATCGATTTCGTCTTCACTGATTTCTCCATCCATCCAAGAAGAGCTTGACGACACCGTATTCTTCATCGCTAATCATCGGGGCGAGTGAATCCAGCTTGTCCAGGGCTTCGCCAAGCGCCAGCTTCCCGTTCTTGACCAGCGCGGCAATCAGGACGGCCGGGGTCAGGTAAGGCAGGTGGAAGAGGCGCAATCGCTTGATGAATTTTCTGTCATCGCTGCAGATGGCATCGTAATGTCCCGACTGGAAAACAGAGAAGACCTCTTCCTCTCCCCTGGAAACCGAGCGCTCCCCCGCGCTCTGGGACAGCAATTTCCTCTGGAAATTCTCTCTCACGATCTCGGCATCCGGGCGGCCGCCGCCCTCGTCGACGACCTCCTTCCGCACCCGTGGCGGAATGACAACGGTAAAGCTCTGGCAAACGACCTCCTTCAGCGAGGACTTCGCAAGCTTGATCAGACAGTCCGAATCCATGAGCAACCGCATTATGTATTGCATTGTAATAAAACGATGACGCTGGTGACAAGGGAGCGTCTATGGATTCGGAGAAAAGGTTGTCATGGAGAGCCCCCGCGGTGTCGTCCAACTGGCACACCAGGTCCCCCACAAACGCGATGTGGCTTCGGGCAAACCCGTCCTCTTGACAGTCTGGAGGAACGAGGCTAGTCTCCTCCAGAGAATCTGGAGGAGACTCGTGGGAGAGTCCGGTGACCTCTTGCAGGGAAGTCTCGAGCTGCTGGTGCTGAAGGCCCTGTCCCTCGAGCCGATGCACGGCTGGGGCATCGGCCAGCGTATCGATCAGCTGTCGCGGGACGTGTTTCACGTGACCCAGGGCTCGCTGTACCCGGCCCTACAGAGGATGTTGCGCAAGGGGTGGATCCGCGCCGAGTGGCGCGTGACAGAGAACAACCGGAGGGCGCGCTACTACCGGCTGACCGCTTCCGGCCGCCGGGAGCTGGAGGCGAAGGCGGCCCGGTGGCGCCGCACCTCCGAGGCGGTGAACGGAATCCTCGCCCTCCGGCCGTCGGAAGAAGCGATGTGAGCCGCATCATCGATTTGATCGAGCGCCTCCGGGCCCTGGTTTTTCGCTCCCGGCGCGAGCGGCAGATGACCGAGGAGATCCTCTTCCATATCGAGCGCGAGGTGGAAGAGCGCGTCGGCCGGGGCGCGGATCCGGGGGCGGCGCGCCGGGAGGCGCTAGCTGCGTTCGGAAACATCGAGGGCGTCAAGGAAGCCGTGCGCGACGCGACCGGAGTCCGACTACTTCAGGACCTCGGCGCCGATTTCCGATATGCGCTGCGTTCGCTCGGACGCGACTCGATGTATACCACGGCGGCGGTCACCGTTCTGGGTCTGGGACTCGGCGCGGCAGCGACGGCCTTCGCCGTGGCGGATTCCGTGCTCCTCTCGCCGCTTCCGTACCGGGAGCCCGACCGCCTGGTTCGTGTCGGCCAGCTCTACCAGCAGAACTCGACGGTGTGGCAGCTATCGACGGTGGACGCGCAGGCGATTCTGGAACAGCAACGCAGCTTCGAAGTGTTCGGTCTGGTCGCCTGGAGGGATGCGACGCTCTCCGGCGCGGGAACGCCGGAAAAGGCACTGGTTGGCGCAGTGACGTCGGGATTCTTCCGCGCGCTCGAGATCGACGCGGCCGTCGGGCGGGCGGTCGCGCCGGAGGACGAATCGGCCGATGCCGCACCGGTGGCCGTCGTCTCCCACGCTCTGGCGGAGCAGCGCCTCGGAGGCGCCGAAGCCGCGGTAGGCCGCGCCCTAACCATCGACGGACTGAGCCATATCGTGATCGGCGTGTTGCCGGAGGGCACCGACAAGCTAGGCGGTGTTCGCGCGACGGCATGGCCGGTGCTCAAACTTCGGCCACCCGAGCGACGAGGCCCGTTCTGGCTGCGTGGCATCGGCCGGCTGCGCGAAGGCGTCACGCTTGACGACGCCGCGCGTGACATGGAGGCCATCAGCAAGCGGATCTTCCCATTGTGGGCGTCCAGCTTCCAGGATCAGACAGCCCGGATCGCTCCCATGCCACTGCGCGACACGATCGTGGGCGACGCGGGAAGGGCCGTGGGACTGTTTTTCGCCGCGGTGGTGCTCGTTCTTCTCGTGGCCATTGCTAACGTGACGACCCTCTCTCTGGCGCGCTCGTCCGCGAGAGAGCCGGAGCGGGCACTACGCGTGACGCTCGGCGCGGGTCGAGTACGACTCGCGAGGCTCCCGCTGACGGAAGGACTGGTGACGGGACTCGCGGCGGGGCTCCTCGGCTTCGGGATTGCGGTGCTCGGCTTCCGGGTTCTGGGGCGGTTGACACCGAATCTACCGCGCGTAGACGAGGTGGCGCTCGATGGCCGCGTCGTCGCCTTCTTGATCGGGTGCGCAATCCTGAGTGGAATTCTCGTCAGCATCTCGCCGATGCTCGCGGCTTTCCGGAGCTCCTCGGCGGCCATCCGACGCGGCGACGGACGTCGCACCGGCGCGGACCGTAAAACGACGGCGTTGCGTAGCGCGCTGGTCACCGCGGAGTTCGCTCTGGCATTACCGCTCTTGCTGGGATCGAGCTTGCTGTTCGTCAGCTTCTCGCGGCTGCAACGAGTCGATGTCGGGTTCGATCCGGAAGGGGTAGTGAGCATTTCGCTTGCTCTGCCGGATGCTCGCTATCCTGGGTATTCGGAATTTCAAACATTCTGGCTGCGGCTTGAGCACCGCGTGGCCGAGGTTCCGGGCGCTTTGGCTTCGGGCCTGGCCAGCGAGTTGCCTCCGGGACAAGCCGGAAACATCAATAACTTCAATCTGATCGACCGTCCGGTGCAGCCAGGCGTTGCCGAGCACCTCGCGCCATGGCTATTTGTCACGCCCGGGTTCTTCGATGCGCTTCAGATTCCCCTTCTAGAGGGGCGTTGGTTCACCGAAGCGGACTCCGCCACCGCACCGCCCGTGGTCATGGTGAGCCGCTGGTGGGCGCAGCGGTACTACCCCGGAGAGTCGGCCGTCGGTAGGCAGATGATCGAAGGTGGCTGCGTAACGTGCGATCCCACGACGGTCATCGGCGTCGTGGGAGACGTGAAGTATCTCGGGCTCGCGGAATCGGGTAACGCCGTCTACTCTCCCCTCGCACAGTCGCAGGCTCGAACCGCACACCTGGTGGTGCGGAGCCGCGCGCGGCCCGCCATCACGCTACCGGCAGTCCGGGAAGTCGTTGCCGGACTCGACCCCGAGCTATCCATGGAAGAGCAGACGTTGGAGGCGCGGCTGGCCGACGCCCTGACGGGCCCAGGCCGCTCGACGGCGCTCCTCTCGGTGTTCGCGTTAGCGGCGGTGGCCCTTGCTGCGGTGGGCATCTTCGGCCTTCTCTCGTATACAGTTCGCCAGCGGCGACGGGAGATCGGGGTCCGGATCGCTCTCGGCGCGGCTCCGTCCGCTATCACGCGGATGGTGGTGGGGCAAGGGATGAGCTACGCCGCGGCAGGGACGGTGGTGGGACTGGCATTGACGATTCTCGAGGCACGCTGGCTCGAATCGTTCCTCTACGGCGTTTCCGCGTCTGACCCGCTCACAACTGCTGCCGCCGCGGTGGCCCTGCTCCTGGTTGCCGCCGTGGCCTGCTGGCTCCCCGGCTTCCGCGCCTCTCGCATCCACGCAGTGGAAGCGATTTCGGCTGAGTGATTCTACGGTCATGGTTTGCTCCCAGCCGTCGAGTATTGGCCGAGATGCGGGCGCCCTAGCTCGGTGATGTCGTCGCCGACGAGTGTGCTCGTCCGGCTCCGGCAGTCCATGAACTCGCGGAGCGAGAACGGAGCGCTCGGAGTGTCCGGAGCGCGACGCGGAAATCGCTCACGATGCCGTCTTCTCGACGCGCACCCGGTTGTCGTGATAGACGGCGCCGCCTCCCATATCCGAATCGCGCTCGTCGACAGTGGCGTTGACCGTCACGCCGTCTTTCGAGTATCGCGGCCAACGTCCTTTCAAGCTAGCGACGACGCCCGGTCGTACCCGATCGCTCACGTCGGCCACCGCAAGAAACGACCCTCGCGCGTTCCCGACCTGAACTTCGTCTCCCGCAGCAATCTCCCGCGGTGCCGCATCGTCAGGATGGATCACGAGCGTACGAGCCCCCGACCGACGCTGCTGAAGCGGAACGTTGGCGAAGATCGAGTTCAGGAAGTAGTGGTCGGCTGGTGTCACCAGCGACAGCGGGTACTCGCGAGCCAGCTCGGTGTCCCGCTGTGCCGTCTCGTGAGACGGCGTGTAGCCGGCGACCGGATCCAGACCCGCCTCGGCCATCCGTTCGGAGACGAGCTCCAGCTTTCCCGACGGCGTCGGGAAGGCAGTTCCGAACGGCACGAAGGGATCGGGATAGTTCAGCCGGATCCAGCCCCGAGCTTTCAACTCTTCGAGCGTGATGCCGCCGAGCGATGGATGCCCGCTCGCGAGGAGCTGGCGCGCCATGGCCTCGTCGCTGTCGTAAAGCGCCGGCTCGTCGAGGCACATCGTTCTCGCGAGGCGCCGGAAGATCTCGGTCGTCGGCAGACACTCGCCTGGAGGTGCCACCGCCGGCTCGTTCCACGCGAGGTACAGGTGCCCGTAGGCGATGAGAAGGTCGGCGTGCTCGGTCGCCATCGTCGCCGGAAGCACGATGTCGGCGTAGCGCGCGGTGTCGGTCAGAAAGTGCTCGACGACGACCGTGAAGAGGTCGTCCCGAGCAAGCCCGCGCCGGACCTTCGTCTGATGAGGGACGCTCGCCACGGGATTGCTGGCGTATACGAAGAGCGCCTTGACTGGGGGGTTGTCGACCTGGAGGAGTCCCTCGCCGAGCCGCGTCATGGAGAGAGAACGTGCCTCGCGCCGACGGAGATCGTCGCGAAAGAGTGCGGGCCAGTTCACTCCGAAGAACCCGCGCGTGTCGTAATGCACCCCGCCCCCCGGGTAGCGCCAGTCCCCGGTGACGCCGGGAATGCAGGTGATCGTCCGCACCGCCATCCCGCCCCCGCCGTGGCGCTGGATGCCGATGCCGATCCGGATGCCGGTCGGCCGACTGTCGGCGAGGCGTTTTCCCAGCTCGACGATGGACTCCGTTGGGAGTGCCGTGATGGCCGCGACGCGTGACGGCGGAAACTCGAGGATACGCTCGCGAAACGTCTCCCAACCGGCGGTGTGCTCGGAGAGAAACTCGCGGTCTTCGCGGCCTATGCTGACGACGACGTTCAAAAGGCCGAGCGCGAGAGCGGCATCCGTCCCAGGAAGAGGCGCCAAGTGCCAGTCGCTCGCCGCGGCAGTCCGCGTCCGGATCGGATCGATCGAGACGACGGGAGCTCCCTTCCTGCGGGCCTCGAGGATGGGCCGCCACAGGTGGGCGTTCGTCGAGAGCACGTTCGCACCCCAGAGCACCACGAGCTTGGAGTCTCGGAACGTCTCCGGATCCATGCCCACTCGGTTGTCACCTAGCGTGTACCCCGTCCCGTACCCCCCAGCAATCGTGCAGATCGTGACGATGTGGCGGGATGTCCCCAGTACGTTCCAGAGGCGGCGGCCGGCGGCGTAGATGCCCTGCAGGAGGCCCATGTTTCCGGCGCCGACGTAGGGCCAGATCGCCTCACCGCCGTGGGTCTCGATCACCTCTTCGAGCCGGGCGGCGATGATCTGGAGCGCTTCATCCCACGAGATCCGGACGAGCTCGCCCTTTCCTTTCGGTCCGACGCGTCTCATCGGATACAGGAGGCGGTCGGGCGAGCGCGCGTAATCCAGATAGCCAATGACCTTGTTGCACAATGATCCCCGCGTGAAGGGATGGCTTGGATCGCCACGTAGGGAGACGGCTTCGCCTTCCCTCGTCGTCACGATCCAGCTGCACGTATCGGGGCAATCGAGAGGGCACGCTCCGCGGATCTCGCGGAGCTCGCTCATCGGTTGCATCATTTCCATCGGTGCCGCGGGGCCCCACCCCCGCGGATCTCTCTCCGCGACTCGCTTCGCTCGCGCTGCGCTCGGGCTGAGGGCTCGTCGTGAGCGGGCATAAGGCCGTAGCTCATCGTCGGTCGCAGGGTTAGGATCTCGACGGTCGTCTTCACGATGCGGTCGTTCACGTTGGCCGGGAGCGCGCTCTCGTCTTCACCGTCGAGAATCGCTGACAGCGTTCCGCGGGGACGAAGTCGAACATAACGCGAGTAAGGTCCACCCGCGACCATTCGATACCATAAAGTCTCGGCAGAAAGAGTCGATTGCGCCTCAGCGAGGGCGGCCTCCAAGTCTCTGTCCCCGCCCGGCTCGATATCCACGGTCGTAAGCTCGAGCCGGGCGGTCGGGGTCGGCGTACCGGTGCCGCGCGAGAGCGCCGGCAGATACTCGTAGAGGGCATTCCCCACGAATTGGGCGTGGGGCGCGACGTTGAGAAGGTTGTCGCGCTCGTCCTCCGCGGAAGGCACCGGGTTGTCGAGACTCTGGGGCGAGTGGCCGAACGTCGCGTAGACGAACCAGCGCTGTCGTTCTCCGAAAGTGATGCTCCAGCCGTACCAGACCCAGTTGTCCTTGACTTGCCGGTGCCATTCGAGGTGCCGGATGTAGCCGGCTTCGAAGTCCACGGT
>DATIBD010000127.1:0-33043 GCA_035457705.1 Vicinamibacteria bacterium
TCCGACCAGAACTTCGTGAGCTTGAAGACGAGCTCCTGAAAATTCACGGCTTCGTTCGTCGCAACATATCTTCGAATACGCGATGCGATTTCAGCTCTTTGTCGAGGTGCTCCTGCACGATGCGAAGCGAGAGGGATCCGAGCTCGGAGAGTACGGTGCCCGATTCGGGTGTGAGCGTCTCTCCGGGCGGACTCTTCCAGATCACGTCCTCTAGAAAATCGACGGTCTCTCGAGAGAGCGGAAGTCCGCTGCTTAGGCAGTCCCCGCACTCGAGCCGGTGCTCCTCGGTGAGATAACGGGCTCCGGTTTCCTTGAGAGCGCGCCCGCAGGATGGGCACGTTCGTCGGAGGGGAAAGAGACCCGAGAGTCTCAAGAGCCAAACCTCGAAGTAGCGGGCCCTCGTCTCCGCCAGCCTGGGCTCGTCCAGCGCACCGATCGTGGCCCTCAGGAGCCGATAAAGTCTCTGGTTTGGATCCCGCTCGGGCGTAAGCGCATCAACGAGGTCGGACAGGTAACCTAGAGTCGTCGCCAGAATGGGCTCTCCAAGTCGTGAAAATCTCGTGCAGACTATATCACAGCGATCGATGCTGACCAGCTCGCGGCTCGGTTTCTCGAAGAAAACCAGCTCGACTTCGGTTCCCACTTCGAGCGAAGAGCCGAAGCGCGAACGGGGCCTGCGCGCGGCCTTGGCCATCCCGCGAATCTTTCCGTGCTCGACCGAGTAGAAAACGACGATCTTGTCGGACTCGCCCACGCGGTAGGTCCTGAGGACGATGGCTCGAGCGCGGCGAAGAGGCACGGCGCCTATTGAAAGCGCGACAAGAAGAGCGCTCCCAGGCCTAGAAACAAAAGGAACCCGGTCACGTCGGTCGCCGTGGTGACGAACACGGACGAGGCGAGGGCGGGATCGACCTTGAGCCACCTCAGGGCGAGGGGGATGAGCGTTCCCATGACCGCGGCCACCAGCAGCGTGCCTACCATGGCGAGTGACAGGACGACGCCAAGCCAGGGGTTGCCCTTCCAGAGGAACGCGGCGAGCCCGACGAGCAATCCGATGGTGATTCCGTTCACGATGCCGACCAGCACTTCTTTGAAGAGAGCCTTCCGGCTGTTGGACCAGGAGAGCTCGCCCAGGGCGATGCCGCGAACCATTACTGTGAGCGTCTGGTTGCCGGCATTCCCTCCGAGGAGAGGCACCACGGGCATGAAAACCGCGAGAAGGGCGAACTGGCTGATCGTATTCTCGAACAGGCTGACGACGAGCGCTGCTATGAAGGCGGTCCCGAGATTCAAGACGAGCCAGGGGATGCGTTTAGCGACCGAGGTACTGGGACGGGTGAATACTCGCTCCTCCCGGTCGAGGCCCGCCAGACGGTACATATCCTCGGTCGCCTCTTCCTTGATCACGTCGATCACGTCGTCGACGGTGATGACCCCGACGAGCTTGTTCAACGAATCCACGACCGGGATAGCCAGCAGGTTGTAGGAGGCGACGAGCTGCGCGACCTCCTCTTGATCGGTATCCGTCGCCACTCGGATGACATCGGGCTCCATGATATCGGCGAGTTTCGTATGAGGCCTCTTCAGAAGGAGCTGCCGCAACGACAGGACGCCCACGAGGTTGCCGTGATCGTCGACGACGTAGATGTAGAAGACCATCTCGAGGTCGCCCGCGTCCTGGAGTCGCCGGATCGCTTCCTCCACGGTCGTGCCCTGATTGAGGGAAAAGACCTTGGGACTCATGATGCGTCCCGCGGTCTGATCGGGATACTGCAGGAGGTCCTCGACGTCGGACGCTTCTTTCTTCCGCATCGCCCCGAGGATTTCCTCTTGAAGCTCCGGCGGAAGGCGGGGCACGAAGACAGCCGCATCGTCCGGGTCGAGCTCCTGCAAAATGACGGATATCTCCTGAGAGGTCATCTCGGAGAGAAGGGACGCCCCACGCTCGGGACCGAGCTCGGAGATGGCGGCGCTCGCAAGCCGAATGTCCCGTTTGTGGAGGTTCTGAAAGGCGTCTCGCCTCAGATGCTCGGACAGCTCTCCCAGGATGCTCGCGATGTCGGAAGGGTGGAGACGGCTAAGGATGTTGAACGCGTTGGCGTGAGCCCCGCGGGCGACGAGCTTTCGCACCGTCTCGGCGAGAAGTGGGGTCCGGGTCGAAAGCATCGTTCCAATCCATGAACCTGTTGGTGATCTTCGGTCCTATCGGACCTTCGCAAATCGCCTCGCTCATTTCCGTTCGTTCGTTAGACTAGCATAGGCGGACGGACGTGAGAAACACCACAGGGGAGCGATCACGTCATCGACTTGGACCTGGGTCCAATCCTCGGGCCGGAAGGAGATCGAGGGAGGTCGGAGGTAGCCTCGAGACTCAGCGGCCCAATACGAAGGTCGCAACGAGCGAGAACAGCCATTCCGAGAACGAGCGCGAGGACCCGCCCGATGCGAAACCGGGACGTCGAAGTTGCTGACGCCCGCGAGCCTTGCGACGGCCGTCGAGAAAGGCTGAGCCCAGCGGTCACGATGGCAGCGGCGAGAATAGCACGAGCTTCAATCCCACTCTCTTACCGTCGGGGATCGATGCCGAGCTCGGAGAGAAGCCTTCGGTTCTCGCGCCAGTCGGCGCGCACTTTGACGTGCAGTCCCAGGAAGACGCGGGTGCCGAGAAAGGCCTCGATGTCCTTCCGCGCCGCGGTGCCGATGTGCTTCAGCATCGCCCCTCCTTTTCCCACGAGGATGCCCCGCTGGGAGGCGCGCTCCACGAGGATCGTGGCCTCGATCCGGGTGAGTTCATTCCCCTCCTCCCACGAGTCCACGAGCACCGCCGCGGCGTAGGGAACTTCGTTCCGGGTCGACTCCAGAATCTTCTCCCGCACGATCTCGGAAACGAAGAAGCGCTCGGGAAGATCGGTGAGGGCATCCGGGGGATAGAGCGGGTCGCCCTCGGCGAGGTGGGACGCCAGAACGTCGACGAGCACATCGACACCTTCGCCTTCGAGAGCCGAGCAGGGCACGAGATCGGTGAAGTCGTGCTCCCTCCGGTAGCTGTCGATGACGGGTAAGATGCGCGGCCGCGCGACGCGGTCGATCTTGTTGATGGCAAGAACGACCGGCGTGTCGATGTCCCTGAGCTGTTCGAGCACGTAAGCATCGCCCGGTCCGAGAGGCTCGGTCACGTCGCAAACGAGCAGAATGACGTCGACCTGCTTCAGGCTCCGGAGGGCCATCTCGACCATCCTGCGATTCATCTCGTGATGGGGCTTGTGTATCCCCGGTGTGTCGAAGAAAACCATCTGGGCGCCGGGAAGATTGGCGATGGCCAGGACTCGATTTCGCGTCGTCTGGGGCTTCGCGGTGACGATGGCGACCTTCTGCCCCACGATGCGATTGAGAAGCGTCGATTTTCCGACGTTGGGGCGGCCAACGATGGTTATGAATCCCGATCGCATGACGAGAAGAGCGCTGGCTCTCAGGCGGCCGGCCCTTGAGGCTGCATGCGGAAGCGAACCCGGTGGATTCGCTGCTCGTCGGCGTCAACCACCTCGATGCGGACGTTGTCGCGCTCGATCACCTCGCCCGGGCGGGGGATCCGGCCCAGAGCATCGAGCACGAAGCCCGAGACCGTCTCGAATCCCGAGCCGTTGACCTCGAGCTGAAGCTCCTCACGTACGTCGTCGATATCGGCTCGACCGCTCACGAGAAAGACTCCGTCCTTCTCCTTGACGATCTCCTGATCGACCTCGTCGAACTCGTCGTGAATCTCGCCGACGATCTCCTCGAGGATGTCTTCCACGGTCACGAGACCCGACACGCCCCCGTACTCGTCCACCACCATCGCCAGGGTCTGTTTGTCTTTCTGGAACTCGCTCAGCAGCTCACGCACTTTCTTGGTCTCGGGCACGAAGCTTACTTCCCGCACCAGCGGCTCCAAAGGCGACTCGGGATCGGTATCCGGAGCTGCCACGAGATCGATGGCGTAAACGAGACCCTGGACGTGATCCAGATCGTCGGCGAACACCGGCACGCGAGAATACTTTTCCTCGGCAAAGAGGGCGCGGAGCTCGCCCAGGGTAGCACCTTTGCGAATGGCGACGATCTCCGGCCTGGGAGTCATCACCTCGCGGACGACCTTGTCTCCGAGGCGAACGATCGAATGGACCATACGCCCTTCGTCCCCTTCGAGGATGCCTTCGTCTTCACCCGCCTCGATGTAGGCCTGAACGTCCTCATGGGTGACCACCTCCTCGTCATTGACCCTCACGAAAACGCTCACGAGACGGGAGAGAGGCCAGCTTATCGGCGTCAATAGCTTCGAATAAACGCGAAAAGCGGGCAACAGAAGCAGCAGCACCTTTTCGGGGTTCTTCCTGGCCACGATCAGGGGAACGGCTTCGCGAAAGACGAGGAAGACGACGAGCATCGTGACGAACGCCGCGAGCAGCGGCTGGGGAGCACTCGAGAACAGATAGAGCATGGTGACCAGGACGGTGATGGCGATGAAAGACCCCTGGAGGCCGATCCTCAGTGGCAGCAGAAGACTCATGGGGTCTTCGACAGAGCGCATCAGAAAATCGGTCTTCCAGCCGTGCTCCTCCCGGTAGGTTCGCAACGATATCTTGTTGAAATAATCGAATGCCACGTCGATGAGCGCGAGAAACGTCACCAGCGCGAGGAGGAGCGCGACTGCAGTCAAGGCGAGCGTCGTCGAGATCATCGACGCGCCCTGGTTCGGGTCAGGCGGAACTTCCGCCTCATACGATATTCGAGTCGGCGCATCTCTCCGCTGTCGGACTCGTGGTCGTAGCCCAAAAGGTGCAGGAATCCGTGCAGAGCCAGGACCTGGAGGCGCAGTGCCAAGGTCGTGCCGCGTCTCTTCGCCTGCCGCTCGGCGGTATCGACTGAGACGACGATGTCCCCGAGATAGGGTGGTGAGGATGGAAACGATAGGACGTCCGTGGCCTCGTCGAAGCCTCGGAACTGCCGATTGAGCTCCCGGATTCGCTCGTCTCCCACGAGCGCGAGAGTCGCGTCGGCCTCGCGAGCTCCCAGCGACGACGCGACCTCGGCGAGGAACCCCGCCAATCGGCGTCGATCGATCGGATGACGCCGTTGCAAATTCCGAACGACCAGTTCTGACTCTCTCCCGAGCGCCCTTGGAGGGCCTTGGTCAGGATCGTCGTTCATTTCTCATCGGCTGTTCTGAAGCACGACCGGCTCCACCTGCTTCTCGAAATCGAACCCGGGATAGCTCACGCGATGGTGGTGGATCCCCATCAGCACCCTGAGAAAACTCTGCGCGATCTTCTCCAGGTCACGCAACGTCAGGGCGCACTCGTTCAGTTGCCCGTCGAGGAAGACGTAATCGATGATCTGACGAATCAGTCCCTTTAGCCGTGCCGGGCTCGGTTCATCGAGCGTTCGTGAGGCCGCCTCGACCGCATCCGCCAGCATGATGATGCCCGCCTCCTTGGTCTGGGGCTTCGGGCCGGGGTAGCGGTACTCCTCCTCGGTCACCGCGCCGAGCGCTGGGTCTTGATTCACCTTGGCTTTCTCGTAGAAGTAGGTAATGAGCTTCGTCCCGTGGTGCTGGGGGATGATGTCTATGATCTCCTGGGGAAGATTCATCTCCTTTGCCATCTCGATCCCCTCTTTCACGTGGCTGCCGATGATGAGGGCGCTCATGCGGGGGGAAAGATTGTCGTGCTTGTTCAGGCCGATCTGATTCTCCACGAAATAATTGATCTTCGTCAGCTTTCCGATGTCGTGGTACATGGCGGCGGTTCTGCAGAAGACGGAGTTCGCACCAATCGATTCGGCAGCGGCTTCGGCGAGCGAACCGACGACCATGCTGTGGTGGTACGTTCCCGGCGCTTCGAGCGCTAGCCGCCTCAACACCGGAACATTCTGATTCGAGAGCTCGAGGAGACGAATATCGGTCGTGCGATGGAACAAAAGCTCGAATGCGGGCAACAGGAACGATACGACTATGGAAACACTGGCACCGCCCACGAACGCGCAGAACAGATCGAAACTGAACGTGCTGGGGGGGAAATACCGTCCGGTGAGCAAATCGATTGCCAGAACGGTCACGAAGTTGACGCTTCCCACCAGAAGCCCGAGCTTGAAGAGCGCCGTGCGCCGCTTGTATTGGAACAATCCCAGGATCGCGGCGAGACAGGACACCAGCGAGAAAATCGCGATCTGCAAATTGCCCGTCATCACTCCCAGGGCGACGCCGAAAATCACCGACGCCAGAAGAGCGGTCGGAGTGTGCTCGAGCAACAGCACGAGCACGGCGACCGCGGCGAAAGGCATGGCGTAGAAATACGAGCTCGCGTTGTTGAACGGCACCATGATCATTTGCTCGGCGAACAAGCGGGCGACGAAGAAAGTCACCCGGGCGAATGCCAGATGGCCCACCACGATGAGGCCCACCATGGCGAAGCTCTGACGCCGCCAGGCTTCACCGACGCGAACGGGGCGGAGAAGATACCACTGGACGAAAAGCAACACGCCGGCGAGAAGTGCCGCGCCGATCAGCCCCGCGAGACCCCAATGGCTGGTCTCCTTCGCAAGGAACTCGAGCTGTCGCAAAACGTTCGGAGTGATCTCGTCACCGGCCCGAACGATGGTCTTGCCGCGCCTCACGTGGAAGTAGACGGGATCCACCTCCTCGCGCGCTTGTGCGCGAAGCCTCTCGGTCTCGGCGTAGTCGAATCGAAGGGTTGGCTCGATAAGGCGAGACCCCAGCTCGCTCAGCGCTCGCCACTCCGCTCGGCGCAGATCGGAAAGGCTCGCCAACTGCACTTGGAGCAGCTCGTGCGCCTCTTCGGTGGTCAGCACGTTGGAGAAGTCGCGCCGGATCTGAGTCGTCTTGGCGACATCCCTTCTCCTCCTTATCGGCCGCCCCGAGGCGAGCAGCCGCTCCTTGTTGCCCACGATGTCTCGCGTCAGAACGTTCGTAACGGCCCGGGTGAGAACCTGTTCGACTTCGACCGAGAACTCCTTGTCGAGAAGAAACTCGAGATCCTTCTCGCCGACCGTGACCCCGAGTCTTTCCCGTAGGACCCCCATCAGCTCCGTCACTGCGCTCTCGAGCTCGGCGCCTTCCAAAGTCTCGAGCGCCACCACCGAGGCCCGGCCCGCCTCGAACGCCGAGGCGATGCGGTTTCGGGCGTCGGTCGTCGCCGCGTCGTTGAAATGGTAGACCTCCAGGATGGCTTGCGCCGCTTCCTCTCGCCGCGCGGCGGTCGTGACCTCGTCCTCATAGCTGAAATCATGAGGAGCGCGAACGGTCACGGTGGCGATTTGGCCGAGCTCGCTGGGCTGCACCCGGTAGATCAAACCGGGAGTGAGGAGGGCCGTGGTCGCGCCCAGGAATAGGCCAACCCAGGGCCACGGCGACGAATAGGCGAGATCGAAGAAATCGCTCCGGCGAAAGCCTTTTCGTCCGCGGCGGGAGGCCTCCCGTTTCTCCTTCTTCGCCTTGGATCCGTTCTCGGTGCCCATATCAGGCCTCGACCTCGGTCCGTTCTTCTTCACCGACGGTGACGCGCCGTGGCAGCTTCCGTCGCTCATAGGCCCGGATGATGGACTGTACCAGAGGATGGCGTACGACGTCGGTCTCGTCGAAATGAACGAACTCGATCCCCGAGATGTTCCGCAGCAAATCCATTGCTTCGACGAGCCCGCTCACTTTTCCCGGAGGAAGATCGATTTGAGTCACGTCCCCGGTCACGACCGCCTTCGACCCGAACCCCATCCGGGTCAGGAACATCTTCATCTGTTCCGAGGTCGTGTTCTGCGCCTCGTCCATGATGACGAAGCTATCGTTCAGAGTGCGTCCCCGCATGAAAGCAATGGGAGCGATCTCGATAGCGCCCCGCTCGATGAGACGCACGACTTTCTCCGCGTCCATCATGTCGTACAGAGCGTCATAGAGCGGCCTCAGATAAGGGTTGATCTTCTCCTGGAGATCGCCGGGCAGGAAACCTAGCTTCTCACCCGCCTCCACGGCGGGGCGAGCCAGGATGATGCGGTTGACTTTCTTCTCATTGAAAGCGTCCACCGCCATCGCCACCGCGAGGTAGGTTTTTCCCGTACCTGCGGGCCCGATGCCGAGCACCATGTCGTTCGACTGAATCGCGCGGATGTAAGACAGCTGATGGACGCTTCTCGGCATCACTCGCTTCGTCTTCGATGGATGCAGCACGGCGTGAACGAAGAAATCTCTGAGCGAAACGTCGGGATCCTGCCGCAGAAGTCTCAACGCGACTCGCAGGTCGCCAGCGGTGATGCGGTATCCGTCTTCGGACAGCTCGGAGAACTGATTGAATATGTTTTCGAGCTTGGCGATTTGTTTCTCGTCGCCGTCGACAATGAGCTGATCGCCCCGCGAGACAATCGAGACGCCGAGCCACTTCTCGACCGACTTAAGATTCTCGTCGTGAACGCCCAGGAGCGCCAGGGCGCCCTCCTCAGGGACGGAAATCTTCTTCATTTAAGAAACGGATATTACCTCCGCAGGCACCTAGTTAGATTAAATGATGGGGGTGGTGAAGGAGCCTGGCCGAGCCCCCGGCTCGGACTCTATTGCCGAGCCGATTCGAAAGTCGTGGCCCATACTCAACGTCGAACGTAGCACAGGCCCAAGGGGGCGTCAACTCGGCCCGGGGCCGACCCGGTTCGGATGCTTCAACGCGATTCCCAGCTCATCGAGCTGCCTTTCCGAGACCTCCGAAGGGGAGCCGGTCATCAAGTCGAGCGCCGAAGTCGTCTTGGGAAAGGCGATGACGTCCCGGAGGCTCGCGCCCCCCCCGGCGATCATGGCAATGCGGTCCACGCCCAGGGCGATCCCCCCGTGCGGAGGCGTACCATACTGCAGCGCTTCGAGAAAGAACCCGAATTTCTCTCGAGCTTCCGATTCCGAAAGGCCGAGCGCGCGAAAAATACGCTCCTGTAGGTCGGCGCGATGAATCCGAATGCTTCCGCCGCCGAGCTCGTAACCGTTGGCCACGACGTCGTAAGCGAGTGAGCGAACCGAAGCCGGGTCGCTTTCGAGCCGGTCCATGTCGTCGGGGTGAGGCGAGGTGAAGGGGTGATGTCTCGCTTCCAGCCGTTGCTCGGCCTCAGAGTATTCGAAATACGGGAAATCGGTTACCCAGAGAAAGGCCGGCGTTACGCCTTCCGGGATCCATCCTTCACGCTTGGCGAGAGCGGTGCGCATCGCGCCCAAAGCAGTGGATGCCTCGCTTCCGTCGCCCGCGACGACCAGAAGGAGATCGCCCACCGCCCCTCCGGTCAGGGCGAAAGCTTTTCTGAGAGTCTCTTCACCGATGTGCCTCGACAGCGGCGATTTCAGCTCGGTCTCGGTCCATTTCGCCCACCCAAGACCCGCCGCACCGAGCTCCTTGATTTGGGAGTCCAGCTCATCGATCTCCTTGCGCGAGTATCGCGCCAGACCGGGGGCGACGAGGGCGCGTACGGCTCCCCCTTCTTCCAGGACTCGGTCGAAGACCCCATAGCCCGAGCCTCGGAAGAGCTCCGAGAGATCTCGGATATCGCAGCCGAAGCGCAGGTCGGGCTTGTCCGTTCCGTAGCGGGCGATCGCCTCGGGATAGCCCAATCGCGGAAAAGGGGTGGGGAGCTCGATGCCCGTCGCCCGAAACATGGCGACGAAGAGCTCTTCCACCAGAGCGTAGACGTCCTCCCGGTCGACGAAAGACATCTCGATATCCACTTGGGTGAACTCCGGCTGGCGGTCGGCCCTCAAATCCTCGTCGCGAAAACAACGCACGATCTGGAAGTAGCGTTCCATGCCCGCGATCATCAGGAGCTGTTTGAACAGCTGCGGTGACTGCGGCAGCGCGTAGAAGGAGCCACGGTGCACGCGACTCGGTACGAGGTAATCCCGCGCTCCTTCCGGAGTCGATTTCGTCAAGTAGGGAGTTTCGACCTCATGGAATCCTTTTTCCACTAGGTGGCGGCGTGTGGCAAATGTAAGGCGGCTCCTGGTCTCGAGCCGTCTACGGACCGACCCGCGTCTGAGATCGAGGTAGCGGTACCGCAGCCGGAGATCCTCGCTGGCTTTTACGTCGTCGCCGATCTCGAAGGGCGGGGTCTTGGAGGGTGAAAGCACCTCGATTTCCACCGCCTTCACCTCGATCTCGCCGGTCGAGATATTGCGATTCACCGTGCCCGCGCTACGCTCGATGACGGCGCCACGCACGGCAATCACCCACTCGGACCCCACTCGCTTGGCCGCACCAACCACGCTTTCGCCCGCGTCCGGTCCCACGAGAATCTGCGTGACTCCCTCGCGGTCGCGAAGATCGATGAACGTAATGCCTCCGAGGTCGCGAACGGTATCGACCCATCCCGCGAGAACGACCTCGGAGCCGACGGCGTCGCGTCCGAGCGCGCCGCAGCTGTGGGTTCTCCTCCATTTCATCTGCGGTAGTCGTCCTTGAGCTCGCAGTACACGGCCGAGGCGCGCTCGAGCCGTTCGAGCTCCTCATTGGAAAGATCCCGAACAATGCGCGCGGGAGCGCCGAGGGCGAGCTTGCCCGCCGGGACTACGGTCCCAGGGCTCAACAACGAGCCTGCCGCCACGAGCGCCCGCTCTTCGACGACGACACCATCGAGAAGGAGAGCGCCCATTCCGATCAGCGAGCCGGACTTCACTTGGCAACCGTGGAGGATGGCCCGGTGGCCGATGGTGACGTCGTCCTCCAGGATGGTGGGGCTCTCCCCGTGATTGACGTGGATGACCGTCAAGTCCTGCACGTTCGTGCGTGCTCCGATGCGGATGAAGTTGACGTCGCCCCTAACGACGGCGCCGAACCATATGCTGGAGTCGGCGCCAACGGCGACGTCGCCAATCACGTGAGCGCTCTCGGCGACGAAGGCGGTGTCGTGTACGGCAGGACTCTTGTCGCGATAGCGGTGGATCAAGATTCCACCTTTACCAGCCAAATTCGATCCTTGGCGAAATCGTAGGTAATGGCCGACGAAAGCAACAGATCCGCTCCGATAACGCCGACCGGCTGACCGTCGTAAGGAAGCTCGTTCATGACGCCGAGCAGGACGGGAAAACCCTCCGCCTCGAAGCTTCCGATCTGCATTCGCTCGATCGTAGCGGCCGTCGCGTCTTTGGGCGCGAGACCCACCTCCGTGGCCCATTTCCGATCGATCACAGTGCTGGAAGTTCCCGCGTCCACGACGAAGAGCACCTCCTCGACCGCTTCGGCCTTGGTGACCAGTTGAACCGGCACCATGAGAAATCGCCCGGCGGACTGGAACGCGACCCCTCCCTCCGGCACCTCGTCCGCGGGAGAGGCCTCGAGATAGAGGAGCCTTCGGGGGTAATGAATCGTGAGACGAAGGGGCTCGAGAAGCTCTCGGCCGATTCGGCCGTAGCTCCGGATTCCCCCGATGCCCGTCCCATCCTCTCCTTCGACGAGCAAAGTGCGCACGCCCTGAAACTCGACCTCGCCGATCTCAAGCTTTTGGAGATAGGCAACCGACACCTTTTCCTTCTTGCCGTAGAAATCGATCTCGGCAACCTCCCCTTGGTCGACAAGTTTAAGACCGCTTCCGTCCACGATCGTCGTATCCAAGACGAAGTCGTTGAACCCCGCATCCAGAACGAGGCGGTGGCCTCCCGAACCGTTGAGCCGAGCCCGGACGATTGGAAGAGCGGACTGGTCGATGGTCTCGAACGAGAGCCACCTCACTTCCCCGGACGCGACGAGACTCTCACGGCTGACCGAGCTCCCAACTACGACAAGGCCTGCGGCGATCCAGCGCCGGTATCGTTTCATGGCTTTCCTCGCGTTTCGGAACGATAGCAAATTTGGTGACAGAATGCTCCTTCGAGCTCAGAAGTCTTCGGGAACGGGAAGTCCGTTGGCGATCGAGACGCCGCGGACGATGGCCGTCTCCACGAGTCGCGCCGCCACGCTCCCGACGATGTTGACATCCATGGTTTGGGCGCCCAGCGTCGACAGGGCGAAGACCACGTCGCCGTCTAACATCGTATACGAGGGGCGAACGACGCGGGGGATGCCGTTTGGGCCATCATCGCGATCTTGGTGATCTGCTCGCGTGTGAACGCACCGTCGGTGGCGACGATGCACAGAGCGTGTCCATCCCGAAATACCGGGTTGCGAGCTGGGTCTGACCGAAGATGTAGGACCGCGTATCGAGGAAGCGTTCGGGATCGTCGGCTGTCTGGCTCCGGCGAGGATACCACGAGCTCCCGAGTTGCGTCCCGCAGCGCGCCCGGCGCACTTTCGAACACGTCATCGCTGCGGAAGCCGAGCGACGAGGGAATGCTGGACGCGACCTCCCACCGCGGGGAGGACAGCACCCAGTACGAGTTCTGGGACGACCGCTTCGGTCTCAGCATCAACCCTCTCAGCATCATGGATCTCGAGCGGGCGAGCAGCCTCTTGACGATGAGAGTCACGACGTCCACGTCGTCTGTAACGGTGAGATCTACAACCACTCGGCCATCGCAGGCGATCTGCGCGATTCGACACGACTTTTGCACGCGGCGTGACGTCGAAGTCGTCGCCCATCTCTACGAGGACCATGGCGCGGACTGCGTCAACTTTCTCGATGGGATGTTCGCATTTCTCGTCTACGACCGCAGACGCAAGACTTTCCTGGCCCCGCGAGATCCGCTGGGGATCAAGCCGTTCTACTACGCTCGCGACGGTCAACGATGGTATTTCGCGTCGGAGGCGAAGGGAATACTCGAGACGGGCGTCGAACCTGTTTGGATCCGAATGCTGCCTCCCGGTTTCCGTCTGACGCCCGAGCGAGGTCCGCAGCAGTAGTTCTATCTGGCCACCCATAAATCGATCCCAATCCCGGGATGGTTCGCGAGCTCCTCCCACGTGCCGTGGAAAAGCGCATGATGGCGGACGTTGAGGTCGGCTGGTCGAAGACGTCTATCGCCAGTTGCTGAGACCGCGGGCCACCGAGCAGGAGCTCCGGCGGATGGCGCGGCTCATCGTACTGGGCATCGGTGTGCTGGCCATCGCGCTCTGTTGGGGCCGGATCACCACGCTGGCCGAGCTCATCCAGTTCACGGGAGCTTACGTGGCTTCGACCATATGGCCCATCGTGGCCGGACTCTACTACAACCCAGTCCTGCGCGAGCGGAGCGAGCCCGGCGCGCTGGCCGCGCCGTAAGCAGCCCGAGCCGCGGCGGCTCGATCGATTACAGGTCCCGCCACGGCGCTGAGCATTAGTGAGAGGTCTCGGGGCGCTGGGACGGCAGGATCCCCTTCGGCGGATCTAATCTAAAGTACTCCAATGCCAGGGCGGGTGAGTTTTCAACCCAGCTACTGCTCGCAGGTGGACTCGGGCTCGTGAAACCAGCCGTTCTCGTGGAGCGTGCGCGTGCTCGGGCCGACTCGACCGCTCGAGCCATTCGGTTCGCGATGCCGAAGCACGGATGGACCCGGCACGAGCCAACGATTGACGAGGTACCGCCAGTAGAAGCAACGCCAATGGAGCTCTTCCGCTTCGGACCACTCTTCTTTGTGAATCGTGTGTGCCATCGTGGGTCCTCCGTCTTTCGTGTCTTTCGATAGTGCAATGGGCGTGCCACGATGTTTCTGCGAACCTGAGTCCGTAACTCGCCAGATTCGAAGAAGTTGAGAACCCTGTGGAAAGCTCCCCTCGAAAACGCGTAGTAAAAAGCCTACGCGGTGATGGGACACTCCCAGCCTTTGTGAACCGGCTCGCTAGGCGGTGCGAGCTCGCTCGAGGAGCGACGGGGGAGGCTCGAATCGAGATCCCTCTTTTTCGCGCCACTGGGCCAGATCTTCGGCAACGCGATCGATTCCGTAGGTTTCGGCGTATCGAAGGATCCCGCCGCGAAACGGTGGAAACCCGGTACCCAGAATCATCGCGAGGTCTAACTCGTCCGCGCTCGCCACCACTCCCTCGTCCAGGCACCGATAGGCCTCGGCGATCATGAGCCCGAGAGCGCGCTTCAACGCCTCGTCCGCTCGAAGCGGTCTCGAGGACGACGCTCCGATGATCGAGCAGACTTCCGGATCGGGCACCGACTGCTTGCCATCGTATCGATAGAACCCGGCACCCGTCTTCTTCCCGAGCCGGTTCGCGGCCACGAGCTTCTCCAACACTCCCGTCGGCTGGGTGCGGGCACCGAACGCCTTGCCGAGCACCGCACCTGCCTTGTGCGCGACATCGATTCCGACGTCATCGAGGAGCCTCAGTGGCCCCATGGGCATTCCGAACTCGAGGAAGGCGCGGTCGATCCCCTCGACATCGGCCGACTCCAAGAGAATTTTCGTCGCCTCGTTGAGGTACGGGCCGAGAATCCGATTCACGACGAAACCCGGGGCGTCGTTCACGACCACCGGGGTCTTACCGAGACGATGGGCCATCCAGACGAGCTTTGTAAGGACCCTCTCGTCGGTTCTCTTGCCGCGAACCACTTCGATGAGCGGCATGCGGTCCACCGGATTGAAGAAATGAAAACCCGCCATTCGTTCGGGATGCTCGAGCACCGTCTGCATCTCGCTGACGGAAAGGGTGGAGGTGTTCGTCGCGATGAGACACTCGTTCGACACGTGGGCTTCGAGCTCGCGAAGCACCGATTTCTTGATGTCGATGTCCTCGACGATTGCCTCGATGACCAGGTCGGCGATGCCGAACCCACTCCAGTCGAGGCTGGGGGTGATGAGCGCCATCTTTTTCTCGAGCTCCCAGGTGCTCAGGCGCCGTCGCTTTCGCCGCTGCTCGAACACGGCCCGCGCCGCCGCGAGACCCGCCCCCAGCGCGTCGGGGCTCACGTCCTTCAAACGCACGGCGACGTCCCGGGAAGCGAGAAGCCTCGCGATACCGCCCCCCATCGTCCCGGCACCGAGAAGCCCCGCAGATTCGACCCGCGGCGGCTCGCCGTCGGGAGTCCTTTTCGCGCGGTCGGCCAGGAGGAAAACCCGCACGAGACTCTTCGAGACCTCGCCGGGAAGGAGCCGGCTGGCGTGCTCCTGCTCCAGCTCCAGCGAGCGCGCTTTGGAGCTCGCCCCCCGCCGCATAACGTCGAGAGCCGCGAGGGGCGCGGGGTAGTGTCCTTTCGTCTTCTCGAGCACCCGCTTTTTGGCCTGCCAGAAGAGAAACCACTTGCCGATGGGGTTGCCCTCGAGGAGCAAGGACTTTCCCGGCCTCCGAGGTCTCCTGCCTCGGATCAGCTCGTCGAGGAGCTCGAGGGCACGCCGGTCGAGCTCCGAATGGGGTACCGCGCGGTCGACGAGACCGATACGCTCGGCTTTCGTCGCATCGATGGCGCGTCCGGTCAGGATCAGGTCCATCGCCTGGCGAACTCCGATGAGTCGCGGAAGACGTGTCGTGCCGCCCCATGCTGGCAGAATGCCGAGGTTCACTTCGGGAAAACCGATCTGGAATCTGGGATGGTCCGAGCCCACCCGGCCATGACAGGCGAGGGCCAGCTCGGCACCCCCTCCGAGGCACACTCCCCCAATCGCGGCAACGATGGGGAAGTCCAGCGCCTCGATTCGGTCCATGATCACCTGCCCGGTCCGTACCGCCTCCGCCGTTTCTTCACCGGTTTGAACCGTCCAGATCTCGTTGACGTCCGCACCCGCGATGAAAACGCCGTCCTTTCCCGATCGAACGATCGCGCCCTGGACGTCCCGTGCCTGGAGCTCCGTCAGGACCTGGCTGAGCCGCTCCATTACCGCTCGGGAAAGCAAATTGACTTTCTGTCCGGTCAAATCGAAGGTGATGAACCCGATCCCGTCCCGGCGGTCGAGCTCGACCGGTGAGTCCATGGGAGCCGAGTCTATACCGTGATCCTCCTTCTTGCATCGACGTCGACCGCGGAGGAGAATTAGGTAGGTAGAATGAATAAACTCGTAGCCTGGCTCAAGGAGAATTTCCGTAACGACGATATCCTGAGCCCGCTGACCGGCGAAGCCGTCGAGCCTCCGTTCTTCGACCCAAGCCGGAAGCGGAAGACGGAAGTCGCGACGGCCGTAAGCTACGTGTTGGTGATAGGCGGTGCACTCCTCCTGTCGACCATCCTCCCAGCGCCCCCGCAGCTCGAAGGCGTGCGGGACCTTCCTAACTTGATTTTCGTCATGCAGCCGGGCCCGGGCGGCGGCGGAGGTGGTGGTGGCGAGCAAGCCGAGGAGCCGCCTTCGGTCCAGAAGATCGAAGGCGAGGATCTCGCCAAGGTGGCGGTTAACACCGAAGCACCCAAAGAAGAGCTCATCTACGACGATCCCGAAAAGCCCAACGAGATCGAGGACAAGCCTCCGGAGGAAGAGACCGCGCCCGAGATTCTGGCTCCCGTCGTCGCTCAGGCGCCCGATGAGCTCGACCAGAAGGGCATCCTCGATGGGATGGAGCAGCTTCTCGATTCAGCGGGGTCGGGAAACGGGGGTGGGGCTGGGACCGGTGAAGGCACCGGAATCGGTGAAGGTCAAGGATCCGGCCTTGGCGAAGGCTACGGGGGCGGTTTCGGCGGTGGCGCCTACCGATTGGGAAGCGGCATCACCACTCCGATCGTCGTCCGGCAAGTGCAGCCTCAGTTCACCGACGAAGCGCTCGCGCGCAAGATCGAAGGTGAGGTGGTCGTCGAGGTGGTCATTCTCAAGGACGGCTCGGTGCAGCCTCTCCGCGTGCTCCATGGACTCAGTGCCGATCTCAACTCGAAGGCCCTCGAAGCAGCCGCTTTGTGGAAGTTCATTCCAGGAAAGCTCCAGGGCCAGCCAGTGGACGTGATCGCCGAGATCATCGTCAGCTTCAACATCCTGTAGCCTATCCTCGACTGACCCGCGTCAGCTCATCAGCTCGCGGGCGATCGCCTCGTCCACGTCCTCGATCGCGTCGACTTCGTGCCGGATGTCGGTCAGCCTCGAGCTGAGCTCGGGAACGGGTGCGCTCGACGCTTCGGCGCGCGATAGATCGAGACGGAGCTGCCTGAGCTGGTGCTCGGCCACGTCTTGCCGCACCTTGAGGCGCTCGAGGGCCCCGAGTGCTTAGAACTCGCTCCTTAGGACTTTGACGGCCACCTTCCGGCCAAGCTTGAGATCCTTCGCCCGGTACCCCTCCCCCATGCCGCCCCGCCCGAGCGAACCGGCGATCTCATAGGAGCCGAGACGGCTACCGGGAGCGAGTGTCATCGAGACCCTGACGGCGGAGTTTAGCAGACAGCGGGGCTATTTGTTCTCGTTCTGGTAGCGACCGGCGTAGCTCTTCTCGGCGGGCAGGTCGAGAGCGAAGAAGACGAGCTGCAGGACGCGGGCGTTTCTCTTCAGGACGATGCCGGCGGGATTGTGGACGACGAGAAGCGAGCCGCTCCTTCCCGAGTAACCGGAGTCCCACAGTGCGGTTCCGATTTGAGCTCCGCACCTCAGAACGCTCGAACGGGTACGGGCGAGGCCGAACATGTCGGCGGGGACGTTCACGACCTCGTTATAGACGATCCAATAGGGGCCGGGGCGAAGACGCCAGCAGGAGGACTCGTCGGGCGGAATGGCCTGGGTGGAAGGGATACACCTCCCGGAGTTGTCGAAATCGATCACTCCGGGATCGTCCCCGAAGCGGGACACTTCCCTCAAGGTGAAATCGACGCCGTTCATCTGAATCTGTGTCTCGGGATCGACGAGATGGTCGACGAGAGGGGGAACGGCAGAAAGACGCTCGCGGAGAGCCGCTCCCTCGACGAGCTTCATCTCACAGGATGAGCTGCAGGGTAGTGAAGAAATAGGGAATCTCCACCTCGGATGACTCGGGCGAGTCCGAGCCATGGATGGCGTTCTCCTCGACCGACGTACCGAACTCGCTGCGTAGCGTGCCCGGATCGGCCTTTCTCGGGTCGGTCGCCCCCATGAGCTTGCGCAGGTCATCGATCGCGTTCTTCTTCTCCATGGCGATCACGATGCATGGGCCCGAGCTCATATAGTCGGTCAGGCTCGAGAAGAAGGCCTTGCTCCGGTGAACGGCGTAGAAGCCTTCGGCCTGGCGTTTGCTCATCTGGATCATCCTGAGGCCCAGGATCCTGAAGCCGGCCTCTTCGATCCGAGCCAGGATTTTGCCGGCGACGTTCTGTCGAACGGCGTCGGGCTTGATGATTGCAAGCGTACGCTCGGTCATGTATTCCCCTGTCCTTCTGTCACTGACTCGCGAGGACCTGGGCCATCGTCTCGCCCATGTCGGCGGGGCTCTCGACCACGGTCACGCCCGCTCGGCGAAGTGCCTCCATCTTGTCTGCCGCCGTTCCTTTGCCGCCCATCACGATGGCGCCGGCGTGGCCCATTCGTCTTCCCGGAGGCGCCGTCTTCCCGGCGATGAACGAGACGACTGGCTTCGTGAATTTCTGCTCGATGTACTTCGCGGCCGTCTCTTCGGCGCCGCCACCGATCTCACCGATCAGGATCACGGCCTCGGTCTCATCGTCCTCTTGAAACAGCTCGAGCGCATCGACGAAGGTGGTCCCGATCACCGGATCTCCGCCGATACCGATGCACGTCGACTGGCCGATCCCTCGCCGGGTCAGCTGATCCACGGCCTCGTAGGTCAGCGTTCCGCTTCTGGAAATGACTCCCACGGGCCCTTCCTTGTGGATGTGGCCGGGCATGATCCCGATCTTCGCGCGGCCGGGCGAGATGACCCCGGGACAATTGGGGCCCACCAGACGAGAGTTGGTCTCCTCGACGACCCGCGTCACCTCCACCATGTCCATCGCGGGAATGCCCTCGGTGATGCACACGACGAGCGGAATCTCCGCGTCCACCGCTTCGAGGATCGCATCGGCCGCGAACGGCGGCGGAACGAAGATGACCGAGGCGTTCGCTCCCGTCTCCCGAACGGCCTGCTTGACCGTATTGAATACGGGAACGCCATCGAACGTCTCGCCACCCTTGCCCGGCGTCACCCCTGCCACGACCTTCGTGCCGTAATCGATGGCGCCTTGAGTGTGGAACTGTCCCTCGCGACCGGTGATCCCCTGAACCAGGAGCCGGGTGTTCTTGTCGACGAGGATGCTCATGCAGAGCCCTCTGCCGCGGCCACCACCTGGCGGGCCGCCTCCTTCATGCTGTCCGCGGTGATGAAGGTGAACCCCGATTCGGCGAGCATCTTTCTTCCCAGCTCGACGTTCGTTCCCTCAGCCCGGATGACGATCGGGATTCGCACGCCCAGCTCCTCGACCGCGGCGATCAGGCCTTCGGCCAATCGGTCGACCCGAAGAATGCCGCCGAAGATGTTGATCAAAACCGCCTTGACCTGCGGGTCCGACATCAGGATGCGGAACGCATTCTTGACCTGTTCGGGGCTCGCTCCTCCGCCCACGTCGAGGAAGTTGGCCGGGGCCCCGCCGGCGTGCTTGATGATGTCCATCGTCGCCATCGCCAGCCCCGCACCGTTCACCATGCAGCCCACGTTCCCATCGAGCTTGATGTAGCTCAAACCGTGTTTCGACGCTTCGACTTCGAGCGGAGATTCCTCGTCGGTGTCGCGGAGCTCGAGGAGATCCCGGTGTCGAAACAGAGCGTTGTCGTCGAGATTGACCTTGGCGTCGAGCGCGAGGACGTCGCCTTGCCGGGTCACGAGACAGGGATTGATCTCGACCTGCGAGGCATCGAGGCCCATGAAAGCCCGATACAGTCCCATGAGGAACGAGACCGCCTTCTTCGAGACGTCGCTTTCGAGGCCGAGACCAAAGGCGAGCTCGCGAGCCTGGTAGTGCATCAATCCCACGGCGGGATCGACGGTGACGCGGAGAATCTTCTCCGGGGACTCGGCGGCGACCTTTTCGATCTCGACCCCTCCGGCCGCACTCGCGATGACGATAGGTCTTCCTTCGGTGCGATCGACGAGCAGGCTGACGTAGAGCTCTCGGTCGATGTCCAGGCCTTTTTCGATCAGAAGCCGGCGGACGAGCTTGCCTTCACTCCCCGTCTGCGCGGTGACGAGCTCCATGCCAATCATTCGAGACGCGATGTCGGCGACCTCGGACTCCGTCTTGGCCAGCTTGATCCCACCGGCCTTGCCCCGGCCCCCCGCGTGGACCTGCGCCTTGACGACGACCGGAAGGCCCAGTTCTCGCGCCGCTTGGACCGCTGCCTCGGCCGATCGCACGGGCTTTCCCGGTGGAACCTGGACTCCGTAGCGTGCGAGGAGCTCTTTGGCTTGGTACTCGTGCAGGTTCATTGGCTATCCACTGCCAGGGGAAGACTCATCAAACGCCGATCTTGTCCACCAGCTCCTGTACCGCTCCTGCGGATTTCTGGAGAGCCGCACGCTCCTCGTTCGTGAGCGCGATCTCGATGACTTCCTCGACGCCGGAGGAGCCGAGCTTGACCGGGACACCCATGTACAGCCCGTTGATCCCGTACTCCCCCTCGAGGTAAGCCGCGCAGGGCAGGATCTTCTTCTTGTCCTTCAGGATGGCATCCACCATCTCCACGATGGCCGCCGACGGCGCATAGTAGGCCGAGCCCGTCTTCAAGTAGCTGACGATCTCCCCACCGCCTTTGCGGGTGCGGTCGACGATCCGATCGATCGCTTCCTGGGACATCAGGTCGGGTAGCGGGATTCCCGCCACCGTGGAATAACGGGGCAGCGGAACCATATCGTCGCCGTGGCCTCCGAGCACGAACGCATGCACGTTCTCGACCGAGACCTTCATCTCCATCGCGATGAAGGCGCGCATGCGTGCCGAGTCCAGCACACCGGCCATTCCCATGACGCGGGCTTTGGGGAAACCGCTCACCTTGAACGACGTCTGCACCATCGCGTCCAGCGGATTGGACACGACCACCAGGATGGTCCCGGGAGAGTGCTTGACGACCTGTTCGGTCACTCCCTTGACGATCTCGTAGTTCTTGAGGAGCAGGTCGTCCCGGCTCATTCCCGGCTTTCGAGGCAGGCCGGCGGTAATGACGACGACGTCGGAACCGGCTGTGTCCCGATAATCGTTCGTTCCCCGGACGCGCACATCCGCCCCCGACACGGGGCAGGCCTCGAGCATGTCGAGGCCTTTGCCCTGAGGGATACCCTCGAGAATGTCGATCATCACGACGTCGGCGAGCTCTGCGTCAGCGATTCGCTGTGTCGCCGTGGCACCTACGTTTCCCGCTCCCACGACCGTGACCTTGAATCTCCCCATGACCTCGTACTCCTTGGCTCACATATTCTCGATCATCGCCGTGGCGAATTCCGACGTCTTGAGGAGCGTCGCGCCCTCCATCAAACGATGAAAGTCATACGTGACTCGCTTTTGGGCAATCGTCTTCTCCAGGCTCGATTCGACGAGGTCGGCTGCCTCGGTCCACTTCATGTGGCGGAACATGAGGACGCCGGACAGGATGACCGAGCCGGGATTGACCTTGTCGAGATCGGCGTACTTCGGCGCGGTTCCATGCGTCGCCTCGAAAATCGCGTGGCCAGTGACGTAGTTGATGTTTCCGCCCGGAGCGATGCCGATGCCTCCTACCTGGGCAGCCAGCGCGTCGGAAAGATAGTCTCCGTTCAGGTTCATGGTCGCGATGACGTCGATGCTCGAAGCGCGCGTAAGGATCTGCTGCAAGGTGATGTCTGCGATCGCGTCCTTGATCAAGAGCTTCTTCTTCCACTGTCCGTCCCCGTGGCTCCTCCACAGGTTAGCGATGGTCGTTTCTACGTCGGCCCGCACCGAGGCCTTCCGCTCCTCAGGCATGAGGTCGTATCCGGGCTCGATGGCGCGCGCGTTCTCCACGACGGAGATGCCTTCGTTGTCCTCGCGGTTGCCGAGAATCCACGTCTCCCGCTCGCTGACGGTCTCGTCGCGGAACTCTCTGGCCGCGAGAGCATAGCCCCAGTCCCGGAACGAGCCCTCGGTGAACTTCATGATGTTCCCCTTGTGGACCAGGGTGACGCTCTTCCGCCCATGGTCGAGCGCGTATCGAATTGCCGCGCGCACCAGCCTTTCCGTTCCTTCGCGGCTCACCGGCTTGATGCCGATTCCGCTCGTCTTGGGAAACCGGATCTTTCGGACCTTCATCTCCTTTTCGAGAAAATCGATGAGCTTTCGCGCCTCCCCAGATTCCGCCGGGTACTCGATACCGGCATAGATGTCTTCGGTGTTCTCCCGAAAAATGACCATGTCCACGTCGCCGGGCTTTTTGACCGGGCTCGGCACGCCCGAGTACCACTTGACCGGCCGAAGGCAGACGTACAGGTCCAGCTCCTGGCGCAGGGCGACGTTCAGCGAGCGAATGCCTCCACCGACCGGCGTGGTGAGCGGACCCTTGATCCCTACGAGGTAGTCGCGGAATGCACTCAGCGTTTCGTCGGGAAGCCAGTTGCCGGTCTCGTTGAAGGCCTTCTCGCCGGCGAGGACCTCATACCAGCGAATGCGGCGCTTGCCGCCGTAGGCTTTCTCGACGGCAGCGTCGAAGACACGCTGGCTGGCTCGCCAGATGTCGCGGCCGGTACCGTCGCCCTCGATGAAGGGAATGATCGGGTCGTCAGGGACGTGCAGGACTCCGTTCTCGATCTCGATGCGTCGACCTTCGGGCGGCGCGTTCCGGCTCGTGCTCATGGAACTCCTGTCGGAACGATGGGATGTGTGATCGCGCAAGGCGCGAGTGAAAAGGTAAGTCTATCATCGCTCGACTCAAAGTCGAAACGCGAACCCAAGGCTGAAGGTGGCGAGGTCCTGGCCGAGCTCGATTGCGGTTCCAGGTATCTCGAGGATGGTGCCCCGGTTGGTATGCCGCAACGCGTACACGACGCTCCCGACGATATCGACTCGCTCGGTCAGCGCCACGGTGAGCCCTCCCGAGAAAGCGAGCTCGTTGATCGCCGGCAACTGGATGTTGAACAGGGTCGCGGCGTCGGGAATGGGGTTTCCGTTCCAGGAGAATCCCGCTTGGACGTCGATGAGCGAGCTGATCGGGCGTTTGGCCCCGACCGCGATCGCCCAGATGCTCTTCCACCCCAGCCCATCGTCAGCGGGCGTGGTACCGAAGAGCTTCGTGTTGGCGTAATCGAAGTACCGAACGTCCACGGCCAGCACCGTATCCTCGAACCCGTGGTAAGCGGCGCCGAGAGAGACGATCCAGGGAAGCTGGAGCTCTAGAGAAAGCTCGCGCGGATTGCCCTTCTCGTCCTTCGAGTTGTAGTCGAATCGCTCGAACCACTGTGGGCTCTTGTATGACGCGCCGAAGCTCCACGGGGTACCGGGTCGATACAAGACCCCGAGCTGAAAGCCCGCTCCCCAGTAGGAGCGGCCCTGGGTCGCCGGGGGAAAGAGTCCGCCCGGATTACGCTCGGCGAACAAAGCCGGATCGAGCCCCAGCAACATCGACGTGACCTGGGCCCCCACTCCGACGGAGAGGGTCTGGGAAACGTCCTTCGACATCACGGGGGCGATCTGAAGGCCGGACATTCGAGACGACACCGGTCCGAGACCGAATGACCGCGGCGGGTCGAACGGCTTCAACACCGGATTGAACTCGCTCGCGGGAAAGTCGATCGTACGGCCCACGAGACCGTAGATGCCGAGCCCGTAAGTGTAGGAAGAGTTCTCCGGGCGGCTCACGAGGCCGAAGGCTGGCGCGGCAGCGAGTCCACTGTCGCTGCGATTGCTTCCGAACTGACCGGTCGACTCGACTGATGAATCCAGATACGTATCGCCGTACACGAAGTCCACGCCGACGAAGATCTCGCCGTCGACCAGTGCCGCCATGGCGGCAGGGTTCCAGTAGACCGATCCCGCTGCGTCGAATGGCGCCGCCGTCGAAGCGCCCGCCATCGACCGATGGGTCGCTCCTGCGCTCGGAAAGATGATCCCCTGTGCTCGACTGTCGGCCGCCCACAATATTACGAACGAAACGAACGAAACCAGAACGTATGACCCCTGTTTGCTCAATGCCCGCTCCTTGTGAATGAGTCTCAGGACGATAACAGAAGCGGCCTCGTAGGGTCAAGATGTTGCGGTGTTTTTTGTCGGGACTACTTGATATGGGGGTCCAAGTGTGCGTCGAGCTCCGCTTCGGGGACGTCCAGAATCCTGGCGGCGGCCTCTCGATCCCCGTGGCAATCGTCGAGCACCCGCTTCACATGCGCCCGTTCGACCTCGCGAAGGGTCATCCGCGGGCCAGCGTCGTCCGACGTCTCGGGCGGGATCGCGTCGAGCCCGAGGAAGCTCCACACATCCTGTCCGACCCGGTCCTCGAACGTATCGGAGAGCGAAGGAACGCGTCCGACGGATTCGTCTCTGTCGATGCGCTCCACCCGGTGGAGTGGAAAGAACACCGTCGAGAGCTGCATATCCGTCTCCCCGCGCGCCACCGCTCGGCTCCAGTCGTCGAACGAGTTCAGATGGATGCCCCGGAGAGTGATTCCGCTCGTTTCGACCGACAGAAGGATTCCCCACACTTTTTCTCGAGGATCCTGGAGGCTGACGAGTACCGCCGAGAGCGTCTTCATCGAGAACGAAAGAACCGCTGGAGGCGGCGAGTACCCTCCTCGATCCGTTCCCGCGAGGTCGCGAAGCTCACCCGCCAGTGCCCATCGCAGCCGAAAGCGAGACCGGGCACGACGGCGACCCGCTCCTCGTCAAGAAGAGCACCCGCGAGATCCGTCGCCGTCTCGCCCCGGGGAACGAAACGGGAGACGTTGGGAAACAGATAGAAACCCCCGCCGGGCTCGGCGCACGTCAGCCCGTCGATGGAGACGAGGCCTTCGCGGAGTCTTTCCGAGCGCCAACGGTATTCGGACACCATCTCGGCGAGCCTCGACTGATCCGACCGCAGAGCCGCCAGCGCGGCGCGTTGCGAAATCGAGCTCGGATGGGACGTCATGTGGCTTTGCAGAGCATCGCAGCCGGCTATGAGGTCGGGCGGCCCGAGCGCCCAGCCGAGGCGCCATCCGGTCATCGCATAAGCCTTCGATGCCGTTCCCGCGACGACGAAACGCTCACCGAGCCGTCGCTGTAGCGCGGCAAAAGCTCCCGCGGGCGCGGGCTCGAACATCAGTCGCGCGTAGGTGTCGTCCCAGATGAAGAATATGTCGTGTCCCTCGACGAGATCTCCAAGCGCCTCGAGCTCTTTTCCGTCGATGACCGCTCCGGTCGGATTCGAAGGAAAGTTGAGCAGCAGGACCCGAGTCTTGTCCGAGAGCGCCGGGCTGATGGCTTTCGCGGTCATCCGAAAACCGTCGGCCTCCGACGTCATCGCGAAGGCGGGCTCACCGCCCGCCAGTCGAACTTGCTCGGGGAACGTGCTCCAGTAGGGAGTGGGAATGATGACTTCATCGCCCTCGTCCACGATGGCGAGGATCAAGTTCAAGAGCGCGTGCTTGCCCCCGCTCGTTACCAGGACACCGGATGGTTGGAACTCGAGCCCGTAGTCCTGCCGATATCGGTCTGCGATCGCCTTCCGCAGCTCGGGCGTTCCCGGATTTGCGGTGTAGCGGGTGAAATCGCCGGCGATGGCCTGAATGCCCTCGTCTTTGATGTGCTCCGGCGTGGCGAAGTCGGGCTGTCCCGCGGAAAAATCCACGATGTCCTCGCCCGCCGCGCGAAGCCGCATCGCTTCCGCCATCACCGCCATCGTCGGAGATGGCTGAATCAAACCGACGCGACTGGCGAGCCTCATGTTCCGGATCCTCGTACTTTCTCCAAGAGTCTTCTCTCCACCCCGTCGGGCACGAGTCCATGCACGTTCCCGCCGAGGCTCGCGACCTCTTTTACGAGCCTCGAGCTCACGTACGAGTAATCTTCCGCTGGCATCATGAACACGGTCTCGATGGTTGGTGCCAGGCGGCGGTTCATCAAGCCCATCTGGAACTCGTACTCGAAATCGCTGATGGCACGAATTCCGCGGACGATCGCGGTGGCCTTTCGGCCAGCGGCGTAATCGACGAGAAGCCCGCTGAAGGCGTCGGCCTCCACGTTGCCGAGCTCACCAAAGGCCTCTCGGATCATCGTCAGTCGCTCTTCGACGGTGAACAGCGGTTTTTTTTCAACGTTCTCGAGCACGGCCACGATGATGGCGTCGAAAAGCGCGCTGCCTCGTTGAATGATGTCTACGTGGCCGAGTGTCAAAGGGTCGAACGATCCCGGATAGATGGCAATCCGCTGGGACATCGGGGAAGCGTAACACATCCGTTCGTGGGGAATCATTCGGTCAGGGCGAACAGGGTGAAACAGCTCTCGCCCGCCCGAATCACCCGTTGGCTGACCAGGTTCCCGACACGCTCCGGAAGCTCTCGTTTGTGATGATGCTCGAGAATGACGAACGCCGAATCCGACAGAATCGTTCCCCTTCCCAGAAACCGCAGGAGCTTCTCGGGTTCCATCGATCGGTACGGTGGATCCGCAAAGACCACATCGAAACGTCCCGAAAGGTGCGAAAGGGCGTAGAGGACGTCCTTCCTGATAATTTCGGCTCGGTCTTCGAGTCCGAGCTCTTCGATGTTTCTGCGGATCGCTTCCGCCGCCGCACGACGCCGCTCCACGAGCACGGCGCGGGCCGCACCTCGGGAGAGGGCCTCGATGCCCAGGGACCCCGCGCCCGCGTAGAGGTCAAGAACCCGGGCGCCTTCGAGGCGCCTCGCCAGGACGTCGAACAGGCTCTTCTTCAACCGTCCGCTGGTCGGACGGGTCTTCGTCCCGTGGGGAGCCACGAGCTTGCGGCCCCGAAGCGCGCCACTTCCGATGCGCATGGGTCAACCAGCCTCCACGAGATCGAATCGCTCTCCCCACTGATCGATGACCTGGCGCAGGAGACGTTGGCCCGATGGAGTACGCGACTCCGCCGAGCGCAGAAAGAAGGACGCCTCACGCTTCGCTTCCTCGAGGATTTGCCGGTCCCGCGAAAAGTCGGCGATTCGAAACAACGGCGTGCCCGACTGGCGCGTACCGAAGTACTCGCCGGGCCCGCGGATGCCGAGATCACGCTCGGCGATGACGAATCCGTCGTTCGTCTCCAGCATCGCCGCCAGACGTTTCTCCGCCTCGTCGGTCGTCGGGTCGTAAGTCAAGAGGATCGCCGTCGAGGGGGCTGTACCTCTGCCGACACGGCCCCGAAGCTGATGGAGCTGCGAAAGCCCGAAGCGTTCGGCGTGCTCGATCACGATCAACGTCGCGTTGGGGACGTCGACTCCGACTTCGACGACGCTCGTGGCGACGAGCAGGTCGACCGCACCGCTGCGGAATGCTGCCATCACTTCTTCTCTTTCCGGCGGAGCCACGCGGCCGTGCACCAACGCCACCCGACGGTGGCGGAGAACGCCTTTCGCCAGGGATTCGTAGCGTTCCACCGCCGCCTTCAGATCCATCTTCTCGGACTCCTCCACCAGCGGGCAGACGTAGTAGACCTGATGTCCAGCGGCGATCTCGGCCTCGATCGTTCGAAACACCCGATCGATGTGCCCTGATGACACCCGCTCGGTGCGGATCGTCGGCCGCCCTGGTGGAAGCTCGTCGAGCACCGAGTTGTCGAGATCTCCATAGAGCGACATCGCGAGACTGCGGGGAATGGGCGTAGCCGTCATGAAGAGGAGGTCGCATCCGTAGCCTTTCTGTCGAAGCTCGGCCCGCTGGACCACGCCGAAACGGTGCTGCTCGTCGATGATGGCGAGACCGAGCTCCTTGAACGACACGTCCTCCTGGATGAGAGCGTGCGTTCCCACGACCAGGTCGACGTCTCCCGCGGCGATCGCCGCGACGCGAGCGTCGCGATCGGCTTTCTTCAGTCGCGAGCTGAGAAGGGCGACTTCGATTCCTGCGGGCTCGAGAAGTCGATGGATGTTCTGAAAGTGCTGCTCGGCAAGAAGTTCCGTCGGCACCATGAACGCCACCTGGGCACCGTTCTCGATCACGATGACCGAGGCGAGGACGCCCACGATGGTCTTCCCCGATCCCACGTCACCCTGAACCAGGCGGCGCATCGGGACGGTCGACTCGAGATCCTCGGCGATCACCTTGAGCACTTCGCGCTGGGCGCCCGTCAGGCGGAACGGAAGAATCTTCCGTACGACCTCCCGGATTCGATCGTCGACTCGGAACGATCGACGCTTGGGAAGCTCCTGGTTTCTTGCCCGCCTCAGCCCCTGGGCGAGAAAGAAGACAAAGAGCTCTTCGAAGATCAGCCTCCTCTGGGCGGGGGCACGAAACCGCGCGTAGAGATCGAGCTCGGACCCCTCATCAGGAAAGTGGACCTTCTCGAGGGCTTCGGCATGTGTCGGGAGCTCGTGACGCGACCGGATGTCGTCGGGGAGGAGCTCGGGGACGTTTCGCGGCATGCCCACGACGAGAAAGTGGAGGACGCGGCGCAAGACCTTCGGACTCATCGCTCCGATGCGTTCGTAGACAGGAACGATCCGCCCCGCGTGAGTCGGGGCGTCTTCCCCGCTCGAATCCACGACCTCGAACTGGGGGTTCGTTACTTCCGGGAAGAGACTGAAGCCGCTGCGCTCGAACTTGCCGAACAGAAGCACCTTCCGGCCTTGGGTCAAGGTGTCCTTGAGATAGTCCTGATTGAACCAGACGGCTTTCACGCTGCCAGTCTCGTCTTTGCCCATCATCTCGACGAGGGTGAAATTACGTCGCCTCGTCTTGCGGATGTGCAGCGACTGCACGACGACTTCGACGGTCGCTTCTTGTCCCGCCTCGAGCTCCGCCACCTTCAGGCGGCGGCTGCGGTCCTCGTAGCGGAAGGGAAGGTAGAGAAGGAGGTCGTAGACGGTTCGAATCCCCGCTTTGGCGAGAGCGGCGGCCTTCTTGGGCCCTACACCTTTAACGAATTGGATCGGGGTCGTGATATCGAGCATGACCGCGCCGGCAACGTACGCGGAATTCTACTTGGTGCTCGCGCTTTGCCGAACGGTGACGAGCCCCAAGCTGCAATGAACGCTCTCCACCCCGTAGGGAAGCGGAAACGGCTCACCGAGCCGAAAGCCGGGGAGGAACGGAATCGTTTCGATGTCGCCGATCAACGCGTCCACGAGCGACATGGGCAAATCGATGCCGCTCATGCTCACTCGCTCGACATCGAGCCTTCCCACCCCTCCTTCACCCAGGAGCCGCGCGGTGAGCTCGACCGGGACCTTTCCCGAGAGCAGATTCAGCAGGGCCGAATCGGGAAGCGCGCCCCTCACAACCTCGAGATCCATCGTTGCGCCGACGATCGCGAAGCTCTCCTCGAATCGGATCCACGGATTCTCGAAGCCCTGAGGAAGGCTCTTGTCCGCTTGCTCCCGAAGAAACTGATTCGCCTCCAGCTCACCGACCTCGAACACTTTGGCGTCGGTGGCCCCATTCTGGTGCCGAAGGAGAAGCTCGGCAAGCGTCTTTTGGACCGGCTCGGCCGCCGCCAGGCCGAGCCCGGCGAGGACCAGCCACCCGGCAACGAACAGCGATTTCACGCCCCCATGGTAGCGCAATTATTCGCCCTGCGGGCCCACATCTCATCTCTTCGAAGCAGCCCGATGCAGACGATTTTTCTCAAGGGACGGCAATAGCATCGTGGAGCCGGTGCGCGTCGGAGCTCTCCGGATCGATCTCGAGCGCCCGCTCCACTTGGTCGAGAGCTCGCTTCGGCTCACCCATCTGGAGGTACAGTCGGGCGAGGTCGATGTGCGCTTCGACCGAGGGCTCTGCCCAGACGAGGATCGAGAGCTCCGAAGCGGCGCTGTCCAAATCGCCGACCTCGTGGTGAAGCTCGGCGAGCTCGCGCCGTAGACCTCCTGCGCTCGGCTCGACATACAGGGCCTTCTGCAGAAGCTGAATGGCGTCTTCGACTCGACCTCGAGATCTCAGCGTTCGGGCATCGAGAAGGGCGGCCATCGATTCCAAGCTCTGATCGGACAACGGAGGGACAGCGCCTGGGCTCGAGCCCGCTCCATTTCGTTCGAGAGTTCTTTCCCAACCCACCACCGTCGCCGGATCGACACCGACGAGGTGAGGCGCGAGGATTTCCGCCGTCACCCGGCTCCGTTTCGCTTCTTCCGGACGCGCCTGGGAGAGCGCCGCCGCGCTGTGCACCAGCCATGCCTCCGCGTCGAACGGTCTCCCGGCAACGACTTCGCTCATCTGCTCCAGGGCCTCCGCTCCCCTGCCGCTTCGCCAGTGGCTCCAACCCAGGTTGAACCCCGAGATGGCGGCTTCACCCCCAAGCCCGCAGGCCTTCTCAAACGCTGCCGTTGCCTCGTCGAAACGCGAAGCGCGCATCTGAGCCGCACCGAGGTTGTTGAAGGTGGCGGCTCGGCTTTCGGTCTCGGCCAGACTCTGGAAGACCAGTTGGGCGCTCTCGACCTCGTTCACTTCGAGGTAAGCGAGACCCAGCTCGAAGTATGCCGCTCGATAGAGCTCGTCCGTACCTCGAGCCTCGGCCAAAACGTCGATGGCTTCGCGCGTGAGGCCTTCGCGAATCAGGAGCCTTCCGAGCAGGAAACGAGCTTCGAGGTAGCTGCCCGACAGCTCGAGGGCACGGTTCAGGTGCTGCCGCTGTTCGGCCGAATCGAGAGCCACCCTCGCGCGAGCACCGGCTTCGAGCGCCGTGAGCGGGATTACGGCTCGGCGCTTGGCAACTTCATCGAAACCGGGAGGAACTGCACCCCCCTCGAGTCGAAGAAGGTTCTTGGCGACGAGACTCGCGAGCGGGCCCAGATCTCCTACCGCACCGAAGTCCTCGACGATACCCACCGTGGCGCCTCGATTCAGATCGACGAGGCGCGCCTCGACCTCGAGCTCGTCCCCCGAGGAAACGTAGGTACCCATCACGACCCGCTCGGCGTCGAGCTCGCGCGCGATCACGATCGCCGTCGCCCGAGTGATTGGATCCCCAGGAACGATGCCCACCTCGTCCAAGTGCCGGTTTCTGTCGAGGACGTCGACGACGTCGAGTCCCGCGGCAACGAAATGAGACGAAATCGCCTCCTCGAAGACACTGCCACGCCAGTCGGGTGAAGCTTCCTGAGAAAGGTTGTCGAATGGGAGAACGACGGCGCGGATGAGCGGGCCGAGCAAAA
This sequence comes from Vicinamibacteria bacterium, assembly GCA_035457705.1. Taxonomy (GTDB): domain Bacteria; phylum Acidobacteriota; class Vicinamibacteria; order Marinacidobacterales; family SMYC01; genus DASPGQ01. Next base: position 31,030 of record DATIBD010000127.1, read on the forward strand.
GAGCCAGGCTCCCTATGGCCAAGGGTGACTTCCTCTTCTTATCTGTTCGGGCTGCAAATGGGACATTATTATACTAGCGTCCCCGTATAATTAAGGTAACCGGCCATGTCGTCAGATCGGGACACAGAGAGACCCCTCGGCATCTACCTGGTGGCACTGTACTTCGTTCTTGCGGGCTTCTTGGAGGCCATCCAGAAGTACCGTGAGTGGAACGCCGTCGTCTCTCTGAACCCGTTCGGAGAGCATTCCGTCTGGGTGCTCGCTATCGATCCCATCATTTACATGAGCATCGCCTATCTCATCTGGCACTACGCGGCGCTCGGCCGGCTGGCGGCCTTGGTCTTTGGCTACGTGATCCTCGCGATGTATCTCGGGATCGCGGTGTCGTACTACGCCTCCGACACCTCTCTGAGCGTGACCCCACTGTTTCTTGCCATCGCTGGTTACCATGTCGTTTCCCTCGTCCCGATGCTGTGGTACCTCCAACCGGCGCGACGCAAGCAGCTCTTCCACGTCACCCTATGGGACATCCTCCTTGGCAGCGACTGATTTGATGCCGGAGGCGGAGTCTGCTACGATGTTGTCTCTGGCAATGCGGGGGGTGGGTCTAGCCGCTAGCCGGATCCCAACGAGCGATACACCGGGTTCGTATCTGCATCCGGTTCGGAGGGCTTATGTCATCGCTGCCGAAAGCGGGAGAAACGCGGCAGCAGTGGATCTATTTGCTGGAGGAAGCCGCTCGAGGACGAACCGAAGGCCTCGAGAAGCTTCTGGGAACGAGCCCCGACGCCCACGCACCGCTGCTGCAATTCCTAACGCACTTGGAGTTCAGTCCCCAGATCGCCAGTGAGCACTGGAGAAACATCTTCGAGAATCGCCGACTATTGGCCAAAAAGCTCGGTCGAACGGCGAGCCTTCAGCTCGCGGCCCTCGATTACTTCCAAAACCAGACGCCGGGGCTGGGAAATCCCAAGATCCTGGAGATGTCGACCTTCCTGGCGATCGAGCGAAATGCGATCACCGACCGCCTTACCGGCCTCTACAACCGTCATTTCTTCGACGCGAGCTTGAGGCGGGAGCTCAAGCGGGCCCGCCGCTACGGGCTCGCTCTGTCGATCGTTCTTCTCGATCTGGACGACTTCAAGTCCATCAACGACGTGTATGGCCACCTCATCGGTGACCAGGCCCTCTCGGCTTGCAGCACCGTGGTTCAGGCCGGGGTGCGAGAGATCGATGTCGCTTGCCGCTACGGGGGAGAAGAGTTCGCGCTGATTCTTCCCGAAACGAGTCGAACCGGAGCCTTCATCGTCTCCGAGCGCATCCGGGCCGACGTCAAAGACATGTTCGACCGCAAGCAGGTAGGCACCTCTCACATCTCACTCACGCTGAGCGGCGGCATCGCCATCTATCCCGTGGATTCCAACTCTGCCGAGGGCCTCGTTCGCATGGCGGACCAGGCCCTCTATCGCTCGAAGCACGACGGCAAGAACCGGATCACCCTCCACGCGGAAGAGAAGCGGCGCTCGCCGAGGCTCGACGCACGCAAGCCCCTGATCTTCCGTGCACGCCGAGCTCGGCTCGCGCAGCCAAGCGAGCTCCGGAGCCAGACCAAGAACCTCTCTCGCAACGGCGCCCTGGTTCAGAGCCACATTCCCCTCGACGTCGGAACCGAGCTCGAGATCGGAATCGATATCCCGCACAACGGAGACAGCTTCTTTCTCAAAGGCAAAGTCGTCCGCCTCGAGGCAACCCCAACCGAAGCGGGACAAAGTGCCCACTACGAGGTGGGGGTCGCCTTCGATGCCGACACCGAGGAAGAGGCAAGGAAGCTCGAAGTCCTCGCCGCCGAGATCTACCGCAGCCTCGATCTCCACGGCGCCACCACCCCAGCCCTTGACACCGTCCGAAGCGCGGAGGATAATTCGCCACTCGTTTGACGCGGGGTGGAGCAGTCCGGTAGCTCGTTGGGCTCATAACCCAAAGGTCGCGGGTTCAAATCCCGCCCCCGCCACCA
>DATIBD010000128.1:0-4107 GCA_035457705.1 Vicinamibacteria bacterium
CCGCCACCGCCCTCCGTTTGCGCTGCTACCGGCGTCCGATCATTGCCCAGCACCGTGCCTTCACCAACAGCCAAACACTCGTCTCGTCGACGAAATTCTCATCGTCGCCCTCAACGTCGACGATACAAATGCCTATCTGTATCCCGATCGACGCGACCTTCGCCCCGGCCTATCAGGGCGATTACACGAGGGCGAGGGGAGAAGTCCGGAGATCCGAGGAGCTCGATCCCACCTCGTTCTTCCCTCCGTTTGCTTACGGGTGGATCGAGATTCAATTCGGGAAGACCCGGGAGGCGATCCCACATTTCCAGAAGTCCAAGTCCATGGGGTCGCCGCCGTTCGTCAACGCCTATCTCGCTTATGCCTACGGGGCTTCCGGCGATCGAGCCCGGGCGCTCGCGGAGCTCGAGGAACTGAAGAAGCTGTCGCTCGGTGGCTCTCCCACGGCGTTCAACCTCGCGGTCGCCTCCCTCGGCCTGGGCGAGCACGGGCGCGCGGTGAGCTACCTGGAGCAGGCCTACGCCTCGGACTCGGAGTGGCTGGGTTGGCTCGTTCGCGACCGGATGTTCGACCCGCTCCGCTCGGACCCGCGCTTCGTCACCCTCATGAAGAAGCTGGGCTTCGAAGAGTGAAGGCAGGGCCGGAGGCGTCGGAGCGCCGAACCTTGACCTCCTGAAATCGAAGACGATAAACTCTCCACACACGATGGAACTCGCGTCCGGCACCAAGCTGGGACAATTCGAAGTGGTCTCGCCCCTCGGAAAGGGCGGCATGGGCGAGGTCTACCTCGCTCGCGACTCTCGCCTTTCCCGAGAGGTCGCTCTCAAGATCCTTCCCGAGGCCCTCGCCAGCAACGCGGATCGAGTCGCGCGGTTCGAGCGCGAAGCGCGGGTTCTCGCTTCTCTGAACCATCCACACATCGCGGCGGTGCACGGCCTCGAGCAGGCAGATGGCGTGAGGTTTCTCGTCCTCGAGCTCGTGCCGGGGCCGACGCTCGGGGATCGGCTGGCGAGCGGGGCCCTCGAGGTCCGGGAAGCTCTTCAGCTCGCGCGTCAGATCGCGGAAGGGCTCGAGGAAGCGCACGCCAAGGGAGTCATTCACCGCGATCTCAAGCCCGCGAACATCAAGATCACGCCGGAAGGGCGCGTGAAGGTCCTCGATTTCGGCCTGGCGAAGGCGCTCGACGAGAGCTCCGATGCGTCGCCGGACGACTCGCCGACCGTGGCCCGCGCCGTCGAGAGCGCGGGGGTGATTCTCGGGACGGCGGGCTACATGAGTCCGGAGCAGGCGCGTGGGCAGATCGTGGACAAGCGCTCGGACATCTGGGCCTTCGGCTGCGTTCTCTACGAGATGCTCGTCGGGCAGCGCCTCTTCAGCGGCCCGTCCGCGACGGATACGCTCGCCGCGGTTCTGACCGTCGACCCGGACTGGAGCCGCCTTCCCGCGCGGACGCCGCCCGGAGTCCGGAGCCTGCTTCGGCGATGCCTGCAGAAGGAAAAATCCTCACGCGTCCATGACATCAGCGACGCGCGGATCGAGATCGAGGACGCGCTTCGCGAGGAGTCCTCGGGCGTCACGCCGGTGACTCCGGCGCCCTCCTCGCGTCCGCGGCGGCAACTGTTCAGCCACGCTGTCGCCCTCGTCATCGGGGCGCTCGTCGGCGCGGGCGTGGTTCTCCTCGTCCGGTCACCAGCACCTTCGCCTGGGACCGCCGCGGTTCTCAACATCAACCTGCCGGGAGAGGGACGCCTCCTCGAACAGCTCAGCGGTGTCGTCCCCGTCGCGCTCTCGCGAGATGTGAAGCGCCTTGCTTACGTCGGCCGACGAGCCGATGGGCGCACCCAGATCTTCCTGCGGCGGATGGATCGTCTGAATCCCGAGCCCGTTCCCGGAACGGAAGACGCGGAGATGCCTTTCCTCTCACCCGACGGCGAGTGGCTGGGGTTCGCTTCGGAGGGAAAGCTCAAGAAGGTTCTCCTGAGCGGCGGCCAGCCCGTCGTGATTACGGAGGCGCCGGACCCTCGCGGCGCGAGCTGGGGGGACGACGGTACGATACTCCTCGCTCCCAACAACGCCGGCGGTCTCTTTCGGGTGCGAGCTACGGGGGGTGACCTCGAGCCCGCCACCCAGATCGACCGTGCGCGCAGCGAGGACGGACACCGATGGCCGAGGCTCCTGCCAGGAGGGAAGGCGGCGCTCTTCAGCGTTCAACCGTTGAGCGGTCGCGAGTCGCAGCGGAAAATCGATGCCCTGAACCTCGTGACCGGAGAGCGCAAGACGCTCATCGAAGGCGGGAGCTACCCGGTCTACGCTTCCGGGCTCCTCTTCTACGGCCGCGGCGGTCAGATCCTGGCCGTACCTTTCGACCCCGAGCGGCTCGAGGTCCAGGGCGAGCCCGAGCCCGTCCTCGATGACGTCCGCATGGATACGAAGAACACCGGGCTCGTCCACCTCGACGTCTCACCGGAGGGAACGGCGGTCTATGTCGCCGGCTTTCCCAAGCCGCGGGAGCGGAGCCTCGTCTTCATGGATCGTGCCGGACGCCAGACTCCCGTCACCAGCACGAATCGGCCGTTCTTCAGCCCGGTAATCTCGCCCGACGGCCGGCGGATCGCGGTCGTCATCGAAGGTTCCGAGGAAGTGCTGTGGGTGATGGACCTCGAGTCCGAAACGATGAACCGCCTCACGTTCGACGTGAACGTTTCCGTCGCGTCCTGGAGCGCGGATGGCCGTTCGATCTTCTATGCCGGTAACGCCGACGGGCCCCGGAGCGTCTACAAAATCGCGGCAGATGGAAGCGGCAAGGCGGAGCTCGTCTTCAGCAAGACCGAATGGTGGATCAACGACTTCAGCGTTCGCCCGGATGGGTCGGGCATTCTCATGGCCGTGCAGGACGTGCACGGCCACGATTTGATGTTCCTGCCGACGGGAAAGACCGAGGTCGAGCCGTTCCTCGTGGCGCCCAGCGAGGAGCGGGGTCCGGCGTTTTCTCCCGACGGCCGCTACGTCGTCTATGCATCCGACGAGTCTAATCGGTTCGAGATCTACCTCCGTCCCTTCCCGGGACCGGGCCCCAAGAGGCAGATCTCGAACAATGGCGGCGTCACCCCGAGCTGGTCCCGCGACGGAAGGGAGATCTTCTATTGGGAGCCCTCGCGCGTCGGTCGTTTGAACCGGGTATCGTTCGAGCCCGGACCGGACCCGAAGGTCGGGAAGCCTCAGACGCTCTTCGAGGTGCCCCTCCTCATGATCGACCGCCTGACCCTCACGCCCGATGGCCAGAGGTTCGCCATGGTGCAGCCGCCGCCCGAGGAGGAGACCCCGCTTTCGATGGTCGCCATTCCTGGCTTCCTCGAGGAGACGAAAGCCCGCCTCTCCGCCAGACGGCGGTGAGCCCGAGCTCGGCCGCGGGAGACCGGTCCGCTAACCACGGAGCCGCCGCCCCGTGGAATGCTCGCGGCGGCGAGCCGTGAGGGCGGTCGTCTGCACGGGCTACGGCCCACCCGAGGTCCTGCAGCCTGTCGAGCTTCCAATGCCGGAGCCGCGACGCGGCCAGGTCCGGATCCGGATGTGGGCGACATCCGTCACGTACAGCGACTGCTTCGTGCGCAGCCTCGCCATCGGGCAGCCCCTCCTTCGGTTCGTCGCCCGAGTCGCGTTTGGCTACCGCCGGCCGCGCCGACCGGTGCTCGGCATCATCGTTTCCGGGGAAATCGATCGGGTGGGCTCGGGAGTGACGGCCTTCCGGGAAGGCGACGCGGTCTTCGGCATGGACCCCTTTCGAGCGGGCGCGAACGCAGAATACAAGTGCATGAAGGCCGATGGCCTCCTGGTGCCGAGGCCGACGAACCTGACGTTTCGGGAGGCCGCGGCGATTCCGTATGGAGGGCTCCTCGCCCTCCACTTTCTCAGGAAGGCCGGGATCTCGTCGGGGATGCAGGTTCTAATCTGCGGTGCGTCCGGGGCCATCCATGCCATCGCCTCCAGAGGCCTATGGACACCCGACGGCGTGTGGGTTCCCGTCCCTTACGTCGATGAGCACCGAGCCGAGCTCCTGTTCCGACACAAGATGTTCCGACTTCTCCGCGACCGTGGGCTCATTTCCCA
>DATIBD010000129.1:0-22267 GCA_035457705.1 Vicinamibacteria bacterium
CCGCCACCGCCCTCCGTTTGCGCTGCTACCGGCGTCCGATCATTGCCCAGCACCGTGCCTTCACCAACAGCCAAACACTCGTCTCGTCGACGAAATTCTCATCGTCGCCCTCAACGTCGACGATACAAATGCCTATCTGTACCCGTCGACTACGGCTACATGTGGTGGCCCCTCGAGCAGAGCGCCTACGCGGCGATTGGGATTTTCGGACAGTTCGTGTACGTGCACCGGGAGAGCCGGACCGTCATCGCGATGTGGAGTGCGCAACCGAAGCCCGTCGGCATGGACGCGATCGACGAGTACGCTTTCTTCAATGCAGTGGTCGCCGAGCTGACGAAGTAGCGACCAGCCCGATCCTCCCCTGGTGACGGTCTACTCCGTCGAACAGGCCGACGGAGTGCACTTCCTGACGATGCAGCTCGTGAGGGGCAAGAACCTTGCCGAGCTCCGAGGTCGGAGTGCGCGACGTCGAGCGGCGCTGGCAGGAGCTCGTGGCGTGGGAGCAGACTCGTGAAGCTGACAGCCGCCTCCGGCGAGGGTGAGTCCCGCTGCGCGTGAGACAGGTTCTCCGCCCACACCCGGCGGGCCGTAGGGCGACAAAGTCAACATCGGTAGGCTGATGCTGCGCATGACCCCTGGTCTTTCGGGGCGATGTCACCTACGGAACGTCCAGCCCCGCCTTGCGCCAGCCGTCGATGATGCGCTCCACGTACGCGGGTTCCCACCACTTCTCGATGTCCTGGCGGACGGTGGCAGCGACGCCCGGACGCATTCGTAGAACAGTGCTCAGTGCCTTGGAAGCAGCCTCGCGCTCGCCGAGCTGGCCGCAGGCGGCGGCAATCATCATGTGTTCTGCCCAGTGGCCAGGAAGGTTGACCTTGCGAGCGAAAGCGAGTGCGCCGCGGTCGTCGCCCTGGCGATAGGCGTTGTAGAAGTCGGCGTACCAGTACCAGCCGGGGTGGTGGGGGTTGAGCTGCTTGGCGCGCTCCGCGAGCGCGAGACCGCGGTCGAAGTCGCCAGAATAGATGAGGAGCTCGCCCATGAAGGCGATGGAGTTCCCGTCCATCGGGTTGAGCGCGACGGCTCTCTCGGCCGCGTTGCGAAACGCCTGCATCTCCTTCTGGAAGAAGAGCACCTGAGCGAGACTGACGTGGGCCAGGTGATTGGACGGCCCGGCTTCCACGGCGCGGCGCGCCGCGTCGGCGCCGCTCGAAAGAGGCTCGGGAAGGACCTTGAACCCCTGGCCATAATCCTGAGCGCAAAGGAGTGCCAGCAGAGCCCAGGCATCGGCATAGGCTGGTGCCTTTCGCACCGCCACCTCCAGGCCGGCGCGCGCCGCCGCGAGCTCTTCTCCGTTCACCCTCTCGAAGTAGCCGAACGCGCGCAGCACCGCTTCATAGGGCGTCAACTCTTCGGGTTTGCGGCTGCGCACGGCTTCGCTCATGCTTCGGGGGAGGACCCCGTTCATGTCGGCAACGGTCGAAACGATTCGCGGAACGAGGTCGTCCTGGAGATCGAAGACGGCGTCGGGGTGGAAGGTGCGCTCGTAGTTCTCGGCCCAGAGATGGGCCCCGCTCATCGCATCCACGAGCTGCACCGCAAGACGCAGCTTCGTCCCCGCTTGGCGAAGGCTTCCCTCCATCACGTAACGCGCGCCGATCCCCTTGCCGACGGAGCGGACGTCCACGGCCTCGCCCGAGTAGCGCTCGGTCGAGCTGCGCGCGATCACCCGAAGGTAGGAGAACCGGGAGAGACCGGTCACGATCTCCTCGCCCAGCCCCTCGGCCAACGCCAAGACGTCGGGGTTGGCGCCTTTGTACTTGATCGGCAATACCGCCACCCAGAACCCTTCGTCGACGCGGGCCGGGCTCGACGGCACCTCGGCGCTCTTGTCGCGCAGTGCGTCGCTCACGTCCCGCGCCGATGAGAACCGGTTCGCGGCACTCTTCTCCAGACAGCGCTCGATCACGCGCGCCAACGGCCTCGGTAGGTCGGCTCGAAGCTCGGCAGGCGGCGGCGGCGCGTCGCGAAGGATCGAAGACGCGAGCTCGACGGTCGAGCGTCCCTGAAAGGGCCGCTCACCTGTCACTAACTCGTAGAGGATGACCCCCAGCGAAAAGAGGTCGGTGCGGTGGTCGACGCTCCGGCCCGAGACCTGCTCCGGCGACATGTAGGGAATCGTCCCCATTACGACCCCTTCGCGCGTGCGCAGGTCGGTTTCGATCTCCGAGCCGCCCGTCGCCGCGGGGTCGGCGACCTTGGCGAGACCGAAGTCGAGGATCATCACGCGTCCGTCCCGCGTGATCATGACGTTGGCGGGCTTCAAATCACGGTGGACGATACCCTTGTCGTGCGCAGCGGCGAGGGCCTCGGCCAGGGCGATGGCAATCTCGAGAATCCGCTCGAGGGGAAGCCCGCCATGCGGAATCATCCGCTCGAGGGGCTCGCCCGCGACGAGCTGCATGGTCAGGAAGTGAACGCCGTCTGATTCCTCGACCGAGTAGACGGTGACGATCGCGGGGTGGTCGAGAGCGGCAAGGACCTTCGCTTCGCGTCGGAACCGTTCGAGCCGCTCCGGACTCGAGGCCATCTCGGCGGGCAAGACCTTGAGCGCCACGTCGCGGCCGAGCCGGGTGTCGATGGCGCGGTAGACCTCGCCCATTCCGCCCTTGCCGATGAGCGCGAGAATCTCGTAAGGGCCGAGGCGATCTCCCAAGCTGAGCGACATCGTCGAAATGTAGTCTTTCCAACGGCGACGATCAATCTCACACCGCCTCCCCGAGTGTCGAGAATACGCGGCCAGGGAACCGGCTCGCCATCAACGTCTCTACGGCTGGCAAAAACCCTCGCTCTCCCACGGGCTTCGGTCTACGAGCAGCCTTTGCCGATCGAACCGCGCGTGTTCTCATCGTCCGGTCCTCGAGGCCGTGTTCTGGCTGTCAGCGTGGTATCGCCAGGCTCGACTCGATCGGCTCGCTCCCGTCGAGAGGATCTGTGACGACGGTCAGGGAGTCTGACGATACGGTGACAACGCGAAAATCCTCGTATCTATTCCCGGGCGCGAGGGGATGGAGTATTCCTTGCGCGTCGTAGGCCCAGGCGGTCCAGCTCGAAGCGAGGCTCGAACGGCTTCGACCCGCGACGCGCAACTCGTTTAATCGAAGGGGCTTCCATGCGTTGTCGTAGGACTCGGTCGGGACCTCTCGAAGCGGTACCGAACGCTTGGCCCCGGCGGGACTCGATGAGGATTCGTGCGTCGTCCACCCTCCACCGCAGACCGGCCGCGTCCAGAATGGCAGGGTAAAGGGTGTCCCAAGGTCGCAGGTGCACGAATGTGTCGCGCAGGTGCACGAACAATCGCGGCTCGGCTGCTATGAGCGCCGACCCCATGCCGCCGCAAGCGATGAAACCCACACCAAGGACGAGGCTTCGACAGCCGAGCCCCATTTTCATGAACCTGCTTCGAGTATAGCGACAACAAGTAGACGGGATCGAACGCATACGCATGACATGCGCTCGTGCTCTCGGAGAGGGCTTGGAATCTTGTGGCGGAAGACGAGCTCGGCCGAGGCGTGCTGACGTAGTGGAATCCATTGTCCATTTGGTACTTTCACACTTGCTCGAGTCTCTGGACGCGGCGTCCTCGGCGGAGCGGCCCAATGTGACCCGCGCTCTGACACTCCTCGTGGAGATCGCGGCCGCGCTGTCGCGGGCGCACGAGAAAGGCAGCGTCCATCGCGATCTGAAACCGGCCAGCGTCATGGTCGCCGAAGACGGTGACGCCAAGATCATCGACTCGGACTGGCGAAACTTCTCGAGAAAGCCGGAGACGGCCGTCAAGGGCGACACGCGAGAGGGGCAAGCTGCGCGGAAAGATACGAATCGCTCCCGATTTCGACGAGATGCCGTCACTCGGAGCGGTCAGCCGAGATATAGCGACAGTAACGAAGACCTTTCTTTTCGTTCAGAAACTGTAGGTTACGGAAGCGACGAGACTGTACGCGGAAGATCGCTCGACGAGGGGGCTCTTCCGGATGCCGCTCCCCAGCGCTTCGCGAGTGACGAGCCAAAAAGCGTTCCAGCGCGGCGACAACTCGTAAATGGTGGTGATGCTGAGATCCCAGTTGACCGTGGAGGAGCCGGTATAGCCAGGGCGTCCAGACTGCGCTTCCGTGGACCGGACACCGTAGTAATAGTCGACGCGATTGTTGCTCAGCCACCGAGGGCCGAAGCCGACGAGAACGAGAGCTTTGCCGAGCGGTGCGCCCGTAACGGCCGCAAGGCTCACCTCCTGACCGTTACTACGTCCGAGCACGTCCGTGAGCGCGCTAGCTCGAAAGCCTACCGGTCTCCCGCGATAAATCAACTCGAGCCCGGCATCGAGAGATTTTTTGCGTGCTTCCATTCCCGTCAGAAACGGACTCGACTGCGGTTCGAGTCCGCGAAACCGTACCTGGGTGAAGACTCGTGCGTCCAGTTTCTCGCCCTGCGAGAGCGCGTAGCCACCGCGGATGCCCTCGAGGAACCATCGCTCATACCGCAGGTGTAGAACGGGAACGGGGAAGAACTGCGGTTTGGCACCTACATAAGGTCTCGGGCTCGCGATAAAACCGGATCCGATCGCTACATGGAGTCTTTTCTTTTCGGCCGGTTCAGGTGATTCGGCAGCGTAGGTCACCCCTGCAGTAGCAGTACAGATGGCGACGGCCGAAACCGTGAGTAAGGCTTTGATCTGGAGGTATTTAGCGTTCATAGATTAGTGTATATCAAATATCAAGAATATAATTATATTATATTCTAGTCAAACCCCGGTGGATTGTCTAAAATAGGACCCTGGAGGTTCAAAAATGAGATTCTCGTGGGTCCTGGTGGTCGTCCTGGCGTCCGCACCCGTCATCGAAGCTGACGATGCGGCTGTCGAGACGGTCCGGGCCGTGGATTTGGAGCGCTATTCGGGCAAGTGGTACGAAATCGCGCGTTTGCCCAACCGCTTCCAGAGGGACTGCATCGGAGCAACTGCCGAGTACCGGCAGCGGCCGGACGGGAACATCGGCGTCGTGAACACGTGCTACCGCGAGGACGGCTCCAAGCGATCGGTTCAGGGAAAGGCGCAGCCGGTGGATGGGAGCTCGAACGCGAAGCTTCGGGTCCGCTTCAACGGATTCTGGTTCAAGCTGCTCTCGTGGCTCATCAAGCCCAACTACTGGGTGATCGACCTCGCCGACGATTACAGCTACGCAGTGGTAGGCACACCGGATCGGGACTACTTGTGGATTCTGTCCCGCGAAAGGACGATGGACCCCGCGACTTACGAGCGTATTGTCGAACGCATCGCGGCCCAGGGATTCGACGTGGATCGCATCTCGAGAACCTCCGTGCCGGAGTCGACCCATGGGATATGACAAACCTCCCGAGCTGGACGCGCTGTCGTCCATCGACTCCAGGAAATGAAACGTTTTCAGCAGGGCTTCGAGCGAGCGAAGCTCCAGCATGCCTGGATCGTCGTCGACGCGTTCGACGCGAGATAGCCGGAGTTTCCAGCGAGAGCTATGCGCGCCGACCTACCTTCCGCGACCGACGTCGTCGTGGTGGGAGCCGGCTTCGGCGGCCTGGCCACCGCGCTGCGGCTCTCCGAGCTCGGTGCACGCGTCGTCTTGTGTGAGGCGCTCGACTATCCAGGCGGCTGTGCGAGCACGTTCTCACGCGGAGGGTGCCGCTTCGAATCGGGCGCCACGCTCTTCTCGGGCTTTGGACGCGGACAGCTCTTCGATCGGTGGGTCGAACGCTACGGGATCGACACGACGATCGACTGGCTCGACCCGGTCGTGGAGCTGCGCACGCCGTCGATTCGCATCCCCGTATCCCGGCGTCGTGAAAGGTTCGTGGCTTCTCTCGCCAGCCTCCCCGGTGCTCCAAGAGAGTCTATTTACGGCTTCTTCGATCGGCAGCGCCGGGTCGCGGATCTTCTCTGGTCACTCGTGGACGAGCCCGACCTCATGCCGCCTTTTGGGTTGTCGGCTGCGTGGCGTCACGCGCTTCGCGCGCGCGACTACCTCTCCCTCCTTCCTCTATTGGGGATATCTCTGCAGTCCGTGCTGCGTAGACACCTGGTTTCGGGCTTTTCGCCACTCCGCATCTATCTCGAGGCGCTTTGCCAGATCACCGTGCAGTGTCCGCCGGAGGAGGCGGAGGCACTTCTGGCCCTCGGGGCGATGGACTATTACTTCCGTGGCACGGGCCACGTTCGAGGTGGCATAGGAAAGCTTGCCGAGGGACTCGCGGATGCTATTCGGAGCTTGGGCGGCGCGGTGTCGATGGCGAACCACGTCACCAACCTGAAGCGAGCGAACGGCAGATGGTTGGTCTCCACACGACGAGGCGACATCGAGTCGGGTATCGTCGTTGCCAATGTTCTGCCGCACGGCCTTCGGGAGCTTACGGGGCGGAGCGGAGATGAGCTCAAGGCTGCCGACGATCTCGCGAGGCGGGTGGAGAGCGGCTGGGGTGCGTGCATGCTTTATCGCGTCGCACGACGCCCGGCCGGCGTCCCGGTCGGCCCGCATCATCTCCAATTGATCCGAGACCCGTCCGTTCCGTTCGTCGAGGGCAATCATGTCTTCTGCTCGTTCAGCGGGGAGCTCGATGGCGATCGCGCACCCGAAGGCTACGGAACCTGTACCGTCTCGACGCACGTTCCCGTGTCGAAGCTCGCCCGCATGTCGCTTCGGGAGCAGCGCGCCTATGTCGAGACCGTGCACGCGAGTATGCGCGAGACTCTCGAAAGACTCGCCCCGGAATGGGAAGAGGCAGTCCTCGAGGAGATGACCGCCTCACCGAGAACTTTTCAAAGGTTCACGAAGCGATTCCTCGGATACGTTGGTGGTATCCCGCGACGCGTCGGCCTCGCCCATTACCGAGCCTTGGCTCCGCGACCCTTGCTTTCAGGTCTCTATCTCGTGGGCGACACCGTGTTTCCCGGTCAGAGTACTCTCGCCACCGCGATCGGCGGCTACAAGCTCGCCGACCACATCGCTCGCCGAACGTGACGAACCCCGCGCACACCAAGCCGCGGGTGCTGGTGAGTCGATGTCTCGGTTTCGAAGCGTGTCGCTACGACGCCGAGAGGCTTTCGAACCGGGTGGTCGACGGGCTTTCGGCACACGCTCGATATGAGCGCTTATGCCCCGAGGTCGAGATCGGGATCGGCGTCCCGCGAGAGCCCCTGCGTTGGGTGCTAGAGTCGGGCGGCGTCCGTCCTCTTCAACCCGACACGGGACAGGACGTCACCGATGCAATGAATCGATTCGCTGCTCAGTACGTCGCCGAGATGCCGGAAATCGACGGTGCGATTCTGAAGGGACGGTCGCCCTCTTGCGGCGTTACAGAGGCAAAGACTCATCGCAGTGCAGACAACTACGGCCCCGTCGCGCATCGGGGCGCCGAGCTCTTCGCTGCCGCGCTCGTCGCCCGGTTTCCGAACGCCGCCATCGAGGACGAAGGGAGGCTCGAGAATTTCCATATCCGGGAGCACTTTCTCACCAGGCTCTTTCTGTGCGCCCGATTCCGCAACCTGAAGGCGAGGGCGAGCCGGGGAGCTCTCGTACGCTTTCATGCCGAGAACAAGTTGCTGCTCCTGGCGTACCACCAAACAGAAATGCGGAAGCTAGGCGGAATCGTCGCGCGATCGACGATCTCCTATGGGTGCCCAAGGGCACGCCGCATGCCGCCGAAGTGGTCGGCGCCGAGCCGGTCTCGAGCCTCGACGCCGTCAAGCTCTAGCCCTCATCTGCTATCCTCAGCCGAGAACAATGTTCCAAGTCGCTCTGGGAACCGGGAGGAAGCGCTGGCGTGCGGCTGCGATGATTACCTCACCAAGCCGCTCCGGGAGTTCGAGCTCTTCGAGTGTTTGATGAAACATCAGACCGCTCATCCGGATGTCGAGCAGGATCAGATCCGCTGGCGTCGCCCGTGCGAACTGGAGAGCGACCTCCCCGTCGGTGGCTGGACGCACGTCGTAACCGCGACCGGATGGGATTCCCACGAGCAGCCGCAAATTCTCTGTCTGATCCTCCACGACCAGAACGTTCGCTCCCGTCGTGTCCAATCGCACCTGACCCGCTATCGGCTTCACCGGGCATCCCGAGCCAACGTCAAGATCCGCTTGTAGTCGAACTGTCTCAGAAGGACCGCCAAGCCAGCGGTCGAATGGCTTCAATGACCCTCTCGAGCGTTTGCGGCTCGAGAGCGGCCACCGCCTGTTCCAGCCGTTCGAGCAGAGACGGAGATAGCTGCCGTATCCGAGGCGGCAGGTCCAAGGTTTCGCCAGGCTTCACCGAGGGGGCGTCGATGATTTCCTCGTAGGCGTAGCGGACGCCGAGGCAGTTTGCGGGCGGCTCAAGGCGGACGAGCGCACACGGGATATTCCGGTCTTGTTCATCAGCGCTCTCGATGAAGTCGCCGACACGCTCAGAGGTTTCGATTCAGGCGCGGTCGATTACACCGTAAAGCCGTTCCAAAGCGAGGAACGCTCGCCCGCGTGGAGACCCATCTCGCTCTGAAGCAGCTGCGGACCCACCTAGAAGATCTCGTGCACCAACGCACCGCCGAACTCGAACGAGAAATCGTCGTGCGACGGAAGACTGAAAACGAGCTCAGCGGCGCACTCGCCGAAATTGAAAGAGTGGAAGAGCAGCTTCAGGCCGACTACAGTTACTTGCGACACGAGGTCAAACTCGAGCACGACTTCGAGAACTTCGTTCGCCGAAGTGAAGCCTTGACCACGCACGGTGCTGAACCACATCGAACAAATGGCTCCGGTCGATATCAGCGTGCTCATCCTCGGCGAGACGGGAACGGGAAAGGAGTTGGTCGCCCGTGCAATACACAACGCGAGTCGGCGCCGGGACCGCCCTCTGGTCAAAGTGAACTGCGCCACGCTTCCCGCCGCGCTGGTCGAGAGCGAGTTGTTCGACCATGAAAAAGGCGCCTTCTCGGGCGCCCACGCCCGCCAGGTCGGACGGTTCGAGATCGAGGACGGTGGCACCGTCTTCCTCGACGAGATTGGTGAGCTGCCGCTGGAACTACAGCCCAAGCTTCTGCGCGTTCCTCAGGAAGCGTTCGAGCGGCTCGGTAACCACCGCACGCTAAGCACGAATGTGCGTGTCTTGGCCGCCACGAACCGCGACTTGAAGAAGGAAGTCCACAAAGGCCGGTTCCGCGACGATCTGTATTATCGGTTGAACGCTTTCCCAATCACCGTGCCGCCGCTACGCGACCGGCGTGAGGACATCCCCCTGCTCGCGCCATGGTTCGCTGGACAATTCAACAAGAAGCTCCGGAAAGGGGTCACATCGATACCGAAACGTGATGAGAACGCTCGACGCTTATCCCTGGCCCGGTAATGTCCGTGAGCTGCAAAACGTGATAGAACGGGCCGTGGTAACGAGCCCGGGCCCTCTTTACGTCTCGCGGGTCCAATGGAGCATCAGACGCCCGTCACAAAGAGACAGCACGAAGACGCTCGCGGAAGTGGAACGGGAGCATCTCATCCGAGTGCTAGAGTCCCCAGCTGGAGAGTCGAGGGCATCAGAGGCGCCGCTAAGGTCCTTGGGCCTCAACCCCAGCACCGTGAGATTTCGAATGAAAAAGCTCAGCGTCGCGAGAGCGTCAAACGAGCCCACCTAGCGGTCCGGGCTGTGACCTCAACATTTTCCGGAGTCCCTCAATATGCTGCGGATCCCTGACCGCCCGCGGACGGCGGGTCGCGCATCAGCCTTTGGCAGTGAATGGCTTACAGCTGGCGAGCTCTCGGCATGCGCTTTGCTCTCGACCCAGAAAAATACGTCGAGATTGCGGGGAGAGAATTCGATGATACGCGTCATGATTCGAGCAACCGCGACCGAGGGCAAGCGAAGTGAGCTCCAGCAAATGCTGGAAGCTGTATGCCGCGGGACAAAAGACGGAGTGGGACGAGAGCTCTACCAGCATGCCGGCGATAAAGGCACATTCTTGTTCATCATGCGGTGGACACAACAGAAGAGCCGGGACGGTGCCAGCCGCAAGAGGTTGATGGACCTGATGGAAACCTTGGCGTGCCTTTGTGAACGCACCGAGGTCGAGTTGCACGCCCTGCGCGACGTTGCCGAGAACGAAACCGCGAGCTCCGTGCAAACGGAAACGCGTGTTGTGTACGGTGCTCCGCCGTCCCGAAGCTCCTCAAAAACGAAACCGGCTCTCGGCGAAGAGCGAGCCCTGCGTAGCGTAGAGGCTTATGTTCGTATCCATTTTGACGAGAAACTCAGCGTCGCCGACCTTGCGGCCGCCGCGGGCGTCAGCACGCGCACGTTGTATCGGATCTTCAGAAAACACGGACGCTCACCCATGAAGGTCCTCAAGGCGGCACGGCTGGCTCAGGTTCGACAACGCCTCCTCCACGGGGAACGCCAAGAGACCGTGACTCGACTTGCGACCGACTCGGGGTTCACACACCTGAGCCGCTTCTCCGGGCTCTACAGGAGGGTATACGGCGAAACACCTTCCGTGACCCTCCGTCGGTCCGTAGGAGCAAACGCGACCGACGATCGCGTAAGACAACCGTACTTGGGCGGGTTTGGTTGAGGATTCCTTTTCCCGCGGTGTCCTGCCCGGCGAGCAGGGCTATCCCGTCGAGCGCGCGGCCTTCCCTCGACCGCCACGCGCGAGACAGGGGACCCTACAGCCGCGGCAAGCGGGGCGCTCGCCATGTCGGCGGAAATCGGATAGCGTGGGCCAATATCCGAGTCCTAAAAAACTGTTATCGATTTCAGGAGGCGTGAAAAAGTGACTGAGGAAAACGACTACGTAGAGATGACGACGACAACGTCACGTCGTTGGCGGACGCCTGGTTTCGGACCGAAGTCCGGAACTCGGCCGCGGGTCACTGACATGAAAGCCAGGACATCACCAGCCCTCGTCGGGTTAATGTTGTGCGCGTTCCTTGTGTCAGCGCAGGAAACGCGGACCGAGCGCGTGCAGTTCCACCGCGGCGAGACGGGTGCCACGGTGAAGGGTCACATCAAGGGCTACGAGGACGTCCATTACCTGCTCGGTGCCAAGGCGGGCCAGTCGATGGTCGTCAACCTGAGCACCGATAACAACGCCAATTACTTCAACATTTTCGCACCCGGCAAGAAGCCGGGCGAAGACGAAGCGATGTTCATCGGCTCCACCGAAGGCAACCACTATGAAGGCGAGCTAACGGCCGACGGAGACTACCTGGTGCAGGTCTATTTGATGCGCAGCGCCGCCCGTCGGGACGAAGTCGCCAACTACACGCTCGAAGTGGGCATCAGCGGGTCGGCCGATTCGGGCGGCGTTTCCATGGACTGACCCGCTTCTTCCGCGAGTTATTCACGCCCAGGGGTTGCCGCACGGCGTTCGCGAAATCGGGGCGCTTCTAGCCGAGTGCTTCCCGCTCGAGCCCGACGACGAGAACGAGCTTCCGGAACGCGCGAGCACGAGCTGCCGGCGCGACAGCCGTCTGCACGCTTGCCTGGGCGAGCCCCAATCGCTGGACCAGTGGCCAGTGAGCGGATTTTCTTGGTCTACCGGTGCTTGCTGCGGTACTCGTCGCTGTGGCGGAGCTCGCGGGCCACTTCTTGCTCGCCCCAGTGATCTTTGAGTACTCGGTCGACGTAACCGCGGCTCCCCGCGTCCGGTTCGCGTCCCAGAACTTCCTGGTACGCACGACGGACGATTTCCTCCGCTTGACTTCGGGTGAGGGTGTTCTTCTGGCGAAATTCAGGGCTGTTACGCAGGGCCTTGCTCACGTCGTGCTCGTCCCAGCCGTGGTCCATGACCTTGTTGCGGTAGGACACGAGGCCGTTGTAATCGGGCTCGCGGCCGAGAACGTCCTGGTAAGCCCGACGGATGATCTTGTCCGCGGACTCCTGGGCGCGGTCGCCGTGCTCAGGGCTCTTGCGTAGGGCCTCCCGCACGTCGTGTTCCGTCCAGTCGTCGTCGATCATCCGGCTGCGGTACAGGCGCAATCCCTCGGTGTCCGGCTCCCGGTGAAGGATGTCCTCGTATGCGCGGCGAATGACGAGATCCGGGTCGGAGATACGGTCTTTCGACTGCCGCCGGTAGTCTTCGCGTCCGCGCAGATCGTCGCGGACGTTCTCCTCGGTCCAGTAGTCCTCCTCCATCCGCACTCGGTAACGACGCAGCTCGCTGTCGCTCGGTTCGCGGTCCAGGGCGTCTTTAAAGGCGCGTCGGATCGCTTGTTCGCGGTTGGCGGCCTCGAGCGACTCGGCGATACCGCCCAGGATCTTCGAGAGTTTGCTTTCCTGGTCGCCCTGTGCGATCGCTCGTACCGGGAGCGTTTGAATCGCGACGCTCGCGCACACAACGAGAACCCCTTTGATGGCCATGACCTTCTCTCCTAGTGCCAGGTAATCGCGTTTTTAATGTCCGCGATCGCCGCCTCCCTCCCGCCGGCGACATATTTGGCGGCGAGAGGCTCGGCGTCCCGGAAGTTGATACGTCCCACGCGGCCAGTGCCCTCGTGCCTCAGGTAGATGTTCACGGCGGGGAACTTGTGGGGAATGGCGGCGGCCTCGAGAGCCGCGATGGGAGCGAAGTCCTCGAACTCTTTGATCCCCATCGTGAGACGGATCTCGGCATCCATGCCGTTACCGTCGGTCGAGTCGTTCATGTTGACGGTGCATTTCTGCCCGCTTTGCACCATGGCGCTCATCTTTTTTTGGAGCGACTGGTGGTAGGTGTCGATACGCGCCTTTTGCGCGAGCGCTGTTGCGCTTAGCCCGAGGCCGAATAGCACCAGGAGAACAGCAATCCATGGAACCCGCAATTTCATGTTTTCCTCCTTAACTTAACAAGCGCCTCCGAACGCGACGAGACACTGCGTTCATCAAGCTCTCTTCAACGCCCCGACGATGACCAGCAGCACCACCGCACCGGTGATCATCGCGCCAACGTCCCGTGGACGGAAAACCCGAGGGCGCTGAACAGAAATCCTCCCAGCATGGCGCCGAGGGCACCCACGACGAGATTCCCGACGAGGCCGAAGCCGGCGCCTTTCATCATCTGCCCCGCGAGCCAGCCCAACGCGATACCGACCATCGCAAACCACAGAAAATTCACGACCGCATCCTATTGACTCGACGAGCTTTCGCCCAACTCGTGAAACGAGTGCGCGATCCTCCTGCCCCTTCTTCCGTGTAAAGGATGACCCAGTCGCCTCCGGACGTGACGGCCTTCTGGACTTTCTTGGCGACGTCCCCGACCGCGTGGAACGTTCACCTCACTCGCGGGCTCGACTCCCCGCCCGCAAGCGACGAGCCCATCCTTGGCGAGGTGCACGGTCTCCGTGGTGCCGTCCTTCAGTTTCACCGCTACGGTCTGAGTACCGCCATCGACTTGGCTCACCGTTCCCTCGAGGACACTTGTGCTCTTGTCGCTAATGACCTTGATGGAATGCGCGGTCTTCTTCCCTGCTTCCTCGGTGAAATGGACGACGACGTGGGCGGTCCTTCGCGGCCTTCGTCGAGACGGCGGCATTGTCCGCCCCCTTCTCGATTTTCTCACCGGTGTGCACGGCGGTATGTGCAGCCACGTTGAGCGCGTGCTCGGTGCCGTCTCTCGTCTCGAACGACAATCTTCTCTCCGTCGTACTCGATCTTGTGCAGGATGCCCGAGATCGTATGGTGTTTCTCTTCGGCCATCGTCGCCCATGGGGGTCTGAATCACCAAGGTCGCCAGCAAAGTGGATTTCATGCCCCGATCTCCCGACAAACGGTGGCTCACGATAGCGGAAAGCGCCAACGCCCGGCTATCCGATTCGTGCAACGCGGGGTGTGACGGAATACGGATAGACGCCGTCAAGGCTCGATTCGTCCAATGGATTCCGATCGACCGTTTCGATCCGTCCGTCGACGCGAGTCGAACGGTTCGATCACGGAGTTGCACCGTAACGAAACCCCCATCAATGATCCGTCGGAGTTCTCATCAGCGCCGCGACCCTGGATTCGTCTCGCATCCGGATTGATGGTTCGTCCACATCATTGCAGTCATGCTCCCGTCGACTAGACCCCCATTAAACTAGGCCGTGTACCAGGCGTCGCCGCCCATGACCAATCGGGGTTGTACCACCATTCTGAGGCAGCTCGTGCGGCCGCAGCACGTCACCATTGTCCCGCTCAGGGAGAACGGTTCTCATCTGTTCGTGAGTGCCGAGGCAAGTCCGGGGATGTGTGGAAGAGCTTGCCGAGGAGCAGGAGCTCATGATCACTCCGAACGGAAACCCATCTGTAATCGTTTCGGCGGTCTCGCGCCTGCGGGAATGGGGGAAGCGGGATGCAGCGCTCGACGACGTTTGTTCGGAGAGCGGTGCTCCACCGCCGCCGCGCAGGCGTTCTCCTCTTGGGCCACCGCCGTGCACGCGATTCGAAACGAGGATGGCCGTCGCGGCATACGCGTTTGACGCGCAGGTCGGCTCACGCCTTCGAAGGGCGGCGCGTGAAGAACCAAATCAGAACCATCGCCATGACCACGGACACCGCAGCGCTCGGGACGACGTTGACGATGCCGACGGCGCGTCCGATCAGGCCGCCGAGTAACGAGCCGCCGACGCCGTAAGCGAGCGTCTTGAGCAGGCTCATTTCGTCCCGCCCGGGCAGCAGGAGCCTCGCGAGCAGTCCGATTCCGATCCCGACGACCACGACGATACCGATGCCGATGAGCAGTCCTATCGCTCCGCCCACTGCGGTTTCAGCGTTCATGTTTCCCTCCGGGTGCCGCACGTCACGATTGCGCGACGATAGATTGTCGCGATCCTGCGCACGGGGCGCAATCCCTAAAGTGCCAAGTCGGGGAGACGTGCCAAAATTGCCCCCTGGATTTTCGACGTTTTTCGGAGGGACTGATTTCGGGCGGTCGTGGGTCTATTGGCGGTTTCCTCGCGGTGGACGGCGCCACGCCGCTAGGGCCGGATGAAGATGAAGAGGTCGTGGAGCTGGCGCTCGAGCCGACGAGCTGTGCCGGGCAAGGCCTCTTGTCCCGCCGCGAGCACGTCACCAGCATCGATTTATTCACACCCGTCGACGAGGCACGCCTCTGGATGCTCGAGCGGTCGACCTACCGTGAGCTAGTATCCCACGGCCGGGGGACCGGCGGGCACCTCGCCAAGCAATTCTCCAACCGCCCCGGGGAGTCATCAGAGCAGTCTCGGGCTTTTCGTCACGGAAGAGGCCTACCGAGGTAGGAATGGCTAGTCGCTCCGCCACGATGGCCTCGAGGGGCATCAACCACCGCGCGCATGAGCACCATCGTCACCCACGGAGCGCCGTACGCCATGTCGGCCTTTGGGTCGAAATGCCGACGGCTCGGCCTCGTCAGTGAGTTCCCCATCAGTCAGGCACCGGTGACGGTCTCTCCCAGCAAGTACGCAGGTTCGAATGATCTCATCCAGCTGGAATCCGGCGGCGGGGCGTCCCGAACGTACGTGACCCACACGTTCGACCTCGAGCTACGTCGAGCGGGAACGCTTGCCCGCGGGCGACGAGGCTCCCGAGGGCACACCGTATCTCACCGGCGAATTTACCTACGCCGACGGGGCTCCTTTGGACCCACGCCCTTCGAGTCCGTCACTTCCCGAACTTTTGGCACATCGCCCACAAAATCGCGAGGTTCACGACCGGAGCCGCGGCGAGGAGCCACGGCCAGAATCGTTCAGGCGCCAGATCGACGAGCCAAATCCAAGGGACCCCGAGCGGTAAAAGAAAGACGCCAGCGAGCGGCCCTCGCTCACTCCCGAAGAGGCCGAAGGTCCCGATGACGAACAAGACCAGCGCGGCGAGGTAGGCCAGCCCGAAGATCCAAAGTATGTACCGAAGCATCGTTACGCGCACCGAACGAGGGCGTTCGTCGTTAGCGATCCGTCTTGCACTCATAGCTCCTTCCCAACCACTCGAGCGTTGCCGTGCCTTGGTGCTCCCAAAGCTCGACGTCGTCCGCGGCGTACTTCGCGCCGCTTCCAGAAGGCGAGCGAAAGGCGATGACCTGCTCGTTGCCTACGGTGATGACCGCGCTCGGAGGATCGGTCTCTGTGTAATACGTTGCAAAGACTGGGGTGCCTTCGTTGCCCTGGCACGTATACCCCACGGCTGAGGGCACTTCTAGCTGGCCGGATTGGATCTGGAGTTCGACGATACGCGAACGGTAGCTGTATTCCACGCACTCGCGGAGGTCGTCCGCTTTCGAGCACTCGTCGCGACCCTTTATCCAACCGCGCTGGGTCGCCTTCAGCGTCGAGAGCTCTTCCGAGGGTAAGCTCCCGAGCGCCTTCTCGAAAACTTCCGCCATCTTGCGGTCGAGCGCGGCGAGCGCTTCGTCGGTGCAGATAAGTTTTTCCAAGTCGCTGGAATCTTTGGAGCAGTCGAAGCTCGGGGTGCTCGATTGCGCGTAGGCGCCACACGTCAACGCGAGCCCCCACACAACCCAGTCACTCGATTCGAAGGCTTTCATGATTCACCCCGTGCCAAGTATGGGGCACGGGGATGTTACGCGGTGTGACGCCCGCGCCGCTATCCGAAAGCCGCCAGCCTTGACGCGGCGACGTCCAACATAATCCGTACAGCTTCTCCCGGCTTACAACACGGCTTTTGGCGAGATCCTCTCCGAGACGCTCCGTCGCTCCGCGCGACCACGCGTAGGATCGACAAACTCGTAGCGCGCGCGACGCGTTTCCTTGGGGCGGACCGTACTCGGATGGACCCTGCTCCCAAATCTTGCGAATATCCGTGGCGCGTGCGCGAAGGCGCTCATCGAAAGGTGTGCTGAAATGACTACGACGATGGAGGTGTTGCTGCGGGGCCTGGGCACGAGGCGATCGCCGAGTTGAGTAAAGCGATCGGCGCCAGCGCGACCGAGACACAGTCGGCTGTTGCGGCGGCGCTCTCGATGCTCATGCGGGACCCTTTCCAGAAACGCGGGGAGCCGCGAGGGAGCGTCGAGCCTGCTCGCTGCGCTCGATCGTGATCACGAAGGAAGCATCCTCGACGACGTCGTCGGTTTCTTGACGGCAGCGAGCCGCGATGACGGTAGCGCCATCGTGGCTGCTGATGCCGGGAAAGGAACCGGGCGGGTGAATCACCGCGAACCTTCGGGGCATTGCCGGGTCCTGGGCCGGCAGCTTCCCGGTGCAGCTGGTCGGCGTGGCTGGTTGGTGGGTGTGGTGATCGGCGCTATAATCCTCTCGGGCGTATTTCGATTGATCAACAAGTGACTTGATCCATGACACGAGCTCTTCCGCTTGCGATGCTGGTCCTATTGATGGCCTGTTCTCCTCCCGACGGTTCAAGTTCAGGTCCGCCCGTCTCACAATCCGCGGCGGACGATTCTGGGACGCCTGTCGAGCTCAAGAGCCTGATCGGGGAGCGCGGCAGTGCCGGCGAGATGGGATTGAAGGAAGCCGGCTACGAGTTCCGCAATGGCTCGAACACAGACACCAGCTCGATCACGCATTGGCGTGGCAAGAACGGCGCTTGCGTTGAGATCACGACCACCGATGGCAAGTACGCAAGTATCACCACCGTGGACGCCGCCAGGTGCGCGGATGGCACCAGCGCGGTAGCCGCTTCCGGCAAGCCTGGCGCGATGCGCACGGTGTGCGGTGTCATCGTCGACAGCAAGCCTCACCGCTACCTCTGCGAAGTGGAGGAGAACCGGCAGGGTACCACCGTCCTGCGCATGCCCGACACGGTCCTGAGACTCACCTGGAACCTCGGCAGCACCTCGGTGGAGGTGGCTCAGGAGGGAGCCATGCCGGTGGTAGTGAAGTACGCCGATTCTGAGGGCGAGACGAATTTCCGTGTGGACGAAAGGACGTTTTTCTACATCTCCAACCCGAGCATGGCTGAGATGGAAGTGAAGAACTTCCGCCAGTAACATGAGCCGGCTCGCCAGCGCGTCATAAGACCAACGGGGGGGTTCAGCAATCGACAGGCGCGCCGCCAGGCTGAATGCGCTAGCGATAGGTGTAGAGCAAGGAGCTGATGGCGAGGTTGGTAGAATAGCCGTCGCGGTCCAGCGTCGTCCCGGAACTCGGCCGTGAGATCTGCCGCGCGGACCTCCTTCTCGACTCGAAAGCTGCTGTGGTCCGCCACTCTATCTACATCTTCTCGTTGACGACCCCAGTCGAGCGATTCTTTCAAAAGTTCGGCTTCGAGCAGATCGCTGGCGATCACGTGACTGATAGGGAATCGTAACTCGCCGGTTCCGGGAGATCGACTGGCACACTCTGCCGTGGGTTCGTCGATGGCGGCGACCATCATGGCGCGAACGGTTTCGTAGGCGAGCCGCGCTAGCTCTCCCGGGAGCTCTCGATCGTACAGAAAGTATGCTCTGAGCATCTTTGGTAAGCCAAAAACCCATTGGGGGTGAGCGACAGCGGCGAGGACTCGTCCTCGATGAGAACAACAGCTCCTCGTCGATCCGGATCTCTCCCTCGGCGGGCTGACGGAGGCCGGCGATCGTTTCGAGAAGCGACAAGCGACGTCTTTCCCAACCCGGAGGGGCCCGAATCGAGGTGGCGCCTGGGATCGCGGTCAGCCCGGAGGGCCTGTTCGAGGCGCGGCTCGAGATCGACCGCAAGGCGGACCTGGAGGAAGGGCGAACCTGGAAGCTCCACGAGGATTTCTTCGAGGCGGTGGACCACCAGGAAGAGGGCCGGCCGGCGTAGGACCGCGAGGGCTATTTCGCTTTCGCCGGGAGGGCGAGAGCGACGAGCTCCGCGGGGTGCTCC
Source organism: Vicinamibacteria bacterium (assembly GCA_035457705.1). Taxonomy (GTDB): domain Bacteria; phylum Acidobacteriota; class Vicinamibacteria; order Marinacidobacterales; family SMYC01; genus DASPGQ01. Next base: position 18,800 of record DATIBD010000129.1, read on the forward strand.
GACTCCGTGTCGCTGGCGGCGAACACGATGAACTGCCTCCCCTGGTGCATGTACGTCATGGGAAGGCTCGAGGCCTGGGCCGGAATGCGGAGCTCGGCGAGTACGTCGCCCGTCCTCTTGTCGTAGGCGCGGAAGTAAGGCTCACCGCGCCAGCCCTCGCCGGCGAAAAGAAGCGTCTTCGTCACGAGGAGCACGGCCCGGGAGGCGCTTCCCGTGGGCTCGAGCTCTATCCCCGCGAGCGCGGGATGCTTTCGGATCGATTCCGGAGTCCCGCCGTTCGGCTTCATCCAGACGTGCCCTCCGGTGGTCATGTCGACGGCGGTGATCCGGCCGAAGGGGGGCTTGAACAGAGGCAGACCCTCGGGACCGTCCACGTTCACTGTCGCCGAGACATACGCGACATCCGAATAGTCGGGCTCGCTTCGAAGAGCGAGGAGCGTGGGCGAGGTCACCGTGCCCACGTAGAGCATTCCCGTCTCGGCGTCCGCGGCGCCTCCTTCCCAGAGCGCCCCTCCGCCGGTTCCCGGGAGCTCGATCGTTCCCCGGGTTCCGTCGGCGGCGTCGGCGAGAGACGGGGGCAGATAGAGAGGGCCGAGTCGATACCGGCGCGCGATCTCGAGGGCCTTTTCGTGGATCGTGGGCGTGAGATCGATGAGAGCGTCCTCGGTCACGCCCTGGAGGTCGAGGGGAGCGGGCCGCGTTGGAATCGGCTGCGTCGGCGCCGCGCGCTCTCCGGGTACGTCCGACGCGGGCACGGGGCGCTCCTCGATCGGCCAGAGAGGTGCCCCCGTCACCCGGTCGAAGGCGAACGCGAACGATTGCTTCGTCAGCTGCACGACGGCCTTCACCGGTTTCCCGGAGACCACGACGTTCATCAGGATCGGAGTGCTCGAGAGGTCGTACTCGAAGATGTCGTGGTGGGCGATCTGATAGTGCCAGACGCGCTCGCCCGTGCGCGCGTTCAGGCAAACGAGGCTCGAGGAGAAGAGGTTGTCGCCGTGCCGGTGGCCTCCGTAATAGTCGCTGGTCGCGACCTCGATGGGGAGGTAGAGGTATCCCAGCTCTAGATCGAGCGACATGGGCGCCCACACGCCCGTGTGCCCGGAGTACTCCGCCGAGCCGTCCTCCCAGGTGTCGTACCCGTACTCGCCCTGCTTCGGGACGGTGTGAAAGATCCAGCGTCGTTTGCCCGTGCGGGCGTCCCAGGCCGTCACGTGCCCGGGCACCGCGGTCTTCGACCGGAGGCGGGCGGCGCCGGCGAGAGCCGGTCCCACGATGACGAGATCCTCGAAGACGACGGCGGGCGAGCTCGAGCCCACGTTATCGGCTTCGAGATCGACGGGCTGGTCGAGGCCCAGCTTCAGGTCGACTAGGCCGTCGACCCCGAAATCGGGGACGGGACGTCCCGTCTTCGCGTCGAGCGCCACGAGCCGGAATCCCGGGGTCACGACGAAGACGCGCGCATCGCCGCGGCCGTCCGTCCAGTAGGAAACTCCCCGCCCGGAGTTTTTTCTCGGCGCGGCCTTTCCCCGAGCGCCCTCGTCGAGACGGAATGTCCAGAGCGTCTCCGCGGTGCCCGCGTCGATCGCAACCACGTCGCGGCGCGTTCCCGCCGTGAAATAGAGGACGCCGTCGATGAGGATCGGCGTCGTCTCGCTCTTGAGCTCGGGACTGGGTCCGAAGTTCGCGCTCGACCAGCGCCAGGCGATCTCGAGGCTCGAGACGTTCTCCCGGTTGATTTGATCGAGAGAGGAGTAGCGCGTGCCCCCGAGGTCCCCGTGGTAATAACGCCACTCGCCGTTCTTGGCTCCCTCCTGCGCCGCCCCCGGCGCGGAGCTCGCGAGCACCGCGATGGCCACGAGTCGCCCCATCCATAATCCAGAAGGTCGCCCCATCGTTCGCTTTCCTCTCGTTCCCGGGGACGGACGCGCGCCCCGGGCCCGCGAGACGTTATCACGACCCTGCCGCAGGCGCCCTCCTGTCACTTTCTCGTGATAGCGTTCCCCTGGACTCTCAGGAGGAAAAGGCCATGTTGCTCGAGAGCAGGAGACGGTTCCTTCAGGCGGTCGCGGCGGCGCCACTAATGGGGGCAGCGAGGCCTGTCGCTCCGGCCGCCACGCGAAGAGAGAGAGACGAGACATCGAGGCCGGTCGTTCTGTCCGGCGACGGCCTGTCCCTCTCGCCCGCGGACTACGTCCAGGTCCTGGAAGGGATCGTCGAACGTCGCGGGATCGCCGCGGACAACTACTCACTCGGCGGCGTCGTCGAAGAGCTGGAGCGGACGCTCGCGAGCGCTCTCGGAAAGGAGCGCGCCATCTATCTCCCCACGGGAACCCTCGCGAACCACATGGCCGTTCGGACGCTCGCGAGAGACAGGAGCCGGGTCATCGTTCCCGACACGAGTCACCTGTACAACGACTCGGGCGACTGCGCGGAGCGGTTGAGTCAGCTCAACCTCGTTCCCCTCGCTCCGGACAGGGCCACGTTCACGCGCGACGAGGTTAGGAGCGTCGTCGAGCGTACCAGCACGGGGAGGGTGAGGACGGGAGTCGGTGCCCTCGTGATCGAGTCCCCCGTTCGGCGCAAGCGGGGAGAGATCTTCGACTTCGGGGAGATGAGGCGCATTTCCGCCTACGCGCGGGAGAACGACATCCGGACGCATCTCGACGGGGCCAGGCTCTACATGGCCTCCGCCTATACGGGCATTTCTCCCCGGGAGTACGCGTCTCACTTCGACACCGTATACGTCTCACTCTGGAAGTACTTCAACTGCGGTTCCGGCGCTATCCTCGCGGGCCCGGGCGACGTCATCGAGGGGCTCTTTCACATGCGCCGCATGTTCGGGGGTGGGCTCCCGGAGGTGTGGCAATACGCGGCGGTGGCCCTCCACTACTTCGAGGACTTCGAAGCGGAGTTCGCGCGGGCGGTGCGAACGGCGTCCTCGTTCTTCGCGCTCGCGAAAGAGCATCCTGCGTTCGACATCGAGCCGGTACCGAGGGGGAGCAACATCTTCGGACTCCGGGTGAGAGGAACGGATCTCTATCGCTTCCGCGAGAGGTCGGCCTCGAACGGCGTCCTCCTTCCGGCGCCGCGCCCGGACCAGAGCGGGTTCCTCGTCACCGTGAACGCCACCTGGAACCGGACGGATCCCGAGGCTCTCGTCCGGAAGCTCGTCGCGTCCCTATGAAACTGATGGGAAATCGTAACTCGCCCGTTCCGGGAAGATCGACTGGCACACTCTGCTGGAGCGCCTCGTTCGGGATGGACGATAGCTGAAATGAGACTCCCCATATGGCGCGGAGACGCGACGACCCCCCACTCCACTTGCCCGAGACGATGGATCGAATGCGTCTTCACGATCAGATGAACCGATGCCCGAGCTTCGAGGCCGAGCTGGGCGACGGCACGGTGCGTCAGCTTCACGTAGATCGGCTCGGGCGTCGCCACGCGCACCATCGCGACTCCCCC
>DATIBD010000130.1:0-6381 GCA_035457705.1 Vicinamibacteria bacterium
TCGACCAACAGGCCCGGCTCCGCGTCATCGACAGCGGCGAGGGAATGAGCTCCGGGTTCCTGCCCTTCGCCTTCGAGAGATTCCGCCAACAGAACAGCACCAGCACTCGCTCCCATCATGGGCTGGGTCTGGGTCTTTATGCCACGGGCAGCGTGAAACGGAACGTGCTGCCGGCCCCAATCTCGCTGTCGGCCCAGATTCGGCCGCCGTGTGCGTCCACGATGCCCTTGATGATGAACAAGCCGAGCCCGGTACCACTGCCTGGGGCCTTTCGCTTGGCCTGCCAGAACCGGTCGAAGAGATGCGACAGGTGCTCGTGCGGGATCCCGTGACCCGTGTCCGCAACAGAGAATTGGACCGCGTCGCCAGACGGGACCGCGCGCACAGTGATGGTTCCCCCTTCCGGCGTGAACTTGATCGCGTTGTTCAGGAGGTTCGCGAAGACCTGCTGCAGACGTCCCGGGTCCGCGAAAACAGGGGGCAAGTCGGCTGGAATCACGGTTTGGAGACGAAGCGACTTCGCCGCCGCCTCGTGCCTAATCGCGGCGAGCGCTTCGGAGACGACGGGGCCCGGCGCGACCCTGGTTCGCTCGACCGAGAGCTGCCCAGTCGCGATGCTTGCGGTGTCCAGGAGATCCTGGATCAGAGCCTTCATCCGTTCCGCCGCGCGCTTGATTCGCTGGAGGTTTTCCAGGCCTTGCGCTCTCCATTCGTCGTGCGCCGCCGCCTCGCTCAGAAGAACATGGACGCTCATCAAAATCGTGCCCAGAGGGTTCCTCAGATCGTGGGAAACGATGGCGAGCAGGTCCTCCCGGGCCCGGGTGCCTTTCTGCTCCAGCGCGTAGAGCTGGGCATTGTCAATCGCCATTGCCACGCGCCGCGCGATCTCTTCGGCAAACGCGAGGTCGGCGGTGGTATAGCGTTGATCGGATTCAGCCGCGACGAAGGTCAGCGCACCGAAAACCTGACCACGCGCCATGAGGGGCACGACCATCTTCGACTTGAGACCGACCGCACGCATCGTCTTTGCCCGGTTCTCGTCTTGTTCGATCTCTTCGAGTGCCGAGTCCTGGATCTCCTCGTAAAGCAGAGGCTCGCCCGATTCGATGACCCTCTCCTGCGGCGTACGACGTCCCCTCGAAGGTCCCCACTGCCTCACGCTTTCGGCCAGCTCCGCCTCCTTCTTCGCATCTGCGAAGGCAGCCTCGAAGCGACGCAGCGTTCCGTCATCCCCGAGCAAGTCCACGACACAGAGGTCGGCAAGAAACGGCACCGCTAGTCGGGCCACGGCCGCGACCGTTTTCCCGTAATCCCCCTGGGAAGACGCGACCGCGCCGACATCGGCCAGAAAGCGAAGCCTGGCTTCGAGCTGCTTGTACGCGGAGATGTCCGTGAACGCCGTTCTGCAGGCGGTGACGGCGCCGTCTGTGTCGAGCGCCGGGGCGCTTACGACTTGCATGACAACCGAGCCTTGCCCTTTGACGGAGAGGGTTACTTCGCCCGTCGCCCGCGTCTTTTCCTGAAAGCACTTCTTCACGTGGCTCTGGAGCACGTCTTTGCCCGCGAGCGACGCGAGCGAGCTGACTGGCTTTCCGATGAGCTGCTCCCTCGTAAGGCCGAAGAGGGCTGCCCCGGTCAGGTTGATCTCCTGGATACGTCCCTTCTCATCGAGTGTGCAGTAGCCGACCGGGGCGAGATCGTAGAGGTCCGCGTACCGGCTCCGCGAGTCCTCGAGAAGCCCTTGGGCCTCGCGGAGCTCCCGATTCTGCATCTCGAGCTGAACCTGGTGAACGTGAAGATCATGAATGAGCCGGTCGGGATCGGTGCGGTCGACGTTCTGGAGCTGCACCTCGGCCGTTCGAAGCTTGCGCAGCTCCCGGATGAGCTCTGGCTTGGACAACCCCTCTAGATCTTGATCCCCCAAGCGTTCATCCTTCCATTGTCGCCTCTCGTACCCGAGCGTGTTCGTCCTCGATGGAGACGAGCACCAAACTCATCTCCGTGACCACAGGGATGCGGCTTCCGCCCATCCTCAGGGTCCTTTCCCGGCCCTCTTGGAACAGATGCCGGACTCTGAGATCTCGGAAAGGCGTTCCTTCGGCCAGGGTCCGCTCCAGCGCCTCGCGCAGCGAGGCGTCGTTCCGCGGCTGGGCCCAGACCTTCGGAAAGTTGCTGCCCACGGTCTCCTCGACCGTGACCTGAAACCTTTCGTAGTAGGGATCGTTGGCCCAGACGATCCGAAGCTTCGCGTCGAGGATTAGGAGCGGATGTCCAATCGCGCCGAGGAATCTCTCTGCGTACAGTCCCACATCGCGGGTGATCTCCGTGGCCTTCTTTCGAACGTCGATGTCGACCAGGCTGACGATGGCGCCGCGAATCGCATGGTCGAGCGTCTTGTAGGGCACGATGCGCAGCGCGTAGTAGCGATGATTGGTGCAAAGAATCTCCTCTTCCACCGGAGTGAGACTCGCGATGACTCCGGAGACTCTCTGCTCGACGGCGGCTCCGCCAACAAACGCGTCGATGTGGCTGATGGATCGTCCCACATCGCCGGGCACGAGGTTCAGAAGCTTCTCCGCGGAGGCAGTGTAACGGCGAATTCGGAGATCCATTCCCACGATGATGACGGCGTTGTCGGTGCCGGAGAGCACGTTGTGAAGATCGTCGCTCATCTGGCTGAGCTCGGCCATCCTGTTCTGAAGCTCGTCGTTGACGGTCGTGAGCTCTTCGTTGGTGGACTGCATCTCCTCTTTGGAGGTCTCGAGCTCCTCGTTGGTGCTCTGTAGTTCCTCATTGGAGGACTGGAGCTCCTCGTTCGCCGATTTGAGCTCCTCGTTGGTGCTCTCCTTTTCTTCGATCGTGTCCTGCAGGTACTCCTTGGTGAGGGCCAGCTCGCGCTCGAGCTCCTGGATTCGGTGCGCGAGCGGCGCGAGCGACGGCGCGACGTCGCCGTCCACCGCCACGACGGGGACCTCCTTGGGCGGAGTCAACTCATGAAACATGACGAGAAGACACCGGGTCTTCGTCTCCGGCTCCTGGATCGGCACGACGTCGAGCGCAACGGCGCTCGCCTTTCCGTCGTGATGGAACGTGACCTCGGTCATCACGCGAACCTGCTCCGAGAGACCGCGATTAATGGCTCTCTTGAGCTCCATGTGCAGCTCGGGGCGGGCGAGCCGCAGGACGTTGAAGCTGGCGGCACCGGGCATCGGATCGAGATAGGCCCCGGTGTGACCGCGAAAGTGCAGGATCTCGAGATGCTCGTTGACGATCACTCCGGGCGGCCCATAGAGCTCGAGGACCTTGCGATCGGATAGTGTCTGTAGGTTGACGATCGGCCGGGTCGCGGCGGCGGGTTGGGCGACGTCGGGAGTCGCAGGCATGCCGAAGGCGATGTCGAGCGCTCCGGAGGAAGCAAACGGCTTCCTCGCGTAGAGTTTGGTCCTCCGGTCCACGAGCGAGAAGAGATCCGGAGAGTCCCCCACGCTCTCGGACGTCCCGAGAAGCAGGAAGCCGATCGGATTCAGGGAATAATGCAGGGTGCGCAAGACCTTTCTTTGCGCGGACGGCTGGAGGTAGATGAGGAGATTTCGGCAGCTCACCAAGTCCAGCCGCGAGAACGGGGCGTCCTTCAGGATGTTCTGGTTGGAAAAGACCACCGTGTCCCGGACACGGCGGCTCACCTGGTAGTCGTTGTCCTTTTTGACGAAGAACCGGTTCAGCCGATCTGCGGAGACGTCGAGCGCGATGTTCTGCGGATATACCCCGCGCCGAGCGTGTTGAATCGAGTCGACGTCGATGTCGGTACCGAAGATCTGAACTCGGGAGTCCGAGCCCTTCTTTTCGAGAAACTCGAGGAGACAGATGGCGATCGAGTACGCCTCCTCGCCCGTCGCGCAAGCGGGAACCCACACTCGGATCGGGGCATTCGGGCCCCTCTCCTCGATAAGGCGCGGGAACACTCTGTCTTTCAGCGCCTCGAACGGTTCATGGTCGCGGAAGAAGTTCGTGACCGTGATCAGCATGTCCTTGTACAAGGCCGCGAGCTCCTGGGGAGAGGACTGGACAAACTTCAAGTAGTCCCGGAGCGTTGCGATCTTGTGCATCGTCATGCGCCTTTCGATGCGGCGCTCGAGGGTCGAGAGCTTGTAGGAGGTCAGGTCGTTCCCGAATTCGGAACGCACGAGAAAGAACAGCTTGCCGAGCTGTTCCTGGACGGCAGGCGCAGGCGTCGGCGGTTTCGGCAAAAGGGCAAGCGCGGGATGTCTGCTGATTCGTGTGAGCTCCTCCGCGATCTCGCGGGGCGCGAGGCAATAATCCGCGTGCCCGCTGGCGAGAGCGCTCCGAGGCATACCATCGTACTTGGCGGACGAAGGCTCCTGCACGAAGGTCAAGCCGCCGGCAGCCTTGATGGCCTTGAGCCCGAGGGTGCCATCGGTGCCGGTCCCGGAAAGGATGATTCCGATCGACGAGGACCCCTGATCCTCGGCGAGCGACCGGAAGAAGAAGTCGATGGGCTGTCTCGGACCGTGGCCCGAGCGAGCTTCGATGAGATGGACCACTCCGTGCATGATGCCGAGGTCGGTGTTGGGTGGAATCACGTAGGCATGATTGGGCTCGACCCTCACCTCGTCTGCGGCCGTCGTCACCGAGATCTTGCTCGATCGGGACAGAAGCTCCGCCAGGAGACTCTCGTGATCGGGAGCGAGATGCTGGACGATGACGAAAGCCATGCCGTCGATGTGGATGCTCGCGAAGAGATCTCCGAGCGCCTCCAGTCCGCCGGCAGACGCACCGACTCCGACGATGAAAAACCCGGGCGGCTCCGTCGAGCCTGCACCGGAATCGTCGCCGTCGCGGGCAGGCGTGGGCCGTCCGGCCTCGACGGCCGAGTTGTCACCGCCGTCCGTCTTTTCTCCCGTTGTTGCGTTGGTTCTGTCTTCGCTGGTCCTCCCGGTCTCTGCACCAACATCGTTCGCGGGCTCGGAGTCGGGTTTGTTTTCTTCGGGCAAATGGCCTCCGCTCATTTGGCCGTACCGATTCAAAAAAGTGTATCACGCCCACCCGCGCTCGCAAGGGACGGCAGGCGCCGTCCAAGCCCGTACAGGACGAAGCCGCCCGCCACGAGCAACAGAGCAAGCGTGCGGCCGCAAACCGATCCGAAACGTCTGCGCGAGAGCGATTGACGAGAAAGGCCCGAGACCTTGCGAAGTCTCGGGCCGTCGCGAAACAAATTTGGGGGCAGTGACGACGATTGGGCTTACCAGCGCCGCCCGCCGCCGCCTTCGGTCCCTGACTTGGCTTCGATGACGTTCAACGTCCTAAATAGAAAGTGCGCTCTTAAGCAGAATTCGTTAAGGCGCCTTCTAATCCTCGTGCACGGATTGTCAAATCGAGGGCCACCATAGAGTGTTTTGCTCTCTGTCTCATCCTGAGAGCCACGCGTGAGCCCCGTTGGAACGCCCATTACTACTGTTCGCTCCCAGTACAACTCGCCCTGGACCGTCGATAGCCTGAATCGCAATCCCAGTCGTTCCCGGAGGAAGCGATGTGTGCGTTCTCCGGCACCGCGAAGGCAACGCACGAACCGCCGCTTTTTTGGTAACCGCGGTCACACTCCCAATCGGCGCCCGAATGCCTCAGGTACGCGTTCGGAGGTACTTCGACCGGGACGCATGACAAGCCGTCCTTCCGGAGGCCGTGATCGCATTCCCAGTCGCTACCGGACCCCCTGATGTAGCCACCCTGTGGTATCTCGACGAGCACACAGGTCTCACCGAACCGCCGGAATCCCCGCTCGCACTTCCAGCTGTCGCCGGCGCGATCCAGGTACGCGTTCGCCGGGACGCGGACGCTTCGGCAGGACTCACCGAACTTCTGGTAGCCTCGATCGCAGTCCCAACCGCTTCCACGCGCATCCAAGAAGGCGTTCACAGGCACGTCGACGGGGACACACGCGGCATTGACCTGCCGGTATCCTCTGTCGCACTCCCATCGGTCTCCGGAATAATCCAAAAAAGCATTGGCGGGGACCTGAATGGCGACGCATGACTGCTCGACATCCTGGTAACCGCGGGTGCACTCCCAGTCGTGCCCGGAAGATTTCAGCAATGCATTCGGTGGCACTTCGATTGCCACACATCTTTCCTCAATCTCGCGGTATCCGCGCTCACACTGCCATCCGTCTCCGAACGAGCTCAGAAAAGCATGCGAAGGCACGTCGATGGCGACACAAGAAGAACCGACTTTCTCATACCCCCAATCGCACTCCCAACCGCTCCCGTAGAGCTTCGCATGAGCGTTCGCAGGCGGTGCCGACGGGGTGTCTTGCGCGAACGCGATCCCCGGTGCGATCGTCAGTACGCAAAAGAACAACAGAGA
>DATIBD010000131.1:0-66029 GCA_035457705.1 Vicinamibacteria bacterium
GATCTCGGTACCGGCACCGTCGACGTCGAGCGGCTGTATCCGCTGTCCCTGAACGTGAAGGCGCGAACCGGAGGGCGAGCGCGCTTCGTGGCCTCGGGCGGGGTCAGCTACCTTCCGGAGCTTCGGCTGAATGCGATTCAGAACGCCCGCTTGAGCGTCAGCGTCCTCGGGATCGAGCTGGTACAGCCTGCGACGGTCGCCGTCGAGGCCGAGGCGCTCCCCACCGAAGAACACGCCGGGCGGCTCGGTTTCAACGGGGGGGCCGGGGTCGAGGTCCAGCTTTCCGAGACGGTCTCTTTCGTCGCCGACGCACGCTTCTTCCGGTTCAGGACCGCGACCTTCACCTGGACCCGATCGGCCGAGCCCGTCACCCGGTTGGAGGAGCTGCTCCTGGAAGAGCTCGAGAACAAGCTCGAGCCGGTCACGTTCGAGCCGACCTACTTTCAGGTGTCGGGCGGAATCGCCCTGCGGTTCTGAGATCGATGGCGTATCATTGACGTCGCCATGGGCGCCGCGTACCTGTTTGCCATCAACGTGCTCGTCTTCTCGAAGACCGAAGGCTACAGGCACGAGGCGATCCCCGACGGCGTTCGCGCCCTCGAGGCGATCGCGGACGAACGGGGTTGGCGTATGGATGCCACCGAGGACTCGGCCGTATTCCGAGCCGACAATCTCGCGAGCTACGACGTGATCGTGTTCCTCATGACGACCGGAGACGTGCTGAACGGCGACCAGCAAGCGGCCCTCGAGAAATTCGTCGGTTCGTCCAAAGGTTTCGTGGGAATCCATTCCGCATCGGATACCGAACACGACTGGCCCTGGTATCGAGAGCTCGTAGGTGCTTATTTCAAATCGCATCCGGGGATCCAGCCAGCCAGCTACGTAGTCGAGAGACGCGACCATCCCGCGACCCGTATGCTTCCCGAGACGTGGGTGAGAACCGACGAGCATTACACCTTCGACGGCAATCCTCGGGGACGGGTGGAGGTCCTCGTGTCGCTGGACGAGACGAGCTATGGCGTCGAGGAGCATGCGATGGGGGACCACCCCGTCGTGTGGCACCATCGAAACCTCGGAGGACGCGCGTTCTATACGGCGCTCGGCCACACAAGCGAGTCGTACCAGGACCCGCTGTTCCGGGCGCATATCGCTGGAGCCATCGCCTGGGCGGCCTCCTCTCAAGAAGACTGACGACCGCTCGTCTTTGTTGCGGGTTTCTGGAGAAGTCCCGGCCGTTTAGCCGGGACTTCCCCGAGGTCCCGAAATGGGAACGCTGCCTGTTGCGCCAAGCATGGCACAGACAGGACAACGGCGCCTAGCTTTCTCGGGGCCAATTTGATTGCGCGTCGCCGCGGTGCTATTTTCGTTGGAAAGAAAGGATTCTCGATGCAACCACTCTATGACCCCGAGGCCGTTCGTCCGATGTGGGAGGAGCTCGCGCAATGCGGCGTCGAGCCGCTGACGTCGGTTCAGGACGTCGACGAGGCGATGAAGGCGCCCGGGACCACCCTTGTAGTCGTGAACTCCGTCTGTGGCTGCGCCGCGGGCTCGGCGAGACCCGGCGTGACGCGAGCGCTCCAGCACGGGATCATTCCCGATCACTTGAAAACCGTCTTCGCCGGCGTCGATCGCGATGCGACCGAGCGGGCGCGTGAGTACATGGAGGGCATCGCGCCCTCTTCACCGTCGGTCGCGCTCTTCAAGGACGGCGCTCTGGTCCATATGCTCGAGCGACGCCACATCGAGAGGATGAACGACGAGATGCTGGCCGCGAGCCTGACCGAGGCCTTCGACAAGTACTGCTCGCGAAAAGGTCCCTCGGTACCGAAGGAAGTCTACGAGAGCCTCGTGTCCGAACGCCGGTGCGGCTCCTCGGTGCCCCTCTACAACCCCTTCGTCGGCCGTTGAGGGCTCACCAAAGTCAGTCGAAGTCGAATTTCTTCAAGTAGTAGCTGAGCGCGCGCTGGCTGATGCCGAGGATCTCCGCCGCGCCCTTCTTCAGCCCCTTCGCCTGCTCGAGCGCGCGGCTGATGGACTCCCTCTCGGCCCATTCGATGTTCTTGTGTAGCTTCTGAGACGGCAGTCCTTCTCGCCTCTCGCCGACCGAGGGGGTCAGAGAGAGCTCCTCGAGCCCGATGACCGGCACGCGAGTCAACACGACCGCGCGCTCGATCGTGTTCTCGAGCTCGCGCACGTTGCCCGGCCAATCGTAGACGCACAGTTGCTCCAGGGCTTCGTCCGAGACCCGTTCGACGTGTTTTCCCGTTCTTCTACGGTGCTTTCCCACAAAATGCGCCACGAGGGCGGGAACGTCTTCTCGCCGCGAACGCAGCGGCGGAAGCTCGATGGGAATGACGCTGAGCCGGTAATACAGGTCTTCCTGGAACTCGCCCGCCGCAATCATCTTCCTCAGATCGCGGTTGGTGGCCGCTATGACCCTTACATCGACGCTCTCGGTACGCTCCGAGCCGAGAGGCTCGAACTCCCGCTCCTGGAGCACGCGATGGAGCTTCGCTTGGAGCGGTTGGCCGAGCATGCCGATCTCGTCGAGAAAGATACTGCCGCCGTGAGCGAGAGTGAACTTTCCTTTCTTGTTCGTCGTGGCGCTGGTGAAAGACCCTTTGACATGACCGAACAACTCGGACTCCAGTAGCGTCTCCGGTATCGCGGCACAGTTGACCTTGATGAGAGGCATGCCTCGCTCGGCGCTCCGATCGTGAATCGCCCGCGCGGCGAGCTCTTTGCCCGTTCCCGTCTCCCCGGTGATCAGTACCGTGCTCTTGGACTGGGCGACCTGCTCGAGCTTCTCGATGACCGCCCGGATGGCCGCGCTCGTGCCCACGATGCCGTAGTTGTTGAACTCGGTTTTCTGTTCGCTGAGCAAGTAACGGTGCTCGTTGCGCAGCCGGCGATGCTCGAGCGCCTTGCCGGCGACGACGAGCAGCTCGTCTACCTCGAAGGGCTTCTGCAGATAGTCGAAAGCCCCGAGTCGCATCGCCTCGATCGCGCTATCGACGGTGGCATGGGCCGTCATCATCACCATCTCGGGTCGTTCTCCGGGCACGCTCGTTTCCACCACGGTTCGAATCAGCTCCAAGCCGGAGATCTGCGGCATGCGGTTGTCGACGATCAAGAGGTCGAAGTCTCGTTCAGCGAGCATCGATTGCGCCATGATGGGGCTCGCGGTGACGAAAACGTCGTGGCCATCATCCCGGAGGGCACGAGCCAGGGTCTTCAAGATCCGTTCCTCGTCGTCGACGAGCAGGATGGTGCCTCGCAAGCCGCCTACACTCCCGCCCCTTCGGGAAGCTTCGACCGGAGGCCGATCTCGATCTCCGTTCCGGCGCTCGGTCGGCTTCTGGCGACGACGGTGCCGCCGAGAGATTCGACGATGTTCTTCGTGATGGCCAGCCCGAGGCCTGTCCCGCTGCGCTTGGCGGTGAAATAGGGCTCGAAGATCTTGGGAAGATCCTCGGGCGGGATGCCCACTCCCCGGTCACGAACTAAGATCGTGATCGCGTTGCTCGGCTCGGCGCGCGTCTCGAGCTCCACGTCGGCGTCGTGGTTACCGCTCCGCGGGGGGGCGGCGACCACCGCTTCTCTGGCATTAGCCAAGATGTTGACGAGCGCGGTGCGGAGGCGTTCGCCGTCGGTCACCACCAGGGGAAGACGATCATCGAGACGAAGCTCGTATCTGAGGGAGTCGGCCCCGATGAAAGCGGCCTCGGCGGCGCTGCTGCAGATGGCATTCAGGTCGGCCGGTCGCAGGTCGAGCTTGATCGGCCGCGCGAAATCGAGCACGTCGCCCACCATACGGTTCAACCGAGTGACCTCGTGGTCGATGTCGAACGCGGCTTCCTCCACTTCTTCGCTCGAGAGTTCGTCGCGACGAAGGCTGCGAAGCGAGGCCTTGATGATCATCAGAGGATTACGGATCTCGTGAGCGAGCACCGTCGACATTCTTCCGAGCGCGGAAAGCCGCTCCTTCGAAGCCGCTTCACGCTGGAACTGCGCGATCGCATCGGTGAGACGATTGAACGCCGATGCCAGGAGCGTGGCATCCTCGTCCACGAGGACGCCCCTGAGCTCGATCTTCCGGGTCAGATCGCCCGTCGACGTCATTTCCCTCATCACTTCCGAGATCACGCCCAGCGGCCGGGTAACGGTGCGGGCAACGGCATAGCTCAAAATGACGGCCAGGAGGATGCCGAACAACGCGGAGACGACGAGCCCCTCGCGAAAAGTGGTCAGAAACGACAGCCGCTCGCTGCGCGAGCGCATGACGAAGGCCTCGAGGCCTCCCCCGCCGATGGCCACCTGCCTCACGGCGAAATCATCGTCTTCCAAGGGCCGAGCATCCAACGGCAGCGTGGTGGCTACGACTCGTTTGCCGGCGACGAGCGCAATCTCGCTCTGGGTGATGGCTTGCATCTCCCGCGCCAGCGCGTCGTCCAGGTAGAAGCCGACGCTCAGGGTGCCCAGCTCCTCCATGGGCTCCGGGCCGACGGCGATGGGGAGGGTCGCGAGCTCGATGGCCTCCATGGCACCTCGCCGGCCGAGGGTTACCAGCGCATCGCCTTCGTCGTCACGGATCTCGACAACGTCCAGCCCCACACGATCTTTGTAATCGCGGGCGATGGGCTCAACCGTTGGACCGTCCCCGGTGGCGACGGCTGCTTTGAGTCTCGGCAGGTCGGCCAGGAGCCAAGCCATCTGATGGAGGGTCTCGGTGCGCGAGCGGTAATGTTCTTCGAGAAGCTCCGCGGCCCGCGTCAGGTCTCTTTCGAGCTCCGCCTCGGCCTCCGCACGCACACGCACGGTAACCAGATGCGTCCCGAGCGCGATGGACAAGACGGCCACGAATGCCGAGGCGAGAAAGACGCGGTTCTTGAGAGACGATATGGCTTTCACGCGCGCTTCACTCGACCACGAAATCCATCTCGGTCGTCTCTCCCCCGTTCACCCTTACGCTCCGGCGCACTCGATCCTCCCCATCGGTCCAGACCACGACATCATAAGTCCCCGGGGCCACGCCGTCGATGCGGTAGGAACCATCGGGCCCCGTCGCATCGAAATAACGATGCGTGAAGACCAGCACGAATGCGCTCATGTGCGAGTGAATCTCGCAGAACACGCGGACGACGCCGGGCTCGTCGAAACGCACTGACTTGGTCTCGCCCTTCGGGTAGCGGCCCAAATCGAAGCGCTTCGTCTTGGAAAGGGAGAAGACATTGTGAAAGAAGGGATCGCTGTTGGGAAAATCGACCGACGTTCCCACGGTAATCGGCAGAACGTAGGGAACGAAGGTCTCTTGCCTCTGGTCCAGAGTCGCACGCCGCCTCGCGCTCGCTTCGAAAGCGCCCTGTCGAGCCACGGCGATGTAGACGACGCTCTGCCTCCGATCGGGCCGCCCCCTGTCCGTCGTCTTCCAGGAGCTCGTCCCCCGGATCGAGGGACGCTCGCGCGGCGGGCTCAAAGGAAGCCTGACGTCCACACGCCCCACGATGGCCCCGGTCGGAGGGTCGGCCTGACCCGCGCCCCGGTCTCCTGCGAGGACCGTCGCGAGGGCGAGTCCAAAGATTCGAGCCATCCCGTCAGAACCAAAAGAGGACTTGTGCGGCGGGAATCGTGTCCGATCTTACCCGCCCGCCGTCCCTGCGATTGTGCTGAATCGAGAATTTGCCGAGCACGTGTCGATGGAAGTTGTAACCCACACCGAGCTCGAACCGGCTCACGGGTGCGTCCCACGTCGCAACGACCTGCGAGAAGCCCAGGCGATCGGCTCGGCCTGCAAGGTAGAAACCCGGCGCGAGCTTGTATCGGCCTTCGATCATCCACGCGAGCGCGTCAAGGGGGCCGACGTCGAGCGTAGGGGCATCCCATCGGCTCCAGATCACCTCCGAACGGACGATCCAGTAACCCCGCGAGAACTCCGCGTCCATCCCCCACGCGGTTTGGAAGCCCTCGGCACCGACCTCATCGCTTACGTAGGCGCCTCGCGCTCCCGACACCCCGACGATCCATGCGGGAGTGGGGCGCCATCCCAGGCGACCGGCGAGCTGTTTTCCCGAGTTGTCGTCCCGGACCAGAGGATTCGTCACCGTACCTTGTGTCACCGCCAGCGCAGCCTCGAGCCGTTCGTTGGCCGCGCGCACCGAGGCACCCGTATCCCATTTCAAAGGGTTGAATAGGGGAAGACCCGAGCTCAACGATCGATCGCCGATGGAATAGTAGACCATGGCTCCCCTGCCTCTTTGCGACTGGAGCTCCGATACGGACGCCGGCGCGGCGTCGGCTCGAATCACCGTGGGGTACTGATAAGCGAGGGGGTAGCCGATAAGAGGGTTGTCCTGTTCGTAGCGTCGTCGCGCAAACGCACCGAAGACGGGAGGAATCCTTCCGATGTCGATGTCCACCGAACGCCCGGCCCACGGCTTCAGGCGAACGTAGAGCGCGTAGGGCAACGGAACATCGAGATTATCGGTGCGAATCTCGGTCAGGAAGGCGAAATGATCGTTCGCGTGGAGCTCGGCGGCGAAGTTGACCCGAAAGATTCTCAGGCCGCTGCGGTCGTACTGCACGAAATTGAAATAGCCTTCGTCGCGCGCGGAGTAATTGGCGATCAGTTCTCCACCATAGCGGATGCGCTCGGAGGCAGACGCGGACACGGCTAGCGCAAGACAGAGCGCGGTCCTCATCATCGGCCGCGCCGAGTATAGCTCAGGGACTTTTTCCAAATAGAGAGTACTCAAAGGCCGTGGCGGGACCCGTAGTCGATCGAGCCGCCACGGCTCGGGCTGCTTACGGCGCGGCAGGCGCGCCGAGCTCGCTCCGCTCGCGCAGGGTGGGCTGAGTTTGTCATCACCCTGCTTGAGCTACCATAGGTTCGAATGAAAGTTCTCTTCTCGCCCGCCTACCAGCTCGAGCTGGATCCCAAACAGGCGTCGAACCTCGAGCCCTATCCACCTCTCGGAACGCTGTACGCTGCGGCGAGGCTCAGGCAGGGTGGGCACGACGTGCGCCTCTCGGACTCGATGCTCGCCTCGGGCCACGGCGAGTTCGAGGCCGATCTCGAAAGCTTCCGTCCGGATCTCGTCGCCATTTACGAGGACGACTTCAACTATCTGTCCAAGATGTGTCTCACCAACATGCGTGAAGCCGCGCGTGCGAAAGCCAGGCTGGCCCGAGCCAAAGGGGCCCTCGTCGCGGTGCACGGCTCGGACGCCACCGATCACCTGAGCTCCTATCTGGAGACGCCGATGGATTTCGCCATACTTGGCGAAGGCGAGCAAACACTCTTCGAGCTCGCGTCGGCGCTGTCGTCTGGCAGAGGTGATGAAGTGCAGCGAATCGCGGGGCTCGCATTTGTCGATCGCGATGGAGGCGTCGTGAAGACATCGGCGCGCGGATTCCTGCGTAATCTGGACGATCTTCCCTTCCCCGCCTGGGACCTCGTGGACGTCGAGCGCTACCGCCGGGCCTGGCGAGCCCGACATACGCGATTTTCCATCAACATGGTCACGACCCGCGGCTGTCCCTATCGCTGCAACTGGTGCGCGAAGCCGATCTACGGACAGCGTTACAACGTCCGGTCCCCGGCGTCGGTCGCCGAGGAGCTCGCATGGCTCAAGGCAACCGTCGAGCCCGATCACGTTTGGTTCGCGGACGACATATTCGGTCTGAAGCCGGGTTGGGTCGAGGCATTCTCCGAGGAAGTCGAGTCCCGAGGCTGCGAGACCCCCTACAAGATCCAGGCGCGAGTCGACCTGATCGACGTCGGGGTGGCGCGAGCTCTGAGACGATCGGGCTGCGAAAGCGTATGGGTGGGGGCGGAGAGCGGATCGCAGCGAATCCTGGATGCGATGGACAAAGGGACGACGGTCGAGCAGATTTTCGATGCCACGCGTCTGCTGAAAGCCGAAGGCATTGCCGTGGGCTTCTTCTTGCAGTTCGGCTACCCCGGCGAGGGGTGGAGCGATATCGCCCGGACCCGCTCTCTCGTTCGGGGCGCGGCGCCCGATGAGATCGGCATATCGGTCAGCTACCCGCTGCCGGGAACGCCTTTCTTCGAGCGCGTTCGAGCGGAGCTTGCCGTCAAGACGAACTGGGCGCACAGTGACGACCTCGACCTGATGTTCGTCGGAACCTACCCGCCGGAGTTCTACCGGGCTCTCTATCGCCTGGTTCACAGCGAGTTCCGCTTACGGCGAGAGCTCGGGAGCCCACTCCATCCCATGCGACTAGCGCGCTACCTCGCCAATCTCGCACGATGGACCGAAGCTCGCATCGCGGTGTCGAACTGGTCGCGCAAAGCAAATCCAGATGTGCGCTCTCAACGGTCGACGGTCGAAGGCGGGTTCGAGGCCCAGCCGCGTTAGCACTCGGTACTTTCCTCATTACGTAATCCGTTTACGAGCGCGGTAACGGGCGGAACGCTTCTGACGCAGAACCGGCCCACGGCTGGGGGTTCTCCGTCCAAGGCACGCGATTTGCTTCTTCTCCTCACGTGGATATCCGCGTGAGCGAGCTAACACGACAGGCGCTCGCGGCAGGCTCGACCAAGCTGGCCTGGGACGTCCTGGGACGGCTGCTCGGTTTCCTTCTTTCGATTCTGCTCGCCCGCAGTCTGGGCGCGTCCGGCTTCGGAAGCTACGCCGTGTACTGGTACGGGGCGTTCATGATCGCCCAGTTGACCGATATCGGCCTCCATCTCGTGAGCCTGCGAGCGATGTCGAGCTCTCACGCATCCAGGGTGCTCGCCAGCGCCGTTGCCGCGAAGCTCACGCTGACAGGGATCGTGGCTGCCGGGGCTTTCGTCTATTCCTCCTCGAGGCTCCTGCTCCTGCTTCTCGCAGCGCAGTTGCTCGGCTCCTGGGTCGAGCTCTTTGGAGTCGCTCTGAGAAGCCGCGGCCTGCTCGGACGAGAAGGGGCCCTGCTCGCTCTGCTTCGTGCGGGCTGGATCCTGGCGGCGGCGTGGACCGTAACCCGAGGGGAATCCACCGAGAAACTGGCGCTCGGACTCGCGATTGCGAGCCTCGTCGTGCTTCTGCTCGCTCTTGCCGCCGCCGCGGCGACGATCCGAGACTGGGGCCGCGTGTCATTGACCGGCACCGCAACGCTGCTGCGAGAAGCCGTGCCGCTGGCAACGACCGGTGTGATCACTCTCGTTTACCTGCGGGCCGATCTCTTCATCGTTTCCGCCCTTCGAGGCAGTTACGAAGCGGGTGTCTTCCAGGGTGCCTTTCGGTTGTTCGAGGCGACATTCGTGCTGTCCGGCGGGCTCGCCGCGGGGACGTTTCCACTGCTCGCCTCGCGGTTCGGCAGGAGCGACTTCGCCTCGCTCGCGCGTCTGCTTCTCGCGTGGTCCCTCGCGCTCGCCCTGCCACTCGTCACGGTCCTCACGTTGTTCGCGGAGACTCTCACCGTTGCCTTCTATGGCGAGGGTTTCCGCGAGGCGGCGAAACCTCTCGCCTATCTCGGCATCGCGCTTCTCGCCGTGTTCGTCAACGCCTCGACGACGCACGTCCTCATCGCGGC
This sequence comes from Vicinamibacteria bacterium, assembly GCA_035457705.1. Lineage (GTDB taxonomy): Bacteria > Acidobacteriota > Vicinamibacteria > Marinacidobacterales > SMYC01 > DASPGQ01. Next base: position 9,538 of record DATIBD010000131.1, read on the forward strand.
GCACCGAATGAGGCGACTCGTCGCCGCCATCGCCGTGCGTCTCGCTGTGGGAGTGGCGTTCGATGTGATGCTGGTTCCCTCGTACGGCGCCACGGGAGCGGCGATCGCGGTGCTCATCGCCGAGCTCAGCTTGACCATCGTCAGTTCGAGCCTGATGGCGGACCTCGTTCTCTTCCCCGCAAAGCCAAACACCCTCGAGACACAGGAGCTCTCGTCGTGCTCCTAGCATTCGACGCCACGACCATTCGGGGCAACAAGACCGGCGTGGGCTATTACACCGAGCGCCTCCTGGAACGGCTGACACAGGTGGGAGGCGAAGCCAATCCAGTCGACGAGGTTCTCGTCCTCTCGAATCGACGGCTCGATCTCCCGGAGTTTCCGAGAACGCGCAACGTCCTCGAGGGTCGCTTTCCCGTCCGCGCCGTCTGGATGCAGGCAGTGCTCCCTTTCGTGCTCGAACGTCTTCGCCCCGATCTCTGTCATTTCACGAATTTTCTCGGACCCTACTTCACCGACGTTCCTTACGTGGTGACCGTGCACGATATGACGCTCGAGCTCATGCCACGCCACCACACCTGGCGCAAGCGCCTACTGACCAAGACGCTCTCGCCCGAGATCGCCCGACGCGCCCGTCATCTCATCACCCCCTCGGAGTCGGCGCGAGAGGACGTGGCACAATGGTTCGGCATCGATCGCGCGCGAATCAGAGCCATCCCCCACGCACCCCATCCGGAGTTTCGCCCATCGCGAAGCGAGGCGACTGCGGCGTCGCTCGCCGAGCGCTACGTCATCGAGCGGCCCTACCTTCTCTACGTCGGCACTCTGGAGCCGCGGAAGAACCTCGTTCGTGCGGTCCGTGCTTTCGCCAGAATCGCCACTCGGTTTCCGGATCACCGCTTCTACCTCGCGGGGGATCTGGGCTGGCATTCGTCGGAGCTCATCGCCACGATCGAGACTCTCGGCCTGGAGAGCCGGGTCAAGAGGCTCGGCTACGTCAGCGAAGGCGATCTCCCCGCGCTCTACTCCCACGCGGAGCTGTTCCTCTACCCGTCGTTATACGAAGGCTTCGGGTTTCCCGTCGTCGAGGCCATGGCCTGCGGCACTCCCGTGGTGACGTCCAATACGTCATCTCTCGCGGAAGTTGCCGGGGGCGCCGCGCTTCTGGTGAACCCGTTCGACGAAGGCGAGCTCGCGGACGGGATCGAATCGGGACTCTCGGACGGGAGGCTGCGAAAGCGGCTCGCACAAACGGGCTTGGCGCGCGCAAATTCGTTCAGCTGGGAGCGCACCGTGAGCGAAACGCTCGAGGTGTACCAGGAGGCGCTCGGGAGCGCGACCGTTCGGGCGCGGCCTCGACCGGTGTCGGACTCGCGCGCAGCGCGGGCCATCCTGGACACGATCACTTATGGGGCGGAGTTCGACTTTCCAATGAGGCTCGACGAGATCCATCGCGCGTTGATCGAAGTCCCTGCCTCGAAACAGGAAGTCGCCCGACTCCTTATGGAGGACCCACTTCTCCTGGATCGGATCGACCGCGCGCCGCCGTACTACTTCCTCGCAGGTCAGAGGAGCAGCATCGCGACTCGGCGCAACGCGCGCCTCGCTACCCAGTCGCTTCTGGCCAGCAACCGTCATGCGATCGAGCTGGTTCGCCGAGCTCCGTTCGTCCGAATGGTCGCGTTGTCCGGAGCCACCGCGCATGGCAACGCCAAGGACGGGGACATCGATCTGTTTGTAGTGACGGCTCGAGGGCGCACGTGGGCGGTGGCCCTCTACCTCTTCGTGATAATGAAAGTTCTCGGGCTGAGAAGAACTCTGTGCCTGAACTACTTCGTATCCGAAGATCGGCTCGAGCTCGCCGAGCGAGACCCGTTCACCGCGAGTCAGATCGTGGGGATGAAGCCTCTCTTCGGACGAGCTCACTACCTCCGTTTGGTATGGGCGAACGCGTGGGGCGCGCGGTTCTTTCCGAACTTCTGGCAAGGTTATCACCGCTTTCCGGTCAAGTGCGGGAGCGACAAAACTGTCGGCTCGTTCTTCTGGGAATGCGCCCTCGTGCCTTTCGGTGCCCTCATCGAGCAGCTGTCCTGGGGGGTTCTCGGGTGGTACCTCGGTCGACGGGTTCGACGGTCGGACCATCCGGACGCGGTCAAGCTCGAGCCCGGTCTCATCAAGCTTCACTTCAACGACCACAGTCGCTCGTTGGGGGCGAGGATCGCAGCCATTCGGAAGGTCCGGATCGAGCCTGCCGCCGAGACTGTGGCGGAATCGGTGCGCGAGGTCGATCATGCTCGCTCGCTGTGAGGCGACCGAAGACTTCTTCAGGCTTCGATGTCCCGAATGTGGAGGCTCGGCCTTCGCAGCCGGCTACGACGTTCTTTGCCCGACCGAAGGACGGCGGATCGAGGGCTCGGACGGGGTGCTTCCTCTGCTTCGCTCGGACCGCGAGAACGAGCTCCGACCGTTTCTCCAGGCCTACGGTACCGTGCGACGCGCGGAAGGATGGGGCGGCCCGCCTGATTACTACGTCGGCCTTCCTCTGCGCGACGCGACCGGTCGCCACCGATCCATCTGGAAGCTGCGCGCTCGAAGTTTTCGCACTCTCTTGGTAGAGATCGAGACGCGCTTCGGCAATGCTTCGCTCCGCGTCCTGGATCTCGGTGCGGGCAACGGATGGCTCTCGTATCGTCTCGCCCGGATGGGGCATTTCGTGCTCGCCACTGACATCTCCCTCGATCCTGAGGACGGCCTGGGCGCACTGCCACGCTACGCCGCAGATGAGGGACAGTTACGAGGACTTCTGGCGAAAGCGCGCGCGGAGTTCGAAGAGCTTCCTCTGGAAGACGCTCAGTTCGATGTCGTGGTTCACGTCGGCTCGCTTCACTATGCCCGTTGTCTGGAACGCGCGGTTCACGAGGCTCGCCGCGTGGTCCGCCCCGGTGGGCTGTTCCTCGTGGCCGATTCGCCGACCTACGAGGACGAGGCCGCGGGCCACAGGATGGTCGAGCGGCGACGAGCCGAGCACCTCGCACGATACGGCATCGACGGCGCCGACCATACGACTGGGTTTCTCGTCCTCGAGTCGTTCCGCTCTCTGCTGATACGTGCCGGGTTTCGTGTCGAGGTCCGGGCTCCCTTCGAAGGTGGCCACCGCTTCGCCCGGCGCTTGGTTTGCCGGGTCAAAGGGCTGCCGGCTCCGGCCCGCTTTCCCGTCTTCGTCGCGGAGCGAGCACCATGAGCGCCATCGTCCCTCTCGCCCTGCTGGCGCTCGCACTGCCCTTCGAGCCCATGAAGCCCCTCGGCACGATTTGGGGATTCGAGCTGAGCTTCCTCGAGCTCGTCGCCGGGGGACTCCTGGTCTGCTCCGGACTCGCGCTCACGCGTGAGGGTCGAGGGGCCGTACCTCTTGGACCGGCCGCCGTTTTTTTCTTCTCCGCTTGCCTCGTCTCGACGATCTGGGCCGATGAGCCGCGACTCCTTCCCTTCAAGGCCAGCCTTCGCGTCCTCGCGGGCATCATCGTGTTCTTCACGACTTCGCTTGCCCTCTCGGTTCGCCAGCGATTCACGATCCTCTTCGGGGCTCTCGCCATCGCTGGCATGCTCGCCGCGACGATCGGACTCGTCGAGCGCGCAACCTGGCCGGAGCCTCTCCCCGGCCTGCACGCATTCCACGCGCAGGCGTTCGAGGTCGGGGGCTCGCCGCGCATCACCGGGACCTTCTCCTATCCGAACCTTCTCGGAGGCTTTCTCGTCGCGGCGATTCCCTTCTCCCTCTACTTTTCCCGCTCGAGACCGCGATGGTCATTCGTTGCCGCGGTCGTCATGTATTTGGGCGTGCTCTTGACCCACTCGCGGGGTGCTCTCCTGGGCGCGCTCACAGGCACGTTTCTGTTCTGGGCGTTGACCCGGACGACGCCGTTCTTCGCTCGACTGCACGGGGCATTCTGCGTCGTCACCCTTGTCTCCTTTCTGTCCGATCCCACCTTCCGTTGGCGAATCTCGAGCGAGGGCGATCGAAGCTGGTACCAGGTACGGATCGAGCCCGAAGAAGAGTCCCTGGCTCTCGCATCCGGTGAGCTCACGAAGACGAACGTCAAGGCCATCAACGCCGGAAAGCTCACTTGGGCCGGAGGCGGATCCAAACCGATTCATCTGTCCTATCGCTGGTTTCGGAAACGCGGCGAGGCCATCGAGCCGGTCGCGATCGAGGGTGAACGAACCTCGCTCGGACGTGAGGTCGCGCCGGGGGAGTCGATCGAGCTCGCCGCTACGGTTCGCGCACCGAGCGCCCCGGGAAACTACTTTCTCGTCTGGGACATGGTGCACGAGCACACGACCTGGTTCTCCGACAAGGTGGGTCTCGGATCCCCCGTGACGGTCACGGTGGGCAACGTCGAGAAGGCTGACCCGGAGAGGGCTCGGCAACGGGCGCGGACGGTCTGGCGCCCCGGACGTCTCGAGCTCTGGACGAGCGCCATTCAACTGTTTGCTTCCCGCCCCCTGCTCGGCGTCGGCCCGGACAACTTTCGCTGGCTCTACGGCCCAGCGGCCGGTCACGACGAATGGGACACGAGGACTTTCTCGAACAGCCTCTATCTCGAGCTTCTCGCCACGACCGGAATCCTCGGCACGGCCGCGTTCGCGATTCTCATGGGCTCCGCCCTGGGCGGCCTGGTGACGAGGCCAATCCCGATCGTGAACGCGGCCATCCTTTGCTCGCTCACGGGCCTACTGGTCCACGGCCTTTTGGACTACCTCTTCGAGGCGACACCGCTCTATCTCACTTTCTGGATGACGCTGGGCGCAGCATCCGCGGCCATCCGGAGACCATCCTCGTGAGCCGCTCGAACGGTTCGAGATCCTGCCGCATTCTCGCGATCCGTCTTCATGCCCTAGGAGACGTCGTGATCACGCTTCCCTATCTGAACGACGTGAAACGGCGGAACCCCGATTTCGAGATCGATCTGCTCACGCGCCGTGAGTTCGCGTCCGTTCCCCGTTCCCTCGAGCTGTTCTCTCGGGTTCACTCCATAGCCGGATGGCGCTCGTTCAAGCTGCAGTGCCTCTTCACCGCCTTGCTCCTCCCCCGGCTCCTGTCCAGGGGCTACGACGTCGTGGTCGATCTGCAGAACAACGAGATCTCCCGCGCCGTGACCCGCCTCCTGCGCCCGGCTCGCGCCTCGCGGTTCGATACCACCGCTCCTCGACCCGCGGGAGAGAGGACGGGAGAAGCTCTCGACGCTGCAGGACTGGGCCCGGTCGGGCTCGATGCCAACCTCGTGCTCCGCAAGCACGAAGGGGCACGAGACCTCCTCGCGGAAGCCGGCTTCCGAGAAGAGCACCGACTGGTCGTTCTCAACCCCGCTGGCGCCTTTCCATCGAGAAACTGGCCGATTGCGAGCTACGCCCGCTTTGCCCGCGCGTGGCAGAAGATCGACGACCGACCCACGATCTTTCTCGTCCTCGGGCTTCCCTCGATGAAGGGGAAAGCCGATGCCCTGAGTGCGGAGCTCGATGGTCGGCTTGTCGATCTCGTCGGCCAAACGACGCCTGCCGAGGCGTTCGCGATCGTCCGCAAAGCCGATCTCGTCTTGTCCGAGGACTCCGGGCTCATGCACATGGCGTGGAGCTCCGGGGTTCCCACCATCGCGCTTCTCGGCTCGAGCCGGGGCGACTGGTCACGGCCGCTCGGCGCGCGGTCGATTTGTCTCGACTCGGGCGATCTAGATTGCGGTTATTGCATGGAAGAGCACTGTCGGTTCGGGGACGTGCACTGCCTGACCCGCTACGAGCCCGACCAGGTGGCCGAGCTGGGAATGAAGCTCGTGACCGAGAGCGGATGATGGCGACGGTGTACGCCGTATTGAATCGGCTCTGGGGGAGCCTCTCGGGCCTCGCAACTCTCGCGCTCGTCGGCGTCGTCTTCTCGCCCGAAGAGCAAGGCTTCTACTATACGTTCCTGTCTCTTCTCACGTTTCAAACCCTGGTGGATCTCGGATTCGGCGGGGTCGTGCAACAGTTGGCGAGTCACGAATGGGCGAAACCGCCGTCCCAGTCCCGCCTCGCTTCGCTCGTTCGCATCGCGCTGCGATGGTATGTCGCAAGCGGCATGGTCGTGGGAGTTGGACTGGGGCTTTCGGGAAGCATCTACTTCCGGAGGTTTGCGCCCGACACATCCATAGCCTGGGAAGGCATTTGGTGGCTGTCATGCGTACTCACTGGGGCAAGGTTCGTCACCACGCCGATCTTCTCCGTCCTCGAGGGAGTGAACCGCGTCGACGAGGTCTATGCCGTCCGCCTCGCTCAGGCAGTCTCGGATCGTATCGCCGCAATCATCGCGATCCTCGGAGGGGGCGGCCTCGCCGCCATCCCGATCGCTCAGGCCGTGTCTCTCGCCACGGGGCTCGCCGGGCTGGGGCGTCAGGGCATCGGCTTCGTTCGCGACCACCTCAAGACCGTGTCGGCCCGAATCTCCTGGAGGCAAGAGGTTTGGCCCCTGCAATGGCGGTTCGCCGTGAGCTCGGCCGGGGGGTACGTGCTGTTCTCCCTCTTCACTCCCGTCTTGTTCGCATCCCATGGCGCCGAGGTAGCGGGCCGCATGGGAATGACCCTCGGCGTCGCAACCGCGCTGACGTCCACGGCATTCTCGTTCGTCGCCACTCGAGTCCCGCGGCTCGCCGTCTTCGCCGCTCGGCACGAGTACCAGGCCATGGACGAGGAGTTTCGCCGCGCCGCAACCCGATCGATGGTGTTCTCGACGCTCGGCGCCGTTTCGTTCTGCGGCGCGATCTGGACGCTCTCCCCCGTCGCGGAGAGGTTTCTTCCACTCCACGAGAGCGCGATCCTGCTGGCCGCGAGCGTTCTGCAACAGATTCGGCTGGCGATGGGAAGTTATCTGCGGGCTCACAAAAAAGAGCCTTTTACCGCGCTGTACGTGGCCGAAGGGGTGCTCGCCCTGGGCGTGCTCGCTCCCCTCGGAGCCCATTTCGGCTCGATGGGTATGGTGTTGGCGTTTCTCGCGATCACCGTCGTCATGCTGCTTCCCGCGATCTGGATCTTCGGCCACTGCCGCTCGCAGTGGCACGCGACCCGCCTCGCGGAGGCCGTGTGAGTCTCATCGATTCCGAAGATCCTGGGATTCGGAAATGAACGTGGGTATCGTGCTCCCCGGATTCGCTACCAGCGATCAAGACTGGTGCATTCCGGCAATCACGAGCCTGGTGCGCGCTCTCTCCGAGCGGCACGACGTCCGCGTGTTCGCGCTTCGCTATCCTCACCACCTTGGGCCCTATCGGGCCCACGGTGCTCGCGTTTTCCCCCTGGGTGGCGCCCAGTCGAAAGGCCTTTCCCGCGCGTTCCACCTGGCACGCGCGGTCCGAATCATCTTTTCCCAGCACATGCGTCGATCCTTCGATGTGATGCACGCGTTCTGGGCCGACGAGCCCGGCTACGTCACCATTCAGGCGTCTCGATGGCTCCGAATGCCCGCAATCGTCACGATTGCCGGCGGGGAGCTCGTCTCGATGCCGGAGATTGGTTACGGGGGCCGAACAAGCCTCCTGAACCGCTACTTCGTTTCCCGAGCTCTTGCGCGTGCGACCCGGGTCACCGCCGGGTCGAGCACCGCCGCGCTCCTCGGCGAGCGGTACCGCAGCGTGACCTTTCTCCCGCTAGGCGTCGACGTCGAGCGATTCAGCCCAGGACTGCCCTCGGACGGTTTGCTAGCGGGATCTCCCAAGCTCCTTCACGTCGCCTCGCTCACGCCGGTGAAGGACCAGGCCACGCTTCTCCGAGCGTTCGCCCGGACGATTCCGTCCTTGCCGCAAGCCATGCTTCACATCGTCGGCGATGGGCCGTCCAAGGAAGGACTGCAGCGACTCGCTTCCGAGCTGGGCGTTGCGAAGCGAGTTCTTTTTCATGGGTCGGTCGCACACGATGCGCTTCCCGACTACTACCGCTCGTCTGACCTGCTGGTCATGAGCTCTTTGTACGAGACACAGGGACTCGTGGTCCAGGAAGCCGCCGCATGTCGACGGACGACCGTGGGCACCCGGGTGGGCGTCGTCGCCGACCTGAATCCCGCGACCCTGCCCGTCGCGCCGAGGGACGACGTCGCCCTGGCCTCCGCCATCGTCGACACCGTCCGAGATCCTGGAGCCCTGCAAGAAAAGGGACTGATGGCTGAACGACGGGTGCGCGCGAGATATTCCCTGGGGACGTCCGTGTCGGCTCTCGAAGCACTCTACGAAGAGCTCGCTCCGCGGTAGGATGGTGCCGTCGTAAGCAAGTCAGGAGCGGCCATGAGTCAGGAAGAAAGGAATCAGCAAACTCTCGAGATCGTGATCGGGGAAAGAGTGCTCACTCGTTTGAAGACGCAGGTGCTGGCGATTTACCTGGGTTCTTTCGTCCTCGCCGCCGCCCTCGGTTCTGCGCTGACGTGGCAGTATCATTCGCTCGCGACGCTTTCCGACTCGCGCGTCGCCGAATACCGGCTGCTGGTTGCCGAAAAGCTCGAGGAGCTCCATCGTCTCGACCTGCAGGAAGTCGCGAGGAGAACTCGCCCCGCCCTCAGCTGTGAGACGGCGCTTGACGAGCGAGACGCCTTCCGCCTGCTCGAGGCAGAGCTCGGAAGGGCGCCCCACGCGTCCGAGCACCAGCAGCTCCTCGACACCGCGGCGGGCTTCGGGGTCTGCGATATCGGCGAGGTGAAGCACATTCTCGAAGACGCCGTCAACGTGGCGCGAGTCGACACGGCGTACCGACTCCTCCTCGGGCGGCCCGCCGACCCGATCGGACGGTTTATCTACGGCTACTGGCTCGCGAGCGGCGTCGACGTCGGCGCAGTGGGACGCGACATCATGACGTCGACGGAGTTCCAGAAGCTGAAGAAGCTGGCCACGGATTCGTAGCGGAAGGAATCGTTCTCGTCGAGCGCGTCCCCGACTCCGAGCGATGGGAGCCGGAGCGCGCTCGCTCGAGAAACGGCGTCAGGACGTGGTGGTCCTGGCCGAGCGCAGCGAGTCGATATACTCGCCCGCTTTCTTCATGCCCTCATCGATCTTTTTGAACAGGGCCGTTCCCCGTTCGTTCAATTTCTCCGCGTCCGGCTTGAGGCTCGCGATACCACTCGGGTTCAGATCGTGGCCGAGGTAGGTCCACTGGTCCTTGAGGCTCGAGATGAAAGGCTCGTACTCCCCGCGAGCCTGCTCGACCGCGTTTAACACACCGTCGAAATGCTTGCGCGTCTCGGCCATTCGCTCTTCGCTCCGCTTGCGCAAATTGTCGCTCGATATCTGCTCGATGCTCTCGCTCCAGCTCGCGAAGTAGGCTTCAGCCTCGACTTTCATCTCGTCCACCTTCTTGCGAACTTCTTCTCGCTGCTTTTCGCTTCGCTCGATCCCTTTTTCGATCCCCTTATAGGAGTCACGAATTTCCTTGGAATCGGTCTTCTGGAAGAGTGCATTGTAGGAGCCCAGAGTCTTCTCGATCTCCCCCCGGGCGGTTACGGCTTCCTTGACCACATCTTCGGCCTTCTTGATGAGGCTGTCGGTCATCTTGAGGCCTTCGGGGTCCGAGCCAAAGATCTGAGCTCCGGCGCCGCGCGGTAGAGCCACCACCGCCGTTACGAGAGCGAGCATCGGCCAGAGAGTGCCTGTCTTCGATACGAAATCCTTCATTGGTTTCCTGCCTTTCATGGCGCGCTTCTTTCCTCGCGCAACTAGCCGGGCGGGATTTCACGCGCCCCGCCCCTCGTCCCTAGTTACCGAGTTTTTCGGAGACGTAGAAGGTATCTCAAGCGGGCCATCCGGTCAAATGCTTCGGCTCCGGCAGGCCGGAACAAGAACATTTCCTCTCGAAAACGTCGGCCTTCAATAGATCGCCGCCCCGCCATCGGCGGCCCGTCGATCGAGCCCGCCTTCGAGCACCCCGTCCTCGGGATTGACGACGATTACCTGAGCTACCCCCTGAGAATCGTTTTCGCGAAGCTCGTGACCGAGCCAGTTCAGGATACGAAGCGTGTCGGGAGAAAAGCCGAATCGCTCGTAGTTGAGACGGTCGGGCAACCATTGGTGGTGAATGCGACCCGCGTCGACCGCCTCCTGGGCGTTCATGCCGTGATCCACAACGTTGAGGATCGTCTGGAGCACGGTATTGATGATCGTCCTGCCGCCAGGGCTTCCGGTGACCATGAAGAGCACACCGTCCTTGGCGACGATTGTTGGGGTCATGCTCGAGAGCATGCGTTTCCCGGGAGCGGCAAGGTTTGGCTCGGTGCCGATGAGCCCGTTCGCGTCGGTGAGACCCGGCCCGGCATTGAAATCGCCCATCTCGTTGTTGAGAAGAAAGCCGGCCCCGGGAACGACGATGCCCGACCCGTAACCGTACTCGAGCGTATAAGTCACAGCCACGGCGTTTCGCTCGGCATCGACGATCGAAAAGTGGGTCGTCTCCGGGCTTTCCGAAGACCAAACGAAGCTCTCGGGCGACGACGTCGACGCCTGGTCGAGTCGAATCGTCTGGCGGAGCTCGGCGGCGTAGTCTTTCGACGTCAGTCGCTCGACGGGGATGGAATGGTCGAAATCGGGGTCGCCGAGGTATTTCGCTCGATCGGAGTAAGCCCGCCGCATCGCTTCCGCCATCCGATGGAGGTTTCGAGCCGCGCCGAATCCTTCACCTCTCAAGTCATAGCCTTCCAAGATGTTCAGCATCTCTACCAGGACGATGCCGCCCGAGCTCGGCGGGGGCATGGAGATGATCTGGTAGCCGCGGTAGGTGCCGCGAACCGGCTCTCGCCGTTTGGCCTGGTAGGCTTTCAAATCCTCTCTCGTGATGAGACCCCCGTTCGCCATCATGTCCGTCTCGATGAGCTCGGCGGTCTTGCCCTCGTAGAATCCTGCGGGCCCGTTTTCGGAGATCCGGATCAGCGTCTCGGAGAGATCGGCCTGCTTCAGTGTGTCCCCGATCTCGTACGGACGGCCGTTCTTCGAGAACTGGGCGACCGAAGCGGGGTACTGGCGCATGCGCTCGAGCGCGCGTTCCAGGGACCGCGCCAGAGCATCGGTAACCGGGAACCCGTCGCGGGCGAGACGGATGGAAGGCTCGAGGAGGCGTTCCCATGGCAGGCTTCCGCGCTCCTTCCACGCGAGGTGCAAGCCCGCCACCGTCCCCGGAACCCCGACCGAGAGATGGCTCAGGTGGTGCTGCTCGTAACTGTACTCGCCGCGCTCGTCGAGCCACATGGTGGGACTCGCCTTCGCCGGAGCCACTTCCCGGAAATCGTAAGCCTCGGGCTCACCCGCGGCCGGACGATAGACGAGAAAGCCTCCTCCTCCGATGTTGCCGGCGGTCGGATGAGTGACCGCGAGCGCGAAGGCCGTCGCCACGGCTGCGTCGATGGCGTTGCCACCCGCCTTCAGAACGTCGATTCCGACCTGCGACGCGAGATGATTCTGTGAAATCACCATGCCGTGACGCGCTCGCTCGGGGGCATTTCCCGCCAGTAGAAACGGGGTGAAGAACGTGAGTGTGAAAATGATGGCCGAAACGGCCGTGAGGCTTCTGGTAAACCTGCTCATGAAACGCATCTCCCGTCGAAGATTCTAGCCTAGGAGAGCCTCATCCGGTGACTTCCTCAAGCTTCCGTCGAGCGATAGGCAATCACATCGATCTCGACGAGAAGTCCCAAGGGAAGCGCGGCGGCTTGAATGGTCGTGCGAGCGGGACGATTACCCGCCATCATCCTTTCGTAGACCGCGTTCATCTTCGAAAACTCCCCCATGTCGGCTAGAAACACACCGCAGCGGACGACGTTCTGAAGGCTCGACCCCGCCGCCTTCAAGATCGCCTCGACGTTCTTGAAAACCTGCTCCGTCTGCGCTTCGACTCCGTCGGCGAGCTTGCCCGTTTCCGGATCGACGCCGCCCTGGCCCGATACGAACACGAGGTCGCCCAACCTCACCCCCGGCGAATAGGGTCCGACGGGTTTCGGAAGCTCGGGCGCGGAAACGAATTCGTGTCTTCTCGACTCGGTCACCTTGTCTCTCCTTTGCTTTCGATAGATACGGTGCTTCAGCCGCGGATCGTGAGGGTCGGTCTCGACGGGGCCTGCTTCCCACACACCCGGATCGATGTTGGGGAAATAGACCGCATCCTTCGCCTCGATGCGATCGGGAACCAGCGCCAGGTCGATGACGTCCGCATAGCCCATCGCCTCGTCGTAGATGCGCGCCCCGCCGATGAACCACACGTCGCCCTCGCAGGCGTCGAGGGCCTCGGCCAGCGTGGGAAAGCACTCGACGCCCTCGAGCTTTCGCGAAGTGACGACGATGTTGCGCCGGCCCGCGAGTGGTTTTTGGGGTAGGGACTCCCAGGTCAGGCGGCCCATCACGACGGTCGCGCCCATCGTCAGGCGCTTGAACCTCTTGAGGTCGGCCGAATAGTGCCACGGGATGCGGCCTCCGACGCCGATGATACCTTCGGGAGAAACGGCGGCGATGATGCCGCGTGTCAAACCGCCACCTTGAAATGGATCGCCGGATGGGGCTGATAGCCTTCGAGCTCGAAAGCGGAGAGCACTGTTTCCGTATCCTCGGACAGCAACGCCTCGATGTCATCGAGCGAACGGAGATCCGGTGCGATTCGCAGGCGTGGTAGAGCCCTCGGTGCGCGGGAGAGCTGTTCCCGCAGGCCGGGCACGTGGTCGTATTCCGACAGGGAACCGTCCTGCTTCGCGGTGTAGACGTGGGCATCGATGAGCGTGTGCGCGAAGAGGCCCGCACGGATACCCAGGAAATGCGAGAAGAGCTCCAGGAGCAGACTGTACCCGGCGATGTTGTAGGGAACACCGAGCGCGACGTCGCAGCTTCGCTGGGTCAAATGAAGATTCAACCGAGGTTGCCCTCCCGGATCGTTCTGGACGTTCAGGACGAACAGGCAATGACAGGGCGGGAGGGCGCTCGTCTGGGCGTTTCCGGGGGCCCAGGCGCTCACGACGAGACGACGCGACATCGGGTCGCGTTTCAGCTCCTTCAGCACCCAGGAAATCTGGTCGTTGAAAGTCGCCTCTCCATTCTGGTGGACGGGAAAGTGTCGCCAGAAATTCCCATATGCGCTGGGAACGCGACCCGATTCGTCCACCCAGGGATCCCAGAATTTGCAGCCGTGCCGGCGCAACAAACCGATGTCGGGGACACCGGAGAGAAACCAAAGGTTCTCGATCACGATGTTCTTCCAGGAAATGCTTTTCGTCGTGAGAAGGGGAAAGCCGTCCTCCAGATCGACCTCGTAGTTGATATTGAAAGTGGAGATGGTGTCGACCCCGGTGCGGTTCTCCTTTCGTGTTCCCTTCTCGAGGACCTCTCGGACGGTGTCGAGGTAGACCTTCATCGGGATGGCGTATGATAGGCGCGGCCCTCAGGTGGGGGCAAATCGCTAAAAAGAAGACTCGAGTGCCTCGATGAAGCGAACGACGTCGCGGGCGTCGTTGTAGACGTGAGGCGTCACCCGGATGGAAGAGCCCCGGACGCTCACGTAGACTTTGTGCTCCGCGAGTCTCGGGAGCAAATCCGCCGGCGGCTTCCCTTTCGTCTGAAGCGCGAGATAGTGCGGCGCTCGTTTGTCCCGCGGCAGCGCCGAAAGACCGAGAGCCATGGACCTTTCGGCGATCTCGTCGGTGAGCGCGCCGAGCGTTTCCGTGAGGTTCCAGACCCCCCAGCTCAGAATGCGGCGCAAGCCCGCTTCGGCGGCGGGGACCAGGGCGAAGTTCGAGCGCTCGCCCACGTCGAACCGACGCGCTCCCGGCTGAAAGTCGTCTCGGTAATCGACGAGCCGAGCGAAATTCTCTGCGTTCGCCCGGTGGATCCAATTGTGCTCGAGGGAAGTTCCCTCCCGCTGCCACCGCTCGGAAACGTAGAGCAAGCCGAGCGAGTAGGGCCCCATGAGCCACTTGTAGGTTGCCGCGGTGAGGAAGTCAGGCGCGATTCGCGAAACGTCGATGGGGTACGCGCCCACAGACTGGGTGACGTCGAGCGACAGCGCCACACCCTGCGTGCGGCAGGCGTCCGAGATCGACACGAGGTCGAGTAGACCGCCGTCGGTCCAGTGACATTGGGGAAGTGCTGCGATCGCAACGTCTCCATCCAGAGCATCGAGCACCGCGCGCGTCCAGTCACCATCCGCGGGTCGTGGGATCGTGCGGATCCTGGCACCGACTTCGCGCGCTCGCTCACGCCAGGGATATATGTTGGAGGGGAACTGGTCTTCCACGACCAGCACGGACTGTCCCGCCGAGAGCGGCAGGCTCCTCGCCGCGGTCGAGACCCCGTAGCTCGCCGCGGGGATGATCGCGACGTCATCAGCACGCGCGTTGACGAGCTCGGCAAAGGTGCTCCGAAGGGCGTCCGATCCGCTGAAGAAGTCCTCCGCCGAGATCGTCCACGGCCGGGCCTTGCGCTCGAGCCCTTCGATACCGGCGTCTCGCACCTCGCGCATCAAAGGAGACATATAGGCGCAGTTCAAGTAAGTCACGTCGTCCGGTATTTCGAAGAGGTGACGCTGGCAGGGAATCTTCATCGCATCGTCGCTCAACGGCGGGCCATGAGCTCTTTCAGCTGCCTCAGAGTCGCCTCGACTTTCAGCTCGATACCTTTCTCGCCGTACTCGACCGAGGCTCTCGTCGGATCTCCCCTCACACCGCTTTCCTCGAATCCACCTTGGGGCGCTCGCTTCTCCAGTCGAATGTGCTGCGGGGCGACGGCCAGAAGCTGCGACGTGTCCGAGATACCGGCATGCGTGCCAACCGCCTCCTCGGACTCGCCCTGCGAGACGAGCCACTCGCGAAAGCCGTTTTTCGAGTAGTAATCGGACACGAAATGAACTCGCGTCTTGCCGCCCCTCCATTCCTCGTTCAGCGCCTGCGCGACCTCCCCCATCCCCTCCTGGTTCCCTCCGCTGTCGCCGATGAAGACGATGTCGGTGAAGCCGTGGGCCATCAGGCTTCGCGCCGCGTACTCGCATATCTTCTTGAAGTACTCGTTGGGAAGCGTGATGGAGCCGGCAAATCGCATGTGTCCAGTGGGCGGATCGATTCCCCCTTCGGGGACGTAAGTGATGATGGGCGCGACGAGAGCGTTACCCAAGCGTCGGGCGATCCTCTCCGCGGCGTTGCCAATGATGAATTTGTGCTTGCCGAGTACCATGTGAGGTCCGTTCTGCTCGGTACCGGCCGAACCGACAATGACCGTCGTCGCTCCGTTTGCGATTCGATCCCGGACCTCGGTCCAGGTCAGCTCGTCCAGAAAGACCGTGTCGGGACCCTGCCCCGATGCCACCGCGGTTACACCGAGCCACGCCGCTGCCATCAAAGAAAGTCTCATCGAACCCTCATCTGGTTTCCCCCATCGAGCGCGACACGCGCTACGTGAACGTGCGATTGGCCACCCCGCTCGTAGGACTCGGTCCAGGCGATGTAGAGCTCGCCCTGGAACATCGCGACCCGCGGAAATCCGCTGGCGCGCCCCGAGGAGGTGCGCGCCACGGGGACGTGCCCGCCCGAAAGCCCCGCCGGGGTGACATGCTGAAGGCGAACCTCACCCGTCCCTCCCTCGACATGCTCGACCCAGAAGACGACGGCGCCGTCGTCGACCAGCTCGACGTCGACCCGGCCCACCGGCGACGTTGCCGCGAGCCGAATCGGTGCCGAGAAACTCTCGCCGTTGTCGCTCGAAAAAACCACCTGAACCCGTGGCTCGTCCTCGGCCGCGGAGAACCAGGCGATCGCGAGCCGGCGGCCACGCCCAGAGACCTGAGGGCCATTGACGGGGCAACCCTCGATCTTCCATCCGTCGGGGTTGAGCGTCTTCGGTTCCGTCCACTTTCCACCGATGCGGCGCACGTAGGCGATATCCCGGATCTCCTCGGCCGAGCGATCCCGGTAGGCGACGAGCCAACCGTCATCCGTGGCGGCCATTCCCGTCTGACAGCACTCGCAAACACGCTCGTCGAGCAGCTGCTCGTCACCCAGCTCGTTTCCGGCGAGGGTCGTGGCGTAGAGCGACATCTCGCCCCCGTTTCGCCCGTCGAGCCAGACCGCCGCGAGCCCATCGGGGCCGTGGGAAGCGAGCGAGACGAAGCCGTGCTCGGTCAACGTGCGATCGCGGTGCAGCTTTCGAGGCTGATCCCAGTTTCTCCCGCGGTCTCGAGAGAGTGAGAGCCGGACGTCGTACTCGTAAGTTCCTTCACCCGCCTTCTCGAGCCAGTGGACGGCGACGCGTCCGTCCTCGAGCGGGAGCACCGAGGGGAAATCGGCCCAGTTGGCGAAGAAATCGTTCGCCGTGCGGACCGTCGTCGGTTCGGAAAAACGCTCACCGTCCCATCGAGCGAGCCGCAGGCTATAGCCCTTCTCCGATCGCTCGAGCCAGCTGAGGTACATCTCGCTCGCCGAAGCCCCGAGGTAGGGGGTCATGCTGGCCCCGGCCGCGGGCGATGCGAGGAGCTCCACCCGAGCGTCTGAGCCGGAAAGAACGATTGGGTAGAGACCTATAATAAAGACCCAACTCATGACTCTCGCACTCATCACGCTCCATCTCCTCTCGGTGGCCGCCATCGCCGTCACGGTATTCTACGGGATTCGCATCCCCGAAGGGGGCGGCGCATTCGGCCGGCACTTCATCTTCGCTTTGATCGCCTCGATGCTTGCGGTCTTCACCCACACGATGACCTACTTCTACTTCGTCGGGATGGGCAGCAACCTCAAGCGCGCTGTCGAGGAGCACGGCCGCGGACAGGAGCGTCTCACGTCGAGCCGGCGCCTGAAGGCGAGAGTGCTTCCTTGGGCCTTCGGGGGAATGGTCCTCTTGATGGTGACGTTCATTCTCGGTGGTGGCGCGCACACTCGTGCCATTCCGAGCTGGATCCACAGCGGGCTCGGGTACCTTTCGCTCGTTTTCAGCTTCGTCGCGCTCCTCGTCGAGGGGTACTTCCTCCTCCAGCAAAACCGGCTGGTCAACGCCTTTCAGAGAGAGCTGCTCGGCGTACGGGAGCGAAACGCCGAGCTCAGCTGACCTCGACTTCTACCGAGAGGCTCTCGAGGTCGCGAAGTATGGACTCCACTTTGTCCGCCGAGAGCTCGTACCTCGCGGCCACCGCCTCGATTTGCTCGGTCGTGACGCGGCGACGCGGTGACGTCGGTCCGGTGGGGCCGAAGTCCTCGCTCCGCACCCGCAACGAGACGACGTCCCAGCGGCTGTAGTGGCCCATGCAGTCGAAGACGTTCTTGGCCACGATGCGGTCGCGGGGGTCGAGCTCGGCCACGACGAGCTCTTCTTTGTGGAAAACGGGCTCGCGGACGTAGGCGCCAAAAGGATTGGCGATCGCGCTTCCACCCATGGCCCATTTCCACGAAGCGCTCTTTTTGTAAGGGAAGTCGTCGGGAACCGCATCTTCTGGAAGATACATCGAAGCGCTCACCACGAACGTCTGGGTCTCGAAGGCGTATTCACGAATGGCGGAGTCCTGATCGGAGAAGCACAGGGGGCGGACCTCACCCGTCATGTCGCGCACCGAGTTCGACTTTCCTCCGTAACTCCACCAGCCGGGCCAGCAGGCGGCGTGGATCTCTTCGCCCTTCATCGCCATGGCCGCTTTCAGCAGCGTCATGTGGTTCTCGAAGCAAACGAGCCCGCCGAGCTTTCCCAAATGCGTGTCGAACACGCGCAGGTCCGAAGCGTCGCCCCGTCCCCAGAAGAATCGCTCCTGATGGGTGGGCATGAGCTTGCGGTGACGTCCCAAGATCGTGCCATCTCGGTCGAGAAACAGCATCGTGTTGTACAAGGTTGCCGAACCCTCGCGGTCGTCCTGCTCGTTGAGTCCGATCACGGCGACGAGGCGCGCGCTCTCCGCGGCCCGGCAGAGCTCGTCGGTCTCCGGTCCGGGTATGCGGACCGATTGGTCGTAGAAGGACACGACCGTGTCCTTCCAGAGCGCGGCGGATTCCGGACTCGTGTAACCGAAGTTGTTGCGCCAGTACGGATAAGTCGGAATGCCCGTCTCCGGGGTCACGAGCAGGTCGACGCCGCGCCTGCCCGCTTCCTCGATGGCGGCAGCGTACTTCTCGATGCTCTCCTTCTTCTTCATGAACACCGGGCTCACCTGTGCGGCGGCGGCGACGATTGGACGTTCGAGCTTCATGGAACGTTTCTAGCATCGCTCGAGGCGAGCCGCAAGAGCACGACCTCCGGAGGTACGCGAAAGCGAACGGGGAGAATGCTCGTGCCGAGACCTGAAGTCACGAACAGGTGCCGACCGGCTTCGATGACGTGACCGCGTGCATAGCGATCCCCGTAACGTGAGGGCACGACCGGTGTGCCGAAGAATGGAAACCGCACTTGTCCGCCGTGGGTATGGCCGGCAAGCGTGAGATCGATTCGTGCGGGGACTGCGGGGAACAGATCGGGGTTGTGGGTGAAGGCCAAAACCGGCAGGCCGTCATCGGGAATGCGAGCCACGACCGCATCGGGGTCCGGAGGCGCCTCCCAGACATCATTTAGGCCAACGAGCCAGAAATCGAATGGATCTTTGGTGATCCGCAACGCCTCGTCTTCGAGGACGGCGATCCCCTGGCACGCCAGCGCATCCCGGACGCGATCCCCGTCGAGCCACCAGTCGTGGTTTCCCAGCACGGCGTAGACCCCGAGGCGAGCACGGAGACGAGATAGAACTGCGGCCGTTTGCTCCGGGGCTACGAAGCTACCGCCAAGGACTCCGTGAATGACGTAGTCGCCCGCGAGAAGAACGAGATCGGGCTCCTCTTCCTCGTTCAACGTCTGCACGACGTTCTCGAGGGCCTCGAGGCCGAAGTGAGGAGAGCCGACGTGGAGATCACTCATGAGCGCCAAGGTCAGCCCGCTCTGCTCCTCGTGCCATCGGGGGAGAACGATCGTTTCGTGGCGCACGACGAGCGACGAAGGCTCGACCCAGAATACCCATCCGCCCAGGCAAACCATCGCCAGGGGCACGGCGGCAAGGAACAGCTTGCGGTTCATTTTTTTTCTCGTGCTCAATGCCGTGGCGGGACCCGTGATCGATCGGCCGCCACAGCTCGGCCAGCTTGCGGCGCTGGCCAGCTCGCCGGGCTCGCTCCGCTCGCGCAGGGTGGGTTGAGTCTTTCGTCACCCTGCTCGAGTATGTCGTTCGATTGTGGCGAGCCGATGGCGACGATTCGTCAAGTCATGGCAATCGAGAACTTCAATGGTACGCTTCCATCGGCGGGCAGACGCACACGAGGTGTCTGTCCCCGTAAGCGTTGTCGATGCGTGCGACCGGAGGCCAGAACTTGTGCTCCCGAACCCAGGGCGCAGGGAAAGCTGCCTGCTCGCGCGTGTAGGGATGACTCCATTCGTCCGAGACGATACGAAGCGCGGTGTGCGGCGCGTTCTTCAGAACGTTGTCTTCGGGGTCGGCACGCCCCCGCTCGACCGCTCGGATCTCCTCGCGAATCATGATGAGAGCCTCGCAGAGTCGGTCTAGCTCCTGCCGCGACTCGCTCTCCGTCGGCTCGATCATGAGCGTTCCAGCAACGGGGAACGACATGGTGGGCGCATGAAAGCCGTAATCCATCAGCCTCTTCGCGATGTCCTCGACCTCGATGCCGGCAGATTTCCGGAACGCCCGGCAATCGAGAATGAACTCGTGCGCCACCCGTCCCTTCTCGCCGGTATAGAGCACGGGATAGTGCGGAGACAGCCGCGTCGCCATGTAGTTCGCGTTGAGGATCGCGATCTCGGTTGCCCGCTTGAGGCCGTCGCCGCCCATCATTCGGATATAGGCCCAGGAAATGGGAAGGATGCTCGGACTGCCGTAGGGCGCCGCGGAGACAGGGCCGATCGCTTGGGCGCCGCCGAGATCGGCGAGGGGATGTCCGGGCAGAAACGGCTCGAGGTGGGTGGCGACACCGATTGGGCCCATGCCCGGGCCACCGCCTCCGTGCGGGATGCAGAACGTCTTGTGGAGGTTGAGGTGGCAGACGTCAGCGCCGACGAGACCGGGGGAAGTCAGGCCGACTTGAGCATTCATGTTGGCGCCGTCCATATAGACCTGACCCCCGTTGTCGTGCACGATGCGGCAGATCTCCCGGATGCTTGCCTCGAAGACCCCGTGCGTCGAGGGATAGGTGATCATCAGAGCACCCAGGGTGTCACGATGGGCCTCGGCCTTCTTCCTCAGGTCTGCCACGTCGACGTTGCCCTTCGGGTCGCAATCGACGACGACGACGCGAAAGCCCGCCATAACCGCGCTCGCGGGATTCGTCCCATGGGCGGAGACCGGGATGAGGCAGACGTTTCGATGCGACTCCCTCCGGCTCGCCAGATAAGCACGGATCACGAGTAGCCCGGTGAGCTCGCCCTGCGAGCCGGCATTGGGCTGGAGGCTGACCGCGGCAAAGCCGGTGATCTCGCGAAGCCAGCTCTCCAGTTGGCGGTAGATCTCCGCGTACCCCTGACACTGTTCGGCGGGTGCGAAGGGGTGGATGTCCGCCAGCTCCGGCCAGGTAACCGGGATCATCTCAGTCGTCGCGTTGAGCTTCATCGTGCAGGAACCGAGCGAAATCATCGACGTCGTCATCGAGAGGTCGCGTGCCTGCAGCCTGTGAATGTAACGCAGCAGCTCGTGCTCCGCGTGGTAACGATGGAACACTTCGTGAGTCAGTATCTCGCTCGTGCGAGCATGAGGGGCGGGAATTTCCACATCAGCTTGGTCGACGAGCTCCGCTCCGAAGACTCCCAGAAGCGCTTTCACCTCGTCGAGGGTCGTCGTTTCATCGAGCGCGATTCCGACCGATCCGTCGGCGTAGGCGCGCAGGTTGAACCCCGCCCGGACCGCCTCGCCAACAAATCGCCCAGCGTTCCGCACCCGAAGTGTATCGAAGAATGGCGTCTCGCCAACGTCGAGACCCTTGCGTCGAAGTCCATCGAACAAAAGCGTAGCCAGACCGTGCACCCTCCGGGCGATCCGCTTCAATCCATCGGGACCGTGGTAGACCGCGTACATGCCGGCCATGACGGCGAGAAGCACCTGGGCGGTGCAGATGTTCGACGTAGCCTTGTCGCGACGGATGTGTTGTTCACGAGTCTGAATTGCCAGGCGAAAGGCGACCTTGCCGTCGGCATCCTTGGAAACCCCGACCACCCTTCCCGGAAGTCTCCGGGCGTGCTTTTCGCGCGTCGCGAGAAAGGCGGCGTGAGGACCACCGGCGCCGAGGGCGACCCCGAAGCGCTGCGAGTTGCCGATGGCGATGTCGGCACCGATCTCGCCGGGGGGCCGTATCAAGGTCAGCGCCAGAAGGTCGGTCGCCATCGTGACGATTACGTCGTGCTCCCGAGCCCATCGACAAACCGCCTCGTAGTCCACGATACGTCCATCGGTCGTCGGATACGAGAGCAGGATGCCGAACAGCCGTCCTCCGTTCGCGCGGACCGCATCGACGGGCCCGACCGTCACGTCGATCCCGAGAGGCTCGGCTCGGGTGCGCACGACGGCGATGATCTGGGGATGGCAGTCCTCGGCAACGAAGAAGACCCCGCGCTTCTTGCCGTCGATCGCCGCCGACATCGTCATCGCTTCCGCTGCCGCCGTGGCCTCATCGAGCAGGGACGCGTTGGCGAGGGGAAGACCGGTGAGATCGGAGACCATCGTCTGGAAGTTCAGGAGCGCTTCGAGTCGCCCCTGGGCAATCTCCGCCTGGTAAGGCGTGTACTGCGTGTACCAACCGGGGTTCTCCAGGATGTTTCTGAGAATCACCGTGGGGGTGATGACACCGTGGTATCCCAGACCGATGAAGGAGCGCAGCACCCGATTCTGCCGCGACAGCTCACGGATCTCCATCAGAGTTTGGTGCTCGCCCTTCGCCTCGGGAATCGCAAGAGGCGTCGTCATCCGGATGTCATGGGGAACGGTATCGGCCACCAGATCATCGAGGTCCTCGTAGCCGAGCAGCTCGAGCATTTGCTCGACGTCGTGAGGGCGTGGACCGATGTGCCTGGGGGCGAACCGATCACTCGGGGTGAAGGGATCGAATCTCAACCCTCACTCTCCGAGTCCAGGTAGGCCTGGTACTGGGTGGCGGTCATCAGCGCATCCAGCTGAGAGGCATCCGCGACCTTGACCACGATGAGCCAGGCGTCTCCGTAAGGGTCGGTGTTGACGAGCTCGGGTGAATCCACGACAGTCTGGTTGACCTCGAGCACCTCGCCGCCCACGGGAGAGAACAACTCCGAGACCGCCTTCACCGACTCGATCGTTCCGAAGACCTCCATCGCCCCCACCTGGGCCCCGACCTGGGGAAGCTCCACGTAAACGACATCCCCGAGCTGCCCTTGGGCATAGTCGGTGATGCCGACGCGCCCTCGATCTCCGTCGACGTGAATCCACTCGTGCTCTTTGGAATATTTGCGATCCTCAGGCAGCATGATTCTCTCCTGGTTGCGCGTTTGGGAAACGCGGATTCAATCCTTTTTCATTCCGCGCTTGTAAAACGGCGTGGGTGCGACGCGCGCCCTCGCCCGGCGCCCGCGAATTTCGATCTCGATCTCGGTCCCTTCCTCGCAATATTCGGTGGGTAGGTAGGTCAACCCAATGTTCTTCTTCAAATAAGGCACGTAGCTTCCGCTCGTCACGGTCTCCGCCACCTTGCCACCGACAAAAACCGTGTGACCGTGCCGAGCGATGCCGCGATCGATCATCTCGAAGCCCACCAGCTTGCGGGGAATGCCTCTTTCTTTCTGGCGCTCGAGGGCCTCTCGGCCCGTGAAATCGCCTTTCTGCCACTTGATGATCCACCCCAGGTCGGCCTCGAGCACGGTGTGCTCGTCATCGATATCGTTTCCGTACAGAGGCATTTTCGCCTCGAGCCGGAGCGTGTCCCTCGCCGCCAGGCCAACCGGCGCGACGCCGCGGCCGAGAAGATCGCGCGCGACCCGCTCCGCCCTCGAGGCTTCGAGCATGATCTCGAAGCCGTCTTCACCCGTATAGCCCGTGCGGGATACGAGGGACTCTTCGTCGAGCACCTTGCCCCGGGCGAAACGGTAGTACTTCATCGTTCCAAGATCGACGTCCGTGAGCGGCTCGAGGAGCGCCGCCGCCCGAGGCCCTTGGAGCGCGAGGAGGGCGTATCGGTCGCTTTCGTCGTGCAGTGAAACGTCGCCCGTCCTCCTCGACTCGATCCAGGCGAAGTCCTTCTCGATGTTGCCGGCATTCACCACCATGAGATAGCGCAGCTCGTCCAGCCGATAAACCAGGACGTCGTCTACGAACGTTCCCCGTTCGGTCGTGAGCGCTGAATATTGCGCCTGGCCGATCGCGAGCCTCGAGACGTCGTTCGGGGTAAGGCGCTGGAGAAAGGCCTCGGCACCCGAGCCCTCTACGAAGAACTCCCCCATGTGGCTCACGTCGAACAGGCCCGCTGCCTCGCGGACGCTCATGTGCTCCGCTACCACGCCGCCGTAGTCTACGGGCATTTCCCACCCGGCAAAGTCTACGATTCGGGCTCCCAGTTCCCGGTGAAGCGAATAGAGCGGAGTGCGCCTGGGCAAAACGATCTCGCGGGTCCTCGATGATTCGGCGGCGAACGCTAGCACGTGCTCGACGGGGTGTCAATCCAATCGTCACGGCTCCTCTGCAGGTTGATACTTCTACTAGTCGACACATATACTTGGTTTCTATTCGAGCGAGAAACGAGCGCTGCTCTCTGCGCGAGCGGCGGATATGGATGAGCACCGATACCTACACGGTTCGCTGCTGGAATTGCCTGAACGACTTCGAAGCAGTCGAGGCGGTTTGGTGCAGCTGTGATCCCAAACACCCGTCCAAGCTCTGTCCATTCTGCCTGAATTGCTTCTGCCCGGCGGACGACGTGTACAAAAAAGTCTTCTGGGACTCCGCTCCCGACGCACTGAAGAGCGAAGTCTCGATGCTCGAGCGCGGTCTCGACCGGCTGGGAGAGATCTTGATCCGGAACCAGAAGCTCAAGACCCCTCAGCTTCTGGAGGCCCTCCGCGAGCAGGAGCGCACCGGCGGCCTGCTGGGAAAGATACTCCTCGGTCGTGGCTGGGTCACCGAACAAGACATAGATGACGCCCTTCGTTATCAGGGCTATCAGCCTCTCGTCGACACACAGGATCTCGAAGTCACGCCCGCGCCCGCGACGATCTCGAGTCCGGTCCAGATTCTCGAGCATCTGCTCACCCTCGCGGCCCGACGCGAGGCCTCCGACATTCATCTGGAACCTACGCAGACGGAGCTGGGGGTCAAACTCCGCATCGACGGGCTCTTCTACAAGGTGAAGCCTCTCAAGAAAGAGGCACTTGAGCCCATGCTCACCCGGATCTACCAGCTCGTAGAGCTCGACGCCCGCCGTGAAGACAAGCCCCAGAACGGAAGCGCCCGCATCGTACTCGAGGGGCGCGACTACGACCTGCTGGTGCAAACCCTGCCGACGCGACTCGGAACCAGCGTGGGCATGAAGCTCGTGGACCGGCGTTTTTTCCTGAAGAACTTCTCCGCGCTGGGTTTGTCTCCCGCCGACCAGCTTTTCCTAGTACGCGCCATCGATGCCCCTTCGGGGCTCATCATGCTGAGCGCTCCACCCAACAACGGCGCGATGACGACCTCCTACTCTCTGATGGACTACGTCGTGAAATCCGAGCGGCGCGTCGTCAGCATCGAGCGAGCGATTCAATGGGAGGTGCCCCACGTCCAGCAATTGCAGGTGGACCAAGAAAAAGGCATCGATTACTCCGCAGCGCTTCGCTCGGCCGCCAGCGCAAAACCCGATGTGGTCTTCATTCTCGAGCTCAACGACCGGACCACCGCCACGCTGGCTTCCCAGCTCGCAACGACCTTTCAAGTGATCGCGACCTTCCCCGCGTTCGGCGCGGCGGAATCGGTTCACCGGTTTCTCGAGCTCGGGGTCCCACCTTCACTTCTCGCGCGTGGGCTGACTTTCGTCATGAATCAACGATTGGTTCGACGGATCTGCCCTCACTGTCGGGACGAAGGCATCAGTGCCGACCCCGACAAGCTGAGCGGCTACGGGATCTCGACGAGAGAGGCGAAGACTCTCAAACTCTACAAAGGTCGCGGCTGCAGCTACTGCAATCGATTGGGATACCGCCGTCGCAAAGGGCTATTCGAGCTCATCGTGGTCGATCAGGCCTTTCGCGAAACGCTGGGCGCCGGGCCCAGTCTGTCGGAGATCGATCAAGCGGCACGAAACGCTGGAATGGAGACGTTGCGCCAGCGGTGCCTCAAGGAGGTAGGCGCGGGAGTGACTTCTCTGGAAGAGTTCATCCGCTGGCGCATGTAGCGTCTCAGGGAGCGTTTCGGTCCTGGTCCCATTTTCGGTAGGCCTCGAGCAGCCGCGCAAGAAAGCGCTCTTTCAGCTCGGGATTCGCGAAAACGACCTGGTTCATGTACCGCATCTGACCATCGACCATCACCCCTCGGGATGGGACGGCGGCGAAGAGCCCCTTTTCTCCGTCCACGACGCGAAAGCCCCGCACGATGACTCCATCCGCCAAATCGACATCGGCGAAGGCGATGATTTTTCCGTCCTTGTATCTCGGCTCGTAGAAACTTGTCTGCATTCTGCCCTCCTCAGTTGGTTCTCAGATGGCCAACCATCGTCCATCTGCATAGCGCGCAACCCGAACTCGCCCCGTCGCTCCGAGAATGACGATGGCGTATACGACGCCGGACTCGTTGCTGAGATACATCGTACCGGTGGTGCAGCTCCCCAGGGGCGAGAACGATACGATCTGGCTCGTACCGATCTGCAACCCCGGAAAGAAAGGCGTGCTTGCGCCCGTCGGCAAGCTCCCGTATCGCACTCCGGGAAATTTCTCGCTCAGGTTGTAAGGCTCGCGCAGCCTGATTTCCGTACCCGCGGCGATGTCGACTCGTCGGATTCCGTTGCCATTGCCGTCGGCGTAGATGGTGAAGACAGGATCGCGATCCGCCTCCTCGAAGACGAGTCCGACATAACGGGCTTCCGCTGCCGCACGAGCGCGCACCTGCCGCAGCAGAGAACGCAGGTAGATGGCCGCGCCGCGAACCCTCTGCTCGCGAACGTAGGCGGTCGTTCTCGGCAATGCCACGGCCGTCATGATCGCGATCAACAGCACGACCAAGAGAAGCTCGAGAAGCCCGAAGCCACGCACCCCCTGGGGCGGGCCGGCGGAAACTTGGAACCGCCGACCCTTCCTCGGGACGATAGCCAAACCCAAGGAAACCCCGATCATCACTTCTTCTTGCCAGTCTGCGCTTCGACTTTTACGAGCCGTTCGAGCTTCAGAAAGGTTTTCTCTCCTATGCCCCGAACGTTCATGAGCTCTTCTTTTTTGTCGAAGGGACCGTTGGCCTCACGATAAGCGACGATTCGCTCGGCCACCTTCTGACCCACGCCTGGGAGCGAGGTGAGCTCTTCGACACCAGCAGTATTCAAGTCGATCGGCGGCTTCTCTGCGTTCTCCTGGGCAGAGGCCGGAGCCATCGAGACCAGACCGAGGCAGAACGTCAACAGTAACAACGAAGCTAGTTTTCTTCTCACAGGATTCTCCTTTCACTGACATTTGAGTTCTCGCTGGAAGCGAGCCCGCCCACCCGTTGGACGGGCTCGCCGTGCTCGCGCGGTTCATCCCCAGCCGACATGTCGAGCCGCGCGAAAACCAAGACCGGAGGACCAAGTGCCTTGTCTGTCCATCACCTCCCTTCTTCACGTGGCGTTTCACTACAAGGAGGCAAGAGACAGGCCAACGCGGACGCGTGCCGGACTGAGCCAAAAAGACGCTTGGTTAGTTCGAGTTGAAGGATTCCTTGGGACCGGTCAACGGAAGTCGCTTCGCCCGTCACGTAACGCGGGCGTGACAGCGGTTGGATCCCGATAGCCCGAAGTGCGTCTAGCTGCTCAGGATAGAAGCGTCAACCAAAGGCCACATGACACTGTCAACCGGACGGCGAGTCACATCGGAGTTAGGTCGAGCGCGGAGTTTGTGTTACGATATTTAAAATCGTGGTTGAGGTTTCTCCATCCTCCCAAAGTCTTTGAACACAGGCAGATCCGCATCGGAAGGTGTCTCTCTCGTAGAACTTCGAACGTTCCATGGAAGACAAGGAAAGCGGAAGCCTTCGCGATAAGTCCGCGTTAGACATACTGCTCGGGCTCCATCACGGGCTCGTCACAGGTTCTTTGAAGCTCGAGCAGGTGCCCTTGAGAAAGGCAGTCTACTTTCGCGACGGTCAGATTCTCTTCGCTGCCTCGAACGACCCGAAGGATCAACTCGCCTCCATCCTCGTGGAAGAGGGCAAGCTCCGGCCCGAACAGATGGAGGTGGCCCAGGCCCGTGCAACCCGGGAGAATCCGCTCGCGAAAGTCCTGACCGAGTTGGGGTACATTTCCCCGCGTGAGCTCGCCGAGGCGGCACGTGCCAAAGTCGAGAAGATCCTCACCGATCTCTACACCTGGAAAGATGGCACGTATCATTTCGTAACCAGCACGCTTCCGCAAGGAGCTCTCGTCGACATCGAGTTGTCCACACCTCGACTCCTGTTCACGAGTATCCGTCGGATCCAGGACCGTGCGTGGATTCTCGATCGCCTCGGCTCGCTCGACACAGTCGTGCGGCCGTCTGCCCGCTTCGACGGTTTCATGATGGAGGCGAAGCCAGAGGAGGCAGCTTCCGAGGTCTTGGCTCTGGCGGACGGTGTCAAGACGGTCAAACAGATCGGCGCGGCTTCGAGCCTCGGAGAGTTCGAAGTCTGCAAAGTGCTCGCCGCGGGATTGGTTTGTAGCGCGCTCGAAAAGAGATCGGACACCCGCGCTATCGAAGGCGCACGCGCTCACGCTTCCGAGGAGGCCGGGTCGGCCGTCACCGAGCAGTCGATCATCCCACCAGTGGGAAACGAAACGTTGCAGCTCGAACCGTCGTTCCTTCCCTCGTCGTCGGTCCCCGCAGAGATCGATTCGACAAACGCCTTCCGGCTTGGAGATCAGTCGGACCTCGATGAGACGATGCTCGTCGATACGTCGAAGCCCGAGCTCGAAACTCTTCCGAATCTGGGCGGGCCGACGCGTGCTTCCGAGCTCCTCGTTGACGAGCTGCCGGAACCGAATGAGGTGATTCCCAAACGCACGCCGCCGAGGCCTCGGCGCGCCGGCGGTCGGACGGCCAGGGACAGGAGCTCTACGCTTCAATGGGTCGTGGCGCTCGTCTTGGTCGTGGGTGCAGCGTTCTCGCTCTACTCGTTTGTGTGGCCACTGATCGGGGCACGGAATGAACCACCTACCTCGAACCCTGCGGGGGAAAGACAGGCGCGGGCGTCCGCACCCGTCCCTAACGCCGCTCCGAAAAGCGCTCCCCCCGTGGGACGGACGGAGACGCCCACCGACTCCGCTCCCAGCTCTGCGGATCCCCGACGTCCCGAGGCAAAGGCACCTAGCGTCGCACCTCCAGCAGCCGCACCGAAGGCAACCGCAACTCCGGCAACCGCACCGCCGCCAGCCGCAACGCCACCGGCCGCACAAACTGCCAAACCCTCCCCCGGTCCTCCCAATCGCGGGCGTGCACTCCTGGAGACGGGCGACATCTCCGGCGCGGGGCGCGCCTTTCTCGACGAGCTCACGACCAGTGCCACCAAGTTCACGATCGCCGTGGGCCTCTATTGCAACGAAGAAAACGTTTCTCGTATCTCATCGAACCTGTCCGAAACCGATCTCTACGTTCTCCCCACGACCATCCAAGGCAAACGTTGTTATCGAGTCACCTGGGGCCTGTTCGATTCGCAGGAAGCCGCGTCGGAAGCGATGAGCTCACTGCCCAACGGAATCAGGGCGGGCGACGCCGCCCCGATCGCCGTTTCCCGCTTGCTTCGCTGAATCGCGATTGATGGGCAAGTATCCACGATCGCGCCGGACGTTCGTGGCCGCGTGGGTGCTCCTGGTCCTAGGGCCGCTGGTTCAGGGCGAAGAGATCCTTCGGTTGACCAACGGCCGACAAATCGCTGTCGAGCGCTATTGGGAAGAAGACGACCAAGTCTTCTACGAGAAGAACGGCAGCATCTTCGGTTTCCCCAGCCGTCTCTTGGAACGGGTGGAAGCCGGAAAGGCCAACCCGGCGGAAGCGAGCCACGACGACGCCAGCCCGGGGCTCAGAAACGAGATCGCGAACGAGACGCTACGAGAGGCGCGCGAAAGAGCCCGGGAAGGGCACGCGGTTGCCGCAGCCGATCGATACCGTGAGGCGATACGCCAGGCACCCGAGATCGTCGGGATTCGAATGGAGCTCGCCGAGCTCTACGTCGAGCTGGGCGACCTCGCGGCTGCCGAGTACGAGCTCGAACGGGCCGCTCGTCTGGCACACGGAGACGCCTTGGTGCGCGAGCGACTCGGCGACGTCTACTACGCGCGAGGCAGGACCGCACCCGCGATCCGCGAGTGGCAAGCGGCCCATTTGGACAATCCCGGCCCTGCCTTGCTCTTCAAGCTCAAGCGAGCGCTGCGAGAGAACAACGAAGACATCGATTTCGAAGCGCGAGATCCGGCCAGATTCGTCATCCGATACGAGGGTCGGGTCGACGAAGCAATGGGGCGGACCGTCGCGGTGGCGCTCGAGGATGCTTTTGCCGAGCTGGCCCGCGAGTTCGGGGCTTCGCCCGCGAGGCAGTTCACCGTGACGCTGTACACCAATCGAGAGTTCCGCGACGTGACTCACGCCCCGACCTGGGTTTCCGCGCTGAACGACGGTGAGATCCGCATACCCATCGAGGGGGTGACGACGATGACCCCCAAGGTCCGGCGCTTGCTCCGCCACGAGCTGGCTCACAGCTTCATCAACGCCTTGACCGCGGGGAACTGCCCTTCGTGGTTCCACGAAGGGCTCGCGCAACTTCACGAGGGATCCGAGGGGCTAGACCCCTACCCGCGATTGACGGCGGCGCAGAGCGACGGAAAGCTCCTGCCCCTCTGGACTCTAGAGGGTTCGCTCACGCACTACTCCAAAGAGGAAGCGCTCCTGGTCTACTCCGAGGCACTGGCTGCCACGGAGTACGTCGCCGTGCGACGAGGCCGCGAAGCGCACACGCAGCTGTTGAGGCTTCTTGCCCAGGGGAGGAAGATGGACGACGCTCTCAAGCAGGTGATTGGGCTCGACTACCACGAGTTCCAGGCTGCGTGGGAGGCCGACCTCCACCGGTACCAGGCCGGCGGACGCCGATAAGGGTCGATAAGGCGAACGTTGCGAGCGCGGGCTTAGCTCAGTTGTCCGCGACCGCCACCGGACGCGCCTTCTGATCGAGCTGACGGGTCAGAGCCGCAACCGTCGCTTCATAATCCATTCGGTGCTCAGCTGAGACCGGAGGGCCCGGCGGGAAAATCTGTGTTAGTGGGTTGACGGGCTTGCCGTGCCGCAGGAGCCGAAAGTCGAGGTGAGGAGCGGTCGCCGTGCCGGTATCTCCCACATAGCCGATGATCTGCTTCTGCTCGACCCTTTTGCCCGGTGACAGACCGCGAGCGAACCGTGACAGATGAAGATACTTCGACGTGTAGCCCATGACATGGTCGATCGTCACTTGGTTTCCGCCTCCCCCACGCCAGCCCCTGTCGGCGACGACACCCGCCCCGATCGAGTAGACCGGAGTTCCTTTTCTCGCAGCGTAGTCCACTCCGAGATGTGGCATCCGTCGTTTGTGGATGGGGTGGAGGCGGTTGTAGGAAAACCCCGAACTGATGCGCTCGAACTCCAAAGGAGCTCGTAGAAAGGCTTTCCTCAGAGAATTGCCATCGAGATCGTAATAGTCGCGCCTGCCGGACGGGTCCTCGTACAGAAACGCAGAATAGACGCGCTCTCCCGAAAGGTACGAGACGTATCGCGCGGCCAGCAAGTCCCCGTAACCGACGAACTCACCCTCCCGATAGAGTTTTTGGACGACGAGCGAGAATTGATCTCCGCGGCGGCTCTGGGTGTAGAAATCGAAGTCCCACGCGAAGACGTTGGCGAAGGCGATGGTGAGGGCCGCGCCCTCGCCGAGCCGACTCACGCTCAGGAACAGATTGTCCTCGAGCACACCGGTTAGGGCGATAGTTTTCCGCTCGAGATCGATGCTCGTCGCCTCCGACTGCCAACCCGCATTGCCCGGAAATAGCTGGATTCTCTTGATCCGATCGTGATGGACCGCGAGAGCCGCAACCTCCTTTCCCGCACCGTATCGAATCTCGATCTCGTCCCCGATCTTGAGCAGCCGCACGTCCATCACCGCCGACAGAGCCCGCGCCATCTCGAAAATTTCGGCTCCCGAGAAACCGTTGCGCGCTAGTACGCCCGACAGCGTATCGCCTGGTCCCAAACGGTCGACGATCGACAAGATGCCCGAGCTCGATTCGAAGGTCTCGGATGCCAGAGGGCGCTCGTGCTCCGGCAGCGGAGGAAGCCTCGTCGAGGTCAGCACGCCGCCGATCCCTGCCCAGGCGACGGCAGAAATCGCCACCCAGAGGGCGAGCCTCAATGGCATTCCAGTATTCAATGCCGTGGCGGAACCCGTGGTTGATCAGCCGCCACGGCTCGAACCGCACCGCGCTGCGCGCCGATCTCGCGGCAGAGGTTGTGGCTACCGCTCGGGAGGCTGAGACGTATTTCTTCAACAGCCTGCCGCTCAATGCCGTGGCGGAACCCGTGGTTGATCGGCCGCCACGGCTCGAACCGCGCGGCGCTGCGCGCCGATCTCGCGGCAGAGGTTGTGGCTACCGCTCGGGAGGCTGAGACGTACTTTTCCATCAGCCTTCTATTTCTGGATCTCGTAGTAGCTCAAGGTGCGTTTCAAACCCTCGCCGAACGCGACCGCCGGCTCGTAGCCGAGATGCCGGCGGGCAAGCGAGATGTCGGCGAGCGAGTGCGGCACGTCGCCAGCGCGCGGCGGGGTGTGCCGAGGCACGAGCGAGGAGCCGGCGATCGCCGCCATCTGCCGCCATAGATCGACGACGGAAGTGCGCTCCGAGCATCCGATGTTGAACACACCGCCGATGGCCTCGGCACGTTGGCAGGCGGCATAGTTCGCGCGAGCGACGTTCTCGACGTACGTGAAGTCCCGCGATTGCTCGCCGTCTCCGTGTATGGAAGGTGGCTCCTGATTCGCGATCGCTTCGATGAAACGGCTGACCACCCCGGAGTAAGGCGAAGAGGGATCCTGCCTCGGACCAAAGATATTGAAATAACGAAGCGAAACCGTCGGAAGACCATACACGCGGTGGTAAGCCGTGCAGTAGTGCTCGCCGGCGAGCTTAGAAACGGCATAGGGCGACAGGGGGGCCGTCGGCATGGCCTCTCTTTTGGGAAGCTCGGCGCTCTCACCGTACACCGATGACGAGGACGCGTACACGACTCTCTGGACCGCCGCGGCCCGGGCGGTTTCGAGAACAACCAGTGTTCCCGTCGCGTTTGCCTCGTGGGACGCGAGGGGAGCCTCGACGGAGCGAGGCACCGAGGCAATCGCTGCCTCGTGAAGGACGAAGTCGACGCCCTCCATGGCTCTCGACACATCGGTATGGTTGCAGACATTTCCCTCGAAGATCTCGATGCTTCCTTCGACCTCTTCGAGGTTCTCACGCTTTCCCGTCGAAAAGTTGTCCAGGACGCGTACTCGCTCGCTGCGCTCGAGGAGGAAGCGAACGAGGTACGAGCCCACGAACCCTGCGCCACCGGTCACCAGATAAGAGCTCAATGAGTTACCCTTCAAACCCTACTATCCGCTCAGTTTATGGGGTGTGAATCGGTGACGTCAACCCCTCTGCCGGGGTTGACGGACGGACGTGATTTTCGCCGGGCGCTTTGTGATGTGCTACCATTAAACGAAGTTTCCAGATCTCAATCCGTCTCGACTTCGAGGGGCTTCGGCTCCAGAGCTAGGTTCGAACATTGCAGGGAAACCTAACCGACGAAACGCTTGCCGACGTCATTCGCAAGCTCTACGCCAATCGTCGCAGTGGGATTCTCCACCTGGTACGCGATCGGGTGAGCAAGCGAATCTACTTCCGCAAGGGCTCGATCATCTTCGCCAATTCGGACGTGGACGAAGATCGGCTCGGTCAATTCCTTATTCGCGAGAACGTACTCGACGACGACAAATTCGACAAGACCAGCCAGACCATGAAACAAACGGGGAACCGTTTCGGGAGAACGGTGGTCGCGCTCGGATTCGCCACTCCCGAGGAGATGAACGCCAAGGTCACCGACCAAATCCAGGGCATCATCTACTCGGTCTTCACCTGGGACCACGGCGATTATCGTTTCGAGCAGCACGAGAATCCCGTCGACGAGGACATCGTGCTCAACCTCTCTACCGCGGACGTCATTCTCGAAGGCACGCGGCGAATGAACAATTTCGAGCGAATGGATCGCACTCTCGGCGACCGCGATCAGATCCTTCACCCCACGGAGGATCCTTTGCTTCTGTACCAAAAGATGAGCACCCTCACGCAGGCGGAATATTTCGTGCTCTCGCGGGTGGACGGGTCGAGCTCGATATCCGACATTCTTTCGCTGTCACCGATCCAAGAAGAGGCAACTCTGCGCTGCATCTATGGGTTGCTCTCGGCCGGGGTCGTGGAGCTCGAGGGTGGTGCGAATCGAGTTCTCGCGTCGACGGCGCGCTCGGCCGCTCCGCCGGCGGCCTACTCGCCGCCTCCCCCGCCCCGCGCCGTGGTCAACGATCTCGGCAAGGAACCACTGCCAGTTTCGTCGCCCCATCGACAGCCTTCGCCTACCGCCGCGCCCCAAGAATCGACTCCCGAAGAAATGACGATTCGTAACGAGATCATCGAGAAGCATGCGTCGTTGAGCGAGGCGAACCTCTACGACATTCTGGGAGTCGGCACCACCGCGGAAGAGGTCGAGATCAAGAAGGCCTACTATTCGATGGCCAAGAAATACCATCCCGACCGCCACCATTCGGCTCACCTCCGGGACATCCAGGGCCTGCTCGAAGAGCTCTTCGGAAAGATCACGCATGCCTATCAAGTGCTCTCGAGCACGGCGGATCGACTCCGATACGATAACAAGTTGCGAGCCGACGCCGAGAATCCACCCCGGGGATCCGGTACCGAGATACCGAGAAAATCGGGAGCACCCGAGTCCGCCCGCCTGCGAACCGCGGAGGAATGGTTCCGCAACGGGAAACGCCATTACGACGAGATGCATTTCTTCGACGCGATCCAGTGCTTCCGCGAGGCGGTACGGTTGGCGCCGACGAAGCAGCACCACAAACTGCTGGCTCAGTCCTTGATGAAGAACCCCAAGTGGATCAAGGACGCGGAAAAGCATTTCCGTGAAGCGCTCACGTTCGACCAGTTCGATGCGGAGTGCTACCTCGGTCTCGGCGATATCTACGAAGCCGCAGGGATGGCCAGAAGGGCCAAGAAAATGTACGAACAGGCCTACACTTTCGACCCCGAGAACGAGCAGGCCGTGAGGAAGCTCGGCCGCGACACCGGTCAAATGGAAGGACTTTCCAAGATGTTCGGGGGAAAGAAAGCCTGAATGCCTGTCCGAGTCGGCCGTAAGCCGAATTCTGTTCCCACCGCGAGTCGCCCCGCCGGAAGGCGGTGATCATTTCTCTAGCCGGAGCGATTACTCGCCCGGTCGAGCGACCTACCCGGAAGCTTCGGACGGGCCATCCTCGGACGCTCCCCTATTTGGTCTTGCTCCGTGTGGGGTTTACCCTGCCTTGGATGTCACCACCCAAGCGGTGCGCTCTTACCGCACCTTTTCACCCTTACCCCCTTCCCGTGGGAACGAGGCGGTATGTTTTCTGTGGCACTTTCCTTCCGGTCACCCGGACTGGTCGTTAGCCAGCACACTGCCCTATGGAGTTCGGACTTTCCTCTCGCCCGCAATGAGGCCAGCGATCACCTAGCCGGCTCGAACAGGCAGTCAATTATAGCCGATGTTTCGCACTAAAGCGTTCAATGCCGTGGCGGGACCCGTAATCGATCGGGCCGCCACGGCTCGACCCTTGCGGCGCTTCGCGCCGATCTCGCGGCAGAAGTGTTGGCCACCGCTCGGCAGGCTGGGCCGTACTTTTTCATCAGCCTGCTACAAGCCCTCTACCACGACGAACTGACCCTCGGCCGCCCCGCGGCGAGCGGCCATCGCCTCGCGATACTCGGAAGAGCGGTAGAACTCCTCCGCCCTCTTCAAGCTCTCGAACTCGACGATCACGACCCGCCTCGATTCCTCGTCGCCCTCGAGGGTGAGCGTGCGTCCGCCTCGAGCCAGGTAGCGACCGCCGTGTTTTTCGATCGCGGAGGCCGCTAGCTTCTTGTACTTCTCGTAGGCCTTGGGATCCGTTACTTCCACCCGGGCGATGAGAAAAGCTGACATTTCCACTTTCTCCTTTCGAAGTCGGCGGGCGAAAGGATACCATCGCTCGATTGGACGCTCCCGACGTAGTGATCATCGGCGCCGGTCACAACGGCCTGACCGCCGCGTCCTACCTCGCAAGAGCCGGCCTTCGAACGCTCGTTTTGGAACGGCGCGATGTCGTCGGCGGCTGCGCGGTCACGGAAGAGATCGCTCCGGGCTGCCGCGCCTCGACCGCCTCCTATATCGCCAGCATGCTGCGTCCCGAGATCATCCAGGATCTCGAGCTCGCTTCGTTCGGCCTTCGCCTCGAGCCCTGTGAACCGGCCATCCAGGTTGCTTTTCCCGACGGACGTGTCGTGCCCTGGTGGAGCTCGCCCGAGCGTACCTCGGCGGAGTGGAGTCGTTTCTCCGCAAAAGACGCGGAGAGATTCGTGAAAGTCGACGCCGAGCTCAAACGGCTTGCCCGCTACCTGCAACCCTTCTTTCTGGAACCTCCGCCAACCATCGGACGGCGGGGCCTTGCGGGTCTGATGGAGCTCATGCGGATCGGCCGAAGATTCCACGGCATCACCGAGGCGGAAATCGGCCGTTTGGTCTCGTTCCTCACGGGAAGCCTGACGGACTTCCTCGATCGGAATTTCGAGTCGGACGTCGTCAAGACCATGTACGTCGCCAACAACGTCTACGGTAAGCACGGGGGCCCGTTCCAACCGGGAACCGCGATCGGCCTCCTCTTTCACTTGCTCAGCGGCGGCGAGCACGAGCTCCAGGGATTCTACGGTCACGTAATCGGGGGCATGGGTTCCATTACTCAAGCGCTTGCGTCGTCTTGCCGCCGTCACGGCACCGAGATCCGAACGGGCGTGAACGTTGCCCGCATCGACGTCCGCGAGGGCAAGGCGGTTGCCGTCGTGCTCGAGGACGGCACGGAGATTTCCGCCGGGACCGTGCTATCGAACGCCGACCCCAAACGTACGTTCCTCGGTCTGGTCGATCCGAAGGAGCTTCCCCCGGATTTTCTCGGGGCGATCGAGGGCATCAAGATGGACGGGCCGAGCGCGAAAGTGAACCTCGTTCTCGGCGAGGAGCCGAAGCTCCGAGGAATGCCGGCGGATGCCGACCCTGCCCGAAGATCGCTGTTCACGC
Source organism: Vicinamibacteria bacterium (assembly GCA_035457705.1). Classification (GTDB taxonomy): domain Bacteria; phylum Acidobacteriota; class Vicinamibacteria; order Marinacidobacterales; family SMYC01; genus DASPGQ01. The sequence goes on from DATIBD010000131.1 coordinate 46,083, forward strand.
TGATTCCTTCGGTCGAGTACGCCGAGCGCTGCTACGACAAGGCGAAGCTCGGCGAGCTCAGCGAAGAGCTCTGGGTGGACTGCGTGGTCGCGACGAACGTGGACGAGACTCTGGCACCGGCGGGACGACACGTGATGACCTGTTTCGTTCAGTACGTCCCTTACCGATTGAGGGAAGGAACTTGGGACGAACGTCGCGAATGGCTAGGTGATCGGGTCGTCGAGATCATTGGCGAGTACGCTCCGAACGTTCCCCGCTCGGTCGTCGCGCGTCAGGTGTTGACTCCGCTCGACCTCGAGCGCAAGTACGGCCTCACCGAGGGCAATATCTTTCACGGAGACCTGAGCCTGGAGCAGCTCTTCTTCATGCGACCCGTGCCCGGCTGGGCTCAGTACCGGACACCGATCGAGGGGCTCTATCTGGCTGGCGCGGGAGCGCATCCAGGCGGAGGAGTGACCGGCGCGCCCGGCTACAACGCCGCCCAGCAGGTGTTGAGGGATCTCAAGTCGGGACGACGCGTTCGATGAGAGCTGGCTAGCCCGATGCCCGGAGCACCACGCTGACCGAGAAGCCGCCGGTGTCGACGTTCTTGCCCTCGACCTCGCCACCCATCGCCTCGACGAGACCACGCACGAGTGACAGCCCGATTCCCGTTCCTTTCGAGCGGCGGGTCAGCTCCGATTCCGCCCGGTAGAACGCCTCGAAAACGTGACGAAGGTGCTCTTCTTTGACTCCAGGACCGGCATCGATGACGGCCACGACCACGGCGCCGCCCTGACGTCGCGCCCGGAGAACGATCTCTCTCGCTCTGTCTGCCTGCCGGGAGTATTTGATCGCGTTATCCACGAGATTGAAGAGCACCTGGATCAGCGCATCGCGATCGTAGAGCGCGTTCGGTAGCCCGTCCTCGGTCTCGACGCGAATCTCCAATCCTTCGCGGCGAGCTTGAGGGCCGAGGATCTCGACAATCTCTTGTAACACCGGCGTCACCGAGCCCGAGACGAGGCGCAAGTGACGATTCTTCCTCTCCAACTGGGAGAGCTCGAGCACGTTTCCAACCAGACGGGTGAGCCGCTCCGACTCCGAGGTAATGACCTCGTAGTAATGTTTCCTCTTCTCTTCGTCGTCGACCAGACCCTCGCGCAGCATCTCGCCGTACATGCGAATGGCGGTGAGCGGCGTCTTCAGCTCGTGGGTCACCGCGGAGACGAAGTTCTTCTGCCGCTCGGCAAACTCGACGGTGACACCGACCATGCGGTACAAACCCGCAAGCCCGGCGATGAGCGCTGCGGCGAGAAGAGCCGACATCCAGTACACATACTCGACGCCGCTCGCTTCGGGAAGCGAGGCGAGTGTGAGGACGCCCCCGACCGAATCGAAGGGCTCGGCGAACTGGCGACGGTACCGGTAGCCGCTGAAAGCCGTGGTTGGCTCGCTGGGCTCGGTGCTCACCTCGGCGAGTCGCGACAGATCGCTCGTCCCGAGGACCTTATCGTCGAGCCACTCGACGAGCCGCTCGACGTGGATGACGAGGCCCTGCTCGTAGCTTGCTCCTGCGCTCAGCGCCGTCCGGCTGAGCAACAGATATTGAGCTCCGGCGAGCCTTCCCCGCATGGACTGGACGACCACATCGACGGAGGCCTTTTGGCTCCGGGCGCTCTCGTCCGCCAGATTGGATGTCGCCATCTGGGTGAGCTTCGATACCGGCCTTTGTTCTCTCTCGAGGGTGGCGCGGTTCAGCTCGTTGATGGACTTCAGGTAGACGGAGCTCTCGGAAACGTCTTCGCGGGAATCGTCGGGCATGGCGACGTTGCGGGTCGTCCCCGGGCTCTGAAGCTCTTTTCGAGCGAGAGGCTTACGCTCTTCCAGACGCGTGGCTCCGGCTGCTTTCACGATCTCGTAGATTCGACCAACAGAGAGTCCTTCGTCGTCGAGCGGCGTGGTGATGTCCCCGCCCGGACCGACCTGGTAGTAGCCCACGACGAAAGGCTCCGCGGGCAAATCGGCGAGCGGTGAGCGCTCGAGAACGCCCGTCGTGCTGGAAACGTAGAAATGGCGATAGTGCTCGAAGGGTCGGCTCTCTTCGCGCTCGACGAGCTCGGTGAGCCCGCGCTCCATCTCGTCGAAGATGCGCTCGGCGACCGCTTGATGGCGCAGCTCTCGCTCGCGCGACAGGCTTTCGAGTGCCCGACCGACGAGGACGGCGAGCGCCCCGAGCAAGACCACCCCGAGACCGAGAAACATCACCGACAGACGCCGCACGAATCACCCGCGGAAACGGTAGCCGGCGCCCCGTACCGTCTCGATGAGCTGCGCTTCCGGATCGACTTTCTTCCTCAGCTTTGCGATGTGCACGTCGACGGTCCGCGTTTCGACCTCGTCGACCCGACTCATCCCCCAGACGTCCTGGAGCAGCGTTCGCCGGCTGACGATGCGCCCCCGCTCCCGGACGAATACTTCGATTAGGGCGAGCTCACGGGGTGTGAGGTCGCACCGCAGCTCGGCCTGCTCGGCCGAGAGAGACGCTCGGTCGATCCGGAAGCCACCGAACTCCAGGACGCCGTTGCGCCTCTCGACCGGCGTCACCCGACGCAGTAGAGCTTCGACTCGGGCGACGAGCTCGCGCAGCGAGAACGGCTTCGTAACGTAATCGTCGGCGCCGGAGCGGAGCCCCTCGACGACGTCGTCTTCCGATCCTTTGGCCGTGAGCATCAGGACCGGAAGGGTCTTCCCCTGCTCACGAAGGCGACGGCAGAGCTCGAAACCCGAGAGCCCCGGCAACATCACGTCGAGCAGGACGAGGTCGACCGGAGGAGGGTCCTTTAGGCGACGAAGCCCCGCCTCTCCAGTTTCCGCGCCTTCCACCTCGTGGCCGTGGTAGACGAGGATATCCTCGAGGCCCGAGCGGATCGCTTCTTCATCCTCGACGACGAGCACTCGCGTCTTTCTCGCCTCCGGTCCCATAACGTCATTGTAACGAGCGTTTCGTAAAACGAGGGTAAAAGCTAGAGCCCGACCTTTTACCCACCTTTTGCAAGAAGAGGCCGTTTTGTTCGGTATACCTGGAAATGGTGAGCCCCAACGTGAAGGAGATTCAGATGAGCAAACGGAATGAACTCGGAAACAACGTCACTCGCGTTCCGCTACTTGTGGCCGGCGGACTCGTCGTCGCGACAATCGCGGCTGCCATTCACCTCAGAGCCCGAGTCGTCGAGCCGGTCGCGATGAGCGCCCGGGTGAGCCAGAGCTCGGTCTTGAAGGGATACGACGGGAAAGTTCCCATGGAGCTCGTTCTCAAAGGCCGCGAACGGCTCGCTTTCGGCGAGCGCATCCCCACGGATTTCCTCGTGGTACTCGATCGCTCCGGTTCGATGGAGGGTGACAAGCTCGCCCACGGACGAAGCGCCATCGGCGAGCTCGTCGGTCAGCTCGGTCCCGAGGACCGCTTCGGCCTCGTAACCTATTCGGATGACGCCACGCTGCTCTATCCCCTGGAGCTGGCGACGGCGAGCGCGAAGGAGCGATGGATGCGAGGCACGAGCCAATTGACGGCGCAAGGGAATACGAATCTGTCGCGCGGGCTCGATGTGGCGTGGGAGATCACTTCCCCTGCCTCGGGCCGCGTGGTGCGGGTTCTGCTGATCTCCGACGGCCTCGCGAACGCCGGCGACGCGACCGTTGACGGACTCGTTCGCCGGGCGGCGAGATTCGCCACCCGCGCTCAGGTGCTCACGTCCATCGGAGTCGGACTCGACTTCAACGAGTATTTGATGAGCGCCCTCGCCGATGCGGGAACGGGAAACTACCACTATCTCGAGACCTCCACCGAGCTCGCCGAAGTCTTCCGCCAGGAGCTCGCGACGGGACAGGCGACCGTGGCGAGCGGGCTGACCATCACGCTCACTCCGGGAGAGGGTGTCGAGGTGATCGATGCGGCGGGATACCCGCTCTCGCGAGACGGTGCCACGGTCAGCTTCCAGCCCGGCTCGCTGTTCGCGGGGCAGGAGCGCACGATCTGGGTCACCTACCGAGTGCCAAGCCAGAGCCCGAAAGAGTACACGCTCGGCAATGTGACTCTCACCTATACAGCCGAGGGGCATCGCGAGGTCGTCGTTCTGCCCGACGTGGCGACGGTCGCTTGCGTCGACGATGAGGATCGTTTCTTCGCATCGGTGGACAAGAACGCCTACCAAGACAGTGTCGTCCACGAGGCTTACGGCCGGCTCAAGCAGTCGGTGGCCCATGCCGTTCGAGAGGGGAAGCTCGAGAAGGCCAGGGAGGAAATCGGCCTCTATCGCCAGAACCAACTGTGGATGAACGAGGCGCTCCGGCTCCCCGAGCTCGACGAGAACTTGCGAGACCTCGACCGACTCGAGGGGGAGGTCGCTCGTGCGTTCGAGGGTGAGGACCAGGCCCGCAAACAAAACGTCTTCAGCAAGAGAACCCAGGCCGACGCATCCGAGATGCGTCGGGCCGGCGCCAAGAAGTGAAGGGGGGACACGATGGGACTCACATCGAGACTGACCACACTGCTCAAAGCCGATGCCCACGGCGTCGTCGACGCCGTCGAGGATCGCTCGTTGCTCTTGAAGCAATACGTACGAGAGGCGGAGGCGGAGCTTCTTCGCAAGCGCGCCCGTTTGGAAGCGCTCGAGGCAGAGGCGAAATCGCTGGAGGAAGCCAGAAAGCGTCTTGCGGTCGAGTCGAAGCGCTGGGACCAAGACGCGACGCTCGCGCTCAACGGGGAGAAAGAGGAGCTCGCGCGATTCGCGGTCAAGAAGCTTCTCGTCTCGCGACGAAGAAGCGAGCAAGCCGAACGGCGCATCAAGCAGGTAAGGGAAGAGCGCGAAGGCCTCCGTGAGACCATCGCCCATCAGGAGCTCGAGCTCGATGAGCTCCAGGCGAAGGTAAAAGCGTTTCTCGCTCGGGTGAGCGCCGGGGACGGCGAAATCGTGCTCGATGCGCCCGTGGCGGACGAGGAAGTCGAGATCGAGCTCCTGCGGCGAAAGGCGGGTGCGTGATGCCCACGAGATGTTTCGCCCGGAGCCTCGGTTACGGCGTGGTCGCGGCTCTCGCTATGACACCCTTCCTGTTGCTGTTCGGTCCGATCTTCGGAAGGGGCAACGCGATGGCTCTCGCCAGCGTTCTCGCGGTCTCGGGCTACGTCGCGGTGGTAGCCTCGAGCCGGGTCCAAGGTCTTCGCGTCGGGCTCTTGGCCTTCGTGGCGGGAATGCTGCTCTTAGGCCTCGCCGAACCTCCGACCGTCCTGCTCGGGGCCGGCGTCCTCCTCTCCATCTTGCGGAGCGGGTTTCTGTTTCGGTCGAAACCGGCACGCGCTCTACTCGTCGAGGGGAGTCTTCTCGGGGCGGGGCTCTTGCTAGCGCGCCTTCTCGCGAGCGGAGGCGAGGCCCTGAGCTTCTCGCTCGCCCTCTGGGGATTCTTTCTGGTTCAGAGCCTCTTTTACCTCGTCGGCGGCGTCTCGACCGCGGGTCCGACACCGACCGCGGAAGACCCGTTCGCGCGGGCATGCCGAGAGGCCGCGAGGCTGATGGAGGACGAGGGGAGCGCGCACGCCGCCGAAGGCAGCTAGGAGGTGATGCGGTTTCGCTCTAGAATTATCCTTCGAGGAAGCTTCCGTGAAGCTCTCCGTGCTCTTGTTGCTTCTCCTAGGGACGCGTCCATTCGAGGAGCCACCGAACGAGCTCACCGGCATCGTCCGTGATGAGAGCGAGCGTCCCATCGCCGATGCCGATATCCTCGTTCGACCCCTGCGCGGGATACGGCCCTTCTCCGCCCGGACCGACTCTTCAGGCCGCTTCCGGCTGTTACTCGGCGCCCAGGAGTCCGGTCCATTCGCCGTGGCCGTGTTTGCCGATGGGCTCGTGCCGTGGGCGAAAGCCGAGGTGGAGGCCGGCGCGAAACTTTCCGTCACGCTCTCGGCGGGGCGGGCGATCGAAGGGGTCGTCATCGACGCCCGCACCCGAGAGCCGGTTGCCGGCGCGCGTGTGGAGGCTTTTGGCGTACGTCCTCCCGGCGCGTTCGCTCCCGCGACTTCCCCTGGGCTCGGGCAGGTGAGAGCGGCGACGAACGAGGACGGCCGCTTCCGCCTCCAGGGACTTCCGGCGACGAGCGTCACCGTGAAGGCGTCGGCGGAAGGTTACGGTCGACTCGAAGTCAACGTCGCCGCGGACGAAGACCGTACCGAGCTGGCCGTCCTTCCCGGCGTCGGCATCCGGGGCGTCGTCCTCGGTCCTGACGACGAGCCGCTCGAGGGCGCGAACGTGGTCGCCCTCCAGCGCCGGCGGGGGATGTCGTGGTGGCCAAGCCCGATCTACGACGAGACGGACGCATCGGGCGCTTTCGCGCTCTTCGGCGTCGAGTCGGAGCGCTACCGAATCCTGGTGACTCACGAAGAGCTTGCCTTTCGGCTCGTTCCGGACGTGGTGGTGGAATCGGCAGACGTCGAGCTGGACCCAATCAGGCTCGACTACGGTCGTTCCATCGTCGGCCGTTTCGTCGACGTCGACGGAGAACCGGTCTCGGGCACGGTGTCGATCGGCGACCTCGACGGAGAGTGGACGCCGGTCTCGCTCATGGGGCTCGCCGCCTCGACGGAGGAAGAAGGACGATTCCGGATCGACCACCTGCCGCCGGCCGAGTACGCGCTTACGTTCGAGGCATCCGGCTTCGTGGCCGCACATGAAACGTTCTATCTGGAGGCGCGCGCGGAGCCGTACGACCTCGGCGAGATCGTCTTCGGCGACGGGCTCGCCATCAGCGGCTTCGTCGTCGACGAGTCCGGCGTGCCCATCGAGAACGCCGAGGTCACAGCAGGCTCCTCCGCCTTCATGGTCGACTTTGCCCGGGGAGCCGTGAGCTCGGGGCACGCCGTGACGAGCTCGAACGGCACCTTCGAGATCGTGGGCCTCGAGGCCAAAGAGTACCGCCTCGCGGCGACGGCTCCAGGCTTCGTGAACGACTTTCGAGAAGAGACGGTCGAGGCGGGCGCAACCGACGTCGTTCTCGTTCTCGAGCGAGGCGGCTCGATCCGGGCAAGGGTGGTCGACGAAGAGGGAACGGCGATCGAGCACGTCGAGGTCTCGCTCACGCCCGCGCCGCGCACGCGTCGGGCCGGCATGGGTCGTAGCGTCGAATCCGAAGGGGGACGGATCCTTCTCGAGCACCTCCTTATGGGGGAATACGTCGTCAGCGTTTCGTCCCAGGGGCTGAGGCCGACCCGATTGACGCGCGTCGAGATCGAAAGCGGGGAGGTCACGGATCTCGGAACGGTGGTGCTGACCGCAGGGGGCTCGATACGGGGGTGGGTCCTCGACCCGGACGACAACCCGCTTCCCGGGGCGCGAGCTCGCGCGGGAACGGGAACACGCTATTTCGAGCACGAGGCCCCGACGGACGCAGCTGGCTACTTCGAGATCGCCGGCCTCGAGGACGGCGTCGTCGACGTCCACGTCTCGCACTCGGACTACGCCGATGCGGTCGCCCAGGACGTCGAGGTCCGCGCCGAAGCTGGGCCCGCGACGATCCGCGTGCGAATGACTCGAGGCGGGCGGATCGAAGGCGTCGTCCGTTCCAGAGACGGGGCAGGCATCGGCGGCCGTATCGTTGGGCTCGGTAGGACCGGGAGGGTCCCGGACACCACGACGGGCCCCGATGGCACGTTCCGCATCGAGGCGGTGAAGCCGGGCGCCACGACCGTTCGGCTCCTCGCTTCCGACCCCAATTACGCGGCGGTGGTGCAAGAACGAGAAGTCGAGGTCGCCGAGGGTGAGACGAGCTTCGTGGAGTTCGAGTCGCGCCAGGTGGTCGTGTCGGGTCAGGTGTCCAAGCGCGGGGTTTCTCTCGGCGGCGTCAGCGTTTCCTTCCGTCCCGAGGCGGCTCGGGGCGGCTCCGGGATGTTCGTCGGCGGCGGTACGGCCCGCCCGGTGGCCGGACCTCTCGCGCTCAACGCGGTGACAACGCCGGACGGCTACTACGAGCTCTACGTCGACGCACCCGGTGCGTACGAGGTCACGGTCACCGCGGCAGCCGGCACCACCCGATTTCCGTCCCAGAACGTTCTCATTCCCGACGTGACGAGCCATGTGACCGATCTCGTCCTCGACACCGCGAGCCTCGCGGGACGCGTCGTGTCGAAGGAGACCCAGGCGCCCGTCGCCGACGCCAGGGTCCGGGCGTACGCTCTCGAGACCGGTCCCGCCGCCGATACGCTGGGTTTCTCGCTCACGGATACGAGCGGGGCCTTTCGGATCGAGATCCACCCCGGACGCTATCGGCTCATGGTCCTCGCCGACGGGTTCTCGCCCCTCGAGAGAACCGTCACCGCTTCCGAGACAAGCCCTCAGGAGCTCCTCGTCGAGCTCGACCCAGGGCAGGTCATCCGAGGGCGAGTCTTCGACGCGAACGGCGAGGTGCCGAGCCACTTCTACTTGCGGGCGGTCGAGGACGCGCAGCCGACGACGGATCCACCCCGTTTCTCCCACTGGGCCGAGGTCCATCCGGACGGCGCGTTCGAGCTCCGCGACCTCGCTCCGATACGCTACAACGTGCTGGCCGGCTCTGACCTGGATGGCTTCGCTTTCGCCACCGGGATCGAGAGCGGGGCGGAGCTCACCTTTCGCCTTCGTCCTGCCGCCTGGATCCAAGTGCGCGTCGTCAATGAGAGTGGTGTTCCGGTTCCCGAAGCCCAGGTCGCCGTCTCCGCGCTCGCCGGTCGCAAAGTCCGCGACGCGACCCGGCGTACCGACGCTCAGGGGATGCTCGATCTCTATGCGCCCGCAGGCTCCCTGGAGCTCAAGGCGGTGAAGGGCGACGATCTCGAGGGCAGCGCGGTCGTTACTGTTGGTGAGGGCGAGCGCGCTCCTGCGCAGATCGTTTTGAGGCCGGCACCCGGACACTGACGTCGCTTCCGTTCTCGGCAATGCTAGGCGGGCCGTCGCTCGAGCCGCGGTACAGCAAACGGCAGCTGCGAAACGCCGGGTCTCGAGAGTCAGGGAAAATAGTGGGAACGGCGATGCGGCTGATACGTGATGGATGCGCGACGGGACGACCGCGGTTTGCGATATTCTGAGCGCCATGAACAACGGCATTCTCGAACGCCTTCGCGAGGGACCCGTGCTCGGGGACGGAGGGTATCTGCTCGAACTGGAAAAAAGGGGTTGGGTTCGTGCCGGGCCGTTCACCCCCGAGGTCGTCCTTGAGCATCCCGAGGCGCTTCTGGAGCTGCATCGGGAATTTCGGCAGGCGGGCTCCGAGGTGCTCCAGGCGCTCACGTTCTACGCGAGCCGGGACAAGCTCGCGACCGTGGGTCTCGAAGACAAGGTCGAAGAGCTGAACCGAACCGCGGTGCGGATCGCACGCGAGGCCGCAGGCAAGCACTGCCTCGTCGCCGGCAACTTGAGCCTCACCTGGATGTACGAGCCCAAGAGCGCAAAGGCGAGGACGGTGGTGGCGGAAACCTTCGACGAGCAGCTCGCGCAGCAGGTGGATTCGGGGGTAGATTTCATCATCGGTGAGACCTTCTCTTGGCTCGGAGAGGCTTTGATTGCCGCCGAGCAAGCCAAGAAGACGGGACTCCCCGTGATGATCACGATGAGCTTCGAGAACTCGGACGTAACGCCCGACGGCAAGACCCCCGCGGATTGCGCACGTGCCCTCGCGAATGCGGGTGCGGACATCGTCGGCGTCAATTGCCTCCGCAACCCTTCGACCATGCTTCCCCTCGCGGCAATGATGCGACGAGCCGTGGACATTCCCATCGCGACGCAGCCGACCGCCTACCGAACTCCCCCGGGCCGGGCGGATTTTACCAGCCTTCCCGAGTTTCCCACCGAGCTCGACCCATTGCAGCTGAGCCGTCGAGAGATGGCGGACTATGCGGTGAAGGCCCGCGACCTCGGTATTGGTTACATCGGTGCCTGCTGCGGCGCGGTCTCGTGCCACATCCGGCAAATGGCCCTCGCGCTCGGGAAAATCGACCCCGACCAACGGCTGTGGAAGACGGGAGCCGAACGTCCCATGTCGGCTTTCGAGTACTACGGGCACGACCGGAAACACGAGGCGTGAAGGGACGCCTCGCTCAGCAGGGTGATGAAGAACACAGCCCACCCTGCGCGAGCGGAGCGAGCCCGGCGCGCTGGCCGCGCCGTAAACAGCCCGAGCCGTGGCGGCCGATCGACCAGCGGGTCCCGCCACGGCACTGAGTACTCTGGATGCTCAAAAGGATTCCGACCGCGACGCGCGCTCGTCGTAGGCGAGCCGGATTTTTGCCTCGACGTGAGGGTGTCGGCGACAAATCGCCGTGAGGTTCTCGCGCGATAGCTCCAGAAGCTCGGTCATCCTCACTGCCGTCACCGTTGCCGTCCGCGGCTCGCCCGAGAGAACCGCCATCTCGCCGAAAAAGTTTCCGTCCTTCAGGGTGGCCACGACCACTTGCTTCCCGTCACGCTCGACCGTGGCATGGACCTCTCCGGTACTCACGATGAACATGGACTCGCCGGGATCACCTTCCCGCACGATCGTCTCGCCTTGCTTGGCTACACGCCTCACTAGCAGGATCGCGACGTCGATGAACTCCGACGTGCTGAGATCCGAGAAGAGCGGGATGTGTGTGGGCGCCGGCTCTTCCTCCTGCTCCGACCGCTTCGCCGAGGATCCCACGTCGTCGATGATCGAGTCGATCAGGGAATCGATGTCCTCGCCAAGCGCTCCGAGCAGCGACTCCGCTTCATCGGCGGCGAGCGCGGACTCCGTCTCCCGGTGGAGGGCAACGACATCGACCTCGTCAATCTCCACCACCGCGGGCGTCTCGGTAAGCTCGAGAACGATATCGGGCGACGAGCCGACAGAGGGCTCCCCGGCCACGTCCTCGAGCACGATCTCGATCTCCGGCTCGCTCGATTCCTCGTCGAAACCGACGATCTCGATCTCGTCTTCATCCTTTGGCTCGGCCGGGGCACCGAGCGCGATTGCCTCCTCGGTGAAGCTCGGTGGCTCGTCGGCGAGGGGCTGCGATTCGGCGGCCTTCTCCTCCATCTGCTCCAAGCCTTCGGCTTCAGCCGGGGTGGGCTCCGCGAGCGACTCGGCTGGCGGCACGTCGCCCGGTTGGCTGGTGCCGAACTCCATGGCCAGAGTGTCCTCGAGACTGAGCTCGGGAAGATTCCCGTTCGTGGCTTCTTCGGCCATCGAGGTTTCGGGCCGGTCGCGAGGAGGCTCCACCTCCGTCCGCTCGAGAGGCTTCCCCGGATGGTAGAGCGCCTGGGACAAGGCGGCACGCGACGGATGGCCCGACGAGCGCATATCGTTCATCGCTGCCAGCTTTTCGTGCACGTCGGTCTGGCTCGGATCGAGCTGCAGGATCTTCTTGTTGATCGCAATCGCGCGAATCATGAACCCCTTGTCGGCGAGCTGATCGGCGACGATGCGGTACTGCTTGATCGCTTCGCGTTTGCTTCCCGCCAGAACCAGCGTGTCGGCGCAGCGGAGTCGAATCTGCGTGTTCTTGGGATCCCTCTTCAAGAGCAGGTTGAACCACTCCATCGAGCCTTTGTAGTCACGCTTCTGGAGACAAGCCTGGATCTCGGCGAAGGGATCTTTCCGCCTCTTGCGAAAGGCCATGAATAAAAAATGGTATCACGAAGCGCCGAGCTCGTTTAGATGTGCTCAGTGCCGTGGCGGGACCCGAGAACGCCCGGCCGCCACGGCTCGGCCCTCGCGGCGCTTCGCGCCGATCTCGCAGCAGACGTCTTGGCCGCCGCTCGGCAGGCTGGGTTGCACTTCTTCATCAGCCTGTTAGTGCTCAATGCCGTGGCGGGTCGGCCTTGCCGCGTCGGAAGCACCTCTGCTAGACTGCCCCGCCGGAATCAATATCCTTTGCCAACCGACTTCGATTGAACCGGGGTACTGGCCTGGCGAAAGCGAATCGAGATGCGGTTTCCCGGAAGCAAGCTCCTGTCACAAGACCTCTCGACGAGGACCACTCCCTTCGACAGCATCGTGCGGCATTGCGAGGACGTCAATCTCTCGGGATACGTGGAAATTACGTTTCCCGACGCCGAGGGTTTGATCCTTTTCTACATCGGGGAGCAGATCAACATCATTTTCCGCCTGGGGATGAACAAGTTCTTCCTCGGAAACGAAGCGACCTTGAGGCTTCGCAATACCGCTGAGTTGAAGGAAGGCAAGATCTCGATCTTCGAGCTGCCCCTCGACATGGCTCACATGCTGCGCGGCCTGTCCAACCGCAAGGAGATCTTCGCCCAAATCTTCGCCTCGGATCCGCTGAGGGATCTCTTGAAACGGCTCGAGAAGGAAGGCCACACCGGCTCGCTCGAGGTGCTCACGAACAAGGGCACGGGGATGATTCTCCAAGTGCGGGGGCGTTTCTCCAACGCCTACCTGGAGACCGAGGGAGGGGCCACATTCGAAAAGAAGGAAGCCCTCAACAAGATCCTCGAGATCTTGGATCGCGACGACACCTCGGCGAAAGTCTTCCAATCCGACTTCTCCCCCGACATTTGGAAGTCGCGTCAGCAGGGAGCCAAGGGGCGCACGAGCCGTCTCCAGGAAATGCTGGAGCAGAGTGGACCCCTGTCCACGAAGAGTCTCGCCACCGAGCCTCCGCTCGTCCAACCGCAGGATCTCGGCCTTCCCGCTGCTAGCGAAGCCAATCGCAAACCGATACAGCGACAGATCCTCGGGGAGATCCGCGAGCAGACTCCCTCGCTTCTCGCGGCGTTTTTCTTCGATCTCGACTCGGAGGCGATCGACTCCGCGCTGGTCACCGCTCCCGAGGAGACCGCCGACCGGCTGATCGTGGACAAGCTCCCGGCCTTCGTGCACTACCTCGAGAACCTCGCAGCGATGAGAGGAGACGATCACATCGAGATCCTCTCGATGTGCACCGAGAACTTCTACCTGATCGTCAAGTGCATTCAGGAGACGAACGAGGGCATTGCCCTCATCACCGATCTCAGCCAACCCATAACGCTCGCGAGCTCCCTGCTTCTCAATTGTTCCAACCGCTATCTGACGATGGTGGCAGGCGCCGCCGTATGAGCTCGACATAGAGCCGGTTTTGTTCCTCACGCTCGAAGGCATCGAAGGCTGCGGAAAGTCCACCCAGGCGCGACTCCTTGCGAGACGTCTTCGCCGTGAAGGCTATCCGTCGCTTCTGACACGGGAGCCCGGCGGAACGCGGATCGGCCGGCAGATCCGCCAGGTCATCCTGAGCACCAGAAATCACGGGATGAGCGCGGAGGCCGAGCTCGGACTCTACTTCTCCGACCGGGCTCAGCATCTACGTGAGGTGGTGTGGCCGGCGCTCGAGGCGGGCTTGATTGTTGTCTGCGACCGTTTCACCGACTCCACGATCGCCTACCAAGGATACGGAAGAGGACTTCCGCTACGCCGCATTCGCTCCATCGACAAAGCTCTCACCGGAGGGTTTCGTCCCGACGTCACGCTGCTCTTCGATCTTCCCCCAGCCCAGGGACTTCGGCGCGCTCGAAGCCGAAACCGAACGAGCTTGTCGAGGAGTCGCGAGGGGCGCTTCGAAGAGGAGGACCTGAGGTTTCACGAACGCGTGCGCGCGGGCTACCTGAGATTGGCCCGTCGCGAATCGAAACGCTTTCTGGTTGTCCCAGCCGAGGGCAGCCGAGCGACAGTACACGAGCTCGTCTGGGAACGACTTCGGAGACGCCGTGTCGTTTGAAGCGCTCCGGGGAAATGCGCGCCTCATCGCTTGGCTCGAGAGCATCGCGAGATCGGGGAACGTGCCCCGAAGCCTCCTGTTCACGGGTCCCCCCGGGGTGGGAAAGTTGCGCGCGGCGACGACGCTGGCTCAGGCTCTGAACTGCAGAATTTCCCCAGGCAACGCCTGCGGCACCTGCCCCGCCTGCGTTCGCATAGAGCGCGGCGAATACCCGGACGTGCGAATCGCGCGTCCCGAGGGAGCCGGGGGGCAAATCAAAGTGGAGGCCGTCCGGCTGATCGTTTCGGAAATGCCGTTTCGGCCCTTCGAGGGACGGATGCGTGTCGGCATCGTGGCGGACGCGGATCGCCTGAATCCGAGCGCTGCCAATACCATTCTGAAGACGCTCGAGGAGCCACCTCCCTGGGCCGTGCTGGTGCTCGTGACCCCGAACCTGGCGGCGCTCCTTCCCACCCTCGTGTCCCGCTGTCAGATCTTCCGCTTCGCCCCGCTTTCGACCGAGGAGGTCGCGGATCTCCTGAGGCGGGAGCACGACATGTCGGACTCCCAGGCCCGCCTGCTCGCCGCTTTGTCGCAAGGAAGCCTCTCGAGGGCGTTGGAGCTGAACCTCGAGCCGTTCTCCGACCTCCGGGAGGAAGCGTTTCGCCTCGCCGAGATCGTCGCCGAAGGAAAGCCCGATAGGGAGCTCGTGGCCCTGTCCGAGTCACTCTCGAAGGAGAGCCGGCTCCAGCTTCTGTTGAATCTCCTTCTTGGCGTGGTTCGGGACGTCGCCACCGACCTGGCGGGCGGCGTTCCCGTGAACGTCGATCGGACGGCAGATCTGGATCGACTCTCCGCGAAAGCGCCGCTAGGCGTGTGGATTCAGGCGTACTCGCTCGTCGAAGCTGGCCTCGAGGACCTGAGAGATCGCTATCTGAACAAGCGCATCACTTCGGGACGATTGGTTCACGAGCTCAACCGCTTGCGGGGCGCGTGATTCAGCGGGTTTGCTTTGGCCGCCCCCCATTTGATAAACTTTTCTTACTGTTGCTAGCGCAAAATAACTAGTGCAATTTCTCCAAAAAAGCTCCTGCCCGTAGGCCACCAGGGTCACGAGTCGCCGGCTGCCGGCAGGTCCATAAGGTAACAGGCAGACGCGGTACTCCGTGCCGGGCGGGAGGGTGCCTTTCCGATTTGGTTTTTTTCTGGATCCAGAACCGAGGTAACACGCCGTGAACCGCAAGCTGATTCGGCCGAACTTGACCGATCTGAAGGACCAGATGGCTCACAAGGGCCCGCCGCGGCCGAGGCGAGTACCTCCCGAGCAGACCAACGCCGAAGCCTTCTACTATCTCAAGCAGATGAACAACAAGACCCCGATGGTGGTGGTCCTGCAGGACGGGGAAGAGATACGCGGCATCATCGAGTGGTACGACAAGAACTGCTTGAAGCTAAACCGCAACGATCAACCTAACGTGCTTTTGTTGAAGCACAACATCAAGTACATCTACAAGGAATCCGAGGACGAGAACGGCGCCCAACGCTAAGCAGGCTGACGAAAAAGTACAGCCCAGCCTGCGCGAGCGGAGCGAGCCCGGCGCGCCTGCCGCGCCGTAAGCAGCCCGAGCCGTGGCGGCACGATCGATTACCGGTTGCGCTCTTTGAGAGCGGCTTCGATGTCCCGCTTCACGTCTCGCTCCCGCGCCGCGCGGCGCTGGTCGTGCTGTCGCTTCCCGCGGGCGAGAGCCATCTCGACCTTGAGACGCCCCTGTTTGAAGTAGAGGCGAGTCGGAATCAGAGTCAGCCCCCTTTCGGTGACCTTTCCGATCAGTCTCCTGAGCTCGCGCTTGTGGAGCAGCAGCTTGCGAGGCCGCTCCGGCTCGTGGTTCTCGAACGAGCCGTGCGAGTAAGGACTGATCCGAATCTGAAACAGAAACAGCTCGCCATCCCGCGGGGCCGCGTATCCGTCTTTGAGGTTCACCCGCCCCTCGCGGGCCGCCTTCACCTCGGTCCCCACCAGGACGAGTCCGGCTTCGAATCGCTCGAGAAGCTCGTAGTCATGAGTGGCCTTGCGGTTTACGGCGACGACCCGGGAGGCCTCGGAGTCGATGTCCCGCGCTTTCATGAAATCTCCTGGAAGAAAACCGACGCCGTACGGGTAAGAGGAATTGGGCAC
Organism: Vicinamibacteria bacterium; assembly: GCA_035457705.1. Classification (GTDB taxonomy): domain Bacteria; phylum Acidobacteriota; class Vicinamibacteria; order Marinacidobacterales; family SMYC01; genus DASPGQ01. The sequence continues at coordinate 61,967 of DATIBD010000131.1, forward strand.
CTGGCTTGACTCCGACGGCGTCGAGCCCCAGTCATGTTATACTATACTTTAGCTTTCGCTCGTAACCCTATGGAGAATAGAGATTAACTCCGATCGCACTATGTCGTGGCCGCGAGCCGATATGAAGTTGGGCAGCTTGGGTGCATTCTACTCATCCGACGTAAACACGAGCTGACGGTCGATGTCGCAATTCGTCGCGAAAGTGGGTACCTCGGCCGGTGATATCGAGGAGCATGCTTTCACGGCTGTCAGCGAGGTTGCACTGCGGGGCGAGCTTTCCGAGCGCGGATACCATGTCTTCTGGATTCGCCGGAGTCTGGGCGTACCGTCTTTGCGCGCGCTCCTTCGCCGCGGCCGGCAGCGTATCACGCAGACGGAGTTCACGCTCTTCAACCAGGAGCTGGCGGCCCTGCTGAGGGCCGGCCTGCCCCTCGTGCAGTCGCTTGACATCATGCTCGAGCGCATGAAGAACCCGTTTTTCCGGCAGGTGCTCCAGGACGTCCGCGACAAAGTGAAATCGGGTACCGCGCTCTCGGACGCTTTTCGATCCCACGGCGCGCTCTTCCCCAGCATCTATTCCGCCTCGTTGATGGCAGGAGAGAAGAGTGGAGGGCTGGAGGAAGTGATCCAGCGCTACGTCAAGTACCTCAAGCTCACCGAAGGCACCAAGAAGAAAGTCGTGGCGGCGCTCGTCTACCCATGCTTTCTCTTCGTGTCACTCATCTTCGCGGCCGCGTTTCTGTTGCTCTGGGTCGTGCCCCGATTCGCCGGATTCTTCGAAGGGTTCGATGCCGACCTCCCGCTCTTGACTCGGGTGCTGCTCGGGATAGCGAACACCTTACGCGCGCACATCGTAATCATCCTCCTCGTGCTGGTCGGGGGAGGCTGCTTTTTCTACGTTTGGTCGAAGCGGGAAGGCTCGAAGCGCGTCATCGACCGCATGACGCTCCGGCTCCCTTTTCTCGGCCACGTGCTCCACGTTTTCGCAACCTCCCAGCTCACGCGCTCGCTCGGTACGCTTCTCTCCGGGGGGATTCCCCTCGTCCAGGCGATCGACATCGCGGCATCCTCGATCGGCAACCGACACGTCGGCGCCGCGGTCCGCCCGGTCGCGGCTCGCGTCCGCGAAGGCAAGGCCTTCTCCTCGAGCCTCGAGGAGACGAACGAGTTTTCCAACCTCACGATCGAGATGGTCAAGGTCGGGGAGAACACCGGGGGTCTCGCCGAGATGCTCCACAGCGTCGCCGACTTCGCCGACGAGGAGATCGACAACCGCCTCACGCTCTTGCTGTCCATGCTTGCGCCGGTGGTTCTCTTGTTGATGGGAGGCCTCGTGGCTGTGATACTCCTTTCCATCTACCTTCCCATGTTCGACCTCATCAACGCGGCGCGGCAGGGGTTCTAGATGTCATCGCTCGAGCCAGAAGCCATATCGCTCTCTCCCGAGGACTCACGGGCTCGCGAGGAGGCGGATGCGAGACAGCTCGCCCAGAGATGTCGGATCAGCTTCATCGACCTATCGAGCTTCCAGCCCGACCAGGAGCTTTTTCGAAGCGTTCCGGTCGACCTCATGTTTCGCTACAACTTCCTCCCCTACAAGAAGGAGGAGGGAAAGCTCGTCGTCGTCACCGCCGATCCTACCAACGTCCCCGCGCTCGACGAGCTGGCCACCGTGCTCAAGATGCCGATTCGCGCCGCCGTGGGCACGAACTCCGCCATCCAGGAGCTTCTCAAGAAGAGCCAGAGCGCGCAGCGCGTGCTCGAGGAGGCCTCCGAGAGCTTCCACATGGAGATCATCCGCGAGGCGGACGACGGCGAGGAAACTCTATCCATCGATCGTCTGACCGAGACGTCCAGTCCCATCATCCGTCTAGTGGATTCGGCAATCTACAACGCTCTCAATCGCCGAGCCTCGGACGTCCATATCGAGACCCGGGACGAGGAGGTGGTGATCAAGTACCGTATCGACGGGGCTCTCACCCGGGCGATGAAACCCATCCCCAAGGCCCATCATTCAGAGATCATCAGCCGCATCAAGGTCATGGCCGATCTCGACATCGCGGAAAAGCGCATTCCTCAGGACGGTCGTTTTCGCTTGAAGGTCAGGGGCCGGCGCATCGATTTCCGAGTGTCCATCATGCCGAGTATCCATGGTGAGGATGCCGTCATCCGTATCCTGGACAAGGAGTCGATCAGCGAGCGCTTCAGCGAGCTCAGGCTCGATATTCTCGGTATCGTCGATGCGGAAGTGAAGCGAATCCGCAGATTCATCCACGAGCCCTATGGGATGTTTCTGGTGACCGGTCCCACGGGAAGCGGAAAGACCACGACCCTCTATGCCGCTCTGTCGGAAATCTACAACGAGGAAGACAAGATCATCACCATCGAGGATCCAGTCGAGTACCAGCTCAAAGGCATCACTCAGATCCCGGTCAACGAAAAAAAGGGGCTCACCTTCGCGCGCGGCCTTCGCTCGATACTGCGTCACGATCCCGACAAGGTCATGGTCGGCGAGATCCGTGACACGGAAACGGCGCAAATCGCCATCAACGCCGCACTCACCGGCCATCTGGTGTTCACCACGGTACACGCGAACAACGTCATCGACGTCATCGGTCGTTTTCTGAACATGGGGGTCGAGCCGTACAACTTCGTCTCCGCTTTGAACTGCATCCTCGCGCAGCGGCTGGTTCGAACGATCTGCCCGTTCTGCAAGCGTCCTTGCCGGGCCGAGCCTGCGCTGATCGAGGAATCGGGCCTCGACCCGGCCCGGTTCTCCGACCACACGTTCTATCGGGGCGAGGGATGTATCCAGTGCACCGGAACGGGCTACAAGGGCCGACAGGCGATCAGCGAGCTTCTCGACCTTTCGGACGAGATTCGAGAAATGCTCATAGAGCGGCGCCCGTCGGCGGAAATCAAGAAGGCGGCACGGGCGGAGGGTATGAAATTCCTTCGCGAATCCGCCGTGGCCGCGGCTCTAGCCGGTGAATCGACCCTCGAGGAGATCAACCGCGTCACTTTCGTGGAGACATAGCAGGCAAATGCCGCGGAACGCTGTCTTGAGCTGGCTTGTCGACCCGGAGCCACCGGGGCTCGGCCTCGATTTGCGCGCTGGCGAGATGGCACTCGTCCGGCTCTCAGAAAAGCGGCGAAGAGAGGAGATCGACGTCTGCCTCGACGCGCCGCTGCCTCCGGGTCTTATTGCCTTCTCGATGCAAGCGCCCAACATCCTCGACGCCGAAGGGCTTGCCAAGGCCCTGAACAACGTGTTCCTCCGCGCGGGGGTGAGCGGATCCAAACGGGTCGCCCTCACGCTTCCCGACTACGTCTCGCGCATCACCATCCTCGAGCTGCCGAATCCGCCCTCGTCCTCCGCGGAGATCGTGGCGATGCTCAAGTTCCGACTGAAGAAATCGATTCCTTTCGAAGTCGACCAGGCGCGAGTCGCCTACGAGCGTCTCCCTGGGGGCGGCACACCGCGCTTTCTAACCGGGTTCATGCGCTCGGACGTCGTCAGTCAATACGAAGATCTCCTGGGTGGACTCGGTCTGCACGTCGGCCTCGTCCTCCCGTCCACGCTGAGTCTTCTGCGTCTCCTCGGCCCCGTGGCCAGGCGCGACCTGTCACCGGATGCCGACTATTTCTTTGCGAACTTCGAGCACGACTATTTCTCGCTGAGCCTGATAAGGGCCGACTCCCTGTCCCTGGTGCGCACGCTCGGGCTTCGCGCGGATTCGGAGCCCACGCACTACGCGGAGGACGATATGCTCCGTGAGATCATCCCGACGGCCATTTACTACCGTGAAAAGCTCGAGGGGCAGAGATTGGAGCGGGTTTACTACCGCTCGCTTCGGCCCGAGGTGACCCGGTTGCGCGAGATCCTGGAGGAACAGTTCGAGGTCCCCACCGAGCCCTTCCACCTGTTGAAAGCGGTCAAGGTGGGCAGCGAGCTGTCGGTCGACGCTGGCCTCGCGGATTCGGTCGCGGCGGCGGCGGGAGGAGCATTGGGCAGAGTCGCCTGAGTCATCATGTCGTTCGGATTCAACTTCGCGCGGGCCCC
>DATIBD010000132.1:0-34607 GCA_035457705.1 Vicinamibacteria bacterium
CGATCCCGTGATGATCAAGCAACTGACCGATTTGCTCATCGACAGAAGTCCGCTCCACATCCCCTCCGTCAGCGCGCACCCGAAGAAGAAAGTCCTGACGCCCTTGATCGGGCTGGAAACCGGTTCGCCTCGCATGGCGAAGCAGATCATGCCGAGCAAGGGCATTCCCTTCAACATCGACGACTGGCCCAGCGTGATCATTCGCGGACTCGAGATCATGAACGCCAACTACTGGTACCCGATGATGACGTTGATGATCGGCAATCCGGGCGAGACCGACGAAGACGTGCGCGAGACTCTCGACCTGGTTTATGAGATCGAACGCCGCGGCCTGTTCGCGTTTCTGGTGCCTTCGGTCTTCACTCCGCTTGAAGGCACCCGCATGAAGAGCCAGACCGGCGTCACGCGGACTCGCGATCTGAGCGCGCTGCAGTGGCAGCTCATGATGAAGTGCTGGAAGTTCAACCTTCGCCCCGGCGTCAACACGAGGTGGGCCCGCTGGGCGTTCCGGATGGGCGGACTCAGCTTGTGGGCGATGAAGCTCCGTCGGACCAACGGACCGAATTTCAAATGGGCGATGATGAACTTCTCCGGGGTCTTCCCCGAACCGTGGATGCAGCGCTGGGGAAAGCTGCACCGCCCGAGACCACTGAAGCTCAAGACGCGGGCGGAGCTTCTTCGATCCATGCGACCGAGCTACTGGAAGTACTTGCGTGCCGACACCGGTGACGTGCCCGATGCCACGGCGACCGCGACGCAACCGCGGAGCCGAGCCCCCGACGCCGGGGAACGTCCCACGAGCTCTTCGACGGCTTTGGATAACACAATGAATCGGCCGTGAACGGCACGGGAGCTCACTGTCTCCGTCGACTTGCGGCGGGACCTTCGACGGCTCCAGGCATCGGTCGACGGCAGCTCCGGATTTTCGGAAGAATCGCTGAAACGGTTGCCCCCAGCACGCACGCATCAGTGGAATGGAACGGAATTGCCCCGCCCCCGTCTGTCATCGGTGTCGAGTCTTCGTGTCCGGCCCGGGTTGGAGCGCCGCGCGTCGTCGGTTGTTGTTGGAAACGCCAAAACCCGAGAGACGTATTGCGAGGCGCGCTCGGCGGCAACCTGACACACTGTCGGCTCTACGTCAGCGACGCAAGCGCGACGACGGCACCAACCGTTCGGTCTCGGGATTTCCGTCTGAGATCGAACCTCAAAAGAAGAACCTAAAAATGGGTAGTTTTTCGGATTCCTAGATTCCCTGCACCCGATTACTCTGTGGTCATGCGGGGTCTGCCGGCTCCGAGTCGAGGGCTCCGTTCAGCATTCCTCAACCGTCGGGAATCCCTTGGAGGATAGTTTCAGAGATAATGTCCGCACGGCTGCCCGGGATGCAGGCGGTGAAGCCGACACCTTCTCTGGTGAATAGGAAGGTGATTCCAGAAAAGGGCACATAGATGGGAAATGGCAGCAGAAGACGTGGGAAGGTCATGGGCCGTCAACGATTGATCACGGTGATTGGGTTGCTATTCGCAGACATGGCACATTCGGCTTACAGCCAACAGTTCAACTCGGACAACTGGTGGGTCTTGCCGCGGCACGTGATGATGGGCATCGCATCGATCGGCCAAGATCATTCGATCATGTATCTTGGCTTTGGATTTGCGCGGGGATGGGAGATCGACGCCGCCCCCACCATCTATCAGGAGAACCGGGAGAGCGGGTCAGCCGCACGTTATTCGACCACGGTTTACGTGAAACGGCTGATCTGGCAGAACCAAAAGGAGACCGGCGGGGCGGCGGTCATGGCCGGCGTAGGTCAATCACCCGGCTACTACCGATCCGGGATAAAGACGGAAGATTTCAAGAGTTATTGGGCGTGCGTCCCGATAACCTTCCCTTTTTTTGACAATACCATCTCCTGGGATGTCATGCCGGGCTTTTCGTTCAACAGGGAGTATGGAATCACCAAGGATACCCAAGAACGACCGACGACCGCGAGCGGAATTCCGAATCGAGCGCTAGCGGTGACGAGCGCGTGAAGCGACGTCCGGAGCTCGAGCGACGCGTAATCATAGGCGTCCTGTATCGCGTGCGCCTCCTCGTGAGGCGAAAAGGCCATTGTGGCCACGCTTGCGCTCCGCGCGATCCGAGCCTGCCTGGAGGAGGACGTTGTAGGAGCCGTCATCGCCGTCCTGAGGGCGCGCGAGGCGAAGATGCTTTGCCATCACGCTTCGCACGGTAGCCCACGTCCTGTCGGCGCGGGCTGGAACGAGGTTCCCCTCTGGAAGTGACCCGTCGAAAGGCCGATGAGGACGTAAAGGAGACCCGTCAGGAGTAGGACCCATGCGGCCTGGAAATGAAGATACCGGCTCGAACCGTTCTGATCGGGGAGGACGTACCCATAGTCCGTCGGGACAGTCGAGCGCGACGCCGGGATGGGTATCTGGAAGAGTGGAAGAGCCGTAGACGTACACGGCGATGACCGCGTAGAAAACGAGTGCACGGGTCGCCGCGGGTGTTAGGATCCCATCGCCGTCAGACGATCCCAGGAGGAACAGGCATGGGAGCGACCACCGACCTGATCTCCGACAGCAAGAGAGTCCTGGACCCGACCGATCGCTTCTCCGAGGTGGTGTTCGGGGTCATGATGGCGCTGACGTTCACCGGCACCGTCAGCGTCGCCACCGCCGGGAGACATGAGATCCGAGAGATGCTCTATGCGGCGCTCGGCTGCAATGTCGCCTGGGGCATCGTGGACGCCGTGATGTACGTCCTCACCTGCCTCGCCGACCGCGGGCGTGGGTTCCGGACCGTGCGATCGATCGACGCCGCGCCCGACGCGGCGACGGGTCGGCGCGTCGTGGGAGAGGCCCTGCCGGGAGGCATCGCGTCCATCCTGCCCGGCAGCGTCCTCGAGGGCATCCGTGCTGCGATCGTCGAGCGGGCGGCCACGCTCCCGCGGCCCCGCGTCACTCGGGACGACCTGTCCGGCGCACTCGCCGTATTCCTGCTCGTCGTCGTAGCCACCCTGCCCGTGACGCTGCCTTTCGTGCTGCTGTCGGACGCGGGCCTGGCCCTGAACGTGTCGAAGGCCGTCGCGCTCGTGCTGCTCTTTGTCAGCGGGGCCGGCCTGGGGCACTACGCCGGCTTCGGCACCTGGCGCTCCGGATTCGTGGTGCTCACGGTCGGTGCCGTCCTGGTCGCCGTGATCATCGCCCTGGGCGGCTGATACCCGCTCCTCCGGCGCCAATCCCGGCCCGAGACCGTAAGCCGGGGATAAATCCTCAAGACTCGGCGGCGAGCGCAATGATCCAGAGGGGGGAGTCGTCGAGCCCATAGAATGACAGGGAGAAGCTCCCTCGCTCGACCGAGACGAGAAAGCCGCGGTCGATGTCCCGAGGGCTCTTGTAGAGTCGGGTTCGTTGGGTCGCGAGCCCGACCGAGAGCCAGGGAAGTGTTCGGACGGTGAGCTCCGATCAGTTGCAGAAGAAATTTCCCTCCGGCCCTTCCACGGCGAGAACGTGCTCGCTCGTGCTCGTAAACGAGAGCCCCCCAGTCGAAAGAGAGCGCCCGGTGCGAAGCCCTTCGTCCGACCGAGGATCCTCCCACCTTGGGTGTCACGGAGAGCTCGATCTTGCGACCCGTACCCGAGCGTGAAGCCCGCCCACTAGGGACAGGGTCTCCAGGTCCTCGTAGCTCCAGCGACCCTCGAAGTGGAGCGGCCCCCATCCGCCGAGAAGGTCGGCATCAGGAAGGTGATGTCTTCCAGCACGTAAAGATCGGACTCGGCAGCAAAGCTCCAGGAGTCTCGATCGGTATCGTTTTCATCTGGTTGAGCCAACGCAGCGGGAACGAGGAGAAGGAGCGCGAGTGGGGCGAGGACGATTGCAATGCGCTCGAAACCCACGCCGCGTCAAAGGAGCGGAGCGGTGAGTCTCGCCACGGAGGCGGCCAGGCGCTTCACGAACGACGCCCTCGAGAGTGACGCAGGCTCATAGGGCTCGGACTTCTCGAGGTCGTTCCGGAGCATGCGCTCGATCTCGGTTCCGAGGCCTTGTCGACCATGAGCGCGTTGATCTCGAACTGGGGCAGAAAGGAGCGATTGTCGAAGTTCGAGCTTGCCACCGTCGAGACGTCGTCGTCGACGAGAAGCACTTTCTGATGCATGGAGCCCGGCATGTGAAGATAGAACCGGATTCCGATCCCGTCGAGCTCCTGGACGAACCAGAGCGTCGCCAGATCTAGCACGGGGTTGTCGGATTTCAAGGGAAAAATAACCCGTACGTCGACGCCGCGCATCGCCGCCAGGCGGAGCGCCGCCATCACCGCCGGGTCGGGCACGAAGTACGGGGTCGCGATCCAGATCCGGTCATTTGCCGCGTTCAGGACGTGCACAAAGAAGAGCTCGGCCGACTCGAGTTTGTTCACCGGAGAGATGAGAATGACCATCGCGAGGGTGTCCGCGCCGCTCGGGTTTTCGCCTCCCAGTTTCATTCCGGTGTGGTCTTCGCCAAGTACCAGTCCCCAAGGAAGATGAGCTGCGCAAGCTGCGCCGCCGGGTCCCGTAATTTGGACGTCCGGGTCGCGCCAGGGACCGACGTTGGGATCGAGGCCGAGGTATTCGTCTCCGACGGATGCGAGACGAAGCTTGTCGCGGGAAGGCTGCTGTGCTCGAGCTATAGACAACCATTCGGCGAGCCTGACTCTCCCCTTTTGTCAGCGAACGAGCACCGCTCACGGATTGAAGCTCACTCGAGCCAGCGGGCACGGATGACCCGTTCGATCTCCGGGACCGCCAGTTGGAAGTTGCGGCCGGCTCGCCGAGGGGGAACGAACCACTTCCAGAGAAACGCCCCGATGACCGAAGGCTCGGCTTCGATCGCGTCGAGCGCGATGCGCATCGAAAGCTCCTGCATCGAGCGCGCTCCCTCGTCATCGACCCGGTCGTCCCACGGGCGAACGGGCGCGTCGTAAGACTGGTTGTACCCGAGCTCGGTGAACGCAATGAGTTTCCCCTGCTCGGCTGAATAAGCCGAGAGCTCAGCCATCCATCCCTTCCACCCGCGCCGGATTGCGTCCTCGCCGCGATCCGACTTATCGGTGAGCGGGAAATAGGCCTGGATACCGATGACGTCGAGCGCATCCCAGAACGTCACCTCCCGGAAATCGTCCCAGTTGGCGGCGTACGTCAGGGGGACGGACGTCGTCATCCGAAGCTTGGCGATGAGCGAACGCCACTGCTCGTCGTGCTCCAGGGTTCCCCGAAGCTCCGTGCCCACGACGAAGGCGTCGGCGTCCTGCGACCATCTTGCCACCGAGAGGATGAAACGCTCGTAGTCGTTCCAGAAGCGCGCCCAATCGTCCGCGCTGTCGAAACGGATTTCTCCTCTCCAACGGAACGGCGACCGCCAGTAGGCGAGGTGCGGTTTGATCAGAATGCGCAGACCCAGCTTGTTCGCCTCTCGGATGGGACGAAGGACGTGCTCGGGCGGAGTATTCCCTTCGTCCCGATAACGAACCGAACCGTCGGCGCCGATGCTCGCGTAGGGGTGAATCGCCACCCAGTTGGCGCCGAGCGCTTTGATCTCCTCGAGAGCGACGACGATGGCGTCCGAGGCCCACTCCGAGCCTCCCCGGTGCGTCGAGATCGTGATGCCCCGGACCGGAGGTCGAAGCTCCGGCGCTGCCGTGGCCACCACCCAGGCAAGAAGCGCCGTGCCAGTCACGCGGAGGGACTCCGGGACTCGTTCAGGACTCTTCGCAGCGTATCCAGGCTCACTTTCTTTCCGGTCAATACGAGCACGACGGTTTTTCCCCGGAGCGCGGAAGCACACTTCAAGCATGCCGCAACGGACAACGCCGCCGCTCCCTCGACCAGAATCGAGTGTTTCTCCAGGACGAGTCTCATCGCCCTAGCGATCTCGTCTTCGCTCAAAAGAACCCACTCGTCGACGACGCTCTGGCAGATGGGAAGCGTGATCGTGCCGGGGTCCAGGCCGCCCGCGGTTCCGTCGGCGAGCGTCGGCTCTGAGGGAAGATCGACAAGCCTGCCGGCGCGCACCGACTCGTACATGACCCGCGAGCTCTCTGGCTGACAGCCGTATATACGCACCGACGGGCGGCGTGCCTTCAAGTACCCGGCGATTCCGGCAACGAGTCCCCCGCCTCCCACGGGAACGAAGACCGCGTCGAAAGCCTCGAGCTGGCGTTCGAGCTCGACCGCGACGGTTCCCTGGCCGCCGATGATCTCGGGATCGTTATAGGGGGAAACGTAGACGAGACCCTCCCTCACACCCGCCCGTCGAGCTTCGAGCTCGCCCTCGACTGAATCGGGTCCCACGAAACGAAGCTCCATGCCGTAAGCCTCGAGATACTCCAGCTTGGCTTTCGATACCGTGTTCGGTAAATAGATGACGCCTCGGGCTCCCAGCCGATCGAGTCCGAACGCAACCGCCGCGGCATGGTTTCCCGACGACGCCGTCACGATTCCGCGATCGCGCTCGGCTTTGGAAAGCGCGAGGAGCTTGTTCATCGCGCCTCGAAGCTTGAATGAGCCGGAAAGCTGAACGATTTCGAGCTTGAGGTGAGCTTCTGTACCCGTCGCCGAGCCAAGCCAGGGTGCCCGATCGAGTGGCGTTTCGCGGACATGGGGGCGAATGCGACCCTCAGCGTTCTGGACTTCCTGAGCAATCTCCTCGAGGTTCATGAGTCCCCATCATTCTAGCGGTGTACAATGAGCCGGACCATTGGATCAGGAGGAGTTTTGCCGTGACAAACGCCGTTTTCAACGTCCCCGAGCCCAGAAACGAGCCGGTTCTCAGCTATGCACCCGGAACGACCGAACGCGAATCCCTCCGGTCCGTCCTGGACGACATGCTGGGCAAGGAAGTCGAAATCCCGATCATCGTGGGAGGAAAGCAGATTCGCACCGGGGACATGGGTGAGTGTCGCTGCCCTCACGATCACCGACACGTGCTCGGACGCTACCACAAGGCGACCCCTCAGATCGTCTCTCAGGCGGAACGGGCTGCGGCCGAGGCCTGGACGGAGTGGTCGGTGATGGAATGGCGAGCCCGGGCGAGCGTTTTTCTCAAGATGGCCGAGCTACTGGCAGGCAAGTACCGAGCGATCCTGAACGCGGCAACGATGCTGGGGCAGTCCAAGACCCCGCACCAGGCGGAGATCGACGCCGCCTGTGAGCTCATCGATTTCTACCGCTTCAATACTCATTACTTGCAACAGATTTACGAGTGGCAGCCGGCATCGGCACCGGGAATGTGGAATTACGTGGAGTACCGCGCTCTCGAGGGGTTCATTTTCGCCGTCACCCCCTTCAACTTCACCTCGATCGGAGGAAACCTCCCCACGAGCCCGGCGCTCATGGGGAACACGGTCCTCTGGAAGCCAGCCTCGAGCGCCATCTATTCCGCCTATTACCTGACGGAGCTCTTTCGAGAAGCCGGGCTCCCGGACGGCGTCATCAATTTCATTCCCGGCTCGGGGGGCAAGGTGGGCGGTCCAGTCATGGAGCTCGATACGATGGCCGGCATCCACTTCACCGGCTCGACGGAAGTCTTTCAGAACATGTGGGCCACGGTGGGGAACAACATCAAGAAGTACAAAGTCTATCCCCGCATCGTGGGTGAGACGGGTGGAAAGAACTACATCTTCGTTCATCCTTCCGCGAATCTCGATGCCGTGGTCGCCAACGCGATTCGAGGGGCTTACGAGTATCAAGGCCAGAAATGCTCCGCGGCGTCGCGGGTATACATTCCCAAGAGCCTCTGGCCAGGATTCAAAGAGCGTTTCGTCGCCGAGGTCGAAACGATCAAGATGGGAGAGGTCACCGACTTCACGAATTTCATGGGCGCGGTCATCGACGAAGAAGCGTTCAAGAGCATCACGGCTTACATCGACTACGCCAAGGACTCTTCGGAAGCCGAGATCGTGACCGGAGGCCAATACGATGATACCGAGGGCTACTTCATCGAGCCGACCGCCGTACTGACGGACAATCCCAAGTTCAGGCTCATGGAGGAAGAGATCTTCGGTCCTGTCCTGACCCTGTACGTCTATCCCGACGGCGAGTACGAGGAGACACTCGCGGTTTGCAACGAGACGTCGCCTTACGGTCTCACCGGGGCGATATTCGCCGACGACCGCAACGCGATCGAAAAGGCCTACCACGCCCTTCGCCAGACCGCGGGAAACTTCTACATCAACGACAAGCCTACCGGCGCCGTCGTGGGGCAGCAGCCGTTCGGTGGAAGCCGCGCCTCGGGCACGAACGACAAAGCGGGGTCGGCTGGGAATCTCGTACGCTGGACGAGCATCCGCACCGTCAAGGAGACCTTCGTGCCGGCGACCGATTATCGCTACGCGTACATGCAGGCCGAAGAAGGAGCGCGAGTCGTCGAAGTGCGAAAGAAGGCCGTATAGCGAACCGGCAGACGCGCCGATCTCGCGGCAGACGTCTTGGCCGCCGCTCGGCTGGGCTGCACTTTTTCATCAGCCTGCTAACATCAGGGGAGCCAAGTCTCGTGAACCCGAACCCAGCGTACGCCGTTCGGAGCTTCGCTGGCACGGGTGAATACCGCGGTGCTGATCCGCCCGCGCGTCTGACCCTCGCTCTCCTGCCACTCTTCGTAGCTCACGAGCTGCACTCCCTCGGCAAGCGGGCGGCTCGAATAGTTCTCGATCCAGATGCGAAGCCCGGCCCGAGCTCCGTGGGCCCGCTCGACCCGGTCCAGAATCTGTTCGCGAGAGCTGACGCCTCCCTCGGGCGAGATGATCACGAAACCCTCGTCAACCACGGAGCCGAAACGGGCAACGTTCTCGGGCCTATTCTCCAGCTTGCCGGTGAACCAATCCTGGAAGAACTGATGCAGCTCGAGGACTTCCCTGCGGCATCGCTCGTCCATGTCCGCGGACTGGGAAGCGGATGTCATGCTCACCCCATATCCTAAGATCCCTGCCAGGATTGAGGAGAACGCAGCTCTTGACCACCAGCAAAACGGGCCTCGATCGCGCATGCGCGAAGATACGAAAACGCGGGGAGCCTCGTCAATCTCGCGACTAAGCCGACGGGCGGCGGGACGGACGCAGCTCTCGTATGTGAAAGCCCGAGCTCTCGAGATTATTGCTGAGACGTCGGATCAGCTGGCGATGCCGCGCCGATCGCGACTTCCTCACCCAGTACCCGAGCGCGGCGGTCAGGACCGCCAACAGCACGATGATAACGACTCCTACTGCCCTGGGATAACTGATTGTGAACTGGAACACCTGCTCCATCAGCGCCGTGATTTGAACCATTGCGATTTCTCCCACCATCAAAGAATCCCGACCGGCACGTCAGGAAACGCAACCGCGATGTCAACGTGGATCTAGCAACGGACGTGCCATTCTCGCCCGGAACGCAACTACCTTATTTTCAAGGTATTACGTTCACGACGCCACGTGGGCTCGATAAGTCTTTGAAGAATAGAACTTAATATCCATTACATATCAAAGGTTTGCGGCTCACGACAGCGAGCTTTGGATAGGCTCCGGACGGCTCTCCCGCGACTCGATGGGAGTCTCGACTACGTCACGAGGAGGCGCTTCTGAAACTCTGGGCGGCGAAAGACCTCGGTCTCGAGAACGTCTTTCAAGATCTCGACCGCATCGAACACGTCGACATAGCGCAGATAGAGGGGGGTCAATCCGAAACGAAGGATGTCTGGTGCGCGGAAGTCTCCGATGACGCCGCGGGCGATCAGGGCCTGCACGATCGCATAGCCCGCCTCGTGCCTGAGCGAGACCTGACTTCCTCGCTGCGCCGAATCGAGCGGGCAGGCGGTCCCGAGCCCGAGGCCCGGAAGACGCGCGCCAACGAGCTCGAGAAACCGGTCTCCCAGACGGCGCGATTTTCTACGAACTTCGACCAGATCCGCTCGCGTCAGCATCTCGACCCCGACTTCGAGTGCGGCCATGCCGAGGATCGTTGGGGTGCCACACAAGTACCTCTCGATCCCGGGCGCTGGTCGATAATCGATGTCGAATGAGAAAGGCGTTTCGTGCCCCATCCACCCGCTGAGGGCATTGTGCGACGCCTGTTGATGGCGGCGGGCAACGAATAGAAAAGCCGGTGCCCCGGGACCACCGTTGAGATACTTGTATCCACAGCCCACGGCGAAGTCGACGCCGTCGCCGCCGAGTTGAATCGGAAATGCACCGACACTGTGACTCAAATCCCAGACGGTGAGGGCCCCTTTCTCGTGGGCGCGGGCCGTCAGATCGCGCATGTCGTGCATGGCTCCGGTGCGAAAGTCCACGTGAGTCAGAACCAGAGCCGCGACGTCGCCGTCGATCGCATCGAGAAGCTCCGCGCGATCCACGACGCGCAGCTCCCGTACGGTTTCGATGCAATCGACGAGCCCCTGAAGGATGTAGAGATCGGTGGGAAAATTCTCGCACTCCGAAACGATGGCTGAGCGGGCGCGATTCAGACCACAGGCCGCGGTCACGAGCTTGAACAGGTTGATCGACGTCGAGTCCGCGGCCACGACCTCGCCCGGCTCGGCACCGACGAGCTTCGCGATGAGATCTCCGACTCTTCGGGGATAGTGGATCCACCGGTGCGCGTTCCAGCTGCTGACGAGCCCTTTACCCCATTCGTCCTCGACCAACTGTCGCAACCGCTCCGGGGTCCTCGCGGGGAGTGCCCCGAGAGAGTTTCCGTCGAGATAGATGATGCCCTCGGGCAGAGAGAACTCGTCACGAAACGACCGGAGGGGATCGTCTCGGTCCCAGAGCTCGAACTCGTCGCGGCCGAGCGTCATGTGGAGGTTCGCACCGACCACAACTCCGGGAAGAACTTGAGGGCGAGGGCCTTTTGCAGGTACGACACACCGCCGGTGCCGCCGGTGCCGCGCCTGTAGCCGATGATTCGCTCGACGGTTTTCATGTGGCTGAAGCGCCACTCCTGAAACTTCTGCTCGAGGTCGACGAGCTTCTCGGCGAGCTCGTAGAGGTCCCAGTAGCGTTGGGTGTCGCGGTAGACCTCGAGCCAGGCCGCCTCCACCTTCGCATGGGGCTCGTAAGGTTCCGCCCAATCTCGTTCCACGTGGCCGTCGGGAATGTCGAAGCCCCTCCGTTTCAGCATCCGAACCGTCTCGTCGTAAAGGCTCGGCCGGTTCAGGACTTCCTGGAGGCCGTGGTAAATGCTCTCGTCGGAACGATGTACCTCGATCATCTCACGGTTCTTGTTGCCGAGAATGAACTCGAGCGTTCGGTACTGGTAAGACTGAAAGCCCGACGCTCTGTCGAGATGGCCGCGAAACGAGCCGTAATCCGAAGGCGTCATCGTCGAGAGGACGTCCCAGGACATGATGAGCTGGCTTTGGATGCGGGCCACTCGTGACAGCATCTTGAAGGCGGGATCGAGAACGTCGGTCTGTATCTGCTTCACGACCGCCATGAGCTCGTGAATGGAAAGCTTCATCCAGAGCTCGGAGACCTGATGAATGACGATGAAGAGCATCTCGTCGTGGGAAGTCGAGCGAGGTGTCTGAGCGCTCAGGAGACGATCGAGTGCAAGGTAGCTCCCGTAGCTGAGGCCGCCCTCGAGGTCCCAGTGAATCTGCTCGCCGCTCAGGTCGACGGCACCGGTCTTTTGAGGATCTACCGGCTCCATTTCCTCGATGGTAAACGAGGGACGGGGCGGGGGGCAAGGTCCCGAGGTAGCCGTTCTCAGGGGCGGGCGCCCGCTTCGCGAAGAATACTGGCGACGCTCGTATGGCCCCGCTCCTCGGCCGTCCGGAGCGCGGTCCAGCCGTTCGTCGCGCGCGCGTTAGGGTCCGCGCCGGCCGCGAGCAAGAGCCGGGTGACTTCGGCGCTCCCGTAACGAGACGCTTCCAGAAGGGCGAAATTGCCGGTGTTCGACTTGATATCCGGGTCGGCGCCCGCGTCCAGGAGCCGCCTAGCGAGCTCGCTCTCGCCTCGCGACGAGACGAGCAAGAGCGATGTTCGCCCCCGGCTGTCCCTCGCATCCACCTCGGCACCGGCCTCGAGCAAGAGCTCGAATGTCGCCCGGTGACCGGCGACGGCAGCGGCGATGAGCGGTGTCGCGCCGTCCGTCCCGCGCCCGTTGACGTTTGCGCCTCGGGCGATGAGCTCTCGAACCCGAGCAACTTCTCCCTTTCCCGCCGCGTCGATCAGCTCCGTCTCCAGCGGGGTGGTGTCGGAGGGGACGAGGGACACGCTCGCCTCGCCACCTGCGGCGCCGGTCACACCGTCCACCGCTCGGGAGATGGAATCACCGCCCTCCTCGACCACCTGTTCTACCGATTCGGGAAAGAAGTAGTAGACCCCGAGAAGGACGACCGCCAGCAGAATTAAGAGGCGAAGCACCTAATGTCTCCCGAACCCGATTCCCCGATGAGTTGTGAGTGAGTCGACGAATCAACATTAGACGATTCGGGCAACCGAGGGCAAACGCCGGTCAGAACGGCACCGATATGGAGTGGCAGCCGCAGCACTTGAGATAAGATCTCAACGGCCCACCAGAGAGGAGGATCCAGTGACCCAATCTTCGAGCGAGGAATTGATCCGTCGGCGCCTCGCGGTCGTCCCCCGAGGTGTCGGGATGTTCGCGGGCGAGACCACCGTAGCTTCCGCCAAAGGCGCCCACCTCACCGATCACGACGGCCGTGACCTCATCGACTTTGCCGCCGGCATCGGCGTCGTGAACGCCGGACATTGCGACGAACGGGTCGTTCGAGCGATCCAGAATCAAGCGGCAACGCTCCTCCACACCTGTATCCACGTCGCGACTTACGAGCCTTATGTCGCCCTCTGCGAGAAGCTCGCCGAGCTTCTTCCTCACGGGGCCTCGACTAAGGTCATGCTCGTAAGCTCCGGCGCCGAAGCGGTCGAGAACGCTGTCAAGATCGCGCGCCAGGCGACGGGCCGTCCCGCAATCTTCTGCTATGAAGGTGCCTTTCACGGTCGGACGCTTCTTGGAATGAGCCTCACGGGAAAGAGCGCCTACAAGAAACACTGCGGACCTTTCGCTCCGGAGATCTACCGCCGCCCGTTCCCCGATTATTTTCGATATGGAGAGGGCCTGTCGATGGACCGTTTCGTAGAGCGGGAGCTGAAGCGCTTCGAGGAAGGTTTCGTAACGGGCCCCGTGCCTGCCGATCACGTGGCCGCCGTCATCATCGAGGTCGTCCAGGGGGAAGGAGGGTTCGTTCCCGCGCCGCTCGAATATCTCCGCGGGCTCCGCCGTATCTGCGACGACCACGGGATCCTCCTGATTTGCGACGAGGTTCAATCGGGCTTCTGCCGGACCGGTCGATGGGCTGCCTACGAGCACGCGGGCATCGTGCCCGACCTTTCGACCTGGGCGAAGTCGATGGGTGGCGGGATGCCCATCGGAGCGGTGGTAGGCAAGGCCGAGATCATGGACAAGGCGGAGCCAGGAACCATCGGTGGAACCTATGGGGGTAACCCCGTCGTGTGTGCCGGCGCTCTCGCCAATATCGAGGTGATGGAGGAGAAGGATCTGAACCGTCGCGCGCGGGCCATTGGGGATAAAGTGCGTGCCCGGTTCGAATCGCTGAAGACGAAATGCGATTCGGTCGCCGATGTGCGAGGGCTGGGCGGCATGGTAGCGATGGAACTGTGCCACGAGCGCGATCCCGACCGCCCGGCGACGGAGCTCGTGAAGAGGGCGACCGCGCGCTGTCGCGAACAGGGTGTCCTCGTGATCACCGCCGGTCCCTTCGCGAACGTGATTCGCGTCCTATCGCCCCTCGTCATCGAAGACGAAGACCTCGAGCGCGGCCTCGACGTCATCGAGCAGGCGGTTCTCGCGTCGGCGTAAGAGGGCACGCTACTCCCCGGCGGTCTTCACCACGCGGAGGAGATTGCTGTAGTCGTCCGTCCAGTCGAAATCGCTGGCGGAGAAGGCGAGGTCGGCGCGCCACGGAGTCATTCGCGACTGCAGCTCGGGACTCGATAGGAAGGCCGCATTGCGCGTGACCAGAATCCAATCCGAGACGTATTGCTTCGTCTCGTCGTCGGCCTCGGTTCGGACGAAAACGGCGGCCGCCAGGAGCGATTCGGCGTGCGCCCGCACGACGGGCTTGAGGTCGAAATGCAGGTTCGATACGTGCACGGCGAGGATTCCCTCGTCATCGAGCCGCTCGTCGTAGAGCGCGAACGCTTCCCGCGTCAGAAGATGCACGGGGATTGCGTCCCCGGTGAAGGCGTCGATGACGAGGATGTCGAGTTTTCCGGTCTCGGTCGACAAAGAGCGCCGCGCGTCGCCCACGACGACCCGGACGTCCGCCGGAGAGTCGTCGAGGTAGTAGAAATACTCGTGAGCGACGTCGACGACCTCGGGATTCAGCTCGTAGAACGTCACGATATCGTTGCCGAGCGCCAGCGCCGCGAGGCTTCCGGTGCCGAGCCCGACGACACCGATGCGCCGGCCCCTCGAGCCCCAGGGCTCGCCTCGGAACCCCAGAGCCATCGCCACTCCCGAATCGGGGCCGTAATAGAGAAGCGGCTCGTTTCTCCGACCTTCGACCATCATCTGGCCGCCGTGGGACACGGGTCCATTCCAGAGGTAACGCTCCCAGTACCGCGTCTGGGGATTATGGTCGTAGATCCGTAGCACGCCGAAGAAGTTTCGCTGCATCAGCGTCGCCGAGGCGCTCTCCTGCTCGACGTAACTGAAGAGAAGCGCGCCGAATGCGATCGCTCCGCCGGCAAGGAAGAGAAGAATCCTCGACCGATGTCCCTCGGCGATATCGAGCTGCCCGGTTACAACGGAGAGGCCGCCCAGAACGTACACGGCAAAAAGACCCAGCGGGTACTCCCAGTAGCCGCGAAAGACCGCCGGGGCCGCGAGGCTTACCAGCGCGCCGCCGAAAGCGCCTCCGAAGGCCACGTGCAAGTAGAACCGGGTCAGCCTCCGTGAGGCGGGTCGAAGCCTGGAAAGCTCACCGTGACAGATCATGCATGCGGCGAGAAGATTGACCGAGTAGGCCGCGAGCTGGTGCCAGAAGGGTGGCTCGTCGCTCTGTTCGAGAAGATGCAGGACCAGAAGAACGCTGGCGACATACACGGTCGCCCAAAGCGAGCGAACGTACCAGCGATCGTGAGAGAAAGCGATGATGAACGAGATCAGATAGAGACTGAGCGGTACTACCCACAGAAACGGGAACGCGGCGACGTTGCGGGTGAGCTGGTTCGAGGTTGCCATCAGCATGACGGCACCGGTCGCGGCGAGCCCGAGCCAAAGGAAGCGGGTCCAAGCGCCCACCGGGGCCTCGGATTCGGACTCGGACTCGCGCCCGGGGAGCTCTCGGGCGTGCCGCCATGCCTTCGTCGCCACCAGAACCGAAGAGGCCGCGTAGAGTCCAAACCCCACCGACCACAAACCGGCTTGCGTTTCGAGCCCCGTCCAGGGCTCCAGCAGAAAGGGATAGCACCAGAGCCCCAGAAGCGAGCCCAGATTGGATACGGCAAACAGACGATAGACGTTCGCGCTAAGAAGCCACCTCTGGAGCAAGGGGTTGGTGGACGAGACCACGACGAGCGGAACCGCCAGGCTGCTTGCGAGCATCGCGAGCACGTCCCAAGTGGGATTGGATGCGCCCGTCTCGGAGGGCTCATGGGGTCCGATCGGAAGGAACGCCAGCGCGACGAGCACGACAGCAACGTGGAAAAGAGCCTGGCCACGTCGCGAGAGCCTCTCCGTCAGCACGTGCGCGTAGCCGTAGCCGGCGAGGAGCGTGACCTGAAAGAACAGCAAGGACACGATCCAGACGGCCGGACTGCCACCGAACCACGGGAGGAGCCGGCGCGCAGTGAGAGGCTGCACCAGGAAGAGAAGAAACGCGCCCAGGAAGATCGTCGTCGCGGAGACTAACATCGGCGAGCCATCTTGGATCTATAATGAAGGGTCATGCCGAAGAAGAGAAAGCAGCCAGCACCTCAAGAACCCGTGGCCGAAAAGCTCACCTCGACGGGCAATGCCGGGCGTTTCGCCGCGCTCGCGCTGCTCGTTGCCGGCGGCGGCGTTTTCGTCTACGCCCTGTCCCAGGAGGGTGCACCCAAGCCTCCCCCGCCCCTGCCCGCCGACCAGACCGAAGCGGTCGAGCCGCGCGATCCGGGCCAGGACCAGAAGTTCCGTTACTTCGAGGATCCGGCCCAAGCTCATCCCTTGCCTGTGACCCTTCCTCCGAGCCAGTTTCAGAATCAGGGAATCGCCGGCACCTACGTGATCGCCAAGGAGATTCCCGAGGTGCTCGCGCAGCAGCCCTGCCTGTGCGGATGTGACAACACCTCAGACGATCACCGAAGCCTTCTCGATTGCTACATCGATGAGCACGCCTCGACCTGCATCATCTGCATGAAGGAAGCCGTGCTCGCGAAGCAAATGACCGATGCGGGTAGGTCGGCGAGAGACATCCGTGAGGCGATCCTGCGTCACGACTACTCCAACGTGTCGATCGGGAACTGACCCCGCTACAAATTACCCGAGCAACGGTTGTCGTCCAGGATCCTGAGAAGCCAATCGAGCTCCATGCTCATGTGGGTCATCAGCGTCTCGAGCTGGGGATAATCACCCTCGCGCGCCGCGACGCTGATCTGATCGGTCAGATGTTCGAGCCCTTCGGCTCCGATCGCCCGGACCGACTCTCTCAGGCCGGCAACCCGAGATTCCAGACGGTCGGCCCACTTGCGTTCGACGCAGTCCTGGAGCTCCTGGAAGACGGTCGGGAAATCTTCCTGGAAAGCGGTCAGGAGCTCCTTGAGACGCTCGTCGTCTCCGCCGAGCCGTTCCAGCGCCAGGGTGCGATTGAAGACTTCCATCACCAGATAGGGTTCGGCCGATAAAGAGGATAGGCCCAGGGACTCTCGGAGTCGGCCGTTTCTCCTTCGAGGCCCTGTGTCGTCGCCAGATAGTCCAGGATCGTCTCCCGGACGTCGGGCTCCAGTTCGGCGAGTCCCTGGTACTCCTGCATCCAGTCGATCGTCGTGTCCCAGCTCTTCCGGCTCATGTGGGAAGCGGTGATGATCTCTGCCGAGTGGCAGGCGGTACAGACGGCCTCGACCACCTCACGACCTTCACCGGGAGCGAGACCATCCACGTGCTGGACGAGAAGAAGCACGAGCAGAAGGACCATGGTCAGACGACCTTGACCGCGATCCGATGCATGGCATTGTTGAGATAACCGCGGGGATTCCAGCCGGGAACGACCATGGGCTGCTGGCGACCGGCGTGATCCGTCGCTCGGGCCCAAACCTCGTAGTGCCCGGCGGTGGGGAAGACCAGCGTCCCGTGCCACCGCTGCCACGCAAACGGATTGCGGGGTGGTTGCAGCTCGACCCTCGCCCAGGTTCGCCCGAAGTCGGGGCTCAGGTGCATGGCGTCGACGGAGCCGTCACCGCACCAGGCGTGGCCGCGCAAACGCAGCGGCTCTTCCCGCGGGTGCTCGAGACCCGAGGCGGGCCGGGTGATGATCGACTTGACTGGCATCGCCTCGATAATCTCCATCTCCTCTTCGGGTACGTCGGCGCCGGGCTCGACCGGGCGCTTCGGCACACGGTAAGAGAAGCCCTCCATCTTCTCGCCGTCGTGGACCCGATCGCGCACCCAGAGCCGCCTGAGCCACTTCCCCGAGACCGAGCCGGGATAGCCTGGCGCGACCAAACGGAGCGGAAACCCGTGCTGGGCCGGCAGGGGCTCACCGTTCATGTCCCACGCGAGAAGGGTAGCATCATCGAGCGCCTTGGCGATGGGAATGCCGCGAGAAATGACCACGGCTTCCGGATTGCCGCTGAGGTGGACGTCCTCCCCGTAGTAACCCACGTAAACCGCCGAGGACTCGAGCCCGGCGCTTCTCAGCACGTCCTTGAGACGAACGCCCGTATACGCGGGGCAGCCGACGGCTCCCAGCTTCCACTGGTTGCCGCCCGTTGGCGGTCGAAACCCGGCGCGCCCGTTTCCCGCGCACTCCATCACGAGCTGCATCGTGTGAACCGGATATCGGGACTTGAGATCGGACAGGCTGAGCCGGAGTGAGCTCCTCACGACGCCATCGACGGTGAGCGTCCAATCGGAAACGTCCCTTGTCCGCGCGCGTTCGGGCACCAGCCCGTTGTTGCGGATGAAGTGAACGTCGTTGGGCGTTACCTCGTCATCGAGCAGGCTCACCGGAGTCTCGGCGTTCAACGGTCGATCGCCGAGAACGACGAGGCCCCGTTTCCCCTCGACGGCACTCGAGTCGTGTTGCCTCGCGAAGGCGCGAGGAAGAAGATTCACCGCCACGAACGCCCCCGTGGCGCTCAGAAAGCGACGCCTGGTGTCCCGATACATTTCCCTACTTCCGAGGATAGAGGTGATTATAGCCAATCACTGACGATGCTCTCCACCGTGTCGATGTGGCCGTCGAAGTAATGATCCGCCTCGGGTACGAGGACGAGCCTCGCTCCCGACGGGGCGTCGTCGACGTAGCTCCGGATCGCCGCGGCATCACCGAAAACGTCGCGCGCTCCCTGAACGAAGAGTCGTGGCATCGGCCGTCTGAGCCGGTCGAGGGACGCCACAGGAGACCCCAAAGCCAGAACCGACCCCACTCGAGAGTCCGAGTCGCTCACGCGAAGCGCCATGACCGCACCGAAGGAATACCCTCCGAGCACGACGGGAACGGCCGGGAACGCCCTTTCGAGGTAGTCGATAGCCGCACGGACGTCGTCCTGCTCGCCGCGGCCCTGATCATGGACGCCCTGACTCCGGCCCACGCCGCGAAAGTTGAAGCGGAGCACGGCACGGCCCTTTCCTTGAAGGACTTTCGCGATCCGGAACAAGAGCTTGAAATGCATCGTACCGCCGTGCAATGGGTGAGCGTGCAGGAGCAAGGCTGCCGCGGCCGGAGCCGCCGAAGGAGTCATGAGGACGGTTTCGAGCCGTCCCGCCGGCCCAGGCATGTCGAACGATTGCGTGAACATGAAGGAGGTTGATGTGGATCTAGCGAAACACTATCTCGAAAATGCCCGTTTCGAGCTTGCCCGTCTGAAGAAGCTTGCCGAAGGAGCCATGGCTCAACTACCCGACGAAGCGGCGTTTCACCGTTCGCTCGACGCCGAGTCGAACTCCGTCGCGGTCTTGATCCAGCACCTGAGCGGAAACATGGTATCGCGCTTCACGGACTTTCTCCTCTCCGACGGTGAAAAACCCCAACGACAACGTGACCGCGAGTTCGAGTCGAGTCCCGCCCGGACGCGAGAAGAGTTGATGGCGATGTGGGAACGTGGATTCGCCTGCGCCTCCGAAAGCCTCGACAGCCTCGCCCCGGGGGATCTGGACCGGACGCTTCTCATTCGTGGAGAGGAGCACACGGTGACCGAAGCGCTCCAGCGCCACCTCGTCCACTGCGCCTATCACGTCGGCCAGATTGTGATGCTGGCGAAACACCTCGCGGCCTCGCGGTGGAAGAGCTTGAGCATCCCGCGAGGCAAGTCCCAGGATTCCGTGGGGCGATACAAGAAGTTATAATCCCGCGTTCATGTGGAATCGACTCCTCGTGGGCGCCGGAGCCGTCGTGCTCCTTTCGAGCGGCTGCTCGAGCCGCCGAGCTCCCGTGTCTCCCGGCCCTCCACCCCGGCACGTCGAGGAAGGACTCGCGTCCTGGTACGGAATCGAGGAAGCCGGTCGGGCAACGGCAAGCGGCGAGATCATGGATCCGGAAGGGATGACGGCCGCCCACAAGACTCTCCCGTTCGGCTCGCTCGTGCGAGTGACCGATCTCGAGAGTCGGCAGGAGGTGGAGGTCATCATCAACGACCGGGGCCCTTTCGTGAAAGGCCGCATAATCGACTTGTCGTTCGGGGCGGCCCGTGAGCTGGGTCTCGCGGAAAAAGGCGTCGCCGCCGTCCGCATCGAGGTTCTCGGCCTGTCGGGACCGCTCGCGGAGAGACGATGGCGCGTCCAGGTCGGCTCGTTCTCCGAGCCCGACCGGGCGCACGAGCTGATGACGCTGCTCCAGGCCGAGGGGCATTCTCCCGTTGTCGTGTCGCCTTTCCAGTCGGGACCCGAGGTCTTCCACCGAGTCTGGGTGGGCGCCTTTGACGAGCGGGACCCCGCGGAACGGCTCGCGCGCGCCTTATGGTTCGAAGGCCATCAGGGTATCGTCGTTCTCGCCGCGGCGGCGAGCCAATAGCTGCGCCAGCCTATTTGGATACCAGACGGGCCAAGCGCTCTCGAACGGCCGGTTGATCCGGGTCCAGATCCAGGGAGCGCTGATAGAAGCCCTTGGCCTTTTCGAGATCCCCGATTCTTTCGTGTGACTCGCCGAGCGCATTCAGCATTCTCGTGCTCGGGGGCCTGAGCGTGAGAGCCCGCTCGAGGTAGGAGACCGCTCGGGCATCATCCCCTGCTTGCGAGTAAGCGATCCCGAGACCGGCGACGACCTCGTACTGCGAGGGCACAGCCTCTTCGAGTGCTGCCAGAAGCTCGAGCGCCTCGGCGGTCCGATTCTGCGCGAGGTAGTGATAGGCGAGCTTCCACCGCGCTTGCGGCAGCTTCTGATTCGCGGCGGCGACCGCCTTCTCGTACTCGGCGCCCGCGAGATCGCTTCTCTGAAGCTTCGACCACTGGTCGCCGAGAACGAGGGGTAGTAGACCTGGAACTCCGGCGTTGAAACCTCTGCGGTAGACGAAGTTGGGTCGCGCAACCGCCGAGCGAGGGGAGAGAATCGCGGGCGCGCTGCTCTCAGCGAGTACGGATTCGTCCGCGCCCAGGAGACGAGCGCGAACGAGATAATTCCCACCGACAGCCCCGAGGGTAGCGAGCTCGGCGAGCGCCGCTCCCGACTCGCGCGCCGGGACGACTTCTTTGCGGTCCAGCACGTCGTCTCCCAAGAGAAGCTCGAAGTGCACCTGCGCCCCGGACGGCGCGCGGACGGCTTGAGTGAACGCGAAGATCGTATCGCCTATCGCGAAATAGCCATCCGAGGAGGGCTCGAGCCGCAGCGAGCCGAGCTGAAACGCACGCATCTCGCTCTCGGAGGCGACGTTGAAGAGCTGCTCGGTCCGATGCGCCAGAATGGGCCCGGTGAGTGCCGGTCCGCTCCGCGAAAAATCGGGAACCAAGAGCTCGGCCTCGGCGACCGTGTATCGCTTCAACACCCGATTCCGGAGAATGATGGAGACCGCGTAGCGGCCGGGAACCAGAGGAAACGTGTCGTGATAGGCCACGGGGAATCGTTCAATGGCCTGCACTTGGCTCGGGGAGAGCTCGACGAAGTCCGAACGGTCGTTGGCGAAGACGAGTGCGCCTTCCGCGTTTCTCGCCTCGACGGTGACGTCCAGGGTCGTATAGAACTTCGTCTTCTCCTCGTCCGAGGCGAGACCGAAGTTTTCCGGGTCGAGCTCGATACCGTAGTGGACGATCGCGGTACGTTCGGGTCCGACCAGAACTCCGAACGCGCTCCGGTTGGCAACGAAGTTGAAGGAATAGTCGGCCGCCACGCGGTTCCCGTAGCGAAGCCAGGCATCCAGGTAGTCGGTGCGGATGGCCCGTTTGGGCGACTCCTCGATCCGGGCCAGGACCGAGTCGGTGCCGAGCGACGCCCGCCCGGTGAACATGTCGGGGGGCTGTCCCGCGTCATAAGAGAGAGACGCATGAGCGAGGTCGGGCGATAGCTCCTCCAAGAGCTCGAAGGCGGCGAGGTTGTTGGTATCGGGAAGAACCACGCTCGCGCTTCGGAATAGCTGCTGTGGGCCGTCGCCGACCGGATGATAGAGCTCGAGCTCACCGACGCCGTCACGCTGGAAGAACAGCAGGTAAAAGGCCCCCGGAAGGCCCTTGTCGCTCCCGCCCTGGTAGAACCACAGCTCGCTATCGACGATGTCGTTGCTTCCGCTGAAGCGCTGCGTGATCTTGGGCTCCCCCAGAAGAATGTAGTAACGCCCCCGGTCGGTGCGCCATCCTGGCCGGAAAGTGTCCCGGCCGAGGAATCGGTTGGCGTGCTCGATCCGCCGGTAATGCTCTTCCTTGAGCTCGTTCACCGGAGTCGCGGGGTTCGGGTCCCGCCGCGCCCAGAACGCTTCGATGAACCGCTCGCGCTCCTCCACGGTCTGAAGCGAGAGGAAGACCTCCTTTTCCTTGCCCGTGATGATGTAGACGACTTCCTCCTCGATCCACTTCCTGTGGGCCTCGGACATCTCGGGCAACACGACCGCGCCGGCGAGAGCGAGAAGGGCTGCCGAGATCACGAGGCTAGACTACCGCAACCGGGGGAGAGAATGCCTTGCCGAACGCCCCCTTCACGCCAACCGAAACCGGAGCCCCGGCACGGATACGGAACGACCGCTGAGAGCTCGCGGTCGTCTAACCATCTTCTGACTTTCGTCCCACGATGAGGAACTGCCGCCCGAGCACGCGCCAGGCCGGCGGGAAACGCAAGTAGAGACGAACGAGGACGGGGTGCTGGGGAAGGCGCGTCAGGCTCGTGAAAGGCAGAAACCGGTCGATGAGCTCCACGATCTCGAAGTCCGCCTTCCGAAACGCCTCGGCACAGGACAGGTGCGACAGAGGTATGTGGTGGTCGTAGAAGTCCCAATACTCCCCCGGCGCGTAACGGATATTGGGCTGGAGAGCCACGAGGAGGCCGCCTTTGCGAAGGACGCGTCGGATCTCGGCAAGGAGCGCGTCCAGGTCGTCCTTACTCGCGAGATGCTCGAAGAAGTTGCTGACGAAGCAGACGTCGATGGTCGAAGAACCGAAGACCCGCAGGTCTCTCGCATCCCGGTGGTGGAACTCGACGTCCGGGGGCAGAAACGCCACGCAATCCGGATTGAGGTCCACGGCGATCTTGTGACCGGCCTCGATGTTGCGTATGAATTCCCCGAATCCGGCGGCCAGATCGAGGACGGTATCGTTCTTTCGAACATAGCGTTGAAAAAAATCGCGACACAGCACCCGCCAAACTCGGTCACGCGTCCGCCGGGCCGTTTCCGAGAATCGTTGTCGATACAGGACGTCCAGCCGTTCCATACTCTCAGGTGCGAAGTCGGTTCGAGGGCAGATCGTAGGAATCGGAGAACACTTCCCCATAGATGCGCCAGACGTCCGCCATCGTGGCGATGATATTGGGCAGAGTGACAGTCGCCCCCCGCCCGAACGCCCGCGGAAACGTCTGGATACCGACCTCCCCCACGGCATAGCCTTTGAGCATCGCCTTGATGGCAATCTCGGCGCCGACGAACGGGCTGGTCGAGACGATATGGATGTCTTCGAGCACCGAACGCCGCAGCATCCTGAGCCCCGTGGAGACGTCGCGGAAAGGGGTTCGGAAGAGCAGTCGGAGGAGCCGGTTGTACACCCACGAGACGAGGATGCGCCAGCTGGAGTAGACCTTCTTGTATCGGAAAGTGATCACCAGGTCGTACCGGTCCCGCAATTTGAGAAGCTTTCGGAAGTCTTCGACTTCGTACTCATCGTCGCCGTCGGTCTGACAAATCGTGTCGAAACGACAGGCCGCAAGACCCGAACGCACGGCCGCCCCGTAGCCCTGGTTGCTCGGGTGGTGAACGACACGAACTTCGGCATATTCGCGGGTCAGCTCATCGGCGATCTCACCCGAACGATCGGGTGAGCCGTCATCGATGATGATGACTTCATATTCCTCGCACAGGGACGACAACAGCGCTACCGCTTTCTCGGTCACGATACGCACCGTGCGCTCGTCGCGATACACCGGGAAGAAGAGGCTCACTTTCAAATCGTCCATCGAGCCCTCAGAAGGAGATCCGCCGGTACAAAGCCCACGGCGTCGCACGAAGCGCCAGACGAACCCACCGCCAGTACCAGGGGTAATAGACGACCCCGACGTCCCGGTCGAGGTGCCTCACGACTCGCTCGGCGAGCCGTTCGGGCGAGCCTTTGGGAAAGAGCTTCGTCCTCCCCGAGGCCTGTGTCGTGTCGAGATAGCCGAGCACATAGAGCTGCACCAGGATCCCGCTTCCGGCGCAGGTGTGTCTGAGGCTCTCGAAGTAGCTCTCCAGGGCTCGCTTCGCGGCCGCATAGACGACGTTCGCGCCGCGGCCCCGAGCGCCGGCGATGCTTCCGAAACCGACGATCACACCTCCTCGACCGGCTCTCATCGCCGGCAACGACCGGCTCACGACCTCGACGATGCTGAGGAAGTTCGCCCGGACGAGCTCCTCCGCTCGCGCGGGCTCGAGGGAGCCTCGGTCGTCCGGGTCCACCGCGCCGATGGGAAAGAACAGGCCGTCGGGATCCTCGAGTCCCTCCATGGCTTTGCTTGCTCCTTCGCGCGACGCGTCCCATTCGAACGTTTTCACGCTCGCTCCTCGCCTCAGGCGCAGATCGGATGCCAAAGCGTTCAGGTCGCGGGCGTCCGACGAGGAAATGACCAGCTCGTGTCCACCCACCGCGAGACGATGGCATAACGCGCGGCCCAGTCCGCCCGAGGCACCCATTACGAAACAGTTCAAATTCCGAGTCTCTGCGACAGCTCGCTTCGGAACAAACGCTCTGGGTCGAAGGCATGGATTCGCTCGCGAAACTCGTCGTACCCCGCATAACTGGCGCGGGCCGTCTCCGCCGAGAGTCTCGAATCCTTGACGAGGTTGGGAACCCCTCCGGCGGCGGCGCAAATATCGTCGAGCGTCGAGAGAAACATCCTCGTCTCCGCCGTGCGGGCGAAATCAACGGTGACACAGATTCCGTCACTCTCGAACCTCAGGAGGCGTCGGTTCCCCCGAAACAACTTCATCGAAACGATCACCGACGGCGCCCGATGCCGAACGAGCGACGCCTCGAGCTCCGACAGGAACGACTCGGCGTCAGAGAAAGGGACGATGACTTGAAACTCGGCAAGCCCTCGACGGCCGAACAGCAAGAAGTACGTGCTCCGAAGAGCCAATGGGAACGTCGCATCGAAAAGAGAAATGGTTGCCTTTGCCGGTCGGGCTCGTTCGACCGACCAGAAACCGCTCGTCAGCAGCCTCGAGCCTAGCCCTCCCAGGAACGACACGGGAAAGCGGCGTCGCGTCTCTGCGTCCAGCCGGCGGTATCGGCGCGGCGTCTCGCTGTAGGACGCACCGGGTGTGATATCACCCCGATACACGAAGCCCCTTCCGAAGGTCCTGCCGCGGGGCACGCCGTCGTGCCACGTATAAGCGAAAGCGCTCTCCGGCGTCATCGATTGCAGCCGCTCGAGCGCGGCGGCGAGACTCCCCACCTCGAAACGCTGGATCGTCACCTTGAAGCCCGGTAGCTCTGCCAGCCGGAGCTTGGCGCTCAGGATCATCCCGGTAAGGCCCATGCCGCCGCAAGTGAGCTCGAAGAGGTCCGGGTTCTCCCTCCTATCCACCGTGAAAGTCCCGTGACGGGGATGAAACAACGTCAGGCTCTCCACGATCCGTTCGAAGGTGCCTTCGCTGAAGGGACACTTGCCGTGAACGTTCGCCGCGACCGAGCCTCCGATCGTAATGTCGGGATAACCGGGAACCACCGGGAGGAAGAGACCTTTGGGAGCGGTGAACGCGAGAAGCTCCCCAAGGGTGATCCCAGCCTCGACGTCGATGAGGCGCTCCGACTCGTCGAAGCCGAGTATGCGGTTGAACCGGGTCATGTCGACGACCAGGCACCCCGCGCCGAAGCTCGCCGCCGCGTAGGAATAGCCGCCGCCTCTTGGTATGAGCGGATTCCCGTGATCTAACGCCTCGATCTGCCAATAGCGATCGGGGCGAAGAACCGAACAGGATTCGCTCACCCCGCCGTCGAACGAGAACAGATCGAGACTCTCCGCTTTTGGTAGGTCGCGCCGCACGATGGTGCCGAGGGGATGTTACCGGAAGCTCGATTGCCGGTCTACCAGAGTGCTCAATGCCGTGGCGGGACCCGCGCACGATCGGCCGCCACGGCTCGGGCTGCTTACGGCGCGGCAATTATTCGCACTGCGTGCTCACATCTCATATCTTCGAAGCAGCCCGAATGCGGACGATTGCGCCGGGCTCGCTCCGCTCGCGCAGGGTGGGCTGGGTTTTTCATCACCCTGCTCAAAGCGTCGTCAAGCAGCGATGAAGATTCGCCAGCGTGGCAACGACCAGCATCGCGGCCAGGGCGTAGCGCGCGACCTCGTTCGCCGCGTGCTCCCGGGACAGCCGCAGTACGGAGGGGACGAGAGGCAGGAAAGCCGCGATGGCTAGCCCGCGAAAGCCGAGCGGAATCGGTGCTCCTTCGAGGGTCACGTATTGCGGCAGCACGCCGAGGGCGATCACGAAGAACAAAGGGACGACTTCGAGCCGTCGCAGTGCCCGGCAAATCTGGCAAGCGGCAGCGAGGCAAAGCAGCGGAAGAACGGGTTCCAGATAGAAGCCCCACAAATACGTCGAGTTCACCGTCACCATCAGCACCAGCAAATAGCATACGAAGGGAACTCCCAGCACGAGTCCTCTCAAGAAGAACAGACTCGAAAGCCAGCCCAGAAGGATCCACCCGTCGATGAGCGGCGTCACCGCCGAGATTCGGGGCTCCAGAATCATCCGCGGCAGGATGAGAAACTTGTCCGCGATCGACTCATAGGGGTAGGTGGTCGAGAGATACGCCGTCAGCGCCCGAAACGTTTCGGAATCCAGAGCCATCCCGTACAGGGGATAGAGCGCGGCAAGGACGAGGGTCCCCATCAATATCCGGGCCGCGGGTGCCACTCGGCGGTGATGGGCAAGGGCCACGGCCGCGAGACCGAGCCCGATGGACACCCCCATGACCTTGGAAAAGGCAGCGAGCCCCGACCAGATTCCCGTGAGCCAGTGCGACGCGGCACGCGCGCTTCGGCCGCCCCGAGCGTAGGCGAAGACCGCCAGAAGCAAGAAGAGCTGCACGAGTCCGTCTTCCTTGACGAGGCGGCTATTGAATACGACGAGCGGCGAGCAGGCCATCAGGATTCCCGCCACGAAGGCGATGTGAAAGCCGAACAACTCGCGGCCGAGGAAGAACAGAGCCGCGACACTCAATGTCCCTACCAACACCATGAGCGGGCGGATCCGTGGCAGCACGCAATCGAACATGGTACGGGCACCGAGCGCGGTTGCCTCGATCCCTACGAGCACCGGCAACAAAGGGGTGTGATCGAAGGCGTAAGGCACGATCGGATAGTCATAGGAGAACCACGAGACTCGAGTGCTCCGGTAAATGGGATGCCAACCCCAGCTCCGCGGGTGCCCTTCGTGTATGAGATTGAAGCCCACCCAGGCGTTGTGGGTCTCGTCGAGGTCTGTTCTCGGATAAGAGTCGAAATTGGCGGCCCGGGCGAGAAAACCCACCGCCACCACCACCGACGCCGCCAACGCCACGTCGCGGGTGGAGTCGCCCTTGGCGCGCGAGACCCAGGCGACGACCAGTAAAGAAAAGAGGAAGGCGCCGAGCCATGCGATCGGGGTGGCCAGTCGGGTTCTCAACGCGTGCGTTCGGGGGTTTGTGGGATCCGTGACGTCGGCGGCGGTCACCGGCCGGAGCTTTTTCGTCGGTTCCTTCCAAAGGAGGCGGACCGGACGCTCGGGATCCCCCGCAGGCTGAACCTGAAGCGTTACGGCATGCACCCCCGCCGTCAACACGATCTCCCCCTCTTGCCCGCGGCCGGGGGCCATGGGACCGGAACCGAAGACGCGGGTGCCGTCCACGTCCAGGGCTCCATCCCAGGGCGAGTCGAGCTCGAAGCCATAGGTCCCGTCGTATCGAGCGATCAGATGCATATCGAAACGGACCCGGAAGGGCGGCATGCGATCCGGAAACGGCAGCGGCGGCGACCGATACTCGTTGATGATCTTCTGAACGAAGAAGCCCCCATCGGAGACGGAGGGTTCAGCCATCGAGCCCTGCCAGAACGGAACCGGTGGCCCTCTCCGGGGAACGACTCGCGCGTCGACACCATGCGGACGTAGAGCCACTCCGACGAGTATCAGGACGATGCTGAGAAGCAGAAGGTGGAACCGGCTGACTGCGAAGGCGTGCAGAGCAGCGGTACTCTATCCATCCGGGATCGACCGAGTCAACCCGCGTCGCGAGCTACCAAGCGGGCATGCCGAAGCCCATCAGGTAGCCGTAGTAGCGTGAGAGTCCGAAGAAAAAGAGCGCCAAAATCAACGCTACCGTGGCGAACGTTCCCCACCGGCCACGGCCGGCGATCTCGTCGAGGCTTGCGCCCGTCAGGATGGCGACGAGCGGCGCGACGAAGACGATCTCCTTGATGTCTCTGAAGAGACCCGCGCCGAAGGCCCGGAGCGAGACCATCAGCAAGAAAGCGAGGCCCCAGGCGGCGAGAATGTGAAAGCCCTGGGTATCGGCCCGTCGCCGCGCCGCCATCAAACCCAGAATCGAGAGCACGGGATACCCATAGCCGTAGAACAACGGAATGCGCGACACCGCGAGCCGTACGGGCTCGGAACCGCTTCCATCTCCAACGCCGGGACGGCCGCTTGCGACGGCTGGCACGATCTCGGTGAGAAACGCCACCAGAAAGGGCCAGTAGAGCCATGAGACCGTGATGGTGCCAGCGACCGCCAGGACGCCGACGAGCCGCAGCGCCAGCTTCCGTTCGATCATCGAAAAGACGACGACGAAGGCGCTCACCGAGATGAGGCTCGACGTGTACACGAGGAGGCTCGCGAGCATCGTCCCGAAGACTGCAGCAAGCCGACGGAGGCTTCGGGGCTCGTGACTGAGCGCCAAAATCGCCACGATGACGAGAGTGTCGAGGAGATTTCCGACCACGGTAGCGTGAAGCGCCAGAAGGAGCCGGCTGAAGAGCGCGGGAAGCATCATCCAAAGGAGCGAGGCCAGTACACCGGCACGGGGCGAAAGAACCCCAGAGGCGAGCCAAAAGAGCGGGAGCACCTCGAGAACGGACGCGGCCAGCCCCGCGTGCCGTACCGCGTCCTCGATGGCCCCGGGACTTCCGGCGAGGCCGAACGGAAGGAAGTAGAGAGGCGAGTAGGGGAAGGCATAGGCTTTCCCTGCAACCGTGCGCGGGTAGCCCACGTTCGTCCTCTCTTGCGTTTCGACGCCGCGCTCGGCGAGACTCCCTTCCGTCTCGCGAAACGCCTCGACGTAGTCCCGCGCGTTGGCGACGTCGGGATAGAAGGCGGAGGGGTGATAGAGGCCCCCACCTCGCAGCAGGTACCCGAAAACGAAGATCGGCACGACCCACGAGCCGAGGGTTCGACGGCGAAGGATGAGGGTAGCTCCCGCCGAAAGCACCAACAGAGGCGCCGTCAGATGAGTGAGGGCGTAGCCGAGCGCGTAGACGTCGGCCTCGGCGACGGCGACGACGAGCGCGACGAGAGCGAGCCCGAAAGCAAAAGCGACCCCGAGACTCAGCCCCCCCCAACGAAAGAGCGCGAACAGAAAAACGGCGAGCACCGCGGGAAGCCAACGGACGACGCCGTGAAGCCGGATCCGCCCCTGTGATCCTACGCCGATCGAGATGGCGTCCAGCTTCAGCCCGAGGTTTCGGCGCTCGTGCGAGTCGATCTCGAAGCCGACGTCTAGCGGCGTCGCGGCGACGACCGGTAGGCGCACGCTTCGGGTCTCGAAGGCGCCACCCCGCGCTTCGAAGCGATCGATGGTCCTTCCATCGAGCGTGACCTCGACCTGGGCCGTCTCACCGAAGACGCGGGCGAAACGATAGGAGACCTCTACCGGCCCTCCCTCGATCGCGAGCGGGAGGACGACGCGCGAGTGATAGGTGGTCCAGCGCGTGGCGTCGCCGTCCTCGAACTCGTAGTGCGATGCGAACCCCTGGATGAATCGGTGATCGTTCGGACCGAGCCGGAAGGTGACTGCCGCGTTCTCGACGCCCAATCCACCCGCGACGATGCCGGCCAGAAACAGAATCGCCGCGGCCACGAGCTCGACTTTCCGGCTCGCCGGCTCGCGGGCTTCCATCGCTAGGACATTCTATGCTCTTCTTCGCGGCCGGCTCCATCAGCCGTTTCGGCGCTAACCCTTTCGCTCCGGCGGACGTCCAAACCCGTGTGTACCAATTGCGCTTAGCGCTCCGCGTGCTGGCGAAGAGCCCGAGCTTCGCCGCCACGTCGATTCTCGTGCTCGCTCTCGGAATCGGGGCCAATACCGCGATCTTCAGCCTGGTCGAAGCGGTGGTTCTGAGACCTCTTCCCTATCCCGATCCGGAACGGCTCTTCGTGGTTGAAAACGTCAAAGACGGCGAGCCCCTGGGAGCTCATTCCAGCTCCTGGCCGGACTTCGAGGATTGGCGCGACGAGTGCCAAAGCCTTGCGCAGGTGGCGCTCTTCACCTACTGGACGTTCAACGTGACGAACCGAGACGTTCCCCTGCGCATCACCGGGGGACGAGTCACGGGGGACTTCTTCTCGACGCTCGGGATGCCTCCCTTGCTCGGCCGGTATCTTATCCCGGAAGACGACGTACCCGGCGCTCCCGAAGCCGCCGTGCTGAGCTACGCCATCTGGCATCGTCTGTTTGGCGCGAACGAGAGCGTCGTCGGAAGCGTCGTGACCTTGAACGGGCGCCCCCACACCGTCGTCGGGGTCATGCCCCCGGAGTTCCGATTCCCCGGCGAAGACGTCGAGATCTGGGGCGCCGTGGGAGACAACATGAGCGGCATGCAGCGGCACAACCGTTTCATGCTCGTCGTGGCCAGGCTGGAAGAAGGCGTCCCCCCGTCGCTGGCCCAGAAAGAGCTCGACGCCATAACGGGACGGCTTTCGAGCGAGTATCCCGAATCCAACGAGGGGTACGCGGCCTCCCTCGTTTCCGCTCACGAGACGCTGGTGGGAAACGCGAAGCCCGCGTTGGTCTTGCTCCTGACCGCTGTCGGCTCCGTGCTCCTCATCGCCTGCACCAACGTGAGCAACCTGGTGCTCGCTCGAGCCACCGGTCGCAGGCGAGAGGCCGCGACACGGGTCGCCCTTGGGGCCGGATGGAAGCGGCTCGCCGAGCTCTATCTGGCTGAGAGCTTGCTCATCGCTGGGGCGGGAGGCGTTCTTGGCATCGCCCTCGCACACGCCAGCTTGCGATTCCTGCTTGACCTCTACCCTGGCGGGACGCCGAGGTTGGACCAGGTCGGCGTGGATTCCACGGTGCTCCTGTTCACCCTTGGCCTCTCGGTCGCGACGGGTCTCCTGCTCGGCGTCATTCCCGCTTTCGCCGCGAGGCGCAGCGATCTTCAGACGGCGCTAAAAGCCGGTGGACGCATGGTGGGAGATGGCTCGGGCGGAAGCCGACTTCGCGACGCACTCGTCGCGTCCGAGGTAGCCATGGCGTTCGTCCTCCTCGTCGGGGGCGGTTTGCTGTTGCGAAGCTTCGCCAAGCTGACCGCCGTGGACCCGGGTTTCCGGGCGGACCGGATCGTGACACTGAGTGTTTTCCTGACGCCTCCGAAATATCGCACGCTTGCCGATCGCTTCCACTACGTCGATCGGGCCGAAGAAGCCCTCGCCGCTTTGCCGGGTGTCGGATCCGTCGCCGCCGTCACCGACCCGCCGCTCGGTGAGGGCTGGCTCACGATGTCCGTCTTCGAAGAGGGGCGTCCTCTTTCGGTCGCCGCTTCGCCGGATGCAACGTTTCGCGGGGTAAGCGAGGATTACTTCCGCTTGCTGGGCATTCCCCTTCGGGCAGGCCGTTTCTTCGATTCGACCGACGACGAGGACACCGAGAAAGTCGTGGTGGTCAACGAAACGTTCGTCAGACGCGTCCTTTCCGAGGGAAACGCGCTGGGACGGCGCATTGTGTGGTCTGACGAGGAGCGCGACCAGACCCCGATGAGGATCGTTGGCGTCGTGGCCGACATCCACCACCGCCGTATCGATCAAGAGGAGGGTCCGGTCGTCTACGCCCCGATCAAACAGATTACTTTCGGCTGGATGCGCTGGTTCACCTTCGCTCTCGAAGCTCGGGATCCCGAGAGCTTTTTCGGAATGGCCCGGGACGCGCTACTCGGGGTGGACCCCGATCAGCCCGTTTTCCATATCCGGACGCTCGCGACCGCGATCTCGTCTTCGCTGGCCGAGCGACGGTTCCAACTGTTTCTCGTGGAGCTCTTCGCCGTTGCGGCGCTGGTGCTCGCGGCGCTCGGTGTCTACGGCGTGATCTCTCATACCGTGACGCATCGCACCCACGAGATCGGCCTTCGCCTCTCGCTCGGTGCCCGGCGCCGCGACATCCTGGGCCTTTTCGTTCTGCGGGGGATGCGATCGACGCTCCTCGGCATCGTTGCGGGGTTAGCCGTGGCCTTCGTCCTCACCCGTTACATGACCGCCATGCTCTTCGGCATAACGTCCCTCGACCCCTACACTTTCGCTACGGTCGGGATCCTTCTCGCGGGGGTCGCGCTCGGCGCGAGTTATTTGCCCGCGCGCCGAGCCGCCGGCCTCGACCCGGTGCGGGCGCTGCGCCACGAGTAGCTCGGACAGCGGCGAAGCTCGCTTCCGCAGGGTGCTATGGTCTACCCTTCGTTCTCCGCGATGTGTGGAATCTGTGGTGTGTTCGACCCCCGCGCCGAAGCCCGGCCCGAGACTTCCGTCCTCGACGCCATGTCTCGCTCCATCGCTCACCGGGGACCGGACGACGAGGGTTCGTTCCTCGACGTCGGGATCGGCCTCAGCGCCCGGCGCCTGTCGATCATCGACCTCGAGGGTGGCCATCAACCCATACACAACGAGGACCGGTCGATCTGGATCGTCTTCAACGGGGAGATCTACAACTATCGAAAATTGAGGGGGCTCCTGTCGAAGCTGGGGCATCGTTTCGCCACAGAGACCGACACCGAGACCGTCGTTCATGCTTACGAAGAGTTCGGTCTCGAGTGCGTGCGATACCTCAACGGCATGTTCGCCTTCGCCCTCTGGGACGCGCGCGAGCGCCGCGTCGTTCTCGCCCGGGACCGATTCGGGATCAAGCCTCTCTACTACACGGTGGTAGCCGGCGAGCTGGTCTTCGCTTCGGAGTTGAAGGCGATTCTGCGACACCCCAGAGTCGATCGTCAGATCGACGTGATCGCGTTGAACGAGTACTTATCGTTCGAGTACGTGCCCACGCCCCGCACCATCTTCCGCGGAATCAAGAGGCTGCCTCCCGGCCATTCGCTCGTGTTCTCGGGGAAAGGTCAGCGCGTCGAGCGGTATTGGGATCTGAGTCTCGCCAAGAGCGAGCGCCGACCTCCGGTGAGCTGGCGCGAGTACCAGCAGCGGCTCCGACACGAGCTGGAGCAGGCGGTGCACAAGGAGATGGTGAGCGACGTGCCCGTCGGGGTGCTGCTGAGTGGCGGCATCGACTCCAGCGCCGTCCTGGCGATGATGAGGGCCGCTTCTCCCCGGACCATCCGAAGCTTCTCGATCGCCTTCGAGGAGAAATCGTTCGACGAGTCCCGCTATGCGAGGCTCGTGGCCGAGAAGCTCGGCTCCGAGCACCACGAGCTCACCGTTACCTCCGCCATGATGGCGGATCTCGTTCCACGCCTCATGGACGTCCTGGATGAGCCCTTCGCCGATTCGTCGATCGTGCCGACCTATTTCCTGACGCGATTCGCTCGCGAGCAGGTAAAAGTCGTACTCGGTGGGGATGGTGGGGACGAGATGTTTGCCGGCTACCCCACGCTCCAGGCCCATCGATTGATCGAGTATTACGAACGCTGGGTGCCTTTTGTCGTCCGCGCGAACCTGGTGCCGAAGATCATCGACCGGTTGCCCGTTTCCAAGGACAACATCAGCTTCGACTTCAAGGCGAGGCGCTTCATCTCGGGCCGAGGTGTACCCGTCGCCAGCCGGCATCACCGCTGGCTCGGGGCTTTCGTACCTCAGGAGAAGCGGGAGCTCTTCGTGCCGGAGCTCGTTCAGGATGACTTCGACACCTACGCGGTTGCCTACGAGCACCAGCGGGCCTGCGACGCGAATGAGACGTTGAACCAGCTGCTCTACCTGGATCAGAAGCTCTACCTCGAGGGCGATATCCTCGTCAAGGTAGACCGCGCGAGCATGGCGAACTCACTCGAAGTCCGGGTGCCGCTTCTCAATCCAGGCCTCGCCGAGTACCTGGCGGAAGTTCCGCACGAGCTGAAGCTCCGAGGCATGAGATCGAAATTCCTGCTCAAGAAATCGATGGAGGGTATTCTTCCCCACGAAATCATCAACCGTAAGAAGAAGGGGTTCAACGTTCCGGTCGCCTACTGGATCAACTCATCACTGAAGGAGCTCGTTCGGGATCAGCTCGCCGGGGACAAACTCGCGCGCGAGGGGTTCTTCCAGCCGTCCTACGTCGAACGGTTGCTTCGAGAGCACGCCGAGGGAGTCCGAGACAACCGAAAACTCATCTGGACGCTCCTGGTTTTCGAACTGTGGCGGGAGCGGTACCTCAACTGAGTGAAACGTTCCCCCGCTTGGTGACAATCAATACGACCTGATGACGGCCGTAGGCGAGGTACTGGAACTCGAACCCTTCGCGACGAACGAGCTCCTCGAAGGCCTTGAACTCATGGTTTCGCCATCCGAGGAAATTGAAGAAGTCGTCGAAAACCAAGACGGTCCCTTCCCGCACCCGCGCCGAGATG
>DATIBD010000133.1:0-13140 GCA_035457705.1 Vicinamibacteria bacterium
GTTCCGATGATCGAGATAGGGCACGGGCGCCCATTGCCCGGCGGCATTCCAACCGCCCCTAGAACAAAGAGCATGGACATGCGGACGAAATCGAGCCGCTTCTCCGAAAGTTTGCACGACGGAGACCATGCCTGGGCGAAAGCCGTATTGCTCGA
The DNA here is from genome assembly GCA_035457705.1 of Vicinamibacteria bacterium. Taxonomy (GTDB): domain Bacteria; phylum Acidobacteriota; class Vicinamibacteria; order Marinacidobacterales; family SMYC01; genus DASPGQ01. Next base: position 156 of record DATIBD010000133.1, read on the forward strand.
AGACGGCCGCGCTCATGAGCTCCCGTAGGGTTTCGTAAGCGCATCGGGAGAGCTCAGAGAGAAGCTCGCGGTGGTGGAGAAAGTAGACTCTGAGCATTTTGGGGATGGTAAGAACCCACATCGAGTGCGGGACGTCCTCGAAGACTTCGTCGTGCAAGAAAGAGGCGAATGCTGCGGCTCGTTTCGCGTCACATGAGGGACACATGTTTGTTTGACGACAGGAGAACAGGAGCAAACGCTCGCGACGGCAGGAGCCACAACGCAAGCGGGCGAAACCACATTCCGCGACGCGTAGTCAAGGTAACACGGCGTCGGTAAAGCCTCGCCACCGACCGTGGGTTTTCTCGAACCGGTCCTAGAACAGCGCCTTGACGTCGTCGTAGTGCGCCTCAACCAGCTGAAATAGCGGCGTCGAGCGCGGATTACGGGGCCTGTAGAAAGGAGCAAAGGCTTCGGCTCGCGGCAGAGGAACCGACGATGCCGCCATGGCGCCCATGGCGGATCAGGACGAAATCCGTCACGAAAAACCGCCGGCGGCTGGGCCAGATCTGGAGCCGTCTGCATGGCCAAACGGCGTGAGTCGTCCCGGCGGAGCTTCGAAGCCTGCGCCACGCCTACTACCTGACGGAGCGCCCGAGAAGATCGCCGCCATCCGCCGGGAAGCGCAGGACGTCAAGGCCCACCTGGCGGCCACACGCGAGAGGACGCCGAGGCTCTCTGCCACCTAGCCCTGCGTCTCGTGGGGAAAAGAGGGGCCCGTCTTCCTCAAGATCAACACTCTCCCCGGCTTGACGCGCGCATCCTTCATTCCCCAGCAGTTCCAGGCCGCGGGCATCGACCTGCGCGACTTTCTCGAGGGACAGGTCGAGATCGCGATCAGGGCAGCCGAGCGATCACGAGATCGCTCTCGCTCCGAACGACACGGGTGAAGAGCACGCGTTTTCGCGCCGGATCGTGCGCGAGACCGCCCGCAGGATCCGCATCGACCGCCCCCACCGACGAGAGCGCGCTCGACGGAAAGTCCCAACGATAGAGCACGATTTTCCCGGCCTCGAACCCGAGGAACAGGATCCCGCTCTCGTCGAACGTCCACGCACGTCCGTCCGCGAGCACGTCGGTTCCTTCGAGACTCTTTTCGGCGCCCGACTTCAAGTCGAGGCGGTAGAGCCCGGGAGAGTCGAACTTCGTGAAGTACAGTGACGTGTCATCCCTGAAGCGGCACACGTAACCGCCATTCGAAGTCCCCGGCTCTTTTGCGTCGGAGCGCCAGAGCTGCCATGTCTCCGATCGGTCGGAGCCAAAGAGCACGCTGCGACCGTCCGGTGAGAAGACCGGTGCGACCTCGTTCGCCGGAGACGGCGCGATGGGCGTCGCTGCACCCCCTTCGATCGAGATCGAGTACACGTCGGCATGCCCTTCCGGTCGCGCATCGAAGACGATCGAGCGGCCATCCGGTGACCAGGAGGGAGCACCGACGTCGGGGCCGCCAAAGCTCGTGAGTCTCTTTGCTTCTCCTCCCGCCGCATCGCTCACCCAGAGCTCCGGGCTCCCCGACCGAGTCGATACGAAAGCGACGCGGCTCGCATCGGGCGATAGAGCGGGCTCGCGGTCCTCGTACGTCGATGAGACGAGCGGCTCCGTCGTCGCCTCAGGTGCTCCGAGAGCAAACGCATCGACGTCGGTGTCGCGCCATCGCTCCTCGAACAGAATCTCACCGCGAGCCCCGAGCTCGGGGGCGCGTGGTGTCTTTCCTTCGAACACCAGCCGCACGGACGGACCTTCGAACGGAATTCGCCAGAGCCCGAGACTGCCGCTCCGCGCGGACGAGACGACGATCCCGGCCCCGTCACGCGTGAATGCGGCGCCGCGCACCTCACGGCCGTCGGAGGTCAGTCGTTCGGGCTCCCCTCCCTCGACGCGAACGCGGTAGACGTCCTGTGTGTTCATGCTCACGCTTCGCGTGAAGAGAACCCACCGGCCATCGGGTGAAAAGGCGGGGTCCTTGTCGCCCCAGTGCTGGCCTTCGGGTGCGATCAATTTCCTCTTCTCCCCGTTCTCTGCAGCGAGGAGATAGATCCCGAAGGATTCCGAATCACTCTCCCGATCGGAGAACGCGAGGAGTCGCCCGTCGGGAGACCACGCGAGATCGGGATTCTGGCTCTTCCCGCAGGAGCCCACCTGGCGTTCCGTTCCGCCAGGGGCGTCGACTTCCAGGATGCCGCACTCCCTCTCCTCCCGATAGCGCGCGAAGGCGATCCGTTTCCCGTCGGGCGACCACGTCGGGGAGAGGTCGAAGGCGGGATCCTCGGTCAACCGCGTGAGGGTCTCCCCGGAAACAGGCTTCACGTAGATATCCCAGTTGTCGCCTTTAGCTCCCTGCCAGGCGAACGCGACCCGCGTGCCGTCGGGCGAGAGCGCCGGCTGGATCTCCCGGCCGGGAAGAGCTGTGAGGGGGTGGCCTTCGAGAGCGACGACCTTGCCGACGTTCGCGTCGCGAGAGCCCCAGGCGACGACCGTGGCGACCGCGGCCGCCGCCGCCGCCGCTCCCCAGAACGGAAGCCGATTCCGCGCGGCCTTCCTCTCGACGGGGGCGATGGCCGCGATGAGCCGGTAGCCCCTCTTCGGAATCGTCTCGATGTACCGGGGCTCCTTGCGATCGTCATCGAACGCTTTTCGGAGGTCTGCAACGGCGCGGGTCAAGATCTCCTCCTGCACGTGCACGTTGGGCCACACGCTCGTGAGGAGATCTTCCCGAGTGACCACCTCCCCGGCGCGAGCGCCAAGGACCAGGAGAACCTCCATTGCCTTGGGTGTGATCCGCTGGGGTATGGAGCCGCGCGCGAGCCGCGTCAACTGGTTCAGGGACGGCTCGACACGCCACTCGCCGAGGACGAACGGCTCCGGCGACATCGTGCTCGATTCTAGCACCCGCCTCCGGGGAGGTCGGAGCTCAGTTCTCGCGCCGCGGGAGGAGCGCGCGCCAGTCGAGGACGACGTGGATCGCGGGCGGGGGGACGAACGCGGGTGCGGTGTTGACGAGAAAGCGCTCTCCGTCGGGGGAGACGTCGTAGTGCCAGCGAAATGGGTTGGCGAGAACGGGGACTCGAGTCTGAAAAAGCGGTTTCGGCTCTTCCGCTTTGAACGTAGGAGCGAGCGTAACGGTTGCGGCCATCATCATCCGGTCGGCTCGCAGAAAGAAGAGCTCAAATCCGTCCTGGCGCCACCGCGGCTCCGTTCCACCTTGTGAAGAAACCTGCGTCCGCTGCTCGCCATTCGGAAACGACTGTACGTACACCTGCGGAACACCCGTCTCTTCCGATACGTACGCGAGGAAGCGGCCGTCTGGCGACAACACACCTTGATATTCGTTGAACGCGGTCTGAAGGATTGCCCGAGGGAGACGCGATTCTGTCGGAAGATCCCACACGTCGAACGACGTCCCACCACCGCTGTTCGTGAATATGACGTGCGACCCGTCCCGTGAGAAGTGCGTGGGAGCCTTCTGACTCAGGGATTCGAAGAACAGCTCTTCCGGTCGCACGTCATCGGCACCTTTCGCGAACAGATTGTTAAGCCCGACTCGGTTCGATCGGAATAGGATTCGCGTCCCGTCCGGCCACCATATCGCCCCCGCATCGTGCAGTGGGTCTGATGTGAGGCGTGTCGTCACCCCTCGGCCTCCGCGAGCCAGATGTCCGCCGTGCCGGTTTGCGGATCGACGCGGCTGAACGCCACGCGGCTGCCATCCGGAGAGAGCGTCAAAGTGACATAGTCGCCGAGAGGCGCCACAGGTCGTCCCAGCGGACTCCCGTCGCGGGAGAACCAGATGAGCTCCCCGCTTATCGGCCAGGGGTCGGCATAGGCGATGGTACCCGTGTGCGACACGGAAGCGGCCATATTCCCCGCCGTCGTGCTCGCGACGTTCTTCAGCAACACGACGGGCTCACCCGTCAGGCGGCGCTCTTGCACTTTCAATGGTTGCGCCATCAGCGCCGGGCCCCGAAGGTACAGGAGATGGTCGTCGACTGCGACAGGACCCCAGTCGCCTTCCGTCAGCCGCGTTCGCGCGTTCGACTCAAGCGAAGCGAGATAGATTCCTCGGAGGTTCGGGTCCCGGTCGCGGTGCACGAACACGAAATGTTTCCCGTCCGCGAGTACCCAAGGAAATCGGTCCATCGGAGGATTCCCGGAGGCCAAGCTCGAGACAACCGGCTGCAGTGAACCGTCTGATGCCAGACGCGACAAACCGGCGGTCGAGGTCAACGTGATCAGAATCGTCCCATCGGTCGCCCACGCGCCGCCGCGAGTGTCCCCCCCTGCGCCGCCCTCGCCCCTAACAACCGGCAGCCCGCCACCCAGTTGAATCACCTTGATCTTCCCTTGCGCGAAAAAGCCGATGGAACGGCTATCGGGAGACCAGAACGGCTGCGATGCACCTTCGGTTCCCTCGAGCGAGCTAGCCGCGAGCGCGTCGAGAGTTCGTACCCAAAGTCTTTGTGGACCCTCCGACGTGGCGACATACACCAGATGACGGCCATCCGGCGACAACACAAACTGCGGCGCAACGACGGAACCGGTTGAGGTAGCGAACGCGCTCCCCGGCTCGGGGTAGATCGAGAAGCGGACGTTCTGCACGGGCGCGTCGGGCTCTCGGCGCCACAACGACGTCGCAATAGACGCGAGGATCGCTGCGACGACTACCGAAGCGACCCAAAGGCCTTGCGTCGAGCGTCGTGTCTTCCCACCGGACGCCGTCGGCTGATCCCGTACCAACTGCAAAGCGCGCATCAAGTCACGCGCGCTCTGCCACCTTTCGTCAGGCTCCTCGCGAGGCAGGTCGCAACGATGCGCTCGAGGGCGGCCGGCGCGAGCGGCCGGACCGAGGACAACGGCGGTGGATCATGCTCCACGATGGCCGCAATCAGACTCCCTATCGAGCTCCCCTCGAACGCCTTTCGACCGCTCACCATCTCGTACAGAAGCGCGCCGAATGCGAAGATGTCCGTGCGCGCGTCGATGGAACGGCCCTCGAACTGCTCCGGCGCCATGTACTGCACCGTCCCCGCAATCACTCTCGATTTCGTGACGTCGGAGAGCGGCGCGTTCTCCCCCGCGGCTTGCGGAGGCGGTTCAGATACGATCGCTCAATCTCATTCCCTCTGACTGGTCTCTCGAGGGACGGCAAATCCTTTTCTCCGCTCCATCACCCGCATCCGGCAATGACTTGTGGCTGTTACCACTGTCGGGAGATGGAAAGCCCGTGAAATTCATCGAGTCGGCTGCCGAAGAACTGCACGCGAACTTTTCGCCGGACGGCCATCTGGTGGCTTGCACTTCGAACGAATCCGGCAAGTTTGAAGTCTATGTCGAAACGTTTCCGCGATCGGACCGGAAATGGACCGTCTCCACCAGCAGCGGATACGAGCCTCGCTGGCGCTCGGATGGAGGCGAAATCTATTATCTTTCCGAAGACCGGGACTTGATGGCCGTCTCGGTCGGCGCCGGTCCGTCCTTCGGTGTTCCCAAGCCGCTTTTCCGGACGCACGTTCCCGCCGGTGTGACGGCGAATCGCACCCACTACGTTCCCAGTCGCGACGGCCTGCGCTTCCTGGTCCACCAAAGGGGCGAGGCTGAGCCGAAACCCATCACCGTGGTATCGAACTGGACGGCGGGGTTGGAAAACTGATTTCGGCCGGGCCCAATCCAGGCGTCGATCGCCGATAGAAGAGCGCATCGCGCCGATGCGCGAGGCGTGGTCGCGCTCTATTGCTTGTCGTATACGGCGACGTTGTTCACGTCGCCGCCTTGCGCGTCCTTGCCGGTCTGAGTCACCGTCCGTGTCTTCCCGTCGGGGGACACGGTGACTTTCGCGGTAATGGTGACCTTGCCCTTCAACTTGGTGGTCGCCTCGACGGTATTCGCGTCGATCCGCTTGTAGGAAATCGAGTCAGCATCCGGATTGCCTTTGAACGGGTAATCCTTCCCGTCATACTTCGCCTGGAATTCCGCGTGTGTCGGTTTATCGTCCGCACTCGTGCCATCCGCGGTGTATTTCACCCCATCGTCACCCCAGGCTTCGATCTTCAAGGTTTGGCTCTTCGGCGCCGGGCCGGGACTGTACTTGGATTTGCTCAGGTTCAGTTTCCACGTTCCGACGTTGTTGTCCGCTCCGAACGCGACAACGCCAAAAGTCAGTAACGAAATAACCACGAACAGGAAAATTCCAGTGTGTCTTCGCACGGCTTCCTCCTTGGAAAAAATGGCTAGACGACTCTGTCGATAAATCGGCGTTACTCTAACAGCGGAACGGGCGGCGAGCAAGCGACCGGAGGGGAAATCGTACGCGGAGCGTTTTCTCGTCCAGGCCAGGCTTACTCTTGGCTTTGCGTCGCCAGGCGCCGGCGGATCTCTTCGAAGAAGTTCACCCCAATCTTGACGTGACTACGCATTTCCCGCGGTTCGGGACTCTCCGCAGGCAGCAGCACGACGAAGCGATCGCCGTCGGGGGCGAGATCGAAGTTCAAGGCGAGACCGGTGTTCGCAATGGGCTGTCCGGACCAAACCCGCGGCGGTTCCGCTGCGAACGTTCCCCCATTCACCCGGTAGCTGACCACCATCAGCCGTTGGTCATCGGTGCGGTAAAAGAGCTCTCGTCCGTTCCGAGACCAGATCGGCATCACGCCGCCGTCGTTGGAGATTTGTACTTTGCTGCCATTGTCCGGAAAAGCCCGAAGGTACACTTCGTAGCTCCCCGATTCCGCGTCCGAGTAAGCCAGCCATCGTCCGTCGGGAGAGAACGCCGCGAAGGACCACATAGTCGAGATTTTGAGGAACAGCTGCGGCTCGCCTGCCCGCAGCTCGAGGGATCCGCTCTCCACCGGCACCGTCCAGATGTTGGCCCCGCCGTTTGAAGTCAGCTCGGTAAAAGCGAGCCGGGCGCCGTCGGGCGCAAAGGAGCTGGGAACATGCGGGGTCTTGCTTTGCGTCAACGGACGGGGCTCGCCCGCTCCGTCTGCCCGCGTCCAGAGCATGCCGGAGCGTCGTCGTCTGGATGTCGCGACCCGTCACGACGCAGCCTGTCAGTCGTCTGACGATCGCGCTTCCGCCGGGCCAGCGTCTCGCGGCCCTGGAGCAACCTGCGATTGCGATCTCTCCCGATGGTAAGAACCTCGTCTATGTCGCCATCGACGGCAGCTCACCGCAGCAGCTCTACCTGCGGCCTCTCGACGCCCTGGAGGCAAGACCCATCGCGGGGACCGAGGGCGCGGCGTCGCCATTCTTCTCGCCGGACAGCCATTGGATCGGTTTCTTCGCGGGCGGAAAGTTGAAGAAGGTTTCCGTGGACGGCGGCCCGGTGGCGACCCTCGCCAACGCCTCCTCTTCAGGAGGAGCCAGCTGGAGCAGCCACGGAAGAATAGCCGTTCACCTGCTTCGCCTTCAGGTCTCCCAGGAAGGCGGCACACCCCAGCCTCTCACGAGCGCGGGTAAAACTGACGTCTTTCACCGTTGGCCGGAGTTTCTCCCTGGTGGAACGGCAGTGCTTTTCGCTGGATCCCCGACGAATGCCGTTTGGAACAACTCACAAGTCGCCGTCGAGCGTGTCGAAGGGGGCCAACGAACGAACCTGGCGCAAGGAGGGACGCAGCCGAAATATGCCGCGTCGGGCCACCTGCTCTACGCTAGGGCGGCGCCTTGATGGCAGCGCGCTTCGACGTTCCGCGCCTCGCTGTCTCGGGAACTCCCGTTCGCGCGCTCGAAGGTGTGATGCAGTCGACGATGACTGGATCCGCTCAGTACAGCATGTCTTCCACGGGGACCCTCGTCGATCTTCCTGGCGGGCTATTGGGTAGAGAGGCGACGTTGGTCCTTGTCGGGCGCAACGGCGAAGAGCAATTCCTTCGGGCGCCTCCTCGCAACTATATGTTTCCGCGGGTCGCGCCGGACGGAACGCGGGTTGCCGTCTCCATCGCTGATGAGAAGTCCCAGATCTGGATATACGATGTTTCCCGAGACACCCTCCGCCCGCTGAACATAGAAGGCGGAAACATGACCATGGCCTGGTCGCCCGATGGGCGGCGCCTCGTGTCCCGATCCAATCCTGGTTTGGAAGGAGGCTACCAACTGAATTCGCAGGCGTCGGACGGAAGCGGCGCCGTGGAGCGGTTAATGACGAGCGATTACGTTCCGTCTCCTGGCTCGTTTTCGCCAGACGGTCGACTGATTGCGTTCGTGGGGCAATATCCGGAAACCGGGCGGGACCTCTGGGTACTGAATCTGGAGGATCGCCAGGCGAAGCCTTTTCTCATGACCTCTTACGAGGAGACCGCACCCAAGTTTTCTCCGGACGGGGATTGGATCGCATATTCCTCCGATGAAACGGGCCACCGGGAGATTTGGGTACAGCCTTATCCTGGCACCCGGCGGCAGGTGGCAGATATCCACCAACGGCGGACAGGAGCCGGTGTGGAACCCCAAAGGCGGCGAGCTTTTTTACCGCAACGGGAAACAGATCCTGGCTGTGGACATCGAGACGGAATCTGGCTTTTCGCCGGGCAAGCCCCGGCTGCTTTTCGCAGGGCCATACCTGCCAACTGCCGCGAGCTTTCCCTTTTACGATATCACCCCTGACGGAGAGCGCTTCCTGATGCTGAAGCCGGTCGAGACGGAAGCCTCCGCCCCCACCCAGATCCACGTCGTGCTGACCTGGTTCGAAGAGCTAAGACAAAAATCACCAGCGCAGTAGGCCCTGCTCGGTTTCACCGAATTTCACCTTTTTCTCAGGACTCGGACCTGTCTCCTGTCTAGCCTTGATCGCGTGAGACTTCAAGGAATTGAATTCGTACTCGCGGTCGTCCTGCCGACTTTGCCTCAGGCCATCGAAACCGAAGTGAAACGGCTCGAAGACCTGATCCCGGAGAACGAGAGAAAAGGGATCGCCGAGAAGGAGATCTCCTTCGCTCTCGATGGGCTTCGTCCGATCTCGGACGACCTCGCGCAGGGAAAGGTATACGTCGCCTTCGAGAGGCTCGCGGCTTCGCAGGACATCCTGGAGTCCGCGGCGTTTCTGAGTCGTCACCAGGACGTCCAGAAGCCCGAGGCGTTCCTCGCGCTTTGGGAGGCCGACGGACGCGTTCTCGAACAAGAAGTCGCCCGCCTCGGAAAGGCCGGATTCTCCGGTCGGAGCGCCGTCGTCCAGAGCCGGGGTGAGATTTCGATCTATCGGATCCTGACCCACTACCGCGCTTCGAAAATGTACGCGAAGGTCGGAATCGGAGGCGGCCTCTACTACCTGGGAAACGCCCACGCGGCGGCGAGCTTCGCGTCCTTCTGCGCCCGGCTGGACGACGCGCCGCAGGGCGCGCTCCCCCGGTTCCGGCCGCTCGCCGAGGTCGAGGCGGAGCTCTCTAAAAACACCGTCGCCGCTTATGGCCAGGGTGACGCCGCAACGACGCACCACAAGAACTTCATCCGCCTCGACTCCGCGCTCAAGGAGGCGAGGCTGCTCATCGCGGACCACCGAGACCTCGGTACGGTCGCTACCCTTCTCGAGGCCCGCTTTCGGTTGGGGCTCATACAAAAGGACCCGAGCGCCCCGGTCCCCGTGCCCGACACCGACCGCGCGCCCTACCGCGCTCGGCTCTTCGACCCGGCGTTCGATCACTCGCTCGCACTGTCCCTCTGGGAGCGGGCGCTCGACCGGGTCGCCTCCTCCGAGGATACCGATCGCCGCGAGGCGACCGTTCTCCTGGAGGAGGTCATTCCCTTCTACTTTCAACTCCTGGAGGAATGATGTCTCCGCTCCTTCTCGCTCTCGCGCTCTCCGCCCCTCTCGCCGAGACACCCGTCACCATCACCCTCGTTCGCTGGCCCTACACCTGAAACATCTCCGGGCCGGCAAGTTTGCTGGCTCAGGAAGTCGTGGGCCGCTACCCCGGGCGGGTGCGGTTCGTCGAGGAGAACTTCGGGGAGTCGGAGCTCGCCTCTCGATTCGGAGTCGAGCAGTACCCCGCGATCTTCGTAGACGAGGCCCTCATCGCGAATCCCTGGGATTTCTTCGAGTGGCCGGATCAGCCCAAGGGTCGCTACGTTCCCTGGCTCGAAGCCGCGAGCCGGGAGAAATTCGTCCGGGACCTCGATACTTTCGTCCAGAGGCGGCTCGCGGGCGAGAAGCTCGAGGGCGTGCAGCAATCCTCGGGAGCCCCAAGGCTCCCCGTAACCGAGCTCCCCTCGTTCGAAGCGGTGACTCTCGCCGGAGAGCGAATCTCGCGCGAGAGCCTTCGGGGGCGCACCGTTCTCGTCGAGTTCTGGGCGACCTGGTGTCCGCCCTGCCGCCCCACGCTCTCGTTCCTGGGCGAGATGGAGCGGAACGCATCGGATCACCTTGCGGTCGTGGGCATCGCCGTTGGCTCCAAGGAAGAGGAAGTTCGCAAGCTCCTCACCGAGATGGAAGGTGCCCCCTCCGATTCGGTCATGGGAGCAGACGAGCTGGTCGCGAAGTTCGGCCCGGTGCTCGCGGTTCCGACGCTCATGGTCTTCGGACCCGACGGCAAGACCGCGGATGTCTTCTACGGCGCTCCCCCCGATCTCCATGACCGGGTGAAACGCCTGGTGGAAGCTCTCGGGCACTAGAACCGATATACGCTCAGCGCAACCCGGTGCCCGTCCGGGTCACGCACGAACAAGCTGCGGGCCGTGCGGTCGTCTATCGCGATGCCGGCGGCCGTGAGCTTTTCCTCCCATGACTCGAGATCCTCGGCCTCGAAGGCGAGGACGTGGGCCGAGCCCGCATCGTCTCCTTGACCGCGCAGACTGCGCTCGAGCATGAGAACCGTGTCTCCGGCACGAAGCCAGACGGAGCGGGAGCCGTCTCGCCTCGTCTCCGGAAGTCCCAGAAGCCCACAGTAAAAGTCGCAGGCGGCTTGGAGGTCCCGGACGCGGAGGGCGATATGGTGGATGCGCACCCGCGGATGGTACCGGCTTGCGCTTCGACCGGCAATTGCCAACAAAAGGGTCGAAAGGAGACCCGCTTCTCATGACGAGTTCCGACTCGAAGCCCCTTCAGCTCGGAGACGAGGTTCCCGACTTCGAGCTTTCGGTGTACGACCCGGTCAAGAACGATTTCGGGAGGATCCGCCTCGCGCAGATCAAATCCTAGGGAAAGTGGACCATTCTGTTCTTCTACCCCCGCGGATTTCACCTTCGTCTGAGCGACCGAATTCACTGCTCTGGCAGGGCATCAGGAACGCTTCAAGAAGCTCGGCACCACGCTCATCACCGTGAGCACCGACACCCAGTTCGTCCATCTGGCCTGGAAGCAGCACGAGAAGAGCCTCGAGAACGTGAAGTACCTCATGGGCGCCGATCCCGCAGGAAAGGTTTCGCGTCTCTTCGGGGTCTACGTCGAGGATGCGGGTCTCGCGCTCCGCGGCACGTTCCTCATCAATCCCGAAGGCCGGCTGCTCAACTCCGAGGTGAGCTTCTTCAACATGGGCCGGAACATCGACGAGCTGATGAGGAAGTTCAAGGCCAAACTCTACCTCGCGTGGAAGACGGCCGAGGCCTGCCCGGCGCAGTGGAAGGACGAGGGCGACAAGACCCTGACTCCGGGACCGAATCTGGTGGGTAGGGTCCACGAAGCCTTGACGAAATAACTACGAGGCCAGCTTCCTCCGGTTCAGCAGGAACGCCTTGATGAACGGCTCGATGTCGCCGTCCATCACCCGGTCGACGTCTCCCAACTCGACTTTGGTCCGGTGGTCCTTGATCAGCCGGTAGGGCTGGAATACGTACGAGCGGATCTGGCTTCCCCAGGCGATCTCTTTTTTCCCTCGTGCGTAGCGTCGACCTTAGCCTGTTGCTCCCGGCGCTTCAGGTCGTAGAGGCGCGCGCGGAGCACCTTCATCGCCACGTCCTTGTTCTTGTGCTGGGAGCGCTTGTTCTGGCACTGGGCCACGATGCCCGTCGGAAGATGGGTGATGTGGACGGCGGAGTCGGTGACGTTCACGTGCTGTCCGCCACGGCCGCTCGAGCGGTAGGTGTCGATGCGAAGGTCCTTCTCGTTGATCTCTACCCTCACCTCGTGGTCGATCTCGGGAAACACGAAGACCGAGGCGAAGGAGGTGTGGCGGCGCTTCGCCGCGTCGAAGGGAGAGATGCGAACGAGCCGGTGCACTCCGACTTCGGAGCTCATGTAGCTGTAGGCGTAGTCGCCCTTCACGTTGAAGGTGACGCTCTTGATCCCCGCTTCCTCGCCTTCCTGGTAGTCGATCATCTCCGTCTGGAACCCGCGCTTTTCCGCCCAGCGCAGGTACATGCGCAGCAGCATCTCCGCCCAGTCCTGGGATTCGGTGCCCCCGGCGCCGGGGTGGATGCTCACGATGGCGTTCGTCTGGTCGTGCTCGCCGGAGAGCAGCTTCTGGATCTCGGCCTCGTCGACCTCGCGCTCCCACTGGTCCAGGTGCCTTTCGAGGTCGCTCTCGACGTTTTCCCCTTCCTTCGCCCACTCCACCAAGGGGGGCGCGTCTCCTCTTCGTGATGTCGGAGCTTCTCGATGATGTCGATCTCCCCTGAAGATGGCTTCGCTCTCGCGAGAGCTTCTCGCCTTTCGTCGGGTCCGACCACCATCAACCCACACCCACATGTCCATTGCCTCGCTTCCCGAGGAGTCTGGAACGCCCACGGACGGTGGCTTCCGGTTCCCTACGTCGATATCGCCGCCGCCGAAGCGCTGTTCCGACACAAGACCCTTCGTTTGCTGAAACGAAGAGGCCTCCTGAGCGACGAGCGTATCAGGCTATTGAGCTCCTTTCGAAAGAGCGGTTTCTCCGTCGACGACTCTCCCACCCTCTGGCCTCAAGATTCCGACGGCCTCGAGAGGCTCGCACGCTACTTGCTGCGATGCCCTCTTTCTCTCTCCCGCATCCACTGGACCAAAGGCGCCCGCACTCTCTTCTATGAAGTCAAGTCTTCCCACGACGACCCGTTT
>DATIBD010000134.1:0-22551 GCA_035457705.1 Vicinamibacteria bacterium
CGGCAATCGCCAGTCCCGGTACATGGTGTTTCTCCATGATCTCCCGAAGCGTGAACGGGTCGAGACCTTGACGATTCGGAATCTGCGCGGCCTCGATCTGCGCCATGGCATCGGCAGGGGAAACCGGCTCCGCGACGGTTCTGGGAATCACGACCAGCGCGGCAAGCATCAGAACGTGCATGCCGCGGAGAGTAGAGGCAGCGCGGCCAATGCGTCAAGAGTTAGAATCACCGTGAAGTGGCCTCAAAGGTGATCGACGGCAGGTGGGGGGCGGCACCGCAGTCGCAAGGGCTACGGCCGCAAGGAGCTTTCGTGTCGCCGAAGCCGCATCGTGTGAGCGTATAGATGGCAAACCAGATCGGACGAGAGAGTCCTGGAGGACCCGGGTGCGCGGCGCTATTCGTTCTGCTTGCATTGGGGCCTCAGGGCCGTTCCGAGACACAGGAGACAGTCTCGGAACCCGTGCGCAAGCTCCTTGCCTTCGACGCCCGAAACATCGGAACGCAGAAAAAATATCGGATGGCAGTGCTTGCAGAATGTCCTCCTCCGGGCGGTCTGCGCGACCGATACTGCCGAGCGAGGCTTCAGGGCCTCACGGCGGCCGCCAGAAAATACGGGTTCGAGTTGGAGGTCTACTACGCGAACTTCAACCCCGAAGCGCAACGGCTGCAAGTCGAGGCGGCGGCGGCGCAGGAATTCGACGGATATCTGCTCGCTCCCACCGCCGCGCAGCCTGGATGCGCGATGTGGATCGATCATTTGATCCCGACCCGGAAGCCTGTCGTTTCCATGGATCTGCCCATGTGCAACGACCCGGACTACACGCCAGGACTGGCGGCGACCGTGCTCATGCAAAGCCAAGCCTACTACGACGCCGACGTCGAGTTCGCATTCCGCACGTGTGAAAGGCCGTGTAACGTTGCCGCGGTCGGAGGTTTCGACGGCTCGGGCCTGTTCCAGGTGTGGAGGAACGCGATCGAGAACGCTTCGGGGCTGTATCCCGACGTGCGCGTTCTCGTCGACGAGCCCGCGAACTTCGACTGGCGGGTGGCAAGAGAGAAGGTTCGACGCGGACTCCGTGATTACCCCGAGATCAACGTGGTGCTTTCGGCCTGGGACGAGATGAGCCGCGGCGTGGAGCAAGCCATTCGGTCGGAGCACAGGACACCGGGCCGGGACATTCGAATTTACTCCATGGGCGCCACGAGACAGGGCGTGGGAAACGTTGCGCGAGGGGTCTACTTCGAGACCACGGTTCTGCTGCCCTGGGAAGAAGGCTACTACAGCGCGGTGGCTCTCATCGCGGCGCTCGAAGGTGAGCCGGTCAATGGGTTTGTCAATGAAGCCGAGCTTCCCCGAGTCACCGAGGGCCCCGGTTCGATCTTGATTACGGGCGAAAACGTGAGTCTCTTTGAGCCGAACTATTAGACACGAGCCCGTACTGGCGCTCGCATTCGGAAGGCGACGGCGCTCCGGCGTACCGGGCGAAAGCACGGATGGCCCGGAATAACATTCACGGCACGACGTGGGGATCGGGCTCACCCGGGGCGGTCGGTTTCGTATGGAAAGGGACCTCGAGCTCGTAGGGCTCACCCCGATAGACGAACCGGACGACGGCCCTGGCTTCGGGGTCGCTCACGACCGGAGCGCCCCTTCCGAGCCAGCTCTCGCCGAACTCGTCGATCGCTAGCTCCACGCGCTCTTCGGGCTCACCCCCCGCGCGTTTGATGACGATCGAAACGTCACGAGCGACCGCCGCCGGAAGCTCCGTTCGAACCGCGTCGCTGAAATAGATCCGGTGCACGCCGTTCGGATCGAGCACGAGCTCGAAATGGAGGTCGTCGCTTTGCATCCAGACGACGCCCCCAAAGTGTGGATTGTGGTCTCCGTGGCGCGGCCTCTCATCGAGGGTCGCTGGGGCCTCGAGCGGCTCGGGAGGGCGGCTGGGCTCGTCGGAGCAGGCCCCGAGAAGCAAGAAAACCGCAGCTATGTACGTACGATCGATCACAGCTCTTCGGGAAACAGGGGGGTCGTCCACAGGCGCTCGAGCGCGCGCCAAGGCGAGGGGTCTTTTTCGAGTCGCTGGCGAACGATGGATTCACCGTACGTATAGGCGGCGATTTGGGTTCGATAACGCCAGGCAAACTCGAGCGAAGCCCGCGGCTCGACGATACCCTGTTTTTCGAGCTGGAAGATCGCGGAGTACAGGTCGAGCTCTCCATCGAGGTTCCGTCGGGCTACTTCGACGATGGCAGGCTCAAGAAGCTTCCGCCGACGGCGCAGCCTGTCACAGACCGGCGCGGCGCTCGGATCCAGGCCTGCAAGAGGGAAAAGGACGTCTCGCTCGAAAGCCAGGCGCTCGTCGCCGGGGAAGAGCAGCTCCAGCGCGTAGTTGGCGGAGCCCTCGGCGAGGAAAGACATCGGGCCGAAGAGCGGCCGAAGCGAGTACTCGATGTAGCCCCGGTCTTCCACGAGGTGGCGCTCGACGAGAACCTGTTGAACGTGGTGGCCGGGATAGGCTTCGTGACAGATCTCGTCGATCGCCCGATCGACGAACAAAGGAAAATCGAGATTGATCTGCACGACGCTCTGGTAGCGGCCCTCATAGAGATGGTAGGCGGCCCAAGGCTGGTCGTGCACGAGAATGAGGCGCACGTTCTCCGTGTCGGGGAGGTCGATGAAGCGCTTCGTGCGCTTGCGACATTCGGCCAGTGCGGCCTCGAGGACGGAGTAAATCGCGCTGGCGGAAACGACCGGTCGCTCGGCCGCGCCGTCGACCCCGACGGGAATCTCTACGTCGAGCTTAGGAGGAACCACCCCGTTGACCGCTATCGATTCGTCGTCGAAACGCACGATGCGGCCCTCGACGACGTCGATGCGCCCGACGAGCGCATCCACCAGTCGCCGCAGCTTCCGCGCACGTTCGCCAGGGAGGTCGGCGAGTGCCGAGCTCAGCCCGAAGGCTTGCTCGCGGATGGCTTCGCGGGTCATCTCCGGCGGATGGAGCTCCGGGCCGAAGTAAGCGTCCACGTAGCCGGCATCGTGCGCGTTCCAGGCGAGGGACAGCTCCAAGTAGCGTCGAGCGTGAGCGTCCATTACGTCCGAGCAAGCGACAAGAGCGCTCACCACGAGCACCGCGCTGAGCTTCGACATTGGAGGGCGAGGCTAGCACAAAAGTTTGACAAGCCGCGAGAGCCGGCCATAGCATGCAGCACACTTCCGCTCTCGTTAGGAGGCCCACGATGCGTTGGCTCGCTGTTTGCTTTTGTTTTCTTCTGGCAGGCGTCGTGTTCGCTTGCGCTCCACCCCCGGAATCCGGGCCGGCGGAGACCGCGAATCAGGCCGAAAGCACCCGACCTTCCCTGGGCATTCGCCCAGCCGGTGACGAGGAGGTCCAGCCCGACCTTTCTCGTCTTCCCGACGAACTGAAACAGGTCTTCGAGCACATCGACGAGAACATCGAGCAGCACGTGGTCAACCTCCAGCGGTGGATCCAGCAGCCGAGCGTTTCGAACTCGGGCGAGGGGATTCCCGAATCGGCGCAGATGGTCCAGGGCTTCTTCGAGCAGCTCGGCTGTCAGGAGTCCCGGGTATACGACATCCCGATGACCGAGTGGGGACAGCCGGGGAATCCCGTGGTCTACGCCCGTTGCGACTACGGAGCGCCGCGCACCCTGCTCATCTATTGGATGTACGACACGATGCCCATTACGCAGCCCGACGCCTGGATCTCGCCTCCTTTCGAGGCCCGTCTGATGGAATACGGCCCGTTCAAGAAAGTCCTCATCGGCCGGGGCGCCACCAACTCCAAGGGCCCCCAGATGGTTCAATGGAACGCGTTCATGTCGGTCAAAGAAGTTACCGGGACGCTTCCCGTCAATCTCATCTTCGTGGCCGAAGGCGACGAGGAACGAATGTCCGTCGGTCTGCGGCAGTTCGTTCGGGATCATCCCGAGCTCTTCGCGGATGCCGAGGCGATGTATCGCTTCGGAAGCCAGGCACGGAGCGGCGGCGGCGAGCTGTCCGGCGGCTCGGAGGGCTGCGTCTACATCGAGCTCACGACGAGCGGTGAAAAGTGGGGGAGGGGCCCCGTCGCCTCGAATATCCACGGGGCTTTCAAGCGCTCGGTGGACAGTCCCGCCTGGCGGCACATCAAGATGATCTCGACGATCGTCGCCGACGACGGGAACCGCGTTCTCGTCCCGGGCTTCTACGACGGCATCGAGCCGTTGAGTCAATCCGAGGAGGACATGCTTCGCGAGCGGGCGGAGAAGGTGGACATGAAGGTCGCGGCGGAGAACATCGGCGTCGCTCGCTTCATCGCAGACGACCCCTTCGAGTATCTCAAGATGGCGCGGTATGGCATCTCTTTCAATCTCGACGGCATCTGGGGCGGAAACATGTACCCCGCGGGGGCGGGCGCGATTCTCCCCAACAAGATCACTTCGAAACACAACATGCGCTACGTGCCGAACCAGGACGGTCTGGATTTGGTCCGCAAGGTTCGAGCCCATCTGGACGCGCAGGGCTACCAGGACGTCGAGCTCACCGTAATCGGCGACGTCCCCTGGTCCAAGATGCGATACGACACCGACGTCGCTCGTGCGCTGATGACGACGTACGACATTTTCGAGATTTCCTATGGCGCCCGGGCCTCGGAGCCGTCCATCCTAGGCCCGTACTGGCCCGCCTATCTCTTCGTGAACGACGAGACGACCGGCATCAGCATGCCCATCGTCGGTGGAGCCGCGGGCCACGGGGGCGGCGCACATGCGGCGAACGAGTTCTGGGTCATCGAAGGCGCAGGCAATGTCTACGGCATGGCGGGCGCGGAGAAGTCGGTCGCGACCTTCCTCTATGCCTTCGCGGGAAAGCTCTCGAGCGAGCCCAAGGAAGGAACCACCGGAAGCGGCGACGAGTAACAGGGCTGATGGAAAAACGCGGGCCAGCCTGCCGAGCGGCGGCCAAGACTTCTGCTGCGAGATCGGCGCGCAGCGCCGCAAAGGCCGAGCCGTGGCGCGCGATCGAGTACGGGTCCCGCCAAGGCATTGAGCACTGCTCTTGAGTCTCATCTCGGTTCGCGAGCTCGAGAAAACCTACGCCATGGGCGACGTCGGAGTCTCCGCTCTGAGGGGCATCACGCTCGACATCGACCCCGGAGAGTTCGTTACCGTCGTCGGCCCCTCGGGCTCGGGGAAATCCACGTTCATGCACATTCTCGGTTGCCTCGATCGGCCGACGAAAGGCGCGTACTTGCTCGAGGGACGCGACGTCTCCCAGCTCTCGTCGGACGAGCTCGCGTGGGTGCGCAACCAGAAGATCGGCTTCGTGTTCCAGAGCTTCAACCTGCTTCCTCGAACGTCGGCCCTCGACAACGTCGAGCTGCCTCTGCTCTACGGTCCGGAGAAGCTGTCGCGTGCCAAGAGAAGGGAAAAATCGCTCGGCGCTATCGAGGTGGTGGGGCTTGGCAATCGCGCCCATCATTACCCGAGCCAGCTCTCTGGCGGCCAGCAGCAGCGGGTCGCGATAGCCCGGGCTCTGATGAACTCACCGGCGATTCTTCTCGCCGATGAGCCCACGGGGAACCTCGACAGCAACACGAGCGTCGAGATCATGGAACTGTTTCAAAGGCTTTCTCGAGGGCGCGGATTGACCGTGGTTCTCATTACTCACGAGCGCGTCATCGCGGACTACGGCACGCGCACCATCGAGTTTACAGACGGGCTCGTGGTCGCCGACTCGAGCATGGCGACGGTACAATGAACTTCTTGGGAACCACGTTGAGCATCGCGCTCCAGGCGCTCGTCAAGTATCGGCTTCGCGCGGCGCTCGCGCTCCTGGGAGTGGCCATCGGCGTCAGTGCGGTGGTGACGACGATCGCTCTCGGGCAGGGCGCCCAGGCGGCTATCCGAGATCAGATCCGCGCCGCCGGCTTGAACATCATCGTGGTGAAGGCGGGGAACTACCGGACGAAGATGGACGACGGTGGGGGAGTCGTCGCACCCCATGCATCGCTCTTTCCTCGATGGCTCTCGCTTTTCCCGGTCGCCCGCGCCCATTTCGAGAACGACCCCATGGAAAAGCACGACCATCCCACTTCGGCGGAGCGACTCGGCGACTCCGAAGCGGGACTCGGAGCGGCCGCGACCCTGACGCGCGAGGACGCGGAGGCGATCGCGGCGATCGAGGGTGTGCAGCACGTAGCCTCGGGCATTCACGAGAACGCACGCGTTCACTACGGCGATCGGCGATGGTTCACCAGGCTCCACGGGACGGACGTCGACTTGCCGAAGATCCGGAGGGCCCACACACTGACCGCGGGACGGTTCTTCGACGAGGCGGAGCTTCGGGAAGCCGAGCTGGTGATGGTCCTCGGAAGCGTGGTGCGCGACAAGCTTTTCGGTGAAGATGTTGACCCGGTTGGCGAGACGATCACGCTCTGGAACCAGCCGTTCGAAATCGTGGGAGTGACTTCGAGCTCGAACTGGATGTCGGTCGGCTCTCCCGGCGACGACAATTTCGACGCCGTCTATGTGCCGTTCACTACGATCCATCGACTGCTGAACCTTTCCAATCTCAACACCATCACCGTCACCGCGGAGTCATCCGGGGAGGTTTCCCGGATCGCTTCCCAGATCACCGAGCTTCTGAGAGTGCGTCACGCGATCGAGGACACGATGCCTGATGATTTCACCGTGTCTACTCTCGCGAGCGAAGTACTTGCCAAGGGCCTCCACCCATCCGTGTCGCGCGTCATCGTGGGAAACCTGCCGAACCTGGAGAATGCCACCCTGGAGCAGCTCTCGGTTTCGCTCGAGCGTTCGAGCCGCACGATGACGGCACTACTCGCGGCGATCGCTGCCGTCTCCCTCGTCGTGGGCGGGATTGGAATCACCAACGTGATGCTGCTCTCGGTCACCGAGCGGACCCGAGAGATCGGTCTCAGGCTCTCGGTCGGCGCGCGGGCGAGTCAAATCCGTAAGCAGTTCGCTGCCGAGGCGATCCTGCTCGGCCTCGCGGGCGGCGTGGCCGGGCTGGCGCTCGGCGGCGTGGCCTGCCAGGTGCTGCAGTCCAGGTTCGGCTGGGCGACCGAGCTCACGTGGTGGGCCGTTCTGCTCGCCTTCGGCGTGGCCGTCGGAATCGGGTTGCTATCGGGGTTCTACCCCGCCAAGAAGGCTTCGGCGCTCGATCCGATTGTGGCCTTGCGCTACGAATAGAGGCGCTCGAATCCCAGTTTCTTCGTCAAACGATAGACGACGAAACCCAGAGCGGCGGCTGAGCCCAGGCATAAGCTGGCTCGAGAGGTTTCCCCGAAGAGCAAGAAGCCGATTCCGGGAAGCGTGAGGTAGATGACGGCCGTCGCGAGAAGGGCGGTGAGAACCGACGTCCCGACGTTCCGATCCACGACGATCTCGGGTCGGCGCCTCGCCAGAGGTCCCCACCCGCGACCACCCGGACGAATCCTCTCGTAGAAACGCTCGAGCGTCGCGTCGTCCTCCGGTCGAGTGAGATACGTGGCTGCCACCCAGGTGACGATGGTGAGCGCCGCGACGATGGCGAGGCGGTGCTCGTTCGCCTCGACATACCGGCTGACGATGACGAAGTAGACGAGCGAGGCGGCCATGGCGCTGATCTCCGACCAGGCGTTGATTCGCCACCAGAACCAGCGAATCATGAAGACTGCCCCCGTTCCCGCGCCCAATGCGGCGAGTAGTTTCCAGGCCTCGTCCACGGCAAGGTCTCGCATGAGCCACGACGAGGCAGCGCCGATGACGAGCACGAAGAGCGTCGCCACACGCGACGCCCGCGTCAGGTGTGTCTCGTCGGCTTCCGGCCTGACGAAGCGCCGGTAGAAGTCTCCCACCAGGTACGATGCCGCCCAGTTCACCTGCGTGCTGATCGTCGACATGAAAGCGGCGAAGAAGGCCACGAGCATCAAACCGCGTAGGCCGGCGGGGGCAACGTCTCGAATCAACATGGGAAAGCCGACACCCGGGTCGGGCAGCGATCGGAGATCCGGATAGCTCACGAGAGCGACGAGGGCGACGAGGAGCCATGGCCAGGGCCTGAGGCAGTAGTGGGCGAGCTGAAACCACAGGGTCGCCATGACCGAGTCGCGCTCGGTGCGGCAGGACGCCATTCGCTGGACGACCCAGCCACCTCCACCGGGCTCGGAGCCCGGATACCACGACGCCCACCACTGGACGAACAGCATGATGAGGAAGACGTCGAGCGGCATCCAGGCCGCTTCCGCTGAGAAATCGGGCAGAAAGCTCAGGACCTGCTCGTCCTCGAAGCGAGATACCAGAGCGTTTCGAAGAGGCGAGAGACCGCCGAGCTGGGAAATACAGAATGTCGCGAGAAGGATACATCCGCCCATGGCCAGCACGAACTGTATGAAATCGGTAATGACGACGCCCCACAGTCCCGAGAGCGTGCTGTACAGGCCGACGAACGCGAAGAGGGCCAGAACGATCCACCAGTCCGCCGATCCTTCGGCCGCCTCGGTGCCGGACAGGACCGTGAACTTCAAGACGTTGAGCATTGCGACGGCGACCCAGCCGACGATGATGGAGTTGACCAGAAGCGCGATGTAGAGGGAACGGAAACCGCGGAGAAAAGCGGCGGGCTTCCCGCTGTAGCGAAGCTCCACGAGCTCTACGTCGGTCATCACGCCCGCGCGCCGCCACAACCTGGCGTAGACAAACACGATGATCATCCCACCGAGGGCAAACGACCACCAGAACCAGTTTCCCGCGATCCCGTGTCTCGCCACCAGCGCCGTCACCGCGAGCGGGGTGTCGGCGGCGAAGGTGGTGGCCACCATCGACGTTCCCGCAATCCACCAGGGAAGTGAGCGGCCCGACAAGAAGTACTCGTCCAGACTCGTGCCCGCGCGCTTCCGGTAGTGGAGCCCTACACCGAGGGCGAGGGCAAAGTAAGCCGCGATGATGAGCCAGTCCACCGGAGCGAGCGACATAAACAGCGGAGGATGCTACCATGCCCATCGATCCCGAGACCTTGGTTGCGGTGTCATCCTCGAGACCAAGGCCTCGAGAGAATTCACTTCTCGAATTGCAGCTTTCTTGCCCTCACGCACTTCCACTAGGAGGAATCATCGTGAGACTTTTGAACGGATTGGAAGCAATGACGGCCAGCTCGAGCCCCGTCGAGCTCGGCGCGGGCACACCCCAGGAGCTCGATGGGCTGTGCCGTTGGCTTGGGAAAATTCTGTTGGTTGCCACGTGACTGACCGTGGAGAGGTGCGCGCACGACATGCGGATAGTAAGACGCTTCCCGACGTGGACTGCTTTCGGCTTGTGCCTGGCTCTCGGGTTTTACGCCAGCGCGCAGAGCGAGGCACAACGGCTGACATTGCTCGAAGCTGCCGAGCGAGCGCTCTCCTACTACCCCTCGGTGGCCGTCTCGGTGGCCCGTCGGGAGTCCGCTTTCGAGGCCGCGCGCGAAGCGGAGGCCGAGAGATTTCCGGCGGTCTCTGTCGGAGCCTCGGCGACGCAATACCAGGAGCCGATGATCGTTCACCCGCTCCACGCGCTTACGCCGGGTCAGATCCCGCCCTTCGACCAAACGCTCTTTCAGGTATCGGGTCAGTTCAGCTACACACTGTTCGACGGCGGCGCTCGATCGTCCCGGATCGAGGCCACCCGGGCCGAGGAGCGAGCCTCGGAGGAGCTCGTGGGTGAAGCCGGACAGAGTTTGTTGAGACTCGTCATCGGAGCCTATTTGCGCGCGCTCGGGCTGGCGCAGGCCATCGAGGCTCACAACCACTCCATCACCGCGCTCGAGTCCGAGCTCAGTCGCGTTCGACAGCTCTTCGATGTGGGACGGGCGGCCCAGATCGAGATTCTCCGCGCGGAGGCGGCGATCGCCCACGCCGAGGCGGAGCGGATCGCGGTCGCCTCGTCTCTGGACCGCGCCGAGAGAGATCTCGCGAGACTGACTGGAGCCGCGGTGGAACGAACGCGCGCCTTGGACCTCGTCCCCGTCTCGATGGTCGAATCGCAGCCCCCGCCGCGGAGCGAGCTTCGTGACCGAGCGCTCGCCGCGACGCCAGCGCTGCGGGCAGCTCGCCAGAGGCTCGACGCGGCGGGCGCCTCCGTGCTCGCCGCGCGGAGTGCCCGCTTGCCCGACATCATGCTGAACGGAAGCTACGTCGACTATGCGAGCGCGAGTGGGGTCAATCAGCTCGAATGGAGTCTCGGACTTCGCGTTACCTATGCGCTTTTTACCGGTGGAGCCATCTCGGGCCGCATCGCCCGCGCCGGGGCCGAGGAGCGCCGCGCGGCCGAGGAGGTCCGCCTCGTGGAATCCCAGGTCGAGCAAGACCTGGACATCGCATTGTCGGGTTTGGACGAGGCGCGAGCGCGCGTCCTTAGCCTCACCACAGCGGTCCGCCGCTTCGAGGAGGTGGTTCGGATCGAGCGGTTGCGGCTCGCTACCGGCGTGGGCATACAGACGGACTACTTTCAATCCGAGGCAGACCATCTGGGAGCTCGCGCCGACCTCATCCGAGCGGAATACGAGGTCATCTTTGCTTGGACGGAGCTTTCGCGCGCGACGGGCCAGCTCGATCTCGATTGGATCGAGACCCACTTGAGGAGCGCGCCATGAAATCTAGAGCGCGGGCTGCCTTGGTTCTGATTGTGTTGACGGTGGGGGGAGTTTGGGCGGTGCTCCGCTATCTATCTCCTCGAGAGGAAACCACGAGCGACGTCCTGTTCGCTTCAGGAACGGTGGAGGCGACCGAGGCCCATCTGGGTTTTCAGGTCAGTGGCCGCCTCGAGCGAATCGCCGTTCGTGAAGGAGACAGCGTTGCCACCGGCGACGAGTTGGCCGACCTCGATCGGACGGAAATGCTCGCTCGGCGTCAGGAAGCGGAGGCGCGCGTCACGGCGAGCCGGGCCCTTCTTCGCGAGCTCGAAGTCGGTTTTCGGCGCGAAGAGGTGGAGCAGGCCAGGGCCGGGAGAGACGCCGCTCGGGAGCGTCTGGGCGATGCCGAGCAGGATCTCGACCGGACGAAGAAGCTCTTTGACGGAGGCGCCGTCAGTCGCGAAGCTTACGACAAGGCCGTGCTGGGCCTGGAGCTCGCGCGGGCTCAGCTCACTCAGGCCGCGGAGCAGCTGAGCCTTCTCGAAGCGGGGCCACGCCCGGAGAAAGTCGAGGCTCAGCGGGCACAGCTCGTCCAGGCGGAAGCTTCCGTTCGGGCCTTGGATGCGGGGCTCGACATGATGAGGATCGCGGCGCCTTTCGATGGCTTGGTAACGGTGCGACACCGGGAGCCAGGGGAGATCGTCGCTCCGGGAACCGCGGTTCTCACCGTGATGAACTCCGACGACCGATGGGTTCGCATCTATGTGAGAGAAGACCGAGTTGGTGCCGTGAAGATCGGGATGACCGCCGAAGTGTCGTCCGACACCTATCCCGACAAGAGCTATCCCGGTCGGGTGAGTTTCATCGCCTCCGAGGCGGAGTTCACGCCCAAGAACGTCCAGACGACCGAGGAGCGGGTGAAGCTCGTGTACGCGGTCAAAGTACACATCACCGAAGACCCGGACTTCGACTTGAAGCCGGGGATGCCAGCCGACGTTCGTCTGACGGGACCGCTTCCATGAACGAAGTCCCCGCCGTTTCGGTGGAAGGTCTCACGAGGCGATTCCGGACTACGACCGCCATCGATGACATCCGGTTCACGGTACGCGCCGGCGAGCTCTTCGGTTTGGTAGGTCCCGACGGGGCGGGAAAAACGACGGTGCTCCGCGTGCTAGCGGGCGTTCTTCCGCCGACCGGAGGGGATGCCGCGATTCGCGGAGTCAGCGTCGCTCGGGATCCCGAACGGGTGAAGCACGAGATTGGCTATATGTCGCAGCGCTTCGGCCTCTATGCCGATCTCACCGTTCTCGAGAACCTGATGTTCTATGCGGACCTATACCAGGTTCCCCGCTCGGAACGTCCGGCGCGCTTGAAACGTCTCTTTCACTTCTCCAACCTCGAGCCATTCCAGGATCGCCTCGCGGGAAAACTGTCGGGCGGAATGAAGCAGAAGCTCGGATTGTCGTGCGCCTTGATCCATGAGCCCAAAGTCCTGTTGCTGGACGAGCCGACGTTCGGTGTCGATCCCATCTCGCGTCGAGATCTCTGGCTCATCGTCCACGAGATGGTGGCCCGCGGGGTCACCGTTGTAGTGAGCACATCGTACCTGGACGAAGCGGAGCGCTTCGACCGCCTCGCTTTGCTTCACCGGGGTCGCGTGCTCGAGATCGGAAGCCCGGCGGATCTGCTCGGACGTTTCGGAAGCGAGCTTCTCGCGATCCGGGTGGATCGAGTCAGAGAAGCGCGTCAAAGAGCTCTCGAGGTGCCGCGAGTCCAGGGAATCGCCGTCTTCGGAGGCTTGCTTCACGTGGCGGTGCCGTCGGCGGCGGAAGACGGTCCGATCCTGGTTTCGGCTCTCCGCGGAGCGGGCTTTTCCGTCGAGAGCTCGGAACCCATCCCTCCTTCTCTCGAGGACGTTTTCATCGAGGCGGTTTCCCGGGCGGAGAGCCGATGAGCCCGAGGCAGGGAGATCCCGCGGTCGTAGCCGACGACCTCACGAGGGTCTTTGGCGATTTCGTGGCGGTTGACCGGATCTCGTTCGAGGTCCGCGAGGGCGAGATTTTCGGATTCCTGGGCCCGAACGGGGCGGGAAAGACGACCACCATCAAGATGCTCGCCGGGCTTCTCATGCCCACCTCCGGGAAAGGCACGGTGGCCGGACTCGATGTGATGACCCAGGCCGAGGCGATCAAGCACAACATTGGTTACATGTCGCAGTTGTTTTCCCTGTACGGCGATCTCACCGTGGACGAGAACATCTCGTTTTTTCTGCGACTCTATGGGGTAGGGCGCGCTCGCCGGGCCGAGCGCCATGACTGGGCTCTGGAAATGGCTGGCCTCACGAAGCACCGGAAGCGGTTGACGGCCGAGCTTCCGCTCGGCTGGAAGCAGCGGCTGGCTCTGGGCTGCGCCGTTCTGCACGAACCGCCCATCTTGTTTCTCGACGAGCCGACCTCCGGCGTGGATCCCATCTCGCGACGCAACTTCTGGGACCTCATCTACCGGCTCGCCGCGCGGTCCACAACCGTTTTCGTCACGACCCACTACATGGAAGAAGCGGAGTACTGCAACCGCCTCGCCCTCATGAACCGAGGCCAATTGATCGCGCTCGATACACCGCTTCGCCTACGAGATCAGATGAGAGAGCCCATTCTGGCGGTCCGCGTCGACGACGCCCCCAGGGGAGTCGAAGCGCTCCGGGACGCTCCCGGGGTTCTCGACGCCGCTCTCTTCGGTCGGTCGCTCCACGTCACGGTTTCAGCAGACCTCGACGAGGCGCGCCGCACCATCGCCGGCCGGCTCAAGTTACATGGGATTCGGCTCCACGGCATGGAGCCGATCACTCCATCGCTCGAGGACGTGTTCGTCGCTCGGGTGCGTCGCGCGGGCGGCGCTCCCGTCGATTGAGGAAGGAATGAACCGGACCCGGCTTCTGGCGATGGCCCGAAAGGAGGTTCTCCACCTCCGGCGCGACAGGCGGAGTCTCATCTTGGCCTTCTTGTTGCCCGTCCTTCTCGTCGTCCTCTTTGGCTATGCCATCAGCTGGGACGTGGAGGACATCGAAACGGCGGTCCTCGATCATGATGGGTCGGGGAGGAGCCGCGAGCTCCTGAGCGCGTTCTGGTCTTCGGGCTACTTCAGGCTGGTTGCTCGCCTGGAACGCCCATCCGAGATCGACGCCCTCCTGGACCGGGGAACGATACGGATCGCCCTGGTCATCCCGCCCGGTTTTGCCGCCGATCTCGACGCGGGGCGCAACGCAGAGATTCAAGGGATCGTGGACGGTACCGATGCGAACACGGCCACCATCGCGTTGGCCTATGCCCGCGCCATCGTCTTGTCTTACTCGAACCGCATACGAGTCGCCCGAACGCGGACTCCGCCGATCGAATCGCGAACCCGCGTCTGGTACAACGAGGATCTCTCGAGCAAGAACATGATCGTCCCCGGCCTCGTGGCCGTCATCATGATGATCATTGCCGCGATGCTCACCTCACTCACCATTGCCCGCGAGTGGGAGCGTGGGACGATGGAGCAGCTCGTCGCGACGCCAGTAGGTCGCCTCGAGGTCGTCGTGGGAAAGCTCCTTCCTTATCTCGCCATCGGCGTTATGGACGTCGTGGGCGTCAGCCTCGTGGGTGTGCTTCTGTTCGATGTTCCCTTCCGGGGGAGCGTGGCCCTGTTGATGATGCTTTCCCTCGCTTTCTTGATCGGCGCTCTGGGTTTGGGGATGTTCATTTCCGCCGTGGCCAAGTCCCAGCTGCTGGCGACGCAGCTGGCCATGGTGGCGACTTTCCTCCCTGCCTTCCTGCTCTCGGGTTTCATGTATGACATCGCCGTCATGCCCAAACCCCTTCTGGCGTTCACCTATCTGGTGCCCGCGCGCTACTTTCTCGTGGTGACCCGGGGCATTTTTTTGAAAGGAGTGGGTATCGAGGTGCTCAGGGTTCAAGGACTCCTCATGATCTTTTTTGCGGTCATCGGCCTCTTCGCGGCGACGATTGTTTTCAAGAAGGAGCTCTAGCAGGTGATGAAAGACTCAACCCACCCTGTGCGAGCGGAGCGAGCCCGGCGCGCTGGCCGCGCCGTAAGCGGCCCCGAGCCGTCGCGGCACGATCGATTACGGGTTCCACCACGGCATTGAGCACTAACGGGCTGATGGAAAAGTACAGCTCAGCCTGCCGAGCGGCGGCCAAAACGTCTGTCGCGAGATCGGCGCGAAGCGCCGCGAAGGCCGAGCCGTGGCGGCTCGATCGATTACAGGTCCCGCCATGGCATTGAGTACTAGGGTGATGTCACTCTGGCGCCAACGTCTCGAGAGAATCGGCGGGATGGTGGGAAAGGAGTTTCGGCAGATCTTTCGCGACCCGCGGATGGCTCGCGTCATCGTCGTCGCCCCCGTCATCCAGCTCCTGGTGTTCGGATACGCCGTTTCCACCGACGTCGACGAGATCGCCACGTTCCTCGTGGACCACGATCGAAGCCGGGCATCCCGGGATCTCGTGGAGGCGCTCACCGCTTCCGGCTCGTTCGAAGTCGTCGGCCGCTCCGACCGGTCGGGGGACCTGGCCCTGGCCCTCGACCGCGGTGAGGCCGCCGTTGGTCTGGAAATTCCCGCTGGGTTCTCCACCTCGCTCCGCACCGGGAGCGGTGCAAGGGTTCAGATTCTGCTCGACGGCACGAGCTCGAACACCGCCTCGGTGGCCCAGAGCTACGCGGAGCGCATCGTCCAGGATTTTGCCCTCGACCGGATCGACCCCGACTCGTCTGTGACGGTCGATTTCCGCGAGCGTCCCTGGTTCAACCCGAACCTCGAGAGTCGGGACTACAACGTGCCCGCGGTTGTCGGAGCTCTCATCTTGCTGGTCTGTTTGCTTCTGACGTCTCTCGCCGTCGTCCGAGAGCGGGAGATCGGTACTCTCGAGCAGCTGAATGTCACA
This sequence comes from Vicinamibacteria bacterium, assembly GCA_035457705.1. Lineage (GTDB taxonomy): Bacteria > Acidobacteriota > Vicinamibacteria > Marinacidobacterales > SMYC01 > DASPGQ01. Next base: position 15,552 of record DATIBD010000134.1, read on the forward strand.
CCGCTTACGCCGGGGGAGCTCATCGCCGGCAAAACGATCCCCTTCGCCGTGATTGGGCTCGTCGATCTCAGTATCGTCACCGCGGTCTCGCTTCTGTGGTTCGAAGTGCCTTTTCGCGGGAGCGCCCTGCATCTGCTGACGGCCAGCATTCTCTATCTCTTATCCGGCCTGGGTCTGGGTCTTCTCATCTCGACCGTCTCCTCGACGCAGCAAGAGGCGTTCATGACCAGCTTCTTGATCTTTCAGCCCGCCATCCTTCTTTCGGGCTTCATGTTCCCCGTGACCAGCATGCCCGAGGTATTCCAATGGCTGACTTTGCTGAATCCCGTGCGCCACTACATGGAGGTGGTCCGCGCCGTGTTTCTCAAGGGTCCGTCCATCGAGGCCCTCTGGACACAGTACACGGCTCTCTTTCTGATCGGGGGGACGCTTCTCTGGATCGCCTCGAGACGGTTCCAAAAGACGGCACGTTGATCATAGCGAGCCAGGGGAATGCTACGATAACGACCCCGAGGCAAGAATGAAGCTCGACCTGGTCGTTCGCAACGGAAACGTAGTCACGGCGACCGAGGAGGCGTTCTGCGATATTGGCATCGCGGGAGGCAGGATCGCCGCGATCGCGAAGAAGCTCGACTCGGCCGAGCGCGAAATCGATGCCGATGGCCACTACATCTTTCCTGGAGGAATCGACAGCAACTGTCACATCGAGCAGCCTTCCTCGTCGGGCCTCTCGTGCGCCGACGACTTCTACTCGGGAACGGTCTCGGCGGCGTTCGGCGGCACGACGACCATCGTCTCGTTTGCCGCCCAGCATCGCGGTGATTCGCTAAAGAAAATCGTCTCGGGCTACCACGCGCGCGCCAAGGCCAAGGCCGTCGTCGACTACGCATTCCACCTCTTTCTGTCGGATCCCACGGAGACGGTCCTGCGAGATGAGCTTCCCGAGCTCATCCGGAACGGCTACTCCTCGGTGAAGGTGTCTACCTCCTGCGACGGCCTGCGACTCGACGACTACCAGATCCTCGAGGTGCTCTCGCTCGCCAGGCGTGAGGGTGCGCTCACCATGGTGCAAGCGGAGAACCACGACATGATCCGGTGGCTCACCGAGCGGCTTCTCTATCGAGGCGCGCGGGTGTCCGGTTACCACGCGGTTGCCCATCCGCGGCTCGCCGAGAGCGAGGCCGTGTCACGCACCATCGCCCTTGCGGAGCTTGTCGATGCGCCGATCCTGATCCTTCACGTTTCGTCCGATGAGGCGCTCGCGGCGATCCGCCGAGCGCAAGGCCGCGGCCTCAAGGTCTACGCCGAGACCTGTCCTCAATACCTCTTTTTCACCGCCGACGACCTCGAGGGGGAAGGCAAGGAGGGCGCCCGGTTTTGCTGCAGTCCGCCGCCCCGGGACCAGAAGGCCCAGGAGGCGATGTGGCGCGGGCTGTCGGACGGAACGTTCCAGATTCTCTCGTCGGATCACGCTTCCTATCGGTTCGACGAAACGGGAAAGCTCGCAAGCATTGCCGAGGCGCGTTTCGACGAGATCGCGGACGGCGTCCCCGGACTCGAAGTGCGCATGCCCCTGCTGTTTTCCGAGGGCGTGAGGGGCGGGCGAATCGACATCCACCGATTCGTGGAGCTCACCTCGACGCGAGCGGCCAAGCTCTACGGCATGTTCCCTCAAAAGGGAAGCATCTCGATTGGGGCCGACGCCGATCTCGTCATTTGGGACGCCGAGAGGGAAGTGGTCATCGAGAGCGGGAAGTTGCACGACAACTCGGGCTACACACCCTATGAAGGGCGCCGATTGACCGGTTGGCCCATTACGGTGTTGAGCCGCGGGAGGGTCGTCGTCGCTGATGGAGCGCTTCAGGCCGAACGGGGCTCGGGAGCCTTCGTCGCGCGCGAGAAACCCGAGGCCGCCGATCCAACGGGTCGTCCGGTACCTGAGTGGCAGCTCGCCCGGCGCTTGGGCACGTCCGAGGCCTGGTGACCGCCGGATTTGTAGCATCTGAAATCGCTCGAACAACCGGCTCCCAGCCGTTCAGCGATGGGCGAGTCGACTCTGGACCATGATGCAGGCATTGGCGAGATAGTTGAACCCGTTCGTTTGCAGCACCTCGAGGACCTCCGGGCTTTCGGCGCCGGGCTGAAGCCAGACGTTTCCGATGCCCAACTCCAGGCAGTGCCGCACGACGAGCAGGGTTTGGGAGGGCGGTACAACGACGTTTACGATCGTGGGAGTCTGCGGAAGATCCCGCAGGGACCGGTAGGCCTGGTCACCGTCCACGGTATCCCGACTCCGGTTAACGGGAAAAACGGTGTATCCCTTGCGTTTCAGGTCCCGGTAGATGATGTAGCCGTACTTGCCGGGATCGTCCGTCGCTCCCACGACGGCGACGGTCGTATCCGGCTGGTCGAGAAGGGCGACGATATCCTTCATGTCCCGATTGTACTTCGAGACAGCGGTCCGCCGGACAAAGCGCACCGGGGTGCTTACCTGGCTGGCGTTCTCGAAGCACGACGGCGTAGAGTACCTGGGCTCGAGAAAAACGAACCAAGGAGGCTCGGATGAGGCGAGACACATTCACACGACGCCGGCTGCTACAGGGGATTCCGCTGGTGCTGATCCGCAGGAAAGCAGCGAGGAAGGAGTCAGGGGATCCCGTCCGCGAGCAGCTCGAGAAAATCGTTGCCCGCTATGGAAGCGAGCTCGGTGACGTCCGGATGGCGGGGAGGTAGCACGATGGCAATATTCGAAGTCGAGAGCTGGCTAGTAGCCGAGGGTAAGGATCGGGAGCACGAGGAAGCCATGCGGCAGTGGTTAGCCTGGGTGCGCGACCATCGCGATCTCTTCCAGGAGTGGAAGAGCGTTCGCTACTTTGCCAAGTACGTGGCCGGTGAGGAATCGGGCCGCCATCTGGTCTCGTGGGAATACGAAAGTCTCGCCCAGTTCGAGGCTTACAAGAAGAAACGGGAGGGGTACACCGGTCCCTACGCCGAATACAAGGAGAACGATCCTTATTACAAGGGCGTCTTCAAGCACGATCGGATGAAGATGGAGTTCTGGCGAGATCTGGAGCGAGATCTTTGGATCGAGTGAGGATCCACTAAGGGCTTATCGTGAGGCGGTTCTCGAACTGGATGACGCCGAACGTGCTGCGAGCGATGGACTCCGCCTGGCGCTTCTCGATCCGGTTTCGTACCGCACCGGTGAGGATCACGTTTCCTTTGTTCACGATGATGTGAATCGGGGGGTGGGTGCGATTGGCGTAGGGCACGAACATGTCGTCGCCGTAGATGTTGCGGAACAGGACCTCTCGGAGCCTGTCGTCGGATTGAGAAACGGGCAGGACCTCGATCGAGCTCTTGAGCTCACGAACACCCAGGACTCTGCCCACCCTCTCCTCGATCTCGTCTTTCTTGAACGGCATCGTGACGTAACCGCCGAGCGCAACCACGCCCTCGTTCTCTAGTGTAAACGTGATGTCGTCGAAGACCGTGTAATGTGTGTACGTAAGCACTCGGTCGACGAGGGCGCTGGCGAGATTCTCGCTGCTCTCGGGGGCTGCCACTTCGAGCTCACTCTCCACCGCTTCGACACCCTCCACTCCCAGAGCCACCTCGATCGCCTTCATCTTGGAGTAGGCGTTCCTCGCCTTGCCAATCAGGACCACGGCGCCGTTTCGGACCTGGACGTCGGCTACGTCTTCGGCGAGTTTCTCCTTCTTCAGCGCGTCCCAGACCGCTTCGATCAACTGCTGGTCTCGGGTGTCCTGAGCCCGAATCGTCGACCCGCTCACGAAGACGCAGGCCATGACCAGCAAAATCCCAGCGCGTGTCATCCGTCGTTCTCCTCGCGGGCATTCTAGCGCGACTCGCTTGCCATCGGATCGCGAGAGGGCTATGTTGAGCGGCCATGGGATCCGACAAGAGCTACTGGCTCATGAAGAGCGAGCCCGACGTATTCGGTATAGACGACCTCGAAAGAGACCGGACCACCCACTGGGACGGTGTGCGGAATTTCAGAGCGAGAAACTACATGCGGTCGATGAAAGTAGGAGATGGGGTTTTGTTCTACCATTCGAACGCGGACCCCAAAGCGATCGTCGGTCTGGCCCGGGTGGTGAAAGAGGCCTATCCCGATTTCACTCAGTTCGACCGCAACAGCAGGTACTACGACCGTCGTGCCACGGAGGAAAAGCCGTACTGGTTCATGGTCGAGATCGAGTTCGTGAAGAAACTCGACGAGCCCCTGAGCCTCGAGACCCTGCGCGGGATCGACGAGATCCAAGGGATGGCCCTTCTCAAGAAAGGCCAGCGACTCTCGGTTCAACCGGTGACGCCCCATGAGTGGAAGACGATCTGCAAGCGCGCCGGCGTTTCCCCGTCGATCTAGACCGCCGATTCGAGGTTGAAAAACCGCCGTTCGAGCGGCATTCTATAGGTACCAGTTTTCCAACGGAACGTAAACGTGCTTGAGCTCGACCCAGCTCCTTATCGGGTGCCTACCCTCGACCTCGACGCACGGCTGCGGTTGGCGGATGGCATATCGATGGCGGTCACGCTGTTTCTTTCTCCTGGCTCGTCTCTGCATCCCGGGCCCGAGAGCCTGGACGAGTACCTGGCGCGTTCCCGTCGTTTCCTTCCCGTCAGGGTGGCCGAAAGCGGTCGAGCACTTCTCGTCAATCGCGATCTGGTGCAGTTGCTCGAAGCTGGTGCGGATGCGCCCGTTCTCGGGCGCCTCTCCGGTGAGCAAGCTCGCTCGGTGGATCTCGTTCGGCTGGAAATGACGGATGGGCACGCGCTGGAAGGGGCCGTCGAGTCTCTACTCCCCGTGGAGAATCCTCGTTTGTCCGATTTTTTCAACTTGAACGAGGATTTCTTTCCAGTCGTCGTGGCGGATGGGATAACGTACGTCAACAAGCGTTTCGTGAGCCGAATCTGGCTTTGATCGCAGGAGGATCCCCTTGTCGCAGATCGCGTCCTTGATGGACGCTCTCGTCAATTACGATGCCTACGAAGCACGGCTCGAGGCGGGTCGACGCGTCTACCTCGTTCGCGGAAATGAGCGCGTCGACATCGGTCGGGAGCCGCTTCAGTCAACCGTGATCGAAAAGATTGCCGAGGAGGCTCTCGGCTCGGAGCGAATGCATGCGGAGCCAGGTCAGCCCGCATCCGTGTACATTCAAAGAAACGGCAGCCGATTCCAGGTCGACTTTCGGAAGACCGATAAGACGGCGGCGATGCGCATCCGTCGGTCCCGAGTGAGCGTCCCGAGCACTCAGAGTGCCGCGGCATCCACTGAGCCCCCGGCCGCGACGCCGTCTCCGTCACGAGCCGAGCCCGCTCCGGCCCCGAGGGCTCCGGCGACCTCGCCGAGCAGGGCGCCTCACGCGATCGACGACATCCTTCGTTTGATGGTGTCTCAAGATGCCTCCGACCTGCACCTTTCCGCGGGCACGTTCCCCGTACTTCGCATCCACGGGGAAATCCGATTTCTCCCCGATCGCGGCGTACTGAGCTCGGAGGCGATCCACCGGCTCGTGCACGAAATCATGCCTAAGGACAACCGGGAACAGTTCGAGGCTCGTCGGGACACCGATCTCGCTTACGAGATCGCGGGGCTGTCCCGCTTCCGTGTGAACGTCTTCGAGGACCGTAACGGCGTGGGAGCCGTCCTGCGTCGCATTCCCGTCGAGATCCAGACTGCCGAAGAGCTCGCGCTACCCCGGGCGGTTCTAGAGCTCTGCTATCTCTCCAAGGGCTTGGTCCTCGTGACGGGGCCCAGTGGCTCAGGCAAGTCTACGACTCTCGCCGCCATCATCGACCATATCAACAAGAACCGAACGGATCACATCATCACCATCGAGGATCCTATCGAGTTTGTTCACAGGAACCAGAAGTGCCTCGTCAACCAGAGGGAAGTGGGGCGGAACACCGAGTCGTTCAAGACCGCGCTCCGAGCGGCCCTGCGAGAGGATCCCGACATCGTTCTGGTTGGTGAGATGCGCGACCTCGAGACGATCGCCATTGCCATCGAGACCGCTGAAACGGGTCATCTCGTGTTCGGAACCCTGCATACCACTACCGCGATGTCGACGGTGGACCGCATCGTCGATCAGTTCCCGCCCGACCGGCAAGAGCAGATCCGGGTGATGCTGTCCGATGCGCTCAAGGGCGTCATCGCCCAGGTGCTCTGCAAGAAGATCGGAGGCGGACGGGTCGCCGCGCTCGAGGTACTGCTCGCCAATCAGGCCGTGGCCAGCTTGATCCGGGAGGCCAAGACCTTCCAGATTCCTTCGGTCATGCAGACTTCCAAGCGACTCGGCATGCAGACGATGAACGACAGCCTCTTCCAGCTCGTCAAGGAAAAGCGAGTCCAGCCGAATGAGGCCTGGCTCAAGGCCACCGACAAGAGCGGTTTGCTCAACCAGTTCCGGGGAGCCAACATCCCAATCGATTTCGCGGAATCCTGAGCCGAGCCTCCAGGGTCTTCGTTGTCGCGGCGGTCTCATAGCGGCGCGTCGCTGAGATTCCTGTTCTTTTCCGGCGCCTCCGTTCTTTGGGGGTTGTGTTACTTGTGGACACACGGCTGTCGAAGGATCAAGGCTTCGGCGGCGGGGTCGGGCGGCGGCCTCTTGGTCGCTCGGCCCAGCGGAGCTTGTGCCGGAGTACGTGGAAATAGTTGGCCTCCGGTACGCTCACGAGCTTGACGGTAAAGCGGCTCTTTCGCACCCGTAAGACGTCTCCCGGCTCGAGCGGTTCGCTCGATTGTCCATCGAACGTGGCGTATACCTCACCCATTTCGCCCCGAAGCGCGAGCTCGACCTTGGCACGATCCGAGATGACGACCGGGCGATAAGTGAGGGTGTGGGGGCAAATGGGCGTGAGCACCATCGCCCCGAGGTTGGGTTGGAGGATCGGGCCGCCGGCGGCGAGCGAGTAAGCGGTCGAGCCCGTCGGCGTAGACACGATGACTCCGTCGGCGCGCAGAATTGCAACGAAG
>DATIBD010000135.1:0-124135 GCA_035457705.1 Vicinamibacteria bacterium
GAATCTTTCGATCATGGCGTTGCCCCTTGCCTGAAGTATACGCGTAGGTTTTTTCATGCCCGTCGTTGGTCAGGGTGAGGTATCGGGATTGAAAAACGATTGAAACGGAGGAAGCTCGGTGAGACAGACCTTAGCGGGGAAGGAGGCGCATAAGAGGCGTAATTGTGAGACCGACACCGCCCCTTTCAAATTTGTCGCCGCAAACTTGTCAAATGTTTTTTGATCTTTTTGGCGACGTCGCCCGAGCGAGCGTCGCTTCGTCTCAGGATTTTCGAAGGCTCGGAGAGGGGTTGCTCCGCCTCGCGAGAGGACATGGCGTCCGGCAGGAAGGACCATCCATTCCTTTACTCCATTACTTCGATGACGCGCGCCCTGCGCAAGAGCACATTTGACGAATCGCGAAAGTTAGAGTATTCTTTCGTGCTTCCCACGAACGTCACCGAATGTCTTTTGAAGGGATACGTCCCAGAAAGGTCTGACCATGAAACGATTCTTGGTTCTTTTGTCCGTGCTTACCGGTTTTGCATTTTTCGCGTCGCTCGCGGCGGCGCAAATGGGCTCGTCGCCGGATATGTTGTACGTGCATCACGAAGTCGTCCATCCGTCCAAAATCATGGAACACGAGGCGGCGACCCGCGACTTTCTCGCCGCCGTCAAGGCTCATTCCGACGCCCAGCACCAGTTCAACTATACGGCCATCGCGACGCCGGAGTTCGACTATTACTACGTGCTTCCCATGAAGAGCTTCGCCGACATCGACAAGCTGAACTCGTTTTTCGGGCACATGTCCGAGAAGATGGGGAAAGAGAAGTTTGATGCCCTCATGATGAAGGGCTCGCCCAACATCGATCACACGTCCGAGATCGTTGCGATGAGGCGCCCCGATCTTTCCTACGCCCCGAAGACCCCGCGGCTCACGCCGGAGGAAGTGAAGTTCATCCGCTACGAGTTCTACTACATCAAACCCGAGGCGGAGTCGAAAATCGAGGGGATCTCGAAAGAATGGGCCTCGCTGTTCGCGAAGCACAATGTGAACGACGGCTTCAATCTCTATCAGATCCTGATGGGCGATGACCTGCCGCTCGTGGTGGTCACGATAGAGGGAACGAGCCCTGCGGATCTCGAGACTCAGAGCGCGAAGATTCTCGAGACGTTGGGCAAAGAGGGACAGGACCTCATGCAGAAGACGCTCGCTCTGACGCGGCGTTTCGAGACGAAGATCGGCCAGCTTCGTCCCGATCTCTCGAACATGCCAGCGGCGCCGACGTCGAACTAGAATACACGCGGAAGTGAAAGGGCCCGGGCCGAGCGAAGACGAGACGTCGGCGCGCACGAGCTCGAGCGGAACGGCTGCATCGCCCGGGCCTCCCTTTTTATCCTCGCTTCGAGAACTGCCGCGCTGGCTTCGGGGAGCGTTGTGGCAGGACGCCCCAGAGACCAAGAAACCCCAGGTTTTGACAAACGGAAAGAATGGTCTATGCTCGCTCCAAGAGTGCGACCCTATCGGGAGCATGGCGTGGAGGCAGAGGGACATTTAGCCAACCTGGGCCCGAGCGCGGTTCTAGGCCATTTCAAGATTGAAGAGGTCATTGGCGCCGGTGGCATGGGCGTGGTGTTTCGTGCCCGTGATCTGCGCCTGGGTCGCGAGGTCGCGCTTAAAGTTCTTAATGAGAAGCTCTTCGAGAATCAAACTGCCCGTATCCGCTTTCTTCGGGAAGCACGCCTAGCTGCGCGTATCGCTCACCCCAATATCGCAACCATCCACGAGGTCGATCAGCAAAGCGGTAGCTTTTTCATCGCCATGGAGCTGGTCCCAGGTGAGGATTTGAAATCTCGACTCCTGAACAAGCCTCTTTCGGTAGAGGAAATCGCATCTTTCGGTCGCCAAGCCTGTGACGCACTGGAAGCGGCTCATACGAACGGGGTGATCCACAGGGACATCAAGTCCGCGAACATCATGATAACCCCGAGTGGGCAGGTGAAGCTTCTCGATTTCGGTCTGGCCAAGCCACTTTTTGAAAACACCGATGACTCTAAAGTGTCAGGCCCCCCAACGCCGATCAAAGTTTCTGCCGCTTCGAACCCGCAGGAAATTGATGAGCGGCGGGCGGAGGATGATCGGTCGACAGGAATTGGGGTTGCCGTGGGCACACCCAGCTACATGGCGCCCGAACAAGCAGAAGGCAAACCCCTCGACGCCAGGACCGACATTTTTGCTTTGGGCGTTGTCCTGTACGAGGCTGCCTGTGGCGATCTTCCGTTCAAAGGCCGGGATAACCGAGCACTTCTGGACGCGATTCGATTCGAGCAGCCGCCGCCAGTCCGTGCAAGTCACGCGAAGATCCCATCGGCTTTATCTCGAATCATTGCGAAGTGCCTCGAGAAATCGCCTCAGAATCGATACGCCTCCGCGGCCGCACTGGGCAAAGAACTAGCCGCACTCACGGAGTCGCGGGTCTTTTCAGCGGTCCGAGGAGTACTGCCTGAGCGGTTCCCGTCGCAGATCCGGGCTCCAATGAAGTGGTTTGGGGCCGCCTCGCTGCTGGCCATCCTGTCAGGAGTCGTGATTTTCTCCAGGTTCTCCGCAACGCTCAGTACTGACTTCCCGTCTGGTGTTCACCGTTCGGTGCTCATTGCCGATTTCGAGAATCGAACAAACGACCCGGACTTCGACACGATTCTCGACGCTGTGCTCGCGGCTCAACTCGACCAGTCCACAGAATTCATCGTTCTGCCATCCGAGAGAGTGAAAGACCTACTCGATCAGATGGGTATCAAAGGCACCTTGCCCAAGATCGACCACGAACTTGCGCGTGAGGCTTCTCTTCGTGGCGAGGTTTCGGTGTTCGTGACCGGTGAGATATCGCGGCTCGGAGAGGATTATCTGATCACGGCAACCTTGTGGAATGCCTCCGAGAACGAGTCCATCTCGATTCATCAGGAGCGAGCTCGAGGAAAGGACAAGGTATTGCCCGCTCTCGATCGCATGGCGGCTTCGATGCGGCTGTCTCTTGGGGACGCGGCCGTGCAAGTGAGGGCACCCCAAGCCCCCGCCGCCATTTGGACGTCCACATCATGGGAAGCCCTTCACCTGTACTCGAATGCGGTGAAGCGTGACTATATGGATGACGTCACCGGGGCGATCGATCTTCTCAGGACCGCGACAGAGATCGACCCGGGTTTTGGCATGGCTTTCGCTCGTCTGGGGCGCATCTACGATGCTCTAGGCAACAGGTACGAGGCGATTCGAGCTCTGGAGAGTGCCATGAAAAAGCTGGACCGGCTCACTCCAAAGGAGAAGGGATTCGTCCAAGGTTATTACTATCAGGCCACGGACCAGTACGAGGAGATGCTAGCTGTACTTCAACCCCTGGCTTCCCTTTACCCCCATGACCCCGATGTACTCCGATCGCTCGGCACGGCGTTTTTGTACCTGGGAGACTATCAAGCGGCGGCGAATGCGTTTCGTAAGGCCGTAGAGCTTTCGCCGCGGGTACTAGGGCATCGCTACAACCTGGCGAACGCTTACCTTCACGACGGCGATTACGCGCGCGCCGCAGAGACACTGGATGAGCTCGCGGCGATCGATCCAGAGTCACGTTTTCTCGACCACTCCCGTGGGTATTGGCACCTGCTCCAGGGCGAATTCGCCGATGCCGTTCGGCACTTTGAGAGGTATGCGGCATCACCTGATCCGGCGAGACGTAGCCGAGGCTATTTCCATCTCGTGAAGGCGCATCTCTTGTCCGGGGAATACCAAAAAGCGACGGTGCTGCTGCAGCAGCGCGTGGCTTTCAGCCGTAGCCGCAAGCAACCGAGCATCGAAGGGGAGTCTATCTTGATGCTCGGACGCATTGCTTTGGAACTCGGCCGGCCTGACGAGGCGCGTCGTCACGCCGAGCGTGCCCTGGAGCTGCCGTTAGCCACCGAAGAAGTTCAAATGGCGGGGGAAGTCCTGGCTCGGGCTGGTTTCGTCGACGCTGCAAGTTCTGTTCTTGAAAGGCTGCGAGAAGGTCCGGAGTCGCCCACGCTAGAGCGACTGGAGGAGCAGCTGGACGGAGAGATTCGCCTTGCTCGGGGAGAAATCGAGGAAGCCATCCGAGTTCTGCATGAATCCATGGGGCTGACCTCCATGCCGTCCTGGTCCGAGTCTCTAGCACGAGCATGTCGGGTTGCCGGTGATCTCGATGCGGCGCTCTTCGAGTATCAACGGATCGTATCAAACAAAGGGCCCGTCTTGATGACCGGGCGCTGGGGACCGCCGCTTTATGCGGAGGCGGTCTTTCGTATCGGCGAGATCCACGATCGTCTAGGTCGCTTGGACGAAGCTCGCCGTTACTTCGAAGATTACCTCCGATTGAGGGAGAGGGCTGACGAGACACTCGCCTCTGTTGTCGCTGCTAGAGCCCGCCTGGCGTCGCTTCACGAACCTTAGTCCGCTTATTAATAGCTAGCTAGATTTACTACCGACCAAAGGGGGAGGATTCATATCATGTCTACATGGGATACGGTTTCAAACACCGCTACCTTTCGTTTCATCATGCGAAATACAGCTTCCGGCAGATTTTCGGAGTACTTTCAAAGGGAGAATTTCGAAATCAACTTTCCTAAGTACCATAGTCAGGGGGCGATCGTTGGGAACAACCGAGAGGCACTCAGGCTGATCATGAACTGCGACACATGTCTCACGGGATTGGGGCACATTCATCAACACTTACACGATCGCAACGTTGTAGCCAAGGAGTGCGAACTTGATAACGCTCAAATAACGCCCAGGGCATTCTATTTCACCTTCGCGGCCGGCATTCTCCTGTTCGCGGCGTCGGTGACAAGCGCCCCCTGGGCCTGGCAAAGCGATAGTTTCACACTACGGATAGCGAACATCGTAGGTACTCTAAGCGCGCTCTGGTTGCTCTTTCGCAGTCGATATGACAAGGTCTAAAAGTCCGGCAAGAGCGATTGTGCATTTCGAAGCATCGTTCTGTTGGCGACACCTGAGTCACATCAAAGAGCGGTTGCCGAACGAGGGACGACTCTTGTACGGGGTGGCAGATGGGCAAGGAGAAGTTCGATGCTCTCATGATGAAGGGTTCGCCCAACATCGATCACACGTCTGAGATCGTCGCGATGAGGCGCCCCGATCTTTCCTGCGCTCCGGAAACCCCGCGGCTCAAGCCGGAAGAAGTGAAGTTCATCCGCTACGAGCTCTACTACATCAAAATGAAGACGCTCGCTCTGACGCGGCGTTTCGAGACGAAGATCGGCCAGCTTCGCCCCGATCTCTCGAACATGCCGGCGGCGCCGACGTCGAACTAGAATACACGCGGAAGTGAAAGGGCCCGGGCCGAGCGAAGACGAGACGTCGGCGCGCACGAGCTCGAGCGGAACGGCTGCATCGCCCGGGCCTCCCTTTTCATCCTCGCTTCGAGAACCTGCCGCGCTTGCTTCGGGGAGCGTCGTGGCGGGGCGCTATCGCATCGTTCGTCTGCTCGGACGGGGCGGAATGGGCGAGGTGTATCTCGTTCACGACCTGATGCTCGACCAGGAGGTCGCCCTAAAGTTTCTCCCCGCGGCCCTTGCCCGGGATCCGATGCGGCTCGCGTTGTTCCACAACGAAGTGCGGGTGGCTCGGCGCGTCACCCACAAGAACGCGTGCCGGATGTACGACATTGGAGAGGTCGACGGCCGGCCGTTTCTCTCGATGGAGTACGTCGATGGAGAGGACCTCGCGTCTCTGCTCCGGCGCATCGGGCACCTTCCGGAGGAGAAGGGTCTCGAGGTCGCCCGTCAGCTCGCGGCAGGTCTCGCGGCCGCCCACGAGGAAGGTATCGTCCACCGCGACCTGAAACCGGCGAACGTGATGATCGACGGAAGCGGGCAGGTGCGGATCATGGACTTCGGGCTCGCGGGAGTCATCGGCGAGATCGAGGACCTTCGCTCCGGTACGCCCGCTTACCAGGCGCCCGAGCAAATGCGGGGCGAGGACGTTTCCGCGCGCACCGACCTTTATTCGCTCGGGCTCATCCTCTATGAAATATTCACGGGGAGGCGCGCTTTCGAGGAGCCCTCGTCGCCTCGTGAACTCTCCGGGTTGAAGCTTCCGTCGTCGTCGCGCCAGATCGCTGTCGAGACGGAACGGGCGGTTTTGAGATGCCTCGAGCCGCACCCCGAGGATCGACCCGCCTCCGCGCTCGAGCTCGCAGCGATGCTTCCCGGCGCCGATCCGCTCGCCGACGCGCTGGCTGCGGGAAAGACCCCGTCGCCGGAGCTCGTCGCCGCGGCAGGCGAGCGTCGTGCCTTACCGGCGCCGAAAGCCTTTGCCTGCGTCGGAGCAATCGCCCTTGGACTGGTTGGCTTCGTCGCGCTACGAGCGCCGCGCCTCCTTCTCGCCGAGCTCCCCGAGCTCAAGCCGCCGGCGGTGCTCGTCGATCGCGCCGAAACGCTGGTCGCGAAGCTCGGACTCGATTTGTTTCCGCACACGGGCTTCGGATTTCGCACCGACGACGCGCCTCCCGTGCTCCGGTTCTGGTTCCGTGGAAGCCGCACGCCCCTCGAGACGTTCGGCCTCAACGATCGGGTGAGTGTGCGCGATCCCCCTATGAGCGAGCCGGGTATGGCGCGGATCGAGCTGGACCCGGCCGGCCGGCTGGTCGAGCTCGTTGTGGTGCCGAGCCCATCCGCGCCCGTGGCGACCGACTGGAGCGTGCTCTTCGAAGCCGCGGATCTCGACCTCGAGAGCTTCGTCCCGGCGGAGCCTGAGTGGATTCCACCCGTATTCGCGGAGCAGAGGTTTGCGTGGAGGGGTCCGCGTGCAACCACGCGGGTGGAAGCCGGCTCCATTGCGAGCGCTCCTGTGTACTTCCGCGTGGGGGATACCGCGAGCTTCTCGGCGACGCAATCGAGGGCCGACCAGGAAGACACCGTGCTCTCGCGACTTCTATCCTTTGCCGCGACGGGTATCGGGTTCGTGGTCCTCGTGGGCGTTACCTTGCTGGCGCGACGGCACTGGAAGGCCGGCCGGGCGGATCGGAGAGGAGCGGCTCGGCTGGCAGCGGCGATGTTCGCGGTCAACGCCGCGGGGCTCACTCTCGGCCTGGAGCACTACGCCGACCCGGCGCGGGAGCTGAACCGCTGGCTCGAGGTGCTGCTGGAAGCGACGTTCGCCGCCGCGGTGTTCTGGGTCTTCTATCTCGCACTGGAGCCGTTCGCCCGGCGCATCTGGCCTCACGGGCTCATCGCCTGGAACCGTCTGCTCGGGGGACAGGGGCGCGATTCACTCGTGGGGCGAGACGTGCTCATCGGTGTCCTCGCCGGCGTCGCGATGGCCGCCACCGTTCCGCTCGCCGACGCGATCGCAACGACCATGGGTCAGCCCCGGACTCCTCCAGAGCTTCCGAGTCCATACGTCCTACTCGGCTCCCGCTACGTCGCTTCCGGGATTCTCACCTGGACGACCTTCGCCGTGAACAACGCTGTCTTTCTTCTCTTCCTCTTCGTCACGATTCGGTTCTTCCTAAAGAGATCTTGGGCGGCGGCCGCAACTCTGACGCTCGCCACGGTCGGGATTCTGTTGGCGGCGCAGGCCGCGGGATTCACCGAGTGGCTGGAGAGACTGTTCTCATTCGCCATCGCGATCGGGACGATGGTCCGGTTCGGCTTTCTTGCCACGGTCGTCGCGGGAACGGTGGACTTCACCCTCCGCTCGACGCCTATCACCCACGACTGGTCAGAGTGGTACGCGGGTGCCATGCTCACGGTGCTGTTTTTTCTCGTTGCCCTCGCGCTCTACGGCCTCGTCGTTTCGCGGCGGGGTGTGAAAGGAGTCATCTGATGGCTCGAAGGCGAATCGTGGTCAACGTCAGGGTGAGCCCTCTTCGGCACGTCGGTGCCGAAAGAGTCGCTCATAGCGCTTCCAGAGCGTGTCGTCAGGCGGGTCGCCAAGAACCGAAAAGTTGTAGTTCTTGTCGCTGACCAGGCCGAGCACGTCACCTTCGTACGTCTGAACGGTAATTCCCCGCGGGCCGCGTCTGCTGATGCTTTGCAGGTACTCGAAGCGCCATTGCAAAAGCCCATGCTTACTCGACCAGTACTCGATGCTCGATTCGTGGAGCGTCAGCTTGCCGGTGCACGAACCGAGAGCATGATCGTGTTTTGCAGCGAGCTCCAGAGGCAACGCCGGCAAAACGAGCTCCCCGCTCACGGCCAAGAGAAGGCTCGAAGCCTCGTCGAAGTCCGGGCTTCGCTCGAGCAGCTCTTCGAGTTTTTGCTCGCCGAGCGCGAGCTCGCCGTTTTCCACAGCGGTTCTCGCGTCGAAGAAGAGCTTACGTTGAGAGATGTCGTCGCGAAACCAGATGGCTAGTGCCAGGAGGCACGCCAGGACGGCCGCTGCCACGGTGCGCATGCGGAACCGGGGGAAACCGCCGAATCTAACCTCGGGGAGACCGAAAGCTCGTTGGGACCGGATGGTAGGGCTCTTTGGAACCCGCTCGTCGGGCGTGGATGGAATGGCTGGCGGCGGCACTACGGTTGAAGCCGGAGCTCGCGAGGGGGTTTCCTGTTTCACCGCGAGCAGTTCTTGGGCGAGCTCTTCACCGGATGCATAGCGCTCAGCCGGCGATTTTGCGAGAGCGCGAGCCAGTACTCTGTCGAGCGCCGGCGGAACGCCCGAAACGATCTCGGACGGGGGCCGAGGGTTCTCGAGGAGAACCTGGCTCGCAATGGCGCTGAGCTCCTTGCCCTCGAATGGGCGCAGTCCCACGACGAGGTTATAAAGCAGCGCTCCGAGCGAGAAGAGGTCGCTTCGGCCATCGAGCTCTTTCCCCCGGAGCTGCTCGGGTGACATGAAATAGGGTGTTCCTACCACGATGCCCGTTCCAGTGAGGTTCGCGGCGGGCAGCTTCGCGATGCCGAAGTCGGCGATCTTGGGAACCCCTCGCTCGGTGATCAGGATGTTCGCCGGCTTGATATCGCGGTGGACAATTTTTTCCTGGTGGGCATGGTGGAGAGCGTGAGCAAGCGCGACGCCCCATTCCACGACTTTCTCCCAATCTTCCCGGTTCTTGCGTTTGAGGTGCTGGCGCAGCGACTCGCCTTCGATGAATTCCATCGCGATGAAGGGGATGCCGTTGGATTCGTCGGTAGCGGCGTCATAGGTGACGACGATATTGGGGTGAAGGAGCTTTCCCGCGGCCCGCGCCTCTTGAAAGAAGCGCTTCAGAAAGACCTCCCTCTTCGATTCCGCGAACGAGTCCGGGATGACCACGGTCTTGAGGGCGACCGGTCGATCGATGACGGGGTCGTGCGCGTGGTACACGACGCCCATACTTCCTCGCCCTATCACACCGCGGATCTCGTACCGGCCCAGGGTCCTTACGTTCATGAGCAGTCCTAGCCGTGAGCGCGGGCACGCGTCCTGGAGTTCAGGCTTTCGCACATTACGATAAGAGCCGTCCCGCGACGCGCTAGCGATGCAAGTTTTTGGTGTCGAAGAGTAGCTTACGTGGCCGCGGCGGCAGACGCAAGCGGTTTGCGGGCCTCGATGCGGAGTGCTACCTTGTGATCATAGAGAAAAAAATCTAAAGCGGTAATGGATCTTTCCCTTCGGAAGGATCCGTTCCGACTGGAGGGGGCCATGCTCAGGCAGGCGAAAGTCGTGGCTTGGTTCGTTAGCATCGTGCTGGCCGTGACGCCAGCGATCGCGCAGGATTCGCATGTTGTGGATCGGGAAGCAATGGAAGACGCTCTCGCGGAACATATCGGTGACGATGAGATGCAACGGGAGGCGGTCTTGCGATTGTTGCAGGACTCCCACGTCCGCGAATTGGCCGGGGAGCTCGGCCTCGATCTGAAGCGCGCGGAGGCGGCCGTGGACACTCTCGAGGGAGAAGAGCTCGTCGAGCTCGCGGCCATGGCGGGGACTGCGGAGGCCGGCCTCTCTGGAGGCGAGTCGATTACGCTATCCACCACCACGATCATCATTGCCCTTTTGGTCTTGATTCTCATCATCGTCGCCACATAGGGCAGAGAGTCGCCTTTCATGGCGTTAGCTCCCGCTGCTGTGCTGGCGGTGTTGCTGGGGTCGCCCTTTCTTGCCGACGAATCTGATGCTCGGCGCGTAAGCAACGAATCGGGCAGTGAAGACCCGCGTCGGGAGTCTGCTTGGCTCCTCGACGTCCCCTTTACATCGCAAACGGAGGAGCTTTGCGGGGGGGCGGCCGCGGCGATGGTGCTGCGTTACTGGGGGGAGCGCGGGATCTACCCGGAGGATTTCGCCGGGCTCGTGGAGCCGGGCAAGCGAGGTATCCCAACCGAGACTCTGACCGACGCGATCCGGAAGCGCGGATGGTCGGCGATAGCTTTTCGAGGTAACGAAGAGCTGGCGCGGAGCCAGCTTTCTCGGGGTCGCCCGTTGGTCGTCCTCGTCGAGGTCGCGCCGGAACGTTACCACTACGTGGTGCTCATCGGCTGGCTTCCGGAGCGGGTCGTCTTCCACGATCCCGCTCGCGCTCCGTATCGCCTCGTTCGAGCAGACGAGTTTCACACCGCTTGGGCAACAACGAAGTTCTGGACGCTCCTCATCCTGCCCCCCGAGGAGCAACAACGGTCGGGAGCGAGAGAGCAGGGGGAGTCGGCGTCGCGCGACTCCCCTCCGCCTTCATGTTCGGGCATGGTCGAGGAAGCCGTACGAGCCGCCCGCAGTGGCAGCATGACCGATGCCGAGGAGCTTCTCGAGGCTTCCCTGGAGTTGTGTCCGGATTCTTCTGCTCCCCTGCGAGAGCTCGCCGGTGTTCGCTTCGTCCAATCGCGCTGGGACGAATCGGCCGAGCTCGCTCGTCAAGCGGTGGCACTCGACGCGTCAGACAGTCACGCCTGGCGGACGCTCGCGGCAAGCGAGTTCTTGCGGGACGACGAAGAAAGCGCTCTCGACGCCTGGAACCAGCTCGACGAGCTCAAGATCGATCTCGTTCGTGTCGAGGGCCTGACCCGGACTCGCTACGAAGTCGTCGTGCACGCTCTCGACTTGCCGCCACGCGAGTTGCTCACGTCTGAAAAACTCGGGCTGGCGCGGAGACGGCTTTCAGCGCTCCCAGTCCAGGCGGGCTCTCGTGTCGGCTACCGACCCTTGACGGGTGGCTTAGCGGAAGTGGAAGCGTACATCGTCGAGCGCCCCTTGGCTTTTGGGGGTCGTACGGGGATCGCAGCCGCCGCGATGGATGCCGCAATCGAACGGGAGGTTTCTCTGAAGCTCTCGAGCCCGAGCGGAGGGGGGGAGCTGTGGAGCGGGAGTTGGCGCTGGTGGAAGGATCGTCCCAAGTTATCCGTCGCTCTGGCAGTGCCTCGTCCATGGAAGCTTCCCGGAATCTGGCAGGTCGAAGGGCTATGGGAACGTCAATCGTACGGCAGGGATGTTCCTTCCGAAGCGGCCGGTATCGTCGTTCGCGAAGATCGCCGACAAGCCAAACTCAGCATCTCGAACTGGCGGACTGCCGATTCTCGATGGGATTTTCAAACGGGACTCGACCGATGGAATGGCCGCGGGAGCTACGCGTTCGTCGGAGGGGGGCTCGAAAAAAGGCTCGCCGCGGATCGAGCCGCGCTCCGTGTGGGCACCACCGGGTGGATGGGACTCGCAAAGTCGGAGGCCTTTGGTGTCGCGTCGGTGAGCTCTGCCTGGCGGTCCTCCGTGAGGGATAGCGCGCTCGTGGCGCGCGCCGGTGTCGAGTTCGCAACGAGGAGTGGGCCTTTGGACCTGTGGCCCGGCGCCGGCACGGGACATGCCCGCCCGCTCCTGCTTCGAGCCCATCCACTTCTCCAGGATGGTGTCGTTCGGGGGGAAGCATTTGGCCGAACGCTCGTGCACGGAGGGCTCGAGTCTCAGACCTGGTTTGCCACGACGCGACTCCTACGACTCGGGGTGGCGCTTTTCGCGGACGTGGGAAAGGCGACGAAGCCGCTGCCGAATCAGGCTACGTCTTTCCATGTGGACATCGGAGCGGGTTTTCGGCTGAAGTTGATTGGAGAACGGCGAGCGCTTCGAGTCGATACGGCATGGGGCGTGCGCGACGGAGAGTTCGCATTATCCGCCGGCTGGATCCTGCCGTGGCCAAACTGGTAACGATCTAGTGCTCCATTGTGGCCGATGGGGCTTCGCTATAAGCTTTCGGCCTTCTATAGGAGGGCTCATGGCCGAGTATTTTCGGTTCGTTCGCTTCGCCATCATCTGGCTCGTCGTCTTCCTTATGGGACGCCTGATCCTCGGTGCCTTTGACGTCGCTTATGCCCAGGGGACCCATGTATTCAGCATGGTCACTTTCTCCTGGTTTGGGGCGCTCTTCTTCGGCGCGTTCTCCCGGCGGGCTCGGAGCTACAAGTGGTATCAGGGGATGTTGGTGGGCGGCACGATCGCTTTCAGCGCGCAGGTTCTCATTTTCCTTGCGACGGTGGTCTCGTACCTGGTGGGGGCGGACACTTACTTCAACCATCCCACGGCGCTCAACGTGTTCGAGCCGGTTCCCCTCGTTCAGGCGGTCGGGATTCGAGCTTTCGGACTCGTGGTGAACACGATCATCGCATCGATCATCGGACTCATCGGCTGGTCGATGGGGAATCTCATCCCCGAGAGCTAGCAGGCTGTTCGCCTCCCCTGTGAATACGTTCACCGGAGCGGACGGCTTTCCTGGGCTAGAGTGAAGCTGACCCGACTCGGAGGATGAGGATGTCACAGGCCACAGGAAGAGTTCTTTCGGTGAACGTCGGAACGATGCGCGAGTTCGATTACAACGGGCGTCCCGCCAGGAGCGCTATATGGAAGCATCCCGTTCCGGGACGCGTCGTCGCGCGGGGCGTCAATCTGATTGGAGACGAGCAGGCGGATCGCGCCGCTCACGGAGGGCCCGACAAGGCGATTTACGCCTATGCGATCGAGGATTACCGGTGGTGGGAACAGGAGCTCGGCCGGCGCGTGGAGCCCGGTGAGTTCGGCGAGAATCTCACCACCGAGGGGATCGATGTGACCCGCTCACTCGTCGGTGAACGCTGGGAGATTGGCGGTGTCGTCGTCGAAGTCTCGGAGCCCCGGGTTCCATGCTGGCGGTTGGGCGTCCGAATGAACGACAAGTCCTTCCCGCGCCGGTTCACGAAGGCGGGGCGGCCCGGCTCCTACCTGCGAATCGTCCGAGAGGGCGACCTCGGGCCGGGCGACACGGTCCGCGTCGTCTCGCGCCCCGATCACGACGTCACCATAGGCGACGTTTTCCGGATTTTTACTCGAGATCAACACGAAGCGGGGAAGATCGTCGCGGTTCCGCAGATGTCGGATAGCTGGCGCGCCTGGGCGGAGAGCCGCCTCGAGAAGGAAAGCTCCGAGGCTCCTGGCTGTTGCTGAGCGAGTCGACACCCGGCCGGTGTTGTCAGCTTCCTTCGCCGCATTGCTCCGTTGTCCAATTCCGCAGCAACGCCTCGTCTTCATCCGTCACGGTGGCCGAAGGGTGTAGAAGTCGATAGCGGAGCGGCGGCATCTCACCCTTGCCGATGCGCTCGATGATGCGGCGTTTGAAGTAGCAGTCGACCTCGGAAGAGACGGCGTGCGGCCATCGTGAAAAATTCATCCGCGAGCGCGCATCGTGGACGTCCCCAGCCACCATCCATGACCCTGGGGCCACGTAGCTGTACCAGGGCCATCGCGTCTCGTTGGAGTGACAGTCGTAGCAAGAACCGCGGAAGATTCGCCGGACCTCAGGGGGAGCCGCGATCTCCACGGAAGCTGGCGGGTTGACACGCGCGATCGGCGGATAGACCTGAGCCAGCACGGCTACGGCACCTAAGAACAAAAGTACGAGAACTTTTCCAGACATGATGACGAATCCTTCGAGCTCGAATGAGGCCTCCGAAGGCGGAGGCCTCACTGTCGGCTCGGGGTTCAGGGGGTGTGAAGCGCCTCAGGGTCCGCCATTGACGGCCTTGTTCAGCCGCCTGGCATGCTCCTCGTGCGCGAGGAAGATTGGAACTGCAGATTCGAGGAGCTTCTTCAGCTCCGGGTTCTTGGTATTCGGAATCAACGTATCCCTCACCGCGGCGTTGACCGCTTGGTGATAGGCGAGCTCGTTCGCAGCGTAGGCGCGGTCGAAGTTGGCGCCGCGTTTTTGACTGAGCTCGTCCATCTTGTCGCTCGCTTGATCGATGAGTTGCTGGCTGATCTCGTTGTCTTGCGGGGTGACGCCGAGCTTTTGGGCAAGCGCGGCGGCCTTCGCGTTGACGGCACTGTGATCGGCGATCATCAATTCCGCAAAGCGCCGGACCTCGGGATTCTTGGAGAGCGCCAGCACAAGATGAGCGTAGGCAATGTCGATGTTGTCGGCGGTCACCGCAATGTGTGCGATTCGCGCGTCGTCGAGCGGAGCCATTTCGTCGTCCATGCCTCTCATTCCGTTACTCGACATCTGTGCGGAGGCGATCGTGACCAGGGCCACGACGCCTCCGAGGCAAGATAAGATGTTCTTCTTCAAATGCATCATGCTTCTCCTTCTTTCGCGACCGCAGCGGCGTGCTGAAGTCGGATACTCGAACCACTGCAAACGCCAGGCCAATCGAAAAGCGCGCGTCTCGGTAGGCCAAAGCGGCCTTCTCGATGTCCGGGAGGCTCGGTGGGGCGACGAAATACTGAAAGTCGAACGAAATTTCGCGAGCTCCCACATTTGAGGCCATCCGCGTTCGACTCATCGGCTTCTTTCTTGGGCCGCTTTCCAGAAGAGCTCGTAGTTTCGTCGGATGTAAGCGTCGTCAGGAGCGAGCTCGAGGGCTTTGCGATAACTCTCACCCGCTGCTCGGAAGAGGCCCCGTTGCTCATAGGCGACCCCGAGGTTGTTCAGTATCCGGGAGCTATTCGGATAACGCTGAAGCGCTTTCCGCCATCGACGTGCGAGCTTGCGCCACATAGCATTCGGCGCGAGCTCGACGGAGAGCGCGATTTGGGCCTCGCCGGCCTCGCTGGCGTATGTTTCTTCTGAAACGGTTTCTTTACTAAAGAGATTAGTGAAAGCCGACCAAAGGCTCATGATCCCTCCTCGTCAGTGTCGTCGTCTCTAGATTCATAGTCGTGCTTCAAATCTTCTCGCGCTGGTAAACGCGACCAAAGGTTCGCTTCGAGCGCGGCTTGCTTCACTTGAAGAAGGCTCCGAGAGACGAGCAGCAATTGACGTGCCATCGAAGCGCTTGTTGTGCACGCACCGAGTCCACGTGTTACGACGGGTGACCCGTAGTGCGACCGGATTCTAGGAGTCGCAGTATTTCGAAAGACTCCCAACATGTCGCCATGGCGATGTGACGGTCTTCCGCGGAATTCGCTTCACACGATGTTTTGCGCGCTCTCGCCCGATGGCACAGGAATTGCCATTCCTTGTTTGTGTTCGAAATCAAACATGCACCCGAATGCAGGAGATAGAAATGACCAAGCAAAGCAATTTCAGTGGAAGCAGGGCTCGAGCCCTGGCGAGGATTCTCGGGTCGTTGGCGATCCTGGCGTTGGCCGCTTGCTCGTCGGTGTCGGAGAGTCAACCCCGTCGTGAGTCGACTAGTGGCTCCTTGCCGAAACCAGCCATCGACGCGAACAACGTCATGACACGGCCCGAAGGCTATCGGTATTGGATCTTCGTCGGCACGCCGTTAACGCCGAACGACTTGAATCCTCCCGAAGCACCGTTCCCGGAGTTCCACAACGTCTACATCCATCCGGATGATTTCGCGCACTACGAGAGCACGGGAGAATTCCGAGACGGAACCGTGATCATCAAGGAGCTGGTGAGCATAGGCTCGAAACGGGCGACGAGCGGCGTGGGCTACTTCATGGGGGAGTTCATGGGCCTCGAAGCCGCAATCAAGGACTCGAACCGATTCCCTGATGAGCCCGGAAGTTGGGCCTACTACAGCTTTGGTCACAGCTACCCTTTGAAAGACGCGTCAGAGCCTCAGGACACGATGTTTTGCAACGCGTGCCACGGGGCGAACGCCGATCAGGACTGGGTCTTTACCCAATACTATCCCGTACTGCGGGCGGCGAAGCCGACCGGATCATCCGACTGACACGGACTCGGCAGAGGGCTTCGACCGAAGTGGCCCTCTGCTTCGAGCACGATGGTGGTATCCATGAAAGACGCGGCACTACTGATGGTCATTCTCATGGCGTTCCCGATTGGAGCGCTAACGCTAAGCTCTGCAGCGTACCTGCAGTTCGAGGAGGATTTCTCTCCATGGGTCGATTCGGAGGGAAACATCGGCCTTCCACCCGACTTCCGGTCCCGCTTCGAGCATCTGGGGTCGTGGTTCGTCGAGGGGGCGAACGGCGATTCGTCCTTTCATGACGTATACACGGAGCCGGAATCGGCGTCGTATTTCCGCGAGCATCAGAAGTTTCCCGACGGCGCTACCCTCGTCAAGGAAGTGCGGAGCCGCCGAGCCGGCACGATGACGACAGGTCGGGCCAATTGGGCTGCAACACCCGACATTTGGTTCGTCATGATCAAGGACATCAAGGGCCGTTTCGAGGCAAACCCGCTATGGGGCGATGGTTGGGGATGGGCGCTATTCGACTCCAAGGACCCGAGCACAACCGTCACCGAGGACTACTCTCGAGAGTGTCGCTCGTGCCATGTGCCGGCCCAGAATACCGACTGGGTCTATGTCCAGGGCTATCCCACGCTCGGGGCGGCTTCCCTGACGGAAGTCGAATCGACGATCGACTTCGCGATGGCCAGTGATACAGAAGTCCCCGCGGAGGGACTCATCGTGATCGTCCAGAATCTCTCGTTTACGCCGAACGTGATCCGGGTCAAACCGGGACAGACGATCACCTGGGTCAACCGAGACGATTTTGTGCATACGGTGACGGCGAACGACACGAGCTTCGACACGGGGATCATGGAACCGGGCGAAAGCGCCCAGATCACCTTCGAAGAGACGGGGACGTTCCCGTACCACTGCACGCCCCATCCCTTCATGAAGGGTTCTGTGATCGTTGAAGAATGACGTTCAGGTCTGCTTGGCAGGACCCGACCGGAGCGAAGTCATGAAAGCCAAGAAGCTGAAGTTTGTTGCCGGAACCGCCGTTATTGTTGCCGCCGTCCTCGTTCTCGCCATCCGCGGAATGGAAGACACCAGGGCCTACTACCTGACCGTGCCTGAGCTCGGGGCGATGGGAGCCATGGCGGAAGGCCGCCGTGTAAGGGTGGCAGGCAACGTGGTACCGGGCTCTATCGAGCGGCTCGAGCAAGGCGTCGTGGAATTCGAGATCGACCACGAGGGTGCAAGCCTTCGGGTTCGGTATGTCGGCCGAGGGCCGCTGCCCGACACGCTCGTCGACAGTGCCCAGGCGGTGGCGGAAGGCGAGCTCTTGCCCGATGGAAGCTTCGAGGCGAAGCTCGTTCAGGCGAAGTGCGCCTCCAAGTACGAGGCCGCCTACGAAGAAGACTAGGGGCCATGTGGCTCCGCATCGAACGGAGCCTCTGTCGCGATGGTGTGAGCGCGGCGGTTCGCAGAATCGGTCCCGTCAGGCGGCCCGGCCGACCATGTAGCCGCCGTCGACGCGGACGATGTGGCCAGTGATGAACCCTCCGTCGGCGAGATATCGCACGGCCGCGGTGACCTCGTGGACCTCGCCAACCCGGTTCATGAGAGCGACGCCGCCGAAAGCATCGAGCCGCCTACGTAGTCAAGTAGGTTCCGCGGAGGTTCCCGTTCAGGCATCCGTCGAAGCTCATCTTCGGTCACGTCCACGAAGGGTTTGGGCGCAACGTTCCCGCGTTGTTGACACCCCAGCACGAAAATCTCGAGCATTTTGTAACCGCAGAACACCAAGAGGCATCTTTTGCTACAGTAGGAGGACACGGTGGCTCTCCTCCGTGAAGCTGCGCAAGCCCATTCGGTAACGATGGCTCGACTTTTTGCGGTACGGGACTTCGCCACGACATGAGCCACGAGACGGCCGAGCACGCTCGTGCCGATGAAATCCTCCGGATCATCTCCGAAGGAACCGCGTCGGCCAAGGGTGAGGAGTTCTTCCGCTCGCTCGCCCGCCATCTTGCTTCGGCGCTGCGAGTGAAATACGCATTCGTTGCCGAATGCACGACGTCTACAAAGACTCATGTCAGAACCCTGGCCGTCTGGAATGGCCGAGACTTCATGGAGAACGTCACCTATGCCGTCGCCGGCACTCCCTGTGAGCGGGTGATAGACGGGGAAGTTTGCTTCTACCCCACGGGCGTGCGAGCTCGCTTTCCCGAAGATCGAGGCCTCGTCAGCTGGAACACGGATAGCTATCTGGGCGTTCCCTTACACGGCTCAACCGGTGAGGTGCTGGGCCATCTGGCCGTGCTGGACGAGAATCCAATTCGTACCGAAGGTCGAGACCTGTCCATCCTGAGAATCTTTGCCGCTCGAACCGGGGTCGAGCTGGAGCGCCAACGCGCCGAAGAGGCGGTCGACCGTTACACGAAACGGCTCGAAACGCTGCGAGAAATCGATCGCGGTATCCTGGCTGCCCGATCGCCGGCGGAAATTGCAGAAGCCGCGATGCGGCACATCCGGCAACTCATTCCGTGCCGGAGGGCGAGTGTTACGGTCTTTGATCTCGAGGCTGGCCACGCCGTCTGGCAGGCCGTGCACGCCGAGGACCCGGGGAAAATGCGGATCGGAGCCAAAATCTCTCTAGAGCCATTCGGGAGCCTGGACGCTCTTCGCGAAGGACAGGTCAATGTCGTCAAAGACGCACGGATCCTACCCAGCACGCCAGTCTTCGACCTACTGAGGGGCGAAAGCCTCCGCTCGTGGATCAATGTGCCGCTCGTTGCTCGCGGTGAACTGATTGGCACGCTCAACGTGGGATCGGAGCGTGTCGATGCCTTCGGCTCAGAGGAAATCGACGCGGTTCGCGAAGTCGCCGACAGCCTGGCCATCGCCACTCAACAGGCGCGCTTGAACGACCAGGTGCAGCGACACACCGCCGAGCTCGAGAAGCGGATCGCCGAACGCACGGCAGAGCTCGAGGCTTTCTCCTATTCCGTTGCCCATGACCTCAGGGCCCCCCTGCGGACAATCGTCGGCTTCTCACGCGTCTTGCTGGATGAGCATGGCGGTGAGCTAGATCCGGAAGGCATGCGGGTTCTCCACATCATCTCCGACAGCGCCAGGAACATGGGGCATCTCATCGACGATCTTCTGGCCCTTTCTCGGCTAGGTCGCCAGGAGATGAGCTTGATGGAGATCGATATGGGCGAGCTGGCGCGCAGCGTGTTCGACGAAGTCACGTCGCCTCACCCCGACCGCAACGTGGAATGGCGACTCGACGCCCTTCCATCCGCCCGTGGGGACCGGGGGATGATTCGGCAGGTGTTTGCCAATCTTCTCTCCAACGCTCTCAAGTTCACGGCTCCGAGGGAGATGGCGCGCATCGAGGTCGGCCACAAGAGCGAAGGAGGCGAGAACGCCTACTATGTGAAGGACAATGGAGTTGGATTCGATATGCGCTTCGCGGAAAGGATGTTTGGTGTCTTCCAACGCCTGCACCGTGCCGAGGAGTTCGAAGGAACGGGCGTCGGGCTCGCCATCGTTCAATCGATCATCCGGAGACACGGGGGACGCGTATGGGTGGAGGGGAAGCCCAACGAGGGTGCGACGATTGGGTTCACGCTGCTTCCGGCGAGGAGAAATCCTGACGGGCGACACGGCGACTCTCCGTAGTTGGGTCCGTCTGAGCAGACCGCTGTCCCAATATTTCGTTAGCCGCTCGATATCTCGAAAGAGCTTTCTCCTATCCACTTGGCCACCTGAGCCGAAATCCATCGCCCGGCGGTCGAGAATCTCAGCCTTCTCGCAGCTCCCGGAGTGCGCCATCAGTGGAGGCACGAGAATTGCTTCGTCGAGGGGTTAGCGCTGCCGTATGCGTGAAGGAGCGAACCTGCTGGAAGAGAATCTTGGATCGCGGCTTGACGGTATCGAGACCTTTGGCGGCGTTGCGCGGGAGGATCTTCGATGGTTCGAGCTGCATGCGCGCGTCATGAAGATTCCCAAGGGTCGTTGGCTCTTCATGGAAGGAGACCCGCGAAGCGAAGTGTATTGTCTCGTCGACGGAAGGATCAAAATTTCACGGCTGTCTCGGTCCGGCAAGGAGGTCGTCCAGGAGCTCGTCGAGCCGGGCGAGCTCTTCGGCGAAAGCAGCTTGTTCGAGGACGGGCCTCATGACTCGTTCGGCGCCGCCTTCGAAGACTCCCGAGTCGCTACGCTCCCGGCGAGGGAGCTCGCGAACCTCATGAAGAAGCGTTCGGATTTTGCTTTCCAGTTTGCGATGTTGATAGAGCTTCGAAGAAAGAAAATGGAACGGCGGCTCGTCGCCTTCACTGTCCAGAAAGTCCGTGGCCGAATCGCCAGCCTGCTGCTTCAGGGATGCCTTTCGTCATTTTCGAGAGTGTTGACAATTCGCAATATTTCGCAATCTTTATCAAATATTGTTAGATTTCGGCTCGATTTTCACAGCCAGGTCGGATTCGCGGGCCGCATAACCCATGAACAACAAGGGTTTCCGCGGTGAGCCGACACAAAGACTGGATGGCACGGACGTTGCTCTGAATGGAGCTTGGGGAAAACCAACAGGGAACGGCAGCGAGAACGGACATGGCGCATCCTTCACGAGTCGACATTCTGTTGGTCGAAGACAGCGCGCACGAGAGGGAGCTGACGCTCCGAGCCCTGAAGATGGGCGAGGCATCCTCGGTAGTCGCGGTCGAGGACGGCTCACAAGCACTGGACTTTCTCTTCGCACGAGGCGATTATTCGCGGCGTCACGGTGAGGCAGCGCCTCGTCTGGTGCTATTGGATCTGATGCTCCCTAAGGTGAACGGCCTCGAAGTACTCCGTCAGATTCGGGCGCACGACGAAACGAAGACGGTGCCCGTCGTGATGCTGACCTCGTCACAAGAAGAGCGAGACATCGCGGACAGCTATGAAGCCGGGGTCAACAGCTACATTGTAAAACCGGTTGATTTCGAAGAGTTCGTTCGATGCGTCTCGATTATTCGCGAGTACTGGATTACTTGTAATCGACTGCCGAGATGACAACCGGAATGGCTACCCAATAAGGAGCCGACAGCGGCGAGCGCGGAACCCATGCAGGCGACACTCCACGTTCTGATTCTGGAAGACGTTCCGACGGACGCCGAGCTCGTCGAGCGCGAGCTCCGACGCGGAGCGATCGACTTCCTGTCCAGACGGGTCGCTACCAGGCCGGAGTTCGAAAGGCAGCTCACCTGTTTCAGCCCCGACGTCATCCTCGCTGACTTCTCGCTCCCCGGCTTCGATGGCCTGGACGCCCTGTCCATCGCTCGTGAAAACCGACCCGAGGTCCCGTTCATTTTCGTGTCGGGCGCGATCGGGGAGGAGAGAGCCATCGAGACGCTAAAGAACGGCGCGACGGATTACGTGCTCAAGGATCGACTCTCCCGTCTGGTTCCGGCGCTGCGGCGCGCGCTCCGGGAGTTCGAAGAACGTTCGGAGCGTCGTCGGGCCGAGGCGGCTTTGAAGCGATCCGAAGAGCGACATCGGCTCTTGCTCGAAGTGAACAATGCCATCATCGCGAGCCTCGATCGCAAATCGCTCTTTCGCGCGATCACCGAAGCCCTGTCGGGCATCCTCTGGTTCGACCGAGCCGAGCTCACGCTCCTCGACCCGAGGCGGGACGCCATCCGGGTCTATGTGCAGAAACACGACTCCGCCGTGTCCGAAACGGAGCTGTCACGAGAAGAGAGCGCTCTGGAGCGTTCGCTCGCGGAGGCGAAACCGCTCGCTCGTGACGATCTCATGAAGGGTCGGAGCCGCTCGTCTCCGTCGGAAGGGGAGCTCTTGAAAGCGGGCATTCGAGCCTATGTTTCGGTTCCGCTGAACGTCAAGAGCAAGGCGGTTGGAGCTCTCATGGTTGGGAGCTCGATTCCAAACCGTTACCGTGACGATGACGTCGAGCTTCTGACCGAAGTCGGTAAGCAGGTCGCTCTGGCGGTAGAGAACCTCCTGGCGTACGAGGAGATCTCCTCGCTGAAGTCTCGCCTCGAGCAAGAAAACACGTACCTTCAAGAGGAGATCCATACCGAACACGACTTCGGAGAGATCGTCGGGCAAAGCGCGTCCATGGCGAAAGTCATCGAGGCCATCGAGACCGTGGCGTCGACCGATGCTACGGTCCTGATCTGCGGGGAGACGGGAACGGGCAAGGAGGTCGTCGCCCGGGCGTTACACGATGCGAGCCCCAAGAAAGACAAGCCGCTGGTCAAAGTGAACTGCGCGGCGCTTCCCGCGACGCTGATCGAGAGCGAGCTCTTCGGGCACGAGAGAGGCGCCTTCACCGGCGCAGTAGCTCGCAAAATCGGTCGTTTCGAGCTGGCGCATGGTGGAACGATATTCCTCGACGAAATCGGAGACCTTCCGCTCGAGCTCCAGGCGAAGTTGCTACGCGTGCTCCAAGAAGAGGAGTTCGAACGTGTGGGCGGCTCGACGACGATTCAGGTCAAGGTCCGCGTCATCGCGGCCACCAACCGCGATCTCGAGAAGGCCATGGAGGAGGAGCGCTTTCGGCCCGATCTCTTTTACCGGTTGGCCGTGTTTCCCATCGAGCTTCCGCCCCTGCGGGAGCGCAAGACTGATATCCCTCTACTCGCCCATTTCTTCGCACGTGATTTCGGCAGGAAATTGGGCAAATCGATAGAGACGATCTCGGAGGGGACCATGGCCCGGCTGATGGCCTATAGCTGGCCCGGGAACATCCGGGAGCTCAAGAACGTCATCGAGAGGGCCGCCATCCTCACGCGAGGATCGCGGCTTGCGCTCGATGACTGGTGGTCCAAGCCGGAGAGCTCGAGCGGCCCGGCACCGCCACTCACTCTCGATGCGTTGCAACGGAAACACATCCTGTCCGTCCTCGAGGTTACCGGGTGGCGAGTCAGCGGCGAAAGAGGCGCAGCGAAGCTGCTCGGTATTAAACCCACGACGCTCACGGCGCGCATGAAAAAGCTCGGCATCGAGCGGCCCGCCGGCAAGCCGGTCCCGAATTACGCGGCCAATTCGCCGTCGTTTCCCAAAGATCAATAGAAGGCCCTCTCCCCGACTGGCGGATCCGCGAACGTGAAGCGGGCCCGCCCAAGGCAGGCCCGCTGAGTGCCTCTGAGCTTGCACGGCTTCTATCCGATTGCTCTCGCCCTGTTGCCGCCGTGTCCTCATCCCAGAGAACATGCTCCTTCGGTTCCACGGGATCCGTTAGAAGCTGAAGGTTCGCCGGGAGGACGTCCAGAGTCGTCACCGACTCGGGCTTGAGACTGTCCACGGTGTATACATAGTCTCGGACGTCGATGCGGAATGACCAGCGATCGGCGCTGGTCGTCGCGGCTCTTGAACGGCCCGGGTATCGCTCGGAGCAGCATCGTAACCGGGTCCTGCAACGGCCCCACCTACCAACATTCACACGTGACTCGTCGGGAACTACGCGGCGGGCTCCGTGGGGCTCAGCTCGTCTGAAACGTTTCGAGACCGAGCGCCATGGATAGATGAAGGGCCACTTCCGACTCGACGGGGTGATTGGAGGCAGCTAATGAAATTCCGAGCCGTGTTCGTCGTACTCTTTGCAACTGTCTCTCCCGTGCAGGCCGTGCCTACCGAGAACGAGACCGGAACGATCGAGGTTCGCTCCACTCCGCCGGGCGCGAGTGTGTATATCGAGGGCCTTTTCTCTGGGACGACTCCTGCCGTCGTTGCCGGCGTCCCGGCGGGCTCCTACCGCATCGTAGTCAAGCATGACGGGCTCGGCGATTTCGCCGAGGACGTCGTCATCGAGAGCCAGAACACGGCTGTCGTCGACGCGACTCTTCCCAGGAGCGGCTATCGCTCGCCCGTCCGTGACGACGAGGACTACACAGGCGTCGTTGGCAAAGACGCGAGGAAGCCCTACGAGAACGCAAAAAGCCAGAAGAAGCTCAGCAATTATCAAGTGCTCGAGATCGGAAGCTTCCTCGTGAAGAGCGAAGATCCGCTCGAGCCTGAGCTCCGGTACACCATCTTCCACGATCTCGCCGAACAACTCGACAAGAAGACGAAGTTCACCACGTTCGTGACGAACTACACGAAGGGGCCCTCGGAGCGCTGGAGGGAAGACCGGGTGTCGGACGACGAGCCGGCGCTGGTACTCACCGGCGTCATCACCGAGTACCAAAAAGGCAGTCAAACGAAACGCTATCTCGTCGGCTTCGGCGCGGGCAAGACCCGCGCGTACTGCCTATTCCGTCTCATGGACAAGTCGAGCAACGAAGTCGTCTTCGAGCGAATGGAGAACGGATCCGTGTCGATGGGTCTCTTTGGTGGAAGCAGCTCCGGAGCCATGAAGGAGATCGGCGAGGACATCGCCAAAGCGATCGAGGGGAACTGGTAGCAGAGCGTTGAGAATTTCCCATTCGAGCTCGCACTCGAGCGACCTGAAGCGAAGGAGACAAATCATGACTCGACAGGTTGGAACAACACTCGCTCTCGTCGCGGGCGCGACGTTGCTTTTCCCGAGGCACGCGCGTTCGCAGGCCGGCGAAGAAGATGAGCGCGATACGGGCGCCTTTTTCGAAGTCGCTTACGGATGGACCGCAGTGCAGGGAAACGACGTCCACGTTGGCGATAGGACTTCGGTTGGATCGATGGGGCTCTTCGACGACAGCACGTTCGAGCCACTCGTTACCCGAATGAGCACCGAGTGGATGCCCTACGTGCGCGGGGGCTACCGCGGTGAGGCGTGGGGACTCGAGGGAGAGTTTTGGCGCGTCGACACCGGCGGGGCGGTAGGCGGATCGTTTACGAATTCCCCTTTTGGCCGACGCCGAGAGATGGTCCAGTTGTTCGACGTCTGGTACGGGGAGGAGGCGGACGAAACGAGCTTTGAAGCGTCGAACAACCTGATGGTATGGAGTTTCCGGCTCGATGTCACGCGAAGAATCGCTCGGACACTATCGGTTCGCGTGGGACTGCACGTCGCCGAGCTCGAGAACGAACGCACCGATCAGGTGTTGGTTAGCAGTGCATTTCCGTTCTTTGATCTGTTCGGCGAGAATCTGCGTTTTGAGACGACAGCCCGTGCCCGCATCGATGGCCAGCTCTTGGGGCCTTCCGTCGGCGTCGGCGGTACCGCGCTCATTGGCGAATTTGTCCGACTGGGCTACTCCGTCTCCCAGTCAGTGCTGTTCCGCGACTTGAGTCACGAGGCGGACGTCGAGCAAACGATTAACTTACCGTTTCTTCCAGCCGTCACCTTCGATACGATGCGGTCCCGACGCGCCTCGATCCCGGTGACCGATTTGCGGGTCTCCTTTTCGTTCGATATCGGAAGCCACCTGTCGATCGGGCTGCTCGGCTTCGCATCCGTGTGGCACGACACGCCGACGGCGCTCGAGCTTTCGATCCCGTTCGAGCAGTGGGAGGAAGTCGACCGCACGCTCGTCTTCGGGTCGGTGGGTCCGATGGTGACGGTCCGGTTCTAACGCGCATAGGCTCTCGAGGAAAATCGCAGTCGAACCCATTGGTGCCACCAACGGAAACAACCCGTCGAATGGAGGGCGTCCCCAACACGATCGATTCTAGGCCGCCTCGTGCTACACTTCAGAGACCCCCCACAAACGAGCGACACCATGGCCAGGCGGCGCGACCCGTACCGGATCAATACGGGCATCCACATCGAATGGTTTACCGTTCGAAGCAGCACCGTTTTCGCTCTCGGAGCTCTCGCGCTCGGGCTCGCCGCCTACCTGATGACCAAGCGGCCACCGGCGGCGCCTCCCACGGAGAACTCGTCACCGGCACCGGTCGATCGGACGGCGCATTTCATCAATTGGAAGGGCACCGTCGACGTCCGTAAAGCCGACCGCTTCGAGTGGACTCCGGCGAGCGACGAGATGTCTCTCGAAAGCGGCGACACGATCCGTACGGGGAGCGGCGCGGAAGCAAGAGTGCTCTTGTTCGATGGGACCGTGTATACCGTACGGGCCCTGTCCATTCTCGTAATCGAGGAAGCCCATCCGAGACCAGGCGCGGCGCTGGAGCAAACACGAGTCTGCGTGGCGTCGGGGATGATCGACGTTCACACACCCGCGGGCAGCAGCCTTGGTATGCACTTGCGGCGCCAGATCTGCACTCCGATTCTCGAGGCGAGCTTGCGCGAGAACGCGCAGGCGACCGTGGGCCACGACCGGGAAGCCAACGTGTCCCGCGTCGAGGCTCCCCGCGGCGGTATCGACGTGACGGCGAACGGAATGGACGTCGAAGTCCTAGAGGGCCAGGGAATTTTGGTGAGTCCGGGCAAGGCCCCGGAGGAGTTCAAGCTTCCGAGCGTGCCGGTGATCGTGTCTCCAGCGCATCTCACTTCGCTTGGTTTCCCCGCCACAGTCGAGTTTCGGTGGCGGCCTGTCGCCGAGGCCCGGAGATATCGAATCCTTCTGGACCGCTCGGCGCAATTCGTGGATCCCGTATTCGATGCCATGGTTTCGTCGACATCGTACCTTCAGGGCGGGCTCGAGCCAGGCACGTATCACTGGCAAGTCAGCGCCGTGGATGGGGAGGATCGGCGCAGCTCCCCGGCGCGCGCGACGTTCACCGTGCGGCGGACCGAGGCACCGCCGCCGCCGAGGCTGACCGCCGATACTCCCAGTGTGACATCGGTCGGCCTCGTCACCGG
Organism: Vicinamibacteria bacterium; assembly: GCA_035457705.1. Taxonomy (GTDB): domain Bacteria; phylum Acidobacteriota; class Vicinamibacteria; order Marinacidobacterales; family SMYC01; genus DASPGQ01. The sequence goes on from DATIBD010000135.1 coordinate 26,732, forward strand.
CAACGGACGCACCGACCCGGGAGCTCTGGTCACCGTCGACTATGGACTGGGATCCGAGCGGGTCCAGGTGCGCGCCGATGGGACGTTCACCTACTACTTCCAGGTTCGCGAGGCAGGCCGACATCTCGTCATCGTCAGAGCGCGGAACGAAGACGGCGGAGAGGCGGAGAAGACAGTCTACGCCGAGGCGGGAACTTCGAGCGGCGGGAATCACTGAAGCGCTCTCGCGCCAAGGTCTGGTGGCTTTCACGGGTCCGGAGGCCGGCGCCCGGGTTGACGCGGGGAAGCCAGGAGTTATACTGGTCTCGTGAGTTTCGCGTGGTTCGAGGCCATCAACATTATTAAGGGGAGGTGCGGCCCCCCTTAGATTTCGACCACGCTCGAGACAAGGCCCCGCACCCGAGAGGGTGACGGGGCCTTTTTCATTTGAGGCAAAAGCATGAACGCGGCGACGTTTCTGATTCGAGCGCTGGCCCGGGAGGGCGCGGACATCGTCTTCGGCTATCCCGGCGGCGCCATCATGCCGGTGTACGACGCCCTTCACGGAGGGAGCATCCGGCACGTCCTCGTGCGTCACGAGCAGGGAGCGGCGCTCGCTGCGGATGGGTACGCGCGCGCCACGGGTCGAGTCGGGGTCTGTCTCGCCACCTCGGGACCGGGTGCGACGAACCTCGTCACCGGTATCGCGAACGCCTTCATGGACTCCGTTCCCCTCGTGGCGATAACCGGTCAGGTTCCTACGGGCCTCCTGGGAACGGATGCCTTTCAGGAGGTCGACATCTTCGGAATGACGCTTCCCATCGTCAAGCACAGCTTTCTGGTACGGCGCGCCGGCGACCTGCCCGAAGCCATCCACGAGGCTTTCCGCATCGCGCGATCGGGACGCCCGGGTCCCGTGCTCGTCGATCTGCCCAAGGACGTGGCGGCGCAGCAAGGTGAGCTCGCGTTTCCCGACTCGCCCGAAGCGGAGTCGCCGCCGAAGCCGGAGCCTGGCGAAGTTCGTCGCGCCCGGGATCTCCTGGAATGCGCGAAGCGCCCCATCGTTTATGCGGGAGGAGGCATCGGCATCGGACGGGCCGTGGAGGCGTTTCGGCGGTTCATCGACGTCACCGGCATTCCGACGGTGACGACGCTCAAGGGCATCGGTGCGCTCGGCTCGGATCACCCGCTCCTTCTCGGCATGCTCGGGATGCACGGGAGCGAAGCGGCGAATCTCGCCGTCCAGAGATCGGATCTCCTGGTCGTGATCGGCGCGCGTTTCGACGACCGGGCCACGGGAAGGCTCGCGAGCTTCGCTCCTGGCGCCAAGGTCATTCACATCGACATCGATCCCGCCGAGGTGGGAAAGCTGCGGCGCCCCGACGTCGGGCTCGTGGGTTCGATCGAGGCGTTTCTCGAAGAGCTCTCCCTTCCTCTCGCGCTCGCGCCTCATCGAAGGGAATGCCTCGAGGCGAAGGCGCGGTATCGATGGTCGTACGATGCCCCGACCAACGGAGTGTATGGTCCGCGCTTTCTCAAGCGGCTTTCGGAGAACGCCACGAATGACCTCATCATCACCTGCGACGTCGGCCAGCACCAGATGTGGGTGGCACAGCACTGCCGTTTCGAGCGGCCCGAGCAGCATCTGTCGAGCGGCGGGCTGGGGACGATGGGCTACGGGCTTCCGGCGGCCATCGGCGCCCAGCTCGGCCGGCCCGAGGCGACGGTGGTGAACGTCTCGGGCGACGGCTCGTTCATGATGAACCTGCAGGAGCTCGCGACCGTCAAGCGCTACGGGCTTCCCATCAAGATCGTCGTGATGGACAACAAGAGTCTCGGGCTCGTCCGCCAGTGGCAGGAGCTCTTCTTCGGCCGGCGCTTCAGCGAGGTCGCCCTCGACGACAATCCCTGCTTCGCCCGCGTGGCCGAGGCGTTTGGTATCGAGGCTTTCGGTGTCCAGGCGGGCCGGGAAGAAGAAAGTGCCATCGATCGTCTGTTTGCTTCGAAAGGGCCGGCGCTTCTTCATGTCGAGATCGACCCCGAGGCGAACGTCTGGCCGCTCGTCCCGCCGAACTGTGCGAACGAAGAGATGCTCGTGGGAGCGCATCGGTGACGTTCTGCATCGCGCTTCGTCTCGCGCGGGCCGAGCGCTCGATCGAGCGTGTCGTCGCTCTGGTGGGACGGCGGGGTTTCGAGGTCGTCGGGGTCGATGCCGTTCTCGACGGCCAAGGCCGACACTTCGTGGTGAAGCTCACGCTCGAGAGCGAGCGGTCGGCCGACGTGCTCCTGCGCCAGCTCGGAAGGCTGGCCGAGGTCGAGGACGTGGGCTATGGAGATCGCCCGCGGCGCATCCCCAGATAGACAGGCACCGCGGCCGCCGTGAGCAGGACGCCGATGAGGGTGTCGACGGGATCGAACACGATGGCATTCACCATGAGGAGCGACATGACGAGGATGAAGACGAGAGGCACGAAAGGATAGCCCGGGGTCAGGTATTGCTCGGCTTCGTCACCTCCCCGCTTTCTCAGGCGGAACACCGCCGCGACCGTCAGGATGTTGGTGAACTGAAGCGGGACGACGATGAAGGAGACGAGCCGGTCGAAGGTCTGGAAGAAGAGGATGGCGAGGATCGAAAGCGCCGAGCAGAACAGGATGGACGCCGAGGGTACGCTGGTGCGCGGGGAGACGTAGGACAGGGTTCGGAAGAGCGCGTTGCCGAAGCGGCCCTCCGTGAGCCTGGCATACTCTGCCGTCGGGGCGTAGACGAGGCGGGGTGCGGTCATGACGAGCCCGCCGAGCGCTCCGAAGATCGAGATCATGATGAAGCCCGTCACGAGCCGGCCGCCGGTGGGCCCAAAAGTCGCCGTCGCTAGCACCGTCGCCACGGTGGCGCCCTCGTCGCGCATCACCTCGAGCGGCATCACCCGCAGAAAAGCGAAGTTCACCAGGAGGTAGAGCAGCATGATCCCCAGTACGCCGAAGCCGAGGCCTCGCGGAAGATTGCGCTTGGGCAAGTCGACTTCGCCGGCGACGTGAGAGACGTCGGTCCAACCGTCGTAGGTGAACAGCACGGCGGCGACACCCAGGCCCAGGAAACGGAGAAAATGAAGCAGCCCGCCTCCGGCGGCGCTCACCTCCCCGAGGGGAACGGCATCGACGAGTAACAGGCTTCCGAGCACCAGCGCGAGGAGGCCCGCCAGCTTGATGCCCGTCAAGAGGATCTGCGTCCTGCCGCCCCATCGAACGCCGAGGAGGTTGATCGTCGCGAAGACGACGATCGCGGCAATGCCCCAGGCCTGGGGAGAGCCCGGCGTCGCTTCGCCGAGAAAACGCTTGGTGTACTCGCCGAACACGATGGCGATGCCCGCCACCGAGCCCGGAGCGCTGACGAAGACCTCCATCCAGACTTTGACGAAGCCCCAAAGAGGACCGAAGCGCTCAGCGATGATGTGATACGTCGCTCCCGCGCGCGGAAGCCGTGATGCCAGCTCGCCCAGGGTCAACGCGCCGCAGAGAACGATGAGCCCGCAGAGTCCCCAAATTAAATAGACCTGCCAAGGCCGTTCGGCGACGGCGGCTAGCTCCCCCGGAGTGAAGAAGATGCCCGAGCCGAGCATGTCCCCCATGACGACGGCCATGACCGCGGCGAGCCCAAGCTGGCGCTTGAGGGTCTTGGGCATGGGCAGGGATTATACGTGCTGATACTCTCAGTGCTCAGTGCCGTGGCGGGACCCGCGATTGATCGTGCCGCCACGGCTCGGCCCTTGCGGCGCTTCGCGCCGATCTCGCAGCGGAAGTCTTGGCCGCCGCTCGGCAGGCTGGGCTGTACTTTTTCATCAGCCTGCTTGAATACTCAATGCCGTGGAGGGACCCGCAATCGATCGAGCCGTCACGGCTCGGGCTGCTTACGGCGCGGCAGGCTCGCCGGGCTCGCTCCGCTCGCGCAGGGTGGGTTGAGTTTTCATCACCCTGCTTGGGTCGAATCACCCAGTCTTGAGCGAAAACGCTCGTATCGTTTCGCCGCGGGGCACTCTCAGCGTCCCCGCAGCGCACCGAGCGGTACTTACGTTTCGCGCATCTTGGTCCGCGTCTTGCTTCTCTTCGCTCCAAGAGTCGAAGGGAGGGACTATGAGGCGTCGGCCGCTTCGATCGACTGCGGCGATTACGGGCTGTCTTCTCAGCGTTGCTGCCTGCGACGGACGCACCTCTCAGACGAGCGGAGCCATCGACCTATCCATCGAGCCTTCGTCCGTGCTCGAGGCGAGCGACGATCTGATCGAGCTCGGAAGACTCACTTACCAGAAAGAGTGCGCTTCCTGCCATGGTCTTGCCGGCGACGGAGCGGGAGACGCCGCCTACCTTCTTTATCCGCGCCCACGGGATTTCACCCGGGGCGAATATCGTCTGGTCTCGACATGGGATCGCGTCCCTACTGACGAGGATCTCTTCCGAACCATTTCGCGGGGCATGCCGGGCTCGGCGATGCCTTCGTGGGCACATCTCGACGAGAGAGCTCGCTGGGGATTGGTGCATTACATCAAGACATTCTCCACACAGTCGATGGAGATTCGAGAAACCTACGTTCCCACTCAGCCCTTCGAAGAGGGACGGGGTTTCTTGGAGATCCCCAGCGAGCCAGCCTACGACACTGCCGCGGCGAATCGAGCTCGAGAGCTCTACCAGCAGAACTGCGCCGCCTGTCATGGAGCGACCGGCCGCGGAGACGGCCAGCAAGAACAGGTGGACTCGCAGGGACGGCCCACCCGCCCCCGGGACCTGACCGCGGGCATCTTCAAAGGCGCTCCCGATCGCGAGCACGTGTACCGCCGTATCGTCGCGGGGCTCCCCGGCTCACCCATGCCCATGAGCCCCTACATCTATGGCGAAGACGCGTGGCATCTGACGCACTTCGTGCTGTCGCTTTCGAGCCCCGAGCAGCGAGCCAAGATGGAAATGAAAAAGTTTCGCATCGTGGCGAGCCGGGTGGAGTCGCTTCCCGAGCACCCCGACGATGGGATCTGGAGGCAAACGGATGCCGTGAACCTGCACTTGATGCCGCTCTGGTGGCGAGACGACCGGCCCGAAGAGGTCACCGTCAGAGCGCTTCACGATGGAGAGGAGCTCGCGCTCCTCATGGTCTGGCCGGACGACACGTACGATCACACCGCCATCCGACCTCAGGATTTTCGCGACGCCGCGGCGGTCCAGTTCTCGGTGAGCGCCGCTCCCCCGTTTTTCGCCATGGGCCAGCTGGGCGTGCCGGTGAATATCTGGATGTGGAAGTCCGAGAGACAGGCGGACATGGAGCCGGCCTTCCAGGAGCTCGACAAGATCTATCCGAACATCGGAATCGACTCTTATCCCAACTTCCGGCGCTCTCCGCTGGAACAGCCTACGCGGAACGCGCTCACGCTCGACTCGGATCCCACGTACGTTACCGCATGGGGCGTGGGGAACATCGTGTCCAACCCGCTTCCCGAGAGTCCCGCCGAGGATCTCCGCGCCGAGGGGTTCAGCACGTTGAGAGCGCGGCCAAACATCGACCGGGCCGTCCAGGCGTCCGGCGTCTACTCGACGGGCTCTTACCGCGTGCTTTTTCGACGGAGTCTCCGGGCCCAGGGAGCCGACGGCGCTTCTCTGAGTCCCGGCGAAACGGCCTCGGTGGCGTTCGCTGTGTGGAACGGGAGCGCGGGAGATCGCGACGGCAAGAAATCGGTCACGATTTGGCAGGAATTGGTCCTTGCTCCTTGAAAGGAGTCGCCGGAGATGGATAGACGTCTGTTCCTGAAATACCTGAGCGGCGGCCTCGGCGCTTCGGTAGTCGCGCTCGATCCCGCTTGCACTTTTCTCCAGCCGGCCGTGCCGCGGGAGAACCCGCTCCATCGCACGGTGTCGCGGGAGTGGGAGAAGATCTATCACGATCAGTACCGCTACGACCGCTGGTTCGACTGGGTTTGCTCGCCCAATGACACTCACGCGTGTCGCATCCGGGCCTACGTGAGGAACGGCATCGTCGTCCGGAGCGGCTCGACCTACGATTACCAGGACTACGCCGACCTCTACGGGAACAAGGCCACCGCCAACTGGAACCCGCGCCAGTGCGCGAAGGGCTACACCTTTCATCGGGTCATCTACGGACCCTATCGGCTTCGCCATCCCATCGTTCGGAGGGGATGGAAGCAGTGGGCGGACGCGGGTTTTCCCGTGCTTACTCCCGAGCTCCGCTCGGCGTACAAGTTCGATGACCGCGGGGGCGACGAGTTCATTCAAATCAGCTGGGAGGATGCTTTCCGCGACATCGCCCGGGCCCTCCAGGCCATCTCCCGGACGTACAGCGGCGAGGAGGGAAAAAGGCGGCTGCTCGAGGAGGGTTATCAGCCGGAGATGGTCGAGGCCATGGGCGGTGCGGGCACGCGAACGATCAAGATGCGCGGTGGAATGGGCCTCCTCGGCGTGCTCGGCAAATACGGAATGTATCGGCTCTGCAACAGCTTGGCCCTCCTGGATGCCCAGGTGCGGGGCGTCGGACCGGAAGCGGCGCGCGCGGGTCGAACCTGGTCGAACTACACCTGGCACGGCGACCAGGCGCCGGGGCATCCCTGGGTCCACGGACTCCAGGCCTCGGACTGCGACTTCAACGACTTGAGGAGCTCCAAGCTCATCATCATGGACGGCAAGAATCTGGTGGAGAACAAGCTGACGGATTCCCACTGGTTCATCGAGTGTATGGAGCGAGGCGGGAAGATCGTCGTCATCGCTCCCGAGTACGGCCCGCCATCGACCAAAGCCGACTACTGGATTCCGATCCGACCGGGGACCGATGCGGCCCTTTGGCTGGGCATCACCCGGCTCATGATGGAGAAGGGTCACTACGACGAGGACTTCGTCAAACGATTTACCGACTTCCCCTTGCTCGTTCGCCACGACAACCTGAAGCGACTGCGCGCGGATGAGGTCTTTGCCGGCTACCAATCCTCTCTGGATTCCGGAGGCCCTTCGATGAGAATCCAGGGACTGACTTCCGAGCAGCACGAACGAATCGGTGACCGCGTCTTGTGGGACGAGGCGGAGGGCGCGCCGCGAGCCATCACCCGGGACGACGTGGGGAACCGGATGGCGGGACTGGGCATCCGACCCGCGCTCGAGGGGACGTTTGAAGTCGCGCTCGCCGATGGGAGCACCGTGACCTGCTCGACGTTGTGGACTCTTTACCAGACGCACCTCCGGGACTACGACCTCGACACCGTTTGCGAGATCACCCAGGCGCCGCGAAAGCTCGTGGAGCAGCTCGCGGAGGATATCGCCACCTTCGCCCCCGTGGCCATCCATCAGGGCGAGGGCATCAACCACTGGTTCCATGCGACGGAGATGAACCGGGCCGCCTATCTGCCGCTCATGCTCACCGGCAACATCGGGAAGCCCGGCGCCGGCTGCCACACCTGGGCAGGCAACTACAAAGCGGCTCTCTTCCAGGGCTCGCCGTGGACCGGGCCCGGGTTCAAGGGCTGGGTCGCGGAGGATCCCTTCGAGCTAAACCTGGATCCGGAAGCCAACGGTAGAGACATCGTCGCGCACCCGTACACCAAGGACGAGGAACCCGCCTACTGGAACCACGGCGATCAGGCGCTCATTGTGGAAACGCCCCGCTACGGGCGGAAGAACTTCACTGGCGACACCCACATGCCGACTCCCTCGAAGGCCATCATCTTCAACAACGTGAACCTCATCAACAACGCGAAGTGGTGCTACGGGATGATCAAGAACGTGAACCCTCACGTCGACCTGATCGTGTCCTTCGACATCCAGATGACTGCATCCATCGAGTACGCGGACATCGCCCTTCCCGCCAACTCCTGGCTGGAGTTTCGCGACCTCGAGGTCACGGCGAGCTGCTCCAACCCGTTTCTTCAAGTCTGGAAGGGAGGCATTCCTCCGGTCTTCGACAGCAAGGATGATCTCACGATACTCGCGGGCATCGCCGAGGCGCTCGGGGAGGTGACCGGGGATTCCCGCTTCCACGACGTCTTCAAATTCGAGCACGAGGGGCACCGAGAGATTTATTTGCAGCGGCTTCTCGACAGCTGCACCACGACCAAGGGGTACACGGTCTCGGACATTATGGCCGGACGCTACGGGCCTCCGGGCGGGGCGCTCATGAACTTCCGCACCTACCCCCGCATTCCCTTCTACGAACAGGTGCACGACGACGAGCCCTTCCACACCGACACCGGCAGGATTCATGCCTATGCGGACGTTCCCGAGGCCATCGAGTACGGCGAGAACTTCATCGTCCACCGGGAGGGGCCCGAGGCAACGCCCTATCTGCCGAACGTCATCGTGAGCTCGAATCCTTTCATCCGGCCGGACGACTACGGCATTTCGGAGGCGGCGGAGCATTGGGACGATCGCACGGTGAGAAACGTGAAGATGCCCTGGCCGAACGTCAAGACATCCAAGAACTTCCTCTGGGAGAAGGGATTTCAGTACTACATCCTGACACCGAAGACACGGCATCGGGTCCACAGTGGCTGGTCGAACGTGGACTGGCACATGCTCTACGACTCGAACTTCGGTGATCCCTATCGACTCGACAAGAGAGCCCCTTGTGTGGGTGAGCACCAGCTCCACATCAATCCCCAGACGGCGCGCGATCTCGGGATCAACGACGGCGACTACGTCTACGTCGACGCCAATCCCGCCGATCGACCCTACTTGGGCGCGAAGCCGGACGAGTTCTTCTACCGCGTCTCCCGCTGCATGCTGCGGGTCAAATACAACCATGCCTATCCCTACAACATCGTGATGATGAAGCACGCGCCCTTCATCGCCACCGAGAAGAGCGTTCGCGCTCACGAGAGCCGGCCCGATGGACGAGCCCTATCGGAGAACACGGGCTATCAGGCGAACCTGCGCTACGGGTCCCAGCAGTCGGTGACCCGCAACTGGCACATGCCCATGCACCAGACGGACACGCTCTTCCACAAATCCAAGGCGATGATGAGCTTCATTTTCGGAGGCGAGGCGGACAACCATGCAGTCAACACCGTTCCCAAGGAGACCCTGGTCCGGGTGACCAAAGCCGAAGACGGAGGTCTCGGAGGGAAGGGGATCTGGAAGCCCGCCACCACGGGTTACACACCCGACAACGAGAACGACTTCATGAAGGAGTATCTCGCCGGCCGGGTGACGCGGGTGCGGAAGGCCTGAATCGACGTCAGGAGTGAAACGATGCCCTATCAAGAGCCCGACCCCAGCGATCCCAACGTTCTCATCGGCGTGTCGTTGCCCGGCGACGAGGAGACGACGCGGGAGATGGCCATCGCCTTCGCCGAGGAGTTCGCCGCCCTGGGATTCGACGAAGGGCGGCTGATGAGCCTCTTCCGGAGACCGAACTACGCCGGTGCGCATCGCGCTTACCAGCTCCTGGGAGAGGAGGAGATCCGCCGCATCGTGAGTGAGGCGTTGCGCCTGTGGGGTGGGTTTCGAGTCGTGGTACGCGACGCATCGAAATCGAATGGAGAAGGGTGATGGCGAACGTAAGGAACTGGCAGATTGGCCGGGAAATGGCCTATCCCTACGAGGCCCGGTTTCCGGAGAGACAATTCGCTTTCGTCTTCAACATCAACCGCTGCATCGCCTGCCAGAGCTGCACGATGGCCTGCAAGTCCACCTGGACTTTCAGCAAGGGCCAGGAGCACATGTGGTGGGCCAACGTGGAGACGAAGCCTTATGGAGGGTACCCTCAGTTCTGGGACGTCAAGATTCTGAGCATGTTGAGAGATGCCGATCCCGAGGGGCAGTACTGGCAGCAGAATCTCTCCGAGAGCCGCGAGGCGCCGTACGGCGAGTTTCGGGGTAAGACCATCTTCGAAGTCAACGATACCTCTCTTCGAACCGAGAGCTCACGGGTGCTCGGGTATCTTCCTTCCGACGAGGAATGGAACTCGCCAAACATCTATGAAGACAACCCGCTCGGGCCCAAGGGCGTCAGAAACGCTCTTCACTCTTCGGGAACGGAGCTCCCCGTCCACGACACCTGGTTCTTCTATCTCGCCCGCATCTGCAACCACTGTTCCTATCCCGCCTGCCTTGCCGCGTGTCCGCGACAGGCGATCTACAAACGGCCCGAGGACGGAATCGTTCTCATCGACCAGGAACAGTGCCGCGGCTACCGGAAGTGTGTGGAAGCCTGTCCCTACAAGAAGAGCATGTATCGCGGCAACACCCGGGTCAGCGAGAAGTGCATCGCCTGCTATCCGCGCGTCGAGGGAACCGATCCCGAGACCGGAGGCGAGCCCATGGAGACGCGGTGCATGGCCGCGTGCATCGGGCAGATCCGCCTCCAGGGGCTGGTGAAGCTCGACGAGGGAGGCGCCTGGGCCGAGGATCGGCAGAACCCACTTTACTACCTCGTTCACGTGGCGCAAGTAGCGCTCCCGCTCTACCCACAACTGGGAACGCAGCCGAACGGCTACTACATCCCACCTCGCTGGGTGCCGAGGGATTATCTCGAGCAGATGTTCGGACCCGGCGTGGAGAGGGCCATCGAGCGCTACACGTTTCCCGATCGAGAGCTTCTCGCGGTGCTCCAGCTCTTCCGCCGCTCGAATCGGATCATCTTCCGCTACGAGATCGAGGAGGGTCCCCTCGTCTACGAGGGACAGTACCGGGGTCGGGACATTCAGATCTACAACGACACCGTAGTCGCCTTCGGCGCCCGTGGCCAAGAGCTCTTTCGCACTCAGATCGAGGAGCCCCTGCACGTGCGAGACGCGACCCACGCGAACTCAATCTGAAGGAGCAGGTCATGGAGACACTTACCAGCTCGGACCGGATGGTCGACCGCGCTCTCGGCCGTGCCGTCGTGGCTCGCTATTTGAAGCTAGGGCTCAGAGCTCCGGAACCCGTCGCGCTCCAGGACGTGCTGTCTCTGGATGCGAAACGTGCTCTCGAGCGAGCGAGCCGAGCTCTGGGGGATAGGGGAACCGAAGATCTCGTCAACGCGGCCGAGGCCCTGGTGCGGGGGCCACTGCCACCATTGGAGGAGCTTCGAGCGAGCTATAACCGGCTCTTCGGCCACAGCCTCCGCGGTCGCGTTTGCCCCTACGAGACTGAGTACGGGAAAAGAGAGCCGCTCCTGCAAGCCCAGGAGCTTTCCGACATCGTGGGTTTCTATCGGGCTTTCGGTCTCGAGCCTGCGGCTTCCTCCAAGGAGCGATGGGACCACATTGCCTGCGAGCTCGAGTTCCTGGAGCTCCTGTCGATGAAAGAGGCCTACGCGCTCGAGAACGGCTCTCAGGAGATGTTCGAGGTGACGCGGCACGCACTCCGGCGCTTCGTGCGGGAGCACCTCGGCTTTTTCGGAGCGGCCTTCGGCATGAGCCTGTATCGGGAGGACCTCGGCGGTTTCTACGGCCGTCTCGGAGAGCTCTGTGCCGGTTTTCTCGCGGCCCTCGCCCGGGAGCTCGGCCTCCCCGCGGGCCCGGAAGCGCTTCCGCTGAGCTCCGTCGAACCGGACGACGTTCCCATGGCCTGTGGACGGGGCCTCGACGACGAACCGGGTCTTTCTTCCTTCGATGTCTAGAGCACGCGTCGAGCTGGATCCGGCCCTGGTCGAAGAGGCGGTGCTTCTGGCCATCGAGGCGGAGGGCCCGGAGAGGCGGTACCGCTATCGCCGCGAACGAGACCCCATCTACGAGATCGAGGACCTGGAGGATCGTGAGAGGCGCTTCCGAAACCTGGACGCCCAATGGTTCGCCGCGCTCCATCTCGGCCAACCGATGTCGAGCCTTCTGAGGGAAAGCGAGGCCATCCTGGCGAGCGTCTCGAAATGTCTCGTGCTGAAGGCCGTGCGCAAGAAGGAGGAGGGCGCCGATCTGTACGAGAGCCGATCATCTTTCGCATCCGAGCACCGGCCGGCGCTGGTCCTGAAGCTTACCCCGCGCTCGCTTCTCGATTTCGCTCGAGTCGAGCTCTTTTTCCGCCGCGAGCTCCTCCACGTCGAGGACATGCTCGATCCGTCTTTCGGCTACGTTCGGGACCTGACGGGCATCGAGGGCGGAGCGAGCTACGAGAACCTTCTGAAGTCACGCTACCGCGTGCTATGGGACACCACGGTGGACGGCCGGCTCGAGGCTCGGGGAAAGCTTCCGCCGGAGGAAAAGGCCCGCCGGCAACGAGAGTTCACCGAGACGTTCGTCGCGCTCGGCTCCGAGGCGGCCTCGTGCTTCGACAAGCTCTTTCATGGACCGCGTCCCCGGCACCCGGAGCTCCTCGCCTTCGCCGTGACACCGGGGGGTCGAGAATCGCCCTCGGGTCGTTGCCCCCTCTGCGGATTTCCCACGACGGCTTTCTTCGCGCATCCCGAACGGTTGGAAGCCCGCGTCGTCACAACCATACAGAATGAGTTTCCCGAATGGCGCCCAGCGGAGGGCATCTGCCTTCAATGTGCCGACCTCTACCTGTCCCGCGCGAGCGGAAAGAATACCGTGTTCGTAAGTAATGAGTGTTCGATGCCGTGGCAGGCCCCGTGACCGCATCGGCCGACACCGCTCGGCGCTTGCGGCGCCCATTCGCACCGCAACAACGCCGTGGCGTTAGCGTACCTAGGTGCCTTAGTACTCATTGCCGTGGTGGGACCCGTAAACGATCGCCACGGCTGGAGCTGCTTACGGCGCGACGAGCGCGCCGGGCTCGCTCCGCTCGCTCACGCTGGGCTGTACTTTTCGATCAGCCTGCTAGACGTAGCGAGTACGCGCGAGCGATCCCACCACCAGTGCGAAGAGAGCCGAGCCGAGAACTGACCAAATGATCGGGAAGGGCTCGCCTCCGACGTTCACGACGAGGATCGTGGGCAGTCCCAAGGCACTGGCAAGCCACACGCCGACGAGTGCGCCGATGAAGCCGACGAGGCTCGACATCAGACACCCGCCGAACGAGTAGCCGGCGATGCTCTGGCCGAGAGCGCCACAAATGGCCGCGATAAACAGCAGTAGCAGAAAACTCAGCAAGCTCATGAGCTCAGTCTCGCCTGCCCGTACGCGGCTGGACATACGGTGAACTCCGGGCTTTCAGCAGGGATTCAACCCTAGCCTTACGATCGGACGTTTTCCTGGAATTCCGGTTCGATGGCCTCCCTTTTGGGGCTCCCCGCGGGTGGACCCCTACTGGTCCTGCCCGTCGGCGATGACCATTTCGCCATTTCGGTGCCCATTTCTCCCCATCCTCTCCTCGCAATCGCCCGATTTCCTGCTTACACTGCTTGATAGGGGTTTCTCCGAGCCGGGAAAGATGCCGAAACGATTCTGGCGCCGTGCAGCACGCAGGCTGTCGCTGAAGCTGAGCTTCGGTCTGTGGCTGGAGAAGGTCCTGCCTGTCTGGACGGTGGCGAGCGTCCTTCTCTCCATCGCCTTTCTATGGTTTCGAGGCCGCGGCGGGGAGGCTCCTCCATCGGTTTGGGCTCTTGTTTGTCTCGGTACTCTCGTCGCGGCGGGGGTCGTTCAATATTTTCGCGAGCGCGATGCGTTTTACAACCGGCAGGACGCGCTTGTCTGGCTCGATCACCGACTCAGTCTGAACAACCGGCTCGGTTCCGCGGAAGATGGGGTGGTTGATTGGCCATCGGCGCCGGCACGCTTACCACCGGTGCTCGCCTGGCGCCTTTCCCGGATCGTTCCCCCGCTTGCGTTCTCGGTCGCGCTGCTGGCGCTAGCCGCCCTGGTGCCAGTCCCGGCTCGCCTCGAGCCTCGAGTCACGGGTCACGGGGGGCCGCTTTCTTGGCAAGAGATGGAGCGCGCCATCGATGAGATGCGACAAGAAGAGATCGTCGCCGAGGAAGCTCTCGATGCCTTCGAGGCGCGTCTCGACTCCCTCCGCAACCGGCCGAGCGACGAGTGGTTCAGTCACGAGAGCCTGGAAGCGAGCGACACCCTGAAACAGGAGCTGGGATCGGAGATGCGGGCGCTCGCCGAAGGCTTGGAGCGCGTGGAGGGCGAGCTCCAGGAGCTGGCCCAGCTTTCCGAGAGCGCTCCTCTCGAGGAGCGGCGGCTCGAGAACCGAACGCTTCGGCGGGCGATCGACGAGCTCGATCTGGGACGCGCCCTTCCCTTGAGCCAGAAACTTTCGCGCCCGCTTCACGTGCTCGCGCGCGAGCGCAACCCGCGCCGACTGACCGACGAGGAGATGGAGCGCATTCGCAACGCCAAGGAGCGGCTCTACCACACTCTTCCCGGAAGCGGCGATGAGCTCGTCGGGCTCGGTCTCGGGCCTTCGGACGCCGCTTCCGAGCCAGGCAGACCGGGGCGGGGAGGTATCACCCGCGGACCCGGCTCGGCTCCTATCGAGCTCGCTTCGGAGGGGACGGAGCTGGGCACGTCGGCTGTCGAGGCCGTCCGGAACGAGGATCTGTCCCACGCGAGCTTTGGAGAGACGCTTTCCATCCGCGTCGGCGATCACGACGTCGATGTCTCGGGTTTTCGGAGCGGCCGTGCCGCCGGTGCGGTCACCGGTGTCGGAGAGGGCGGAGACATCGTGTGGAGTCAGTCTCTCAGCCCGCCCGAGCGCCGCGTCCTGAGAAAGTACTTCAAATAGAGGCCAGACGATGAAACCAGCCAACGAGGTCGCCGTAAAACGCCAGGCCGAGAAGCTCGACCGGCTCCGAGTTTGCCTCAACGGCGTTCTTTTCGGCCAAGAGGAGCTCGTCGAGCAAGTTCTCGTCGGTCTCGTGGCCGGGGGACACATTCTTCTCGAGGGTCTTCCCGGCCTGGGCAAGACGGAGCTCGTCAAGTCCCTCGCCAAAGCTGTGCAGCTCGAAGCGAGGCGCATCCAGTTCACGCCCGACCTCCTCCCGGGTGACATCACGGGAAACCCCGTGCTGCAGGAAATGGAGGGCACGAAGCGGTTCGTCTTCCGGCCGGGCCCGCTATTTGGAAACCTCGTGCTCGCCGACGAGGTGAACCGAGCTTCCCCAAAGACGCAGTCCGCGCTACTCGAGGCGATGCAGGAAAGGAGCGTCACGGTGATGGGCGAGCACCACGTCCTCCCCAGCCCGTTCTTCGTGCTCGCGACCCAGAACCCGATCGAGCTCGAGGGAACCTATCCACTGCCCGAAGCCCAGCTCGATCGTTTCCTCTTCAAGCTCGACGTGCGTCGAAACCGCGTCGACGTGCTCGAGCGGATCGTGCAGAAACGAGAGCTCGGATCCGATCCGGTCGTCCCCGCCGTTCTCACCGGCGACGAGCTCCTCGAAGCGATGGCGCTCGTCCGGGCGGTCTATCTTCCCGACGTCGTCGCCAACTACGTGGCCAGGCTCGTGGACCAGACCCATCCGGGAAGCTCGAAGAGCGCCGAAGGAGTCAAGTACGGTGCGAGTCCGCGTGCGGCGATCGGACTCGTCGCCGCGGCGCGTGCCCGTGCGCTTCTCCAGGGTCGCATCAACCTGAGCTTCGAAGACGTTCGCTTTGCGGCGAAGCCGGTGCTTCGCCATCGGCTTATCCTCGACTACGGGGCGCGGCTCGAGGGGAAGACGACCGACGACGTCGTCCGCGCGCTTCTCGAGGAAGTTCCGATCCAGGACAAGAAGCTTCCGACCACTCTCGAGGAGATCCCGGGATGAACACTCCGAGTCTCCTGTTTCTGCTTATGCTGGCCGTGCCGAGCGCCGACAGTCTGTGGATTCAGACGCGGGACGACGCGCACGTACGCATCGACGTGCACAAGCCGCTCCCGGCGAATTGGGGTTATTCGCCCCTTCGCGTCACGATCCAGAACGATTCGAACCGGGCTCGGCAATGGTTCTTCGATTTCGAGTCCAACGGGCAGAACGGCAAGACCCGCGAGTCGGTTTTCGTCATCGAGGTGCCTTCTAATGGCGTCAGCACGCACGAGATCGTGGTTCCGCAGGCGGGCGACCTATTCGAGCAGAGCTCGCTCTCGATGCGCGTCCGTGGCTTCGGCGTCCTGAATCCGGGATATCAGTACCCGCTCTCGAGCTACGACGCCCAGGGAAGCGCCACGGTGGGCGTCTCGAGCACGGTCGTCGATGCGGCGAGCGTGACGCTCCCGGGTACTCCCGTCGAGCCGAAGCTCCTGCCTTCGGACTGGCGCGGCCTCACCGGCCTGAACGGGCTGGTCCTCGGCGAGGAGGACTGGATCGAAATGACGCCCGACGTGAGGAACGCCCTGCTCGACTGGGTAGCCCGCGGTGGACGCCTGGTACGTGTCGGCGGAAAGGAATTCCTTCCGACGCTTTACGGGCTCGGGATGCACGCGAGCATCGAATCCGACCACGACAAAGCCATCGCCGCGCTCGGCGGTACTCCCCGGGCGGACTACGCCGCCTGGATTGGGCAGAGGGTCGCGCCGATCACGACGCGAGCCGGATGGCTCACGGTGTTTCTGGTCGCTTACGCGCTGCTCATCGGACCGGTAAACCTTCTCGTGATCTCTCCGCAGGGCAAACGCGCCCGGCTCTTGTGGACGATGCCCGCGTTCTCTCTCGGCTCGAGCGCCTTTCTCGCGACGCTGATCCTGCTCCAGGACGGGGCGGGCGGCGCGGGTCACCGGTCGAGCCTCGTCTATCTGCTTCCTCATCGGAACCGCGAGGTCGTCTTGCAGGAACAGGTCTCTCGAACCGGTGCGCTCTTGGGAACGAGCTTCGAGGTGGCCGAACCGGTCCTGCTCTTCGACGCCTCCGGCGGAGGCTGGACTTTGGCGCGCCTCGGGAGCGAAGGTGCGCGATTCAGCGGAGACTGGTTTCGCAGCCGCTCGGTTCAAGCCCAGCGAATCGAAGCCGTGCGGCCTGGACGGGCCCGTATCGAGAAGTTGGCCGGCGAGCCGGGCGTGGGCGTCCACTCCATGCTCGAGGATCCGATCGAGACGATCTACTACCGTGATCGCCAAGGCAGCCTCTGGACCGGCGGTGGCCTGTTTCCTGGAGAAAGACGGGCGCTCGTCCCCGCATCCGAGCAAGCGTTCGAGGCATGGTGGGGCGAGGTAGCCGCAATGGCGGGGCCTCGCATGGAAGCCCACTTGAGGACGCTCTACTGGGAGCGAGACGTCTATTTCGCGAAAGCCGCAGGCGATGCCTCTCACGGGGTGATCGAGACGCTCGAGGCGATCCGCTGGAAGCAGGACGTTCTCGTCTACGCCGGGCGTCTCGACGGCGAGGAGTAAGCTCGTGGGCATCGTTGAGGTGAAGGGTATAGCGCGGCAATTCGGAAGCGTCGCGGCCGTCCGTGACGTCTCGTTCTCGATGGAGCGCGGACAGGTCCTCGGTTTCATCGGCGCGAACGGAGCAGGCAAGACGACGACGATGCGCATCATGGCGACTCTCGATCTTCCCGACGCCGGAACGGTGCGGGTGTGCGGCCACGACGCCGTGAATTATCCCGACCGCGTAAGGGACCGCATCGGATGGATGCCCGACAGCTACGGCAGCTATCCCCATACCACGGTGTGGGAGTATCTCGATTTCTTCGCACGCGCTTTCGGTCTGAAGGGAAGGGATCGAGAACGTGCCGTCGAGGACGTCATCGTCTTCACCGACATCGACGAGCTTCGAGACCGCGAAATGTCCGCCCTCTCGAAGGGAATGAGCCAGAGGCTCTGTCTCGGCCGAGCGCTGCTCAACGATCCCGAGGTTCTGATCCTGGACGAGCCGGCAGCGGGACTCGACCCGAAGGCGCGGGTCGAGTTCAAACGTCTCGTGCGGCTCCTGGCCGAGGATGGAAAGACGATCTTCATCAGCTCGCACATCCTGTCCGAGCTCGAGGAGATGTGTGACTCGGTGCTCTTCATCGACGACGGATGCGTGGTTCACCACGGCTCGGCGGAAAGCCTCAAGCTGGGAGAGGAAGAGGGCGCCTCCTATCTCGTCTCGGTTGCCTCGGCGCCTGGGGTGCTCGTGAGCTGGGTGGAGCTGAACCCGGGCGTGGCGGTCGTCGAGACGACGCGGACGGGGGCACGCCTGCGGCTATCGAGCGCGGATCCCAATGACGCCGCGGCGGTGCTTCGCCGCATGGTCATGGATGGGATTCCCGTCGTCGAGTTCCGGCGGGAGGAGAAGAAGCTCGAGCAGGCTTTCATCGACCGGATCAGCAAGAAGCAATGGCACTCGTGAACGACCGGCTCAGCCCGATTCTCCTGAAGGAGCTGCGGCAGGGAATCCGAAGCCAGCTCTTCACCGGCGCGTTTCTTCTCTTCCAGACGCTCTTGTTCTTCTTCGGATTGAGCGTCGTATCGAGCGATTGGCTGCGCCAGGATCCGGCTTCGGGATCGGTAATCTTCTGGCTGACCGTCGCTTTGCCTCTCGTCCTGCTGGTTCCGGCGACGGCGAGTCAGGCGGTGGAGAAGGAAGTGGCGGGCAAGACGCTCGAGCTCCTGCTGTTGACGCGGCTTTCCTCGTACCGCATCGTTCTGGGCAAATGGATGTCGGCGGTCGCCCAAAGCGCGCTCATTCTCTCGAGCGTTCTTCCTTACGTCATCCTGCGCTACTTTCTCGGGGGCGTCGACATCTGGCTCGACGTCAAGACGATGGGGGCGCTGCTTCTGGCCTCTTGCCTGCTCGCCGGGGCTGCGATGGGCTTCTGGTCGGTCCGCATCCCTAGGTGGGCGAAGCTCGGGGGGGTGCTCCTGCTTCTCTGGATGATCCCGATGCTGCTGGCCGTTCTGTTCGCGCCACACGGGGGGCTGGTCGGCTCGCCGGGCGTCGGAAGTCTTCTGTGGCCCTACGGCGGGCTCGTCATGTTCATGATGCTCGAAGCGGCTGCGGCGCGCATCGGGCCCCCGGCCGAGAACCACACGACCCGGCTGCGCGCTCTGTCGCTCGTCGGGCTCGCCGCCGCTTTTCCGCTCTCGCGCATCAGCGATGCGGTCGCGGCAACGATGGCCGTCCTCATCGTATTGCCGACACTGGTAGGCTCCCTCAACGAGACGGTCCGTCCCGTCGCCCGTCTCTACGAGTCGTTCACGCGCGGCTCGGATCTCCGTCGATTCGCGATGCTTCCGTTCTGCCCGGGCTGGCCGGGAGGGCTCGTCTACGCGGTACTGGTGCTGCTGGCGCTTCCTCTTCTGCCCGCTTTCGCCGGCAAGCTCGGCTTTTTCGCCTGGGTGGGGCTCGTCGGCACATTCCTCGTCCCAGCCGCGCTCACTCGAATGTTGCTCTCGCGCTCCCGCCGCACGACGGGCTACTACCTGCTGCTCCTCGCTCTCTCGACGCTTCCCATCTACGTCTCGTTCGTTGCCGAAGGCCTCAATATCGAAAGCGCTTCGGCCGTGCTGCGTGCCATGGGAGGCTTGGTGCCGCCGCTCGCCGTGGTGCTCGAGCTTGGATACGAGGGCTACGAGGGGGCGCGCGGCGTTCGCACGCTTCTCGTGATCTTGACCGTAGCTTCGGTAATGGTGATGGTACGAGCATCGCGTGCCGAATGGCGGCGGATCGAGAGGTTCGCCCTCGAGAGCTCGACGTCGTGACGGCTCTACTCGAATCGGCCCGGCAGGCGGCGCGCTCGTTTCAGCTTCCCTTCGGCGCCCGCTCCTGGCGCGGGCGGCTCGGCAACTGGGGGGGCACGGGCGCCGGGAGCTCCGTGGACTTCCAGGATCACCGTCCCTACGCTCCCGGGGACGACCCTCGCTACATCGACTGGCTCGCCTACGCGAGAAGCGAGCACTACGTCATGAAGCTTTACCGAGAGGAGGTGACTCCCGCGATCGACCTCGTTCTGGACGGCTCGTCTTCGATGGCCTATGACGAGCTCAAGAGGAAGCGGAGCCTCGAGATCTTCTACTTCGCGCTCGAGAGCGCTGGGCTCGAGGGTAGCTCGATTCACCCGTGGTTCCTGGACGGAGGCGGCGCGGCGAGCCTCGACCCTGGCCGGATGCGGTCGGGAGACGACCCCTTTGACCGCGCGGCGCCATTTCGGGTGGACCTGCCTCTGTTGGAAAGCCTAACGTACCGGCCGGGCTCGCTTCGCGTCCTCGTAACCGACTGCCTGTTTCCCGGAGCGCCCGACGGCTTCGTGCGAAAGCTCGCTTCGGAAAAAGGCCGCGGCGTCGTCTTCGCGCCTTACTGCGCAGCGGAATCGTCACCCGACTGGTCGGGTTACCTCGAGCTACGAGACTGTGAGAGCGAGATGCGCCGGGTCGAACGCTTCGATTCCGAGCGCGTCTTGCAATACCAGGCGAGCTATCGGCGACACTTCCAGCTCTGGGAGTCAGCTTGCCGGCGCTACGGCGTCGCCTTCTCACAGTTGCCCGCGGCCGCCACGTTTCTGGAGGCCCTTCACCGGCACGCGCTCCCCGCGGGCGCGGTGCAGCCATCGTCATGAGCTTCGCGAACCCTCTCGGCCTCCTCGCCCTTGTCATCGGGATTCCCGCCGTAGTGATCGTCCATCTTCTCCGAGTCAAGGCCCGTCCCGTGTCCACGAGCACACTGTTCCTGCTCGAGGTGACCCGGGACTCCGACGAGGCGGGGCGCCGGCTCGACCGGCTCCAGTCGTCGCCGCTCTTCTGGCTGCGCATTCTTGCCGTTTGCGTGCTCGCCTGGGTTCTCGCCGAACCACGGTGGCTCCGGCCCGACGCACGACAGCGAGTCGTGCTCATCGTCGATGCCTCGGCATCCATGAGCGCCTTTCGAAACGAGCTCGCAGACGCCCTCAATCGTGAGCTCCCGAGGATTCGTTCGGGTGCTTCGCAGACCGAATGGGTCGTGCTCGCTTCGGATGTCAGACGAGCGACGCTCTATTCGGGCTCGGAGATGGAGCCCGCGAGAGACGCTTGCATCCGAGTCGAGCCGCGGCTGGGCACGCACGACTTCGGTCCCGTCCTTCTCACCGCACTGGGCCTAGCCGGGCCGAGCGGCCGGGTCGTGCTCGCCACCGACCGCCCCCTCCCCGTGCCTTCCGGCGTGGAGATTCTCGCCGTAGGCGCTCCGGTCGACAACGTCGGGTTTGCCGGCGCCGAGATCGGAGAAGATGGCGTATGGAAGGCGATCGTGAAAAACTCGGGGCGGACCGCTCAGCTCCGACACCTCGGTGACGAACGCGTCGAGCTCGGTCCGGGAGAGCTGGCGTTCCTTCAGGGCTCTCTGCCTGCGGGAGCGGACGTCGTCGAGCTCGATCTGGAGGCGGACCGGTTCGCGCTGGACGATGGGCTCGTTCTTCTGCGACCGCGCCCGAAGCCCCTCGGAATCTACGTCGCCCCAACTCTTCGCCAAAACCGGTTCATCGAGCGCTTTCTGGAAACGCTCGAGCCCTTCGACCGAGTCGAGTCGGCCGCCGCGTCGGATCTTGCCATCGCGGACGAACCTGTCGGGGGGGCCGCGGCGCTGGTCTTCCGCTCGGGAAACGGCGGAGCTTCGTATCGAAAGGGACGCATCGTAGCCGAGAGGCATCCCTTCGTGGAGGGGCTCGATTTTCGCGGCCTGCTCGTTCGCGGGCGGCCCGATGTCGAGCTCTCCGGGGACGATCGCGTGCTGCTGTGGCAAGGAGACGTTCCTTTGATGGTTCTTCGGGGCGAACTTCCCGAGCTTGTGCTTCATTTTGGCCTGGACGGTTCGAACGCGGATCGGGTGCCGGCGTTCGTGCTCGCGCTTCATCGATTCGCTGCCGCGGTGCGTTCCTCAAAGATCGCGAGCGAACAGAAAAACGTCGAGACCGGTCAGCTCTTGAGCGTCGCGTCTGATGGACCGCTCGAGATCGATGGTGTCCCGCTCGGCGGGTCGGCGTTTCGGGCGCCGCTCGAGCCCGGTGTTTTCGAGGTCCGAAGCGGGGACCGTACGCTCCTCCGCGCCGCGGCGCGCTTTGCCGACGTCCGGGAAGCGGATCTGACAGAAGCTTCGTCGCTCGGTCTGGACGAAGCCGAGCACCAGGAAGCAATCGCGAGAAGCAGCCAGCGGGATCCGTTCGAGACCCTGTGGGTCCTCGCCCTCATGGGGCTGCTCGTCGCCGGCTGGAGTCGGCGGGAGGCGTGACGTGCCGGCGATGGAGGAGCCCCACTGGCTGCTTCTTCTCGCCGCCCTCGCCTTCACCGCCTGGTATTGGCCCAGGCCCCGGCTTCGGCGCCCGCTTCGCTTCGCCTCAATGGTCCTGTGTGTTCTGGTTCTGACTCGTCCCTATCTGCGAGACCGGGGAGACGCGATCGACCTCTGGCTCTTGCTCGATCACTCGGCTTCCGCCCATGAGCTCGTCCAACCGCGAGAGGACGAGATCGTGAGTCTTCTGGAACGTTCGAAGTCGCGAAACGATCGAGTACTCATCGTGGAGTTCGCGGACGAAGTGCGGCTTCGGGGTCGCTCCGACGGAGAGCCTCTCTCCGATCTGGGCGAGCGGACGCGGCTCGCGAGCGCGATCACTTTTGCTCTCTCGAGCGAGGACTCGGGGCGCAACCGACGTCTGTTGATCGTGACCGATGGGTACAGCACCGAGCCTCTCGGCGCACTCGAGGAACGGATCGGCCGCGAGGGCGTCCCCCTGGACCTGCGCCTCGTGTCGGCGGACGAGAGAGCGGATTTCGCGGTCGAGAGCATCGAGCTTCCGACCCGGGGAAGGCCTCACGAGCCATTTGCCATCGACGTGCGGCTGCGTGGCACCATCGACGGGGAAGCACCATACACCTTTCTTCGAAACGGTGAGAAGCAGGTAGAGGCATCGGCAAGCATCGTCGACGGCGAGGCGCGGTTGCACTTCTCCGATCGTCTCGCCGGTCGCGAAGGGGCCGTCGAGTATGAGATCCGACTCGATTCGAACGATGCCTATCCGGGAAACAACCGCGCCACCGCGTTCATCGAGATCGAGACCGGACCGCGCCTCGTTCTCGTCACCGCCTACGCGGCGGATCCCCTCGGTACGTCTCTTCGTGAGCAGGGATTCGAGGTCGATGAAGTAACTGAGGCGTCCCGCCTGCGTCTGGGCCGCCTTGCTGGGGCCCGCGCCGTCGTTGTCAACAACGTGCCTGCGGCCGAGGTCTCGGACGAGTTTCTGGAGGCCCTCGACGCGTTCGTCCGGGTACAGGGTGGAGGTCTTTTGATGGTAGGGGGACGCCATAGCTTCGGTTCGGGAGGCTATTTCGGTTCCCCCGTCGACGAGCTGCTCCCGGTGTCGATGGAGCTTCGCGAGGAGCACAGAACTCTCAGCGTGGCGATGGCGATCGTAATGGATCGCTCGGGGAGCATGTCGGCCGGAGTCGACGGAGGGCGGACCAAGATGGATCTCGCCAACGAGGGCGCCGCCCGCAGCATCGAGCTCCTCGGGCCTCACGACTCGGTCGCGGTGTTTGCGGTCGACAGCGCCCCTCACGAGATCGTGCCCCTTACGCCGCTCCGGAATGGGGCGGGCGCGATCGTCGACAAGGTGCGCCGCATCAACAGTACGGGTGGGGGCATCTATGTTTACGAGGGGCTGAGCGCCGCCTGGAAGACGCTCGAGCGGTCGGCTCAAGGCCAGCGCCACGTGATTCTCTTTTCCGACGCCGCAGATTCCGAGGAGCCCGGAAACTACGCCGTTCTTCTGGAAGAGATGGTGCGGGGAGGGGTCACGGTGAGCGTCATCGGGCTCGGAACGGAAGCGGACGCCGACGCCAGTCTCCTTCGAGACATCGCGCGAAGAGGTCAGGGGCGGATTTTCTTCAACGCCGACCCTTCCACCTTGCCGGCGCTCTTCGCTCAGGAGACCGTGGCCGTGGCTCGGTCCGCCTTCCTCGAGGAAACAGTCGGTCTTCGAGCAACCGCGGGAATCTACGAAGTTGCTTCGGAGCCGATTTCAGGGCTCCGAGCCGTCGATGCCTACAACTTGAGCTATCTTCGCGAGGACGCGGCCGCCGCGGCGGTGACGACCGACGAGTACGAAGCCCCGCTCGTGGCCCTGTGGAGTCGAGGATCGGGGCGAGTGGCAGCGGTCTCGTTTCCGCTAGGCGGTGAGCTCTCGGGAACGGTGCGCCGTTGGCCGGGTTACGGAGACTTCGTTCAGACACTCGGTCGTTGGCTCATGGGCGACGACGTTCCCCCGGGCATGGGAGTCGAGACGAAGCTCGACGGGACGACGCTTTCGATCGACCTCTGGTTCGACGAGAGCTGGGAGGAGCGGCTCGCTCGGGAATCGCCCGAGGTCCTTCTCGTCCGGAGCACTCGCCGGGACATCGAGCCTTTGGTCTGGGAGCGGCTTGAACCCGGACATTTTCGTGCCACCCGGGACCTCGAGAGCGGCGACAACATCCGCGGTGCCGTTCGGGCCAGTGGCGCCGTCATCCCTTTCGGCCCCATCGCGGCTCCGGGAGGAGCGGAGTGGGATTTCGATGCCCGGCGCCTGGCGGAGCTCCGGGCGCTTTCCCGCTCGAGCGGCGGTGCGGACCGAACCGAGCTCACTTCGATGTGGGACGATCGCCTCGACGGCGGACGACTCGATCTCCGGCCGGCGCTCCTCTGGGTGCTCCTCGGCATGGTCCTTCTCGAAGCGTTGGCCAGTCGAATCGGTTGGCGGAGAGCGGAGATGGGCGCCTGGCGAGCTCGCAGGACGATGCCGAAACCTTCCGCAGATCCGGGCTCCGCGCGTGAAGAGAAGCACCTGGAGCCGCGTCCCGGCGGAGAACCGTCCTTGCCGGAGCCCGCCGTCGCGGTCGCGCCCGACGCGACCGAGCAACGGAGACGAAGGTTCGCCCGGGCCAAACGGGGACGGTAGCTGGATGAGAGCCACAGACGGGTGGCCTAATTATTGCTACCTTATTTACTTGGGTTGGGGGGCGTCCCTTTTTGGAACAGTCACGATCGGCGGCCGAACTGGAGCGAAAACATTCGGTCTGGTCCATTCGCGACAAAGTGCTGGGCCTCGTGATCGTGGCCGCTACCCTGCCCACGGCTCTCGTTGGGACCTCGTCCTACCTCGCGGCGCGCAAGACACTCAACGAGAAGCTCTCGGACCAGTTGAACTCGCGCGCGACTCTGAACGCAGCCAAGATCATCGAATGGCATCAGGAGCGCCGGCAAGATGCTCGGGTGTTCGCAGGCTCGACCATCGTCGTGGCTCACATGGCTCGCCCCCGCGAAGGCAAGGATTGGATCGGCTCCTATCTTCAGGAAGTTCAGGGGCGGTATCGCGTGTATCGAGCCCTGGCGGTTCTCGATCCCGCGGGCGAACTGGTGGCCTCGGCGGGATCCCTCGGCGACCTGGATATCGCTCGCGTTGCCAAAGAGCCGGTCGGGGCCGGCTCGATCCTGGATTGGGGCGCGCGGGGTGCCTATCTGTGGGTCCAGAGCCCAATTTTCGGCGACGATGGGCGCGTTCTCGGCCGTATCGCGCTGGTCTGCGACTTCGAATCGCTGCGTGAGTTGATTGGCAGCGGTCAGACGGTCGAACGACTGCGTATCACGACCGACTCCCACCGTCTGGTGTTCGCCCACCCTCGAGACCCGGATCCCGGCGCCGATTTTCCCGAAAGACTCATCGAGGACGGCCGCGTCGCGGAGCTGCGCGACGGTCGGGGGGAAGTCGCCCTTGGAGTATCTCATTCCCTTCACGCGATGGACCTGCAGGAGCCGATGCGTCTCACGGTGACCACCGACTGGGACGTGGCTTTCGCCTCGGTCACCGAGCTGCGTCGGCGTGTTCTCCTGTTGAGCGCCGTTGCCGTGGTGCTCGTTGTCGGGCTGGCCTACGGTCTCGTCCTGACCCTCACGGAGCCCCTCGAGAGGCTCGCTCTCCGCGCCGACGGCGTTGCCCGCGGCGACTATGGATCCGATCTTCCCGTGAAGAGTCGAGACGAGATCGGATATCTCACCGAGGTATTCAACCAGATGGCGGCGACTTTGAAGGCGAGTCACCAGCATCTGGAGAGACTTTCGACGACCGACGAGCTGACTCAGCTCATCAACCGCCGAGAGCTGCGAAAAGCGCTTGCCGAGGAGCTGCACAAAGCCATGGTGAGCAACAGTCCCCTCACGATACTCATGATCGACATCGATCACTTCAAGGCCTATAACGATCGGTACGGGCACCTTCGCGGCGACCGCCTTCTCGAGAAGCTAGGCGGCTACCTCCGGGCGAGCGTCCCCATGGGGGCGAGAGCGGCACGATATGGGGGAGAAGAGTTTCTCGTGCTTCTTCCCGATATGGCGGCTGAACAGGGCGTTGCCGTCGCCGAGATGCTCAGGACGGGTTTCCAGGAGAACGTCGTTCCCGAGCATGTGACCTTGAGCCTGGGAGTGGCCATCTGGTGGCAGGACGGGAGGACGGCCGCCGAGCTCATCGATGCCGCCGACCGTGCTCTCTACGAGGCCAAGCGGCGAGGCCGGAATCGCGTCGAAGTGGCGAGCGCCGTCTCAGCTATGAGGAAGTCTGGAAGAGCTAGGACTTCTGCCGCCTCCTGAGCCTCATTCCACGAGGCTTCCGTGAATCCAGACGATCCGGCCTTCCGAGGTTCGGACCTGGTACCACTCGCCCAGTCTTCCCACTGCCTCGAGCTTCGAGCCGATTCCCGCCAGCCCGACACGGTCGGATTGTATCGAAGGCGCTCTTCTCAGATTGGCAGCCCTCTGGACCTCGACCGGACGGGGTGGAACGATGGGCACGATATCGATGGATTCACGGCGCCGAATCTCGGAGACGGTTCGGGCCTGTCGAACCAGCTCACCCGCTCGTACCGCCAGATAGGCGGCTCCGCCGACGTTGTTCTCTTTGAGCGCCTGATCGGCGCGCTCCAAGAAGCTCTCGGCACGCTCGAGCCGATCTCGAAGCGTGGAGTCCTTCCTGCCGCCGAATGACTCGAGCTCGACGCGGACCTCGGCGATGCGTGACACGGCGAACGCCCGGCTCTGGACATTCTTGACGTTCGACTGGGAGCGAATGAGCTCTTCCAGCGCGATCGCGAGCTCGAGCTCGAGCGTCGCATTCTGCTCTTCGAGGGAAGTCAAGTCCTGGGTCCGCTGCGTCAGTGCACCGCGCAGGTCCGTGTTTTCGGCTTCGTAAGCCGAGAGAGACTCGCGAAGAGTCTCCGTCTCCGCGATCAGCTCCCGTTCGCGTTCGTCCGAGACTCTCGGCGGCGGGCTGCTCGGGACCGGCATCGGGTGGGATAGCTTCGCCTTGCCGCCGCACGCCAGAATCGAAACGATCAGGCCGAAAGCGAGGACGAACCTCGACGCGAGCGACGGGGACAAACAGAACCTCCACGAGCGCGAACGCGATTGAGGCGGGGGAGACCACCATCATAACCCGGTACCGTTCGGTTGTACAGCAGAGCGATCAGTGGCTACGGTTCTGTTGGCAGGACGACGGAGATGCGACAACCACCGCTTTGCGTCGGGGCGAGCTCGAGGCGCCCGCCGTGGAGCTCGGCCGCGCGCTTCCCCGAGAGCAGGGCGATCCCCGCGGCATAGCCGCCGGGCCGCTCCTCCCAGTCGAGATCGAACCAGCGCGACCAAGAAGAAGTTGGCATCCGAACTACGTCCTCGGAGACGCTCAGCGTCACCCCCCGGATCATCTCGTTCCGTGATAAACGCACCTGCAGCGAGGCACCCTTGCTCGACCGAAGCAGAGCGGTCACCGTCTCGAGCGCGCCTGCCATGGCAATCCCGAGGAGCTGGGCGTCGGCTCGCCCGGTGCAGTCTGCGTCTATGGAGGCCGACAGCGAGAGACCGAGCAGCCGTCGTTCGTCCTCCGATTGACTCAAAACATCGCGTAAAACGGCCCCCATATCCACCGCGCGGCGGATGACGGGCGGGTCCGCATTCAGCATTGCGACACCCCGAACGAGGCGCTGGGCTCGCATCGTCTCGGTTCGGATGAGCCCGATGGCAACCTGGTCGCGAAGCGTGTTATCGGATCGGTCCAGAAGTCCGAGCGTGGAAAGGATCGTTTCGAACGTGCTCTCCAGGATCGTAGACGTCGCGCCGGCGCGACCCGCCTTCACTCCCACGATACGCTCCCGTAGCCGAGCGTGCCGGTTTGCCGCCTCGGCGAGCCGGCGTGCCTCGAGCTCGTCCACGTCGTGAACGAGGCAGGGGACTTCCTTGAGTCCGGCGCTGGCCGCTGCCGCCAACCGCTTGGCGCCCGATAGAAGCTCGTATCGACCTCGATGCCGACGAACGATGAGTGGCTGAAGAACTCCGAACTCCCGTATCGAGTCCACGAGACCCTGGAGCCCCTCGCCGCCAGCGGGAGCCGAAGACTCGATTTGGTCGATGGCGACGACCCGGAGCCGGGGCATGTGGCCCGACTCGACGAGCTCGGTCACATAGTGGTCGTCGTGCCGCATTCGATACTCTTGCGGCAAGCCTTCACGCTGATGACGGGGCTCGGTCGTGCTCGACATGTCGCTCTCGTAGTACTCTTCGTCTTTCTTGCTATCGGCGCTCGATTCGCGAGACTTATCACCCATCTCGGACAAACTCCGCCCTTGCGATCGCGCGGTAATGAAAAGCCCACGGCGAGCGAAAAGCGAAGTGCCGGTCCCCCCGAAGTTATGAGTGCGGGTCTTTCTATCTATCGCAAGACGCTTCGCTCAGTCGCCGCAGTCGATCTCCATCCACTCCCGCGTAAAAAACCGCAATATTGTACTCGCTCGTTCGACTTTGTCGAGGGGAAAATGTGCTCGTCCAATCGATTTCGCGGGCGTGCCGCACGATCGAGATAGAATCTCGTCTCGATGCTCGAAACCGTGGAGCTCGGCCGCGTCACGACCAAGGAAGAGTACGCCGAGAAGGAGCCGGTTCTTCGGGTCGGGCTGCTCACCGTCCAATACGAGCTTCGCGAATCCGATTTTCCGGTGATGATCGTCCTCGGAGGAGATGACGTCTCAGGCTGCTCGGAAGTGCTCAACCTGCTCCACGAGTGGATGGACCCCCGTTACCTCGAGGCGAACGTCTACGAGGAGCGGACTCAGGAAGAGGCGGAGCGGCCTCTCTTCTGGCGCTATTGGAGAGCGTTGCCTCCCGCCGGTCGCATCGGGCTTTTTGCGCGCGAGTGGACTCACCGGGCAGTCGTGGAGCGAGCCGTCGGCAACATCGACGAGGTCGAGCTCGATCGAAGACTGCGGCATATCCGGAGCTTCGAGAGGACGCTGACCGACAACGGTACCCTGATCTTGAAGCTCTGGCTGCATGCTCCTCGCAAGCAAATCGAGCGGTCCCTCGGACGACGCGCGCGTGGCGAGACCGCCGTCGTTCTGCGTCATTACAAACGGTTTCGCGGAGTCTCGGAGCGAGTCCTGGCCCGCACGAGTCACGAAGGAGCGATCTGGAACCTCGTGGAGAGCACCGATCCCCGCTACCGGAACGTGACCGTCGTTCAGATGATCATCAGCACTCTGGCGAAACGGCTCGGCGAATCCCCGCGCCAGCGGCCCCGGCCGCCCCGCTTGCCGACCGGTCCGAGTCCGATCACCGTTCTCGATCGCGTCGATCTCACGAAGCGACTCGAAAAGGATGCTTACGAGAGGAAGCTTCACCGCTACTGGCGGAAGCTCGCTGGGCTCAGTCAGAGAGCACACGAGCTGGGCGTGAGCGGTGTCCTCGCCTTCGAAGGGTGGGACGCCGCCGGAAAGGGCGGAGCCATTCGACGGATCACCAAGCCAATGGATGCGGCGTACTACCGCGTCGTGCCCATCGCCGCTCCAACGGACGAAGAGAGGTTACATCACTACCTCTGGCGGTTCTGGAGAATGCTCCCTCGGGCGGGGCACGTCGTCATATTCGACCGCAGCTGGTACGGACGCGTGCTGGTGGAGAGGCTCGAAGGGCTAGCCTCGGAACGAGAGTGGAGCCGAGCCTACGCCGAGATCAACGACTTCGAGGAGCAGCTCGGCGAGCGCGGAATCCTGTTACTCAAGTTCTGGCTACACGTCAGCTCCGAAGAGCAGCTCCGCCGCTTCAAGGCGCGCGAGAAAGTCCCGTTCAAGAAGTACAAGATCTCGGCCGACGACTATCGGAATCGCGAGAAATGGATCGCTTACGAGGAGGCGGCTGACGAAATGATTCGGCGCACGAGCACCGTTCGCGCGCCTTGGCACCTTGTGGCCGCCGACGACAAACGCTGGGCGCGCGTCGAGGTTCTGAAGACGCTTTGCCGCCAGATGGCCAAGGCCCTCCGTGCCCGAGGCTCGAAAAAGTAGTAGACCGAAGTTGGGTTCAGGCGAGTTCTCCCAATCCGTGACTTTCGGCTCGAGCGCCGGAAGCCGGCACCGATCCACGCTGACGTCGCGGCGGACGTTTTGGCAGCCGCTCGGCAGTCTGGGCTGTACTCTTTCATCAGCCCGCTAGAACGTGTCCAGGAGCGCGCGTAGCTCTTCCCGGACGCGCTCGTGCTCTTCCGAGTCGATGAGGTTCTTCATCTCGTAAGGGTCCGTCTGGAGATCGTAGAGCTCGTCCATGTTCTCGAGCTCGAGGTAGCGAATGAGCTTGTAGCGATCGGTGCGAACCGCCTCGTAGCCCATGTTCACGATGCGGGGAAAGACGATGTCGCTGTAGTACTCGACGAAGAACGAGTGCCGCCATTCGGTGGGCTTCCCCTCGAGAAGCGGAACGAGCGAACGCCCGTCCAGATCGGGAGGCGTGACACCCGAAAGCTCGAGAATCGTGGGCGCGAGATCGATGGTGAGGACCATCTGGGTGATCCGCGTCCCCGCCGCGACCCGATTCGGATAGCGGACGGCGAGGGGGATGCGAAGCGTCTCTTCGTACGCGAGTCGTCTTTCGGCGGAGAGTCCGTGCTCCCCGTAGAAGTAGCCGTGGTCGCTCGTCACGACGACGACCGTGTTCTCAAGCTCGCCGTTCCGTTGCAGCGCCTCGAGGATGCGTCCGAGGCTCTCGTCGACTGCCTGGAGCATCCGCAACCGATCGCGGATGGTCTCGTCGTCGGTGACGGTGTCCGGCCCGAGCGGGGGAAGGCCCTCGATGGGGCGTTCGAGCGCAGGTTTACCCTTCGGAGGGATGCCATAGCTGGGCCTCCTGGGAATCTCGTCATCGGCATAGAGCCCGCGATGGCGTTCGGCCGGGATGAATCCCCCCTCTCCGATGGACGCCGTGCTTCCGTCGTCGTGCTGGATGACGTTGGGATGGAGCGCTTTGTGGGCGAAGAACAACGCGAAGGGCTCCGAGCGTTCTCGCGCGAGAAAGTCGAGGGCGCGGTCAGTGAGAAGGTCGGTGACATAGCCTTCGACCTTCGATGTCTTCCCGTTCTCGTGGAGATTGGGGTCGATGGCTTCGCCCTGCCCCTTCATGCTCACCCAGTAGTCGAATCCGGGTCTTCGCGTCTCGTCGTTTCCCATGTGCCACTTTCCGACAAACGCGGTGTCATAGCCGGCTTCGTCCAGAAGCCGAGGAAACGTCACGAGCTCATGGCTCTTCTCGCTCCGGTTCGTGTTGTCGATAATCCCGTTCCGGCGAGCGTAGAGCCCGGTGAGGATGTTGGCCCGGCTTGGCGAGCAGAGAGGCGTCGTTGCGAATGCATTCTCGAACCGTGCCCCTTCTCGGGCGATTCGATCGATGTTGGGAGTCGACACGAACGGGTGTCCGTAAGCCCCCACGTCGTCCCACCTCAGATCGTCCACGACCACCACGAGAAAGTTGGGCCGTTCCGGCGGCTCCGGGGCGCGCCGACAGTAAAGGAGAAGGAGAGGCAGAGCCAGCCTCAGGGCGAATTTCATGGAGGACTCTTATATCACTCGAGCCTTGTTGAGCACGATGAAGTGCAACAACGCTGCGGAAGTGGCAGTACCAGCCCGCCCGCGATCGCGGATTTCGGCCGCACCGCCGAACGCGTCCAGGAGGATCGCATGCAGCTCGAGCGCCTGCTCGACCGAGAGGTAAAGAATCACTTCGCGAGGCGTCGGTAGAGCTCTGACCGCTCCTTGACGAGCGTCCTCACCGCCCTGCGGAAGCGCTCCGTCACCTTTCCGTCCTCGAAGTACTTCACGCCAGGCCAATGATCACTTTTCTTGGTGATGCGCTCTCGATACAATCCTTACATTAGGCGGACCGAAGATCATGGGGACTCTGTTTCGACAATCCCGAGGGCTCCTCAAGATCGAGGCCGAGATCCTGCCCGACGGAGTTCGGTACCGCGAGAAAGCATTCCTCAAGTCGCATGAGTCGACCGTCCGCTTCGAGGAAATACCGGATCAGATCACTCGTGCGTTTCATGTGAACCGCTTGTATCTTGCCATAAGCGCTTTTTTTGCCTTTCTGCTCGTCTTTCGCATCCACGGTTTTCTGATTGAAGGGGAGGTAACGGCCGGCGCGCTCGCACTCTCGGTTGCCTGGTTCGTCGCAGCTGTCGGCGGAACGTGGATGCAGAGTCCCAAGTGGATCGGTTACGTTGGGCACACCTTCGCGCTCATGTTCTTCGACGCAGGCGGGGGGAGCGATCCCTCCGAGTTCATCGAGGAGATCAATCGCGCCAGGTACGCATATCTCGCCTCTCGCTACGGGAAGGACGCACAGGGGCCGCTCGGCGCCGACGCAGACCTCAAACTCCCCGTCGACAACGGGCCAGTGAATTAATCAATCAACTCCATCGTGGCGCCTCGCGGACGCGCTCAGCGAGGAACGGGTGAGCATTCCCCTTCGATCGCCACCTGCGCGGTGGATTGGCAGGCTCCCAGGGCATCCATGACCTCCTTCAAGAATTCATCGAGCGCTGCGAGCTCCGCGGGAGGGTTTGGGTACTCGTAGGCGGTCCGTTGGCTCACGCCATCTCGGTTCAAGATGACGTAAGCCGCACCGGCGTCGGCACAATCGGGGCAGCCGTAGACTTCGTCGAGCTGCCCGGGAATGTCGGAGAGTACCGTCGAAAGACGTGAGCTACCGTCCGCCGTCAGCCGTCCATGACTCGAAGCGAGAACCCGGTTGCCCTCTCGATCGGTGACGCGGTAATCGAGCGTCCCGTTCTGAATCGAGAGCGTTCCATTACATGGCCCGAGACAA
Source organism: Vicinamibacteria bacterium (assembly GCA_035457705.1). GTDB lineage: Bacteria > Acidobacteriota > Vicinamibacteria > Marinacidobacterales > SMYC01 > DASPGQ01. The sequence goes on from DATIBD010000135.1 coordinate 59,613, forward strand.
AACCCAAACGACCAGCCCGCCTCGAGCAAGCGCGTCGCTGACGACGGTGCGAGGGCACCCTCGTCGTTGCATCGGATCGCCAGCACCCCTGCGAAGAGGATCCAGCACCATCGAGCCCGCATGATCAGCGGAGACTCTCGGCAACTTTCTTCACCGCGCTCGCGAGAGCCGTGATCCGCGCTTGGTCGCTTTCGCTCGTCTCGGCGCTCTCGCGCTCAAGCTCCGTCGCCAGTGCTTCCAGCTCGTCCGCGGCCCCGCCGCCCTCTTCGGCCCGAGCCAGAGCCGCCGTCAAAGCGGATGCTCGCTCGTCCGGAATTGCGTGGGTCCGTGTGAGCTGGTCGAGGCGGGCGCGTGCCACCACCGGACTCGCCGGCCATTCGATGCGGCGTTGCTGCTGCACGTTGACGACGTCGGGCGAGATGAGGTCCGCGGCGTCGATCTCGCTCTGGCTCAGATGCTCGCTCGGCACGAGCTTCAGCACGTCCAGCCCCCGGGCTATTTCGGTGCCGTAGATGTAGCCGTCGAACCAGTACGCGGACCAGTAGCCTCCCATCATGAGCTGCTTTCCGTCGATCGGACCACGGTCGAAGTAGGCGATCTCGACGGGGTTCGCCGAATCGGTGAAGTCGAAGACCGAGATCCCGCCCTGATACCAGGCCTGGACCATGATGTCGCGTCCCGGGACGGGCACGAGCGACCCGTTGTGGGCGACGCAGTTCTCCTGTTCCGTTTGTGGGGCCGGCATCTTGTAGTGGCTTCGGAATACCAGCTTGCGATCGACGATGTCGTAAACGGCGTCCGCTCCCCACTCTTTGGGGTCGGAAGCCCGGCAGCGGGGACGGGCGCCGCCACCCCATTCATCCGTGAAGATCACTTTGGTGCCGTCGTTATTGAACGTAGCCGAGTGCCAGTAGGCGAAGCTCGGGTCCACGACCTGGTCGAGCCGCACCGGATTCACCGGGTCCGAGATATCGAGGAGGATGCCGTTTCCCGAGCACGCGCCCGCCGCCAGGCCAATCTCGGGGAACACGGTGATGTCGTGGCATTGATTGGTCTCGGAAGTCTTCTGGGTTCCCGGGCCGTGGTCCCCTCCCTTCCACAAGCCAGCGATCGCGCCGCTGTCGGGATCGGCAAAGATGCGCGGCCGGGCCACGATGCGAGCTTCCTCTGGATGCGCCACCGGGACTCGGATGACGTCGATGCTGAAAAGCGCGGTGTTGGAATCCGCGTCCGGGGCCTTGTCCGAGCACTCGGTGAGCTCCTCACCGGAGCGTACCGAGCTCGTGCCCGAGCCGTAGAGGTACAGGTTGCCCTGGTCATCGGGATCCGTCACCAGGGTGTGCGTGTGAGATCCTCGGCACGTCTGAACGGCGGCAACCTGTCGCGGCATCCTCACGTCGCTGATGTCGAAGATCCGGATGCCACGGAAGCGCGCGTTGCTCACGGGGTCGAGCACTCCCTCGAGGCCGCAGTCGAGCCGGCCCCGCGTCTGCTCGACCGACATGAAAAGGAGATTTCCGAGCACGGAAACGTCGCCTTGGCCTCCAGGGCACACGACCGAGCCCAAAAGGGCCGGCGTCGCCGGGTCCTCGACGTTGTACGTATTGAAACCGTGGTAGTTGCCCTCGAACAAAGTATCTTTGGCAAAAGCGAGATCCGTGTTCGCGAAGCTCAAAACGACGGGCCCCTGCGGCGGAGGCTCCTCCTTGGTCTCCTCTTCCTTCTGACCTTCACCGGTCGGGTCCTTCTCGGCGGTCTCTTCGGCCTTCTCGGTCTTCTCCGGTTCCTTGGAGCTATCCTTGGAGTCGCGCTCGGGAGGGATGGGACGGCCGGCGGGTGCGTCGGGATCGAAGAAGCCAGCGGGCTTCTGGAGCGTCGCCACCAATTCCAGATTGAGGATCGCCTGGCCCGCGTCACGAAATCCCGGGTCGAGGTGGGCTCGAGGATCGACGGAGAGCTCCGTGAGCATGGTACCCATCCGGTCGATCTCCATGCTCTGATCGGCGGTGATGTCGGACGTGAACGCGAAGATGTCCGATGCCTGGCCCCCGCCGGGCTTGGCGAGAAGGTCTTCGACCATGATGAGCGCGCCTCGGTGGTGCTCGATCATGAGCTCGAGGAACAGCCGGTCGAACTCGATCCCGCGCGCTTGCTCGAGACGGCTCATTTCCTCGCGCGTCAGCATGCCCGGCATCAGCACGGCGTCATGCGCGTGGTGGGCGTCCACCGCAGGGACTTCACGACCGTGCGAGCGCAGCCACTCCTGCATCATTTTGATCTCGTCTTCCTGGGACAGGGCGATCCGCTTCGCGAGCGTATGCATTACCTCGCGCTCGCTCCGGGTGGCAAGAAGCTCCGTCATCTCCAGCGCCTGGGCGTGATGTGAGATCATCCCCTGCATGAAGCTCACATCGGCCTCGGTGAACTGATCGCCGGGAATGACACTCGCTTCGTCGGCGGAGATCAGCTTGCTCGGCTGACCGGGAGCGCCGGGCTGGACGATCGGAGGCTGCTCCGTCTGGCTTTCCACTATTCCCATGGGGACGAACGCTGCGACGAGCACCGCAGTCCCGATTCTCTCTAGACCCATATGACCTCCGCGTGATTCCCGCGCCTCAGGGCGCCAGATCTATATTGTAGTCCGCCCGATAGAAATCCTCAGATCGTCACACCGAACGGACCCCTCAAGACGAAAGCGAAGACGATCGAAAGCACGAAGTAGACGATCATCCAATGGAGCTCGAAGCCGAAGACGCCCACGTTGGTCTCGGGATAGCTCACGTGAATGGCCTGGATCTCACCCGCGGGCACGGGGGGCTCGGCGGGATAGAGCAGCTCGTCGAGGAAGCCCCGAACCCTCACCGGGGATCGACGCACGGTTCCGCTCACTACCCGCGCGGTCTTCGTGACAGTCTCTGCTCCGTTCACGATGGACAGCTCGTAGTCCCCGGGGACCTCGGGAACGATGCGCCAGGTCATCTCTCCCAGAGACGGAATCCAAACCGCCGGGGCGTCGACACGAATGCCATCCGGCGTGCTCAAGGCGATCGAGGGCTTGGAGTCGGTCGTATGGCCGGAGCCCAGCTCGACTTTGACGAGAGCGGGCTTGCCGACGGCAAGTCCCTCGTAGCCGTAATGGAACTGCAGCTGAGCGATCAACAGAACGAGAGGGGGGAGCGTCCAGACGAGAGGTACCGACGAATGGCGAAGATAAGAGAGGTTGTGTCGCAGGATCTCGAGCTGCGATCTCAAGATCTGGCGAAAGTCGTCGTTGAAAAGCCGGATCTCGAACAGGCCCGCATGGATCTTTCTCTTGACGGCCTCGAGAGCCTTCTGGTTGGAGGTGTGCTTGAAGACGACGAGAAGCCCGACCGCGGTCAACAGGGAAATGAACGTCAGGCCGACGAGGGGATGCCACTCGCTGAACGGCGCCAGCACGATGTCGAAGAGGGCGCGAAGGGGGGCGTTGATGAGGGACATCGTCAGGAGATGTAACCGAGGCCCTTCAAACGTTTCTTGATTTCCTCCTCGGTCGTTCCCCCTTCCTCGATCTTCGCGATCTCTTTTTCCAGGGCGTGGGTGACGAACTCTTCGACTGAGGAATAGCCCGCGATCTCGGCGTATTTCTTGATCTTCGCCAGCAGGTCCCCGTCGAGCTTGATGCGGTTCGATCCGAACATGTTCTACTCCGTTTCTTGCCTTGGCTGGATCGGCTCATCGACCCCGAACTCCACCAGAATCGAACGGCCGAGCTCCTTGAGACTGGATGCCGGCCTCTTCAAGGGTCGACTCGTCAAGAGCACTCCGGGCACGGTCTCGTGGTCCATCTCGTGGTCGCCGCTCCACTCGTCCACGTTGTCGGTGATGATCTCTTTTCCCACGGCGCCGAGCGCCGAATGGCCCGACCCGCGCGTTCCCTTCGCGTAGCCGACGACGAGGTCCGGTCCGATCTCGAGCTCGCCGCGATCTCGGTACACTTCCTCGCGCTTGTACATCTTGGTGACCGCCGGGCGTCCGGTCGCTGGGTCGATCTCGGCAAGCAACTGCTGCGCGATCTCGTCCATCAATGCCTCGCGGTTCTCGGGCGCCACTATGCCGTTTTTTTCGCGGCCCCGAAGGTTGACGTAGAGCGCGTTGATCCCGACCCCGTAGGCGCGCGTCCCCGTCCAGTCCACGTTCACGAACAGCCCCGGATCGTTCTCGAGATTGGGGTTCTTGACGGCGAGATAGCCCTTGTGCGCGAGCCAGGCGTTGAGGTGAAACGACCTTCGGAACGACGTGAAGCCATGGTCGGACATGACGACCAGCGTCGTGTCTTCTCCCATGTGCTCGAGCGTGTAGCCCACCATCTCGTCCAGACCCACGTAGAGGTCTTCGATGAGCCCTTCGTACTTCGGATCGACCTCGGGATCGTACTCGGGATGGTCGGGCTCGCGCACCTTCCACATCACGTGACTCACCTGATCGACGTTTCCTACGTAGTAGAAGAGCAGTCCGGTCTGAAACCGGTCGAGGACGTAACGGTACTGCTCGCGGATCTCCCGCCCCGCGATCTCGGCTTGCGCGAGGAACTCCGCAGTCGTCAGGACGCCTTGCTCGATCGCCTTCGTGTCCTCTGGCATCCCCTGGGTGTAGAAGCGTCCCGTGGCCCGGGCTAGCTCCGCGGCGTAGTCACCAGGCGTCGAGATCGGAAGAGGAGGCGCCATCGGATCGAAATTGACGGGCGAGGCGTAGAGCTCGAAGTCGGGCCGCACCGATCTCAGGTAGAAGCGCACCATGCCGGCGAGCGTTTGCGTGGGGATCAGGGGGAACTCCACCGGTACCCACCCGCTCCATTCGCCCTCGCGAAGAACCACCTCCTCGGCGCCCGCCACGATCTTGATCACCGGATCCAAGGGATCCAGGTAAACAGTGAACGGCGAGGTCGCCTTCTCGGGCTCGACGAGAAAGGGATTGTCAGGACCATACAGAGCGGCCTCGACCACGTTGTCGAAGATGTCGACCTCGTACACCTCGCCGCCCGAGACGTCCTGCCCCGCGAAAGCGAACAGCTTCGACGTGTAGAAGGAGAACGTGCCGATGGTTCCTGGCAGATCCGGCGTTCCCATGCCGGTGAGCTCGCGCGTCGCGGTGCCCGATGGGGGGAAGTTCGCCGGCATGCGAATGATCGTCGTGTCGATCCCGTGGTTCTCCAGGACTTCCCAGAAAGTGCGCCCCTTTCGCAGAAGCTCGATGGATCCCCCGGAAAGAGGGAACTGGTACCCGCCGATCTCGATCGTCGTTCCTCCCTCGGAGACGTCCGTCGTCGACAGGTAGGGAATCATCGTTTCCGGATCCCGATGCAGAAAATCGAAGATGCCGTGCCCTCCGGAGTCCATCCCGGTGATGAAGTTCGACCAGGCGACGGGGCTCTGAGGCGGGACGGAAGTCTCGAGCGCTTGGAAGCTGCCGCCCTCCGCGACGCGCGAGAAGTTCGGCATCCGGCCCGCTTCCATGAGCTCTTTCGTCAGCGCGTAGTCCATGCCGTCGAAGCCCAGAACGATGAGTCGCTTCTCGGACGCCGGCTCGCGTGAGCATCCGGCGGCGACGAGGAGAGCCAGGGCCAGACGGTTGCCGCGCAGCATCAACGTGGCTGGAATACCTCGCGAGCAAACAGAGGTTTTCCCTCCATGTGCTTCGGGGGTTCGACTCCGAACAAGGTGAGGGCACTCGGAGCGATGTCGACGAGCGATGGAGCCTCTGACTGGATCGGGTAGTTTGAGAAGAATACTCCGGGGACCAGGCGCGGATCCACGCAGTGGTCGCCGCTCCAGGGCTTGACGTTATCTTCGAAGACGGGACCGGCGACCACGCCCGTGGCGCAGTCCCAGGAAATGCGGTAGCCGTTGTTGTACCCGATGATGAGGTCGGGGGCGTTCTCGAGATAGGGCCCGTCGTAGATCGCGGCGGTGTCGAATACCTCTTGAATTCCGACATCGCCGCGCTCGTCGTCGACCAGGCCGGAGAGCTTCTCGATGATCGCCCGCTTCACCGCGTTCGCTTCCGCGCCAGGCGCCACGATCCCGTTCGCCTCCCGCCCGTTCAAGTTCAGGAACATGCCGGTAAGGCCGAGCGCGTAGGCCTTCGTTCGCGACCAGTCGACGTCGCGCAACCATTCGCTTCTGCCCTCGGAGCCCTCCTTGAGCGTGAGCAACCCCTCTTTCTGAAGCCAGCCGTTCAGGTTCACGCCGCGCTGAAATGAGTTGAATCCATGATCCGAGAGCACGACGAGGACGTCGCCCTTCCCTACTTTTTCCAGGACCCTCCCCACGAGCGCGTCATTATGCTTGTAGATGTTCTCGATGGCCTTCCGGTGCTCCGCGTTGGCCACGCCGTGGCCGTTGTTGGCCGGGTGATTCTCTTCGAGGTAACGCCAGAACATGTGCTGGATACGGTCGGTGGCGTCGAAGACGCACACGAGCGCACCCGCACGGAGACGGTCGAGGGCGGCGAAGAACATATCCTGGCGCTCTCGGTCGATGTCGTATGTCTGCTGGAGAAACGTCGCATCGTCGGTCACGCCCTCGTTAAGCGCCCAGGTATCCTCGGCGAGGCCCAGGGTGCAGAAGTGGCCGATTTTTTTCGAAAGATAGGTAGCGTAATAGGAGGGGTGAGAGATCGGCATCGCCGGCTTGTCCGGATCGATATTGATGGGCGTCACGTAGAGCGAGAAATGCTCCTCCATCTCGGTCACCATCATGCGGCAAATCCCCGAGACCTTGACTCCTGGCGCTGCGCTGAACGAAAGAGGTATCCAGTCCGAGAGTTTGCGGGGAGGGAGCTCGACCGCCTCGTTACTGCCTACACGGAGTCGCACCACCCCCTTCTCGCGGTCGACTTCGATCCGCAGGGGAAGCTCGAGCGGTGGGTTACCGTCGCGAAACAGGTTCTCTGGTCCGTGCAGCTTCGTCTCCATGCGGTTGCCATTCCGAGGGAGCTCGACTCGGATGCCGCCTTCTTTGAAACGCTTCTCCGACGCTCTCGTCGTGTAGAGCAGGAACGTACCCTGAGTGCCCAGAAGGTCGGGAACGCACATCGCCGAGAGCTGCGCGCCCTTGAACTTGTCGGGCGGAAACGTGATCGGGACCCTCAGCACCGTGCTCCAAACGTCGTTGTCGCCCAGGATGCTCCAGAATGGTCTCGACTTTCTGAGCAGACGCAATTCGGGCTTTTCGAGAGGGATTCTGAACCCCCCGAGCTTCAGAGATCGCTCAACGCTACCGATGTGGGTCGAAGAGAGAAGCGGAAGATACGTGCGTCGATCCCGGTCGAGAAAATCGAAGATGTTGTGCTTCGCCGGATTGGTGCCGGTCGCGAAGGAAGACCAGGCAACGGGCGAGATCGAGGGGTAGCTCGTTTCGATCGGGCGGTAGCACCCCGATTCGGCCAATTTCTTGAAGTTGGGCAGGAGCCCCCGCTTGATGAACATCTCGGTGAGCTTGGGATCCTGCCCGTCGAAGCCGACGATGATGAGCCGGCGAATCCAGGGCTTCGGCCGGGACCGCCTCATCACGAAACGCCAGGCCATGCGGAAGGGCCACACCAGAAGCGACACGATCGCTATCAGGATGGTCGTAAAGACCACCAGGAACGAGGAGAGCAGTGCGAAGCCGGCGCCCGGTCCAATATAGGCCTCCACCGGGTGGGCGGTGAGGACTAGGAGGGCCAGTAAGCAGCCTGCGGCTAAAACCGGGTGTCGATACTTCATTGGCGGGCTCGTAGTCTAGCGCGAATGGAAGTCTTTTTCCTGCCAAAATCGCGTTATCATGATTGCTCGAAGATGAAGAGGCTGTATCGAAGGCTGCGATATGGTGAGCCGGTGATCGTGGTGTCGGGGCTTCCTCGGTCCGGAACTTCGATGGCCATGCAAATGCTCGCCCTAGGTGGCGTTTCGGTCGTCACCGACGGGATCCGCGAACCGGGGGAGGACAACCCCAAGGGATATTACGAGGACGAGCGCGTCAAGGACCTTCATAAGGAGGAGGCGGACCGCGCCTGGCTTCGTGAGGCCCGGGGCAAGGCGGTGAAGATCATATCGTTTCTGTTGAAGGACCTCCCCGACACGAACAACTACAAGGTCATTTTCATGAAACGCGAGCTTCGGGAGGTGCTCGCTTCACAGAAGAAGATGCTCGAGAGACGCAACGAGAGCAACGAATCGAGCGACGAGCGAATGCTCGAGCTATGGGAAGACCACCTCTGGAAGGCGAGCTACTTGATGAAACACCGGGACCACTTCCGGTTCATCGAGATCGCTTACGGCGACGTCATCGCCGATGCGCTCGGCGAGGCCCACCGGATTCGGGATTTTCTGAGGCTTCCGCTCGATGTCGAGAAGATGGCAACCGCGGTGGAAGAAGACCTCTATCGAAACCGCGCTTGAAGGGCGTAGGTAATCTGACCCCTCACCGCCTCGTCCAGGCTCTTGGGATTGGCGACGAGACCCCGCAGTAGGGTGTTCTCGCGATTGAACTCCGGCAACTCGCCCTCCGGCTCGTAGACGCTTCCACCCGCCGCGAGCACGAGCGCCGCTCCGGCGGCGACGTCCCATTCGTTCTTCGGCACGATGGTCCAGGTCGCGTCCGCTCTTCCCGCGGCGACGAGACCGAGCTTGTAGGCTACCGAGCCCACGGGGCGCACCTCGAAATCCGCGTCCTGGAAAGCCTTCCACTCACCCCGGTCGACCTCGCTGCGGCTCGCGAGCACGAGACCCCCTTCGAGTGAACGGCGATGGCTCATCTGCGCCGGCTCTCCATTGTAGAGAACCCCATGTCCGCGGGCTCCCACGATCTTCTCGCCGGTCGCAGGGTTGAAGATCCCTCCGGCGATGGGAGCGCCGTCCTCTACGAAACCCACCGAGACACACCACTCGGGAATTCCGGTAACGAACTCCTTGGTTCCGTCCAGGGGATCGACGACCCAGACCCGGCGCTGGTCCAGCCGGCTCTTATCGTCGACTGTCTCCTCGGACAACCAGCCCTCGCCGCTCCTCGGCAAAAGGGCGTGAAGAGCCTGGTTCACCGCTCGGTCGGCCTCGGTGACGGGGTCGCCGCCCCTTTTCTTCTCCGCCTCGATTCGACCCGAAGTGAAATCCTTGACGACCGAGGCAGCCGCCTCCAGAGCTTCCTGGATCCGCGCGAGAACATCCATTTCGCTACGCTCCTATGTATCCGAGACTCTCGAGGTGAAGGATGATCTCCTGGGCGGAGGCTTCGGGGCTCGTGTCGCTCGTGTCGATCATGAGGTCGGCGTCTTGCGGTGCCTCGTAGGGGTCGGAGATGCCGGTGAACTCCTTGATGATGCCTTTCCTCGCCTTGGCGTACATGCCCTTGCGGTCGCGGCTCTCGCACACGTCGAGAGGTGTCGCGATGTAGACGAGCATGAAGCCGCCCACCGGCTCGATCATCGCTTTGACCTCTTGCCGTACGACCTCGTAGGGCGCAATGGGGGCGCAAATGGCGATTCCGCCGTTCTTGGTAATCTCGGAAGCCACGTAACCGATGCGGCGAATGTTGATGTCCCGGTGCTCCTTCGAAAAGCCCAGCTCCGACGAGAGGTGCTTTCGGACGATGTCGCCATCCAGGAGGGTCACGCTGCGGCCTCCAAGCTCCAGAAGCTTGACGAGCAGGACGTTCGCGACCGTGGACTTGCCCGCGCCGGAAAGGCCGGTGAAGAACACGGTGAAACCCTGTTTGTGACGCGGGGGATGCGTGCGTCTGAGCTCCTGGGCGACCTCGCGAAAAGTGAACCACTCCGGAAGCTCCCGTCCATCGGCGAGCCGCTGACGAAGCTCAGTACCGGAGATGCTCAAGAAACGCGCTCCCTCCGGCACTTCATCATCGGGGAAATAGCGTTCCTGGTCCTCGACGTACACCATGTTGCGAAACGGCACGATGGAGACGCCCAGCTCCGCTTCGTGCTTGTGCACGAGCTCTTGCGCGTCGTACGGACCGTAGAACGGTTTTCCCGAGGAGTCCTTTCCCGGCCCCGCATGATCCCGGCCCACGATGAAATGGGTACAGCCGTAGTTGCGCCGGATGATCGAGTGCCATACGGCCTCGCGCGGTCCTGCCATTCTCATGGCGAGGGGTAGGAGCGAGATCTTGGCGGTATTTCGCGGGTAATGGGTTGCGAGTGCCTGGTAGCAGCGCACGCGCGTGTAGTGATCGAGGTCTCCCGGCTTGGTCATCCCGACGACGGGATGTATGAGAAGGTTCGCTTCGACTTCCTTGGCTGCCCGCAACGTCAGCTCGTGGTGGGCTCGGTGCATGGGATTCCGGGTCTGGAACGCCACGACGCGCGTCCAGCCCATGCGAATGAACTCCTCGCGCAAGCTCGAAGGCGTCTGGCGCAAAGGGCGGAAGTCGTAATGGATCGGCAGCTCGAGCCCCTCGAGGCGCCCGCCAACGTAGAAGGGATGCGTCTTCTTCGTCGTGTAGAAAACGCCTGGGTGCTCCGGATTGCCGTTCCCGAAGACGGCCTCGGCCTCATGCCGCCGGTCCGGTCGCCACACATCCTCCACGTGAAGGGCCGCGAGCATTACCCCCTCGGGGTCCCGGAGCGCGAGAACGCTTCCGGGAACGAGCTTCTTGGCGACATCCTCGGGCAGATCGAGGGTGATGGGCATCGGCCAGAGGACACCATCCGAAAGGCGCATGTCCGAGCAAACGGGATCGAAGTCGGATTTCGTCATGAACCCTTTCAGCGGAGAGAACCCTCCGTTCAACAGCAATTCCAGATCACAGAGCTGTCGCGGAGTCAGATCCCAGGAGGGCCACTCGGGGGACTGCGCCCTCAACTCGCTCTGGCGTACGGGCTCCGAGACCAGGTCGCTGAGAGTCCCGCCGTAGGGGTCGATGAGTTTCGTGGACATTACAACTCCTTTTCTTCGTTAGCTTCGACACCGACTTGTCCGACAAGCTTCTCGAATTGTCGGATGTAGGCGTCCAGGTTGCGTCGGCTCTCTCCAACGAGGGAGTCGAATCGAAGCCCTGCCCCGCGGAACGTGTCCGGCCCCGCGGCGTTCAGCCAGACGACCCTGAAGCGGGCCGCGCAGGGACCCAGTTTCCAGGGAAGCTCGAAGTCCAACACACCTTCTTGGTCTAGCTCCGGAAGCGCTTCGGCGCGGAAGAACGTGCCGCCCAGGCTCACATTCATCAGATGTCCAGGGAAGAGCTTCTGCGAAACGGACAGGGTACCTCGGATGGCGACCGGGCCGTAGCGCGGATGGCGCCTTTGCTCTGCCGCCTCTTCACCGGGTGGGGAGGTGGGCGTCGAGGCGAAACGGACCTGAGCGTTCGCCATGGCCTTCTCCAGCATCAGCAGAAGGTCCCCGGTGTCGAAAGCCCCCGCTCGATAGAAACCCTCGAGACTGAGTCCCTCGAGCTCGGGAACGGGTGAATCCTTCCCCTCGAATCGATAATCTCCTCGAGTGGCGTCGAAGAGCTCGCGGAGTGCCGTCAGTATCTGGATTCGGCACATGGAAAGCCGTACGTTGTCGTCGGTTTGCTTTGCCGCTCGCACGAGCAAGCGGAGGGTGGAGGGTGACACGGCACAGACGACGCTTCCATTTTCGAAGACAATGGCCCCTCGGGACTCCGCACCCTCGACGCTCAGGATGCCAGTCTGCTGAGAGTAGGCGATGATCTGGATGACGTCCAGGAGCGGGCGTTCTTCGAGCCTTCCGGTGTAGGGCATCGATAGTCCATGGTAGCGGATTTGAACGTCGAGGGTGACAGGGTTTTCAGATGAGGGTTTCGGGGCTCGGCGCGGAGGTTTTGGATTGCGACCAGCGCCCGTGTGCGACGACGACGAGCCCCACGATCGCGAGGCCGGCTGCCACCGCCGAGCCGTAGCGCACCAGCGGGTGTTTCCACGTCACCACCGTCGGGTCGGGACCGGCAGGACGACCCGGGACGAAAGCCTTTACGGGGCTCGAGCCCGCGGAGGCACGGGGGAGAGCGGCGCCAGGCACGGTCGCCGGTGTCGGCAACTTTCCAGCGAGAATGTCTCCTAGATACGGTGGATTGAAATTGAACGCGATCTCGGGGACTTGATGGTGGGCGCGGTGATGCTCGATCTGATGCGCGCGAATGTCCCGCAGCCCGGGAATCCGTGAAACGAATCGGTCGAAACTATTGTTCTCGATGTGAGTGAACCAATGAGTCGCTTCGAAACCGATATAGTGCAAAACGGTGCCGAAGAGAAACGCGGTCAGCTCGTTCGGGGAAAGAACGGGGAGCAAGGCCAGATAGTGGATCGAGATGAGAACGGGGAACATGCAGTAGTGACCGGCGATATGTTCCAGGTCCGACGGGCGCGTCGTTCGGAAGTTGGAGCCGTGGAAGATCCGGTGGTGCACGAGATGGCGGAACCTCACGCCCTCGAGAAAGCGCACTCGGCGATGCATTCCGACGCGATGGGCGAGGTGCTCGAAGAACTGGGTGTACAGGACTCCCGCGGCGAAGAAAGCGATGTGAAGGGCGCCGAAGTCCGATGGCGAAGGAGCTTCCAAAACAACCACGGCGAGGAAGGAGCCCGCCGCCGCTGCGGCAGTTCTAAGGATCGGCAGGTGTGAACGCATGGTGCCTTCCCCCGTTGGCACCCTCGTTCGGTACTTCCATGGTCGGCCTTTTCGCGCCAGAAATCAAGCCCTGTTTCCCGATGCGCGTGGATTTCGATTGCGATCGGGGTTAACATCGCACCCCACGACAGGAGGAACTCATGGTCTCGATGAGGGTCGTCGGCACGCTTTCCACCATCCTGCTTGGCGGATCCGCAGTCGCCGAAGAGGCGTACTCCCCCAGGCTCTTCTCCGGTCTCGAGTACCGGATGGTAGGGCCGTCCCGGGGCGGCCGCGTCACCGCGGTCGCGGGACATCGGGCTCAACCATCGACGTTCTACCTCGGTGCTTCCGGGGGCGGCGTCTGGAAAACGTCGAACTATGGAATCACCTGGGAGCCCATCTCCGACGGCTACTTCGCGACCGGTTCCATAGGCGCCATTCGCGTGGCGGATTCCGATCCCAACATCATCTACGTGTCTACCGGCTCCGATGGACTCCGATCCAACGTCATCATCGGAAAAGGAGTGTACAAATCGGAGGATGGCGGAAAGACCTGGCGAAACGTCGGGCTCGAGAAGACGGGCAACAGTGGAGCGGTTCTGATTCATCCGACCGATCCGGACCTCGTGTACGTGGCCGAAATAGGGAACCCGTTCGCGGCGAATCCGGAGCGCGGAGTCTATCGATCGAAGGACGGGGGAGGAAGCTGGGAGAAGGTCCTGTTCGTGTCTGACGAGACGGGAGCCGTCGATCTCGAGTTCGTTCCCGGCAACCCTCGCGAGATCTACGCGACGATGTGGCGGGCCGAGCGCAAGCCCTGGACGATCATCAGCGGCGGAGAGGAGGGCGGCGTCTACAAATCATCGGACGGCGGCGATACCTGGAAACCGCTCACCAACGGGCTTCCTCAGGGTCTGCGGGGCAAATCCGACCTCGCCGTCTCGGCGGGCGATCCGAACCGCGTCTACGTCCTCATGGAAGCGCCCGAGAAGGAAGGCGGCGTCTACCGTTCCGACGATCGCGGCGAGAGCTGGCATCAGGTTACCGATTTTCAGCCGATCCAGAATCGGCCTTTCTACTATTGCAATCTCGAAGCCCATCCGACGAATCCCGACATTCTCTGGGGCATGGCGGAGGGTTACTTTAAATCCGAGGACGGCGGAAAGAGCTGGAAACGTCAGCCGGTTCCCCATGGCGATAACCACGACATGTGGATCAATCCTGACAACCCCGACGTATTCATCCAGTCGAACGACGGGGGAGCCAACGTGACGCTCGATGGCGGCAAGAGCTGGTCGACGCAGAACAATCAGCCGACCGCCGAGCTCTATCAGGTGGATGTGAGCGACGATTTTCCCTATCGGCTCTACGCGGGCCAGCAAGACAACTCCACGATCTCGGTCCCGAGTCTTCCGCCCAGGGACATGCCCGCCGGACACGTGGCCCTTTGGGAGGCGCACGGTGGCTGTGAGACGGGCCCCGTCGTCCCCAAGCCCGGCGACCCTGACATCGTATATGCCGACTGCAAGGGCCGATTCGGCTATTACGACCGTCGCACCGGCCAGGAGCAACAGTACTACGTCGGTTTCCAGAACCTATACGGCCACAACCCCAAGGACCTGAAGTACCGCTTTCAGCGGGTCTCGCCCATCCATGTCTCGCCACACGACCCCAACCGCGTCTACCATACTTCGCAGTACGTCCACGTGACCGGGAACGGCGGCCTGGAGTGGCACACGATCTCACCGGATTTGACGGCTTTTACGGCCGAGACTCAGGTGGTGTCGGGATCTCCCATCACGATCGACGTCACCGGGGAAGAACATTTCAGCGTCATTTACGAGATCCAGGAGTCGCCCCACGAACGTGGTGTGATCTGGGTCGGCGCCAACGACGGACCCATCCACCTCACGCGCGACGACGGGAAGACCTGGAAAGACGTCACTCCGCCGGGACTTGGACCCTACGGCCGGGTCCAGACCATAGAAGTTTCGCCGCACGAGCGCGCCAAAGCCTATGCGTCGATTCTCCGCTACCAGCTTGGCGACTTCGAGCCGCACGTGTACAGGACCGAGGACTACGGCGAGACCTGGACGCGCATCACGACCGGTGAGAACGGCATCCCCAGCGACTACCCCGTTCGCGTCGTCCGCGAGGATCCCGATCGGCCAGGGTTGCTCTATGCGGGAACGGAGTTCGGGATGTTCGTTTCTTTCGACGACGGGGCAAGCTGGCAATCGATGCAGCTCAACCTCCCGGTGACGCCCATTACCGATATCAAGATCGTGCACAAGGATCTCGTGGCATCGACGATGGGAAGAAGCTTCTGGATCCTGTACGACCTGAGGCCGCTGCACGAGATCGACGCCCAGGTTGCTTCCGCCGAGGTGCATCTTTTCGGCGTAGAAGATCCCTACCGGCTTCGCTACGGTGGTCGCCGCTTCCAGGAGCCCGCTCCCGACGAGCCTCAATACCCGCCGCCGGGAGCGAACATCGACTACTACCTGGCGAGCGAGCCGGCGGGAGAGGTGACCCTCGAGATCTCGAGCGCCGATGGGAAGCTGGTTCGGAGGTTCTCGAGCAGCGCGGAAGGGGAAAAGAACGTCGTTCCCGCCGAGGCCAGCATGCGAGAGTGGAGCCTGGAGCGCGTAGGAACACCGCAGCTTTCGAAGAGCGCCGGCTTCAATCGTTTCGTTTGGGATCTCCGTCACGCGGGACCATGGGACGAAGACGAAGAGCGCTCGGGCCGAGACGGCCCCCTGGTGGCCCCCGGGACCTATCGGGCGCGGCTGAGCGCTGGTGATTGGAGCCACGTGGTCTCGTTCCAGGCCAAGACCGACCCGCGCGTGGTTGCCGCAGGAAGGGTCAGCGACGCGGACATCGAAGCCCAGGTCGAGCTGGCCTTGAAGGCGCGCGATGCGCTATCGAACGCCCGAAGCGCCGCCTACCGTCTGTCGCAGGCGCTCGAGACCGCTTCGGAAGCCGACAAGGCGGCACTCGAGCAAATCGAAGAACAGCTCGTTACCGCTCCGGTTCGCTATTCGCGCCCGATGATCGTTGATCAGCTCGAGTACCTCTACGGCAACCTGGATTCGGCCGACCAGAGACCGGGAAAGGATGCTCACGACCGTTACGACGAGCTGACCGCCGAGCTTCAAGAGCAGGTGAGGCAACTGGAACGGGTGTTGGCCACCACCGATTCAGGCGCGGGAGCGCGTTAGAGGCTTTATTTGCTAGGAGGGAATCATGGCAGACAAACCGCATATCAGGAAGCTCATTCTCGTGCCCGCCATCATTACGCTGGCGGTCACGCTTCTTCGTCTCGTGGGTGAGTTCATGAACTTGCCAGCGTGGCTCGCGAGTCGGGCACCCGGAGGCAACGGCGCGCTCATCGGTATCACCTGGCTGGCTCCCATCTTCGGAGTGTATTTCGCGTACAAGCTCGCTGGCTTCGCGGGCCCTTTGTGGAAGAACCTGGTGAAGACCATGTTTTGCTACGGGCTCGCGGCGAGGATTCCCGTCATCCTTATCATGGGGTTGGCCATTTTCGGGGACTGGGGGACGCACTACGACGCCTTTCCTCCAGAGTTTGCGTCCATGTCCAGTTCGATGAAGTTCCTGTTGGGCGCCGTCGTGACCCAGCTCGTCCTTTGGGCCGGGGTCTGGACTACAGGCATCGGCTCGCTCGTCGGGCTCATCGCGACGAAGATCCGGGCACCGAAGGAAGCGACTGCCTGAGCGAGCAACCGCGCAGGTAGGCGGGCTCAGTCGCCTTGTGTGCCTGGATTGTGGACTCTCTAGGCGCTCATGAATTGCCGCACATGGTCCCGGTCCATCGGAGGCGTTCTCAGCGAGACCGCGATCAATACGACGACGTGCGCCGTGAGCCCCCAGATTCCGGGATGGATGTCCTGCCACTGAAGAGTGGGAACGAGGTTCCACAGGATCGTGACCGCGCAGCCGGTCAGCAGTCCGGCGATGACGCCGGGTCGCGTCGAGCGACTCCAGAAGAAGGCAGCGATCAGCGGTGGGAATAACTGGGCGATGAAGCCGTAGGACAAAAGAAGCAGGAAGACGAGCGAGGCGCTCGAGAACAGGGCGAAGTAGAACGCCAGAGCGCCGATGGCGATGACCAGGATCCGGATGAGGCGCGTCTCCTTCTCGTCTTCGAGCGGCTCCTTTCTGAGCTTCCCGTAGAAGTCTTTCACGAGCACCGAAGCGGCGGCATGAACGATGGCGTCGCCCGACGACATCGATGCCGCGAGCGCTCCGGCACAGAACATACCCACGACCAAGGGGGGGAGCCCCATCGAGGTCACGATGGTCGGAAGGATGGTGTCGGGCGGATCGACCCCGGGAAAAGCCGTCACGCCGGAGAAGCCGATGAACATGATGGGCACGAGAAAGACTGGAAAGGTGGGATAGAACACGATCATCTTCTTCAGGGTGCGGATGCTCCGTGCCGTATAGATCTTCATGAAATAGTGAGGCCAGACGCCGAAACCGAAGACGGATATGGCGATAGAGCTTGAGAAGCCGCCCCACGTCCAGGCCTTGCCCGTGGCGTCCAGGCCGGGAGCGGCCAGCATCTCCGGTGCCGTACGTGCCAGCTCCTCGAACATCGGCCCAACGCCCCCATGCAGCTTGTAGGGAAGGTACAGGCCGAGGCCCCAGGCGAGCGCCATCATCAGGATGCCCTGGAACGTGTTGGTCCAGGCAACACCCATGACTCCGCTGCGAAAGACATAGGTCAGTACCACGGCGTAGGCGAGCGCCGCGCCACCCCACTCGGGAATCCGTCCCTCGGTGACGACCGAGAACACGTATCCGGCCCCTTGCATCTGGATGACGAGGTAGGGGACGAAGGCGATGAAGCTGATGATCGCAAGGATGGCGGAAACGAGGGTGCTCCGGTAACGGTGAGCGAACAGCTCCGCTTGGGTGACGTAGCCGAACTCCCTTCCCAGCGAGGCGATTCTCGGCCCGAGGAAGTACCAGGGGAGAAGCCCGACCGTGCCGTAAGCGATGATGTAGAACGACGCCGCCCCTCGCGAGTACGCCCAGCCTGGCCCTCCAAGAAAAGCGAAGGCACTGAAGATCGAGGCGCCGAGGATGAAATAGAGGACGACGAATCCGAGGTTGCGGTCGCCGGCGACATAGCCTTCGGTGCCCCGTGACGCCGTCCCGCCTGACATGAGGCCGATCGCCAGCGACACCGCGAGATATCCGATCGTCACCAGGAAGACGATGAGCCAGCTATCCATCAATCCAGCTCGCCGTTCGCGCTCTCCCAGAGATACAGGCCGAGCATCACGAAGAAAACCGTGACAAGGATCGTTACGAGGTAGAAGAGAGAGAACGGCATGCCGAGAACGAGAGGGAAGACGCGGCTGAAGAGCGGGTAGATGGGCCACATCGTCGCCAGGAAAGCGATGATGCAGAAGACGGCTGCCCACCTTGCGGGTTTCGACAGGGGCGGGCGCGTCGTCAAGGTTTCGATGGCGCGATCTCGATCTCGAACAGCTTGGGCCACAGTTTTCCCGTGACGAATATGCGCTGCCGAATCGGGTCGTAGGCGATACCGTTCAAAACGTCTTCTGTCCCGCGGCGGTCTCCTGGCGCCAGGAGTCCCGATAAGTCGATCCATCCGAGCACGTCGCCCGACTCCGGCGAGACTCTCACGATTCGGTCATCCTGCCAGACGTTCGCCCAGATCTCGCCTTCGATGAACTCGAGCTCGTTCAAATTGAGAACGGGGGTGCCTCCATCTTTGACGGTGATCCGTCCGGTCTCGACGAGCGTCTCGGGATCCCAAAAATAAAGCTCCGCGGATCCGTCGCTCACGATCAAGCGCTTGCCGTCGTGAGTCATGCCCCAGCCCTCGATGCCGTATCTAAACTCGCGGATGATCTCGAGAGAGTCCTTGTCGTACACGAAGCCGACCCGCGACGTCCAGGTCAGCTGGTAGATTCGGTCGCCTAGCACCGCGATTCCCTCGCCGAAGAACATGGGAAGGAGCGAGGTTTTTTTCTGAACTTCTCCCGTCTCCAGATCCACGCGTCGCAAGGACGAGCGTCCACGCAAGCCGGTGCTCTCGTACAAACCGCCGTCCTGATAGACGAGGCCCTGCGTGAAGGCGCCCGGATCGTGAGGATAGACGTTCTTGACCCTGAAGGTGTAGACCGGCACGCCGGCGCAAACCGCGGACGAGACAAGGACTGCGAATCCGAGAATGGCGGTCACCAACGAGCAGCTCCGAGTCATCATACCCTACACGATATCGATTGGTACTGTCGGGCAGCCGTGCGGGAAAAAAAGCGACGCTCATGTGGCAAAAGGCGACAGGCTGATCGACCGCGAGTAGAAGTGCCGCGCGTTCCACGTGCATTCAACCGCGGCATGGGCTTTGCACTTTAGACGTGCATGTGGATTGAGCAGACGGCATTCCGCGGCCGTCGGATCCTCCTGGCTGAAGATGACTCCGAGCTTCGTGCGGTCATTGGCTACTGCCTCGGACTGGATGGTCATGAGGTGGTTGCCATGGCCAATGGAGTGAAGCTCACCTCGTGGCTTTCGGTCTCACCGCACGCGGACGTCATCATCTCGGACGTGAGAATGCCGGGCCCGAGCGGGCTCGAGGTGCTGGCGCGGTTCAGGCTGACCGATTCCTCGACGCCGTTCGTTCTCATGACCGCATTCGGGAGCGTCAACTTCCACCATGACGCACAGCAGCTGGGAGCCACGGCTCTCATCGATAAACCGTTTGAAATGGATGACCTTAGAGCTCTCATACGGGGGCTGGTGCCGCCAGACGATGCGGGTTCGACCGGCGCGAGCTCTAAGGTCGTCCGCCAGTTTCCAGCGGGCTGATGAGAAAATCCAGCACAGCCTGCCGAGCGGTGGCCAAGACATTTGCCGCGAGATCGGCGCGCAGCGCCGCAAAGGCCGAGCCGTGGCGGCCGATCGATTGCAGGTCCCGCCACGGCACTGAGCAGATGAATGCCGCTTAAACAAATCGCCGGGTGGGTCAGCCCCGCTTTGTCTCCCCCAGAGCCTTCCCTGGCCCCCCGGCGCATCCATCGTTGAAGTTGCGCTATTCGACGGGACGGAATTAACCTCGCGGCGCTGAGCTCTCGCCGCATGGATTTTCGCCATCTCGTTCCCCGACTTCTGGCGGGGGCAGCGCTGGTCTCGGTCCTGTGTTTTTCGCTCTTTCTGTACCTGGCCTGCGTCTATGCGGGAGGGATCGAGGGAACCGTTGCTGGATTTTCGTACAGCTCCCGCAACCTTTTTCGTCCCGCACTGGCCATCTTCGTTTCCTGGCTCGCTCTCGCCAAGCTTTTTCCGACTCTCGGTTCGCTTCGTGACGCGGCGACAGTGTTGGCCTGTTTCCTTGCCTACTCCATGTCCGCGCGTTGGGAAGTCGCGTCGGGGGACGTGGTGCCGACTGATTACACGGCCTTGTCGATTGCGTCCCTCGAGGGAACTTCGCTCGACGCCTATCCGGAGCTTCTTGCGAACGGGGTTCCCTACTATCTCATCGAAACGCCAGTGGGGCTTCGATCCCGTTTTCCTCTAGGACCGGCTCTGGTTGCCTGGCCGCTCTTCGTGCCAGCCGCGTCGTCGAACCTACCACGCGCGCAGCTCGTGCATCGGATCGGCAGGTTCTCGGCTCTACTCATCGCGCTGGCGTCGGTTTGGCTGGTATTGCGTATTGGACAGCGCCTCTCATCGCCTCTTTCCCCGAGACAGATCGCGTTGGCCTACGGCCTCGCTACTTCTCACTGGGCCATCTCTTCGACCGCGTTGTGGCAGCACGGTCCCGGGGAGCTATGGATCCTGGGGGCGCTCGAGCGATTCCTCGACGAAACGACATCCCAGGCTCGAAGGCTCCTCGCCATGGGTGCGTGTCTCGCGCTGGCGGTCTTCACGCGTCCGCCTCTTCTCATTGCTGCCGCGGTCGTCGCCGTGATGGTCTTCCATCATTTCGGCAAGAGGTCGCTGGCCGCGATTCTGGGCTTCGGTGGTCTAATAGCGGCTCCGCTGGTTTTCTTTCATCTCCAGACGTACGGAGCGCTCGGCGGACCGTACGTCGTGGGACCTCAGAACTTCGACTTCCGGCTCATCGGTTGGGTCGAACGAACGTTTTGGCTGTTCGCGAGCGCGAGCCGCGGCGTGTTCTGGTTCGAGCCGGTCGTGCTCCTCGTTCTTCTCGGGGCAGGAATTGCCGTCGTGCGAGGGCAGGTGCACGGGTACCTTCGATGGGGACTGGTCGGTTACACGGCCATTCTCGCGTTCTATGGTAGCTGGGTGTTCTGGTGGGGAGGCGACTGCTACGGGCCTCGATACATGACCGATGCGCTACCCTTCTGGGTCCTGATGGCGTCCTCGCTGGGCCGAGGATATGGAGGGGCTGGTTTCCGTACCGCCATGGCGGGCTCCGTGGCTCTTGGAGTCTTGGTAAACGTCGCAGGTATCGTGGGCCCGGCGATCCATTGGAGCGCAAGGCCCCCTGTCGACTGGTTCTCCGAGCGATTGACCTCGTTCGGGGACTCGCAGCTCGTCTCGGGGCTCCTTTCGGTTACGCCGGGAGATAATCGGCTTCGCCGTGCCGTTCGCGCCGAACAGCAGGGTGACTTGTTCCACGCGGGCGATCTTTGGATGGAGGAATGGCGGGAGCGACCCTGGCATCAGTTTGCAGCGTTTCGCGCGGCCGATTTCTACTTGCGAACTGACCGGTGGAAAGAAGCCTTGGACCTGAGCAAGGCATTGAAGCGGCGTTGGCCTGACTCCGCGTACGCGCGTCATCTTCACGCGAGACTTCCCCGTATCTATCAGCTCTCCCGAGCCAAGGCGGACACTATCCCCGTGACTACCTATGCGTCCCGCAACCTCAGCCACGCCATCAACATACGCGACGCGAGGTTCGGCACGAATTGGAGTACGATCGAGCACCAGAAGGCCGGCGATTGGCTCGAGCTGATTCCTGCCCCCGAAGTTCGGATCCGCGGCCTGGTTCTTTTTTCTGCCCCGGACTTTGCCGCTGGCCCTGCCAGCTTCGAGATTCTTGGCCGGGTATCGAACGGCGACGAGATAAGCCTTGGCCGCCAGCCAACGGTTTTCGCCGCGAGCAAGGGCTGGATTGCGCTGCGTTTCGAGCCAGGTCGGTTCGAGGCGCTTCGAATTCGCATCTGCCGGGACGAGCCTCGCCCCTGGACGGTTTCCGAAGCGCGATTCCTCCTGGCCCAACGAGATTGGAAAGTTGCTCGCGAATCGGGTCGTCCCGGGCATTGAATCTGCGTGGTTAGGCTTGCTTGACCTAACGTGTCACCTTGCGTTCGCCCCCTTGTTGACATAAGAGTCGGTTTCAGCAACCAGGAGCACCATGAAGCTCGCCCGCAAATTGACCTTGGCCCTCATCTTCGGGATCCTCGTCGTTCTCACGGGAAATTCCGCGATCCGCGTGCGCCGAGAAATCACGCTGTTCGAGAGCGACAGCCGCCGTGACAGCCTGCTGATCGGACGGATGCTTGCCGGATCGGTGGCTCGTATCTGGCCGACCGTTGGCAGGCAGCAGGCTCTGGAGCTCGTCGAGGACGCGAACGAGCGCGAGAGCACCGTCCGTATCCGCTGGATTTGGCTCGATGTGCCACCGGGCCAACCCGGTGGTCCAGATGTCCCCCCTCCTCAGGGCGACGGCGGACAATCTTCCGATTCTCCTTTCGTGCGAGTCGACTCCGACGGCGAAGACTCGGGAGCTCTCTACACGTACGTCCCTGTGGTCGTGCCGGGAGAACGGATGGGCGCGATCGAGGTCCGGGACTCTATGCTCAACCAGCGTCTTTACATTCGGAGGACGCTCGTGCAGGCGCTCATCGCCACCTCGGTTCTCGTCACACTCTGCGGCGGGTTGGCAATGAGTCTCGGTGTGGCACTGGTGGGCCGTCCCGTAAGCCAGCTCATCGCTCAAGCGAGGAGCATCGGCCGCGGCGATCTCTCTCGGCGACTCCAGCTTCGGCAAAAAGACGAAATCGGCGAGCTGGCCCGAGAGATGAACAGCATGTGCGAGCTTCTGGATCGCGCGAACCGGACCGCCGCAGAGGAAGCGTCGGCTCGGATTACCGCCATTGAACAACTCCGTCACGCCGACCGTCTTTCGACGGTGGGACGACTCGCCGCGGGCATCGCCCACGAGCTCGGAACCCCGCTAAACGTCGTAATGGGGCGCGCGCAGCTCATCCTCCGCGCCCATTCGACTGATCGTGGCACGTTCGACAACGCCACGATCATTCTCGAGCAGGCCAGACGAATGACGGCCATCATCCGTCAGCTCCTGGATTTCGCCCGGCGCGGGGAATCCAGGAAGACACCGGAGCGAATTTTTCCAATCGCCCAACAAACGGTCGGACTGCTGCAATCGATCGCCGCGAAGTGCGCGGTTTCTTTGCTCGTCGACGGAGACGAGGCTCTGATGGCCGACGTAGACGGCGGCCAGATTCAACAAGCGATTACCAACCTCGCGATGAACGGGATTCAGGCGATGCCCACGGGTGGAACTCTGACGATCTCCGTGGCGAGGGGCACAACGCCCGGGTCGCCTTCGGACCACGAGAACAACTACATCTGCATTCTGGTCCGGGACGAAGGCAGCGGGATGCCGGCGAACGTGCGTGAGCGTATCTTCGAGCCTTTCTTCACGACCAAAGATTCCGGCGAGGGCACCGGTTTGGGTCTATCGGTAACCTATGGCATCGTTCAGGAGCATGGTGGCTACATCGACGTCGAAAGCGAGCCAGGGCGTGGTAGCTGTTTTTCCGTCTTTCTCCCGGAGCACCGCGCTTGAGTGAGCGTGTGCTCGTCGTCGACGACGACGCGAGCATGACGGATATGCTCGTGGCCGGCCTGCAGCAAATGGGTCTCGAGGTCGAGGCCTGTGATTCGGGGGAACGAGCCTTCGATCGGCTCGAGCGCTCGGACTTCGATGTCGTCGTCACCGATTTGAACATGCGTAACGTGGATGGGATCGAGCTCTGCGAGCGTATCGCGGCAAATCGACCCGACGTCCCCGTGGTCGTGATAACGGCGTTCGGCAGCGTGGACACCGCCGTTTCCGCAATGCGCGCCGGTGCCTACGATTTCATCCCTAAGCCGTTCGAGCTCGAAGTGCTCAGCATCGCCATCCGGCGGGCCATTCAGCACCATGCCCTGAGAAATGAAGTCAGAAGGCTTCGCGAGGAGCTTCGTTCGGAGCACCCTCACGAGGAGCTCTTCGGTAACTCCACCTCAATGCGGAAGCTCAATGATCTGATCGACCGGGTCGCGGGCTCCAGCGCCACGGCGCTCGTCACCGGGGAAAGCGGGACCGGTAAAGAGCGTGTCGCCCGAGCGCTTCACCAGCGATCACCGTCTCGACGCCAAGGACCTTTCGTGGCGATCGACTGCGCCGCGCTCCCCGAGAATCTCCTGGAAAGCGAGCTCTTTGGCTATCAAAGCGGTGCTTTTACCGATGCGCGAACGTCTCGCTCGGGGCTGTTCGAGCAGGCGAATACGGGGACTCTCTTCCTCGATGAGATCGGGGAGCTGCCCCTCTCACTTCAGCCCAAGCTTCTGCGCGCCATTCAGGAGCGCAAGATCCGTCCGCTCGGCGCGAATCGCGAGGTTGCACTCGACGCCCGGATCGTTGCCGCGACCAACCGCGATCTCGACACCGAAGTCAAAGAGGGCCGTTTCCGCGAGGAGTTGTACTACCGAATCAATGTGATTCAGGTCGCCGTTCCCCCGCTCCGAGCTCGCGGAAGCGATGTTCTCGGCCTCGCCCAGCGATTCATCACCACCTTCGCGACCGCTTCGAACAAACGTGTTCACGGGCTCTCGCCAGCCGTAGCCGAACGGCTGCTGGCCTACTCATGGCCCGGAAACGTGAGAGAGCTCGAAAACTGTATGGAACGTGCGGTGGCGGTGGCCCGCTTCGAGGACATTCGCGTCGAGGATCTCACCGAGAGGGTTCGAAGCTATCGTTCCACTCCGGTTTTGGATGAGAGTCACAACGCCGCCGACCTTCTCACGATGGAAGAGGTGGAACGACGCTATATCCAGCACGTCCTCGAGATGTTCGGAGGAAACAAGGCGCGAGCCGCCCGTACGCTCGGGTTGGACCGGCGCACGCTGTACCGGAAGCTCCGGCAATACGGTAATGCGAGGTAGATCGGCACGGGGCAGAAAGTCACATTTTGGGCGCTCAACGGGCTGTACATTTTGATCACCCTGCTGGGGCAATGCGCGACCTTCGATGGCCACCGGCGTCGTATTTGGGGCCCAGAACGGTGTTCCGAGTTGCGGCACATTCCTTGCAGCCGTAAGCGTCGTGCGAAATGGGTCGATGGCGACGCCCGCTGGTCGAGTCTTGCTCGCCGAAGACAATGCCGACCTGCGAGCTCTCCTTCAAATCTCGCTGAGCGCCGAGGGCCACGAGGTCGTTTCCGTGGCGAGCGGCCTAGAGCTCATCTCCTGCTTCCTCACCTGCCCGTTCGTCGACGTTGTCATCTCCGACGTGCGGATGCCGGAGCTGAATGGTCTCGAGGTGCTCGAACGCTTTCGTTGCGTCGATGCCAACACGCCCTTCATTCTTATCACGGCGTTCGGCAACCGAAGCCTGCACGAGGAGGCTCATCGTCTCGGCGCGAGTGCCGTTCTCGATAAACCTTTCGATCCGGATGAGCTCGGTGCCCTCGTGCGACGCCTCGTTTCGCCGAGACGGTGGGAAGGCTCCTCGATCGGAAAATAGAGAACATAACGGGCTGGAGTTGATCAGAGACCATGAGGTTCGCCTTGCGCGAAGGGCCGGCTCATGCCAAGAATAGAAGAAAGCAAATTCGAATCTGGTTTGGGCCCGTGAGGCTCGGAAAGGCAGCCGATGATTTGCAGTCTCGTTGCGACACTATTCCTATCGTCGGGGTTACTCGCTAGCGGTCAAGAGCGCACCGCCACCGCGGACGACATGGACAGGCTCCAGTCGGATCTCAAGAACCTCGAGGCCGATTTGGCTTCGATGGATTCGCTTCCGGACTCGATGGCGCAACGTGTGGAGCGGATCCGCGAGGAAGTCATTTACCTCAAGGTCAAGATGCGCAAGCACCAGGACGAGGGCGGCGAGTCGACGGGTCTATCCAAGGACGAGGTCCGCGACCTGAGGCTCGATATCGCCGATCTCCGAAACGATCTGCGGAAATACCTGAAACATCCTGCGATGAGCCACGAGGTTACGCTCGAAAGCGGCACCGAGCTCGCCGTACGGCTGGAGGACAGCCTGCGATCCGACAGGGCGCAGCCGGGTGATTCGTTCACCGCCGTGGCGGTGGAGCCAATACTCAGCGGCAACGTCGTTTCCATCGAGGCAGGCAGTACGTTCTTTGGCCGCGTCGAAGACGTGGACCGAGCGAGCAGCCGGACCGACCGCACCGCGAGGTTGGTGCTCGCCGTGGAACGAGTCGAGACCGGCGGAGAGACCCACGACATCAGCGCAACCGTGGTTCGTGCTTCGGAGAGGCTCGAGACCGGACTCGGCTCGGAGGCCAAGAAGATCGGGATTGGCGCAGGCCTGGGTACAGTGCTCGGCGCAGTTCTCGGCGGCAAGCAGGGAGCCGCCATCGGAGCCGCAGTGGGCGGAGGGGGGAGTATTCTCGCCACGAAGGGCAACGAGGTCGACCTTCCCCGGGGAACGATCTTGACCCTGAGGCTCGATCGCGATCTGAGCTTGCCCGTTCGTTAGTGCTCAATGCCGTGGCGGGACCCGCGATCGCCCGGCCGCCACGGCTCGGCCTTTCCGGCGCTTCGCGCCGATCTCGCGGCAGATGTTGTGGCCACCGCTCGGTAGGTGGGCTGTGCTAGCCCATCAGCCTGCTTAGTGCTCAGTGCCGTGGGGGACCCGCGATCGTCCGGCCGCCACGGGTCGGCCTTTCCGGCGCTTGTTCGCACTTCGTGCTCACATCTGATTTCCCGGCGGGATACTTTTCGAAGAGCCCCGGAACACCTAACTAACTAATACCTTCGAAGTAGCCCGAGTGCGGACGGTTCCCACGAAGGAGCTCGATGCGGACGATTATTCGCGCTGCCGTTGTGCTCGCGTCGCCGAACGGGGTCTGCGACAATGCGTGCCATGAATCTTTCCGCCCTATTCACCGCTCACATCGAGATCCGGCAACGTAAGCTCGCCGAGGCCCTCGAAGCAACTGGTTTCGACGCGCTGATCGTATCTTCCGGCGAGCCGCATATTTACTTCGCCGATGATCGACAAGCGCCTTTTTGCCCCGTGGCGCATTTCGCTCATTGGTGCCCCATGAGGGGACCGTTCCACCTTCTGCGGCTCGCACCGGGCAGCAAGCCGCTCCTGATCCGTCACGCTCCCGAGGACTACTGGTACGAGCCGGCGCGTCTGGACGAGCCTTTCTGGCTCTCCCAGTTCGAGCTCGAGGAGGCCGCGACTCCCCACGGAGTCTGGAGGCGAATCGGGCGGCCGACGAACACCGCCTACGTAGGGAACGAAACCCAGCGAGCCGAGGCTGCGGGCTTGGCCGTCAACCCGGAGGAGTTGCTTTCGCGTCTCGACTGGGAGCGTGCTTACAAGACGGAATACGAGATCGCCTCCCTCGAAGAGGCGAGCGCCCTCGGCGCAAAGGGACATGCGGCGGCCAGGAAAACTTTCGAGGCCGGCGGTTCGGAGCTGGATATCCACAACGCCTTCGTGATCGCCGTGGGCGTGACCGAAGAGGAGCTACCGTACACCACCATCGTCGCGCTCGACGAAAAGGCTGCGTTCCTCCACTACGAAGCCAAACGGACGGTCGCCCATGGAAGAGTGCTACTCATCGATGCGGCTGCGCAAATGCGTGGCTACGCGGCGGACATCACCCGAACCCACGTGGCAGCCGATTGTGACCCCCGCTTCGTCTCGCTGAGGGACGGAATGGAGAAACTGCAACAAGAGCTGTGCCGCGAGGTTCGTCCCGGAGCGAATTTCCTGGAGCTGCACCTCCTGGCACATCACAAGGTGGCAGGACTTCTGGCCGACTGCGGCATCTTGAAGGCAGACGCCGAGGAAGCCACCGTCAAAGGGTGGTCGGCGCCGTTTCTTCCTCATGGGCTCGGTCACCACCTGGGGCTCCAGGTGCACGACGTGGGTGGTCACCTGAAGAGTCCCGACGGCGCGAAGATGCCTCCGCCGCCGGAGCACCCTTTCCTGCGCAACATGCGTCCCATCGAGCGCGGACAAGTTTTCACCATGGAACCCGGTCTCTACTTCATCGATATGCTGCTCCGCCCGTTTCGTCAGGGTGACGACGCCTCCCGTTTCGATTGGAAGCTCATCGACGAGCTCTCCCCTTATGGCGGGATCCGAATCGAGGACGACGTCGTCGTGACCGAACACGGTCACCGGAACCTGACCCGACAGTTCCTTCCGATTAGGTAGGCAAGATTTGGACTCCGGAGCATGGTGGGAGTTGGGCCGTACTTCTGATCAGCCTGTCGGTGCGGGCTTGAAGTCCTCCTTCCGAAGACGGTGCTTCTTCATCAGATCGTAGAGAGTTCGCTCGGTAATCCCGGCGCGGGAGGCCGCCTTTCCGATCCGGCCATGCGACTCGCGCAGAAGTCGCCGCAAATACCGTTGCTCGTAGGCCAGCATCAAACGACGTCTGCCGTCGTCGAGCGGCTCGGCGAGCCAGGCGTCCGGGAAGGCGGGCTCGCCACCGTCGCTGTTGGACGTGCCGGAAACTCTCGAGATTTCGGGCGGGAAGTCGGTCACCGAAATGCGGCTTCCTCGGCAGAGCAGCACCGCACGCTCCAGGACGTTGATTAGCTCGCGCACGTTCCCCGGCCAGTCGTAGCCCACCAGAGCGTGCATTGCGTCTGGGTCGATGGAAAGGTCGCGTCGGTTGAGCTGGGTCTTGAAGTGCTCCAGGTAGCTCGTCACCAGCTGGGGCACGTCTTCCCGCCGTCCGCGGAGTGGGGGGATCGCGAGCGTCACGACGGCGAGGCGATAGTAGAGATCCGACCGGAATCGCCGATTCGCGACGTCCGCCCTCAGGTCGCGGTTCGTTGCCGCGACGATTCGCACATCAACCACGGTAGCCCTTTCCCCTCCGACCCGGTAGAAACTTTTTTCCTCGAGCACGCGAAGAAGCTTCACTTGCAGGTGCGGCGCCATCTCACCGATCTCGTCGAGAAACAAAGTTCCACCGTGCGCCAGCTCGAAGTACCCTCGCCGCGCGCGAACCGCGCCGGTAAAAGCGCCCTCTTCATGCCCGAACAGCTCGGATTCGAGGAGAGGCTCGGGGAGAGCTCCGCAGTTG
Source organism: Vicinamibacteria bacterium (assembly GCA_035457705.1). GTDB lineage: Bacteria > Acidobacteriota > Vicinamibacteria > Marinacidobacterales > SMYC01 > DASPGQ01. Next base: position 88,563 of record DATIBD010000135.1, read on the forward strand.
ACGGCGATGAAGGGGCCGGCGCCCCGTCGTCCCTCCGCATGAATCGCGCGTGCGAGGCGCTCCTTGCCCACGCCGGTTTCACCGAGGATGAGCACGGACGTGGTGTCGGATTGGGCTACTTGACGGACCGTTTCCATGAACCGGCGCATCTCGCCGCTCTCGGCGACGAAATCCTTGAGGCTGTATCGCTCTTCCGGTCGCTCCGCCTTCAGGTGTTGGAGCCTCTCTTCGCGTCGCCGTTTGGCGAGTGCCCTCAGGGTCTCCTTCAGGGTACTGACCGGTAGTCCTTCCCACAGAACCGCCAGGCATCCCGCGGCGAGCAGGTGCGCGCGATCGGTGGGGTCCTCTCTAGCCGCAACCACGACGACGCCGGGATGCGAGGGGAGCTTGCCGATGTTACGCAGGAGAGCGCGTGGCTCGTTCCCGAGTCCGTCTCGATTCAGCAGGAAGAGGTCGAACTCCTCGCGCGTCAGGCGATCCCACGCGTCCTCCCCCGAGGCAAGCTTCTCGGCTCGGACCGTGTTGTCGGACATCGCATTGTGGAGCCGGTCGGCGAGCGCCTCGGCCTTGACCGCGATGAGAGCACGTAGCAGCATGTATTCGCTTCCTTCGGCGCTGCTTCATCTTACTCAAAATTCGGAAGCGGGCCCCCGAATTTCTCGGAGCCCTCTTCAATTAGAATGCGCAGTGTTCTGGAGGCGCGAGGGCAAGGTGGGCCGGGAGTGGCACAATCGTTGCTGAAGGGGGAGCCGTGTCGATCCTCATAGAATCTGGCGAAGCGCCGAGATCCAAAGCGGCTGACGCCACCATCTCGAAGCTCGTCGGGCCAGGCCTCATCGTCGCCGCCACGGGAATCGGCGCCGGAGACATCGTCTCCGCGACCGTCGGCGGAGCCCGTTTCGGAGTGAGCCTTGCCTGGTGCATCCTTCTCGGGGCCGCATTCAAGTATCTGCTGAACGAAGGAGTCGCGCGGATTCAACTCGCCACGGGGCTGACGGCCCTCGAGAGCTGGGCGAGGTTTCTGCCTTGGTGGGTGCGTGGGTATTTCGGAGCCTACCTGGTCGTTTGGACCATCGCCGTCTCCGCAGCCCTGGCGAATGCGTGCGGTCTGGGCATCTCCACGCTCACCGGAGGCTTCATTCCCCAATCCTGGGGAACGGTCTTGCACGCGCTCGCGGGTGCGGCGTTGGTCCTGCTCGGCGGCTTCTCCGGCTTCGAGAAGATGATGAAGGTCCTGATCGGAATGATGTTCTTCAGCGTCGTCGTCTGTGCAGCGCTACTGTTCGAGGATCCCGCTGGCCTTCTGCGCGGACTCCTGCTTCCCCAGTTTTCTGGTGCCGGAGCCGCCTACGTGCTCTCTCTGGTCGGAGGAATCGGGGGCACGGTCACTCTCCTTTCGTACAACTACTGGCTTCGAGAAGAGAAGATGGTCGAGCCTGAGTACGTGGGTTACGTGCGGCGGGATCTCGCGCTCGGCTACAGCTTCACCGCTGCGTTCGGGATCTCGGTTCTGACAATCGCGAGCCGAGCATTTCACGACGCCGGCATACCGATCACCGACGCCGAAGCCGTGCCGCGGATGGGTGAGACCCTCGCGACTCTTCTCGGGCCTCTGGGATTCTATGTTTATGCGTTCGGCTTTTGGGCTGCTGTAAGCGCTGCGCTTTTTGGCGTCTGGCAGAGCGTTCCCTATATCTATGCCGACTTCTACGCCATCTGGAAAAAAGCGGGGCCGGAGGAGAGAGAAAGGCTGACTCGAGTCACGAGCGTCCCTTACCGCGTCGCTCTGGCCTACGTGGCGCTCACTCCCATCCCGCTGGCTTTCCTCGGGCGTCCGCTCTTCATCATCGTCACTTACACCATCGTGGGGAGTTTCTTCCTTCCTTTCCTGGCGACGACCCTGCTCTGGCTCGATCGCAAGATCGATTGGCCGGCGAAGGTTCCGCGAAACGGACGACTCGGAAATGCCCTCCTTCTTCTCCTGTTGACGGTGTTCGCGCTGGTTGGGTTCAGAGAGATGGTGACGGCGCTATCTTAGCGGGTGGAGCCAAATTGAGGACGCATTATGAACACACGCGAAGTCGTCGTTCCCGTGCTCATCGAGATTCCCAAAGGAAGTCGTAACAAGTACGAGCTCGACAAGAGCACCGGGCGTCTCAAGTTCGACCGGATGCTCTTCTCGGCCGTGCATTACCCGAGCGATTATGGCTTCATCTGTGACACGCTCGCTGCCGATGGAGATGCCCTCGATGCTCTGGTTCTCGTTTGGGAGGCCACGTTTCCCGGATGTCTGATCGATGCCCGACCGATCGGGCTCTTCAAAATGTGGGATGAGAAGGGCCGAGACGAAAAGATTCTCTGCGTGCCCGTATCCGATCCGATGTGGAACCATTTAGAAAGGTTGGAGGACGTGCCACCGCATCTCTTGAAGGAAGTCGAGCATTTCTTCAGAGTCTACAAAGAGCTCGAGGCGAAGAAGACCGCTGTGGAAGGTTGGGAAGACCGGGACGCGGCCGTGCGTGTCATCGAGGATGCTCGAGAGCGCTTTCGTGCAGGCGGCTCTCGGCAGGACGGCTGAACCGACGACTTGTCTCGATTTCGGAACCAACCTCCCGAACGCATCGGTCCCGAGGTTCCGAATCGGGCTGAAGATTCGAGATACAAAACGGCTTGGGCCGCTCGTGACTGGCACGCACATTGCTCTCCTGAGGTTCAGCTCTATCTTACGCATAGAAATAAGGAGAATCTCCATGAAACCCATGGATATGGGCAAAGAAAACAAAACACCCTCGAAGAAGCAGGAAGCGCGGAAACCAGAAACCGAGAAAGAACCTGCTCCCGCCAAACCGACGAAACGCTGACGGGACCAACCGGGTCGAGCACGTTCCATCGATCGGATCCCATTAGCAGGAAAGGGTTTGGTCGGTATGGGTCTTCGTGCTCCCTCGTCTGCCACGAGCGCTGAGGACGGGTTCGTCCCGCCGGGGTCGCGTGCCGCACTGCAGAGCACGCTTCTCACGGGGCTGGACGAGCTCCGGCGACGACTGGTCCTCGGCCTCGCGAGTCTCGCGGTCGTTTTCGTCGTCTGCTTCTCGTTTTCAGAAGAACTGTACCGATTCCTGATGGCACCGGTGCGCCAGGCGCTTCCTTCCGGTGCGCTCATCGTGGCCACGAAAGTGCCCGAAGTCTTCCTGCTTCACGTCAGAATCTCTTTTCTGGCAAGCGTGCTCTTTACCGCTCCCCTTTGGCTCTATCATGGGTGGCGCCTGCTGGTTCTGTTCCACCCTCGGGGAAAAGTCACCGGATTCGCCTCGATAGCGGCCTTAGGCGCGGGGCTCTTTTTCCTGGGAGCGGCTTTCGGCCACTACGTTCTCTTCCCGTACGGCGTGCGGTTCCTGACGAACTTTGGCTCCGACAGCGTGCACGTCATGCTGAGCGTCGGCATGGTCTTCTCCCTTTACAGCCGCTTCGTGATCGGTATCGGAGCCGCGTTTCAGATCCCGACGGGGGTTTTCGTGCTTTCGAAGCTGGGTCTGGTGACACCGCGACTCTTGGCCCGGCAGTGGAAGCTGGTCGTGCTCGGGGCTTTCGTTCTCGCGGCGGTGATAACGCCCACGCCCGATCTCATCACGCAGAGCCTCTTGGCGTTTCCCCTGATCGCGCTCTACGTCGCATCGATTGGGGTGTGCTGGCTGGTTAGGCGCTGAAGCTGCGAGCGACCGCGCTTGGCATGGGAGTTGCTACTCATAACCTATCGACCGAAAGGGATTGAGGACTCGCATGCAGCTTTGGCTCGCTTCCCTTTGCTTTGTTTTTCTGGGTCGGGCCAGCACCGCCCAAGAGCAACGAGCCGTTTCGCCGCGACCCGTCCTCCGGGCGTATCGGCCAACACACCGAGTTCCCGTCAAGCTTCTGTCTGTCCATCTCGAGGCGAGGAAAATCACCGGAATGGATGCGTCGGGGCGGAGGCGGTCGTTTACCGTGGCATCGAGCGCGGCAGGAAAACTCGCTTTGGCTCGCGCCGGTGACGATTTGGTGTTGACGGTAGAGAGGAGCGGGGACAAGGCTGAGATCAAGACCGTGGTTGCGATCGATCTCGTTCACTCGGGCCCGCGACCGAAGGAACGGCTTCCATGAACATTCTCCCTGATACCCGAATCGACTGGCTCAAGTACCGCTTCCATTTCATCGCGCTGTCCTGCGCGACTCTCGCGGCATGCGGTTTCCTCGTCTATCGTCAAGGAGGGATACGTTACGGCATCGACTTTTCTGAAGGCACGATCGTTTACGCGAAATTCCACGAGGCTCCCAGAATCGAAGACGTGCGCTCTGCCATCGCCGGGATCGGTATCGCGGACGCGATCATTCAGCGCTACGACCGAGAGGAGCTCAATCAAATCCTCATTCGCGTCGGCCCGCAGCATGGTGGCACCGAGGAGCTCGACGAGACGGCCAATAGAATCATCGGCGTGTTGCGAGGACTGCCGCAGCACCGCCTCATCGATACCAGTACGGAGATTGTCGGCCCCGTCGTCGGCGAGGAGCTTCGCAAAAAAGCGCAGACCGCGGTCGTGGTAGCCATGGCGGCCATGCTGGCGTACATCGCGTTCCGTTTCGAGCCCATTTATGGGGTCGGGGCGACGGTCGCCCTCATCCACGACGTGCTCGTGACCCTCGGGTTTCTCGCTGTCGTCGGCTACGAAATCAGCCTAAACGTCATTGCCGCTTTTTTGACGCTCGTTGGCTACTCGGTGAACGACACCATCGTCATCTTCGATCGCGTTCGAGAGAATCGCCGCGTAATGCGTATGACTTCGCTCCACGACATCATCAACCTGTCGATCAATCAAACGCTTCGAAGAACCATATTGACATCTCTGCTGACCTTCCTTGCCGTGCTCCCTCTTTTTCTCCTGGGAGGCGCGGCGCTTCGACCCTTCGCATTCGTAATGCTCGTCGGGATCGTGACCGGCACGTATTCCACCTTGGGTATCGCATCGCCGATCGTGCTCTGGTGGAAACAGGCGCGTCGGCAACGAGCCCAAAGTGCTTCCGGGCGACCCAAGCCCGTGCTGCCAAGGCTCTAGTCGCCTCGTTCGCCCGAAATGTTCACAAATGAAGCAAGTTTTGTATCCCCACTGGAAGCGCCGAGCTCTCGGGGCCTCCCAACCGAGTGGGGAGCGTCGCGACAGGCCACCGGCCGCGGCTATACGCCGCACGAACGAGAGATCTCACCGCGAGGAAGTTTTTCGGAGACCTCCTTCTGGGGAATCTCGTGATGGACTCCTTGGGTGACGCTCTGGCTCTGTTCCGCCACCTCGACGAGCACCTCGTCTGGCTGGTGCAAACCTACGGCCGGTGGAGCTACGCGATCTTGTTCCTGGTGATCTTTTGCGAAACGGGCCTGGTCGTGACCCCGTTTCTCCCCGGAGATTCATTGCTTTTCGCGGCCGGCGCCGTTGCGGCAGTGGGCTCGTTCGACCTCACTTCACTGTGCGCGCTTCTGGTAGTTGCCGCGGTCGCCGGGGATGCCGCCAACTACTCCATCGGCCGCACGCTTACGGTGCGCTGGGCTCGGCGCTCGAGGCTCGTCAAGCAAGAGTACCTCGAGCGGGCCGAGTTGTTCTATCGGACCCACGGAGGCAAGGCGATCGTTATCGCGAGGTTCGCCCCTTTTCTCCGTACCTTCGTGCCGTTCGTAGCTGGAGCCGCGAGGATGCCCTACCGGCGCTTTGGATTCTTCAACGTCGTCGGCGGGCTGACGTGGGTCGTTCTTTTCAGTTCCGCCGGTTACCTCTTCGGGCGGGTTCCGTTCGTCGAGAGAAACTTCACCGCCGTGGTGCTGGGAATCATCATCTTGTCGCTTCTGCCAGCGACTCTTGGCGCCTGGAACGGGCGGCGACGAGGAGCGACTCGATGACACTCTGGCCGTGGATTGCGTTCGTGGCGCTGGTGCTCGTGCTCCTGGCGCTCGACCTCGGTGTCTTCAACCGCAAGGCGCACGTCGTAAGCGTCGGAGAAGCGATGGGATGGACGGCATTCTGGATATCGCTAGCTCTGGCATTCAACGTCGCCGTGTACTTCCTGTACGAAAATCATTGGGGTGGTGTGGGAAGGGAGCTCGGGCACGAGCTCGAAGGGGGACAGGCGGCTCTCCAGTTCTTCACCGGCTATATCATCGAGAAGTCCCTGAGCCTCGACAACATCTTCGTCATCGCCCTCATCTTCAGCTATTTGCGAGTTCCACTTCAGCTCCAGCACCGAGTGCTCTTCTGGGGCATTCTGGGTGCGCTAGTACTTCGGGGAGTGATGATCCTCGCCGGCACCGCGCTGATTCGCCGTTTCGACTGGACCGTCTATGTCTTCGGGGCGCTCTTGCTCGTCACCGCCGTCAAGCTCCTCGTCGACCGTCACGACAATCTCGCCTTGGAAAAGAATCCAGTCGTCCGTTTCGTGAGACGCTTCTACCCTCTAACCGACGAGCTGCACGGGGGCCGATTCTTCGTGCGGACCGGGGTCGGATGGTCGATGACTCCTCTATTCCTCGCCCTGTTGGTGGTTGAGTTTTCCGACGTGGTTTTTGCCGTGGACTCGATCCCCGCCATCTTTGCGGTGACCCAGGATCCCTTTCTCGTGTTCACGTCGAACGTCTTCGCCATTCTCGGTCTTCGATCGCTCTATTTCGCGCTGGCCGCGGTCATGGAGGGGCTACGTTATCTGAAGATGAGCTTGGTGTACGTCCTCGGCTTCGTCGGGGTGAAGATGCTCTTGTCGCACCATTATCCCATTCCGACTTTCATGTCGCTGTCCGTAATCCTCGGAATCCTCGGCATTGGCGTCGCCGCCTCGTTCGTCGGGCGAGGCCGTGACACCGCTCCTCTGGTGTCGCCGCTCGCGGACGAGCTGGAGAGCCTTTTGCTTCTGACGAGGAAACATGCGCGACGAACGATCGTCCTCCTGCTGGGCTCCACGCTTCTCGTCATCGGAGCGGCGCTTCTCGTACTTCCGGGTCCGGGGCTCCTGCTGATCGCACTCGCGCTCGCGGTTCTCGCGACCGAGTTTATCTGGGCACGACGCTGGCTGGAGCGCTTGCGCAAGCGCGCGGGAAGTATCCAGGGTGAAGTCACCGGGTTTTTACGGCGATTCGAGAACCGCTGAAGTGTCAACGGAGTCGAGGTAACCAGTATGGATGACCAGGACAAACAAGAACGATGGGCGACCCGAATTGGCGTTATCCTCGCCGTTTCGGGATCGGCCGTAGGTCTCGGAAACTTCCTGCGGTTTCCCGGACAGGCGGCCCAGAACGGCGGCGGTGCCTTCCTCCTCCCTTACTTCTGTGCGCTCCTTTTTCTCGGCATTCCCATTGGCTGGGCCGAATGGACGATGGGCCGCTATGGAGGACTCAAGGGCCTGCACTCGGCACCGGCGATTCTCGGAGTCTTTGGCCGAGGCGCCATCGCCCGCTATTTGGGTGCCCTCGGAGTTCTCATTCCCCTTGCGGTGTCGTTCTTCTACACGTTCGTCGAGGCGTGGTGTCTCGGCTACTTTTGGACATATCTGAACGGCGGCATAGGGGTCGACACCACGGCAAGCATCGCAGAGCAGACCCGTGTGTCGAGTGAGTTCTACCTTCGGTTCAGCGGTAACGAAGCGAGCGGCATACTTTTTTCCGGCGCCGAGCTCACGGTTCTCTTCTGGGCGATCACCTTCGCGGTGAACTTGTATTTCGTCTATCGGGGCCTCTCGAGGGGCATCGAGACCTTCTGTCGTTGGGCGATGCCCGCCATGGCCCTGTGTGCGCTTGTGGTCCTGATCCGGGTGCTGACGCTGGGCACGCCCGATCCCGCTCGGCCCGAGCTCAACGTCTCCAACGGGCTCGGCTATATGTGGAATCCGGATCTGGGTGCGCTCGGCAATCCACAGACCTGGCTCGCCGCCGCGGGTCAGATTTTCTTCAGCCTGTCGGTGGGGTTCGGCGTCATCATCAACTACGCTTCCTATCTCAGGCACAAGGACGATGTGGTTCTCTCGAGCCTGACGGCATCGGCCACGAACGAGCTCTTCGAGGTCGGTTTCGGCGGGCTCATTACCTTGACCGCCTCGTTCGTCTTTCTCGGTCTGTCGGGAACGACCGCGGCCATCGCCACGGGCACTTACGCGCTCGGCTTTACGACCCTGCCGGTCGTCTTCGCCCAGATGGGCACACTGGGAAACGCGATTGGCGCGGTATGGTTTCTCATGCTGTTTCTCGCGGCGATTACGAGCTCCTTGTCGATGTACCAGCCCACGGTCGCGTTTTTCCAAGAGTCGCTCGGATTCGGGAGAGGGACTGCGGTCGCGCTTCTCGCGATCATCTGCCTCGCTGGCTCGTTGCCCGTGTTGTACTTCAGCGAAGGTGGGGTTTTTCGAACCACCATCGATGACTGGGTGGGCACCTTCTGTATCTTCGTTCTCGCCGCCGTCCAGATCATCTGTTTCAGCTGGGTGTTCGGTACCGACCGAGGCCTCGAGGAGGCCCACCGGGGCGCATCCATTCGTATCCCGCGCGCGCAGCGTTTCGTGATGAAGTACGTGGCTCCCACTTATCTGATTCTGGTGTTCGTCGCCTTCTGCTCCGCGAACCTCGGCACCTGGATTCACGACGCGGCATCGAGTCCTCTCCGTCAGGGAGCGCTCATGCTCACCGGGTTGGTGCTCGTCTTCCTGCTGGTTTGCGTTCGGATTGGTGAGAAGCGTTGGCGGGCGGCAGGGCTGGACATCGACGGCGGTCTCCCGCTGGAGTCTGAATCGAGGCAGACGTCATGACCCTCGGAGGTTGGATCTTTCTGTTGCTTTCGGTCGGTTTCGTCTGGGGACTCGCGGCCTGGTGCTTTTACAAAGTGTTGAGGTTGCCGAGAGATTCTTGAGGCCTCCGTCGGAGGAGCCGGATCGGCGCCGCTCCGCTGGCAGGGGGCCGGCCGGCGGTTCTAGACTGGGGACGAGGAAACAAGCCCTTGTCACCTTCGCGTCGCGAGGTCGGCTACCTCGTAAGCGCCTTGATGGTCATCGGCGCCGCGACCGTTCTGTATCGGCGGTACCTTGCTGTCGCCAACCCGACCACGGTGTCGCTCTCGTTCCTTCTCGTCATCCTCCTCGTGGCCATGAGAAGCGGGCTCTGGGTGGCGATGGCGACCGCTCTCGTCGCCACGACGTGCTTCAATTTCTTCTTTCTGCCCCCGACAGGCACCTTCACCGTTCGAGATCCGGATAACTGGGTCGCTCTGTTCGTCTTCCTAGCCGTCGGTGTCGTCGCGAGCAAGCTCTCGTCCGCGGCGAGAGCACGGACTCAGGAGGCGATTGCGAGGCGGGACGAGGTAACGCGACTCTTCGACCTGAGTCGCGACATTCTGCTCACGACCGACAGCGAGGCCGCAATATACACACTCCCCCGGCACATCGCGAGACGATTCGAGCTTGACACTCTCACTCTGTTCCTCCCTCGCCCCGAGGGCTGGCGGCGCCACGACGGCGGAGTTCGCCCGAGCGCTCTAGAGGAAGATCAACTCGATGCCATCTTCGCCAAAGCGGGGGGTGCTCTCGAGTTCGACGCTCGCCGACGAACCTACGGCGGCCAACAGAGCATCGTCGGCCGGGATGGGATTGTGGAGGCAGTCGTTCCTCTCCGCTTGGGAACCGAGGCAGTCGGCCTTCTCAGCGCGTCGGGTGGGAACATCGACGCCGGGGCGCTCGACGCCGTCGCCGGGGTGGCGGCGATCGCCGTCGAGCGCGGGAGGTTCTTGAAGGAGCACGAGAACGTCGAGCGCGATCGCCAGCGAGCCGAGCTCGCGTCCGCGCTCCTCGCCTCGTTCAGTCACGATTTGAGAACCCCTCTCACCGCCATACGCGTGGCAGTGGCCAATCTGCTCGACGGAGGGCTTTCCGAAGAGTCGCGCCGCGAGCAAGCGGATGTGGCGCTACGCGAAGTCCACCGATTGAATCGAGCTTTCGAAGTGATACTGGAAATGGCCAGGATCGACGCTGGGATCTCGGCCGAACGCAAATGGGTCACTCCCGCCGAGGTCGTCGATGCCGCGGTCGCGCTCGTTGCCCCGGGGCTCGCCGATCACCGCCTTCGGATCGAGGCCGAGACCGATCGCGAGGTCGAGATCGATCCGAGGCTCACCGCCGCCGCGCTCGCTCACGTTGTCGAGAACGCGGCGCAGCACTCACCCGCCGGTTCCGTCATCTCGATCGCATCCACCGTGCTCTCCGAAGGGCTCGAGACGAGCGTTCTCGACCAAGGTCCTGGCCTCGACGATCGTGACGTCGAGCATCTGTTCCAGAGATTTTACCAGGGTAAGAGTACTGAAAGACGGTCCTCGGGGCTCGGCCTCGGGCTATCGATCACCCGCGGGCTTCTCTCCGCCGAAGAGGGAAGGATCTGGGCAGAGAATCGGCCGCCAGCGGGCGCCTGCTTCACGATGGTGGTGCCGGCTCGAAGCCGCTCCGCCGCGCTCGCGGGCAAGGATTCCCTTTGACCGCGCCGCGGCGCATTCTCGTGGTCGACGATGAGCCATCGATTCTTCGCTCGATGACGCCGCTCCTCCGCTCGCGGGGCTACGAGGTGTCGAGCGTGATGACCGGAGCGAGCGCTCTCGAAGAGACGAGGACCGACCCGCCCCATCTGCTGATTCTCGATCTCGGCCTTCCGGACATCGACGGTCTCGAGGTCTGCCGCCGCATTCGGGAGCGCTCGAGCGTTCCCATCATCGTGCTTTCGGCGCGCGGCGCGGAGAAGGACAAAGTGGCCGCGCTCGATCTCGGCGCCGACGACTACGTGACCAAGCCCTTCGGTCCCGATGAGCTTCTCGCCCGGGTAAGAGCCTGTCTACGCCGCAGCGAGGGTGAGCCGGGCGAGCCGTCGGGAATCCTCGAACGCGGTGACCTGGTGATCGATTTCGAGCGTCGACGCGTCGTGCGAGGTGACGAAGAGATTCGTCTCACGCCGAAAGAATTCGAGCTTTTGGCTTTTCTCGCCCGCTACCCGGGACGGGTGCTGTCCCACCGCACGATCTTGAAGGCCGTCTGGGGTCCTTATGCAGCGGATCAGCCGCAGCACCTGCGCGTTCTCATGGCGGCCCTCCGCAAGAAGATCGAGCCCGACCCGTCGCGCCCTCGTTATCTCGTGACCGAGCCTTGGATCGGCTATCGCCTCTCCGATTTGTGACATTTCTCAGACGAGTCCCATGTAGCTTACGAGCAAGTCGATCGCTTTGATTCCCACGAACGGGACCGCAATGCCCCCGAGACCGTAGAACAAGAGGTTTCGTCTGAGGGTAGCGGCCGCGCCCATCGGCCGATAGGGGACCCCTCTGAGGGCGAGCGGAATGAGGGCGATGATGACGAGCGCATTGAAGATGACCGCGGAGAGGATCGCCGACGCGGGCGTGGCGAGGCGCATGACGTTCAACGCCTCGAGCTGCGGGAAATGGACGAGGAACATGGCCGGCACGATGGCAAAGTACTTCGCCACGTCGTTGGCAATGGAAAACGTCGTGAGCGCTCCACGGGTCATCAAGAGCTGCTTTCCGATCTCCACGATCTCGATGATCTTGCTGGGATTGGAATCGAGATCCACCATGTTCCCCGCTTCCTTCGCGGCGGTGGTGCCGGTGTTCATCGCCACACCCACGTCGGCTTGCGCGAGGGCGGGGGCGTCGTTCGTGCCGTCGCCGGTCATCGCCACCATGCGCCCATCGGCCTGCTCTCTTCGGATATAGGCGAGCTTCTGCTCCGGGGTCGCCTCGGCGATGAAATCATCCACTCCCGCTTCGGCGGCGACGGCCTGCGCGGTGAGCGGGTTGTCGCCGGTGACCATGACCGTGCGGATCCCCATCGCCCTCATCTGCGCGAAGCGGGCGTGGAGTCCTCCTTTCACTACGTCCTTGAGCCGGATGATTCCTAGCGCTCGGGCTCCCTCGGCGACGGCGAGCGGCGTCGCCCCCGTTCGCGACACTGTATCTGCGATCCGTCGGAGCTGGGGTGGAACGGAAGCACCGTTCTCGGTGCAATACCGCTCGATCACGTCCACCGCACCTTTTCGGATTTCCCTGCCGTTCCAGTTCAGTCCCGACATTCTGGTCTGTGCCGAAAAAGGCACGAGAGTCGCTTCGTGAGAGCCGAGCTCGCGCCCACGAAGGTTGTGCGCGCGTTTGGCGAGAATCACGATCGAACGTCCTTCAGGTGTCTCGTCCGCCAGCGAGGACAGCTGGGAGGCTTCGGCGAGCTCGTAGGCGGTGACTCCGTCGAGCGGAAGGAACTCGGTGGCCTGGCGATTGCCGAGAGTGATGGTTCCGGTCTTGTCCATGAGAAGTGTCTGCACGTCGCCCGCCGCTTCGACCGCGCGCCCGGACATGGCCAAAACGTTCTGCTGCACCAGGCGATCCATGCCCGCGATCCCGATGGCAGAAAGAAGCGCGCCGATGGTCGTGGGGATGAGGCACACGAGAAGAGCGATGAGCAAGATGAGACGGAGCTCGGCGCCGGCGTAGCGGGCGAAAGGCTCCAGAGCGACCACGACCAGGAGAAAGATCAAGGTCAGAAGGCTCAGCAGGATGCTGAGTGCGATCTCGTTGGGAGTCTTCTTCCGTACCGTGCCTTCGACCAGACCGATCATGCGGTCCAGGAAAGTCTCTCCTGGTTCCGAACGGATCCGCACTTTGATCCAGTCTGAGAGTACGCGCGTGCCTGCCGTGACCGCCGAGCGGTCCCCTCCGGACTCTCGGATCACGGGCGCGGACTCGCCTGTGATGGCCGACTCGTCCACGCTCGCCATGCCCTCGACCACTTCTCCGTCGCCCGGGATCAGCTGGCCTGCCGTCACCTGGACGAGATCTCCGCGACGGAGCAACGCCGCCGGAACTTCTTCGGTCGCGCCGTCTTCGAAAATGCGCGTGGCCGTGGTGTCCGCTTTGGTTCGTCGGAGCGTCGCCGCTTGGGCCTTCCCTCTGCCCTCGGCCATCGCTTCGGCAAAGTTCGCGAAGAGAACGGTGAACCACAACCAAAAGCTCACCTGACCGCTGAACAGCGGCGCGCCCTCGCCAGTCCATAGCTCGTTCGAGAAGATCATCGTGCTCAGGGCGCTCCCAATTTCGACGAGGAACATGACGGGATTCCGTATCTGCACGCGTGGGTCGAGCTTGAGAAGCGAGTCTCTTAACGCGGCTCGAAGGATTTCCGGATCCCAAGGTGAGATCCTTCGGGCATGAGCGCTCAAGGATCTTTCTCGGCGTCGAGAGCGAGGTTGAGTCGCAGTACGTGGACCCTCGGCTCGCCGAGAATGCCGAAGGCGGGCTCGTCGGTGTGCGATTCGACAAGCGCCCTCACGCGCTCGGCGGAAAGTCCGCGCTCACGGGCGACTCGCTCGACTTGGATGAGCGCCGACTTCGGCGAGATGTGAGGGTCGAGCCCGCTTCCGGATGCGGTCACCAGGTCCGAAGGAATCTCGTCGAGCGAGACACCCTCTCTTCGGGCGATGGCCTTGGCGCGTTCCTGGATGGCAGCCAGGTGGTCTGGATTGGAGGGGCCATAGTTCGTCCCTCCCCCGCGATCTGCGTTGTAATAAACGCTCGAGGGCCGTCCGTGAAAGTACCCGGGCCGGGCGAAGGCCTGGCCCACGAGCTCCGCACCGACGATCGTTCCATCGGCCTTCCGAAGTAAGCTCCCGGCAGCTCTCCCCGGGAACGCAATTTGTCCAACTCCCCACATGGCAACCGGGTAGACGACGCCGAACAGCACCAGAGTAACGAGCGTGAAGAGAAAAGCTTCTTTGATTTCCCTGAACACGACGTCACTTCGCAATGGCCGTCATGGAGAGATGCTCCCCGATCGGTCCAAGCACCGCGGCCGGCATGAAAGTGAGCACCCCGACAATCACGACCACCGCCCAAAGGGTGAACCCAAACGTGAAAGTGTCGGTTGAGAGAGTCCCTTCGGTCTGACGCGCGGACACTTTCCGCCCGAGCGAAGCGGCAAGCGCGAGCGGCGCGATGATAGGAATGTAGCGGCCTAGAAGCATGGCGAGTCCCGTCATGAGGTTCCAGAAGGAAGTGTTGTCTCCGAGTCCCTCGAAGCCGGAGCCGTTGTTCGCGGAAGCGGAGCTGAACTCGTACAGCATCTCGGAGAAACCGTGCGGACCCGGGTTCTTCAGCCAGGCGAGGGTTGTTCCGGGATCGACCGTCGTCACCCAGACGGTGCAGGCGACGGCCGTTCCTCCGAGGATCAGAAGCGGGTGGAGCACGAGCACGAGGCTCGCGAGCTTCACCTCATGGGCTTCGACTTTCTTCCCCAGGAGCTCGGGAGTGCGTCCCACCATCATCCCGGCGACGAAGGCGGTTACCACGACGTAGACGAGCATGTTGATGAAGCCGACGCCCACACCTCCGAAAATGTTGTTGAGCCACATCCCGATCATCAGCACGAGCCCGCTGAGGGGCGCCAGCGAATCGTGCATCGCATTGATCGAGCCGTTCGACGTCGCGGTGGTCGAAGCGGCCCAGAAGGCGCTCGCTGCCGCGCCGATTCGAACTTCCTTGCCCTCCATCGACCCCGAAGTCTCCTGCTGCACAGCCACGGAAACCAGCGGAAGGTAGAGTGCGAGCATCGTGGCGAAGAGCATCACGCCCAGGCGCCAACGACGCAGCATCGCCGCGACGGTAACGACCATCGCCATCGGAATGGCGAGGATCGACCAGTTCTCGAGCAGGTTCGAGAGCGGCGTCGGGTTCTCGTACGGATGCGTGGAGTTTGGTCCGAAGTAGCCACCGCCGTTTGTTCCGAGCTGCTTGATGGCGACCTCGGCGGCGACCGGGCCTCGGGCGATGATCTGCTCCGCTCCTTCGAGGGTCGTCGCCCGCTCCGCCCCCTCGAAGGTCATCGGCGCCCCCTGCGACATCAGGACCGCAGCGACCACGACCGCGAGCGGAAGGAGCACCCGCACCGCTGCCCGGGTGGTATCCAGGTAGAAATTCCCGAGTGTCTCGAGACCGTTGCCTCCGAGGGCCCGGACGATGGCGATTGCCGCCGCGATTCCGGCCGCGGCCGTCATGAACTGGAGGAAGGTGATGACGATCATTTGAGACAGATACGAGAGCCCGGTTTCGCCGCTGTAGTGCTGGAGGTTGGTGTTGGTGACGAAGCTCGTGATCGTGTGAAACGCAAGAGTTGCCTCCATCCCGGCAATTCCATCGGGGTTCAGAGGAAGAATTCCCTGAAAGGAGACGACGAGAAACGAGACGATCCACATGCAAGCGTTCGAGAGCAGAAGCGCACTCGAATAGCGCTTCCAATCCATCCCTTGCGTGGTGTTGATCGCTGCGAGGCTCAGGATGACCCGCTCGACCGGCGCGAGTACGAAATCCAGGAAGGTGCGCTGGCCCGAGAACACCCGCGCCATGTACAGACCGAGCGGCAGGCTCGTTGCGATCGGAACCGCGAGGACGAAGATGACGGGAAGAACCTCGCTCGACGTGGCCTCCACCTTTCAGAATCGCTCCGGGCGGAATGTCGCGTAGAGCAGGTACACTCCGACCAGAATGCTCAAAACGAGCAGCAGCAGGCTCACCGCTTCGAGTCCTCGAGCTTGTATTTGTCGTGCAGCTCGGGCATCACTTCGGACCAGATCTCCTGGATTGCTTCGACGGGCACACTTTCGGTCGGCCGGGCCAGGAGACAGGACCAATTGGAGTCGTCCGGCATCGGTTCGTGGAATCGGAGAACCTTAGCGGAGGTTACGGCCAGCCCCTCGCCGCCCAGACGATGCCGTCTAATCGTTTCGGTGATGATGGCCGCCAGCTGCTCGGTCGTCACGCGCTTTCGGCTCATAGCCGCACGACCATCACAAAATGAGCTCCCCCTTGAGGAGCATGTAGCTCAGGCGGCGAGCCAGGTCGTGAAGGTGTTTGGGCGCCGCTGACGAACCGGCGTCCATCGAGACTCGCGCCTCCGTGAGCAACTCGAAAGCAGGCTCCATGGACGCTTCCACACGACGGCCTCTCGCAGTGATGATCGAAGTCAGCAGCTTTTCGATCTCCTCGAGCTCGCGTCCTACAGATCCAGGGTCGGCGTAGTACAGACGGCACGCTTGATAGGCACGATCCTTGGCATCGAGCAGGGGCAAATAGTATTCGTTCAGCCTCTCCAGACTGGCCTCGGCGTGCTGGAGATGGCGGTCGCGGTCCAGCACCGCCATGCTGGCGCGTGCGGCACGAACATCATTGAGCACCGCGGTGGCGAGCGGCTGCAACGCAACGGCGGTCGGTTCTTCGAATATCGGAACGCCTTCTCGTGGTGCGCACGACGCGAGCAGGAGTGTGACCATGCAGGGGAGGGTCCTCACCATCATGACCCTAGACTAGGGAGGGCAGACTAAAGAAGGCCTCAAAAGTTCGCAAAAATTCCATAAAGGTGGGTAAGGCCATGCTCGACACGTACGTACAATGATCTCGAGGTGGAAGAAAGACGCGTCTCACCCGATGCTCTGCTCGAGCGCTTGCACGAGCAGGAACGTGCGCGGCTGAGGATTTACGTCGGTGCGGCGCCGGGCGTGGGGAAGACGTACACCATGCTCCAGGAAGCTCACGTGCTCGAGAGGGGTGGTCTCGATGTGGTGGTTGGATTCGTCGAGACCTATGGGCGGGCGGACACGGACGCGCAGATCGGGGAGCTGGAGGTCATTCCGATTCGACGGATCCGATACCGTGGAGTCGCGCTAAAGGAAATGGATCTCGACGCCATCCTCGCCCGCCGGCCGCAGGTCGTCCTGGTGGACGAGCTCGCCCACACCAACGTTCCTGGCTCGAAGAATCGCAAACGCTATCAGGACGTTCTCGATATTCTCGAGGCTGGAATCCACGTGATGACCGCGGTGAACATCCAGCATCTCGAGACTCTGAACGACGCAGTGAGTCGCGTCACCGGCGTGCGGGTGCGCGAGACGGTTCCCGATACTTTTTTTCACCGGGCGAACGAGGTCGTCAACGTCGACGTGTCCGTCGAAGAGCTCCGCACCCGACTGCGTCAGGGGAAGGTCTATCCGCCGGAGAAAGTCGAGCAGGCACTCAGGAATTTCTTTCGCAAAGGAAACCTCGCGACCCTCCGCGAGCTGGCGTTGCGCGCGGTGGCCGACGAGGTCTCGGAGAAAGCCGCCGCTTATCGCGTCAGCGAGGGGCTCGACCCGGCGGTCATTCCCGAACGGGTCATGATCGCCATGAGCTCCAACACCGAAGCATCTCGTGTCATCAGAACCGGCGCCCGCATCGCGGGAAGGCTCGGTGCGCGATGGTATGCCGTTTACGTCGAGACACCGCGGGAACGGGAGGGCCGCATCCGGAAAACGGACCGCGAATCTCTGGCCAAAAACATCGAGCTCGCCGAACGACTTGGCGCTACCGTGGTTCGAGTCAAGGCCGATACTCCCGCCGACGGGCTCATCGCCTTCGCCCGGCGCGAGGGCATAACCCACGTGATCTTTGGCCAGACGGCGCGCTCACGTTGGGAGATTTTGTGGAAGGGCTCGACGATCGATCGGTTCCTGGAAGAAGTCCGAGACGCTGCGGTTCAGGTGATTCCTCTACCCGCGAGCGCAACGGGCGCGGGATAGGAGCTAGCACACTCGCCACTAATGGGGCGGATCACATTGAAGACCTATGCTCCGATTACGCCCCTTTCGCGGGTGGCACGGGCCGCGGCCGGCGGTTGTCGTCGATGGCGACGAACGTGAAGAGACCTTCCGTTACCTTGATGCGCTCGCCGACGTTTCCCCGGAGAGCCCAGGCCTCGACGTGAAGCGTCATCGACGTCCTGCCGATTCGTACGATCTCGGTATAAACGCAGAGGATGTCGCCGACGAAAACGGGCAGCTTGAATATCATCGAATCGATGGCGACCGTCGCGACGCGCCCCTGCGCCCTTAGACCCGCGGTCATTCCGCCGGCGATATCCATTTGCGAGATCACCCAGCCCCCGAAAATGTCGCCGGACGGGTTGGCGTCCGCGGGCATGGCGACGGTGCGGAGCGACAGCTGGCCTCGCGGCTCGCTCACCGAGACCTCCTTGGCGGGCGAATGCCGCGAAATTCCCAGTCGCCACCGAGCGCGGTGGAAACGACCTCTTCGGACTCGCTCGGTTGCGCGCCGACGTCTTCGGGTAGCGGCCTCGACCCCTCGACGATGGGGTTGGTCAGTGCACCGAGGCCTTCGACCTCCACGGTCACGACGTCACCCGGATCGACCGGCCGCGAGCCCGCGGGCGTGCCCGAGAAGATGCAATCGCCTGGCCTGAGCGTAAGATTTCGCGCGAGATCCGCTACGAGATAGCTCATGTCCCACACCATCTCCGAGGTACACCCGTCTTGTCGCACGTCACCGTTGACGAACGTGCGGATGCGCTTGTCGCGAAACTCCCAATCGGTGACGACCGCGGGGCCAATGGGGCAGAGCGTGTCCGTGCCCTTGACCCGAAGCATCGAGCCGCCATCCGTGTCCCGAAAATCGTGGAGTCCGAAGTCATTGCCGATCGTATATCCAAAAATGTACTCCCGTGCCTGCTCTCGCGAGACGTTTCGGCACGTCTTCCCGATGACGATGACGATCTCACCTTCGTAGTTGAGATATTTGCACCGAGGAGGTCGCTCGACCGGTCCGCGGTGCGCGTTGAGGGCGCTCGTCGGCTTCTGGAAATACGTTGGCGCTTTGGACAGCCGGGCCCCGAACTCATCGACGCGGCTCTGGTAATTGAGATGAACGCACAAAATCTTGCTCGGCTCGACGGGTGGAAGGTAGTCGGCTCTCGACTCGGGAATCCGCCGGCCGTCGTCGGCAACGAGTTCGGCGCCGTCCAAACGAACCGACGTCGGAGCCCCGTCGAGCAAGATGCGCCGCATATCACCCCAGCTCGTCGAGCGTGAGCCGGAAGCTCGGAACGAAGGTGTCGAGAAAATACTTCACTTCGGGAAGCTCGATCTCGGCAACCGTTTTCGCGAGCGCCTGCTCCGCCTTCGAGAACTCGCGGTTACCCGCGGAGGTCTCTTCCAGGCATTTGATGTATGCGCAGATCTTGTCCGCCGCCTTGACGATTGCCTTGTGCTCTTCGTCCTTCGGGCCGAGCAAAGAGCGGTAGTCGTCCCGAAGCTCCTCGGGTACCATCGCCAGGAGCCGGCCGACGGCCGAGGCCTCGATATCCTGGTAGGCCTTGCGGATCTCCGGGTTGAAATACTTGATGGGAGAGGGGAGATCTCCCGTGAGGACCTCACCGGCGTCGTGATAGAGCGCAAGCGCAGCAACGCGCTCGGCACTCACCGTTCCGCCGAAACGCCGATTGCGTATGAGCGCCAGGGCGTGAGCGATCTGCGCGACGCGCAAGCTGTGCTCCTGGACGTTCTCGGCATAGGTGTTGTGCATCAATCCCCATCGCTGGATGAATTTCATTCGCGACAGGTAGGCGAAGAAGTGGCTCATGGCTCGGCCGGCGCGATTCTACAACAGTCCTGCTTAGGGCCGTGGCGGGACCCGTGATCGATCGGCCGCCACGGCTCGGGCTGCTTACGGCGCGGCAAGCGCGCCGGGCTCGCTCCGCTCGCGCAGGGTGGGCTGATTTCCTCTTCACCCTGCTAGTCGTGCCCTCGAGACTACGTCGCTCGAAGCCGGGGTACAATCGCACTCGATGCAGCGCGTGGACCACTGGATCGGTGGCGAGCGCGTAGCCTCGGTCGACACCTTCGAGGACGTTTGCCCGATCGACGAGACGGTCATCGCCGCGGTGGCGCGAGGGGGGCGTGAAGAAGCGGAGGCGGCGATCGAAGTCGCGGCGCGCGCGTTTCCCGCCTGGAGTCGGACTCCTCGCGAAAATCGAGCCGCGGTGCTCCACGCCATCGCCGATGGCATCGAAGCGAGACTCGAGGAGCTGGCGACGGTGGAAACGTGGGACAACGGTGCGCTTCTCCGCTCGCACCGATGCGGGGTGATCCCGCGAGCCGCGCACAATTTTCGCTTCTTTGCCGATTGGCTCCTGAAGCTCAACCACGAGGGCTTTGAAACGCGAAGACACGACAATCACGTGAGCTGGGATCCTGCCGGTGTCTGCGTCTGCATCACGCCTTGGAACGCGCCGCTGATGCTCGCCACGTGGAAAGTCGCGCCTGCCCTCGCCGCGGGGAACACGGTCGTACTGAAGCCCGCCGAGTGGTCGCCGCTCACCGCGTCGATTCTCGCGGACATCGCGAAAGAAGCGGAGCTTCCCGATGGGATCCTGAACGTCGTACAGGGTATCGGCGAGCAAGTGGGGCCCCATCTGGTCGGACATCCTGGCGTGGCCCGGGTGAGCTTCACCGGTTCGGTCGAGACCGGCCGCCTCATCGCCGCGGAAGCGGGGAAGAACCTGACCCCGGTGAGCCTCGAGCTGGGCGGCAAATCTCCGTTCGTCGTGTTCGCCGATGCGGACCTCGACGCCGCCGTCGCGACGGCAGTCGAGCAGTACGACAACGCGGGCCAGGTGTGTCTCGCGGGGACGAGGCTTCTCGTGCAAGAGCCGGTGTACGACGTGTTTCTGGAGCGCTTTCTGGAGAAGGCCCGCCAGTTGGTCCAGGGCGATCCGCGTGATGAGAAGACCGATATCGGGCCGCAAATTTCTCGCGAGCATCTCGAGCGCATCGATGGTTTCGTGCGTCGAGCGAAGGACGCGGGCGGGGAGTGTGTGTTGGGCGGAGGTCCGAACGAGAATCTCGGCGGCCTCTATTACCTGCCCACTCTCTTCGTGAGCGTGCGGGATGGAGCCGAGATTCTGAGTCGTGAGGTTTTCGGCCCCGTTCTCACCTTGCAGTCGTTTCGTGACGAGGACGAAGCAATCGGAAGGGCGAACGATACGGAGTACGGCCTCGCCGCCGTGGTCTTTACGGGCGATCGCGATCGGGCGAAGCGCGTCGCTCGAGGACTCGTTTCCGGCACCGTCTGGGTCAACTGCTTTTTCGTACGAGACCTCCGAGCACCTTTCGGGGGTGCGAAGGCGTCGGGCATCGGGCGCGAGGGTGGCAACTGGAGCTTCGACTTCTTCTGTGACGTCAAGAACACCGTGACGTCGCCCCATCACTGGAGAAATCCGTGAGCGACGAGTATCGGCGGATTCGACTGTTATGGCCCGACCACCTGGGTCTCGCCCGGGGGAAGTACCTTCCGGCGCGAGCGAAGCCGACCTCGACCGGACACTGCATCTCTCTCTTCGCGCTCGGATTCGATCGCAACATGACGCCGCACGACGGTGCTTTCTATTATCAGGGCACGCCCGATCTCGAGGCGCGGTTTCGTCCCGAGGACGTGAGACCCGGCTGGGAAAAGGACACGGGCGTCGTCATTCCCGACGTGTTCAAAGACGGCGAAGCGGTCGAGATGGCGCCCCGCCACGTTCTCCGAAAGGCCTTGGCCGACTGGAACGCCCTCGGCTACACCGTCAAGGTTGGTCTCGAGCTCGAGGCCTATTTGATGGAGCGTGGTCCGGACGGCGCCTGGCGCCCGATCGACACGCCCGGAGGCTACGTTTACGGAACCGGCACCGCCGTCGATCCCGCGGGCGTCATCGATGAGGTCATGGCGGTGTGCCGTGAGGCGGGCATCGGGCTCGAGTCCGTGCACAGCGAGTACGACAACAGCCAGTTCGAGCTTACTCTCGAGCATGCCGAGCCGCTCTCCTCCTGCGACGACGCGTTTCTCTTCAAAGTCCTCGCTCGCGAAGTCACCGCACGCCGAGGGTATCACCTGACGTTCATGGGAAAACCGATCTCCGATCGCGGCGGAAACGGGACCCACGTCAATCTGAGCATTTGGAAAGATGGCCAGAACGCGTTCGTTGATCCCGATGCGGCGGACGGACTGTCCTCACTCGCGCGCAACACGATCGGCGGTCTCATCGAGCACCATCGCGGAATCGCGGCCGTTTGCGCTCCCACGGTGAATGCCTACAAACGGCTCCGACCGGGACAGATGGTGGGAGTTTGGGCCAACTGGGGGTACGACCATCGGGGCGTGGCCATCCGGATCCCTCCCGCGCGCGGCCCGTCGACGCGGCTCGAGCATCGGCTTTCGGATGGGGGCGTCGGTCCCCACATCGCTACCGCAGCGGTGCTCCAGGCGGCTCGCCTGGGCGTCGTGAACGCCATCGAGCCGCCCCCGGCCGAGACGGGGGACTGCTGGAAGAACGTCGACACCGACCTCCGGGCGGCAGCGAACCTTTCGCTGGCACTCGATGACCTCGAGAGCGATGTCTCCATCGTCGAGGCCTTGGGAAGGGCATTCGTGGACGCTTTTCTCGTCGTCAAACGCGCGGAATGGGAGCGTTACGCCCGCCACACGACCGATTGGGAGCTGGACGAATACCTTCACTTTCTATGAGTCTCGGATTGAGCCTCGCCCTCGAAGAGCTCGAGCGGGATCCCGAGCCTGTTCTGGCGCGCCTCCGCGACGAAGAGCCGGTGTGTTTCGCGCCGCGTCTCGGGCTCTGGCTCGTCACGCGCTGGGACGACGTCTCGTACATGGACCTCCACCCCGAGCAGTTCTCGGCAGCGACCGACCCCTCGTTTCTGAGGCGGGCACTCGGCGTCAATATGCTCACGCTCGATGCACCCGAGGCCGTACGACTCAAGAAGGCCATGATGCCGCCGTTTCAGAGAAGCGGCGCAAGCGGCTCATTCGCCGAAGAGGTCCTTCCCGCGATGTGCGATGCCCTCATCGACAGTTTTCTTCGAGACGGCGCAGCGGACGTCATGTACCCGTATGCCGCCGCGGTGAGCGCCGGCTCTCTCAAGACGGTTCTCGGGCTCGACGACAGCACTTGGGAGCAGGTCTGGGTCTGGTGCCAGGGGCTTTGCGCCGACATCGCGAACTTCGAGAACGATCCGGAAAAGACTGCTTTGGGAGCGAAGGCCAAAGATGAGCTGCAAGACGCCATCGACCGCCGGATCGACGAGATTCGCGGTGAGGCGAGCGGTAGCGCCATCGCTCACATGCTCGGAGGGACCGTGAACCGCGAGGAGATCATCAATAATGTGCGTCTCATGGTAAGCGGGGGAATCAACGAGCCCCGTGACGGCATCGGGCTCTGCGTCTGGGTGCTTCTCGACGACGAGACGTTGCGTGAGGAGGTGGTCGCGCGGCCCGCGCTCTGGCGGAGGTTGGTCGACGAGGTGATGCGCCGGTTCACGCCCGTTGGCACCATCACCCGTCAAACGACCTGCGACGTCGTGCTGTCGGAAACGAAGATTCCCAAGGGCGCGCTCGTGGCCGGGGTGCTGCGCTCGGCCAACCTCGATGAACGGCGGTGGACTCACCCGCTTCGGATCGACCTTCGACGCGCCGAGGGCGGCCATGCCGCTTTCGCGCTCGGCCAGCACCGTTGCCTCGGTGAATGGCTCGGTCGTCAGGAGGTCGCTGTGGGAACCGAGCGTCTTTTCGCCCGTCTCCCGAACCTGCGACTTCACCCCGACGAGCGCGTGGAGCTTCACGGGTTCGAGTTCCGCGGTCCCAAGTCGCTCCGGGTGGTATGGGATGCCTGATTGGCAGGGCTTCGTTTCCCTGGTGCCGCCGCCTCCCTGGTACTACTCCGGCGATCTTCTGACAATCGAGTATCGAACCGATCCCGGGAAAGTGGCCGCCCTTCTGCCGGATCCGCTCGATCCGGCCGAAGAAGACCCCGGCGCGGTCGCCGTGATCTGGGCGGACTGGCAGTCTTGCTCGGGGAGCTTCGAGGAGATCCTCGATCCGGTCCGTTCGCAATATAAGGAGTGCTTCTACGTCGTCCGCTGCAATTACCGAGGCAAAACGTACTCTCGTTGCGTCGATATCTGGGTCGACAAGGACTTCTCGCTGGTGAGAGGCTACCACCAGGGCTATCCGAAAAAGCTCGGGGAGATCTGGATGACCCGCCCCGTCACGGTCGGCCGCGCTGGACCGCGCCTCGAGCCAGGCGGTCGATTCGGCGCGAGCCTCTCCGCCGCCGGTCGCCGGATCCTGGACGCGGAGCTGACGCTCGCCGGTCCCAGTGACACTGGCGGCTTCGTGAACGCACACCCCATGTTGCATCACCGCATTGTGCCGGCCATCGAGTCCGACGGTCGCAATGCTCTTCACGAGATCGTGACGATGAGGGGTGAGGACGTCGAGCTCGGACCTGCCTATCGGGGAGAGGCCGAGCTTCGCCAGCACCACGCGTTTCTCGAGCCGAAAGAGATACTCGCGGGGTACTGGAGAAGCGTGGGGGTCACGTGGAATGGAGGCACCACACTGGAGCGGCATCGTGGGTGAGGTCGTCGGCGCCGGGCTCTTGTCTCATGCTCCGACGATCATGCTTCCGAAAAAGATCCGCTACGAGCTCAACGAAGGCAGGGAGATCAGTCTCGTCCCTGGCCTGAGGCGTCTGCGCAGCGAGGTGCTCGACCGGCTCCGCGCCGATACTTTCGTCATATTCGACACGCACTGGTTCAGCACCGTCGAACATCTCATTTCTTCGCATGCTCACCGCTCGGGCAAGTTCACATCCGATGAGCTGCCGCGCGGGATGTGTCAAGTGCCGTACGACTACGAAGGAGACCCGGAGCTCGCGACCCTCACCGCCGACATCGCGAATGAACAGGGCACGCGCAGTTTCGCGGTCGACGATCCTTGTCTCCCGGTGCACTACCCAACGATCAATCTCGTCACCTATCTCCACGCCGGCGAGCGTGTCGTCTCGGTGAGCATCGCGCAGACGGGTGAGCCTCACGACTTCCTCGCGTTCGGCGCCGCGCTCGGGCGAGCGATCGAGAGGCTCGATCGCCGCGTCGTGCTGATGGCCTCCGGCGGCATGAGCCACCGATTCTGGCCTCTCGGTGAGCTCGAGAAGCACGAGGCGTCGGACCCAATCCATATCCGGACTCCTGAAGCGCGCTCCGCGGACGAAAGCCGCATCGAGCTCATGGAGAAGGGCGATCATGCGCGAATCATCGCGATGATGGACGACTACCTGGCCTTCGCGCCCGAGGGGCGATTCGGGCACTACTTGATGATGGTGGGAGCTCTGGGCGGCAGCGATTGCAACGCGCCCGGAAAGCGATTCTCGGAGTACGAGAACGCGACGGGGACGGGACAGGTGCACGTCTGGTTCGCACGGCCCGAGGCGGGCTGGATGTGAAGGGGCAGGAATCAATGAAGAGAGTCTTTGTCGCTGTCGCGGCAGTGCTCGCGACGGCGCCGTACTCGGCCTCGCAGACGCTGCGCCTCACCTTGCTCGGTACCGGAAACCCCCGTCCCACGATGGAGCGCTTCGGTCCCTCGATTCTCGTTGAAGCCGACGAAACCTCGATCGTCATCGACGTCGGCCGGGGGGCCATCCAACGCCTGTTCCAGATCGGGAGCGCGGAGCAGATCCGCGCCGTCGATTTGATTCTGTTCACCCACTTGCACTCCGACCACGTCGTCGGCTTTCCCGATCTGTGGCTCACCGGATGGATCTTCGGTCGCGATCGGCCTTTGTCCGTCCTGGGTCCGCCGGGAACGCAGGCGATGTGTGACCATCTCGAGAAGGCCTTCACGTTCGACAAGAGCGTTCGCAGCGGCGACGAGGGTTATTACGCTGATGGAATTCTTCTCGAGGTCCGTGACGTCGAGCCGAGCGTCATCCTCGATCGCGACGGGCTGAAGATCACCGCCTTCGCCGTCGATCATGGGGGGGGCGTGGTGCCCTCCTACGGGTACCGCGTCGATTTCCGCGGCCGCTCGGTAGCGTTCTCTGGGGATACGCGGTACTACGAGCCCATCGTCGAGCACGCTCGTGGCGTGGACGTTCTGGTGCACGAGGTGATAAGCCCCGAGGTGGAGCTTCGCCGGGCGAAGGTCGTCGGCCCTGGTACCGTCGAGCGTGTCATCGCGCACCACGCGAGCCCCGAGCAAGTCGGCAGCATTTTCGCAAAGGTGAGACCCCGGCTCGCCGTCTACTCGCACATCGTCCCGTCCCCCGCGCTTGCCGAGGATCTGATCCCGCCGACGCGAAAGACGTACGACGGGCCGCTCGCCGTCGGATACGACCTGATGCAGATCGAGATTGGCGATACGATCGAAGTGCACCCGAGGCGGACGGGCAACGACCAGTGACACCGGGAAGACCATCGCTCGATCCTATTCGTCGGCCGTCTCGTCGATACCAAAGGGGTGTGGGACGCCGTCGAGGCGTGGAAGCGCTCCGGCGTGGAGCTGCCTCTCGTGTTCGCCGGGACCGGTCCGCTTCGGAACGACCTGGAAGCCCGTGGCTTTGAGGTCCTCGGCTCGGTACCGCGCGAGCGCATGGCGAGCCTCTATCGAAGCGCGGCCGTGGTGAGCTATCGGCTCATCGGCTCGCGGCTTCCATCGTGACCGCGACCTCGAATCGATGCTCGGCGAGTTGGTGGCAGACAGGGAACAAAACCTCGGCCGGACGAGGTTTCCCAACCCGGCCAAGCTGATCCATCTCGATACATCCCCTCGGCAGTTCGTGAGCGCGTGCACACTCGAGCGGAATACCAGTGTGAGTATCGGGGACCGGACCGTACCCGGTGCCGCTCACGCACAGGACTCGAGATCGAGCACATCCGTTCGCGTTACACCGCACCCGCAATGAGCGCTACCTGCGGCTTTTTTGCCGAGCTCACAATCGACTGAGCGCTGAACGTGTCTACGGGCGTTCATCCAAGCCAAGATTGCGACGGCACCGACGAAGCCGCCTTAATCATCCTCCTGCGCGTCGGGGGTCGCGTGGGGCCCGGCAGCCAATTCGCCAACGTCACCGCGGCAATTGCCGATTCGTCGGGGAGAAGGGCTGGATCGATCACATCATGGTCCAACGACCACCGAAGTATCGAGCAACCCCTTTGTCAGCTCAGTAACCGACTGACTGGTTTACGTCGGCATCGAGATTTGCCCGGAACCGGCGTGCGTCGACCCGAGGGGCACGTCGTCCAGCCTCGGCGATCGCGACCCGCGGCACGAATCTGCGAGGTGGAATGGGTCTGAGCTCGGCGACGGGAACTCCGTTGCGCGTGACGACGATCGTCTGTCCCGCCTGGACTTCACGCAGGATCGCGCCAAAGTCGTTCCGCAGCTCTCTCTGCGTGATGGTTCTACTCAAGCGTCTCACGCTGACTCATTTAGCCACATGTAGCACATTGTCAAGAATGCACGGACTCGCCTGCCAGAACACTATAATGGTCTGCTGGAATAATTATGCGTCTGAAGTTTGACGAACCCACAAAACCCACCCAAAACAGCAGATGAGGAGTCCGCGACAGTCGGGGCGCCTCCAAGTGGTGCCGGTTCTCCTCGTCGCTCTTGGTCTTAGTCGAAGCGCCGCCTCCTGGGACGAGGTCGATGGGCCTCCGCCTCCGGCACCGCCGGCGGTCGTGGCGAGGGACGCGGAGGGCAGGGTGACGGTCCGCGCGACCCGGGTCCGGGAGCCCGTCATCATCGACGGAGTGCTCGACGACCCCGTTTACCACGAAGTCGAGGCGATCGCCGGGTTCGTTCAGCAAGAGCCGCACGAGGGTGCGCCCGCGACCGAAAAGACGGAAGTCTGGATGCTCTTCGACTCCGACAACGTCTACGTCTCCGCCCGTTGCTGGGACAGCCATCCCGAGCGCATGGTGGGCAACGAGATGAGACGCGATCATCAGTCGCTCTCGCGAAACGAGAATTTCGGGGTCGCCTTCGACACGTTCCACGATCGGCGGAATTCCTTCATGTTTCACGTCAACCTTCTCGGCGGATTGACGGACGCGCTGGCCGTGGACGAGCGGAACGTGAACAAGGACTGGAACACCATCTGGAATGCCCGCACGGGACGCTTCGACAGTGGCTGGACCGTCGAGATGGCCATTCCTTTCAAGTCCCTTCGATTCCGAACGGGCGACCAGCAGATCTGGGGTGTCAACTTTCGGCGCATCGTACAGTGGAAGAACGAAGTTTCGTACCTCACGCCGATTCCGGCGTCCTACGATCTACGCGGCTTGGTCAAGGTCTCCTCGGCGGCGAATCTCGTGGGCCTGGAGCCTGCCTCAGCGCGCAATCTCGAGATCAAGCCTTACGGCATCACCACCATGCGCACCGACCGGATCGCCGAGCCGGCCATCGAGAACGACCTCGGGGCCGATGCGGGCTTCGACGTCAAGTATGGGCTCACGCGCAGCCTCGTTGCGGACGTGACGGTGAACACGGACTTCGCCCAGGTGGAGGACGACGAGCTCCAGGTCAATTTGACGCGTTTCGACATCCAGTTTCCGGAAAAGAGGGAGTTCTTCCTCGAGGGACAGGGTGTCTTTGCCTTTGGAAACGCCGGCTTTGGTGGAGGCGGCGGCGGTGGAAGCGGAGGTCCTCCCAGCAACACGCCAGTGCTCTTCTTCAGTCGCCGCATCGGTATTTCCGACTACGGGGAAGTTCCTATCCGTGCCGGCGCCCGCGTAACCGGGAAGATAGGGAGCTACACCCTGGGCGCTCTCAACATCCATACTGATGGCCTTGAGGGCACGGGTATCGAGCCGACCGGCTTCTCGGTGTTCCGCCTGAAGCGGGACATTTTTCGCAAGAGTCAGGTGGGGATGATCCTCACCCACCGCTCCCAATCGGTCGTGTCGGACGGATCCAATCAGGCATTCGGCGTCGACGCAAGCTTCGGGCTTTCGGACAGCCTCGTGGTCGGTGGTTACTACGCGGCGACTCACACTCCCGAGCTTTCGGGCGGCGAAGAGGTCAGCTATCGAGGAATCTTCGATTACAACGCGGATCTCTACGGGGCGCGTGTCAGCCACACGCTGGTGGGTGAAAACTTCAACCCGGAGATCGGCTTCCTCCGGCGAGAGGATTTTCGTGAGACCGTCGGGAAGTTCCGGCTGAGCCGCCGAAGGCCGGGCGGCGTGGAATGGATCCGCAAGGTCAGCCTCGAGCCTGGCATCGAGTACGTCGCCGACACCCTGGGCCGACTCGAGAGCCGCCAGGCGCAAATGACCTTTCGGATGGAGATCGAGAACGGGGACGAGTGGAGCGTGGACTACGAGAAGAACTTCGAGTTCCTTCCCGAGCCGTTCGAGATCGCTCCCGGTGTCATCCTTCCGGTCGACGAGTATCGGTTCGACAACGTAAGGCTCGCCTATCGGCTCGGGCCGCAGCGCAAAGTCTCGGGCCGGGTATCGGCTGAGCTCGGAGGCTTCTACGGCGGCACTCGGAGAGAAATCGGTTATGAGGGCCGGATCGAGACCTCGCCTCGTCTCGGCATCGAGCCGAACGTCTCGGTGAACCGGGTGAGTCTACCCGAGGGCGATTTCACCGCAACACTGCTCGGGGGTCGGATCACATTCAATATGTCGCCCAGAATGTCCCTGAGCGCGCTCGTTCAATACGCTTCTCTCGATAGCGAGGTGTTGACCAACGTGCGCCTTCGCTGGGAGTATCTCCCCGGGAGCGACTTCTTCGTGGTCTACAGCGACGGCCGAACGACAGCGCTCGACGACCCTCTCTTTCTTCAGAGTCGCAGCTTCGCGGTGAAGCTGACCCGCCTCGTCCGTTTCTGAGCCTGCGCCGTGCTCGGTAGCATTCGACAATCAAGGATCCTCTGTTCGAGAATGCTAGGAGCGGAGGCCGAATTGGCCCTTGTACATTCAACCCGTCTCCAGCACGGAGCTCCGATTTGACTCCATTCGGGCAGTCGATGCGTTCGCTCTCGCAGGACGGGTTTCGATCGACGCTGGTCGCCCTTACCGTTGCCGTCGTCTTGATGGCGGTCTGGGGCGCCTGGTTCTTTTTCGCCGAGGTCTCCATCTATGCCGCGACCGACCAGGCGCGGTTGGAGGTCGACCAGGAAGTTCACCCGATCCATGCCTCGACCGGGGGCCGGGTGATCGGAAGCAACATGGTTCTCGGACGCAAGGTCTCGCAGGGTGAGCTGCTCGTGGAGCTCGATTCCGAGTCGGTTCGCCATCAGATGGACGAGGCGCAAGCGGAGATGGCGGCGCTGCGGGAACAGAGCATCAAGCTGGAAGATGAGATGCGCGCACAAGAGCAGGCGCTCGAGGAGGCCGTTCGAGGCGAGAGCTCGGCGCTCGACGAGGCCCGCTCGCTAACCGACGAGGCCGAAGCGGCCGCTCGACTGGCGGAAGAGGAGGCGGCACGCCTCGCTCGGATGCAAGACGAGGGTTTGCTTCCCGAGGCCGAACGCCGGCGCGCCGCTGCCGAAGCCGAGCAGCGACGCTCGGCGGCGGAGGCGCAGGAGCGAGCCGTGAAGCGGCTGGAGATGGATCGTCGGTTCGCGCAGAGTGAAAAGAGGGCCCTTCTTGCCGAGCTCGAGCGTCGCGCGGCCGAGCTTCGTGGCCGGCTATCGAGCCTCGAGGCTCAGGCGGCTCGCCTCGCGCACGAGCTCGAGCAGCACCGCATCCGCGCGCCCGTTGCCGGCCGCCTGGGCGAAGTGATCCCGTTTCGAATCGGTGCGGTCATCCCGGTCGGCGAGCGTCTCGGGTCGGTCGTTCCACCCGGAGAGGTCAAGGTGGTCGCCGAATATCGGCCACCGGAAGCGCTCGGCCGGGTGAGGCCGGGTCAGCCGGGGCGGCTTCGGCTCGAGGGATTCCCCTGGGTGCAGTACGGCACCGTCAGCGCGACGGTTGCGCGGGTCGCCGAAGAGACGGGCAACGGCAGAATCCGGGTCGAGCTCGACGTTCACGGGGGCCCGGACGTTCCGATTCCGCTAGAGCATGGACTTCCGGGCACGCTCGAAGTCGAGGTGGAAAAGATCACGCCTGCGGCTCTCGTATTGCGTGCGGCCGGGCGTGCCTGGTCCAGGCCCGCAGACTCGACGGCGATTCCGCCCGGAGCGGAAATGCCCTCCTATCCCGAGCCGTGATCCCTGAGCCTCATCGTTGAAGCGTCGCTTGATTGTTCCCGAAGTCGTTCAGAGCTCGGCCCTCGACTGCGGTCCTGCCGCGCTGAAGAGCCTCTTCGAAGGGCACGGCATCACGATGAGCTACGGCAGATTGCGCGAAGCGTGCCAGACCGACGTGGATGGAACCTCCATCGATACCATGGAGGAGGTCGCCTGCCAGCTCGGTCTTCGAGCCGAGCAGATCCTCGTGCCCGCGGAGCACCTGCTCCTCGAAGAGGCGAACGCCCTCCCCGCCATTCTGGTCGTCCGAGCGCCCAACAACAGCACGCATTTCGTCGTGGTGTGGAGCCGGTTCGCCGCACGGGTGCAGCTGATGGATCCCGCCATGGGACGCCGGTGGGTGAGCCCATCGCAGCTCGATCGGGAGCTCTACGAGCACGTCATGCCCGTTCCCGCGGTGGCCTGGAGCGAGTGGGCCCGATCGGCGGAGGCCGCCGCATGCTGGCGCCGGAGGCTTCGGGATCTGGGAGTCTCGACGGAAAGAGCCGAGGCGCTGGTCATTCGGGCCGCGGAAACGCCCGGGTGGCTCGGGCCAGCCTCGCTCGACGCGGCCGCACGGGCTGTCTCGTCCATGGTCCGCTCCCGCGGAGTCCGTAAAGGAAAGGGTGCGGCTCGAGCGGTCGAGAGCCTCTTCGAGGTTGCACGAAGGCCTGGCACCGATCCCTTGCAGGCGATTCCCGCGCCGTACTGGTCGGTGAGAGCCGGCTCGTCGCCCAACGGCACGTCACCGGCGGAGGAGACCGTGCTGGTTCGAGGTGCGGTCCTGGTGCGCGTACACGGAAAGAGGCAACCTTCCGAGCGCAAGCAAAAGCCAACGCGTATCTCTCCGGAGCTTCTGGCAGCGAGACAAGAACGGCCGATTCGACCCGGCCGCGAGCTCTTGAAGATGCTTCGCACCGATGGCGTCCTGACGCCCGCCGCTCTCCTAGCGGCCTTGTTCGCCGCCGCGTCGGCTGTGGTGCTCGAGGCGGTGCTATTCCGATCGCTTCTGGAGCTCACACCCCTTTTGGAGTTGTCGGGACAACGCCTGACCGCCCTCGGTGCTGTGGTCGCGCTCATGTTGCTTCTCGCCCTGGTGGAGCTCGCGATGACGCGGGGTCAGCTTCAGCTAGGCCGCAAAATGGAAGCGCGGTTGCGCATCGCGTTCCAGGACAAGATCACAAGGCTCGGAGACCGATACTTCCGGAGTCGGTTGACCTCAGACATGGCGGAGCGGAATCACAGCCTTTACCGTCTGCGGCAGGTCCCGATCCTCGGGGGGCGCATTGCCCGATCCGCCTTCGAGCTTCTCCTGACCGCGGTTGGGATCATCTGGCTCGATTCGGCGCTCGCTCCGATGGCGCTCCTGGCTGCGGCTCTCGCCCTGGGCATACCGCTCCTGACACAACCGGTCCTCCTGGAGAGGGACCTGCGCGTTCGGAGCCACCTGGCAGGACTGGGTCGATTCACGCTGGACGCGCTGCTCGGACTGGTTCCGCTTCGCGTACATGGTGCGGAGCGCTCACTCCGTCGCGAGCACGAGGCCCTCCTCTCGCAATGGGCTCGGGCACGGCTGAAGCTCCAAGGCGCCGCGGTCACTCTCGAAGCGACTCAGTTCTTCGTCGGCTACGCGCTTGCGGTGCTTCTGGTGTTCCAGCACGTCGGACGCGGAACGGAGATCGGACTCTTGTTGCTGCTCGCTTACTGGGCGCTCAACCTCCCCGTTCTCGGCCTCGAGGTGGCCCAGCTCGCGCGCAGGTATCCCGAGCATCGAAACGTCACTCTTCGAACGCTCGAGCCGCTGAACGCCCCCGAGGAGCAAACCGCGCCAGGCTCCGAGGAGCGAGGTGGGACCCAGCGAACCAAGCCACCCGGCGTTTCGATCCGCATGCAAGACGTGAGCGTTCAGCTGGGAGGCCACCGGGTCCTCGAAGGCTTGCAGCTATTCATCGAGCGGGGAAGCCACGTGGCGCTCGTGGGCGCTTCGGGCGCCGGCAAGTCGACGTTTCTCGGCCTTCTTCTCGGGTGGCATCGTCCGTTCCGAGGGACGATTTCCGTCGACGATGAGACGCTCTACGGAAGAAAAATTCTCGACCTTCGAGCGCAGACCGCGTGGGTGGATCCTGCAGTCCAGCTTTGGAATCGCTCGTTGCTCGACAATTTGCGCTACGGCGCAACGCTCGACGGCGACCTGGGTCTCGCTCGTGTCGTGGAACAAGCCAACCTCCGACCGGTGCTCGAGATGCTTCCGCAGGGGCATCAGACGCTCTTGGGAGAAGGGGGCGGTCTCGTTTCCGGTGGCGAGGGCCAGCGCGTCCGCCTCGCCCGCGCGATGCTGCGCTCCGGAGTGCGGCTTGCCGTTCTGGACGAGCCCTTTCGCGGTCTCGACCGCCCGCAGCGCATCGAGCTTCTTTCGCGCGCGCGCGAGCTCTGGCGCTCGGCGACCCTGATTTGTGCGACCCACGACGTCGCTGAGACGCGCACCTTCGACCGGGTCCTCGTCATGAGCGGCGGTCGCATCGTGGAAGACGGCGCTCCTAGGGAGCTGCTCGAGCGACCGGAGTCCTTCTATCGGGAAATGCTCCGTTCCGAAGAGGAAACGAGAGCGCTCTGGCGGGAGGTTCCCTGGCGCCGGGTTCGCTTGGAAAGCGGTCGGGCCTTCGAGAGCGAGGCGCCATCATGAGCGCGTGGGTAAAGACGATCGTCTGGCCGGCGGAGCGATTGGGCGAAGGAATCGAGGCTCTCGCGCGAGCAAGCGGTCTCTCACGCCGTCGTGTGATGACGGGAGCGCCGGAGAAGGGTTTGGATCCCGAGGAGCTGAGCGAATGGATTGTTGCCACTTCGAGCTGGCTAGGTCTGGAAGCCGAGCCCGTCGAGCTCCTCTATCGCGACGCGGATTCGTTTCTCCGCGCTTCGGGTCCCTCCGTGGTGCGCTTGCCGCAAGAAAGCGGCTTCCTGCTCCTTCTTCGTCCGACGAGGCGAACGAACCGCAAACACGTGCGAGTGCTCGGGAACGATCATGCGGAGCGATCTCTGTCCATTGGCGCGCTGAAGGCGCTCCTCAGCCGACGCTTCGAGTCCTCGGCGAGTACCGGGGTCGAGGAGATGCTATCCCAGGTCGGCCTTTCCGGAGCCCGCCTCCGGACGATGCGCGGAGCGCTCCTTCGGGAGCGATTGAACCGGGAGCGGGTTGGAGACGGCTGGCTTCTTCGGCTGTCACCGGGGAGCTCGTTCGCGGAGCAAGCGTTCAAAGCGAGGCTGCCTCAGAATCTTCTGCTTTTCGTCGGCGCCTACACGATCGATTACCTGCTCTGGGTGCTCTCGTGGTGGCTGCTCGCCCAGGGAGCGCTCGAGGGTCGATTGGATTGGGGGTGGCTGCTGGCGTGGGCGCTTCTCTTCGTAACGATGCTTCCCTTTCGCATGATCGCGACCTGGTTCGAGGGGCGTTTCGCCGTGGGAGCGGGTGGGCTTTTGAAACAGAGGCTCGTTCAAGGTGCGTTGCGTCTCGAGCCGGAAGAGGTTCGGCAGGACGGTGTGGGACACCACCTGGGACGGGTGATCGAGTCCGAGGCGGTCGAAACTCTAGCGCTCTCCGGGGGATTTCTCTCCGTCGCCGCCGTGATCGAGCTGGTCGTTGCTGGCGTCATTCTTTCCGCCGGCGCCGGTGGATTGGTACACGCGCTTCTACTGGTCGGATGGCTCGGGGTCACATCGATTCTGGGATGGCGTTATGTCCAGACGCGCACCGCCTGGACTCGAGAGAGGCTGTCGATGAGCCACGAGCTCATCGAGCGCATGGTGGGGCACCGCACCCGGCTCGCCCAGCTCCAACCAGATGAGTGGCACGAAGACGAGGATCGGGCGCTGACCCGCTACCTCGATTCGTCCCGGGCGATGGATCGGGACGCGGCTTGTCTCGCCGTGGTGCCGCGGGGCTGGCTCGCGCTCGGACTCCTGGGTCTCGGCCCCGCTTTCGTATCCGGCGAGGCGAGCCTGGGTCTCGTCGCCGCCGGCCTGGGCGGAACGATTCTCGCCCAACGGGCTCTCAAGAAGCTGGTGGACGGGCTCTCCTTTGCCACAGGCGCCGCGATCGCCTGGCGGCAGGTGGCGTTCTTGTTTCGCGCCGCGGCGCGCGACGAGCCTGCCGGTGATCCGACGTTGCGGTTTCGCAAGCACACCCTGGCGGCGATCGCCGACGAGAGGGAGCCCAATGGGCGTCCGATTCTCGAGGCGACCGATCTCGTGTTCCGCTACGCAACCCGTGCCGAGCCCGTTCTTCGCGGATGCAGCTTGCAGGTCAACCAAGGAGACCGCGTGCTGGTGGAATCGCCATCCGGGGGGGGCAAGTCCACTCTCGTCTCGCTTTTGAACGGGCTGCGGGCCGCCGACTCGGGGTTGCTGCTCTTGCACGGACTCGACCGGCGGAGTCTGGGTCCGGAGGGCTGGGCGAGGACGATCGCCTGTGCGCCTCAGTTTCACGAGAATCACGTGATCACCGAGACCTTCGCTTTCAACCTGCTGATGGGACGCCGCTGGCCGCCTCGAGCGGAGGATATGGAAGAGGCTGAATCGCTTTGCCGCGAGCTCGGGCTCGGAGACCTCCTCGATCACATGCCGGCGGGCATGCTTCAGATGGTGGGCGAGTC
>DATIBD010000136.1:0-36906 GCA_035457705.1 Vicinamibacteria bacterium
AGAGACAGCATCCGAAAGCCCAGATATCGGTCCTTTTGTCGACGGTCTTCCCTCGCGCCTGCTCCGGACTCATGTAGGACGCCGTGCCGAGGATCGCGCCGAGCGCCGTGTTCTTGGTCAGCGTCGGGGATTGCGAAGCGCCTTCGCCGGGCGGCCCCCCGTCGGCTTCGGCGAGCTTCGCGAGACCGAAGTCCAGAATCTTGACCTTCCCGTCCGGCGTGATCTTGACGTTCGCCGGCTTGAGGTCACGGTGCACAATGCCCTTGGCGTGGGCGGCCCGAAGCGCATCGGCGATCTGCCGGAAGTGCGCGACAACCTCTTCGAGCGAGAGTCGCCCCCGGGCGAGCCGTTCGCCGAGCGTCTCCCCCTCGACGAGCTCCATCACGAGCGCCAGCTTCCCCTCGGCCTTCTCGAGCCCGTGAAGAGTCGCGATGCCCGGGTGGTTCAACGATGCGAGGAGCTTGGCCTCTCGCTCGAAACGGGCGAGGCGCTCGGCGTCTGAGGCGAACTCCTCCGGGAGTACTTTTATGGCTACGTCGCGGTCGAGCTTGGTATCCCGCGCCCGGTAGACCTCACCCATTCCGCCTTTGCCGATGGGCACGGTGATCTCGTACGGACCAAGCCGGGTTCGGGGGGCGAGCGGCATCAGCGAAATCTAGTCTTTCCAATCGGAACAAGCAATTCTTTCGTCGTAATCGGCGAGTGCTTCGTCTCAGTTATACTTACGTTTATGAGCACCGTAGCCGAACGAATGCGAGAGGAGAGTCGCGAGCGCCTTCGGAAGATGACACCCGCCGAGCGGCTCGCCGAAGCTCTCGTTCTCGGCGAGCGAGCCATCGATGCCTACGCGGAGGCACACGGCATCGATCGGGTCGCTGCGCGGCGACGCCTCGAAAGCTCGGGCCAGGCCGGTCGCCGGCCGTCGCGCGTGATGCGCGGAATCATCGAATGAGTCTTTTTAGCGACGTGGTCGCTGTCCTCGAGCGGGCGGGGATCGACCATGCTCTCATTGGCGCGGCGGCCATGGCCCTTCATGGCGTTAGTCGCGCGACCGCCGATATCGATTTGTTCACGGTGGACGAAAACTCACTGCAGAAAACACTCTGGGACGAGCTCGAACAAAACGGCGCCACGCTCCGGCTGCTGAAGGGAGACTTCGATGATCCTCTTGCCGGTAGTGTTCGAATCTCCGTTCCCGGCGAGAGAACCGTGGATGTCGTCGTCGGGCGCTACGCCTGGCAGGCGGATATCATCGGATCCGCAGAGCCCATGTCCCTAGGCGAAGTCACCGTCAAGGTGGCGCGCCCGGCCGGTCTAGTGCTTCTCAAGCTCTACGCTGGAGGCCCGAAGGATGCGTGGGACGTACAGTCTCTTTTGGAAAGCCACGAACGAGCCGACGCTATCAAATCGGAGGTAGATCGGTCGGTGTCTCGACTCCCTGCCGAATGCGGTAGGCTCTGGAAGCGGATTCTCGAAGACAGGTGATCGTCGCAGTCGAGAGATGCGTCTCCCACGTCAACGCGCGACACTCGGTTGCTGCTGGGAACCAGGCGCTTCAGCTCCTCGACCCAATTCAGGACGACGACGAGCTCCGTCGTGGGAGCTTCGACTTCCTTGACCCTCAGGAAGCGCTCGCCATCGGGGGAGATATCGTAGTTTCCGAAGTACGGCGTTGCGATCACCGTCTCGGGATTGCCGAAGGTGAAGTCGTCGCCGATTTGGACCGGCACGGACATCAATTTGCCATCGGTGGATTCATAGAACAGCTCGCGCCCGTTCCGCGCCCAACGCGGGTTGCGCCCGCCGTCTCGCGAGATCTGCCAGCTTCCGTCCTCGATGTTCGGGAACGGTCGGACGTAGATCTCGTATCGGCCGGACTCGTCGGATGCGAAGGCGAAGAACCGCCCGTCGGGCGCAAACGTGGCGTCTGTTTCGTTGAACTTCGAATGAAGGAGGGGCCGCGGGTCTCCTCCTTCCGGGAACGCGACGAGCGACACATCCAACAATTCGGAGTCGTCGCGTTCCTCGATCAAGAGCGATGTCCCGTCGGGGGAAAGGGAGAGCGGTATTTGATGCCGCGCTCCCTTCGTGAGGCGGGCGGCCTGACCCGTACCGAGGGCGGACTTCACGAAGACGCTGCCTTCCCTTGCCTCGTGGGAGTGGAACACGATCTGCCGACCGTCCGGCGTCCAAATCGGGGCGTTGTCGAGTTGGGGATGGAACGTGAAGCGCGTGAGCGTCTCTCGGGCAAAATCGAACATCCAGATGTCGGACTCCTGGTCGTTCAGGGCGAGGGCGACGCGGCTCCCATCGGGAGAGATGCTAGGGTAGAAATAGGCCCGCGGCGTGGCCGCAAGCGCTTCCTCTCTTGTGTCGCGACCGACCCAAACGAGCGTACGGGGGGACGCGATTCCTATAGATTCCGCATAGACGAGGGCGCCGGTGTCCGAAACGCTGAAATACGCGGCGGCAGAGTTTGCCAAAGCGACGCGGACACCCTCGGCCATGGGCACGGGACCGCCCGTCACTTCGAGCCGGTCCACATCGAAGGGCACGGCCATGAGGGTTCCATCCAGGACGTAGAGGAGGTGCCCCGAGGCGACATAGCGGGCATCTCTCCCGCGCTCGATCACGACCTTTCTCTCGCCCGTCTCGAGCGAGTGGATGACGACCTGTGCGTCGTCCCAGTTGGCACCGTCCCCGAGGGTGAAGAGCACGCCCTTTCCCCCAGGCAACACCTGCGGGCCGTGGGCGATTTTTCCCGTTCCATCGGTGGCCACGAAAACCTCGGCCATCCCTCCGTTGGCGGACACGCGAAAGATGCCAGACGTCTGGCCGAACACCATCGTGCCGTCGGCCTCCCAGCGAGCGCCGGCCGGCCGCTCAGCCGCGCAAACGCTCACGGCTACACCACCGCCGCCGAGGGCGACCT
This sequence comes from Vicinamibacteria bacterium, assembly GCA_035457705.1. Classification (GTDB taxonomy): domain Bacteria; phylum Acidobacteriota; class Vicinamibacteria; order Marinacidobacterales; family SMYC01; genus DASPGQ01. The sequence continues at coordinate 2,933 of DATIBD010000136.1, forward strand.
TCTTGAGCTCGCCGCTCGCCCAAAATCCCACCCACTCGCCGTCGGGAGAAAAGAACGGAACCTCCGCGCCTTCGGTGCCCGGGACGGGAGTCACGTCCCTTTGATCCATCGCACGCACGTAGAGCCGAGCGTCACCCGGATACACGAGTCGGCTGCCGTCCGGAGAGAGCGCCACCAGGTACCGGCCATTCGATCCAATATCCCCGGGTAACGAAATCGTAACGCGTGAAACCGGTCGTGGCGGTTCGGGCTCGAGACGCCAGACGACGATACCGGTTGCACCCGCGAACAAAGCACCCGCGAGGGCCCCGAGCAGGTAGGGGCGCCAATCCACCCCGTTGGGGATGCTCGGTTTCGACTCGACCTCGGTCTCGAACGCCCCCTCAATGGCGAGGCGCACGTCGGCGATGTCCCGGACGCGCCGCTTCGCGTCCTTCGCCAGGCAAGCCCGCAGCACCTGACGAAGGGCGCCCGGCGTTTCCGGAGGCAACGACTCCCAGTCCGGCTCCTTCGTCAGGACGTGAGCGAGGGTCTCGGACACGTCTCCGCCCGCGAACGCGTGTTTCCCCGTGAGCATCTCGTAGAGCACCGCGCCGAACGCCCAGACGTCCGCCCTCTTGTCGACGCGCTTTCCCTTCGCTTGCTCCGGGCTCATGTAGGGTGCGGTCCCGAGAATCACGCCGACCAGCGTGCCCTGCCTCGTGAGCGTTGGCGATTGCGACAGCTCCGTGTTCACACCGCTCGTTGTGTCACCCTCGAGTGCCTTCGCGAGACCGTAGTCGAGCACCTTCACGGTGCCGTCGTTTTTCACCTTCACATTCGCAGGTTTCAGATCGCGGTGAACGACACCCGCTTCGTGCCCCGCTTCGAGCGCTTGCGCGATCTGCTTCGCGATAGGGAGCGCTTCATCGATAGGGATGGCACCTTGGGCGATCCGATCGGCGAGAGTCGGTCCTTCCACGAGCTCGAGCACCAACGCGTTGGACTCGAATCCGTAAATGCCCGCGATGTTCGGGTGGTTCAGCGATGCGAGGAGCTTTGCTTCGCGCTCGAATCGAGCGACGCGCTCGGCATCCGCCGCGAGCTCTTCGGGAAGGACTTTGATCGCGATGTCACGTCCGAGCTTCGTATCGCGAGCGCGGTAGACCTCGCCCATTCCGCCTTTGCCGATGGGTGCCGTGATCTCGTACGGGCCGAGGCGCGTTCCGGAGGCAAGTGGCATCAGCGAAATCTAGTCTTTTCCAGTAGCCATAGGCAATCGGCCGAGTGCCGACGACGGGCATCAAAGATTCGGGTCCAGCAGCGTGAATCACTGCTGCGAGATATCAATCTCGATGCCTAGCGCTGCGATCAGTGCTCCGTCCAGATCACGCAACTTGGCGAGCGAAAGGGATCCGACGAAATCTGTCAGAGCCGTCTTGGGGAGACTGACGAGCTCATCGCAATGGAGCGCGCTGTCGTGTTTGAGGCCCTCTTCGACGCCGACCGGTACCTGGGTCGAAAGCCCGTGTCGCGCCGAATAGACCGGCGCGCAGATCGCGGTCGAGAACTTCGAGTCGATGAGAACTTGCCGGCTAACGACCGCGAAAACGCGTGAGCGCCTGGGATCTCGTGCCGTCCGCTTCGCGACTCGAAAGAGATCACCGCGTCTCAAACGTCCACCTGGTACGTCAACACGTCTTCCGCCTCTTTGTTGAGCTCGTCCGCGTGACGGTTGATGGCCTCGAGGTCTTTGAGCTCTCGGGCACGGCGCTCTCGGGCTCTCAGGCTTTCACGAAGCAGACGTTCTATGGTCTCCGAGCGGCTCCCGCCATCGGGAGTGAGCTCGTCGATCGCTGCGACGATATCCTCCGAAAGTGTGATAGATGTCTTACTCTTCATACCTCAAAGGTACGTCAACCCTGAGAATCCGTCAAACCTGCCATCGCCCAGGACCTTCTTGATCTGATCGTTGGCCCAGAATCCCACCCACTCGCCGTCGGGAGAAAAGAATGGGTTGACGGCGCCTCCGGTGCCCGCGACGGGAGTCATCTCCGTCTGGTCCATGGTGCGGAGGTAGAGCTGGCCCGCGAGGACGACGCCGAGGCGGCTGCCGTGCGGCGACACCGCAAGCATCTGTCCACGACGTTCCATTGGGCCCGCGGGTAGCGGAACCGTAAACCGTGTGACGGGCCGTGGTGTTTCGGGCTCGTAATTCCAAACGATGACACCGTTCGACGCCGCGAGCGCCAAAGCGGAAGCGAGGGCACCGAGGATGTAGGGTCGCCAGCCGACCGGCTTGGAGGCGTTCGGTGGCAACTGGGCTTCCGTCTCGAACGCGCCCTTCATTGCGAGGCGCACATCAGCGATGTCCCGCACGCGCTCTTTTGCGTCTTTGGCCAAGCAAACGCGCAGCACCTTACGAAGGGCTCCAGGTGTCTCCGGCGGCAACGCCTCCCAGGCCGGCTCCTTCGTCAAGACCCGAGCGAGGGTGTCGGACACGTCTTCGCCCGCGAACGCACGCTTGCCCGTGAGCATCTCGTAAACGACCGCGCCGAACGCCCAGATGTCCGCTCGCTTGTCGACGCGCTTTCCCTTCGCTTGCTCTGGACTCATGTAGGGTGCGGTCCCGAGTATCACGCCGACCTGCGTACCCTGCTTCGTGAGCGTCGGTGATTGCGACAGCTCATTATCCGCACCGCCCGGCGCCTCATTCTCGAGTGCTTTGGCGAGCCCGTAGTCGAGCACCTTCACGGTGCCGTCGTCTTTCACCTTAACGTTCGCAGGCTTCAGGTCGCGGTGAACGACACCGGCTTCGTGACCCGCTTCGAGGGCTTCCGCCATCTGCTTCGCGATGGCAATGGCTTCTTCGACCGGGATGGGACCTCGCGTAATGCGATCGGCCAGCGTCGGGCCTTCCACGAGCTCGAGCACCAACGCGTTGGACTCGAACCCGTAGATGCCTGCGATGTTCGGGTGGTTCAGCGACGCCAGGAGCTTTGCCTCTCGTTCGAACCGCGCGACACGCTCTGCATACGCCGCGAGCTCCTCGGGAAGGACTTTGATTGCCACGTCGCGGTCGAGCTTGGTGTCGCGCGCCCGGTAGACCTCGCCCATTCCGCCTTTGCCGATGGGCACGGTGATCTCGTACGGACCGAGCCGGGTTCCCGGGGCGAGTGGCATAGGTAGATCCCTATAGCCCCTGTTTGGCCGGAGAAGCGCAGCTCGCAAACGGTGGCTCGTATCGACACGCTCCGTCTGCTTCACGTCGCACCATCCGGAGAATCTAGCGATAAGAACGAAAAGTTACAAACGATGTTCCTCCGACGAAAGCCAATTCTCGATCCGCAGCGCCGGAACTCGAGCGAAGTGATGCAGGTTACCGGAGGCCATCCTAGAAAAACCCTGCGCGGTGGAAAGGGTTCCGAGTCTGCGGTCGCGGCTTTGCCGATCGCGAATCCTCCATGGTAGGTTCCGAGCCATGCACCAGCCTAATCGACGAGAGTTTCTGGCGAGCCTCGGTGCGCTGGGCCTGGCTCCATTCGAGCAAACCGAAGCCGAGCTGATCCTGCACAACGGCAACATCATTACGGTCGACGACTCCCAGCCGAAGGCGCAGGCAGTCGCCATCGTTCGGGACCGGCTTTTCGCCGTGGGCTCGAACGACGAGGTGCTCAACCTGGCCACGGCGCGGACGAAACGCGTGGATCTGGAAGGAAAGACGGTCGTTCCCGGTTTCGTCGACGCTCATACGCATCTGGGCTACTCGGGGCTTCGTCACCTGACGCGGGTCGACTGCGACCTCCGTAGCATCGAGGCCATCAAGGCCGCTATCCGTGCCTACGCCCAGGAAACGCCCGTCGGGGAGTGGGTCGCCGGGTTCAAGTACGACGATACGAAGACCGCGGAAGGACGTGCTCTCACGCGCGCCGATCTCGACGACGTGGCTCCCGAGCATCCCGTTGTGATCGAGCACCGTGGGGGCCATACGTCGTACGTGAACACACTCGCTCTGAAAAGGCTCGGTTACGACGAAAGCTCGGACGATCCTCCGGGCGGACATCTGGCCCGCGATGCCGATGGGAGGTTGAACGGCAAGCTCGAGGAGACTGCGTCGTTCGCGGCGATACAAGCTCTTCCGTCCGATTTCACACGCGAACAGGCGCGGGAAGGTGTCAAGCTCATCTCCCACATGATGGCTGCGGCCGGGGTGACCTCGGCCCACGACGCCCTCGGCACACCGGACGACCTGAGGTCCTACCAGGATGCGCGCGAAGCGGGGGAGCTGGCGCTCCGGGTCTACGCGCTCATCGACTATCAATACCTCGATAAGATGCTCGAAGCCGGCATTCGCACCGGGCTCGGAGACGAGTGGGTCAAAGTGGGAGCGGTGAAGCAGATTTGTGACGGCTCCATCTCGGAGAGGACGGCGCGCCTGAGCGAGCCCTTCATAGGCCGGCCCGATGATTATGGCATCATCGTGACGAAGGAGGAGGACCTCCTGGAGCAGTCGCGAAAGGCCCACGACGCAGGATGGCAGCTCGCGATCCACGCGAACGGAGACGTGGGCATCGATATCACACTGCGGGTCTACGAAACGCTCCAGAAAGAGAATCCGCGCCCGGATCCTCGGTTCCGGCTCGAACATTGCACGGTCATCAACGACGATCTCGTTCGCCGCATCCGCGCCCTCGGTGCTATCCCGAACCCGTTCTCCACGTACGTCTACTATCACGGAGAGAAAATGGTCCACTACGGACCCGAACGGTTGGAGCGGATGTTCGCCGTCCGGAGCTTCCTCGACGCCGGCATCAAGGTCACCCAGACGTCCGATTATCCCCCGGGGCCGTTCGAGCCGATGATGGCGCTGCAGTCGAGCGTGACCCGCACCGACGCGAGAGGCAACGTCTGGGGACCGCGACAGAAGATCAACGTCATGGAGGCCATCCGCGTCGGAACGCTTCACGGCGCGTACGCATCCTACGAGGAGAACGAGAAGGGCTCCATCGAGGCCGGCAAGCTCGCGGATCTGGTCGTCCTGGGTCAGGACCCGACGCGGGTCGAACCCTCGACCCTCATCGACGTGCCTGTCGAGCGCACGATGATCGGCGGCCGGTGGGTTCACGAGGCTTGAGCGAGCTGAACGAGGCTCCCATGAATAAGGCTGGGAAACCCGTTTCGAACCGCCATGGCAAGGCTACTGTGACGGCCGAGCCGTAGGATTCAGCTCCGGAGTCGATTCCGGAGGCTTGCGATGGCGCGTCTTCTGCTCGTAGGCGTAGGCGTATTGCAGGAGCATGCCCTCGGTGAAGGGCCGTCCCATGAGCTCGATGCCTACCGGAAGCGCGTCGGCGGTGAAGCCTGCGGGGACCGTGATTGCGGGAAAGCCAATCACGGGGCTCAAATAGCGGTTGTTACCGATCCCGTAGGCGTCGTCGGGGTTCGGGTTCGTGAGAACGTCGGGGGCGATTGGCGTCGGTTGGTGATCGAAAGTGGCATACACGAGCGCATCGAGCTCGAGGTCAGCCATCAACTTCACCACGCTCAGGCGAAGCCGTTCCTTCGCGTGCAGGGCGGGGAGATAGGCAGCGTCGTTCGTCGACTTTCCCACGACATTCAACAGGCTCGTCGCGCGCCACGGCGTGATCGGGCCCGTGACCAGTATCTGTCGAAGAGTGGATGCGGGCGCATTTGGATGTTCGGCGAGATAATGGTTCGTCGCTTCCTCGGTCTCATAATCGTTCTCGTCGAAGGTCTTCTCGATGAGCTCCTGGACGTCGGGAATGGTGACGGGGTCGACGAGCTCGGCGCCGAGCGACCCGAGATCGCGAATGGCGGCGTCGATCACCATTCTCACCTTCCGGTAGTCTTCCGATTCCCGATCGGTCTTGGCATCCATGGGCTCGCGGACGATCCCGAGCCGCACCCCTTCGAGGCCGTCGGCCCGAAGAAACGCGCTGTACGAATCGGGAACATGCCCGACCGAGTAGGCTGTCATCGGGTCGTCGGGGTCGTATCCGGCAATGACGTCGAGAAGGATGGCGGCATCTTCGACGGTTCGGGTCACGGGAGCGAGCATGTCGTTCGCCGGTTTCGCGGGCATCATGCCGAATCGGCTGACGAGAGGCACGCTGGGTCTCAAACCCACGAGGCTATGAACGGCAGCCGGACCTCGAATCGAGCCACCGGTGTCTTCACCGATCCCGACCATCCCGAAATTGGCGGCGACGCCTGCGCCGGTTCCGCCGGATGAGCCGCTCGGGTTGCGGGTGGGGTCGTAGGCATTGCGTATGATGCCGAAAGCGGAGCCCACGTAGCGAGAGGCGAACTCTCCCATCGTCGTCTTGGCGAGAATGATGGCCCCCGCCGATTTCATCTTCCCCACGATCGTGGCGTCGCGGGCGGGTACGAAGTCTCGAAAAACGGCAGAGCCGTAAGTCGTGGGCATGTCGCTGGTCTCGACCTGGTCTTTGAGAAGAACGGGGATGCAGTGCAGGGCACCGACCCGCTCCCCGCCCGACTCCAGAGCTTCGTCGAGCCGGTCCGCATCTTCGAGCGCTCGCGGGTTCAAGGTTTGGACGGCGTTCAAGTTGGGCCCCTGTTTGTCGTAGGCTTCGATGCGGTCCAAGTAACTCTGTACCAGCTCGCGACAGGTGATGCGTCCCGAGCGCATGGCGGCGTGAACGTCGCCGATCGTCGCCTCGAGCAGCGTGAACGTTTGTGAGCTACTCGATTGCGCGGGCTCGGCAAGCGCGATGCCGACCACCGTGAGTAAGGCGGCACCCGCCTCGGTGATTCGTTTCGTGGCATTCATGACCCGTCGTCCCCGCTCTCGGCCGGACGAGGGAGATTATGGTTCATTCGCGGCGACGCTGCGAATGGTCCGTACTCGAGCGCCGGGTCGTTCGCCTATTCGGTGATTCCAGCGAGATCCAGAAAGAACGCGTATTCGAGCGCCGTCTGGCGGTGATAGCGGAAGCGGCCCGAGGGGCCGCCGTGACCTGCCTCCATGTTGGTCTTGAGAAGCAGAAGGTTCTCGTCGGTCTTGATCGCTCGCAACTTTGCGACCCATTTGGCCGGCTCCCAGTACTGGACTTGAGAATCGTGATACCCCGTGGTCACGAGCAGGTTGGGATAAGTCTTGGGCACCACGTTGTCATAAGGTGAATAGGACAGCATGTAATCGTAATAGTCTTTCTTGTTGGGGTCGCCCCATTCGTCGTACTCGCTGGCCGTTAGCGGGATATCGGGATCGAGCATCGTGGTGACGACGTCGACGAAAGGCACTTCGGCCACGACTCCTTTGAAGAGCTCGGGGGCCATGTTGACGACGGCTCCCATGAGGAGTCCTCCTGCGCTCCCTCCGACGGCAAAGAGGCGGTCGCGGCCGGAGTAGCCTTCCTCGACGAGGAACTTCGCGCAGTCGATGAAATCGGTGAACGTGTTCTTCTTGTCGAGTAGCTTGCCTCTCTCGTACCACTCCCGTCCCATCTCTTCGCCGCCCCGAACATGGGCGATGGCGAACGCGAAACCGCGATCGAGAAGACTCAGCAGGGCGGATTCGAACACCGGATCCAGGCTGTAGCCATACGATCCGTAGCCGTAGAGGAGCAGGGGACGGGTGCCGTTTTTCTCGAAACTCTGGGAGTAAACGATCGAAATGGGCACTCTCGTTCCGTCACGCGCCGTTGCCCAGAGCCGATCGGTCGTGTAGTCCGACGGATCGTAGCCCCCGACGACTTCTTCACGTTTGAGAAGAGTCTTTTGCCGACTGGACATATCGTAGTCATAGGTCGACCAGGGCGTCGTCAACGATGTATAGGTGTAGCGCAGCGTCGGTGTGTCGGCCTCCAGGTTGATGTCGATGAACGCGAGGTACGTCGGCTCGCCGAAGTCGACGAGGTACTCTTCACCAGACCGGGGCCGAACCCGCAGCTGATTCAAACCGTCTTTGCGCTCTTCGAGCACCAGGTAGTCGTCGAACAATTCGAATCCGCCAAGAAGCACGTCCTCGCGGTGAGGAACGGTCTCTTTCCAATGTTCCTTCGTCGGCGACGTTACCTGGGTTTCCATCAGTCGGAAGTTGGTGGCGTTCCAGTTGGTCCTGATCGTAAGTCTGTCGCCCTGGTGATCCACGAAGTACTCATGATCGCGCTCCCGCGGCTGGATCACCGTGAAATCGCCCTGGGGCTCGTTCGCGTCGAGAAGTCGGTATTCGGTGCTCAACGTCTGCGAGGAGCCAATCATGACGTACCGCTCGGATTTCGTTCTGAGGACCGAGACGCCGAATGTTTCGTCCTTTTCCTCGTATACCAGGACGTCCTGGGTGGGATCGGTCCCGACGACGTGGCGGTACACGCGGTACCAACGCAGAGTCTCGGGGTGTTGCTTCGTGTAGAAGTAAGTCTTGCCGTCGTTCGCCCATACCCCGTTGCCGGTTACGTTTCGAATCTCATCCTCGTACAATGCGCCCGATACGAGGTTCTTGAAACGAACGGTATAGAAGCGCCGGCCCACCGTATCGACTGCGAACGCGAGCGTGGCACCGCTCGGGCTCACCGAGAATGGCGTTATCCGGATGGAGAAGAACTCAAAACCTTTCGCGAGCTCATCGGCGTCGACGAGAACTTCCTCCTGGCCTTCCGGCGAGCCCTTCTTCCTGCAGTAGATGGGATATTCCTCGTCCTGCTCATAGCGACGGTAATAGTAGTCGCCGTGGTAGTGATAGGGCACGGAGTCATCGTCTTTTTTTATTCTCCCGGTGATTTCCCGGAACAACGCGTCCTGAAGCCCTTTCGTGTGACCCATCATCCGGTCGAGGTACGCGTTCTCCGCTTCGAGGTAATGGACGACGTCGGGGTTGTCGCGCTCCTTGAGCCAGTAGTAGTTGTCGGTCCGAACCTGGCCGTGAGCTTCGAGCTCGTGAGGAACGACCTTGGCGACCGGCGGAGCGAGCGCCTGGGCGCTCGTGAAACACGGCGCCAGGAGAGCGAGAGCCAGCAGGATGGCGATACGCATCGGAGCGGACTCTATCTCGGCGCGTCCAGAAAATCCATGGACTAAAAGCGGGTTTGCAACGCCCCGCTGGCACACTCGCGTCCGTCCCATTTTTTTGATACCACTTCTACGCAGGAGTGATGTTTCCAACGATGGAGCCCCACACTGACGCCGCGACCGAAGGGACGAAAAAGTGGGCAAAGGTCATCGATCACACGCGCTGCATCGGGTGTCACGCGTGCAGCACGGCCTGCAAGTCGGAGAATCTTGTTCCCCTCTCGGTGAATCGGACGTACGTCAAGTATGTGGATGTCGGAACGTTCCCCCACGCGCGCCGAAGCTTCCAGGTGACCCGATGCAATCAATGTGACGACCCTCCCTGCTCCGCTGCCTGCCCGACGGGCGCGATGTATCAGCGTCACGATGGCATCGTAGACTTCGACAAATCGATCTGCATCGGGTGCAAGGCATGCATCGCCGCCTGTCCCTACGACGCGATCTTCATCAACCCCGAGGATCACTCCGCCGAAAAATGCAACTTCTGCGCACATCGAATCGACGGAGGACTCGAGCCGGCCTGTGTGGTGGTATGCCCAACGGAAGCCATCTTCGTCGGCGATCTCCATGATCCTGATTCTCGCGTGGCGAAGACGGTCGGCAGGGAAGCGGTTACCGTGCGACGGCCGGAGAAGGACACCCGGCCCAAGCTCTTCTATCAGGGCGCCCACCAGGCCACGCTCGATCCCATCGCCGCGCGCCGGCCCGAGGGCAAGCTCTTCCTGTGGAGCGAGCAGGGGGAGAACGCCAATCAGGTGACTTCCGGTTGCCCGGACGGGTACAACAACGCCGCCTCCGCACTTCTCGCGTACGACGTTCCCCACCGGGCGCCGTGGGACTGGCGGGTCAGTCTCTACACCTGGACCAAGGGGATCGCTTCGGGTGCCTACCTGGTGGCGGCGCTGCTGTTCTTGTTCGGGCTTGTTCCCGCGGGAAGTCCGCTGTGGCTCTGGGGTGCGCCGATCCTGGGCGGCGCGTTTCTCGCGGCGACGGGTGCGCTACTCATCTGGGACCTCGAGCACCCCGAGCGCTTCACTATGATTTTCACTCGGGCTAGATGGCAGAGCTGGTTGGTCCGTGGTGCGTTCATCATCGCAGGCTACTCGGCAGTTCTGGCCGTCCATTTCCTGGCAAGCCTCGGTGGGTTCTACGGGGTCCAGTCCGCGCTAGCGCTGGCCGGCATCCCTCTAGCTCTAATGACCGCTATCTATACCGCCTATTTGTTCGCGCAGTCGAAGGCCCGAGACCTCTGGCAGAATCCGCTCCTTCCGTTGCAGTTCGCCGTCCACGCGCTTCTCGCCGGGGCCGCGACCCTGCTTCCCCTCGCTTCGGCCTGGGAACCCCTGGCGGTTCGACCCCTCGAATGGATCGTGGCTGGCTCGAGCGTCCTCCATCTCCTCCTGATCTGGGGCGAGAGCACGCTGGCTCACGTCACCGCACACGCGAGACTGGCCGCCTGGGAAATGACGCACGGCGCCTTTCGCAAATACTTTTGGGGCTCGGTCGTCCTGACGGGCCTCGGAATCCTAGTGCCGCAGTTGGGTATCCCTCCGGCGCTTGCCGCGCTCGTTGGATTGCTCGCCTACGAGCATGCCCACGTACAGGCGGCGCAGGCAGTACCGCTCGCATGAAAGGGGGGGGCATGAAAAAGAGACCGCCCGCCTCACGTGTCGCCGCGGATCGAAGCGCAACCGAGGCTCGCGGGGAAACGTTCTATTCCGGACCGAGCCGGAGCGGGCTCGCCGCCTTCCCGCCGAAGGAGCGCTGGGATGACTGGGTAGAGCTCGACACCCGGGCCTGGCCACGGCGAGTCGAGCGTCGCTACATGCTCGTGCCCACCACGTGCTTCAACTGCGAGTCGGCCTGCGGGCTTCTCGCCTATGTCGATCGCGACACGCGGGAAATTCGCAAGCTGGAGGGGAATCCGGAGCATCCCGCTTCCCGCGGACGCAACTGTGCCAAAGGGCCCGCCACGGTCAATCAGATCAACGATCCGGATCGAATCCTCCATCCATTGAAGCGAAGCGGAAAACGCGGAGCGAACCAGTGGCAACGCGTTTCGTGGGACGAGGCTCTCGACGACATCGCGAGCCGCGTCCGCAGGGCGATCCGGGACGAACGGCGCAACGAAGTCCTCTACCACGTCGGCCGACCCGGCGAAGACGGCTACGCCGAACGCGTGATGGCGGCCTGGGGGCTCGACGGTCACAACTCGCACACGAACATTTGCTCATCGGGTGCCCGGGCGGGCTACCACTACTGGATGGGCTACGACCGCCCGAGCCCCGATCACGCGAACGCCCGAGTCATTCTCCTGGTGAGCGCCCATCTGGAGTCGGGTCATTATTTCAACCCCCATGCCCAGCGCATCATCGAGGGCAAAAAAGACGGCGCGAAGCTCATCGTGCTCGACGTGCGTTTGTCGAATACCGCGACTCACGCAGACCACTGGCTCGCTCCCTATCCGGGGAGCGAAGCCGCCATCTTCCTCGCGATCGCCCGCCATCTGATCGAGAACCGGCTCTACAACCGTGAATTTGTCCGGCGGTGGTGGAACTGGCAGGAATATTTGGAGACGGAACGGCCTGACGTGGAGCCGACGTTCGAAAACTTCGAGCGCGTGCTCGCGGAGCTGTACCGTGACTATACGTTCGACCTCGCCGAACAGGAGTCGGGGGTCGAAGCCTCGGTGCTGAAACAAGTCGCCGAGATCGTGGCCACCGCCGGGACCCGGCTTTCGACGCACAACTGGCGCAGTGCGGCGGCGGGGAACCTTGGCGGCTGGCAGGTCTCGCGGACGTTGTTTCTCCTGAATGCGCTCATGGGGGCCGTTGCCACGCCCGGGGGCACCTATCCCAACGCGTGGAACAAGTTCGTCGGCAAACCGATTCACGTCCCACCGCATCCCGACGTGTGGAATCATCTGAGCTGGCCGATCGAGTATCCGCTGGCAATGAACGAGATGTCCTTCCTGTTGCCCCACTTCCTCAAGGAAGGCCGCGGGCGGCTCGACGTCTATTTCACGCGCGTCTACAACCCGGTCTGGACCAATCCCGACGGCTTCACCTGGATCGAGGTGCTGAGCGACGAGGAGAAGGTCGGCCTCCACGTCGCGCTGACCCCGACCTGGAACGAGACCGCGTACTTCGCCGATTACGTGCTTCCCATGGGAGTCGGAGCCGAGCGCCACGACGTTCATTCTTACGAGACTCACGACGGTCAATGGATCGGATTCCGGCAGCCGGTGATGCGCGTAGCGAAGGAGCGCCTGGGGGAGTCGTACTCCGATTCGCGAGGAGCGAACCCGGGAGAAGTGTGGGAGGAGAACGAGTTCTGGATCGAGCTTTCCTGGCGCATCGACCCGGACGGAGCCATGGGCATACGCCAGTTCTTCGAGTCGAAGAGGGACCCGGGGACGAAGTTAAGCGTGGACGAATACTACGCCCATATCTTCGAGCACTCCGTTCCCGGGCTTCCCGAGAGGGCCGCGGGCGAAGGACGGACACCGCTCGAGTACATGCGGCGCTACGGCGCGTTCGAGGTCGCGAGGACCGTCGGACCTCTGTACGAGAACGAGGTTGCCAGCGGGGAGATCGAGGACGAGCGCATCGACGGCACCGGACGCGTGTATACGAGAGCTCCGAAGCCCGCCTCACCCAACGTGGTTCCCCAGCCGTCGCCCCCATCAGACCCAGAGGGGAGACGACCGGTGGGAGTCCGCGTGGACGGCAAGATACTCACCGGCTTTCCCACTCCTAGCGGCCGGCTCGAGTTCTACTCGAGAACCCTGGCGAGCTGGGGGTGGAAAGAATACGCGATTCCTACTTACATCAAGAGCCAGATTCATCCGGACCATCTGGACGAGGGAGAAATCCCTCTGATCGCGACGTTTCGACTGCCGGTGCACATCCATACTCGCAGCGCCAACGCCAAGTGGCTCGACGAGATCGCCCATACGAATCCACTCTGGATCCATCCTGGAGAGGCGGCGCGGCTCGGCCTCTCCACCGGTAGCCTCGTTCGCGTGAGTACGCGCACCGGCTACTTCGTGGTCAAGGCCTGGGTCACCGAGGGTATTCGACCGGGGGTGGTTGCTTGCAGCCATCACATGGGTCGGTGGAAGCTCCATGACGATGGCCAGCGTCAAATGATGGCCACGGTTGCGATGGCTCGAAATGGATCGGAGTGGTCTCTCGATCGTAAAAGGGGAGTCAGCGCCTTCGCATCGGCGGATGCCGACACGGACCGAATCTGGTGGACGGATGCTGGAGTGCACCAGAACCTCACATTCCTGGTGCAGCCCGATCCCATCTCGGGCATGCAGTGCTGGCATCAAGCAGTGCGTATCAAGCCCGCCGAGCCTGGCGATCGGTACGGAGACATTCATGTGGATACGGAGAAGGCTCATCATTATTACCAGGAGTGGCTCGAGAAGACGCGATCGGCCGAGAAGGTCTCACCGGATGGAACCCGCCGGCCGTACTGGCTCCTCCGGCCACTCAAGCCGACGCTGGACGCCTACCGGCTCCCGAGCGAGCCGGAGCCGGTGGTGAACGCGAAACGATAGTTTGTCCTCCAAGAGTCGTGAGCGCCCGGCTGGATCGGTCGATGCACCGATACGCGCGGATTTGATTGCGGGGCTCACCATAGCTCTGGTCGGGCTTCCTCAGTGCCTGGCGTACGCGATGATGTCGGGTCTGCCCCCGGCGTACGGAATCGCAACGGCCGCTGTACCGGGGCTGGTGGCCGCTCTCGTGGGTCGTAGCGCTCAGGTGGTCACCGGGCCGACGAACACGACCGGGCTCCTGATCCTGAGCGCGCTCTTTCCATTGCTCGGGGCCAATGGACTGATTGGCCCCGACGGACTCCCGGCGCTGGCGACGCTGACACTCCTTGCGGGAGTGACTCGTCTGGTCGTGGGTTATGCCGGGGGAGAGACGCTCTTGCGGTTTCTCCCCGAGTCCGTGCTGGTCGGTTTCACCGCGGGTGCGGGGGTGTTGATCGCGACCATGCAGCTCGACGAGGCTCTGGGATTGCCCCCGGTTCGCGAGACGGGACTCGCGGGAGAGTTTAACGCGGTCGCGTCATACCTTCGGGACGGGACCTACCCAGAGCTCCCGGCCGTTGTCGTGACCGCGGGCCTCGTCGTCGCTCTTCTTCTCGGCCGTCGATTTCTGCCACGAGTTCCCATCGCGCTCGTCTCGCTGCTGGCGGTTAGCGTCGGTGCCTGGGCGCTTGCCCTTGACCAGAGCACTGGCGTGCCGCTGGTAGGCGATCGAGCCCCGGTACCGAAGGGTTGGCCCGATGCTGCTTTGCCGACGCTCCGACTCGATCTGCTGCATGACTTCTTCGTCCCCGCGCTCGCCATTACGCTTCTCGGTTCGCTGGAGCTCGCGGTATGCGCTAGAGCCCGGGGAGCTCGACCCGACATGAAACGAGAGATTCTGGCGCAAGGGTGGGCGAACATTGCCGGAGCTTTCTGCGGAGCCTTCCCGGCATCGGCGAGCCTTACGCGATCCGCGCTTCTGCAATTCGTCGGGGCTCGCACACGACTCGCGGCGGCGTCCGCGGCGATCTTCGTCCTTCCCATTCTGTTCATCGCCGCACCCTCGGTTGCCTACATTCCCCAGGGGGCACTCGCCGGCGTGCTCTTCGTGACGGCCTTTGGAATGGTCGACCGGGTGGCTATGTCGCGCATGTGGCGAGCGAGCGCGGCAACCCGGAGTCTTGTCGTTGCCACCTTCACTTCGACGCTCGTGCTTCCTCTCGAATGGGCGATTCTCCTCGGGGCGGGTCTAGGGCTCGTAATCCATCTCGCGCGTACGAGCACTCCTCGCGTTCGCCTTCTGACGGCGGAAGCTCCCGACGAGCGGATCCGCCCGCTCGGCCCGGAGGATGAGCCCCGGGTCGTCATCGTTGAGGTCAGCGGAGATCTCCATTATGCGGCCGCCGAGCCGTTTCTGGCCGAGGTGGAGCACAAGCTGCCGTCTTCCGCGCGCGTGGTCATCATGGACCTGAGCCACGCGCACGAAATGCGTTTCACGGCTCTTCTTGCGCTGGAACGTTTCGCCAGCGATTTGAAGAGGCGAGACGTGCGTCTTCACCTTGCCGGCGTTCCGAAGGATGTATACGACATGTTGCGGGCGACGGGAAGCAGGCTTCGTGCCGTGCCGGCAGAGGCCGAGCCGTACCTCAGCGTGAGGAAGTGTCTTGCCCTCGAGGCGTCCGAGGCATCGCAGTCCGACCGCTGACCCTGGACTCAGTCGCATCCGCAAGCGATGACGAGCGCTCGACACCCGGGCTATCGCTCGCCTTTTGTCAGGTCTCGAACGCCCCAAGTCCAACAACTCACCCGGTTCGGTCGCCGGGCCATTCCTGTGCTCCGAGGAGATCCCCCACCTCGTCGAGCATTTCCAGTGCATTTCCGCCATAGGCCCGTTGGATCTGGGCATCGATGTCGCGCCGTCGCTTCGTGCTCGAGTACCGCTCCACGACCGAACGTATGAACTTCGAAAGAGTCCGCTTCACTCCTGGCTACTCTTCATCGACTTCACCTGCGCGGTCACTCGAACCGGAGTACGCAGCGAGTGCGAAACGAGGCAGGCTGCCTCGGCTTTTTCGACGATGCGACGCGCCCGCTCGACGTGCTTTTCCTCCTCCACCTCGACGTGTGCCTCGATGTCGATGCTCGTGAAGCGGTAACCTTCCCCCTCGACCTTCTCGAGCGTTCCCTTTGCCACGGAGCGCCATCCTCGTACTGGCAGCTTGGAGAATTCCGCAATGGCGACAAACGTCATCATGACGCAGGCGTTCGCCGAAGAGACGAATAGATGCTCGGGCGTCCATCGCTCTCCCGGCCCGCCAAACTCGGGTGGTGCGGCGATCTCGAGAGGCGGAAGCCCAGAGGCCTCGAGACGTCCCTCGTGCTTCGCCGTCCAAAGAGCCGAGCTTTCGAAATGATGCGCGTCTGACATGACAGCCTCCCCCTTACTTTTTAGTATTCAAAGCCGTGGCGGGACCTGGAATACGATCGGCCACCGCGGCTCGGCCTTTTGCGGACGCTGCGCGCCGATCTCGCGGCAGACGTCGTGGTCACCGCTCGGCAGGCTGGGCCGTACTTTATCATCAGCCTGCTACATCTTCAGGCAGGAAGGGTCGAAGGTTCCTGGCAAATTTGCATGAGCGCTGACACGCCGCAATGCCACCGGGAGCTGCGGTTATTCCCAGCGAAGGGCTTCGGTTGGCGCGAGCCTGGAGGCGCGCCGCGCTGGCAGGTAGCTGGCGGCGAGGGCGACTGCGCCGAGTGCTAGAGAAACGGCGGCGTAGGTGGGAGGGTCGACGGGCCCCACTCCGAACAGGAGCGCCGACATCAGCCTCGTCAGCCCGAAGGCCGCGCCGAGACCGATGGCGATGCCCATCGCCGTGAGCCCGAGCCCTTCTCTGAGCACGAGATTGCTCACATCGCGGCATGCCGCGCCGAGCGCCATGCGGAGGCCGATCTCCCGCGTTCGCTGCGAGACGGTGTAGGAGATGACTCCATAGATCCCGACGACGCCGAGCACGACAGCAACGCCCGAAGCGATGCCGAGCATGACGAGGGTGAACGCCGTGCGGGCCAGCGAGCGGTCGAGGATCTCATCCAGTGTGCGCACGTTCGCGAGAGGCAGGTTTGGGTTGACCGACCAGACCGCGTCCCGCACCTCCGCGAGAAGGTTTGGCGAACCAGCGCGTTCCGTCCGGATCGCGTAGACCATCGAGCGTTGCGTCAGGACCTCTGCGCCCCACATGTTCCTCACGACCATCGGGAAATAGACTACGGCTGGTGGTTTTTCATTGACGCCGTCGTCGTGAACGTTGCCGACCACTCCCACGATTTCCCGCCAGTCCGACTCGAGAGACGACCGTACGCGCTTGCCCAGGGCCCGCTCCGGCTCGGCCCAGAGCTCGCGCGCGAGGTTCTCGGTGATGACGACCACGGGCGACTGGTCATGGATGTCCGTCCAGGTGATCTCGCGGCCGGCAAGCAGGGGATTGCCCATCGTTTGGAAGTAATTTTGCGAGATCCACTTGAATCGCCGTATCGGGGGAAGCTGGCCTTCCGGCAGGGGGAAGTCTTCCACGTCGAGAGCGTCGTTGCTGTTCCGGCCGTCCATCGTGACCGAGCTCGAAAGACCCACGGATCTGACTCCTGGAATAGCGCGTATTCGCTCGAAGAGGCGCTCGTGCATCGCCGCCGTCTCCGACGGATCTTCGACCTGCGCGGAAGGAATCGACAGGCGCACGGTGAGCACCTCCTCCGGCCGAACGAATCCGGGATTCACCTCGCGAAGGGCTTGGAAGCTGCGAATCATCAAGCCGGAGCACACGAGGAGGACGAGTGCGGTGGCAATTTGAAACACGACGAGCGCGCTTCGTGCCCGATGGCTCTCGCGACCCTCGCTCGACCCGCGGCCGCCTTCCTTCAGCGCCGAGGTGAGGTTCCTGCGTCCGTACTTCAGCAATGGGAACAGTCCGAAGAGAAGCCCGGAGAGGAGTGAGATCCCGAACGTGAAAAGGAGCACGTTCTCGTCGAGCGCGATCTCGTGAAGCCGAGGAATGCTCGTCGGGCCCATCGTGAGGAGCAGCTTGAGCCCTGCATAGGCAAGCCCGAGCCCGACCAGAGAAGCGGCGAACGCAAGGGCGATGCTCTCAGAGAAAATCTCGCGGGCGAGCCTGCGCCGGTTCGCTCCGAGCGCCGTTCTCAGCGCAATCTCTTGCTGCCGTCCGTCCGCTCGCACCAGAAAGAGGTTGGCGACGTTCGCGCAGGCGATGAGAAGAACGAGTCCCACTGTTCCGAGAAGCACCCAGAGCACCGAGCCCACGTCCCCCACGACGTCCTGCTTGAGAGGATGGACGTTCGGCCCGAACTTCGCTTCTCGGAGCATCTGCAGTGTGAGGCCCTCGGGGTAGCGCTCGGTCGATATCGGGATCATCCGTTCGAGATCGGCATTGGCCATCTCGATGTTCACGCCGGGTCGCAAACGGGCGACACCCTGATAGCTGAAATTTCCCATGAACAATTCGTTCGGATCGAACTGGAAAGGAATATAGAGGTCGGGCTCATATCGTAGAAACCGCAGGTTTTCAGGCATGACGCCGATGATTTCCCGTGTCGTTGCGTCCACGTCGAGCGTCATCCCGAGAACGTCATCCTTGCCGCCGAGGCGCCGCATCCAGTACGCGTGAGACACGATGACGGTCTTCGGGCTTCGAGGCGCATCGTCCTCACGCGTGAAGGTACGCCCCAGGGCGGGCCGGATCCGCAGGAGAGGAAGGGTTCCATCGGTAACCCACATCGCCTCGACCTCTTCCGGTTCCTCGAGCCCGGTGACCGAGGCCTGCCCGTTGTCCCACAGGCCGACGTCTTCAAAAACTTGGTTTTCGTCCCGATAAGTGAAGTGGAGGGCGGGGGATTGGTTTACGTTGTCGAAGCCGAGGCCGGGCGCCCGGTGCCAGACGCCTACGAGAGCGTCGGCGTTCTCGAATGGAAGCGGTCTCAGGAGCACGCCTTCAACGACGCTGAAGATCGCAGCGTTCGCACCGATCCCAAGCGCGAGAGTCGCGACCGAAACGGCGGTGAAGAAAGGGGAGCGGGCTAGACGTCGAAGGAGCTGACGAGCCGATGTTCCCGAGGCCCAAGCGAACATACCTTCCAAAACGAAGAAGATTCGGTCCGGGTTCCAGAAATCGTAACGATTATCAAAAATCCTGCGCGGGCAGGCTCGACCCGTTCGGGTGAGCATCGTAATACTCTCGACACTCTTCCTCTCGGCCGCGAACCACGCGCCGGCCTGCGAGAGGCCCGCGGGTCTCGGTCACCACCGTCGACTGCTGCTCGGATTGTCCGTCGTCGAGGTAAAGGACCACCCAGTCGTTCGTCCTTCCCAGCTCGTGCGCGCGCACGGTGTTGGAGAAGAGTGCCGTGTAGTGTCGGTCCCCTCGCACCGCGTGAAGGATGGGAAGCCACGCCTTTCGCTCCGGGTTGAAACGCCTGGGAGCGATGCGTCTCAGCTTGCCCGTGGCGGCCTTGTCTCGATATTCGCGATCGACACCGAGCAGCTCGGCCACCGGGGGTGGTGTTTTCGCCCTTCGAGTCGAGCGCCGCGCGCGGCGCCCCAACCGGCTCGCCAGAGATTCCGCAATCGCCCGCAAGCGTCTCGGTCCGAAACCTCGAACACGCGCCAGCCTTCCGTCATGGGCGGCGGATTCCAGCTCCTCGAGCGTTTCGATGCCAAGCTCGTCGTGAATCTGTGCCGCCAGACGCGGACCGATGCCGGGCACGGTGGCGAAGAGCACTTCTGGTGCCGCTTGGCCGCCGAGTCTCTCGAGGAACTGCAATCCACCGGTCTCGAGGATCTCGGCAATTGCGCGAGCCAGGCTCTCCCCGATTCCGGGGAGACTGGCCAGTCCGGCGAGGCCGCCCGTTTCCAGGATGTCGAGCGCTTTGGACTCGAGCTTACGAAGCGTTTCCGCCGCTCGCCGATAAGCGGCGACCCGGAATCGATTCGCCTCCTGGGCCTCCAGGAGCTCGGCCACGAGGTCGAGGATCTGCGCGATTTCTTCATTGGTAGGTCCTTCCGGCGTCGCGCGCACCTTTTCACCTTCCGCAGGCCCAACGCAGAAGGTTCATGGTTTCGCTCGGGCCGTGGCCTCCACCTCGCGCATGACCCGAAGCGTATTCTGCCCGAGAACCTTCTCGATATCCTCGTCGGAATAGCCCCGCTCCATGAGCCCTCGCACGAGGTTCGGAATCTTGGAGACGTCCTCCATGCCCTCGGGCAGCAGGTCGCCGACCCCGTCGAAATCCGAGCCCAAGCCGACATGGTCGATCCCCGCAACTCGGATCGCGTGATCGAAGTGATCGAGAAGGCGGTCGAATGGAACCCGGCCGAATCTCGCGATGCGCTCGGCATTCACCTTGCGAATCTCGACGGCGAGGCGCTTCGGATTGTCGGCATACTCGGCGGCGAGAGCCGCAGCTTTGTCGTCCAGGTCTCGGGCTTCCGTGCTTCGAAGGCGGTAGTCCTCGTCGAGGTAAGGGTTGTAATAGTTGATGTGAACGACGCCTCCGTTTTTCCCGAGCGCCGCAAGCATCTCGTCGGACATATTTCGGGGATGTTCGCTGAACCTCCTGGTCGACGAGTGGGAGGCTATCACCGGAGCTTCCGACGTCTCGAGAGCGTCGAAAAAGGTCTCGTCGGAGACGTGCGAGATATCGACCAGCATCCCGAGGCGATTCATGTCGCGGACGATGGCTTTGCCTTCGGCCGTCAATCCGTGCGAGCTTGGCGGTTCCCCCGAGGAATCCGCCCACGGAGTATGGGTGAAATGGGTGAGGGTCATGTATCTGGCGCCGAGCTCGTACAGGGAACGGAGCACGGCGGTGCTCGAGTCGATGACATGACCCCCTTCGATCCCGATCAAGATCGCAATCTTCCCTTGATGCTTGGCCCTCTCGATCTCGTCAGCCGTCGTGGCGAGAACGAGGTCTGCCGGATGGCGAGCGACTTCCTGGCGAATGGCGTCTATTTCCTCGAGGGCGCGCCGGATCGACTCGAGGGGCGTCAGACGGCGTGAGTTCGGATTCGTGGCAAAGAACATCGCGGTCACACCGCCCTCTCGCATTCGCGGGATGTCCACTTGCCCGTCGTCGTACCGTTTCGCGAGATCGATGCCTTCCTCGAGAATTCGTTGCGTCGTGTCCGAATGCAAATCGATGACGACGGCGCGGTCGAGGAGTCGTTGGACGCGGTGGTCGTCGACGCGCTGGCCGGCCGAAGAGGTGGGCGCCCCCAGCGACCCGACGAGCCAACCGAGGGCGAAAAGCCTTTTGCCTCTCATGGCGAACCTCCCGGGCAGAGGGTACTTTCTTCGGCATGTGTCAGACAAGACGTCCCGACCGCTCAGCGCTCGGGCCGTTCGGCCGGTCGTATCCTCGCGCGTATCGCGGCATCCATACGTCAGGAGCCCAACGTGACTCGAGCTCGAACCGATACCCGCGTCAGGCTGAAAGACTGTGAGCTGCGCATCCTTTCGCTTCGCGCGGATCTGCCTACGGGGAGGGGCCTGCTCGTGGCGATTTCCGGAATCGATGGGTCGGGCAAGGGCTATACGAGCGCCTTGCTCGCGGAATACTTGCGAGCTCGCGCACTCAAAGTCGCCGTACTGAACATCGACGGTTGGCTCAATCTCCCCTCCGTCCGATTCAGCACCACGAGACCTCACGAGCATTTCTACCGAAACGCCATCCGCTTCGACGAGATGTTTCGCGAGCTCGTGCTTCCATTGAGGGATCGGAAATCCGTTCGCCTCGAGGCGGACTTTGCCGAAGAGACGGCGAGCTCGTATCGACGACACGTCTACTCTTACGAGAACATCGACGTCATTCTGCTCGAAGGGATCTATCTGCTGAAACGCGAGCACCAGCGCCATTACGATCTGTCCATCTGGCTGGAATGCAGCTTCGAGACCGCGCTCGAACGTGCCATCGCGCGCGCCCAGGAAGGACTCTCCCCGGCCGAGACCGTACGAGCCTATCGAACGATCTACTTCCCCGCGCAAGAGCTTCATTTCGCGGTAGACGGTCCTCGCGACGCGGCGGACCTCGTCGTTCTGAATGACGCCCGCCTGGACTGAGCAAGGCGTCGTCGAAAGTAGGCTTTAGATCCACTGAGGAGGTTCTGCCACCCGTTCCTCGTCTCCTCCTTGTGAGGAGGTAGAATGAACCGATGGCGAGAGCTGCGGAACATACCGACCAGCGGCGATTCACGGTCGAGGAATACCACCGTATGGCAGAGACCGGCATCTTGCAGCCGGACGAGCGAGTGGAGCTCTTCCGCGGCGTGGTGCGACGCATGAGCCCCAAGAACCGTGCGCACGTCGTGGCGGCCACATTCCTGCACCAGCGTCTCGTCCGCGCGCTTGCCGGACGGGCTGCCGTCTTCAAGGAGGACCCGCTGAGGCTCGTCCGGCTGGACTCCGAGCCTGAGCCGGATATCGTGGTGAGCTCCAGCCCGAATATCGGCGACTACGGAACCGAAGCGTCGAAGCCTCTCCTCGTCGTCGAGGTTTCCGAGTCGTCGCTTCGGTACGATCTGAACGCGAAGGCGGCACTGTACGCCGAGGCGGGCGTTCCCGAGTATTGGGTTTTGGATCTCGTCGAACGTGAGCTCGTCGTATTTCGATCGGCTCACGAAGGCGGCTATCGCCACCGCGTCACGCACCGCGCCGGCGAACACGTAGCTCCATACACCTGGCCAGATGTCGTGATCGACGTGGGTGAGCTCTTTCCTGCCGACGATCCTTCCTGACGCTACCAGCCGAGAACGTAATCGCTCTTGGCGGGGCTCACGCCGCCGTAGAATACGCCGGTGTCCGGATCGATCATCACCATCTTCACGGCTCCCGCACCCGACGGGGCCTGGCGATACGGCTGCTGAAGCGCGACGACCTCTACGCGATGCCCTCTGGCGGCGAGCTCCTCGGCGACCTCCCTCGCCAGCAACTCGGGTATCGTCAGCATGCCTCCCACTCGACCCGGGAACATGGAGGCCGCGAATGCCGTGCTGGTTACCGTGGGTGCCTCGACAGCCTGTTGAACGTTCATACGAAAATGCACCACGTTCAGAAAGGCCTGGAGCATGGCCTGGGGCTGATTGTCTCCCCCCGGCGTGTTCCACGCGAGGTAGGGTTTGCCATTCTTGAGAGCGAGCGCTGGATTGACGGTATGCCGGGTGCGCTTTCCGGGCATGAGAACGTTGACGTCTCCTGTGTTTAGACTGAAGTACGGCATGCGGTTGTTGAGAAAATACCCGCCCCCGTCGACCGCCATGCCGCTCCCGAAGCCGGAATTGACGCTGTGGGTCACCGACACGAGATTTCCGTAACGATCGGCGATCGAGAATGAAGACGTCTCGCCGTCCAGCTCTTCGGCCTCGGTCGGCCGTTCGATGGGCTGAGCTCCCTCCGCGTACTCGACTTCGAACCCTTCGAGAACCGCTGCCGTGCGGATAGGGTCCCCCGGAGGGGCCACGACCATCGCTCGGTCCGGACGAATCAGCTCTCTTCGTTTCCGCGCGTAGTCTTTCGACAGCAGACTGGCCACGGGCACGTCGACGAAGCGCGGGTCGGCTACGAACTGGTTTCTGTCGGCGAAAGCGAGCTTCATCGACTCGGTGACGAGATGGACGTAGTCGGTAGTGTTGTGGCCGATTGACTCCAGCTCGTAACCCTCGAGGATATTCAAGGCGATGAGCATGACGATTCCCTGCGAGTTCGGCGCGCTCTGATAGACGTCGAGCCCGGCGTAGGTCGTCATGATGGGCTCGGACTCCTCGGCCTCGTACCCTGCCAGGTCCTCGTAACGAAGTAAACCTCCCTGCGTCTCGTAGAACGCTCCCGTCAGGCGCGCCAAAGAGCCCCGATAGAAACACTGCGCGCCCTCGCGCGCGATCGTTCTGAGCGTGTCGGCCAGATCTTCCTGCACGAAGATCTCGCCGGCTTCGATGGGCCGGCCCTTCGGCATCAACACGCTTACGGAGCTGGGAAAGGATGAGATCTTCTCCACGTTGCTGCGGTGATTCTCGGCCGCCCAGTGATCGAGAGGATGTCCCTGCGCCGCTTCGATCGCGGGGGCGATGAGCTTTTCGTAGCCCATGGTTCCATACCGCCGTAGCGCGAGGTCGAGGCCGCCGACCATGCCCGGTACGTCGGTCGAGTAGGGACCCGAGTCCGGGATCTCGCCGAGCTTTTCGTAGACCTCGCGGGTAGCGGCTGCCGGAGCGGGCCCCGTCCCGTTGACGAAGACGACCCGGTCTTCCTTGGCCAAATAGGCGAGAAGGAATCCATCCCCACCGATGCCAGCCTGGTGCTGCTCCACGACGCTCGTCATGTAGAAAACGGCGACGGCAGCGTCGATGGCGTTGCCGCCCGCTTCCAGAATCTTCATGCCCGCCATTGCTTCGAGCGGATGCTCTGCCGCCACCATGCCGTGGGTCCCCATGACGACCGGACGCCAGAAGGGCCGTTCGGCGGAGGCCGCACTCACGAGAGATGTCGTGATGGCCACAGTCAGGAGTAGTCGGACCGTGCTCATGTCCCCTCCTATTCAGTTCAGGATGATACGCATACTCAGCGCGTCAGTCGAGGAAGCGGTGCGATTCGCCTGGTTCGGGAAGCTGGCAGGTGTCGAGTTTGCCGAACCACTGGTAGCGGTTTCGCGCGATGACGTCATAAACGACGTCCCGCAACGCCCGCGGGATCCACCTCAGCCAAGACAGGGCATGCCAGAGCCCCCCGACGTCTCGAAGAATCATCAAAGCGGCGTCGGACCTCTCGTAGACCGTTTCGTTCTCGGTATCGACGTCTCGGGCATAGAGGACGGTTGCGAGGGAGCGGTCGGCCTTCGGGTGCCGGCCCAGGATGCGGCGGGCCGTTTCTCCTTGAAGGGGAGCGAAGCTCAAGACTTCGCGTTTGTCCTTGGCCAGGAGCCATCGCATCGATCGGTCGCAGAGAACGCAAACTCCATCGAAGAGCACCACGTTTTGTCGAGCGCCGCTGTTCGTCGCAGCCAAGAAAATCTCGAGGGGCGCCGCTTATTTCGGCTCGACCACGCCTATGTAAGGCAAAGTGCGGAATTGGTCGGCGTAATCGAGCCCGTATCCTACGACCCATCGATCGGGAATGGTGAAGCCAAGGTAGTCGACCTCGCTCGGCACCTGAAGTCGGTCGGGTTTCTGCAGCAGGGCGCAAGTCTTGAGCGACGCGGGCTTCCTCGCGCTGAGTGTTTGCCGCAGGTACTCCAGGGTATAGCCCGTATCCACGATGTCTTCGACGATGAGCACATGCTGGCCCTCGATGGGTGCGCGGACGTCCATGACGAGCCGGACCGCGCCTCCGGTCGTGGATTCGTCCTCATAGCTCGAGATGGCGATGAAATCGACGCGCCGCGGAACCGTCAGCCGCCGCGACAGATCAGCGAGAAAGATGAAGGCGCCACGCAGGACGCCGATGAGATAGAGCTCGGACGCGTCGGCATAATCGGCACTGATCCGGCGGGCAATCTCCTCGACGCGAGCCTTGATCTCCGCTTCGCTGATGAGAATTTCGGGCTCTTCGGTTGTCACGTCTAAATCCTACCTCATCGCGTGATGAGGCGAGCGCAAGTCGGCACCCCCGGGAGAAACGCGCCCCGACCTGCGTTAAGGATCGAGCAAGCGGGGCTCCGCCTGCGCCTGTTCCGCCGTGCCGAAGCCTCGGCGACCGCTCACCCTGTCCCGGGGCACGGGCAATAAGAGAACCTCCACGCGGTTGGCCTATACAGATGATCCGTATAAAATGTACGTGTCACAAGTATCGGACGCAGCTGTGGCAGCAACTCTCAAGAAGAAGACCTATAACCTCGATGCTCAGATCATCGAACGGGTTCGGCGCCTTCTGCACGCGAAGACGGAAACCGAAGCCATCCAAAAGGCTCTGCAGAAGACGATCGACGACTCCGAGATCGAGGAGGCCCTGGAGAAGATGCTCGCCGAAGGTCGTTTTCGACCGACCTATCGATGAAGGTCCTCATCGACACCAGCATTTACGTCGGCGCCGTCCGCTCTGCGGAAGAGCGTTCTCGCTTTCAGACGACTTTTTTTCCGCTCATTCCCATCACGTATCTGTCCCCCGTCGTGGCCTACGAGCTATATGTGAACGCGCGTGACCGCACGACCCGGCGACTCGTGGAGCGGTTCACCGAGCCCATGGAGCGGACCGGACGCGTCGCCTCACCTCTGTTCACGGATTGGATCGCGGCTGCGCGGATCGTCTCCACGATTCAGGAGGAAGACCGAGCATTCAAGAGCAAGCTTCCAAGGTTGCTCAACGATATCTTGATTGCCCTCGCGGCTCGGCGGATCGGAGCAACTCTCTTTACCCACAATGCCCAGGACTTCCGCCTCATCTCGCGACACCTCGATTACTCATTCAGTGTCATCGAGTGAGTCTACGAGCGCAAAGACGTGGCAAATCGTGGTGCGAGCGTGCTCCCCACGGCGGAAGAATCGGAGCCGAAGAATCGACGAAAGATTCCATCGCTGAGCACTACGACGGGAGAAGCTCCAGGCTCGTCGTCCCGCTCTTCGAACAACCGGCCGTAAGCCGCCGGAGTGCCCAAGACCCTGAAGAAGTCCGCCGACACAGCCGCGCCTTCCACCTGGATCGGTTCTCCTTCTCCACTTACAGGAACGCTTCTCGGCGCGTAGGCCGCCATCGATTCGAAGGCCTCGTTGAGGGAAGCCCAATCGAAAAAATCCGCGGGTGAGACGGAATTTCGTTCGCGGCCGAGCTGGGGACGTGTCTCCCAGACCTGAACGAGAGCGGCCGAGTCCGGGTACGGAAGTGGGCGCAGGAGCACACCATTTACGACGGAAAATAGCGAGCTCGATAGTGCGATCCCAAGAGCGAGAGTGGTGAGGACGGCAGCCGAGAGGCCGCGGTCTCGGACTAGCGACCAGGCGCCGAATCGAATGTCTTGCCAGAGCCCGGTCATAATCGAGTCGTTGTTGCAACTCCGATGCCATGCGTTCGCGCGCGCCGTTTCAGGTCAGGCGACGCGGCCGTGTCTCCCTCTGGGAAGCCGCTGTCCGAACGCGGGACTCGCGTGCGCGGCGCGCAGGATCGAAAAAGCTCGATGCGGGTATCCTCTGACCATGAAAGTCATAGCTGATCTCTGCATCGTGCCCTTGGGCGTGGGAACTTCCGTCTCCGAGTACATTGCCGCATGCCAGCGGGTGCTGAGCGGGTCCGGGCTCGAAACTCGCTTGCATGCTTACGGCACGAACATCGAGGGCGAATGGGACGCCGTCTTCGACGCCATCAAGCGATGCCACGAAGTGGTGCATGGGATGGGTGCCCCGCGCATCCACACGAACATAAAATGCGGCACCAGAACGGACCGGGAGCAAACCATGGCGGACAAGATCGAAAGCGTTCGCGAGAAGCTTTCGGATGGCTTCTAGCGATTACGTTGCTCGCGGACACGAATTCGGTTCTGGACCGAGCGGACGCCGAAGGTGTTCAAAACCAAGCCCTCGGCGACCATCCTCTGCAATACTTCGTCGACCACACCGGTTAGCACCACTCCTTGGGCTTCGACGAGGATATGTATCGGCGGGTTCCTCTGTCCGGCGTACTCGGAGAACAAAGGGTTCTCGTATATTTGCCGGAACAGCGTCTCGCGCAATTTCTGGTCCGCGCTCGAGTTGGGAAGCACCCGCATCTTATTATCGATCGCAACGACGCCCGCGAGGCTCGCGATCCTCTGCTCTAGCTCGTCCTTCTTCTCGATCTCGGTCACGACTCCGGAGAGCGTCACGATCCCTCCATCGAATCCGAACTGGATGTTGTCGAAGACCGTGTAGCCGGGATACGTGATGATCCGGTGAATGATCTCCCTCGCCACGAGTGTGGAGTCCACTTCGTCGGGCGCGTCGAGCGGTCGTTCCGGCGGTTCTGGGAGCAAGGAAGGTTCTTCCCGCGTCTCGACGGGAACGGGCGGAATCTCCTCGTCGGCGGCCGCGGGATTCAACTCAGCGACGGTTGCTGTGTCGCTCGTCGGGTCTTCGGTTGGGGCCTCGCTCGACCCCGCGTCGGCATCCGCAGAGGCGGTCACGATCTCGTCGACCACGGACGCGACTCCACTCACGTTCTTCGTGACCGAGACGATTTTCTCCCGCGTCTCGTCGTTCGCCACCTCCCCCCGCAACGTGGCGATCCGGTCCTCCACGAGCACGGTGGTTATCCCCCGGTCGAGCCCGTACTGCATCAACAGGGACCAGATTTCCTCCTCGACTTCCGGCGTCTTACCGAAAAGCAGACGAAGCTCGGTGTCGACGGACTCGACTTCCGCGACACCAAAGACCGCCTGGATGGCACGGAGCTTCTCTCTGGCGTCGCTGACCTCACCGCTGAGAGTGACCGCACCGCCGTGTGTCGTTACCCGTACCCTACTGGAATCGAACCCAGCCTCTTCCAGCACCTTGCGAACGTTCTGTTGCAGCCGGTCATCGCTCGGTTGTGCCGGTGACAGCAGAAGGATGAGAAGAGCCAGGGTCCGCATCTTCGGTCATCTTAGTCCCATTCGGATTCGACGATCGAGTGCCGAACGGCTGGACACGGCAGAGATCCGGTTCTTTATGTGGCCTTTCTACTGTCCGTTGCGGCTCCCGCTCATGGGTCGTAGAATCGAAGTAAATCCATCCATCGACGAGGAGGCTTCATGGTGACGAGACGGCTTTTGTGTGCCGTGGGTGTTTCCCTGGTCGCCGTGTCCGGCGCGTTGGCCCAGGCTCAGAAAAAGAAGAACAAGGACAAGAAAACCGACGACGCCGCCATCGAGGTGGCGGCGGTGGTCGAGATCGTCTTCGGGGACGACGAACGCCGTATCATCCGGGACTGGTTTCGGGACGAGCGCAACCTCGAAGGCCTACCGCCCGGTCTCGCGAAGCGAGAGGAGCTTCCGCCGGGTCTTCAAAAACACCTCGTCAAGAACGGCACCTTGCCGCCGGGGCTCGAAAAGAAGCTGCATCCGCTTCCCCGGGACCTCGAGTCGAGGCTTCCCCGGCTTCCCGAAGGCACCCGGCGGGTCCTGCTTTCCGGCAGAGTTGTGCTGCTCGGAGAAGCGACCGGCCGCATTTTCGATATTCTCGACGGCGTCCTCGAGTAAATCAGCCAGGTAGGCGCTCGACCTCTCGTCATAAACTGTCGGAACCCTGCTGCCTGGCGGCTCGTATGGGAGGGGAGAGGTCTCCTATGTTGATCCAGAACGTCAAGTTTGGGTTTCGCGCGCTCTGGAAACGGCCGGCTTTCACGCTGGTCGCCGTCCTTTCGCTCGCGCTCGGCATCGGGCTCAACACTACGATTTTCACTGTCGTGAATGCCGTCATGCTGAGAAAGCTCCCCATCAGCGAACCGGAACGGCTCGTCGAGGTCTACACGGGCCCATCGGACGAAATGCCCTACCTTACGAACTCGTATCCCGACCTTCTCGACTTGCGTGAGCAAACGGATGCGTTTTCCGGCCTGGCCGGGCATGCCTTCGTGCGAGGGATTCTGACTCGGGATGGCCGGTCCGAGCTCACCACGGGAGAGGTCGTGACCGCCAACTACTTCGACCTGCTGGGCGTCCAGCCAAGCCTGGGGCGCAACTTTCTTCCCGAGGAAGAGGCTACGGAAGGTGCCCATCCCGTGCTCGTGCTGAGCCACGGGCTATGGCAGCGTCGAATGGGAGGAGACCCGGACGTCATCGGATCGACGATGCGAATCAGTGGCGTCGAGTACTCTGTCGTGGGAGTGGCGCCCCGCCAGTTCACGGGAACGATCCCGGGCCTCGAGCCCGAGTTCTGGACGCCCACGACCATGGTCGAAAAGCTGCGGTTCAACGGGATCCAGTTCGATAAGGGCTCGCCCACGGGAACGACCCGACTGACGCGGCGCGGAACGAGGTGGCTGTTCGTTGTGGGTCGCCTCGCTCCGGGCTTTGGCATCGAGGACGCTGAAACCCAGGTCGCGACGGTCTTTGCCCGTCTCGCCGAGGAGTATCCCGACACGAACGAGAAGGTTCGAGGCACGGTGCTCCCGTCCGGCGCGGTCCGGTTCCATCCCATGGTGGATTCGATGCTCGCACGGGCCGGTGCGGTGCTCCTCGTCGCCGTCGGACTCGTTCTTCTCATCGCCTGTGCCAACGTCGCCAATATGCTCCTGTCGCGCGCTCAGGCTCGAAGCCGTGAGATCGCCGTTCGCTTGTCGGTCGGGGCCAGTCGCGCGCAGCTCGTCTGGCAGCTCATGACCGAAAGCCTCCTGCTCACGGCGTTCGGTGCGGTCACTGGTCTGGGCCTTGCGTGGGCTTCCGCTCGCCTGCTTTCGGCGTTGCAGCCGCCGCTGCCTGTTCCTATCAGCTTTGCCTACGAGATCGACCTCACGGTGCTGAGCTTCGTCGTCGGCATCTCTCTCGCGACCGCCGTCGTCTTCGGCCTGGCTCCGGCATGGCGCACGGCTCGGCCGAGCGTCGTACCCGCCTTGAAGGGAGAGTCGAACGGCTCGGCCTACCGTCCCGCACGCAGGTTCACGCTCTCCAACACCCTGGTCGTAGGCCAGCTCGCAGTCTCCCTGGTGCTCTTGGTTGCGGGCGCGCTCCTGGTGCGGGGACTCATGGTAGCCCAGAGGTTCGACGTCGGATTCGATCCCTCTCGCGTGGCCGCGCTGTCATTCGATCTGGGGATGAACAACTACAGTCTCGACGAAGCGATCGCCTTTCAGCGCACGCTCATCGAGAGGCTTTCGGCTCTTCCCCAGGTCGAGGCCGCTTCACTGGCGAGCCGCATGCCGCTTGCCCCCGACATCAACATGGAGGGAATCCTGATTCCAGGCCATCACGAGCCAGGGGACGATCCGACGCCCATCGACGCAACCTCGGTTGGTCCCGATTACTTTCGCGTCATCGACATTCCGATTCTCGAGGGGCGCTCTCTCTCGGAGACGGATACTGCGGAGTCGCCGCGGATCGTCGTGATCAATCAGGCGATGGCGAGCCGCTATTGGCCTGACCGCAGCCCGGTGGGCGAGCGGCTGTATCCCGATGGCTTCGACGAACCTCCCGTCGAGATCGTGGGGGTGGTGCCCAACCACAGCGTGCGCTCCGTCGGCGAAGAGCCGCGACCCTATCTCCATTTCGCGGCGCTGCAGTCGCCATCTCCCGTCACGAGCGTGCTCGTGCGCACTCGCGGACCGGCGGAATTGGCCTTGCCTCGACTCCGCGAGGAAGTCCTCGGCATGGACCCGGAGATCGTCTTCACCGACGAGACAACGGCACAGCAAATCGCCGATGGAACGCTCGTCCCAACCAAGATCGGCGCGAGCCTCCTCGGCGCCTTCGGCCTTTTGGCGCTGGTGTTGGCCTCCGTAGGCCTCTACGGTGTGATTGCCTACTCGGTGAGCCGGCGAACCCGCGAGGTCGGCCTTCGAATGGCCATGGGTGCTCGGGGAACCGACGTGCTGAAAATGGTGCTCGGACAAGGGGTGCGAATCGCGCTCGTCGGTGTTTTCGTCGGTTTTGCGGCCGCCGCCGTGCTCGCGAAGGTGCTGTCCACGCTTCTCTACGGTGTCAGTCCGATCGACCCCATCGCTTACGTGGGAGCGAGCTTCGTTCTGCTCGCCGTCGCCGCCGCCGCCAACTTCATCCCGGCGTGGAGAGCCTCGAAGTTGAGCCCGATGTCCGCGTTGCGATACGAATGAGAGTCAACGTCACCGAAGTCAGGAGCATCCTGACGCGAACGACGGGTTATCTGAAGACGGTGACGTCCCATTCGCTCCAGCCGTATCGCGGATGCAGCTACGGAAACGCCCTTTGCGGAATCGGCTGCTACGTGCGGCACAACCGCTGGATCACTCGGGGCCAGCCATGGGGGAGCTTTCTCGAAGTCCGATCGAACGCAGCGGCGGTGTATCGCGAGCAGTACGAGCGCGAAAGCGGCTGGGCAAGGCGTCAGGACCGCTCTCGAGGACGGTTCAGCGTTTTTCTCGCAAGCTCGACAGATCCCTTCGTGCCCCAGGAGAGGCAGCATGGTATATCGAGGCGCGTTCTTGAGACCATGGTGGAGCTTCCTCCCGACGAGCTCGTCGTGCAGACGCATAGCCCCCGGGTCATCGATTATCTCGAGCTCTATGAGGCGCTCCGCAAGCGCTGCGCTCTGAGGGTGCATCTTTCGATCGAGAGCGACCGGGATGGCCTGCCGGGACTTCCTCCTCCCGCCGCGAGCGTGGCGCATCGCTTCGAGGCGGCGGCCGAGCTCAAGCGCGCCGGCGTGCGGGTCGTGATCACTGTCTCGCCGCTTCTTCCCATCGAGCGCCCCGAAGATTTCTTTCGGCGCGTCGCGCGAGCCGCCGACGCCGTGGTGATCGATCATTTCATCGAAGGTGACGGGAGCCAGGACGGAGCCCGAACGCGTGCGACCGTGCTGCCGACTGTTATGGAGTCCGTCCTACCGGGATGCACGGCTCTGGACTATCGCGATCGGATGGTGGCTGTGGCACGAAGGATTCTGCCGGGGAAGGTGGGCGTGAGCGTCTCGGGCTTCGGCGGGACATTCTGCTGAAGGACGGAGGCAGGGAGGAACGGCAACGACCGTCCCTCCCCACCCAAATCCCGCCCGCGAGCGAGGACGCTCTGCGCAAACTCGTGTTTGCCCTCAGAGCGCAGTACCGTCCCGTTCTCGAGTCACCGCGGCGGGAAATACACGCGCCATTACAGGCTCGAGCTGCGGATAGAACTTGAGGAAGTTCATCCGGGTTTCGCGCCAGGAAAGGAGCGCCCGATCCCAGTCGGCGTGCGCCCACATCGCGGCGCAGAACCGCTCGGCCGAAGTAGTGGTCCCAGATCATGTCGCCGCGAAGATCGAACGCCGGGCCCTCCTGACTTTCGCCAGTCGCCAGCGTGGCACCCGAATGTGCCGAGAAATTCCCGTCTTCGCGACCCGTTTAACTGATCTGTCCCTCGAGGGAGGACGTGTTCCTCATGCCGCCTCGGTCATCGACCAACTTTTTGGATCTTTAATTCGATTTCGTGAATTTGCGCACGGGGCGATTGGTGGCGCAACGACACGCACGCCGTAAATAACTGATTTAACAGCCATTATCAAATACCATTGGACCTTTCCTCGTTGCATCGATTGGCACTGCTCTTGCTCTTTTTCCACGGAGGCTTCCGGAGGAGGTTTGGCAGACCAGCCTGGACTCATCAGTTGTTTCCACCTATGTTTCCACCGAGCTTCTGTGGCTCGTTGGGTCTCCTTTGAGCCGGACGCTCGTCGGCAGCTGTTCCAGCTTTGCGGGCTAACTTGAGGAGGGTTGCTACTATGCGACTTGGATGGAAGGTTGTCATCGGCCTCTCTGCTGCCTTGGTCCTGTCGACCGTGGTCTTCGCTCAGCGCACGACGGGCGGCCTCACTGGTACGGTGAAGGACGACACCGGAGCGGTTCTCCCGGGCGTCACGGTTGCCTTGACCGGACAGTACGTGATGGGCACCCAGACGTCGGTGACCAATGACAACGGCGTCTATCGATTCCTGAACCTGGCTCCCGGTTCGTACAACTTGGTGTTCGAGTTCGCCGGCTTCGCCACCCTGAACCGCAACGGACTCGTCGTTTCGGTGGGGATGACGACGGAAACGAACGTGACGCTGTCTCTGAGCAATGTCTCGGAATCGGTGACGGTGACCGGCGCTTCGCCAGTGGTGGACACCATCGCGAGCGACGTCAGCACCAACTACGACAGCGAGTGGGTGGACAACGCGCCCGTCACCCGAAACAGCTTCCACGATTTCATCGCCTCCGCCCCCGGCGTCGTTTCGCCGTCGCTCGACTCCACGAACCGAGGCATCGCGATGGTTTACGGTTCAGCGATCGATGACAACTCCTACCAGCTCGACGGCACCGACGTCACCGATGCGTTCTTCGGGCAGGCCCTTGCATCACCGAATACCGACGCCATCGAAGAGATCGAGATCCTCTCCCTCGGCGCTCCCGCGGAGTACGGGAGCGTCCAGGGGGCGGTCTTCAATGTCGTTACCAAGCAAGGGAGCAACACGTTCCACGGTGATGCGAACTTCTACTACCAGAATGACAGCCTCACGGATCGCAACACCACGGACGAGGACGACAATGGATTTCCCTTCTACCGCGACAGCTCCCCCGAGTTCACCGGGCAAGTCGGAGGGCCGATCAAGCAGGACAAGGTCTGGTTCTTCGGCTCCTTCCAGTATCAAAAAGACGCATTCGCTCCCGTAGGGGTCGAACCGGGGGTGGGAACGCAGGTGGACGAGCGCCGACGTTTCCTCGGGAAGGTGAACGTGCAGGTCAACCCA
>DATIBD010000137.1:0-15333 GCA_035457705.1 Vicinamibacteria bacterium
AGGATCGACCTCGTAGATACGGTAGATGAGCTCGGCCCATCTTCTGCTCAAGGTACGGCTGGATGTCGCCTCGTTGACTTCACCGTCCGTCAGGGCGTTGTCCTCTGCTCGGCAGGTCGCACGAAGCCGGTTGGCGTAGACGCCGTAGAAACACAAGATCCAGTCGTGCAAGGTGATGGTCGAATCATCTCACCGCAAGCATCACCAGGGGAATCTTTACCACGTTCGCATCCGGCTGGCGGTTCCGGGGGAAGAGATCGTGGTCTCGCGAGATCCGTCCGAGCACGGTCAGAACGAAGACATGTATCTCGTCATCAACGACGCGTTCAAGGAAACGGTGAGAAGACTCGAGGACTACGTGCGCCTCCGCCGACGCCAGGTGAAGCAGCACGTCGGCCCGCCGCGCGGGCGCGTGGTCCGGATCTTCCCGGAGGAAGGATATGGATTCCTCGAGGACGACGAGGGGCGGGAGATCTACTTTCACCGCAACAGCGTTGTCGACGGCGCCTTCGGGGAGCTCCAAACTGGAAGCGAAGTTCGCTTCGCGGAAGAACCGGGCGAGAAGGGCCCGCAGGCGAGCTCGGTGAGTCTGGCGGGGCGGTAGATCAACCTCTCAAAACGCCGGATGAAACGATTCGCGATTCAGGCCTGCTCGAAGTCGTCTGGTGACAGGAATCCGACCCGGAACCTGCGTTCCCCCCGGTCGCATTTCGAGAGGAGGGGGTCATAGTCGGCCCTGGGCCGGGACCTCATACTTTTCATGATGCCGGAGCGAAGCTCGGATTTCAGGGCGCAGCTCAGCGGATCTCGGAAAACTTGCGGTAGATATCGGTGATCGCGTCGTCGAGGATCTCGACCGCCACGTCGATTTCCAGTTGCTGGATGATGAGCGGCGGCGCCATCGGAACGTCCCACCCATTCCCGGGAGCTGCACGATGTTCATCCACAACCCGAGCTCGAAGCACCGTCTCGACACCGCCGCGCCGAACTCGGGGATGGGGCGCTTCGTCTCGCGGTCGGCCACGAGCTCGCGCCCGAGCATGAGTCCGCAGCCCCGGATGTCGCCGATGCACTCGTGCCGCTGCTGAGCTCGCGCAGTCCCCGAACGAAGTAGCTCCCCATCGCGAGCGCGTGCTCGGCGAGACGTTCCCTCAGGATCACCTCGATGACCGTGCTCCCCACCGCCGCCGGCAGGGGATCCGACACGTGGGTGGTGTAGAAGAGGAATCCTCGGGACCACTTCATGGTCCATCTCCATTCGAGAAACCGGCGGCGCACGTTACCGAGAGACTGTAATTGGGTCGACGGCGAGCTTCAGCGCAAGGGACGTGCCAGGATCGATCTCCGCAACCAACGGGATTTCGACAACGCACCCTCGCTGCCGCGGTCAAGTTCCTGTTCTTAAACTTCACGGTCTCCGACGGGACGGATGTACAATTCCAGTGCCAAACATTCGAAGAGGTGGTGATCGATGCCCCGGCCCGAGTCGCAGGTGCTTATCGCGTCGGACGACCGGGAGCTAACCGCAGCCCTCGGGCAGTTGCTCGCCCAGTACCGGCCTGACGTGGCCGCAGGGAACGCCGCGTCCGTGCTTGCGATGGTCGCTCGCATCGACGCCCTCCGGCTGGTGATCCTCGGCGATTCGGGATCCGACTCTTGTGCGCTCGATCTGCTCCAGACCATCAAGGAGCGCCACCCAGATCTCGCTGTCCTGCTCGTCAGCACCCATCCGACCGTCGAGCACGCCACCGAGTCGATTCGGCGTGGCGCCGAGGATTTCGTGCCGGTGCCGTACTCCGAAGAAGTCGTCAGCAAGGAAGTCGTCCGCATCCTCGAAGCCGCCGAGCTGCGCCAACGGGTCGCGAGCCTCGATCGGCTGGTCGCGACACGGTACGGCTTCGAACGAATCGTCAGCCGCTCTTCCCGCATGAACGCCGTGCTCGATCGGGCGACCGCCGCCTCGCGCAGCGACACGCCGGTGCTGATTTTGGGGGAGACCGGGACCGGGAAGGAGCTCCTTGCGCGCGCGATCCACGCGAACAGCCGCCGCGCGAAACGCCCGTTCGTGCCGATCAACTGCGCCGCCCTGCCGCGCGATCTCGTCGAGAGCGAGCTCTTCGGCCACCGGCGCGGCGCCTTCTCCGGCGCCACGTCGGACCACCCCGGGCTCTTCGCCGCGGCGCACAACGGCACCGTGCTGCTCGACGAGATCGGCGAGCTGCCGCTCGATGCGCAGGCGAAGATGCTCCGCGTGCTGCAGGACGGGGAGGTCCGTGCGGTCGGCGGCCTCGCGAGCCGCCGGGTCGACGTGCGGGTCGTCGCGGCGACCAACGGGAGCCTCGCCGCGATGCGGAACGACCGGATGCGCCCCGACCTGTTCTATCGCCTGTCGGTGCTCGTCATCGAGGTTCCGCCCCTGCGCGATCGCCGCGACGATCTGCCGCTGCTCATTCGCCACTTCCTCACCGGCCTCGGTGAACCGGGTAGGCACCGGGTGGACGGTATCGACGCGGGCGCCCTGGATCTGCTGGCCGACTATCCGTTCCCGGGGAATATCCGCGAGCTGGAGAACATGCTCGAAGGCCTCAGCGCAACGCTCCCGCCGACGCGTGCGACGATCAGCGCCGACGACGTCCGCGCCTGGCTGCGGCGGCGCGGTGAGGGCGGCGGTCGCACGGGCGACGCGACGCACGTGCCGCTGAAGCTCGTCGAGCTCGAGGGGTGGGCGATCGCCGAGGCGATGCGGCAAGCCCGCGGCAACAAGAGCACCGCCGCCCACATCCTCGGCATCTCGAGAGACACGCTGTACCGCAAGCTGAACGAGATCGATCTCGCCTCGAAAGTGCCCGATTCTCGGACACCGCGCTAACTTGCTGCGAACTCGCGATTTGATAATCGAGTGTCAGAGAGTCTGACAGACAGGTAGGTGTGCCCCAGGTCGGCGAGACGACGTAACAGGGTTTCCTCCAAGCACTTCGACAATACCGTGCGAGCCGCCGCACCGGGCATGCTGCGTGCTTTGGTTGGATGCGGGAGGTAGATTCTCATGTCATCCGATGCTGCCCGCTCCGCCCGACCTCGCCTCATCGTCGTCGGCGCCGTCGTGGTCACGCTAATCGCCCTATCCGTCCGCCAGTCGGAGGCGATTCCCGCGTGGTCGAGAAAGTACCTGACGAGCTGCTCGACCTGCCATGCGGTCTTCCCCAAATTGAACTACTTCGGCAAGGCGTTTCGTAACAACGGGTACCGCTTTCCAGGTGGAGAGGACGGGACGGCGACCAAACAGGAGCCCGTCAGCCTGGGGGCTGAGGCCTACAAGAAGCTCTTTCCCCACGCGTTGTGGCCATCGGATATTCCAGGCGCCGTGCCGCTCGCGGTTCGCGGCATCGGACGGTTCAACACCTTCGAGGACGATCAGACCACCACCTTCGAGTACCCGCACGAGTTCGAACTGTTGGCCGGAGGAACGCTCGGGGAGACCTTCTCGTTCTTCGGTGAACTGGAGGTCGAAAACGAAGCCAACGAGAACGAGCTGGCAATGGACCTCATGCTGCAGTACGATCCGCGGCCCTGGTTGCATGTTCGGATGGGGTCGCTGTCGGTCCACCCGATTCCGGACCACCTCCGGCTGACCGCGGCGCACTACAGCCCCTACGACACGCGAACGACGCCCAGTTCGAGGACGCTGACGGCGCCGAATCCGAACCTCTCGACGGCCACCTTGTCGATCTCGGCCACGACCGGCGAGGATCGCTGGAGGTTCCGCGAGGGGCAGCCCGGCGTCGAAGTGTGGGGCGCGCGGAATGGCCCCAAGAACCACGGCGGATTGACGTGGTCCGTCGGCGTCGCCAATGGACAGGGTCTCATCGACGCCAACGACCACAAAGACGTGTTCGCCCGCGCCGCCTACAAATTCGGCGGCTACGGCGAGCTCGGCGGCGGAGAGCTTTCGCAAGACCTCGAGTTCTGGCGAGACGATTCGTTCAAGGTCGGAGCCTTCACCTATGTGGGCAAGTCGACCAACATCTATGCCGGCAGCACGAAGGCGCTCAGTGGCGTTCCGGGAACGGGCATCGTCGACGTCTCGGCCGAAAGCACGACCGACAACGACTTCCACATCACTGGAGTGGAGTTCGACTGGTGGATTCGGGACCTCAATGTCTTCGGACTCTACCTGCAGCAGCGCGACGATGACCCTCGTGGAACCGGCGAATCGATCGACACGGATGCGTGGTTCGTCGAGGGCAATTACACCGTTTACCCGTGGCTCATCGGGGTCCTGCGGTACGGGGAGACGGCTCAGGACTTCAGCGTCAGGGCGGATCCGGTCACCCAGGAATTCCTGGTCCCTGCGGTGGTATTCGTCGCGCGCGCAAACATCAAGTTCACAATCGAAGGGCAGATGCGACTCGACGACCCCGGTAAGGGCCACAACCGCTATGTCGTCGCCATCGACTTCGGATTCTGAGGAGCACGTCATGAGTCGTCATTCGCTCATATTCGGTTCAGCAATGCTCGCGGGAGCGCTCGTCACCGTCGAGGCACGCGGCGCCGCCGCCGTCAGCATCTCGGGCACCGTCAAGGTCACCGGCTCGGCGTCGGCCGCCGACGTCGTCGTGTACATCCAGCAGGCACCCGGCACGTTCACCCCGCCCGCCAAGCCGGTCGAGATGGATCAGAAACAGATGCAGTTCGTCCCGCACGTGCTGCCGGTCGTCGCCGGGACGAAGGTGGCGTTTCTCAACAGCGACCCGACGCCGCACAACGTCTTCACACCGGACAACGAGAAGTACAACCTCGGCACCTGGCCGCAAGGGCAGACGAAGGACTACACCTTCGCCAAGTGCGCGAAGTTCCCGTGCGCATACACGCAGCTCTGTCGCGTCCACCCCGAGATGGAAGCCTACGTGGTGGTGCTGCAGAACCCGTACTTCGCGGTGACGGACAAAGCCGGGCACTACCAGATCGAGGGGGTGCCGCCGGGCGACTACACGGTAGCGGTGTGGCACTGGAAAACCAAGGCACAACCCACGCCGGTCACCGTCGATGCCGCCAAGCCGGCGACGGTCGACTTCGTGCTCACGCGCTGAGGCAGGGTCGAGCGATGTCCCTGCGCTCGTACACGGCAGCCGTTCCGGACCTCAGGTACTTCCTCAACCTGATTCCATGCCGCACCGGCTGTCCCGTACGCACGAATGCGGGCGGATACGTGCGGGCCGTGGCCGAGTGGGACACGGCCCGTGGGTACCGCATCGCGCGCGCACCCAACCCGCTAGCGTCGATCTGCGGCCGCATCTGCGCCCACCCGTGCGAGTCGAATTGCCGGCGAGGCGTCATCGATCAGCCGATCTCGATTCGCGCCTTGAAGCGGACGCTGACGGAGCGTCACGGGGTTGAAAACACGCTGAGCGGACAGCCGGGGCCGCTCGAACAGCTGCACCTGGCGGTCAAAGGCCCGGACGGGCCGGCCCGCATTGGCGTCGTCGGGGCGGGTCCGGCCGGGTTGAGCTGCGCCCACGATTTGGGGCTTCTCGGGTACCGCGTCACGCTGTTCGACTCGGCACCGGTCGTCGGCGGCATGTTGTACCAGGGCGTTCCCGAGTACCGGCTGTCGCGCGATCTGATTCGCGCCGAGGTCGATCGGATCCTGACGCTTGGCGTCGAACTGAAGCTGGGGTGGAAGCTCGGGCGCGACTTCACGGTCAGCGATCTGCGGCGGAACGGGTATGCCGCCGTCTTCCTGGCGCTCGGCACGTCGCGCGGCCGCGAGTTGAACATCGCGGGCTCAGATCTCGACGGCGTCATCAACGGCGTCGACTTTCTGTTGAACGCCAACCTGGGCTACCACGTCGCGCTCGGCGATCGGGTTATCGTCATCGGCGGCGGAAACGTCGCCATTGACGTCGCGCGGACCGCGCTGCGCTACTCGGCGGCCGAGGGAAAGCCGGAGCTGCCGGTCACTGCCGAGCAGTTGCTGCAAACCTGGGGGTACGACAACGCCTTCATCGACGCGGCACGGACCGCCCTGCGGTTGGGCGCACGCCACGTGCAGCTCGTCTCACTCGAGTCGCGCCTGGAGATGCCGGCGTCTCCCGATGAGGTCCGCGAAGCCGAAGAAGAAGGGATCACGCTCGCGCCCGGACTGGGGCCGAAAGCGATTCTCGGAGAGAACGGCCGCGCCGTCGGGGTCGAGACGCTCGATGTCGCGTCGGTGTTTGATTCAGCCGGGCGCTTCAACCCCACCTTCGTCCCGGGGAGCGAGCGCCGGCTCGCGGCCGACACGATCATCCTGGCTGTCGGCCAGCAGCCGGATCCCACCTGCCTCGCAGCCGACGCGGAGATTGAAATCATGCCGAGCGGCTTGGTCAAGGTCGACCCGGTGACGCTCGCAACGACGATGGCCGGCGTTTACTGCGGCGGAGATCTGGCGTTCGGGCCCCGCATCGTGATTTCGGCGGAGGCCGACGGCAAACGGGCGGCGCTGGCGATTCACGAGTCGCTCGGCGGCGGCAGGGTGCCTCGCGCGCGTGCGCGCTTCCGGCCGATCGAGCTGAACCGCGCTGGCGATCCCTACGACCGGATCCCGCGCCAGGCGGTGCCCGCGCTTCCGGTCGCGCGGCGTACAGGCTTCCGCGAAGTGGACGAGGGTTACAGCGAGGAGCAGGCCCGCCTCGAGGCGTCGCGCTGCCTGTGGTGCAACGTCGAAACCATCTTCGACTCCGAGCTCTGCATTCTCTGCAGCGGCTGCGTCGAAATCTGCCCCGAGGCGTGCCTGACGCTCGTGCCGGCCTCGCAGTTGCGGCCCAGCCCGGATCTCGATGCCGTTCGCGACGCCCTCGGCGAGAGCGACGAGATGGGCGCGATCGTGAAGGATGAGACGCGCTGCATCCGGTGCGGCCTGTGCGCCGAGCGCTGCCCGACGGGTGCGATCACGATGGAAGCGCTCGAGATCGACGAGTCGCCGCAAACCGCACTCGGGCTGTACCACGAAGCGATGAACGAGGTGGGATGATGACCGAGGATCAGATTGATCTGCAGCGGCGGCGCATCTTCGCCGTCGGCTGCTTCGGCACCGGCGCCGCCACCGCCGGCTTCCTGGCGGCGACTTTCCGTTTCCTGGTGCCGAACGTGCTCTACGAACCGTCGCGACGATTCGACATCGGATCGCCCGCGGAGTTTCCGCCCGGGTCGGTGACGTTTCTTGCCGACCGGCGCCTGTACGTCTTCAACAGTGCCGACGGGTTCTTCGCGGTTTCGTCGGAATGCACGCACCTCGGGTGCAACGTAAGGCACGCCGGGGCAGGGTTCGAGTGCCCGTGCCATGGCAGCAGGTTCGACGAGAACGGCAGCGTCGTGGCGGGGCCGGCGCCGCGACCGCTCGCCTGGTACGCCATCAACCTCTCGCCCCGCCAGCAGTTGATTGTCGATCTGGATCAGACGGTGGGCCCGGAATTTCGGCTCCGGGTCTGAGGGGAGCCCGACGTGAGTCAGAGGCTCGGACAACGGACCGCCTCGTGGCTGAACGCCGTCGGACGGTCGATCTGGCGCATCGGCTGGCCGGTGACGGACAAGGACCGCGCCGCGGTGATGATCTCGAGCATCTTCCTTCACATCCACCCGGCGCGCGTCAGCCGCCACGTCCTGCGGCCATCCGCGACGCTCGGGCTCGGCCTCATCGCCGCGATCCTGTTCGTGGTCCTGTCGG
Source organism: Vicinamibacteria bacterium (assembly GCA_035457705.1). Classification (GTDB taxonomy): domain Bacteria; phylum Acidobacteriota; class Vicinamibacteria; order Marinacidobacterales; family SMYC01; genus DASPGQ01. The sequence continues at coordinate 7,706 of DATIBD010000137.1, forward strand.
TGACCGGGCTCGCGCTGATGCTCTACTACGTGCCCTACCCGCCCGAGGCGTACCGCAGCATGAAAGACCTCCAGTTCGTAGTGACCTTCGGCGTCGTGCTGCGGAACATGCATCGCTGGTCCGCCCACGCCATGGTGGTCGTCGTCTTCCTGCACATGTGCCGCGTGTTCTGGACCGGGTCCTACAAGGCGCCGCGCGAATTCAACTGGGTCGTCGGCGTCATGCTGCTGCTCCTCACGCTGCTGCTGTCTTTCACCGGGTACCTGCTGCCGTGGGACCAGCTGGCATACTGGGCCATCACCGTAGGCACGAACATCGCCGCGTATGCGCCGCTCGCCGGTGACCGCGTGAAGTTCCTGCTGCTCGGCGGGCACGTCATCGGCCCGATGACGCTGCTGCGCTTTTACGTGCTCCACTGCGTGATGCTCCCGCTCCTGATGCTGGTTCTCGTCTCGCTGCACGTGTGGCGCGTGCGCAAGGACGGCCTGAGCGGTGCGGAACCGGAGCGAGCGCCCGCTGAGGAAGCTGCCGGCGTGTTTCCCGCCTCGACCAAGACCCACGGGCTGATGGCCCTCAGCCGGCGCCCGCGCGTGTCGGTCGAGGCGCGCGACCCGAACGACGAGGTGTTCGCCTGGCCGCACCTGCTGTTCCGCGAGCTCATCGTCGCGCTCGCGGTTCTCGTCGTCCTCCACGTCGTGTCGCTCGTGTTCATGGCCCCGCTCGAGGAGATGGCCGACCCGACCCGCACGCCCAACCCGGCAAAAGCGCCGTGGTACTTCCTCGGGCTGCAGGAGCTCGTGCACTACTCGGCGCTGGTGGGCGGCGTCGTCGTTCCCACGCTGATCGTGGCGGCGCTCGTGAGCCTGCCTTATTTCGACCGCCGCCGGGAGGGGATCGGCCGATGGTTCGCACCGGAGCGGCGCATCGCCAACACCATCTTCACCGTCCTGGTGATCATCTCCGTCGGTCTTACCATCATCGGCACGCTGTTTCGTGGACCGAACTGGGCGTGGGTGTGGCCGTGGAATTGAAGAACACCGCGCCCCTTCGGATGCACGTCGCGTTCGCCTGCCTCGGTCTGGCGTTCCTCCTCATCTTTGCGTGGGTGGTGTTCCACGAACAGACGGCGGAGTGGCGCGCGACGCAGGCCGACTTCTCGCGTCTGGAAGGAGCGGTCAAGAATCCCCATCAGCTTGCCGAGTCGGCGCGCGTCACCGGGCTCCGGCAGATCTGGCTGGCCGATCTCGGGCGCGTCGATCGCTGCGGCACCTGCCACCTGGGGATCGACGATCCCGCATTCGCGACTGCGCCGCAACCGCACCGGACCCATTCGGGCGCCTGGCTGACGACGCACCCCCCCGATCGGTTCGGCTGCACGGCGTGCCACGACGGCGAGGGGCAGGCGACCGACTACCGCAGTGCCGCGCATCAGCCGCAGCCGTTCGTGACGCGCCCGATGCGTCCGCTCGAAACGATCGAGGCCAATTGCGGCACGTGCCACCGCTCGATCGATCCGCTGGATGCACCCCGGCTCGCCGAAGGCCGGCGGCTCATCATCGAGTCGGGCTGTTTCAGTTGCCACGAGATTCCCGGGTTCGAAGGGTTGACTTTCCGAGGACCGGCTCTCGACAGCCTCGGCTACAAGGTGCTGCCCGAGTGGCTGGCCGTGTGGCTGAGGGACCCGAGGAGTTATCTCGAGCAGTCGAAAATGGGCAACTTCCGCCTGTCCGCCGACGAGATCGCAGGCCTGCAAGGCTTCCTGCTGTCGCAGCGGGCTCAGGTGCCGCTCGACAGCACGGGCGTCGATTGGACCAGAGCCGATACCAGAAACGGCCGCGCTCTGTTCGGAGAAATGCGGTGCGTCAGCTGCCACGCCGTAAACGGCCGCGGGGGCACCATGGGACCGGAACTGACGCGGATTGGCGACAAGGTACGACGCAGCTGGCTGTTCAGCTACCTGAAGGACCCGCACCGCGTGCAGCCGGACACGCCGATGCTGCGGTACCGCCTGAATGACGCACAGCTGCGGGATGTCACCGCGTTCCTGCTCGAGGAATACAGCTCGGCCGGTACCGTCGCCGAGCCGCCCCCTGCGGCCTATCAGGACGCGCGTTCGATTGCGGCGGGACGGACCGTCTTCGAGCGGCGCGGCTGCATCAGCTGCCATCGACTGCCGGGGATCGAGGATTCCGGTCGGATTGGGCCGAGCCTGGCGGGCGTCGCCGATCGCGATCCGGACCAGCTGCCGTACGGCAGCGAGATCGTCCGGCATACGGCCGAGAACTACATCTTCCTCAAGCTGCTCATACCCGATGCGCTGGGCCAGCCGTCCTCGATGCCGACCTTCGGGTTCACGCCGGCCGACGCGGCGAGGATGACGCTCGCGCTCGCGAGCCTCCGCAAGGCCGACTTGCCGGCGTCGTACGTACTGAAGCCTCCGCCGCCCGAGCCGTACCGTCCCGCTGGCCGCTTCGGCGAGCTCATGTCCCGCTACCGGTGCCTGAGCTGCCACAGCGTCGGCGGGTTTGGCGGCGATCTGTCGACCGTGCCGCTCGACCGCATCGGCAGCCAGTTGATGCGCGACTACATGGTCACCTATCTCCTGAACCCGGGTGCCGTGCGGGTAAGCGTCGAAGCGCGCATGCCGGTCTTCCACATGCAGCCTGATGAAGCGAGCGCCTTCGCCGACTACTTGTCGACCGTGTTTCTCGACGACAGCATGGAGGGGTACGACGCGAGCTTCACCGCTGAAGACGCGCGGCGCGGCCAGGAGCTGTACGATCAACTCGGCTGTGCCGCGTGTCATCAGCTCGGAACCACCGGGGGGTATGTGGGCCCCGAGCTGTCGACCACCGGCACCCGGCTGAAGCCGGGGTGGATTGCCGCGTGGTTGACGACGCCGTCGTTGTACCGACCGGGGACGCTGCAACCCGACTACGGTTTGTCGAACGCCGATGCGCGTGCACTCACCGCATATCTGAGCAGCCTCGGCCGCAGTGACCACGGGCCAGCTATCGCGGATGGCGCGCAATGAGATTCGACCTCAGGCGATGGTCGGCGGCCGGCGCGCTTGCGCTCACGTTTTTGACCGGGTGCGAGGCCGGCCCGACGGAGGAGCCAGGAGATCCGATGCTCGACGCGATTCGCGCCGAGGAACGGGCCGGCGACCTGTCGTACATCGAGAGCCAGGGTAAGATTCTCTTCCAGCACTATTGCGCCACGTGCCATGGCGACGAAGGAAAGGGCGACGGTCAGAACGCGTCGAACCTGAATCCGCCGCCACCGGACATGAGCGTCTCGACGAACCAGCGGGACCCGGCGCTGCTCAGGAGAGTGATCGCAGAGGGGAGCGCTGCTATCGGACGCTCGCCGCAGTCGCCGCCATGGGGGCGCAGTCTCAGCCGCCAGCAGATCGACTATCTCGTCGCGTACTGCCAGTCCCTGGGCCGCAAGAAACCCTGAACCGCTTCGTCTGCTAGCAACATGAATAAGGTTGGCGGCAGGACTCGAACCTGCGCCCGCCCCGCTTAGAAGGGTAAGTCAGCGGAGCTCGGAAAACTTGCCGTAGATATCGGTGATCGCGTCGTCGAGGATCTCGACCGCCACGTTGATTTCCAGTTGCTGGATGATGAGCGGCGGCGCCATCGGAACGTCCCACCCATTCCCGGGAGCTGCACGATGTTCATCGACAACCCGAGCTCGAAGCACCGTCTCGACACCGCCGCACCGAACTCGGGGATGGGGCGCTTCGTCTCGCGGTCGGCCACGAGCTCGCGCCCGAGCATGAGTCCGCGGCCCCGGATGTCGCCGATGCACTCGTGCCGCTGCTGGAGCTCGCGCAGTCCCCTTTCCATCGGGAGATTAATAGAACAGCTCACGCCCGTTCCGCGCCCACAGCGGTCGCCCCCCACCGTCTCTCGAGACCTGCCAGGCCCCATCCTCGACGTTCGGGAACGGCCGGACGTAGATCTCGTATCGGCCGGACTCGTCGGACTTGTAGGCGAGGAAGCGGCCGTCGGGCGCGAACGCGGCGTCTGTTTCGTTGAACTTCGAATGAAGGAGGGGCTGCGGGTCTCCTCCTTCGGGGAAAGCGACGAGCGACACATCCAACAATTCGGCGGCGTCGCGCTCCTCGATCAAGAGCGATGTCCCGTCGGGGGAAAGGGAGAGCGGTACTTGATGCCCGCGAGGGGCTTTCTGCCGGATTCTCTTTGCCTTTCGGAGATCCCGAATCCTTTGACCAACCCGGCTCGTACAGGAGCTCTCTCGAAGGTATCGGTCGAATTCCTCTCGCGTTCGGCATTCCCGGCTACCTGGATGAGGCGACCTTCGGCGCGTTCGATGCCCGACGCTCGTCCGGATCGCGCCGGGGTGCCCGGTCAGGGCGTCGTTGCTGGTCGCCGAGATGCTCCTCCAGGTCGTAGGCGCTCGACGGATTTCGCCGGTTGACTTTTCGCATTGAAGGGACGTATAACGGCGCTCGGGTATCCACCTCCGGCTTACGAAGTCGTGGGCGCCCCAACCGCCGCACCTCATCCGGAGGAAATGAGAGGTGCAAGTATGGCTCGCAACCAGTTGATTCCTGCTTCGAGCTTGTTCCCGGCCTGGGGTCTCATTGTCGTAATAGGTTGCGCCCCACGAACGGAGAAAGCAGCGAACGCGCCAAACGTCAGGACGGAATACGGCAAACTGCCGCTCAGCTTTGAACGCAACGAGGGGCAGGTTGATGAATCCGTGAAGTTCGTGTCGCGTGGAAGCGGTTATACGCTGTTCTTGACAGCGACGGATTTCGTTCTGTCCTTGGCGAAGCCACCCTCCGATGGAACAACCATCAAAGCAGATTCTGCCGCGGAGGGCCGCGTACCTAAGAACAATGACTTCGTGCGCATGCGGTTTGTCGGCGCAAATCCCGCCCCGGAACTATGGGCGTTCGAGGAGCTTCCAGGAAAGAGCCACTACCTCATCGGCAACGACCCGGCGCGCTGGCGCACCGACATTCGTACCTTCGGGAAGGTGCAATACAAGCGCCTTTATCCAGGCGTGGACGCGATCTTCTACGGGCACCAAGGGCGTCTCGAGTACGACGTCGTAGTCCATCCGGGAGCGGACCCCGATGTCGTTACGCTTGAGTTCCAGGGCCCTGACACAGCGGCTTTGGATTCAGCGGGTGATCTCGTGCTGCGCATCGGTGGTGCCGATCTTCGGATGACGAGGCCGTTCGTTTATCAGGAAGAGCACGGAGTCCGAACCCGCATTCATGGAGAATACACACGGAAAGGATCCAACGCCTTTGGCTTCCAACTGGGCGATCATGATCGACGCCAAGCCTTAATCATCGATCCTGTTCTCGAGTACTCGACGTACCTTGGTGGTAGCGGGTTGGAGCTTGGCGTCGGAATCGATATCGATAGCTTTGGAAATGCGTACGTCACCGGGGCAACGATGTCGGTCGATTTTCCGACGGTGAATCCCATTGGCGGAGGCGGTGTCGACGCTTTCGTTGCGAAGCTGGACACTACTGGATCGTCGCTCGTGTATTCCACGTATCTAGGAGGCAGCGACATCGACCAAGGGTTTGACATCGCCGTCGATGGCTCGGGCAACGCGTATGTGACTGGCGAATCTCTCTCAACAGACTTTCCCACTGCCAATCCCATCCAGAACACCCCTGCTGGCCTCGGGGATGCGTTCGTCGCCAAGCTCGATGCGACCGGATCCTCACTCGTTTACTCAACGTACCTCGGTGGAGCGGATCGCGACCAAGGGCATGGCATCGCCTTTGACAGCTCCGGCAGCAGCTACATTACCGGGAATACCGCCTCCACGGACTTCCCGACGCAAAACCCGTTCCAGCCGTCGAATGCGACGGGGGGCACCGATGCTTTCGTCACGAAGATCGACGGTCAAGGCAATGCCTTCGTCTACTCTACGTACCTCGGTGGAAGTAGTGCCGAGGAGCCTTCGAGTATCGCCGTAGATGCCCACGGAAGCGCCTACGTTACCGGCTCGACGTCATCCAGCGACTTCCCCACGATGAACGCATTGCAGCCGACCAAGTCTGGAGGCGGAGACGTTTTCCTGACAAAATTCAACTCGACGGGTTCCGTGCTTGTCTTTTCTACCTACCTGGGCGGCACGCAAACCGACTCTGCTACTGGCGTGACTGTCGATCACCTCGGAAACGCCTACGTTGCGGGGACAACGGAATCGAACGACTTCCCCATGATGAACCCGGTGCAGGCGGTTTTCAACGGAGGGATATTCGAAGGATTTCTCTCACAGTTCAATTCCGCGGGATCGGCTCTGATCTACTCTACCTACCTAGGCGGGAGTGGGCTGGACATCGTCCATGGAATTGACGTGGACAGCGGGGGCAACTGTTGTGCCACTGGTAGGACCCAATCCACGGACTTCCCGACGAAAGACTCCGTACGCGGGACCTACCAGGGCGGCACCAGCGACGCATTTGTGACGTGCATCAAGAATGATGGTCTCGCTATTCTCTATTCGACCTACCTCGGTGGTGCTGGGGGAGATTCGGGCGGTGAGATTGCCGTCGACGTGTCGGGAGCGGCCTACGTCGTCGGGGACACGGATTCCGCGGACTTCCCTACACTGAATGCTTTCCAAGGAGTTTTTGCGGGTGGGTTCGGAGACGCGTTCGTTGCGAAAATCGGCCCACCAGTTCGCATCGTGGAAATCGACATCAAGCCGGGGAGCGATCCGAATTGCTTCAACAACGATGGCCACGGGGTCATCCCCGTCGCGATCCTGAGCAGTACTGACTTCAACGCGACTCTAGTCGACCCTTCGACGGTCCTATTGGATGGTCAGACTGTCCGGGTTGTTGGAAAAAAGGGAACGGCGCAGGCACATTTTGAGAACGTCAACGATGATCAGCTGGACGACCTTGTCCTCCAAATACTAGATCAAGATGGCACGTACGCTCCAGGAAACTCAATAGCCATCCTGACCGGTGAAACGTTCGATGGCACGTCGATTGAGGGAACGGACTTCATCTGCATCGCTCCGTAGTTTCGAAATCTCCCGACTACCTCGTGGGCGAGGTCGTGAAAGAGCGTCTCGTGCGGTGGTTGGGCGAGCGGTTGACCGCGACGTTGCACTGGGCGCGGAGGGGGCCGCTCTCGCTTGGACGAGCTGAAAGAACGATGACACAGCGGGCACTCAATCACACGGTGCCACACTGCAAATCCAGTGCGGCCAGGTGCCCCCAAGGTCCCAAGTTGACATCATGACGGAGCTGAGGAAGTCTCCACCTCGCGCGCCTCCCGCGAGCGCGAGGACGTGGCGCGCGCCGACCAGGAACTCGTAGGGAATTCTAACCGAGGCGGTTCCCGAGAGGGGACAGGAGAAGCGGTCGAGGCGAAAGACTGGAAGAGGTCGGGTTCGGTGTGACCTGTGGAGGGGGAAGTGGGACACGGGAGTGGGGGTGATGGAGCCTGGGACGAGGGGGAGCGGGCAGAGACCGCGGGTCGAACCAACGGGTTGGTGTTTCTAAGGACCGAGGCTCAGCTCGGAGGAGCTCGGGAGCGAGCTGTGTGGTCGAGGTGGTCGAGGATTTTGCGAATGATTTTGGGGTCGATGATGAATGTGAGAATTTTCATCCC
>DATIBD010000138.1:0-173193 GCA_035457705.1 Vicinamibacteria bacterium
ACGAAGAGGATGATCGGCTTCATCACAGGCGCTCCAGGATCCGGTCGCCGACGCGCAGCGCGTTGGCCATGATCGTCAACGCCGGGTTCACGGCGCCGCTCGAGGGGAAGAAGCTCGCGTCGACGACGTACAGGTTCTCGACCTCCCACGAGCGACAGTCGCGGTCGAGGGCCGAGCTCTGCGGGTCGTCGCCGAAGCGGATCGTGCCGTTCTGGTGCGCGACCCCCGCGAGCGGAATCCGCTGCCCGAGGAAGAGGTTCCGCGAGAAGAGCCCCTGGTGGCACTCGTGACCGTGGACGCCGCACTTCCGCTGCCGCTTCATCAAGCTCTGCAGCTTGGCGAGGAGGCGCTTGTGCCCCTCCTCGTTGTTCGGCCGGTAGCGAAGGACGACGTTGCCGTCCCGATCGAGCGTCACCCGGTTGTCGGGATCGGGCAGGTCTTCCGACGTGAGCCAGAAGTCGAGCGAGTGCTTCGCCATGAGCTCGAGGGTGAAGCCGGGCGCGAGCCGGGGCGCGCCCGCGGCGAGCACGTTCTTGTCCGTCTTGCCGACGAAGGAGATGTGCCCCATCGGATACTCCCAGTCTTCGGAGGGGAAGTAGAAATCGTTCAGGCCGAGAGTCTTCTGGAAGACCGTAGGGTTCTCGCAGCGCGACAACGCCAGCATCACCGAGTTCAAGTGGCACATGTAGTTACGGCCGACCTGATCGGAGCCGTTGGCGAGCCCGTTGGGATGCCGCTCGTTGAAGGATTTCAACAAGAGCGCGGCCGAGTTGATGGCACCGCACGAGACGACCACGACCTCCGCCGAATAAGTCTCTTTCTCCCCGTTTCGTTCCACGTGGACCCTGGTGACTTCACGGCCGGAAGGGCTCGTCTCCAGCCGCGAGACCAGGGCGCCGGTCAACAGGGAAACGTTCTGGTGCTCGAGAGCCGGCTCGACGCAGACGACCTGCGCGTCCGCTTTGGCGTTGACGAGACAGGGATGCCCGTCGCAGGTCGAGCACCGGATGCAGGCGCTCTTGTGCGGATTCTTCTCGTCGAGCATGATGCCCATCGGCAGGAAGAATGGGCGGTGACCGACGCGCTCGAGATCCTCCGCGAGCTTCGCCAGCCGTGGCTCATGGCTCACCGGCGGGAAGCGAAAGGGCGCGCTCGCGGGAGGCTCGGTCGGGTCGCTCCCCCTCAGGCCGTGCACGTGGTACAGGTGCTCGGCCTCGGTGTAATAAGGCTCGAGCTCGTCGTAGGCGATCGGCCAGGACGGAGAGATGCCCCCATAGTGGCGCACCTCGCCGAAGTCCTGTTGCCTGAGTCGCACCAGAGCCGCGCCGTAGAACTTCGTGTTTCCACCCACGTAGTAGTGGGTTCCCGGATGGAATTCCTTGCCGTGCTCGTCATACCAGGGCTCTTTGATGTGGTACTTCCCTTGCGTGACGACGGCCCGCGTGTCCCAGTTGTCGGTCTCGCGAGGAACGTAACCACCGCGCTCGAGAAGCAGTATCTTCTTGCCGGTTGGGGCGAGCCGATGCGCCAGCGTGCCCCCTCCCGCCCCGGTGCCAATGATGATGACGTCGTATCGACCGTTGGAAGCCATCTTCTCTAACCCTCTTTTCTGCGATTCGCTCGGTGCGAAGCGTTCAAACTCTCTCGAGAGCCTCATCCTTCTCCGATGCGCGAACCCGACCCGCGGTTTCGCGGGATCGGGCTCCGTCTTCCAAGAGCCGCACCGCGAGGGCGGTCCATCCAGTCTGGTGGCTGGCCCCGACCCCTCGACCGGTATCCCCATGGAAATATTCGTAGAACAGGACCAGGTTTCGGAAATCGGTCGTGGTGGCGTAGCGGCCGACCGTTCCGTGAACGGGCCTCCGCCCCGTCGAGTCCGGGAGAAAGATGGACCCGAGGCGGCGGGCGATCTCCTTCGCCACCTGGTCGAGGTTCATGAGCTTCCCCGAGCCCGTGGGGCACTCGACCTTCAGATCGTCCCCAAAGAAGTGGTGGTAACGTTCGAGCGCCTCCACCAGCAGATAGTTGAGCGGAAACCAGATCGGGCCCCTCCAGTTGGAGTTGCCGCCGAACAGCCCCGACGTGCTCTCACCCGGCGTGTAGTCGACGCGGTAGAGCTGTCCGTTGTCGCGAAATTCGTAAGGGTGGTCCAAATGAAACCGGGAGAGCGAGCGGATCCCAAAGGGAGACAGGAACTCGTTCTCGTCGAGGACGTAACGAAGCAGGCGTACGAGCTTCTCTCGCGTCGGTAGGGCGAGTAGACGGTGACCATGCTCTTCGCCGGGCACGCAATGCATGCAGGAGATTGAATCGGTGATGTCCGGCCGGTTTAGGAGATACCACTCGGTCCTCTTCGAAAAGCCGGGAAGCCGTTCCACCACCTCCCGCTCGAGGATCTCGCAGGCGAAGAGAGGTATCAGTCCGACCATCGAGCGCGTCCGCAGGGGAATCGACCTCCCCCCGACGCGAAGCTGGTCGTAGTAGAACCCGTCCTCCTCGTCCCAGAGACCGTTTCCGCCAAGGTGGTTCATCGCTTCCACGATGGCCATGAAGTGCTCGAAGAACTTGGACGCGACGTCCTCGTAGGCCGGGTCCTCGCTCGCGAGCTCGAGAGCCATAGAGAGAAGGGTGGAGCAGTAGAAAGCCATCCAGGCCGTGCCGTCCGCTTGCTCGAGCTCCCCCCCGGTGGGAAGCGTCTGCGATCGGTCGAACACGCCGATGTTGTCGAGGCCGAGGAAGCCCCCGGAAAAGAGGTTCTTACCGCTTGCATCCTTTCGGTTCACCCACCAGGTGAAGTTCAGGAGCAGCTTGTGGAATACCCGAGCGAGGAAGACGCGATCGCGCTCTCCTCGCGCCCCGGTCATCTTGTAGACGCGCCAGGCGGCCCAGGCGTGCACCGGCGGGTTGACGTCCCCGAAAGCGAACTCGTAGGCGGGAATCTGGCCGTTCGGGTGCATGTACCACTCGCGCAGGAGGAGAACGAGTTGAGACTTCGCGAAGTCCGGATCGACTTGAGCGAAGGGAATCATATGAAACGCGAGGTCCCAGGCCGCATACCAGGGGTATTCCCACTTGTCGGGCATGGAGATGACGTCTCGATTGTAAAGATGGTACCAGTCGTGATTGCGTCCGCTCTTGCGGCCCTCGGGGGGTGTAGGCTGGGCCGGATCCCCCTCGAGCCAATCGCGAACCACGTTGTAGTAGAACTGCTTCGACCAAAGGAGCCCGCCGTAGCCCTGTCTCACGACGCTTCGTTCCTCGGAAGTGAGCAGCTCGGGAAGCTTGTCTTCGTAGAACGCATCGGCCTCCTCCTGGCGTACCGCGAAGATTCGATCGAAGCTCCCGCCAAGAGGATCCGGAGATATCTCGTTCCGGGCCGTTAGCCGAAGCTTGACCACCCTATCGCCTCCAGAGGGGACCTCGAGCCGATAGAAGGCCGCCGCCTTGGTACCGAACCGGCCGGGGTTCACGGCCTCCGATCGTCCTCGGATGACGTACTCGTGAAACGCGTCTTTCACGAAGGGACTCGGGCTCGGCGAACCGAACAACCGCTCGCTGTTCGTCTCGTTCTCGGTGAATAGAAGCTCGGCGCCCTCGGCGACCGTGAGCGTGAAGCTTCCGAGAGAGTCGTGTACCGCCTCGACGGTCGATCGATCCTTTGCGGCGAGACGGGGTTTGGGCCAGTAGCCCTCGCCCGTCCTGCCCCAGGACCATGTGTTTCGGAACCACAGCGTTGGAAGCAGGTGAAGCGCGGCCGACTCGGGCCCACGGTTCGAAACGGTGATCCGGATCAGGATATCGTCGGGCGACGCCTTGGCGTACTCGACGCCCACGTCGAAGTAGCGACCGTCGTCGAAAACTCCGGTATCGACGAGCTCGAGCTCCGGCGCATCCTTGCCGCGGCTCCGATTCTCCTCTACCAGGCGAGCGTAGGGATACTCGGCCTGCGGATATTTGTAGAGTCCCTTCATGTAGGAGTGCGTCGGGGTCGAATCGAGATAGTAATAGAGCTCTTTGACGTCCTCACCGTGGTTGCCTTCCGGGCCGGTGAGCCCGAAGAGGCGCTCTTTCAGGATCGGATCACGGCCGTTCCAGAGAGCGAGCGCGAACGCGAGGCGACATTCGCGATCGCAGATTCCGAGAATCCCATCCTCGCCCCAACGATAGGTCCGGCTTCGGGATTGATCGTGGGAGAAATAGTCCCAGACCTCTCCGGAGGCGGAATAGTCCTCACGGACCGTCCCCCATTGCCTCTCGGAGAGGTAGGGTCCGAATCGTTTCCAGTTCTTCACGCGCCGGGAGTCTTCCTCCAGGCGCTCGATCTCCGCTCGATGCTTGCGATTCATGGTCCTTCCTTGTCTCGTTTCTGTTGGTGCGAGGCGTTTGAAGCTGCACCAGATCCTTGGAGAACATCAGGTCGAGCGCCCAATCGAGAGCGACTCGAACCTTCTTTTCGAAGCGGGGGAGCTTGGCGAGGTAAATCGTTCGCCAGAGCCACCAGGCCAAGAACCCCGAAAAGTTCACTCCGAAGATGCGCGCCACCCCCGTCCGCCGTCCGATTGCGGCGAGTTGACCGATCGTTCGGAAGGAGAACGGCGACATCTCACGCCCGTCGATCGCCGCAATGAGGTTCTTGGCGACGAGCTTGCCTTCGCGCAACGCGTGTTGAGCCGTCGGTGGGTGGGCGGAGGCGCAGTCGCCCAGGGCCCAGACGCCCGGACTTTCCTCGACGCGAAGGAACTCATCCACAACGAGCCGGCCGCGAGCCTTCTTCGCGGGGAGAGATGCGATTAGGGGATGGACCGAGTTGCCTGCCGTCCAGACCAGCGTGTTGGTGTCGATGAACGTTCCGTCCGAAAGCTCGACGCCTCGGTCGGTGGCTCGGGCAACTCGGGTCTTCAAGCGAACCTCGACGCCGCGCGACGCCAAGACCTCTCCGGCATATCGTCCCAGCTTTTCGCCCAGCTCGGGCAGAAGATACTCCCCCGGATGCACCAGCACCATCCCGATGAGCTCCTTGCTCAAGTGAGGATAGAAGCGCAGCGCCTCGCGAACGAAATCGTTGATGCCCGCGATGGTTTCCACGCCGGCGAAGCCACCGCCGGCAACCACGACGGTCAGAAGCGGATCGCGGACACCGCTGGCACATTCGAAGTCGGCTGCCTCCAGATTGGCAATGAGCCGATTCCGGAGCGCCAGCGCATCTCCGAGCGTGCGCATCGTAAAGGCACGCTCCTCGAGCCCGGGAAGATCGAAGAAGTTCGTGGCTGATCCCAGGCCGAGCACGAGCTGATCATATTCGAGGGTGTGTCCGTGGCTTCCGTCCGTGTGGTTGACGAGCACGGTTCTCCTCTCGATGTCGATCTGCTCCACGTTTCCCTCGAAGAACCGCACTCGCTTCAAGAGCTTTCGAACCGGATTCACGATGTGGGTCACGTCGAGGTCGCTCGCCGCGACCTCGTGGAGCATCGGCGTGAACAGGAAGAAGTTGTCCCGATTCACCAGAGTGACCTCGAGGTCGTTCCGGCGGGCCAACACCCCCTCGAGCTCGAGAGCGGTGTAGAGCCCGCCGAATCCTCCACCGAGAATGACGATCCGCGCCATTATTAGCCTGCTAGGTCTGCGGGTTCTGCAACGGCGCTGTGGCGAAGTTCACGCCGAACCTCCGGCACCAAATCGTCACCGAATGGTACTGTGCCAGGTCGAGCGAGTCGGGAAGCTCGTAGTTCTGATCTCCCTCGGTCCCCCGGAGCGCTCCGACATGAAAGAATCCCTCTCGGGTTACCGTGTCGTTGTCGGAGGCGTCTTTCGCCTTGCCCAGGTAGACCTGCACATCGGGTCCATTGGACGTCCTGAACCCAGTGAAACGCAGCACGCGCTTGCCGTCGGGAAGCCGGTAAATGGTAGCGACCCCGTCGGTCTCGTGCGCCACGCCGTGGAATGTCCCCGCCGACAAGGGTTCGGGCTTCGTGGGCGTCAGCGGAGCCGTTCCGAAGTTGACGCCGAAACGGGCGCACCAGATAGCGACCGCCCGGTACTGGTCGAGATCCACCTGGGGAGGAACGTCGTAGTTTTGCGCGCCCTCGGTGCCCTTCAGACTTCCGAGATCCACGAATCCTGCCGCCTTGACCGCGTCGCTGTCCATCGCGTCCGCGGCCGCGACGAGGAAAACGCGCACGTCGGGCCCATTCGACGTCCGGAAGTCCGTCAGTCTCAGAACCCTCTTTCCGCCCTCGAGCACGTGTATGGCGGCAGTGCCCATCGTTTCGTGAGCGCCCGGGTGGAACATTCCCTTCAGAAATGGCGTGCCGCTGGCCTCCGCCGAGACCGCCGCCGTTCCGGGGAACTCCTCGTTGACTTTCTTGGTTACGAACAAAAGCTCGGGACGGAACAGGTACCAGAGCCCGCCCAGTAGTAGAGCTCCTAATGCTAGGTAGAGTGGACGTTTCTTCATGGAATTGTTGACCTCCTCTTGTGTCACCTCTATGAGATGCCCGGGCAGGTTGCTCGTTTCACACATTAGTGTTCAATCTTGTTCAATGCCGTGGCGGGACCTGTAGTCGACCAGCCGCCACGGCTCGGCCTATGCGGCGCTGCGCGCCGACCTCGCGGCAGACGTTTTGGCCGCCGCTCGGCAGGCTGGGCTGTACTTTTTCATCAGCCTGCTTGTGAAGCGCGAGAGCGACGAATCGGGGCGGCTCGTTTGCCCGCCGCCTACCCGATCTCGCTAAGGCCGATGCGATCGAGAAGGTCCCGGAACCGAGGGAGAGCTCGCAGCGAATCGAAGAACGGGTCGACGCCGATAAAGACGATATTCGCGACTCGGTCCTCGTAAGCTTTGTCGAGCCAATCGAGAGCTTCGTCCGCCTCCCCCAGGCCGGTGTGAAACCGGGCGATGAGAAACGGCGATACATACCTCTCCTCTGAGGCCAGCATCAGCTCATCGAGAAGGGCCCGTGCTTCGCCGCGATGTCCGGCGAGCGCGAAGGCAAGCGCGAGGTCCGCTCGGATCTCGGCCTCGCCATGGAAAGCCGCACGGGCTCGCTCCAGGACGCGGAGAGCGTCTTCCGTTCGTCCCACGTGCAGGTACGTGAGTCCCAGATAGCGCAGACCTTGCCCGAACTCTGGATCCAGATCGAGCGTTTTCTCGAACTGCGCGATCGCTTCGGGATAGCGGCGGGCAACGTATAGGGCCCATCCCAGGTTCTCGTTGATGCTCAGCGACATGGGATCGAGCTCGAGCGCCCGCCGCAGCATCTCTAGCGCCTCGTCGGTCCGTCCTCGAGAGACGAGGTAGATACCGTACCACTGGTACGCCGTCGGGTAACGAGGATTCACCTCGATCGCTTTCTGGAACTCCCGCTCGGATCCGGGGAAATCCCAGTCATAAAGAAAGTGAATGCAGCCGAGCGAGGCGTGGGAGTCGGCGAGCTTCGGGTCGAGAGCGATCGCCCGCAAGGCCGCGTCCTTCGCTCGCGGCATCGCTCTACGGTGCCGCTGCATGTTATAGACCGCGAGGAGGTTATACGTGTCCGCCAGGCCGGCATAGGCTCTCGCGTAGTCGGGCTCGTAGCTCAGGGCCTCGTTGAAATACTCGATGGCTTTGAGGAAATCCGCCTCGGTTCGACGATTCCAGTGGTATCGGCCCTTCAGGAAAGCCTGGTACGCTTCGGGCTTTCGCTCCTTTCCCGCGACAAGCCGGGCCTCGTCCTGAGGTGGCAGCTCGAGAAGGATCTCCCGAGCGATGGTTTTCGCCAGCTCCATCTGTATAGCAAAGAGGTCGTCCGCCGCTCCTTCGTAGAACTCCGACCACAGGCTCTGCTCCGTCTTCGGATCGGCCAGGTGGACGGTGACGCGCACCCGGTCGTTAGCGAGGCGGACCGACCCTTCGATGATGGCGTCGACGCGTAGATCAGCGGCAATCTGTTTGAGCGATTTGTCCGAGCCCTTGTAACGCCGCACCGAAGTGGGGGAGATGACGTGCAGGGCTTCGATCATCGAGAGGTGGGCGATCAGCTCCTCGGTCATGCCGTCGGAAAAATACTCCTGAGAGGGATCGCCGGAAAGATTCTCGAGCGGAAGGACCGCGACGGCTCGGATCGCCGCGGTCGACACCGGTGGGGAACGCCTGCTCGCGTAGCGCACGGCGAGTGTACCCACCACGAGGAGCGACGCGACCAGAGTGTAAAGCGTCAGACGGGAGCGTTTCGCCGGCGGCCGGAGCTCGGGCGGAGGCGTCCGCTCCCCCTCCACGGTTCCGATGAAGCGATAGCCGTGCTTGGGCACCGTTTCAACGAATCGCGGATTGGTCGCCGAATCACCGAGCGCCAGCCGGAGTTTGTTCACGGCTTCGTTCAAACTGTGATCGAAGTCGACGAAGGTCTCGTCGGACCATAGCTCCGAGCGAAGCTCTTCACGGGTGACGAGGTGGTTCGGCCGCTCCAAAAGACGGCACAGAACGAGGAACGGCTGTTGCTGGAGCTTTACCCGAATCCCGTGTTTTCGCAGCTCTTTTTCGGCCGCGTCGAGCTCGAACGCGTCGAACCGGAACACCCCCTCCCTGGGTTTCCCGCCTTCCATGGCCGAGAGGATACCGCAACCGTTTTTCAGAGTGCGAACCGAATTGGTTCTCCAATTCCATCAATGGGTTGAACGGAGACCTTTTCGTGACGCGCGCTTGTCCGTGCGTGGATGGCCTCCTCCAGGCGCCCGAGCAACACTCCCTCAGAGCCGGCCCACCACGCCCCGGCCAAGGATGGAGACCATGAACGCTCAGTTAGCCACTAGCACAGCCGCCACCCCTTACCCTCGCCCGGACGAAGCAGAAATCATCGCGCGATTGCGCACGGGCGACGAGGCGGCGTTCGAAGAGCTCGTGCGCACGCATGGGCGGAAGCTTTTGGCCTTGTGCCGGCGACTCCTAAGCAACGAGGAGGATGCGCGCGACGTCGTCCAGGAAACGTTCGTCGCCGCCTTCCGGTCCCTCGATGGCTTCCGAGCCGATGCCCGACTCGGCACCTGGTTGTCGCGGATCGCGGTGAACTATTCGCTCATGAGACTTCGCTCTCGCCGGCGAAAGCCGGAACAATCGATCGAGGAGCTGCTCCCCAAGTTCCTCGCCGACGGCCACCAGACGCGGGAGTCCAGCTCCTGGGGTGCTCCCGCCGACCGCGTCATCGAGCGTCAGGAAGTCGTCGCCCTCGTCCGCGGCCAGATCGATCGGCTACCCGAGCGCTACCGAACCGTGCTCCTGCTCCGCGACATCGAGGAGCTCGACACGGAGTCGGTCGCTAAGGTGCTCGGCGTCACCCACAACACGGTCAAAGTGCGGCTGCATCGTGCGCGTCAGGCCCTCCGGGGCCTGCTCGAGCCTCACTTCGTCCGATCCGAGGCCTGATATCACGCCTTCCGGTACTCACACCGAAAGATGCAGCGCTCGTCGTTGTCGTGATGGAGCTTGGCGCAGAGGACCCGACCTCGGGTGATTCGATAGAGCTCCGAGGCAAGCAGCATGCCGAGGGGTGGGGCGGTGAAGTAGAGCCAAAGGGTCGTCCACGAACGTGCCGAAACGGCGGAGCCGAACGTTCGGGCGGGATTGATGCTCATGCCGGAAACCGGCACTTCCAAACTGATGAACGTCGCGACGAGGAGTCCTGCGAACAGGCCGGTGAAGCGCGCCACGCGCTTCGTATTGGTCGCATGAAGAACCACGGTCATCATGACGAAAGCCATGACGAGCTCGGCGGCGAAGGCCGCCGGAACCCCGGCGGTGCCCGGAACGGTGGCAGCGTAATTGACGCTCGGGTGGGAGACGAAATGCCCGAGCAAGCTCGACGCGACCACCACTCCACCGACGGCACCCGCGAACTGAGCGAGGACGTAGAACATCGCGTCAGAGGCTTCGATCTTCCCGAGTCGGAAGAAGCTGAGGGTAAAAGCGGGGTTGATGTGGGCCCCCGAGCGCTTCCCAAACGGTGAGTAGACGATGGCGATCGCCGTCGCGCCCATCGCGAGACCCGTAAGAACCCGGCGGGGAAACGGCGGGAGGAGCGCGTTCAGCGGCGAGCTCGGGTGCTCGAAGGCGACTCCGAAAAAACAGGCCGACATCATGAAGAAGCCAAGGGCCGCAGCTTCGATGGTGTACTCGGGCCAATGTCGTCTCAGCGCGTCAAGCATGGACGGTGGGCGGTGGAGGCCGTTTCGAGGCCCCGGGGCGCGGTCTCTTCGGGCGCCGGCCCACTCGAATGCTCATCTGCGCGACGCGGAGCGCCTCTCCCACGGACCAGGCCTGGAAAGGACACCCCCTCGGCGTGTGGGGCGGGTCGGCGTCCGCGATCTCGGGGAGATGGCCGAGGCCGGCGTCATCGAGATGCTGCAGGAGCGGATCGAGGAACCGCGCCTTGGCCTCCCCACTTTGTCCGTTGGCTCGGGACCAGGCGTCGACGAAGGCGCCGATCAACCAGGGCCAGACCGTACCCTGATGGTAGGAGCCGTCGCGCTCGACGACACCTCCCTGGTAGCGCGGTACGTACCGGGAATCGTCCGGTGAGAGCGAGCGCAGTCCGAGGGGCGTCCAGAGCTTCCGCTCGATGACATCGACGACTGCCCGTGCTTTCTTCTTGTCCTGGAGCACGGCGTCGGGCAGACCACCCACTGCGAAGACCTGATTCGGCCGGAGCGAGGCGTCGACGGTGCCGGGAACGTGATCGACGTCCACGACGTCGTAGAGATAACCGCCTTCCTCGTACCAGAATCTCCTTTCGAAAGACGAGAGGCCTTTGTCGAGACGAGCTTTCCATTCCCGGGAGAACGAAAGCGCGTTCAACCACAAAGCTTGGACCTCAACGGGTTTGCCGATACGCGGGGTCACGACCCAATCGCCAACTTTCGCATCCATCCATGTGAGCTGAACGCCCGGCTCTCCACAGGCGAGAAGGCCATCCTCATCGGCCCGAATGCCGTAGCGCGTGCCACGGCGGTACCCCTCGATGATGGCGTGACACGCTTCGGTTAGCCGTGGACGCGGCTTTCGGACTTTCTTCAAGAAGTCACGAACGGCGACGACATACCACAGCGAGGCATCCACCGAGTTGTACTCGGGCGATTCGCCGTGGTCGGCAAACCGATTGGGAAGCATGCCCTCGGAAACTGCGTCCGCCCACTCCAGCAGGATGGCCTCCGCCTCTGGCAGCCGTCCCCCGGCAAGACACAATCCGCGAAGGGCAATGAACGTATCCCGTCCCCAGTCGGTGAACCAGGGATAGCCGGCCACGATGGTGCTTCCGCCCCGCCGGCGCACGAGATACGCGTCCGCGGCCCGGTGGAGCCTCGAGGGAAAAGCCTTCCGGCGTCGCCTTTCGGCGGTGCGAATGGTCGCGACGAGATCCGTCGCGCTGGTCCCCTCCAAGGCACCCGGGTCGCTCGAAACGATCCAGATGGCTTCTCCTTTGCCGAGATCGAACGTGAGCTCACCGGGCGAAGCCAGGTCTTCGGAGAAATCGAGTCCCCGTTCTCGCTCGTTCTCGTACAAGAAATTTCGGTACCACAGGGGTTGGTGGCGATAGACCCCGTTGCCAACGGATGAAATGGGCGGCAATCCGTCGTAGGGCCTGAAGACGACCCGCTCGCCGTCGACGGCGGCGTCGAACCGGAAGGACGGATTCTCGTGATGAAGGCCGTGGTAATCGCGCCCAGAAAGAAACGGCCGCAACGTGAGCTCGGCTTTCGTCCCCGCGACGAGCGCAAAGGACAAGGCGACCGTCGACTTTTCGTGCCAGGCGATCACCTCCTGGCGGACCAACGATCCGTCCTCGAGACGATAGACCCACGTCGGCCAAGGCTCGGGCTCGAAGCTTTGGATACGCGTCTCCCCATCGGGATGGCGTACGCCAGGGACGTAGAGCTGGGAAGTGAGTGGAACCGACGTCGAGCCGGTCGTAATCCACGCGTCGAACCCGTTGACGAGAACGACTCGTCCGGTGGGAGGTGTCGTCGCCGCGAGCAGGAGCGCGTGATAGCGCCGCGTGCGAATGCCCGAGACCGTCCCGGACGCGAAGCCTCCCAAACCATCCGCCTCGAGCCACTCTTGCCTTCGCGCGCGCTCGAGATCCATCACGCTCCCTCCTTGGCCGTTGCCGCGAGAATCGCTGAGACGAGTGCCTCGGGTACCTCGTCGGGAACGGTTGCGTCGAGGTCACGAAACGCGTCTTTCGCCAGAAGGATCGTCTGCTGGTACGTCTCCAGGTACGCCACGCAGGATGGGCAGAGAGCCAGGTGTTCCAAAAAGCTCTCCCGCTCGGCGGGCGGAAGGGACCCTTCCAGGTACTCCTGGATGAAGTCGATGAATTCTCGACAGGTCATACCACCTCCCAAGGGATCGATGCCGATGGACGACTAAGGGTTTCACCGATTGGATGTTTCCATGACTTGCATGACATGCCCGTCGGGATCGCGGACGAGAAACCCCTTGGGGAAGGGGTAGCTCGAATCGCGCAGGGTAACGACCCCCGGCGACACGAAAATCACCCGGGCCGACCACAAAGCCTCGCCCAACGAAGACGCGTCTTCCGTCACCAGAAGGGTCTGCCAGTGAAAGACGTCGTTCGCGCGCTCGTCCGGGGGCATGGGACGGCCGTCGCGCGGAGTCAGGTACTCGAGGAGCTCGATCCCCGGGCCTCCCCGGCTCCGAAGTGCGGTAATGCGCAGTCGGGCGCCGAAGACATTGTTCAAGCGCTCTTGCTCGGGACCATAATTCTCCGACTCACCCGCCATGTGCATGCCGAGCCGGTCACGGTAGAACTGAAGGCTCTCGTCGGTATCCTCGACGACGATCGCCGTGTGGTCGATTCCGAGAAAGAGACTGCCCGAGTCCTCCAAACGATGCCATTTGGGGTCACCCTTGTCGGGCGGGAACTCCAGAATCTCCAGCGGACGGCCGTCCGGGTCCTTGAAATAGAACGCTTCGATACCTCCCGCATTGGGGTTCCAGTCGGGGAGCTTCTGGGGTCCCGACGAGGCATGTCGAACCCGATGCTCGCGCAAACGGGCATAAGCCCGGTCCATGTCGCTCACGATGATCGCGACGTGCTGGAACCAACGGTCGTTGCTGCGCGAGTCCAGAGGGATCGGGCGGCCTTTCGGGGCGAGGTATTCCGTCAGCTCGATCTCCTCGTCGCCGAGACGCATGCGAACGATGCGCAGACGGGCGCCGAAGACACCCTGCAATCGTTCGACGTCGTCCCCCCACACCTCGATGTCCGAGACCTTGTCGAAGGTCAGAACCCGCGAGTAGAAATCAATCGCCTGGTCCATGTCGGCAACCGTCATGCCGATGGCCTGCACCCGGACACCCGGATCGATGCCCAGCAGGAACGTCAGAATCGTGAGGGTCACGAAGCTCATGCCACTCCTCCCGCCATCGCCATCGGCCATGGCGCTGGCTCTTTCCAGGCGGGACGCTTGCCGAGCCGCAAAAGGCTATGCTCGATCCGCTCCGCTCTACCCCAGTCGCTCCACTGGACATTTTTGAGCTCGATGACCGAGATCTCCTGACGGGCGCGCTCCAGCAGATCGCGCGAGAAGTTCCTCTTGGGCATGTCCCGATAGATCGAGGTGACCACCCGCGACTCCAGTGGTGTTCCCCAAGCCTCGACCAAGCTCTCGAAGCGAAACATCAGCTCGGGCAGGTAGCGCCAACCCAGACGCCAGAGGGTTTCGACCTTCGCTGCCAAGACCATCGTGTTCCAAAGGCCGCCGTCCTTGCGTAGTTTCCGTGCGACCCCGACAGCGGGCTTTTCCAGAAACGACCTCACCGAATGAACCGGATTGCCCCCGATTCGGGCAAGGTCGCGCCCTTTCAGAATCCACCCATAGTCGCGCTCTGGCGTATCGGGGACGACCCCAAGGAGTACGACTCGCCCAGCTAGGGTCTCCGCTGCGGAAAGAGCAACGCGCACCGCGTCGAGGAAACGTTCCTCCGGGTAGATGAAGTGGTCCGAGGGGAAAATCGCCACCGTCGCTCCCGGGTCTCGTCGCCATATCTGAGATAGAGGCAGAAGGATGCCGGCCGCGGTATCGCAGTTCACCGGCTGTTCGATGATTCCGCCCCGAACCTGACGGCGCGCGAGATGCCGGTGCTCCCGGGCCACGACGGTTACGACCTCGTCCGGCGACGAGATCTGTCGCGCCCGGTCGAGCGTGTGCTCGAGCATCGTTCGTCTTCCTACGAACGCACAGTATTGTTTCGGTATGTAGCGCCCCATCCATCTCGCCGTAAAGTGAGCGAGACGTTCTCCCTTACCCCCCGCAAGAACAATCGACCAACTCATCCGCATCCTCCTCGGCTACTGCAGAGATGCAGCAGCCCCCAGAGCGGTTTCTGAAACCTTTCGGGAAATCGTTCATCTGTTGGTTCGAGAAACGAAAACCACAGGAGGAAGAATTCAGATGTTTCAGAACAAAGCCACGGGGTTGACCCGAACGCTCAGCGCGAGCCTCATCGCCCTCAGCCTGTCGGTCCTCCCCGCTCTCGCCAGCGACATGCATAAGAGCGGCCCCTTCATGGGTCCCAAGGCCAACAAAGGCACGGTGACCCACAGCAAGGAAGGATCCGAAAACGTCCTCACCCTCTCGAGCGATTTCGTCGTTCCGGACACTCCCGCACCTCACTGGCAGGTGGTGGACTCGAAGGGGAACGTCTACCTGCTTCAGCGACTGCTCATCAAGGGCGACCACTACAACGAAAGGATCGTGGTTCCGTCGTATGTGATGGACATCGCCAGGGTCCAGATTTGGTGCGCCTGGGCGGAGACGCTTCTCGGCGAGGCGAGCTTCCCCGAGCCGGTGAAGTAGGGGAGACGCGGTCCGCCGGCCGGGGTCCATCCCTCCGGCCGGCGGCGCCGGTTTTTCGCGTCCAGTGAAAGAAAAGGAGACAGAATCATGAGAATCAGAATTGGGATGCTCTCGGGGCTGCTGACGGTCGCCATCGCCGCTTCGGGGCAAGTCCTTTCGACCAAGAACCTCGGAATTGCGGGCGCTCGCGCCGTGTCCGACGCCGCGGAACAGACGGCCCGCAAGCTCGGAGCCCCGGGCGCCGCCATAGCCGTAGTCGATCAGGGTGGGAATCTGCTGTACCTCGTACGCCTCGATGGTACTTTTGCAGCCGGCTCCCGTATCTCCGAGGGCAAGGCGCGCACCGCCGCCCTGTTCAGACGGCCGACGAAGGTCTTCGAGGACATCGTCAACCAGGGCCGGACGACCATGGTGGCCCTCGACGACTTCACCCCGCTTCAGGGCGGGGTTCCCATCATGATGGACGGTGAGGTGATAGGCGCCATCGGTGTGAGCGGCGCGGCGAGCGCGGCGCAGGACGAAGAGATCGCACTCGCCGGCGCCGCGGCGATATCCGACGCGACGAGCACTATGTCGAGCGACGAGATCTTCTATCTCGAGAGTGACAAGGTGCGGGCCGCTTTTCAGAAGGGCGCACCCTTGATCGAGCTGAGCGACTACAAGGTTCACGCCAGCCACCGCGACAAAGGAGGCGAGTCGGAGATCCACCAGAAAGAGACCGACATCATCTACGTTCTCGATGGCTCGGCCACGTTCGTCACCGGCGGAAAGGTGGTCGATGGCCGGACGACGGCGCCAGGCGAAATCCGGGGCGCCGGCATCGAAGGCGGAACGACACGACGTCTCACCAAGGGCGATGTGATCATCGTGCCTCAGGGCACGCCCCACTGGTTCAAAGAGGTAGATGGCGTCGTCGACTACTACGTGGTGAAGGTGCTTTCATGACGAGCCACGGACTCCTGCTGTCTCTGATCCTGGCCGCGGCGCCCTTGACCTTGGGCGCCGATCCTCGTTGGCTCGACGAGAAGCCCGACGCCGCCATCGACCTGACGACGCTCGAGGGCGTCGCCCAGGTGAAGGGCGAGTGGCGGTATCACGATGTCGCCATTGTCGAGAGCGCGTTCCGTGCGGCAGGTCCGGATGGGCAGCCATCGACGACGCCGAACAAGGCCTACGACTACGAGCCCAAGGCCGGTTGGGCGGATTACGATGATTCGAGCTGGCGGGTGTTGGCGCCCACGGATCTCGACTCCCGTCTCACGTCGGGAAAGGTCTCGTTCAACTGGTACCGAATACGAATCACCGTTCCCGAGCGAGTCGGAACATTCGAAACGATGGGCGCGACGGCCGTCTTCGAGACGTCACTCGACGACTATGCCGAAGTGTGGGTGGACGGAGAGATTCCCCGCGTCCTCGGACAGAGCGGCGGCTCGGTCGTCAAGGGTTGGAACGCTTCGAACCGGCTCGTCATCGGACGCAATCTGAAGCCTGGGCAGAGAATTCAGCTCGCCGTTTTCGGAATCAACGGTCCCATTTCCGCATCGCCCACGAACTACATCTGGATGCGCTTGGCGAAGCTGGACTTCTACTCGAAGGAGAGAAGCGGAGACTCGGGACCGGTTGCGGTGAAACCCCATGAGGTCAACATCGAAGTGGTCCGAATCGATCCCGCAGTCGACCGGATCGTTCCCCTGAACCCCAAGCTTTTCAAGCTCGCCGAGGGATTCACGTTCATCGAGGGTCCGGTGTGGACGGCCGAAGGCGCCTTGCTCTTCAGCGACCCCAACGAGAACAGGATCTACGCATACGCGCCCGACGAGGGACTACGGGTCTATCGCGAGAAGAGCGGCTACGACCAGGCCGACATCGGACGCTACAAGCAGCCCGGCTCGAACGGGCTCGGGCTCGACAAACAAGGCAGGCTGGTAATCGCGGAGCACGGAAACCGTCGCATCAGCCGGCTCGGCAAGGACGGGTCCTTCGAGGTGCTCGGGGATCGCTACCGGGGGAAGAGACTCAACAGCCCGAACGATCTCATCGTCAAGTCGGATGGCTCCATCTACTTCACCGATCCCCCGTTCGGACTTCCCGACGTGTACGAGGATCCCGCCAAGGAGCTCGACTTCAGCGGCATCTACCGGCTGCGGCAGGGGGAGCTCGAGCTCCTGGCGAACGATCTCATCGGACCGAACGGGATCGATTTCTCACCGGCCGAGGACTTCCTCTACGTCGCCAACTGGGACCCGGCGCGGAAGGTCGTCATGCGGTATCCGGTCGAGCCGGATGGGACTCTGGGTAGCGGGGACTTGTTCTACGATATGACCTCTGCTCAGGGAGAAGAAGCTCTCGACGGTCTGGAGGTCGACTTGGAGGGAAACCTCTACGTGAGCGGCCCCGGCGGGATCTGGATCCTCTCGCCCGAGGGCGTGCACCTCGGCACGATCCGTACGCCCCGGCTGCCCGCGAATTTCGCTTGGGGCGACGATGGAAAGACGCTCTACCTGACGGCCCGCACGACGCTCTATCGACTTCCGCTGCTCGTTCCCGGCTTCGATTAGATGGCAAGTGCCGTTCCAACGGTTGGATCTAGAATTATGGTTGGAACGGCACTATGGCCAGCTTGGGCAGCCGGGCGTCGACCCGGGATTTCGTTCTCGAGAACGGCAAGATCCTGATCCTCCTCTTGTTCTGCCTCGTCAACCCCTTCGCGGGTTGGGCCTATCTCGCCCAGAGCCGCCACGCATCGACTCACAAACCGCCGTCGATCGTCGACACGCTGAAGCCAACCCGCCTCGCCGTGCTGCCCCTCGCGTCCGGGGATCAACTCTTGGCCGAGTGGACCGAGGCGATCGTCGTGGACTTCGCCGCGTGGCCTGATATCGATGTGGTGCCCGTGGCGTCGAACGAGCGGTCACGCGGCCTCGAGCGCGACGTGCTCGCTCTCGGCAACCGAGTTCACGCCGATTTCGTTCTCGACGCCAACCTCTCGCTGGTCGACGACGAGCTGCGGCTGTCGGCTCGGCTCGTCCGATTGGCCGACGGCACGGTGCGCTGGGCGGAGCTCTACGTGGGGGCGTTCCACGACCTGCCCAAGCTCCGCGAGGCGGTGTGTCACTCCGTTCTCAGCGCGCTTTCGAGCGCAGTTTTTACTCGCCCCGCAACGCGGTGATCGGGTCGACCCGTGTCGCGCGCCGCGCGAGGAAGGGATGGGACCTTGTGATAAAAGGTGGAGGATGTCGCTCCTTTCGAGTCTGTTGCTGACTGCCCTGCTTGTCTCTCAGGACCTTCCTCGCGTCCACCTCCTGGCAACGGGAGGCACCATCGCCGGTGGGAGCGGTAGCTCGCTTCAGGCCAAGGACCTGGTGGAGCTTTTGCCCGAGCTGGCGGATCTTGCCACGGTGAGCGTCGAAGACTACTCCAACATCGGTAGCTCGCGAATGACTCCCGAGCACCAGTTCGGACTCGCAAAGCGGGTCAACGAGCTGTTCGCCACGAGGCGTGACCTCGCGGGAATCGTCATCACCCACGGCACGGACTCCTTGGAGGAAACGGCGTTCCTTCTCGATCTATTGGTTCCCGCGGGCAGGCCCGTGGTGTTTGCCGCCGCCCAGCGCCCCCCGCGGCAGGCCGACACCGATGGTCCACGCAATCTGTTGAACGCGATCCGGCTGGCCGCTAATCCAGGAGTGCGCCACCTCGGCGTGCTGGTAACCCTCAACGACGAGTTTCACGCCGCGCGCGACGTTCGCAAGACCCATTCGATCGCCCTCAACGCGTTCGCCTCCCCGTGGGTGGGGCCGCTCGGCCAGATGGACACCGGACAGATCTATCTCTTCCATCGCCCCGCGCGCCGGCTCGAGCTCTCGGCCGCTCGGGTTGAGCCGTCCATCGCTCTGGTCACGCTCGTCGCGGGAAGCGACGGAAGCCAGATACGGCATGCCGTGGAGTCAGGCGCGAAAGGCATCGTCGTCGAGGTCTTCGGCCGCGGGAACGTGCCGCCCGAGGTCGCCGAGGCGGTCGCGGAGGCCATCTCCAAGGAGGTCGTCGTCGTTTACGCGACCCGCACCGGGGGAGGCCGAGTCACGCTAGGACGAGAGGCGACGGAAATGGGAGTCGTGTCGGCCGAAGATCTCGACGGGCTCAAAGCACGCGTGCTTCTCGTTGCCGCTCTGGGGACGACGCGCGACCGTGTGACGGTCCAGAGCTATTTCCGGACTCTATCGGGTGAGCTCACGGGATTGGCCGAAATCAACTGACTCCTGTCCCAGACGAAGAATTTCTTCAGAACGATCCGAAGTCCCAATAAGGCCGCCAGGGCTCCGATTTCCTCCCAGTTACGTACGACCAACGTCCGAAGGACCGTCGCGGGTACCATGAAGCCGAGCGCCGCGAGTATCCCCTCACAGACAACCCGTCGCGCGTGGTCGAGGTCCCTTTTGAGAGCCAGACCGACGATGGCGACGATCAGGTAGGCCACCAGCAGCTGCCCGGCCACGACTTGCAGGACGAGCGCCCCAACGCCCCAGTTAATGTGGCTCAATGCCGTGGCGGGACCCGCGATCGCCCGGCCGCCACGGCTCCTGCCGTTGCGGCGCTTATTCGCACTACGTGCTCACATCTCATTCCCACGAAGCACCCCGATGCGGACGATTCACGCTGGCGTCGTGGCGGACGTTTTGGCCACCGCTCGGCAGGCTGGGTCGTACTTTTTCATCAGCCTGCTAAGCCACACGACGGGTCAGGCTCATCGCTCCCCGCTCGATCTCCTTCTCCAGGAAGTAGTTCAGAACCGTGCGGAGGGCTGCGATCGCGGCGAGTTTCCCGATGTCGTCCCAGCTCGGTGCGATTACGCTCCTGAGAATGTCGGCGGCAAGGGCGAGCTCGAGCGAAAGGGCCAGCCAGCGGGCCAAAGAGAGCCGGATCTGCGTCATGGCGTCGTCGAACGACATACGCCGATGGAGCAGGAAATCCGCCACACGGACAGAAGCGGCCAGGACACCAACGGCCACCGCAGTACCGGTCCCGGCATCCACGACCATCGACAAGAACATCATGACCGACTCGATCGCTTCCATGCCTCACTGGGATGCTGCAGAGCGCCGTTGGTTTCGATCGCGATCCGGGAACCGTAACCCCAGATGCCGTGCGGCATCTTCAGAGTCAAAAAGATGAGGGAAGCGATTTCGTCCTTCGCGGTCATGACGGCGGTCCTTTCTTTAGGAACCGGGAGCGCGCAACGAGCCGAAGTCGGCGCCTCCAGCCCTTTCGTCAGCCTGGATCCTCGTTTCGACCAAATCGTTCCGAAAGACGCGAAGCTAGAGAAAATCGCCGATGGGTTCGCCTGGGTCGAAGGCCCCGCCTGGAACCGGAGCGGTGGGTACCTGCTCTTCTCCGACATTCCCAACAACTCGGTCATCAAGTGGAAAGAAGGACAAGGAACGAGTCTCTTCCTGAAACCAAGCGGGTACACGGGTGAAGAGCCTTTTCCCGGGCGCGAGCCCGGCTCGAACGGTCTCACCTTCGATTCCGACGGCCGTCTCGTACTCTGCGAGCACGGGGACCGTCGCATTGCACGACTGGAATCGAATGGGAGAAAGACCACGCTCGTCGACCGCTATCAGGGCAAACGCCTCAACAGCCCCAACGACGTCTTGTTCAAATCGAACGGCGACATGTACTTCACCGACCCGCCCTTCGGCTTACCGCGCGCGTTCGATGACCCGAGCAAGGAGCTGGACTTCCAGGGCGTCTATCGACTCTCGGCGGACGGGAAGCTCTCGTTGCTCACCAAGGATCTCCCGGCCCCGAATGGAATCGCCTTCTCTCCCGACGAGAAGACCCTGTACGTCTCCGACCCGAGAAAAAAGGTCTGGATGTCCTTCGATGTCACCGAAGACGGCGCCCTCGTGAACGGAAGAGTTCTTCTCGACGCGTCCGAGCACGGAAAGGACGCACCGGGCGGTCCCGATGGGATGAAGGTCGATCGAAACGGGAACCTTTTCGCCGCAGCCCCCGGGGGCCTTTACATCATTTCGCCCGATGGGACACTCCTCGGCATGATTCACCTCGGAACCGCCACGGGGAACTGCGCCTGGGGCGAAGATGGGTCGACGTTGTTCATTACCGCCAGTGGCGCGGTCTACCGAGTCCGGCTGAACACGAAAGGAGCCAGATTCTAGCGCGGTTACTCCGGGTTTGGGTGCGGAAGGGAATCCGGGGAGGATGCCTCTCCCTCGACGGAGATCACGACGAGTAACCCCTTTCCCTCGAGGGCGGCGCCAGGCTCGACGTGGATTTTCTCGACCCGTCCGCTCACCGGGGCTCGCACCTCGAGCTGCATCTTCATGGATTCGATGACGGCGAGGGGAGTCCCCTCTGCGACCCCCTCTCCCTCCTCGACGAAGACCTCGAGAACTTTTCCTGCCATGGGCGCCCGCACCTCTCCATCCGCCGGCTGGACGCGAGATCGGCGGTACGGTTGCGCACGCGGGACTTCGAGAATCACTGTGTCACCCCGGTGAGTGAGCGCCATGTTGCCGGAATCGAGCCGCGTCGCTATGGCCCCCAGGGGATCGACTCTCCCGGTGGGGGGATCGACTTGCAGGTCGACGACGTCCCCCAGGCGGCGGAATCGCTCCGCGAAAGGACCTTCCGCTTCCGGGCGTTCGCCACGGAGCGCAAGCGAAAGCCTTTCGCGAAAGCCTCTGGACTGGATGCTTCGAAATTCCGCGGGGGGAAGAAGCGGTCGGTTCAGCTCATCGAGGTGGTCTTCGAGGAACCGGGTGCCGAATCGCCCTGCCCGAAACTCCGGATGGCGAAGAACGCTCTGCAGGAACGGGAGGTTCGTCGTCGGACCGTGAACGATCATTTCTTCGAGCGCGCGAGTCAATTGCTCGACGGCGCTCTCCCTCGTGCTCGCCGCGGCAACGACTTTCGCGATCAACGAATCGAACTCGGGATGCACGCGGCCTCCCTCGGCTACCCCGGAATCCACCCGGATCCCGCGGCCCGAGGGTTCCCGGTAGCGGCGGAGCGGCCCGGGAGTCGGAACGAATCCTGCCCGGGGATCTTCGGCGAGCACCCTCGCTTCGATGGCCCAGCCGTTCGGCTCGAGAGAACCTCGAGATGACGGCGCCGGAAGCTCGACCGGCCATCTTCCCTCCGCGAGCTCGAGCTGACATCCCACGAGATCGATGCCGTACACGGCTTCGGTGACGGGATGCTCCACCTGCAGGCGGGTGTTCACTTCGAGAAAATAGAAGCTTCCCATGTCGTCCAGGAGAAACTCCACCGTACCCGCGCCGCGGTAGCGGGCTCTTTCGATGACGCGCAGGGCCGCTAACCCCATCTGACGTCGGAGCTCCACGTCGACGGCGGGGCTCGGAGCCTCCTCGATCACTTTCTGATAGCGGCGCTGAAGCGAGCATTCGCGCTCGCCGAGAAATACTCCACCTCCCTTGCCGTCGCCGAAGACCTGGATTTCGACGTGACGAGGATTGATGAGAAGCTGCTCGACGAAGACGGTCGCATCGGAGAACCCCGCCCGAGCCTCTTCGGACGCCCGCGCGAGAGCGAACGGCAGCTCGTTCCGATTCTTCACCACGCGCATTCCCCGCCCTCCGCCTCCACCGGCAGCCTTCACCAGGTACGGCGGCTCGATCCCTTCGGCCTCGAGCCTCGAGAGGGCGTCGGATCCAACCGTGGCGAGCGTGGGGACATCGACCTCCCGCGCGAGCTTTTTTGCGGAGATCTTGTTTCCCAGAAGCCGCATCGCATCCGGCCGGGGTCCCACGAAGACGATGTCTTGCGCTTCGACGCGCGCGGCGAAATCAGGATTCTCCGAGAGGAATCCATAGCCTGGATGTAAGAGGCGGGCACCCCACGTCTTCGCGGCCCGGGCGATGGCCTCGCCGTCGAGAAAGCTTGGGACCTCCAGCACGTCGTCGGCCTCGGCTCGTACCAAGGCATCGCGATCGGTCGCGGTGGAGATGACCGCGACCGCATAGCCGCGCGGTCGTGCCGTCCGCAGAATCCGCCGTGCGATCTCGCCCCGGTTGGCGATGACGAGCTTTCTCACGGCTTGGACGAGCGCCTCAGAGCCATGACCCGGGCCGCCCATGCCGGCGGCGCCTTGGAAAAGAACGCTTCGAGTCCCTTCCGCCCTTCGGACGAGCAGCGAGCTTTGGCGATCTGGCCCGCGGTGAACTCGATGAGCTCGGGACCGGGCAGAGGTGCTGCTCGCTTCAGAAGCTCCTTCGTCCGACGGGCCGCCTCGGGTCCCGCGGCGAGGAAATCGAGCACGACTTCTTGAAGTGCGGCGTCGAGACGATCCTTGGAAACCACCCGCTGAACGAGACCCACTTCCTGCGCCTGGGAAGCGCTCATCCTCGCTCCACTCAACATGATCGGCGCAGCGCGGCCAGGTCCGAGCTTTCTTACGAGATACGGACTGATGACGCCTGGGACGATGCCGAGCAAGACTTCGGAGGTCGCGAAGATGGTTTCCGTTTCACTCAGCACGAAGTCGGCGCAGGCGGTGAGGCCGAGCCCTCCGCCCATGGCGGCTCCCTGCACAACGGCAACGACCGGAGCGGGAAAATCGGCCAATTTGTAGTAGAGGGTGGCGAGCCCCCGAGCGTCTTCCAGATTAACGGCTTCCGACTTTCCCGCAAGTCGCTTCATGGTGTTGAGATCCGCACCCGCACAGAAGACGTCCCCTTCTCCGGCGAGGATGAGAAGCCGCATCTGTTCCGGCTCGGGAATCGACGCAAGGTGATCGAGCACGTCACGGAGCTCGCCCATCATCGTCTCGTCGAAGGCATTCCGCACCGAAGGCCTCTCCAGCACGATGCGCTTGACTCCGAGTGTGAGCGATTCGACGCGCAGCGTCGATGCCTGGGCAACGATCCGATCCACGGGAAAATCCTTCACGACGAGAGCTCCTTCGAGGTGGCGCGATCGTCCGGTGCAATCGTCTCCAGGAGAGAAGCGGGAACGCGCACCCGGCAGCGAAGGAGCGCCTGACCGTACGTCTTGCCCTGGGCATCGGTATGGAGGCTCACGGTGCCACCCCCTCCAAGCGAGGCCTCGAGGAGGAAGTTCAGAGCCCAGAGATTGGGAACGACGTAGCGAAGTACTTGTCCATGTACGATGCCAGCGAACCATTCCCGGACCTGTTCCGCGGATATGTTGTCGCGAATCCAGGCGTAGCAAGACGCACTCCGGCCGATGAGGCCGATGTTGGCAGTGTCACCCTTGTCTCCGCTTCTAGCGTGAGCAATGAGAGCCAGAGGGATCTCGATCGTCTCTCCCGCGGGCGTCTCGGCCGGAACCGGATCCTCGACCGGACCCGTGGCTTCCGCGGTTCCACGGGTCTCCGGCCATTTCAGATCGCCGCTTGCAAAGAGCTTTTCCATTTGGTCGGCGGTCTCCGACCGTGACCAGATCTCGAAACGGGCGGGCGCCTTCTCCTGGGGGATGAGGCTGGGCCAGTAGCGAACGACATCCGAGATGGATGGCGCACCCCCGGTGACCGCCACCCCGGCCGGGCCGCTCAGGATCAGACCTGGCAGAAGCTTCCGGAAGATCTCGAGCTTTCTCCGATCGTGATCACGCACGGCGAGCTTGAGGAGGATCTCCGTCGGCCGATGCTCGGGCGTGAGCCGTCCATGGGCTGCGTCGTCGCCGATATATTCCGTGTGGTGAGCATCGAAGAAGTGGAGACCCTCCCGCGCGAGCTCTTTCCCGGCTCGCGTCCACAGGATGTCGGCAAAGCAGGCGGCTTTGGCACGTGCGTCCGGGCCCGAGACCATCAGAGACCCTTGCGACTTGAACCCGTCTTCGAGGGCAAGGCTCACTTTGAGCCAGTCCGTCGGAGCCGATCCCCGCGCGCCGGTCACCCGGACACGATTTTCTCCACAGGCGTCGAGCTTCATCGTGGTGAAGTCGGCGATGACGTCGGGAGTGATGTAGAGCTGCGGGTGACCCATCTCGTAAAGGAACTGTTCCCGTACGGTCTGAAGGCTGACGAGCCCCGCGGTGCCCGGATGCTTGGTCACGACGAAGGTGCCGTCGGACTCGAACTCGACGATGGGATACCCGATGTCCACGAAGCTATGGACCTTTTCCCAATCGGTGAAGTTGCCGCCCGTCGCCTGGGCGCCGCATTCGATCAGATGCGAGGCGACGATCCCCTGCGCCAGGCGATCGTAATCGTCCGCCGTCCAACCGAACTCGTGAATCAGGGCAGCAAGCGTGATTCCGGTATCTGTCACCCGGCCCGAGAGAACGATGTTCGGCTCGTGCCCGAGGGCTTCGGCGACGGGCATCGCGCCGAAGTAAGCATTCGCCGAGAGGACCTTGTCGCGATAATCGCCCAGAGGCTCGCCAGTCTCCATATTGTCGAGCGTGAGCTCGGCGAGCCGCGGCAGCACATCGTCGCCGCTCACCACCGCGATCTTCAAGGGGAGAGCCAGCTCGCGGGCGAGACGGAATAGAGCCTCGGCGCAGGCCTCGGGGTTGACTCCCCCGGCGTTCGTGATGACCCTGATCCCGCGGTCGAGGACCTCTCCGAGAACCGGCTCGATCTGTTTCACGAAGTCGCGGGCAAAGCCGGCCGCGGGGTCGCGCGCGCGCTGCTTCTGCAAGATGCTCATGGTGATCTCGGCGAGAAAGTCCATCGATACGTAGTCGAGGGGAAGCTCGCCGAGCACCTGCCGGCGTAAGGCGTAGGGATCGTCGCCCCAATAACCCCCCGCGTTCGCGATCCGGACGAGTTTCTTCATCGGTCACATCCGGAAAACGCCGACGCTCGTTTCTTCCAGGGGAGCGTTCAGGGCCGTCGCGAGCGAGAGCGCCAGAATCTTCCGGGTCTCTCTCATGTCGATGACGCCGTCGTCCCACAAGCGGGCGGAGGCGTAGAAGGGATGTCCCTCATGCTCGTACTTCTCGCGGATGGGCTTGGCGATCGCCTCGGCTTCCTCGCTCGAGAGGCTCTGGTTCTTTCGCACCAGCTGGTCTCGCTTCACCGTGACGAGGACGGCAGCCGCCTGCTCGCCTCCCATCACCGAGATCCGGCTGGTAGGCCAGCTCCAGACGAAGCGGGGATCGTACGCTCGGCCGCACATCCCGTAGTTTCCCGCGCCGAAGCTTCCTCCCAGGATGATCGTGATCTTGGGAACCCGCGCGGTGGCGACGGCATGCACCATCTTCGCCCCGTCCTTCGCGATTCCGCCGCGCTCGTAGTCGGCGCCGACCATGAAGCCGGTGATGTTCTGGACGAAGAGAAGCGGGATCTTCTCCGCCGTCGCCAGCTCGATGAAATGAGTCGCCTTGAGCGCGCTTTCGCTGAACAACACGCCATTGTTGGCGAGAATGGCGACGGGGATACCCTCGATGTGCGCGAACCCGGTCACGAGCGTCGTTCCATAGCGAGGCTTGAACTCGAAGAGACGGCTTCCGTCCAAGATGCGGGTCAGAACTTCCCTCACGTCGATCTGCCGCCTGAGGTCGCGGGGCCATACACCCAGGATTTCGTCCGGGTCGTAGGCCGGGGCTTCCGACGGTTGGAGCCTCGCGTTCGCCTGATCGCGCTTGCCGAGATGTCCCACGATGTCGCGAAGGATGTCGATCGCGTGCTCGTCGTCCTCGGCAAAGTGATCGGCGACGCCGGAATGTTCGGTGTGAACGTGCGCGCCCCCGAGCTCCTCGGCGGATACGTCCTCGCCCGTCGCCGCTTTGACGAGTGGAGGGCCGGCGAGAAAAATCGTTCCCGTCCTGTTGACGATGACCGCCTGATCGCTCATCGCCGGCACGTAGGCGCCACCGGCGGTGCACATGCCCATGACCGCCGCGATCTGCGGGATGCCCGCGGCACTCAAAACGGCCTGGTTGCGAAAGATGCGCCCGAAATGGTCCCGGTCAGGAAACACTTCGGCTTGCAAGGGAAGAAAAGCACCTCCGCTGTCGACGAGATAGAGGCAAGGCAGCCGGTTCTCGAGGGCGATCTCCTGGGCGCGAAGATGTTTCTTGACGGTGATAGGGTAGTACGTGCCCCCTTTCACGGTCGCGTCGTTGGCGACGATCATGCACTGGCGGCCGCGAACCAGACCCACTCCCGTGACGATCCCACCCGCGGGGACGTCGTCCGTATAGAGCTGATACCCGGCAAGAGGTCCGATTTCCAGAAAAGGAGCGCCGTCGTCGCAGAGGTGGCCAATGCGGTCGCGCACGAAGAGCTTGCCTTGCTCGCGGTGGCGCGTCTGGGATCGTTCGTCGCCACCCTTTCGGATCGTATGAAGCTTCTGCGCGAGCTCCTGGTTGAGTGCGAGGTTTTCCTGATAGCGCCTGCGGAACACATCGGAGCTCGTCTTGACCTGGCTTCGAATCAGGCTCACGGCTTCTATGGTATCCGATTCGTTTGCGGCAAACGTCAGGCCCGAAAGTGCGGAAGCACGGCGCGGCCGAGGAGCTCCACGGCTTCGAGTGGGTCCGGGCCGAGCGGCGGCCCGAAGCTCAAGTGCCGCGCCCCCGCGTCGACCAGAGGCTCGAGTCGCGCGATGACGTCCCGAGGTGTTCCCACGATGCCGATTCGGAGCATTCTCTCGTCGACGAGCGCCGAGGCCTTGTTCATGTCGCGCTCCACGGTCACCGCACGATCGATTGCGACGAAATCGTCCGCGGTCAGAAAAAGCCGCTCGAGGACGGTTGGGGTCAGGGCAGGACCGTAGTAAGCGATCTTTTCGGCGAGCGCCCGGCGGGCGGCGGCGACATCTTCGGAAAGCGACACCCAGACGCAGGCGGCGAAGTCGAGCTCTCGTCCTGCCTCTTCGATCAACGGCTTGACCGTGTGGTAGTGCTCCGGCGGAAACAGAAGCGGCAGCACCCCATCCCCGATCTCTCCGGCGAGCCGGAGCATTTTGGGACCGAGGGCACCGATGTAGATCGGCGTAACCCGCGAGGGAAAAAACCGCAGATACGCGCCGTCTCGCCATCGAAAGCGCTTTCCCGATATCGCGGCGGACTTCCCCGCGAGAAGATCCCGAACGATCGCAACCGTTTCCCGCACGACGGCAAGCGGCATGCGATGCTCGATACCCACCCAGTCCATGAACTTGCGAGACCCCGCGGCGAGCCCGAGCTGGAAACGATTCTTCGACAGCTCGTCGAGCGTTGCGGCGATCATCGCGATCTCGCTGGGATCGATGGTGAAGGGGTTCAGGATGCACGTTCCGATTTGGATGCGGGTCGTGGCCTGGGCTATAGCCGACAGCACGACGGGAGCGCTGCGGAAAAAGAGGTCGTTGCTCACCCAGAACTGGTCGAACTCCGCTCGCTCCGCAGCAAGCGCGAGAGCAACCGTATCGTCTATCGTGAGATCGTTGTTGACGCGAACGCTGAATCGAATGGGCTCGGTCATTCCGTGCCGGCGGAGCCCACCACGGCCTCGGCCTCGATCTCGACGAGGTATTCCTCACCGATGAGGTCGGCACGAACGAGCGTGTTGGCGGGACGGATCCCGCGGAAACGCTCTCCATGAACCGCCGCCACCTCGCTCCAATCCTGAAGCCGCGCGACGAAAACGCGTGTTCGGACGACGTCCGCTAACGCGCCACCGAGAGCCACGATGGCGCTTTCGATCTTGTCCAACACGAAGTGAGCCTGTCCCGCGGCATCACCCGGCGCGGCGACGCCGTCGGGACCCGTCGCCGTCGTGCCCGATACGTAGATTCGATCGCCCACCCGCACCGCGCGTGAGTAGCCGAACTCCTCCTCCCAGCTCACGCCGCTTCCTACCGAACGACGCTTGGAGTCCTGACTCACGCCGAAACGTATATCATAGGACTGGGCACGACCTCTTTGCGCTTACATTCCCTTCTCCCCATAGCACTCGTGCTTTCCGGCGGATCGAGCGCAGCCGCGGCCCCGCAGAAGGCCGATGCCCCCGTCGGGACGTGGCGCGGTCCGATGGAGAACCGAAACCAGTTCCCGCTCGCGCTGCTCTTCGTCTCCATGACACCGGAGGCCGCCGAGAGCCTGGCAGCCGGAGAGACGTTCGTCGGGCTGCAATTCGACTATTCCAACGTCATCCTCGACCGGGAGCTCGAGGACGAGCGGATTCGACTCGACCTCGAGTATCTCAGAACCGCGATCTCCTTGAGTCGAGGTATTCCCGGAGGAATGGAGGTCCGGGCGACTCTGCCTTTCTACGTCTATTACGGCGGCTTTCTCGATCCTTTCGTGAGCGGGTTCCACGAGGCCCTGGGTCTTCCCAATTTCCTTCGGGGGCAAACCGACAACGGCCTCGTCGAGTTTCTCTACGCGCGAAACGGCTCGACGATCTTCCAAGGGCGGGATTCGTTCGGCGCCGTCGGCGACCTGTCCTTTCATTTCAAGAAGACTCTCGTCGACCGCAACGGTCTGGGCCTGGGTGCACGGACTGAGTTGAAGCTCCCTACCGGCGATCCGGAAACGCTGAGCGGAAGTGGAAAGGCCGACCTCGGCCTGGGATTGGCGTTCGACCGCGTCGGCCGGCGTTTCGGACTCTACGCCAACGCCAACTACCACATCCTGGGTAAGCCCGAGAAGATACCGGCGAGAAACTATTTCTCCTTCATGGTCGGCTTCGACTGGCACTTCAAGCCGCGGCTCGCCGCCATTTTTCAGCTCGACCACGCGCGCCCCCGGCTCACGGGCAAGCTCTCCATTCTCAACGAGGGTTCCCAGCAGCTCGCGCTCGGCGTCCGTTTTCGATATTCGGAACGTTTCGTTTACGAGTGGCGATTCGTCGAGGACCTTTCCCGTTTTTCGCCCGATTTCACTTTCGGATTTCAGATGGGCGTTCGTTTAGGCTCGCCGATGGTTCAGGGCTCGGCTGCCTCGACCAGGGCGGCAGCCAGCAACGGCAGCAACAGCTCGTGGTGGCCGACGAAGTCGAAGCCTCTTCCCTTTCCGGTGACGGGGCGCTCGACCACGTTCACCCGCGGCCGATAGTGGCGGATGAAATCGAAGTTCGCGGTCGAAAAATCGCTCAAGGGAAATCGCAGATTTCGGACGACGCTCACCGCTTTGAGGAACACCTCGGGCAGTATCACGGCGGAGCCGAAGTTCAGATAAACGCCGCCCCCGTGAAGCGCTCGTACCAGGCTCGCGAACAGTCGGAAATCCTGTAGGCTTCCCTCTCCGATCGCCGCCCCCGAGGCCTGAGGGTGCATGTGGATGATGTCGGTTCCGACGGCGACGTGCACGGTGACCGGTATGGTGAGGCGGTAGGCGTTCCAGAGGATGCTCACCTCCTTGTGGGTGGGATCGTTCTTCGCGAGAAACGCGCTGACCGACTCGCCGAGGCCCAGACCATCATCGACCCCAAGACGGATGGCGTCGTTGAGAAGCGCTCCCGTCTCCTCCGCCATCCCGAACTTTCCTGCGCCGAGCACCTCGGCCACTTCCTCCGAAGTCTGACCGGCGACGGCCATCTCGAAATCATGGACGATGCCCGCGCCGTTGAGCGCGATCCCGGAAACGTAGCCACGGTTCATCAGGTCGATGACGAGCGGAGACAGCCCGACCTTGATCACGTGCGCGCCAATCCCCCAGAGGAGGGCTTGGCCTTGCTCTCTTGCCCCGTGCATCCGGTTGACGAGATCACGAAGGTCGGAAACGGCGAGAACGTCTGGAAGCCGCTCCCAGAACGTGCGGAAACTCTCTCCCGGCTCGGGAGCGCTTCCCAGCTGATCGCGGGAAACCTTGCTCCTCCGGGCGGCGAGGGGGTAAGTCTGAAGCCGCGAGAGATCGAGTGGAGGGACGGGGTACTTCGACGGCATCAGGCTCAGCCGGGGTAGAGGGCGTCCTCGATCATCTCGCAGAACAGATGGATGAGCAGGGAGTGGATCTCCTGTATCCGTGGCGTCGCACGGTGCGGCACCGTCAGACAGAGGTCGGTGAGACGGGCCAGCTCGCCCCCGTCCTTGCCCGCGAGGCCCAAAGTAGCGAGACCTCTTGCTCGCGCCACGCGCACGGCCTCGAGGACGTTGGGCGACGTTCCGCTCGTGCTGATGGCGACCGCCACGTCGCCGGAACGGCCGAGCGCCTCGACCTGACGACTGAAGGTGTGCCGGAAATCCGTGTCGTTGGCGACGCTCGTCAAGATCGAGCTATCGGTCGTTAGTGCGATAGCCGGGAGCGCCGGCCGGTCGTCGCGAAACCGGTTCACGAGCTCGGCGGCAAAATGCTGTGCGTCAGCGGCGCTTCCTCCGTTTCCAAAAACGAGAAGCTTGTTGCCCCGCGAGAGAGCCGACGCCAGCATTTCTCCCGCTCGGAGCACCTCGTCGCCGTAACTCTCGAAGAACGAGCGTTTCAGTTGCACGCTCTCCTCGACGACCTCGAGCAGCTCTCGATGATTCACGGCGGAGATTATGGCACAAGCCAAGTGTGGAGAAACTAAGCACGGTCGAGAAGCATCGCGTCGCCGAAGCTGTAGAAACGGTACCGCTCGCGAACGGCTTCTACGTAAGCGCGCCTGATGTTCTCGATCCCGGAGAAAGCCGAGACGAGGACGAGAAGGCTGCTTTTCGGAAGGTGGAGATTCGTAACCAGTCGGTCCACCACCCGAAACGGGTGGCCGGGCGCGATGAATAGATCGGTCTCGTCCCAGCCGGGGCTCGTCGCGCTCTCCAGGGCGCGAACCGTCGTTGTGCCCACGGCGACGATCCGGCCCCCGGAACGTCGGGTCGTCTCGATGAGGCGGAACGTCTCCTCGGGTATGTAGAACCGTTCGACGCCCATTCGATGCTCCTCCAACCTCGGCGTCCGAATCGGCGCGAACGTCGCGTAACCGACGTGCAGGGTCAACGCTGCCGTTCGAATCCGGCGATTCCGGAGCTCGGCAAAAACCTCATCGGTAAAATGGAGCCCGGCGGTCGGCGCGGCGACCGACCCGCGATGTCGTGCGAAGAGCGTCTGATAGCGCTCCCGCAGGAGGCGCTCGTCCGTCCCGCCGTCGATGTAGGGTGGAACCGGTGTTTTTCCGAGGGCGTCGAGCAGCCGGTCCCAGTCACCCTCGTAGTGAAATCTCACGATCTTGCACCCTTCGGGCTCGGTTTCGACCACCTCACCCATGAGCCTTCCCTCGGCGAACGTAAGCCTCTCGCCGGCCCCGAGCTTTCGCGCCGGCCGTGCGAGAGCCCGCCAGCTTCTCTCGCATACCGACTCGAGAAGCAGGAGCTCGACCGCACCACCCGACTCCCGACGACCGAAGAGCCGCGCGGGAAACACTTTCGTTTCGTTCAGGACGAGAAGATCTTCCGGCGAAAGCAGTGCGGGCAGGTCGGAGAAACGCCGATGCTCGATGTCTCCCCCCGAGTCGAGATGAAGGAGCCGAGACCGATCCCGCTTTTCGAGAGGCTTTTGGGCGATGAGCTCGCGGGGAAGCGGATAGTCGAAATCGGACAGCCGGAGTCGTTGCGTCAAAACAGACGCTTCTGGGGATTTGCCGAAGTCAACCCGAAGTGACGATAGGCGCGTTCGGTGGCAACGCGCCCCCGCGGCGTTCGGTCGAGGAACCCGATCTGGATCAGGTAGGGCTCGTAGATGTCTTCGATCGTGTCGGGCTCCTCACCCACCACCGCCGCCACGGTGGAGAGGCCCACGGGACCTCCCGAGAACTTGTCCATCAGCGTCCGCAGGATGCTTCGATCCATCTCGTCGAAACCCATCTCGTCCACCTCGAGCAGGGTGAGCGCGTTCGCGGCGACTTCGCTGCTGATGGTACCGTCCGCCTTGACCTGCGCGTAGTCCCGTACGCGCCGGAGCAGGCGGTTCGCGATTCGAGGCGTCCCCCGCGCCCTTCGGGCGATGGCGGCGGCGGCGGCGTCTTCGAGAGGAACGCCGAGAATGGACGCCGACCGCGTGAGCACCCGGGTCAAATCCTCTTCGGTATAGAAGTCGAGCCGATGCACGATACCGAAGCGGGCTCGCAGAGGTGAGGTCAAGAGACCGGCCCGAGTCGTCGCGCCGATCAACGTGAATGGGGCAATGGGGATCTTGACGGACTTCGCCGAAGGACCCTGACCGATGATGATGTCGAGCTTGAAGTCCTCCATCGCCGGATAGAGGACCTCCTCGATCGCGGGATGAAGCCGATGGATCTCGTCGATAAAGAGCACGTCCCGCTCCTGGAGATTCGTCAGTAGCGCGACGAGATCGCCCGACTTCTCGATCAGCGGGCCGGCAGTCGTCTTGATGCCGACGCCGAGCTCGACTGCGACGACATGCGCGAGCGTCGTTTTTCCGAGCCCGGGAGGACCGTAAGTGAGGAGGTGATCCATGGCCTCGCCCCGCTCTCGCGCCGCCTGAACGGCGATCTGGAGCTGGGCAAGGACCTTCGCCTGGCCAACGTATTCGGAGAATCGCCTGGGTCTGAGCGACGCGTCGAGAGATATGTCCTCGGCCGTGCGTCCCAACGCGACCAATCGCTCGCTCATGTCTCCGGGCGGATGTTACCTCAAACTCACACTTCGAGCCCCACGGAGCGCATGAGAGCAAGGGCGTTGCTCTTCTTGACGACACCGTCTCGCATCTTGTAATCGAATCGTATCTTGCCCTCCTCGATCTGATCCTGGAAATGAACGTTCGCGGCTTTTTCGTTCATCGTTTCCGCGAGCCGGGAAAGAGCCAGGTCGTGAGTCGTAATGAGCCCGATCGCCCCTCGGTCGACGAGCCCGCGCACGACGGCTTCGGCACCGATCCGTCGATCGTGTGAATTGGTGCCGTGGAGGATCTCGTCGAGCAGGAAGAGCACCGAGCTTCCCTGGGAAGCGAGCTCCATGACCTGGCGAAGTCGGAGTATCTCGGCATAGAAGTGCGAGATGCCGTCCTGGAGCGAGTCTTCTATCCGGATAGAGGCGGCGACGACGAGCGGCGAAACGACCAGGCTTCGCGCCCTTACCGGAGCGCCGGCGAGAGCCAGCACGGTGCCCACTCCTATGGAGCGAAGCAAGGTGCTCTTCCCCGACATGTTGGATCCGGAAACGACCAGCAGCCGACGTTCTCCACCGAGACGAACGTCGTTTCGAACCAAACGACCCTCCGGGATCAGCGGATGGCCGAGCTCGACGGCATCGAAAAAGGCGTCACCGGTCGTGATCTCGGGAAAGGAATCATCAGGATGCTCGAAGGCATAGGTTCCCATGGCCATGAGGGCATCGAGATCGGAAACGGCGTCGAGCCAGGCGGGCACCGCGGAGCCCACGCGCTTCCGCCAGCTCTCCAAAGCGAAAGAAAACTGAGTCCCCCACAGAGCAAGCGCGGCAAACGGAGCGAAGAGCTGGTTTCGTCGGGCGTCGAGGAGCTCGATGGTCCGGTTGAGTCGGCCTATCTGCACGGAAGCCGTCGTATGCGCGGCGGAGAGCGCCGTCTGAAGTGACAACAACTTCGGGCAGGAGAACGTCTCGCGTTCGTAGCGCTCCAGCAGAACCGACAGCAACGTGAGATCGCGCGCCGGCCGCTCGACGCTCCCGATGACGGAGCGCACCCGCTCGCGGAGCAGCATGCCGAAAGCGCCACTCGCGGCCAGGACGAGCAGCGCGGGGGTTCGACTCACCCAGGAGGCCAGCCAGGCGATGGCGAAGCTGAGGCTCGCGAGTCCCAAGACGAGAGCGACGAAGCGCAGCCAAGATGCGGTCAAGACCGGGGGTGCCGATGCCCAGGCACCGAGGGCCTGGGCATCGACCGTTTCCTCCTCGCCTCGGCGCTCGACCGCGATCGCCTCCCGCAGGTCTACTTTCGCGGCCAGCTCCCGCACGGCTCGCTGCCGCTCGACCACCTCGTCCGCTGCCGCCGGACCTTTCAACCATTCCGCCAGCCGTGCTTCACCCCACGGGCTCTCGGTCGTCGCCAGCAGCTCGAAGAGCGAGGCCCGGCCGAAGACGTCGAGGTCCCGCGCGTAGGGGTGGCCCGACTGGAGGAAAGTCTCACCGGTACGCCCTTGGCCCTGCCAGCGCTCTTCGATCCGGTCGATGCCGCGAGCGTAGAAGCTCTCGGCGCGCTCGGCACGGAGAAAGGCCTCTCGAAGCCGATGATGGCGTCCGACGAGAATCGAGAAAGCAAGCAGGGGAACGATGAGCCATGGCCAGGAGAGCCGATCAGTCTCCCAGGCGAACCAGAGCATCACTACGCCCGCGAAGAAGACGACGAGCCGCGCCCAGGCCACCCAAGTCAGGCTGTTTCGGCGCGCCTCTTTGTCCCGGGCGCGACTCGCCCGCCGGTCCCGGTACAACTCCAGAACCTCGTGGCGCGTCACTGGGACAGCCTGCGAAGCACGGTCTTGAGAGCCTCCTCGAACCGCACCTCGGGTGCTTCCCGCAGGACACGGTCGACCTCCCTCTGTGCTTGAGGTCGAGCGAAGCCGAGGTTCGCAAGCGCCGAGACCAGATCTTCGGCTATCGACGAGGCCGGCGGCGTTCGCCCCGACGGCTCGGTGGCTGCCAACGAAGACATCTTGTCCCTGAGCTCGAGTATGAGCCGCTCGGCGGTCTTCTTGCCCACACCGGGAATCGCGTTCAACCGCCGAAGGTCGCCGCCACGGATCGCGCTCACGAGTGCGGGCGCCTCGAGCCCCGACATGATCTTGAGGGCGAGAGCCGGCCCCACGCCGGCGACGCCGATTAGCCTGCCAAAGAGTTGCTCTTCGACCGAGGTGATGAACCCGTAGAGCGCGAGCACGTCCTCACGGACGTGCGTGTAGACGCGCAGAGAGACATTCGCCCCCTCATCGGGTAGCTCATAGAATGTCGAGACGGGAATGAATACGCGGTAACCTACGCCTCCGGCGAGAACGACCACGAGGGTGGGGCTCTTCTCCCGGAGCGTTCCCTCGAGATAAGCAATCACGCCGGCGAGACTTTTTCGATGAAGCGAAGTTGATGCGCGTGACAGATGGCGACGGCGAGGGCATCTGCGGCGTCGTGGGGCTCTGGCGGCGCCTCCAACTCCAAGAGCGTCGCCACCATCTTCTGGACTTGCCACTTGTCCGCCCGACCGTAGCCGACGACTGCCTGTTTGACTTCGAGGGGCGCGTACTCGGCGATGGGTAGGCCGCGCACCACGGCAGCAAGGATGACGACACCCCGAACGTGACCGAGGCGGAGCGCACTCTTCACGTTCGAAGCGTAGAAGAGATCTTCCACCACGACCTGATCGGGCCGCGCACGCTCCACCACTTCCACGAGCCGGTCGTGAACGACGCGAAGCTTCTCCGGAAAACGAAGCCCGGACCGGGTGCGGATGACGCCGTGCTCGACGAGACGATGCGCCGCACCGTCGCTGTCGATCGCCCCATAGCCCGTCACCCGGGAGCCGGGGTCGATCCCGAGAATCCTCAATTCAGCTCGACAGGGCGGCTTCGATCTCGGCTTCCTCGATGTCGAAGTTCGCCCAGACTTGGGTCAAGTCGTCGTGCTCCTCGAGCGCGTCCATGAGCTTCAGCATCTGCTGTGCCTGCCGGCCTTGCAGCTTCACGCTGGATTTCGGGACCATGGAGAGCTCCTCGGCAGCAATGCGGACGTTCTTGCTCTTGAGAGCTTCTCGAACGGCCTCGAAGGACTCTGGAGATGTATAGATCTCCCAGCTCGACCCGTCCTCTTTGACATCGTCCCCTCCGGCTTCGAGAACCGTTTCCAGGAGGGCTTCCTCACCGATGTCTTTGCGCTCCACGACGAGATAGCCCTTCTTGTCGAAGAGCCAAT
This sequence comes from Vicinamibacteria bacterium, assembly GCA_035457705.1. Lineage (GTDB taxonomy): Bacteria > Acidobacteriota > Vicinamibacteria > Marinacidobacterales > SMYC01 > DASPGQ01. Next base: position 36,591 of record DATIBD010000138.1, read on the forward strand.
GCACCGACCCGGACTCACCAAGGTTGCCGCCGTATTTGGAGAAGAGGTGGCGAACCTCGCCCACGGTGCGATTGCGGTTGTCGGTGGTCGCCTCGATGAGAACGGCAACTCCCCCGGGACCGTAGCCCTCGTACTGGACCTCTTCCAGGTTGTAACCCTCGAGCTCTCCGGTGCCTTTCTTGATGGCGCGCTCGATGTTGTCCTTGGGCATGTTCTCCGCTTTGGCTTTGTCGACGGCGAGCCGGAGCCGAGGATTGAAGCTCGGGTCCCCTCCGCCGATGCGTGCGGCAACGGTGATCTCCTTGATGATGGAGGTGAAGGCCTTGCCGCGCTTGGCGTCGGCCGCCGCCTTCTTGTGTTTGATCGAATGCCATTTGGAATGACCCGACATGAGCAGGATCGTAGCATGGGGTCCTTGTTTACCTCAATGCTGGAACCTCAGTCATCGAAGACGAAGGTGGGCTCTTGGTAGTACCGGACCTTGTGCTCCGTGACCTTGTGCTGAATCTCTTCCGCGAGCCAGCGTCTCTTTTCCTCGAGGGGCAGGTTCGATTTGAGTAGAGGTAGGCGCAGGTTGAAACCGAGTACCCGTCGTGGCACGAGAATGCGCGTGACTCCCGACGGAAGCCGCTCGCCGGCCTCGGCGATCGCCCGGATGTCCTCCTTGCGGAAATCGGGGAAGGAAACCAGCGCTCCGAAGTGGGGATGGTGCGATCGCAGCGTTTCGATGTCGTCGTGGCTGACGCGGTCCATGCGCGCGTCGCCTCGATGATAGACCTCGACGATCGAACGCCAGTAGAAAACTCGCTCACCGATGCCCCCGCCGCCGTAGAGATGAGTCGGGGCATTTTCACCCGTCGAGATCGTTACGAGAAAGTCAGTGCTGTCTCGACGGAGGTCGCCACCGCGGGCCACGACACCGGGAATGTCATGGATCTTTCTCGTGAGAGTACGGGCCTCGATGTCGCGGACGACGTGATTCCAGTGACGGATCTCGAGCGCGGGGTCGTCGAAATCCTCGACTTGAACCAAGAGGTGGGGGATTTCGAGGTTCTCGAGCGCGGAAACGCGATTGGCACCATCGAGTAACAGAAACTTCCGGCTCTGCCGCATTCTCGCGACGACGGGCGGGTTTCTCAAAACCCCGTCGGCGGAGAGGCGGTCGAGAAGGCGCGCGACACGCTCCAGATCGACGTCCTCGTGTCGGAGCAAGTCTTCGATGGAGACGACCCTGAGATCGGGGAAGCTCCCGGTAGGTGCGCCCATGGAACGTTATTGTTACGCCGGCGCTCCGCCCTTCATCACCTGATAGATCTAAGTTCGCCGGCCCTTCCGAGTGCGGCGGTTCTTCTTCAGGGCGCTCTCGACGAGCTTGTCGATGTCCTCCACCGGCAGTCCGTCGATCGCCCGGAGCAGGCGAGCGACCCGACCAGGTTGACGATGGATGATGCGACGAATGTCGCTGCCGATCCGCCCAGCGAGCGAGAGAAACTCGTCCGGATCCCGGTCGAGGGCTTTCGCGATGCGTACGACTTTGGACTCCGCTGGAGGGGGAAAGACATCCCTCTCGATGGGGGCGAGATAGCTCGGACTGATACCCACCTTCCTGGCGAACTTGGCGATGCTGATTTTCTTTTCCTCACGCAGTTTGCGGACCGTACGGCCAAACTTCATCGCGGGGAGCCCCGCACGAATTCTAATGGGCGTCTCCGAGGAAGATCAAGAAATTGAATCTGCGATTCAAGAGTTTGCGGCGCAGCCCAACTCCTCGTGAATCAAGACTCCAACCATTCGGACAGGGAAACGAGCGTTCCGCCTTCGGCTTTGCTCAGCTGAACGGTATTCAGACCTTGGTGGTTCTCAGCATCGAAGCTGATCGGGGTCCCGAGAAAATTGTCGCTCCAGTCGTGGATGCTCTCGAGGGATTGGAGCAACTTGAGACGGGTGAGATCCGGGCCCGCTCGTCGCAGTCCCTCGACGAGCACTTCTGCACGCGAGAGGCCCCACATGGCGTAGGTTCCGAATTGGATGCCCTCGCCGTACTTCTGGATGATTTCCCGAGCCTTCGCCACCCCGGGCTCGTTCGAGTCCGGCTCGGGGACGCTCGAGGCAACGATGGCGCCTTCCCAGCTGGGCCCCGCGAGCTCGAACATCACAGGGTCGGAGAGAATCTGACTCGCAACGATTTGGGGTTGATACCCCTCGATCGCGTCCAGCGCCTTCACCAGCGCCGCGGCTCCCTCAGCGATCGTCCACACGAAGACCAAATCGACCTCGGCCTCCTTGAATTTCTGGGCGATACCCGACAAGTCTTCGGTACCCACCCGATAGGCCTCGGAGACAACGATTTCCTTGTCGGTATTGCGAAGTCCGAGGCGCACTCCCTCTTGGCCCTCACGACCGAAGGTGTCGTCCTGATACAACAGACCGAACTTCTTGGCCGTCAGCTCCTCGACCGCGTACTTTGCGAGAATCCGTCCCTCGGTTACGTATGCCGGAAACGTGGAGAATACGTAAGCGTTTACCGGAGACGTCCAGATGCGCGCTCCGGAGCCGGGGTTCACCCAGGGAATGAGCTTGAGGGAGAGGTAGTCTTTGACGGCAAGGCAGTTGGCCGTGCCGTTGCCGCCGAGAATGGCAAACACTTTATCACCGTCGACGAGCTCTTCGACGACCGCTGGCGTTCTTGCCGGATCGTAGCCATCGTCCTTGATGATCAGACGCAGGTGACGTTCATGGATACCGCCCTCCTCTTCGTTGATGTAGGTGAAATAGGCATCCATCGCGCGGGCGATGGTCGAGAGGTTGGATGCGGGACCCGTCATGGGCGCCCACGTGCCAATCAAGATCTCGTCGCTCGTGACCCCGATGTCGGGCCCGCCACAGGAGCTCGAGAAGAAAAGAGCACAAGCGACCAAGGACGACATCGCGACATTTCTTGCTTTCATTTTTTTTCCGGACAATCGTCACCAAGGAGGCAGGTCATCGTATCACACGAAACGCGCTCGTCGGCGGAGGAAGTGCTATAATCACCGACATTCCCATTCGATAGCGACCGAAGGAGCACGACCATGAGCGACGAGCTGGAGGTTGAGGACGACGTCTTTCTCGAAGGAGGAGTGCTCTACTGCACGTGTGGTCATCCGATCGATGCCGAGGATGCCCCCGGGCTCATCGAACGCTCGGCAGGCCGTGAGTTCGTCGAGTGTCCCACGTGCGACATGAAGCATTTTGCCGAGGGGGGTCATTTTCGCCTCGACGACTGACACTCCCGATGGGTCGGTTGGCCACTCGCACGTCGAAGAAACCTCGAAGCCCGCAGCCCCGGCCCCCCCCGAGCTCGAGAGGGGAACCAGCAAGCGGACCGGTGGAGCCGAAGCTGATTTTCCTACCGGAAATCAGAACGGATCCACCCCTCCCGAGTATGAATCGTCGTCGTCTCCGTCGTTGCCATCCCCCCCATCGCTATCCTGAAATCCCTCGCTAGCGGGCTCCTCAGCGCCCCAGGACAGACCAGTCTGTCGTTCCCAAGGGGCCGGAGTCTCCACGGCGGGCTTCGCCGGCGGCGATGGAGCGGGCTTGGGCGCCGCCTTCGGGGCCGGAGTGGGAGGCTTGCTCGGTCCAGCCTTCTTCTTCGAGGCCTTCTTGGCAGCCTTCTTCACCGCCTTCTTCTTGGCCTTCTTGGCGGCCTTTTTTTTGCCCGCTTTCTTCTTGGAGACCTTCTTCCGGGCTACTTTTCGCTTGGCTTTCTTGACCGATTTCTTCGAGACCTTACGCTTGGCAGCCCTTTTCTTGACGGCCTTCTTCTTCGCCTTGGCTTTCTTCTTCTTTTTCTTCTTCATGATTGGATGTCCACCTCCATCGGGGATCGATCTCGTTATTTCGACCGGTGCTGCCGCTTGCGCGACAGTGGCCTCCGTCTCGAAAACGGCCGAGGATAACATCGATTCATTGATTCATTCCACTTTCGAGTGGGAGCCGGGACAACAACCGGGGCGCGATTCTATTCGGCATTGCTTCCGGCGTCAAAGGTGTTTTTAATAGACTCCCGAAGAGGCAAACATGGCGTTTGCTAGCGCGCTCAAGTACGGACGATTCGTCAAGGTCGAGCATACTGTGTTCTCGCTACCCTTGCTCGTGAGTGGCGCGCTCCTCGCTCGAAACGAGTTGACGCCTCGCGTCCTTCTCCTGATTCTCGTGGCCGGCACGGGCGCGAGAACGGCGGCACTCGGCTTCAACCGATTGCTGGACCACAAGATCGACCGCGACAACCCTCGCACCCGAGGACGCGAGCTTCCCTCGGGCACCATGTCCGTCCCCGAGGCTTGGCTGGTGACGGGCCTCGGAGTCGTCGTTTTCCTCCTGGCGGCACTGGCCATTTCGCCCCTTTGCCTGTGGCTCGCACCGATTCCACTGGCCCTGTTCATTCTGTATCCACTCTTGAAACGGTTCACCATGTGGGCGCACCTCGGAGTAGGCGCTGCGCTTGCGATGGGTCCGTTGGGGGCGTGGTTTGCCGTGAAGCTGGAATTTACGGATTTCGAAAATGCCTTGCTCCTTTGCCTCTTCACGTTCTTCTGGGTCTCGGGGTTCGACATCATCTACGCAACGCTCGACATCGATTTCGATCGCAGCTACGGCTTGCATTCTCTTCCCGCACGCATCGGTCGCGAGGCAGCCCTCCGGGTCTCGCTTGCGTTGCACCTCCTCGCGTTCGGCCTGCTCGCCACCCTCTACGTTCGCGCGCTCGAGGGCGTCGTGTCGCTTCTCCTCCTCGTCCTGGTCGGAGCACTCTTGCTCATCGAGCACCAACAAGCGAGCGATGTGGACCTCGCCTTCTTCAAAGTGAACGCAATCGTAGGTTTCGTCGTCCTCGGTCTGGTGGCCATCGGGACACCCCTGTAGGCGCAAGATGCGGATTCTGGTGGGGTTGAGTGGTTCATCCGGAATAATCTATGGCGTCAAATTCCTCCAGCGCTGTCCAGGCGACAAATATCTCGTCGTATCCAAATGGGGCGCCCAGGTCCTCGAGCACGAGCTCGGCCTCGGTGTCGACGACCTCAGAGCGTACGCGAAAGCCGTTTTCGCCGACGACGACCTGTCCGCCCCCTTCGCGTCGGGATCCAATCGCTACGATGCTCTGGTCCTTTTGCCCTGCAGCATCTCGACCCTAGGTAAGATCGCTAACGGAATCGCCGACACTTTGATCACGCGCGCTGCCCAGGTGGCGCTCAAGGAGCGGATTCGGCTCGTGGTGGGGATTCGCGAGACCCCGCTGTCGACCCAGATGCTCGAGAATGCGTGGAGGCTCTCGAGAGACGGCGCGATCGTGATGCCCGTCTCCCCGCCCTGGTATCGGATCCCTCGATCGATGGACGACGTCGTCTCCGGCTTCGTGGACAAGGTCCTGCCTCTGATAGGCGTTCCGGTCGAAGGAGGCTGGCGGTCCGACGAGCTTTAGACTGCTCAGTGCCGTGGCGGGACCCGAAGCGATCGACCGCCACGGCTCGGCCCTTGCGGCGCTGCGCGCCGATCTCGCGGCAGAAGTCTTGGCCACCGCTCGGCAGGCTGGGCTGTACGTTCTCAGCAGCCTGCTAGCGCCCATCGAGCCGATGTGTAAGAATTTCGGCAAAGTGACGGTGAGCGCGACCGACATTACCTTCCGCGACGAGAAGCTTTTACCCATCTGGGAAAAACTGCTTGGCTCACGACGCCTCGACAGGCAAGACGGCCTCAGGTTGTTGCAAACCTGGGATCTTACCGCCCTCGGGAAGATGGCCGATCACGTGAAACGATCGATGACGGGTGAGAACGTCTTCTTCGTGATGAACCGCCAAATCAATCCGACGAACCTCTGCGTTCTGGACTGCTCGTTCTGTGATTTCGCCGCGAAGCCAGGCGACGCCCATGCATACGAGATGAACATCGACGAGATCCTCGGAAAGCTCGACCAGGAGATCACGGAGGTCCACATCGTGGGGGGGCTCCACCCCAAATGGCGTTTCGAGGACTACCTGGGAATCGTCGAGGCCATCCACGAGACTTATCCCCGTCTGCAAATCAAGGCCTGGACCGCCGTCGAGATCGACTGGTTCGCCCGAATCGGAAGGATGAGCCTCGAAAAGGTGCTCGAGAGGATGAGGGAGAAGGGCCTTAGGTCCCTGCCGGGCGGAGGAGCCGAGGTTTTCTCCGAGCGGGTGCGGCGTGAGACTTTCAAGAACAAGATCGGAGCGGACCGGTGGTTCGAGGTCCATCGGATCGCGCACCGGATGGGAATTCCTTCGAATGCAACGCTGCTCTACGGACACATCGAGACCTACGAGGAGCGGATCGATCACATGCTGCGCCTGAGACAAGCCCAGGACGAAGCGCCCGGGTTTCTGTCCTTCATCCCGCTGGCGCTTCAACCGGGGAACACGGGGCTCGCCGAACGACAAGCTTCAGCCATCGAAGACCTGCGTACGGTGGCGACGGCACGGCTGCTCCTCGACAACTTCGATCACATCAAGTCCTACTGGGTCATGCTCGGCGAAGACACCGCTTCGGTGGCGCTCAACTTCGGGGCGAGCGATCTCGACGGAACCATCGGCGAGGAGCGCATCGCCCATTACGCGCAGGCGAAGAGCGCGGTCGGGTTGGCGCGCGACCGGCTCCTCGGCATGATCCGGGAGTCCGGCAAGACTCCGGTCGAACGAGATGCGCTCTACAACGTCATCCGCGTATACCATTGATCGCCGGAACGGCGATTCATCCGGCATGAGACTGCTAGTCGGACAGATTTCGTACTTGAACAGCCAGCCGTTCTATCCGCTTCTGGGCAAGCATCGGCTGATACCGACGCCCCCGCGCGAGCTCGGGCTGATGGCAATGAAGGGAGAGATCGATGCGGGGATCCTCGCCACCGCGGATTATCTCGTCTGCGAGCACCGCTACGAGCCCATCGCCCAGCTCGGCGTAGCCAACCGCGAGGAAGTGCACAGCATCGTGCTCGCGAGCAAGAGACCCTTCGAGGCACTGTCCGGTGCGACGATTGGAATCACGGAAGAGACCTCCACCTCGGTGCGTTTGCTGCGCCTCCTGCTAGAAGTCCGGCACCGCGCTCGGCCCATGCGGTACGTCCGTGGGTTGAGAGAGACCGCCGACGCGTTTCTCATCATCGGCAACGAAGCTTTGGGAGAGAAGGCGCGACCGAGACCTGGCTTCCCTCACCGCTATGATCTGGCATCCGAGTGGTGGGCCTGGAAGGGGCTTCCGTTCGTCTTCGCCCTCTGGGCCATCCGCCGCTCTCTACCCATCGACGTCAAACGGGGCTTCGCCGAGCTTCTCGAGCGGTCGTTCGATGCGGGAATGTCGCAAATCGACGAGATCGCGGCTCGATTCGCGCCTGCTCTCGGCAAAGCCGAGGATCTCTCCAAGTACCTTCGCAACTTCCACTACCGCCTCGGAGAGGCGGAAATGCAGGGGCTCGCGGAGTTTCGGCGACTCGTGCTCCTGCATCGCATGCTCGATCCGATCTGATCGTGAACATCGAGACCATTCGTACCAAAGTTCGCCACGGCGAACGGCTCGCCCCCGAGGATGGGCTGTTTCTCCTGCGCGAGGCCTCCATCCTCGACCTCGGGCAGCTTTCGATGGAAGTGCGGAGCCGCCTTCATCCCGAGCCGATCGTCACTTACGTCGTGGACACCAACCCCAACTACACCAACGTCTGTAACGTCGATTGCACGTTCTGCGCGTTCTATCGGCCACCAGGGCACCCCGAGGCATACACCCACTCGATCGACGAGATGATGGAGCGCATCGCACGCTCGGTCGAGCGCGGCGTCACGACGGTCTTGATGCAGGGGGGCGTGAATTCCCAACTGCCTCTCGACTACTACATCGACATGGTGAGAACCGTTCGGGCGCGTTTCCCCGACGTGACCCCTCATTTCTGGTCGGCCGTCGAGATCGAGGGAATGGCCGCAGTATCCGGGCTCACGGTTCGCGAAGTGCTCCTTCGTCTGAAACAGGCGGGCCAGACTACGATCCCCGGCGGTGGAGCCGAGATCCTCTCGGAGCGCGTCCGGCGCAAGATCTCGCACAAAAAAGGACTCACCGTGGGCTGGCTCGACGTCCATCGCGAAGCCCATGCGCTCGGGTTTCGTTCCACCGCGACGATGATGTACGGACACGTCGAGAGGGATGAGGACATCGTGGAGCACTTCGAGAGCATCCGCTGTCTCCAGGACGAGTTCTCCGGATTCACCGCCTTCGTTCCCTGGAGCTTCAAACCGGGAAATACTCCCCTGGTACAAAAGATACCGAGGCACGCGGGCGCGAACCGATACCTCCGCATCCTGGCTGCAGCAAGGCTCTATTTGGATAACTTCGATCACATCCAAGCATCCTGGTTCTCCGAAGGGAAGAAGACCGGTCAAGTGGCTCTTCATTGGGGAGCGGACGATTTCGGCGGCACTCTCTTCGAGGAGAACGTCCACGCTGCCACGGGATTCGTCAATCAGACGTCTACCGAAGAAGTCAAGACGTTGATTCGGGAGGCCGGTTTTCGACCGGCCCAGAGAACGACGCTCTACCAGATCCTGCGCTACGACTGACGGCGCCTGCCTCGACCGTCAGGACTCCGCCTTCAGCGGCCGAGCCATGAGCTCTTCGACGACGGCTTTCGGACAGGTCTCCCCGCGCAGCAGTCGTTCCATCTGAAAAGCGATGGGCATTTCGACCTCGTGTCGCCGAGCCAGGGCAACCGCCGCGTGGGTCGTTCCCACACCCTCGGCAATCTGTACCATGTTGGCGGTCACCTCCTGAATCGATTTGCCACGCCCGAGCTCGACTCCCACGTGTCGGTTGCGGGAGAGGTGACCAGTGCAGGTGAGCACCAGATCGCCCATTCCCGCCAGGCCCGCCAAGGTGTCGCGACGTCCGCCCAAGGCCTCCGTCAGCCGTGCGATCTCGGCGAGACCTCGGGTCATGATGGCGGCGATGGGGTTGTGACCGAGCCCGAGACCGCGAGCCACACCCGCGGCCAGCGCGATGACGTTCTTGACCGCGCCTCCGAGCTCCACGCCGACGACATCGCCGCTCGTATAGATGCGAAAACTGGCCGTCGAGAAGCTGCTCTGGACAAGCTGGGCCGCTTCATCGCTAGAGCTCGCCGCCACCAGCGCCGTCGGTTCGTCTCGGGCGACCTCCGGAGCGAAGGTTGGACCGGATAAAACCGTGACGTCCGGCGCGAAGGGAAAGATATCGGTCACGACCTCGCTCATGCGCCGCAGGGTCGATTCCTCGAGACCTTTGGTCGCGCTCACGAATCTCTGGCCGGGCCGGACGTGGCCGACGAGCCCCAGAAGCACTCCGCGGAGAAACTGGGATGGAACCGCGAGCACCAGGGTATCCGCAAGGGTCACCGCTCGGGCCAAGTCACCCGTCACAGCGAGCTCTTGCGGCAGTCGAACCCCGGGCAGGAAGCGCTCGTTGATTCGGGTCTCGTCCAGCGCAAGCCGTACGTCCTCCTCGCGGCACCACAAGGTGACGCGGTGCCCTCTCAGGCACAGGAGCCTCGAAAGTGCCGTACCCCAGGCCCCAGCCCCGATGACGGCGACGTTCACGTCAGGGCTAGTCCCGTTTCACGTTCTGGTAGAGGAGGTAGGCGAACCCACCCCAAATTCCGCCGACGATGACGAACATCGTTATGAGGGCGCTTGTTTCCACGCGGGCTCCTTCCGCGCGGCTCAATCCTCTTCGTCGCCGAAGAAAAAGAAATCCGCACACTGTTTCGAACAAAACGTGCGGCCGCCGCGGTCCACCAAGCACTCGTCGCAATAGTACCGGAAGCAAATGACGCATTTTCTCAGGCGACCCTCCTCCGAGGTCACCTGACACCGAACACACTGTTTTTCCATGGCGCGCAATCGACGCGAAGATTCGGCGTCCTTTCTTGACAGGATCTCGGAACTCTCGTATCATATTACAGTTAGGACGATTTCTCCAGTTGTTTAAAAGCCTGCCCCGCTGGAGGCCCGACCCTCGAGCGACGCTGGTTCGAAGGGTATCGGTCACCATCGAGCGCTACGAGATGCTCTCCCCTGGGGAGCGCGTCCTCGTGGGCGTATCCGGAGGAGCCGATTCGGTGGCGCTCGCCCAGGTGATGGCCGAGTTGGGCTACCGTCTCACCGTCGCGCACTTGAACCATGGTTTGCGCGACGACGCCGACGAAGACGAGGTTTTCGTATCGGCTCTCGCCGACCGGCTCGGTGTGTCATTCGTTTCCGACCGGCTCGACTTGGTGCTCGAGGCCCGAAGACACCGCCGCTCGATCGAGGACGCAGGGCGAAAGGCCCGTTATCGTTTTTTCAAACGGACCGCAGACCGGCTCGGATGCTCACGTATTGCCGTCGGCCACACAATGGACGACCAGGCGGAGACGTTCCTTCTCCGTTTGCTGAGAGGATCGGGAACACGGGGCCTCGCCGCGGCGTACCCCCAGGTGGATGGCCTGATCATCCGACCGCTGCTCGAGGCGAGACGAAGCGATGTCGAGGGTTTTCTGCGCGACCGCGGCCTGACATACCGACAGGACTCCTCCAACCGGGATCTCCGGTTTGCGCGAAACCGCGTGCGACACCGGTTGTTGCCCGAGCTTCGGCGCCACTTCAACCCGCGAGTCGTCGAGGCCCTCGCGGGCGCCGCCGCCCTCCTGCAGGAGGACGAGCGATGGATGGAGCGCATGACAGCCGATGCTCTCCGGGAGTTGACCCGAGAAATCAACGACCGTGGGGTCGCGCTGGACGTGATCTCGCTCGCCCGCCACTCCGACGCGATGAAGCGGCGCCTCGTGCGAGGGGCCCTCTCCCAGGTCCGGGGGCATCTCAGGAACATGGGTCGAGCCCACGTCGATCAGGTGCTTTCGCTTCTCGCCGATGGCAAGAGCGGCCGGGAGCTCCACCTGCCCGGAGTGTTGGTCCGGCGCTCCTTCGATCGGCTGATAATGACCCGAGAATGGGGACGAATCGAGCGCCATCGCTCGAAAGATGGCTATAATGGCTTCGAGTACCGCTTGCCCATCCCTGCCAGGCTACTCATCCGGGAGAGGGGAGGGACGCTGACGGTGGCATGGAGAGGAAGCGGAGCGACCGAAGAAATCACGGAGCCCAAGGCATCGGGAGACTCGGTGGTCCTGGCTTTCGAGGAAGAGCTTCCCGAGTTGATGGTCAGGAGCGCGAGGCGAGGAGACCGCTTTCGGCCCTTGGGCGCGAGCGGTTCCAAATCTCTCGCGCGATATCTTATGGAGCGCAAAGTGCCTAGCGAGAAAAGATGGGCAGTCCCGCTCGTCGCACGCGCCCAGGGCGGGGAGATCCTCTGGGTGGTCGGCCATGGCGTTTCGGAGTCTTCCCGATTGCGCGCGGGAGCGAAACGGCTCGAGCTCGGTTGGGTCGGCGGATGACGGCCGAGGGAGAATTGACGGTGCTGTTCGACGAGGACGCGATTCGCTCCCGAGTCCACGAGATCGGACGGAGAATCACCGAGGATTTCTCCGAGGGCAACATCGCCTGCGTCGGCGTGCTGCCCAACTCGTTGGTGTTCATGGCGGACCTCATCCGGAACATTCGTCGCTCGCTTACATGCGATTTCCTGAAAGTGGATACCCAGAGCCCGAGGCGTGTCGACATCGCTTTCGGCTCGGCGAGCGATTTCGGAGGCCGCGACGTGCTGCTCATCCAAGGCGTGGTGGACACGGGGGTTACGTTGTCTTTCATCAAAGGCCAAATCGAGGAGGCCTGGAGGCCACGGAACCTGAGGGTTGCGGCTCTCATCAACCGTGAGAACCACCGCAAAGTGGAGAGTCCGGTAGATTACGTATGCTTCGAGCTCACCGAGGAAGGCTTCGCCGCCGGCTATGGACTCGGGTTCAACGAGCATTATCGGGGGACGCCTTTTCTCGGAATGATGCGGCAATCAAGGTAGAATTCCAGATCGGAGGCAACTTTGAACTCTCACATGAAGAACTTGATGTTCTGGATGGTTGCTGCCCTCGTCATCTTTCTCTTTTGGAGCGTTTCTTCCCGAATCCAAAAGAACGAGCGCGAGCTCAGCTTCAGCGACTTCATGGCACAGCTCGAGCGCGGTCACGTCGCCAAGGTCACCATCACCGGTACGGGAGCGGGCAGCCAGATCGTCGGCGAGTTCAAAAACGGCCAGTCCATCCGGACGTTTGCGCCACCCCAGGTGGACAACCTCGTGAATACGATGCTGGACAAGGGGGTCGAGGTCCGGGCCCGGGACGCCAACAGCTCCTCTTGGATCGGCCACATCATCAGCTGGACGCCCATCGTCATCATGATCGCTTTTCTCATCTTCTTCATGAGACAAATGCAAGGTTCGGGCAACCGTGCCCTGTCGTTTGGAAAAAGCAAGGCCAAGCTGAGCAGCAGCCAGCAGAAAAAAGTCACGTTCAAGGACGTCGCCGGGGTCGATGAAGCGAAGGAGGAGCTCCAGGAGATCATCGACTTTCTCCGAGAGCCCCAGAAGTTCCAGAAGCTCGGGGGGCGGATTCCCAAGGGTGTTCTGCTCATGGGCCCTCCGGGAACCGGCAAGACGCTGCTGGCGCGCGCCATCTCGGGCGAAGCCAACGTCCCTTTCTTCTCCATCAGCGGCTCGGACTTCGTGGAGATGTTCGTAGGAGTCGGAGCGAGCCGCGTGCGGGATCTTTTCGAGCAGGGCAAGAAGAACGCGCCTTGCATCATTTTCATCGACGAGATCGACGCGGTAGGCCGCCATCGCGGCGCCGGCCTCGGCGGGGGTCACGACGAGCGGGAGCAGACCCTCAATCAGCTGCTCGTCGAGATGGACGGTTTCGAGTCGAACGAGGGGGTGATTCTCATCGCCGCCACGAACCGACCCGACGTCCTCGATCCCGCTCTTCTTCGTCCCGGTCGGTTCGACCGGCGCGTCGTGGTATCGCTCCCCGATGTTCTGGGACGCGAGGGTGTCCTGAAGGTCCACACGAGCCGCATCCCGCTCGCGAACGATGTCAACCTCACGATCTTGGCCCGCGGGACGCCGGGGTTTTCGGGCGCTGACCTGGCGAATCTCGTCAACGAAGCCGCGTTGAACGCGGCAAGGCGCGGGCAAAAAGTCGTCATGATGGACGACTTCGAGGAGGCCAAGGACAAAGTGCTCATGGGCGCCGAAAGGCGCTCGATGATCATGAGCGACGAGGAGAAGAAGACGACGGCCTATCACGAGGCGGGTCACGCTCTGGTCGCCGCATTCATCGAAAAGGCGGACCCGATCCACAAGGTCACTATCATCCCCCGGGGAATGGCCATGGGCGTGACCATGCTTTTGCCCGAGACCGACCGTCACAGCCACGACAAGGAGTACGTGGAGGCCATGATCGCCGTAAAAATGGGCGGCCGGCTCGCCGAAGAGATGGTGCTTGGACAGATGACCACAGGCGCCCACGACGATCTGGAGAAAGCCACGGAGCTGGCGCGCAAGATGGTCTGTGAGTGGGGCATGAGCGAGAAGATGGGACCTCTCACGTTCGGCCGACGTGAGGAGCAGGTTTTCCTCGGACGCGACATCGCCCGTCACCAGGACTACAGCGAGGACACCGCCATCAAGATCGACCAGGAGGTCAAGCGTATCGTGGAGCAGAGCTACGCCAAGGCGAAAGCTCTCCTCACCGAGAATCGGGCCATATTGGAGCGGGTGTCCCAGGCCCTGCTCGAACGAGAGGTCCTCGACGCCGAGGAAGTGAAGTTGCTGATCGAGGGGCTGCCGCTGAAGGACAAGGAGCCGACGGCTCGTGACCTGGTGGCGGAGAAGCCGGAGCCCAAAGGGAAGGAAGAAAAGGAGCGTAAAGCTCCCCTGACACCTCCGATTTTGCAGAACCCGGGAAGCGTCACGCAGAGTTAAGAGCCTTCCGGTTTGTCTGGGCTTCGTTTCTTGCGTCCGCCAAGAACCGTAAGTGCGTTCGCTGACGTTTTGCGCAAGGGACAAAGCGCTGATCTTGGGCCAGAGGACCGCCCTCATGGGGGTCGTGAACGTGACCCCCGACTCCTTCTACCCCGGGAGCCGCTTCCCCGACGAGTCCGCCGCAGTGGAGAGGGCTTTGACGATGGTGGAGGCGGGCGCGGACATCATCGACATCGGCGGCGAATCCACGCGCCCCGGGGCCGAGGAACTGTCCGAGAGCCAGGAGCTGGATCGGGTCATCCCCGTCGTCGAGAGAGTCCGCCGGGACACGGAAGTCATGCTGTCGGTGGACACGCGCAAAGCGGCCGTGGCGAAGCGCGCTCTCGAGGCCGGCGCCGACGTGATCAACGACGTCTCCGCCCTGAGCGCCGACGAGCGAATGGCGTCCGTAGTGGCGGAGTTCCGGGCGGGCGTCGTCCTCATGCACATGAAGGGACGCCCGAAGACCATGCAGGAACAGCCTCGGTATGAGGACGTCGTCGCCGAGGTCCGGGCTCATCTCCAGGACCAGGTTGGACTCGCGGAGCGCGCCGGGATCCGAAGCGAATCCATCCTGGTCGACCCGGGAATCGGATTCGGCAAGTCACTCGAGCACAACCTGATACTACTGAACCGGATTCCCGAGCTTCGGAGTCTGCGCAAGCCCATTCTCGTGGGAACCTCGCGAAAAAGCTTCCTCGGTCGTATCCTCTCGCGACCGCCCGAGCAAAGGCTCTTCGCGACGGCCTCGAGCATCGCCTGCGCGGTGCTCCGGGGCGCTCATTTGGTGCGCGTCCATGACGTTGCCGAAATGCGCGACGTCCTCCTCGTGGCCGATGCCGTCAAGAACGAGAACGCGCAGTCGGGCGAGAGCCGATGAGCACCGTCGCCGAGTTCCTCTGGGATCTGGCCCGCGATTTGACGTGGACGGGTGTCATCGACATTCTCCTGGTCAGCTATCTCTTCTACAAGCTGTTCCAGCTCATCCGCGGCGGGCGCGCCTTCCAAATGGTCGTGGGCTCGCTGGTTCTCGTGCTCTTTTTCTTCGTGTCGCGCTGGGCCCAGCTCGCGACAGTAAACTGGCTGCTCAGAAATTCGCTGGCTTATGTGGGGTTCGCCGTCATCGTGCTCTACCAGCAGGAGCTTCGCAAGGCGCTGTCTCAACTGGGGCAGGCTCCGCTCTTCCGCTTTCTCAATCCGAGCTCTAGCAAGGGTACGATCGACGAGGTCGTCTTTGCGATGATCGCGCTCGCCCAGCGTCGGATTGGGGGCATCGTCGTGCTCGAGCGCGACATCGGTCTTCGAAGCTATATCGAGGGCGGTGTCGTGCTCGATGCGGTCGTAACGTACGATTTGATGCTTTCCATATTCAATCCCAAGTCCCCGCTTCACGATGGCGCCGTGATCGTCCAGGGAAACCGGGTCGCGGCCGCAGCCTGTTTTCTTCCGATCTCGATCAACCCCCAGCTGTCGAGAGCCCTCGGCACGCGACATCGGGCCGCACTGGGCATCACCGAGGACACCGACGCGGTGGCGATCGTGGTGTCCGAGGAGACGGGTGTGGTGAGCTTCGTCGAGAACGGCTCGATCGTTCAGGGTCTCGATTCCGATGGGTTGCGTCAGCGGATTCGCGGGGCCCTGGGGCAGTCGGAGCCGCCCTCCGACGGGGACCTCGAGAAAAGGGGGTCCGAGCAGACCGGTGAAGAACCTAGCCGCACGGGTACGGTCGGATGACCGCGCGGTTGACGGGCAACCTCGGTCTGAAGATCCTGGCCCTTCTGCTCGGATTCTCGCTTTGGTACGCCGTTGCCCGAGAACAGGGGGCCGAGTTCGCCTTCACCCTTCCGCTCGAGCTACGTGGTGTGCCCGAGGGGTTCGAGGTGGTCGAGGAATCGGCGCAGCAAGTCGAGGTTCGCCTCCGAGGCTCCGCGGAGCTCTTGAGGCGGCTGACGACGTCCGACATCGTCGTCACCGTTGATCTGTCGGATGCGGAACCAGGCGAGCGCATCGCATATCTCACTCCCGAGAATGTCAAAGTGCCCTTTGGAGCCCGCGTCATGCGGGTCACCCCGACGAGCATCAAGCTCGAGCTCGACCGCACGCTCGGGCGAACCGTGGAGGTGATTCCCCGCGTGCTGGGCTCACCCGCGACCGGATTCGAGCTGGTCGATATCGAGCTCACACCGCGTCATATCACCGTGGTCGGGCCGGCATCGCGACTGAAGGGTCTCGAGCAGGTGACCACCGAGCCGATCTCCGCCGAGGGACTTCGGGAGCCGTATTCGCGCGCCGTTCGCGTGGAGCTCGACCCGCTGGTGCGACTCGACCGCGACACCACGGTGGAAATCACCCTTCAGGTGGGCGAGGAGCGGCTTCGAAGGGAGGTCAGCGGGATTGTCGTCGCGGGCGATCCGGAATCCAGCTCGGTGCGGCTCGAACCGCAGACCTTGCGTGTCACGCTCGAGGGACCGCGGAGCCTCGTTGAAGCGCTTTCAGCGGAAGACCTGGTGGCGACGGTGCCTCTGGATGGATTGTCCAGCGGGCGCCACAACGTGGCTCCCCTCGTAAGGCTTCGTTCCGTCTACGTGACGCAGGTCGAAGTGATTGGGATAAAGCCCGAGGAGATAACCGTCAGAATCCCGTGAACCGAAAACGGGATGTTGCGGGAGAGAGATGCGTCGACGATGAACTTGTTCGGCACCGATGGAATTCGAGGCGTGGCCTACTCACCTCCCCTCGACCGAGAAACGGTGACTCGCGTGGGGATGGCGCTCGCGCGAAACTTGCCGCCCTCGCCCCGGGTGCTCATTGGAAGGGACACCCGGGCGAGCGGTCCCGACCTCGAGCGATGGCTCACTTCTGGTCTGACGGCCGCTGGGGCAGCTGTCGAGTCCGCCGGGGTCCTTACGACACCCGCGATTGCCTTTCTCACTCTCCGCCTCGGGTTCGACGCCGGCGTGGTCATTTCCGCGTCCCACAATCCCTATCGCGACAACGGCATCAAGATCCTAATGGCGAGTGGGCACAAACTCGACGATGAGATCGAGAAGGCGATCGAAGAAGACGTTTCCCGTGGCCGGCTCATTCCCGAAGAGCCGGCGAGCCCAAGCCCACCGGATCCTCGTTTCGAGTCGCTCTACGTCGATCATCTCATCGGGGCTCTCGGAGGAGTGCAGCCACAATCGCTCCCTCTCGTCCTCGACTGCGCCCACGGCGCCGGCTACCGGGTCGGGCCAGAGCTTCTGGGCAGACTCGGACTCACCCCTCGTGTTCTCGCGGCCGAGCCCAACGGTCAGAACATCAACCGTGAATGCGGCTCGACACACCTCGAGGGCCTATGCAGGAAGGTCGTCGAGGAGGGGCTCTCCCTCGGAGCGGCGCTCGATGGGGATGGCGACAGGCTGCTCCTTTGCGACAAGGCCGGCCGGCTCGTCGACGGTGACGCCATTCTCCTGGCGTCGGCACGAAGGCTCAAGAAAGAAGGGCGGCTTTTAGGCGACGGTGTGGTGGCCACGGTAATGAGCAACATGGCTCTCGAGGTTGCCCTGGAGCACGAAGGGATCCGTCTTCACCGCACACAGGTTGGCGACAAGTTCGTATCCCGTGAAATGAAAGAAAGAAACATCGTTCTCGGGGGCGAGCAATCGGGGCATATCATCTATGCCGAGTTCGCTTCGACGGGAGACGGGCTCTTGACCTTGCTTCAAGTCTTGCGAGTACTGGCGCTCGAGGGCAAGGGGTTGGATGAAGTCGGCCGTCTCGAGCCGTTTCCGCAAGTCCTGACGAGTGTCCGAGTGACCCAGCGGCCCGACGTTCGCGAGGTCCCAGAGATCGCCGAAGCGATTCTCGGGGCGGAACGAAGGCTCGAGGGTCGGGGACGAATCCTCGTCCGGTACTCTGGAACGGAGCCGCTGTTACGAATCATGGTCGAGGGACCCGAGAGAGACGAGATCGAAGACATCGCCGCGCGCCTTTCCACCGCGGTAGAAGCGTCGATCGGGGAAACGGCATGATCGAGCTCGGAGTAACTCTGGACGAAGTTGCCGTACTACGGGAGTCTCGAAAGTCGCGAACCCCCGACCCGGTGTTCTGCGGATTTCTCGCCGAGCAAGCGGGCGCTACGGCGGTAAACGTGCAGCTCCGGGGCGATCGCCGCTACGTTCAGGAGCGAGACGTTCACTTGCTTCGCGACGCACTAGGAGTCGAGCTCAATCTGGTGCTGGCCCCAACCCAAGAGATGATCCATTTCGCCCTGACCACCAAACCCGATCGGATCACGTTCATCCCCGAAAGGCTGGAGACGGCCGGAGGGGGCGGGCTCGACGTGATTCTGAACGCCCCACAACTTCGCGAACGCGTGCGAGAAATTCGCGAAGGGACGATGTTTCCCGTGATCTTCATCGACCCTTCGATCGAGCAAGTCAAGGCGGCACACCAGGTTGGAGCGCTGGGTGTGGAGCTTTCCGCCACCGCGTTCACCGCGGCGAGCGATTCGATGGGGCTCGCGCTCGATCGGGAAGCCGTCGAGCGTGAGCTGCAAAAACTCCGAGACTGCGCCCGGCTCGCCGCGAAGCTCGAGCTTCACGTATCCATCCGCCACGGAATCACCCTCCGTAATGTCCGGCACCTCCTGGACGTTGCGGGGCTCGGTCGCGTCAACGTGGGTCACGACGTGGTGGCGCGCGCCATGACCGTGGGATTCGAGTCCGCCGTTCGCACCTGGACCGAGGTACTATGGAATGCTCCCGAGAATTGACGACGCAGTGGTTCTTTGCTAGGTTCAATGGTTTAGGGAGATCTTAGCCAGGCGAAAACGTGGGGAGGAACAAGAGGGACGCCGCCAAGAAAAGCGAGAAGTCTACTCTCCGCGAGTATTTCGAGTCGATCTGTGTCGCCGTAATCTTGGCGCTCTTCATCCGAACCTTCGTTTTCCAAGCTTTCAAGATTCCGACGGGCTCGATGGAAGAGAATCTCCTCATCGGAGATCACTTGATCGTGAACAAGATGCTCTACGCGCCGACGGGCACCCCGCTAGAGACCGCGATCGCACCGGTGCGCGATGTCAAGCGGCAGGATGTGGTGGTGTTCAAGTTCCCTGCCGAGCCGGAGCGCGATTTCATCAAAAGGGTCATCGCCCTGCCAGGAGAGCGCATCGCCATCAAGAACAAACAGGTCTTCATCAACGGCGTGCCGTTGGACGAGCCCTATGTATTCTTCAACGAGCCACCGGGAAATCCCGAGCTAGGCTCCTTCGTCGACTCGAGACGGGATAGCATGCCGGAAATGCTGGTTCCCGAGGGCCACTATTTCGTCATGGGGGACAATCGCGACAACAGTCACGACAGCCGCTTCTGGGGAACTCTGCCCGCCGAGCTGCTGAAGGGTCGTGCCCTGATGATCTACTGGTCCTACGATGCTCCCGACGGACGAGACGCCTATTTCAAAGAAGGCTTGGACCGCATCATCGAGGTGCTTTCCGTGATTCCTTACTTCGTAACCCACACACGTTGGGATCGATTCTTTCACCTGGTGCATTGAGCTTCTCACAAGGAGACATGCCTATGAGAAGGGACAGGAACGATCGCGGGGGGTCGAATCTCAGCTTGCTCGTCACGATTCTCATCGCCATCTTCCTGGTGTACGAGGCGAAGCAGTTCGGTCCGCTGCTCCTCGCGCAGTTCGAGTTTCACGATGCCGTGGTGGAAGCGGCGAAGTTCTCGAGGGACAAGGACGTTTCTTCGGTACAGAACGAGCTCCTTGCGAGAGCGAACGCACTAGAGCTTCCCATCTCCCGAGAAATGATCAAGGTTACTCGACAGCCTTGGAACACACGAATTCAGGTCACCTACCAGCTCTCGGCGGAGTGGGCCCCGGGAAGGCTCTACTCCTGGACCGTCCAGGTGGACGAGGAGAGCGTTTTGTTCTAGCTATTCGACGCTGTCGGCGCGTCGTTTGAGGAACGACAGCTTCTCTCGATCGGCCTCGCTCTCGCTCATGAGTTGAATGAGATTTCTGAGGTTCGCGATCGCGCCGAGGATCGAGTTCAGCACCTGGCGCTTCTGCACTTTGAGCTCGAGTATGTCCTTCTCGATGTCGTGAGCCCGAGACTGAGCGGCTTCGACGAGCCGGTCGGCCGCTAGCTCCGCTTCTCGAAGCAGCATCTGCGACTGTTTTTTCGCGTTCTCCTTGAGCTCCTCGGATGTTCGCTGCGCGGCGACGAGAGTGTTCTTCAGGATCTCCTCGCGCTGGTGGTGCTCGCCGAGTAGAACGTTCAAACGCCGAACCTCTTCGCCGAGCTTTTCGTTGTCGGAGCGAAGACGCCCCATCTCCTCGGAAACACCGTTGAGGAAGGTGCGCACTTCGTCGGCGTCGAGGCCACGGAAGGTTCGCCGCTGGAACTCGTGTCTTTGGATGTCGAGGGGGGTAAGCTTCATCCAGATCGCTCCTTTGCTTGTTCTTTTCTCAAACGAGGGCGGAGGTCGCTTCTCGCGGTCGCCTTTCACCGAATAGGGCGGTGCCGACTCGGATGTAGGTGGAGCCCTCTTCGATGGCGACCTCGAAATCATGGCTCATGCCCATCGAGAGCTCGAGCGCGGCGATCAAGCCGTCTTTTCGCGCCTGTTCCCCGAGAAGCCGGAGACGCCGAAAATAGGGCCGAACCGCTTCCGGCTCCTCGTGGAAAGGAGGGAGAACCATGAGGCCTTCCACCCTGAGATGGGAGAGCCCCTTGAGGCTCTCCAGGGCGCCCATGACCTCGCTC
Source organism: Vicinamibacteria bacterium (assembly GCA_035457705.1). Classification (GTDB taxonomy): domain Bacteria; phylum Acidobacteriota; class Vicinamibacteria; order Marinacidobacterales; family SMYC01; genus DASPGQ01. The sequence continues at coordinate 57,310 of DATIBD010000138.1, forward strand.
TCCGCCAATCCGAACTTAGTGTCCTCGCCCGCGAGATCGACTTGCAGGAGTACAGGTTGGGTCGTCGCCATCTCAGCCGCGAGCCGGTCGATTCGCCTCCCCAGATCGACGCTGTCCACGGAATGAATCAGCTCGAAGAGCTCGATCGCCTTCTTCACTTTGTTCTTTTGAAGGTGCCCGACCAAGTGCCACTCGAGACCTTCGAACGCAGGTCGCTTCAGCTCTGCCTCCTGGACGCGATTCTCGCCAATGAGGCGGACGCCGGCTTCGACGGCGGGCCGAATCTCTTCTGGAGTGCGGGACTTGGCAACGGCGACAAGTTTGACCGAGTCGATTCCGCGACCCACACGCCGGCAGGCGGCGGCCATGCGCTCGCGAATCACCTCCAGACGAGCCGAAATCTCCATCGTGATGAGGTTTGAGAACCGCTATTCTAGCGGCGGGGGCAGCTCGCTGTAAAATCGTAAGGCGCTCAGGGCTCCCCGTAGCTCGCGCTATAGGTAGGCGCCTCCCAGACTCGTACCCGATGGAGCACCACACCGCGAGGAAGGCGCTTCGCGAGGGTCTCATAGAAAAAGCGCGCGATGTTCTCAGTCGTTGGGTTCTCCTCGTCGAATGGGGCGAGGTCGTTGAGATGGCGGTGATCGTAGCGCGCCACGACTTCCTTGAGCTTGGCCTCGAGCTCGAGGAAATCGATGATCAGCCCGGAGTCGTCGAGCGACTCGGCCCCGACGAAGACCTCGACTCGGAAATTGTGCCCGTGAAGCGGCTCCAAATCTGCTTTGTATCCCCGCAGCTGATGAGAAGCCGCGAAGGTGGTCTGCACCGAGACCTCGTAGCGCTGGCTCATACGACCTCATGGGTGAAGAAGCGCTCCACATCCCGAAAATCGTGGGTCAGCTGGTACGGGGGGAGGCTCTTAAGAAACCGGCGACCGTAGGCCATCGTGGCGAGTCGACTATCGAGTACCGCAACGACGCCGCGGTCGGACGTAGAGCGAATCAGGCGGCCCAAACCCTGTTTCAGCGAAAGGATCGCCATCGGCACCTGATAATCGTGAAACCCGCTTCCTCCCTTCGACTCGATCCACTCGATGCGAGCGGCCACCAGAGGGTCATCGGGGACCGCAAACGGGAGCTTATCGACCACGACGCAGGAAAGCTGCTCGCCAGCGACGTCGACGCCTTCCCAAAAGCTGGAGGTGGCGAGGAGCACCGCGCCAGGAGTCCGTCGAAACTTTTCGAGAATCTCGCTCCGCGGTGCGTCACCCTGCACCAAAAGGGGGAACGGGAAATCGCCGGCCAGCGCCCGGCGAACGGTATGGAGGTTGTGAAAGCTGGTGAACAACACGAAGGCCCTCCCGTTGCTCGCGTCCAGGATCGCGCGTATCTCGCCAATCGCCTCGGGTAGGAATCGCTCGTCGCGCGGCGGCGGAAGGTGTCGGGCGATATACAGCAGGGCCTGCGTTCCGAAGTCGAAGGGTGACTCCAATAACCGGCTACTGCGTGAGGACACCCCCAGGCGTTCGCTTACGTAGTCGAACGAGCTCTCGATCGCCAGGGTCGCCGAGGTAAGGACCAAAGCCCGTTTTCTCTCGATCAGCGTCCGCCGGAGCGTGGAAGCGACCTGAATCGGGGCCGACCGCAAGGCGATGGAGCGCTCCCGCGTCTCACACCACGATACGCTCTCGGGGTCCTCGGAGTCGAGAATCGCCTCCAGGTCCACGATCAGCTCGGACGCACGACGGATGAGAGCGATGCTGATCTCGTCGGGCTTGGGAATCGACTCCAAATCGGAGCGAACCCGCTGGAGCTGTGAGTTGAACGCGTGCCAGGCGCTCTTCTGCCCCCGCGTAGCGGCACCGGGCGCGAGTCGATAGCGCTCCCGCTCGGTCCGGAAGGACTCGAAAAGAATGGAGGCAGCATCTCTCAGGCGCTCGAGCTCTCCGAGCGCAGCTCTCGCCCGTGATTTGGCATCCCGCTCGGCCCAGGCCGCCTCCATGTCCCGGGCGAGCTCCTGGACCCTGGCCGTGCTGACCGTGAGACCGAAATAGGTCGTTGCCACATCCTCGATCTGATGGGCCTCGTCGATGACGAGATAGTCATACTCGGGAATGACCTCGCCGTAGGAGCCTTCACGGATCAGTAGATCGGCGAACAGAAGATGGTGATTGACTACGATGACGTCGCACTCCGAGGCTCGCCTTCGAAGCTGAGTAACGTAGCAGCGGTCATAGTCGGAGCAGTCCGTGCCGATGCAATTCTCGCTGCGCGCCGAAAGCCCCTTCCAAAAGTCGAGACGGTCGGGAAGACCCGCGACCTCGGATCGGTCGCCCGTCTTGGTCATGGCGGCCCAACGCGCGAGGGTGTCGAAGTGCGCCTGCTCTTCGAAGAAGCGAAACGTGGGCTGCAGCTGGAAGGCTCCGTAGCGTTTCAGGCAGAGGTAATTTCCCCGGCCCTTCATCAGACACGCGGTAAAGGGAATACCCAGCGCCCTTCGAACGATGGGGATGTCTTTGTCGAAGAGCTGTTCCTGCAGATTCTTCGTGCCGGTGGAGACGACGACTCTTTGGCCCGAAACGACGGCGGGGATGAGATAGGCGAGAGTCTTCCCGGTGCCGGTTCCCGCTTCGACCAGGAGCTCTCCACCCTCGCGGAATACATCGGCAACCGCGACGGCCATTTCCTGCTGGGGACCGCGGCACTCGAACCCGGATAGAGTCGCGGCAAGAGGACCGGAGGGCCCCAGTAGCTCCCGGACGCGGACGCTGTCGAGCTGCTCCAGACCTCGGGCGGTGGTTATGGCGCCTTCCATCGTCCCTTCATGACGGAATCGCCATGCCTCACCCTCCTGCCTTCTCGAGAAGCTTCTGGTAAAGGGGGAAGGATGCGGTCATCTCGAGCACCTCCGCGGCGATCGCTTCGAGCTCGGCGTCATTCTCTCTCGAGCGAAGAGCCCTTGCGATCATCCGCCCGATGGCTCTCATCTCCTCTTCCCGCATCCCCCGGGTGGTGAGCGCCGGCGTCCCCAGCCGGATTCCGCTCGCGACGAGAGGTGGCCGCGTATCGAAGGGGATGGCATTCTTGTTGACCGTGATACCCGCTTTCTCAAGCGCCTCTTCGGCTTCCACTCCCGTGATACCGCTCGCTCCCACGTCTACGAGAATCAAGTGATTGTCGGTACCACCGGAGACGAGACGAAGCCCCTCACCCTCGAGAACCTCGGCGAGCGTCTTGGCGTTGGCGACGATCTGGCGGGCGTAGGCCTTGAAGGATTCCGCCATCGCAAGCCCGAAGCAGACAGCCTTCGCTGCGATCACGTGAACGAGCGGACCGCCCTGGATGCCGGGGAAGGTTACACGGTTGATATCCTTGGCATACTCCGATCTCGACAGGATCATTCCGCCTCGAGGTCCGCGAAGGGTCTTGTGGGTCGTGGAGGTGACGATGTCGGAATAGGGGACGGGACTCGGGTGAACACCACCAGCCACGAGGCCCGCGATATGGGCCATGTCGGTCACGACCTTGGCCCCGACTTCGTCGGCAATTTCGCGAATGCGGGCAAAATCGATGAGCCGCGGATAGGCGCTCGCCCCCGCCATGACGAGCTTCGGACGCCTCTGCTTTGCCAGTTCGGCCATCGAATCGTAGTCGATTTGCTCGTCGTCACGACGAACGCCGTAGGGAACGACTCGATAGAAACGACCCGAGAAATTCAAGGGATGTCCGTGGGTTAGATGACCCCCGTGCGAGAGATCCATCCCCATGAAGACGTCTCCGGGCTCGAGCAATGTCAAGTAGACGGCGATGTTGGCCTGGGTTCCGCTGTGTGGTTGGACGTTCGCATGATCGGCCCCGAATAACTGACGAGCGCGATCGATCGCAAGCCGCTCAACCACGTCGACGAATTGGCACCCTCCGTAGTATCTCCGTCCCGGGTAACCCTCGGCATATTTGTTGGTGAAGACCGAGCCCATCGCCTCGAGGACGGCCTCGCTGGTGAAGTTCTCGGACGCAATGAGCTCGAGAACGTCGGACTGCCTCTTCAGCTCCGCCTGAACCGCCGTCGCTACTTCGGGTGCCGCCTCACGCAGCGAATATCCCATTTCCTCGTTCACATTAGCGACTATCTTAACCCCGATCGCAAATTCGTGTAGCCCGAGCACGACCCTTTGGAGCGGGTTTCGATCCCGGTATTTTGCGATCGGGGGAACTCCGATTCGAGCGAAAGTCCCCGCCCGTGGGCAAGCTCCCGAGGCCCGCGTCTGGCTACAAGATCCCGAGAATTTTCGTTACACTAATCAAGATCTATAAGCGCGTTCAGTCATCAAATCCCGAACGACAATTGGGGGCAAAAAGTTGGAGAATCAGAGGGACGACTTCCAGGACGAGGAGCCCGAAATGAGGGATACGTCTGCCCCCGAAGCGGAGGATTCGAGCGAGATTTTCGAGATCGTGGACCATTATGAGCCGCCTGCTCCCCAGTCGGGCCAGGCGGATTACCCGGCCGAAGCGCTCCATGAGATCCAGGGCTTGCGCGAGCAGCTCAAGCGAAAGGACGCTCAGATCGAGCAGGTCATGGAGGCCTATCGCAGCAAGAAGGACGAGACCGAGAAGCTCAGAAGGCGCATCGAGAAAACGGAGCGCAAACGTTTCGAACAATCGAAAGGTGATTTCATCGCGCGCTTCGTGGAGGTTCTCGACAACCTCGACCGGGCCATCGATTCGATCGAGAACGCATTCGATCCGGATTCGGTGCTGCAGGGAATCATGCTCGTCCGCTCGAGGCTCGTCCAGCTCCTCAAGGAGGAGGGGCTCGAAAAGATCTTCGTGCGGGGACAGGGCTTCGACCCGTCGCACAGCGAGGCGGCGGAGATGCAACCCGTTGAGGAGGAGACCCAAGACGGTGTCGTGTTGAGAGAGCTACAGCCGGGATACATGCTGAAGGGATCGTTGCTTCGAGTCGCCCGGGTGGTGGTCGGTCGGTTCGGCGCGGATCGACCGGAGCAAGGCACGCCTCCACCCACGAACCAAGCGCAAGGAGCCAACTCGGCGCCGGACTCGTCGTGGGAAGCGGGCGAGACCGGACACGAGCTCGAGTTCGGCGAGGAGGGCCTGGATTTCTCCACTGACGAGGATGCCTGAAGGGGCCCACGTCAGCCTCGTCTGTCATCACGCCCTTCTTGGACGGCCGTGCCGATTCCGAGCCAGGCGTGCTAGAATCCCGTTTCTGCTGAAAAAGGGAGACCACCATGAATTTGCCGAAGCTTCGGTTGATTCTCGTCGTGACCACTACGCTCGCAAGCGCCGCTTCCGGCCAGCACGAGCATGCGCGCGAGGGCAAGCCGCCCGAGCGGCTCGGTAAGGTCCATTTCGCAACCTCCTGCAGCCCTGAGGTCGAGAAGGATTTCGATCGCTCAGTGGCCTTGCTGCACTCGTTCTGGTTCTCGGCGGCCATCGAGGCCTTTCAAAATGTCCACGCCGAGGATCCCGGCTGCGCCATGGCTCACTGGGGGATCGCGATGAGCTGGTGGGGGAACCCCTTTGGAGGGTTCAGGCCAGAGAAGGCGATCGCGGAGGGAACCGCCGCCGTCGAGAAAGCCAAGGCGGCGAACGCCAGCACGGAGAGGGAGAGGAGCTACATCGCCGCCGTGGAGCTCTTGTACAAGGATGCGGCAACCGTCGACCAGAGGACGCGGACTCTCGCCTACGAGAAGGCAATGGAACGCTTGGCGGCAAGCTACCCGGAGGATCCGGAAGCCCGGATTTTCTACGCGCTCTCACTCGACCAGACCTCGCTCCCGACCGACAAGACGTATGCGAACCTCTTGAAAGCCGCCGAGATTCTGGAAAAGGAGTTCGAGACTCAGCCCGATCATCCCGGAATCGCCCATTACATCATTCACAGCTACGACGTGCCGCCTCTCGCCCCCAGAGCCCTCGATGCCGCCAAGCGCTACGCCGAGATCGCCCCCGACGCGCCCCACGCGCTCCACATGCCATCCCATACGTTCACCCGCGTGGGTTACTGGCAGGAGTCGATCGAGACCAACATCGCCTCGGCGGAAGCGGCCCGCAAAGACAAGGCCCCCTCCGAGGAGCTCCATGCGCTCGACTATCAGACCTATGCGTACCTCCAGACGGCGCAGGACGAGGCAGCGAAGAAAGTCCTCGAGCAAATTCCTGCGATCGGGGCGCAGATCCAGGCCAATGCTCCGGGCGCCGCGGCACCGGCCCCCGCCGGCTGGTTCGCGCTCGCTGCCATCCCTGCGCGCTACGCCCTCGAGCGGAACGCCTGGGCCGAGGCCGCCGCGCTCGTCCCGCAGAAGACGGGCTTTGCCTGGATCGACGCCGTCACCTACTTCGCCCGGGCGCTCGGCGCGGCGCGAAGCGGGAATCCCGCTGCCGCAATCCAGGACGTCGAGAAGCTCAACGCTCTCGCCGCAGCTCTGAGAGAAGCGAAGGACGCGTACTGGACCAGCCAGGTCGAGATCCAGGCCGCGACCGGATCCGCCTGGATCGCGTTCGCCGAAGGAAAGAGGGAGGAAGCGCTCGCGCGGATGCGCGAAGCGGCGGAGATGGAGGATCGTACGGAGAAGAGCGCGATTTCGCCTGGACCGCTAAAGCCTGCCCGCGAGCTTCTCGGCGAAATGCTCCTCGAGGCGGGAAAACCCGCCGAGGCCCTCGCGGAGTTCGAGGCAACGATCAAGAAAGAACCGAACCGCTTCCGTGGCCTCTACGGCGCCGCCGTCGCGGCGGAGCGGTCCTCCTCCCACGACAAGGCAAAGCGGTATTACGAACAGCTCGTCACGATCTGCGAGAGAGGAGACGCCGGAAGCCGGCCCGAGCTCGATTCCGCGAGGCGAGCCGCCAGAAGCTGAGCCCTCCCGGCGCCTGCCGGAAAGACCCGCGACCGGGCTCGGTCAGAATCGTTAGCACCCTCCTCGGAAAAGACTCCAGTCTGCATTCAGCGCTCTGCATGCAAAATGCACATGAGGAATTTCGTCAATTTGGAGTCTCACTCCGATACGTTGGATCGTGATCCATTCGCCGACCCGACACCTTTCTCTTCTTCCATGCGTGTCAGTTAGATCGGGAACGACGCGTCTCGACGTCGGCTGGTACGAAGCATGCATCATCAGGTTCCGTCGTTCGAACCTCATTCATCGTGTAGACAAGATTTTGGATCGACGACACCTCGTTACTCTGCAGATGCATTCGATACTAAGTCGAGGAGGGAGAGAATGCGAAAACTGTCTCTAGCAGTCATCGCCGTGACGATGCTACTGGCGTCGGTCACGGCCTTCGCCCAGTCGGGCGACGGGAGTCTCCGAGGCTACGTCCGCGATGAGTCGGGAGCCGTGCTTCCCGGTGCGACGGTCACGGCGGAGAGCAGCGTCTTGATGGCACCGCGGTCCTCGGTGACCGACGGATCCGGCCTTTATCGCATCCCGAACTTGCCGCCGGGCGAGTACAGCCTCACTTTCGAGCTGGCGGGATTCGCAACGGTGCGCCAGGAAACCATCGTCCTCCGCGCGGGAGCGAATTTCAACGTGGACGCAGCACTCGGGATCAGCGCCGTGGAAGAGACGGTCACGGTAACGGCGGAAACGCCGATGCTCGAGATCGCGCGGCCTTCGAACGTTCTCAACATCGAAGGAGAATTCCAGCGGGAGATGCCCATCCAGGCCCGTAACAACTGGAGCGACTTCCTCGAGCTCACTCCCGGAGTGAACGCCCGTCCTTTCGACGACGGGAGCGGCCGTATGGTTTACTTCGGCCACGCCACCGAGCACTTCGCCCACGTGATCCAGCTCGAGGGAATGCAGGCGTCCTCCTACAACGACTCTCAGGTCACCTATATCGGCATGGACACGGAGATGATCCAAGACGTGCAGGTGAAGACGGGTGGTGTCGACGCCGCGTCGCCGCTCGGAACGGGGCTCGTCATCAACGTGGTCACGAAGAGCGGCGGGAACAATCTGAGCGGGTCGGCGGGGTTCTCCTATCAGCCCGAGTCCTGGAACGGCGACAACGCGCCGACGTCGGGAACGGGTATCGCAGGCACGCCCTCGGTCAACATCGTCAAGCAGCTCGACGCCTCGGTGGGCGGCCCCATCGTGGCCGACAAGCTCTGGTTCTTCGGATCGTTCCGGACGTCGCGCATCGAGAGCGGCATCAGCCGGACGGACCGGGAAGTGAGCAACCTCAACACGCTCTCCGGACTGCGTCTGTTCGACCTGAGCGGCAATGAGTATCTGACCGTCCCGCAGTTCCAGGAATTCAACCAGCAGGTGGAGAACTTCCAGCCGTATGTCAAGGTCACGGGCCAGCTCAGCCCCAACCACGAAGCGAGCGTCTACTATCAGCGAGACAAGCAGAGCAACGGCTCGAACCGCGAGTTCCTGTGGGAGCCCATCTGGTTCGTGGAGACGGGAGGAGACCTCTACGGAGGCAAAGTGACCTCGGTCTGGGGGACTGACACGACCAGCCAATTCACGTTCAACTACAACAACAAGACGGTGAACACCGACTTCACCAAGACGCCCACGGATACTTTCTACGCCGAGGTTCACGAGGGATATACGGAATCCTCTGGAATCCTCAACGGAACCGGCCGCATCATCGCCGGAAACGCCGATGACATCACCAGCACCGCTCCTGCGCGGGTGCTCCTGTTCCGGTTCGATCTGACCCGGTTCGCCGAGGGAATTGGAGGCTCGCACGAGTTCCAGACGGGTCTGTTCCTAGCGCCAAGCAACATCCGCGACGACTTCGACCGGTACTCCAACGCGAGCGGAGACGGCTATTACACCTATTATTTCCGCCTGCTCTCCGGAGACGAGAACGATCCCTCGCAGGGCGCCGTTCCCTTCTACCGCGAGCGCCGGAGCGTGACCGAGACCCAGACGACGGGCGCCCGCGACCGGGACATCGGGCTCTACGTTCAGGATAGCTGGAAGCCCACGCCGCGCCTCACCCTCAACCTCGGGGCTCGCATCGATTTCGTGCGGCGGTTCGATCAGCTCCGGGATTTCGCTCGGATGAACAGCACGGTGTTCGGTCCCCGGGTCGGATTCTCGTACCTCGTGACCGAGGACGCGCGGAACGTCCTCCGCGGCTTCGCCGGCCGGGTGCACGAGGCGGTGATGGGCCGCGACCAGGTGACGAGTTTCTCGGGCTCGGAAGGGGGCTCGGGAGGGCTATCCGATAGGATCCGCGAGTTTGATCGGGAAGGCGACGGCATTTTCGAGTCGTTGGTCGTCAGTCCCCGCTCGGCGGGGGCGGTGGATCCGTCGGTGGAGTTCAACGAGAACCTTACCCAGCCGTACGTCGACGAGTACATCCTGGGCTTCCGCAAGCAATTCCCCAAGCAGTTCTCTCTCGACGTGGCGGGGATCCATCGACGCTATACCAAGACCTATGCGCTTCTGGAAATGAACGGGATCTATCCGAGCGGTCCGGGGCAGCCCTTCATTGGCTTCGGCGCGGTCGATGCCAACCGCGGTACGATCTACCAGCAGACGAACAATGAGTGGAGCAAGCTGATCTACACCGCGCTCGAGATCACGGGAACGCAGCGTCTCGGTCGGAGACTCCAGGGGATGTTCGGCTTCAACTACCAGTGGCAGCACTTCGCCGGAGATTGGAACCCGACGGATCCGGCGGCATTCATCGAGCCGAACAAGTTCGACTCCAACCGAGCGCTCTACATGCCGCGGGGGAACAACGAGCACATCACGCTCCGCGCCGACAACGCCCTTTCCTACAACCCCACCTGGCGTCCGTACTCCGTGCGCGGAGGTCTCACGTACCGTGCGGCCTATGGCATCACCATTGCCGGAAGCTACACGGCACAGGCGGGCCCCTGGTCGGGCGCGATTATCGACGACCCCGGCGCCGACCCAGTTTACGGTCCGGCACGGGTTCCACTCGCGAACGGCACGACGTTCCCGAACCCATTGGCCACGGCTTACCGGCTGGTGGGTGAGAACCGCGGCACGGGGTGCGAGCTCACGACGCTTCCCGACAACGGCGTTTTCTGCGACGGCCAGGTCCGCGCGCCGACCATCCACACCATGAGCATCAAGGTGGGCAAGATCTTCAGCCTCGGCGATACCCGAGAGTTCGAGATCGGTGGAAACATCTTCAACGTCTTCAACGCCGGGAACCACCATCAGTTCACCTATAGCGGCGCGAACCGGTCGTTCAGCGCGAACTATGCCGAGCTACGGAGCTTGCAAGCGCCTGTCGGCTTTCAACTGAGCCTGAACGTCCGGTTCTAGCCGGGAGCGATCGCTCTGAGGGCCGCCGCGGACGCGGCGGCCCTCAGAGCCGGTTCAGGAGCTCACAGCTTCGAGCGCCAGTCGTCGAGAAGGTCCCGAAGCGTTTGCCCGAGCGCATAGCGCGGCGACCAACCTGTCTCCGTCCGGAGGCGTTCATTGCTCCCCACGATGAGCGGGGCGTCGATCGTGTGATAGCGCTCGGGGTCGATGATCACGCGAACTTGCGCTCGCGCAAGCGCGGCCAGCTGATCGACCACGTCGCGGATCGCAACCGCCCCGCCGCTGCAAACGTTGTACACGCGTCCCGGACGACCGTGGTCGACGATCGCCTCGTAGGCGCGAACGACGTCGCGCACGTCGGAAAAGTCCCGGCGCGCCTCTAGGTTGCCAGCCCGAAGAACGGGCTCGCGGAGCCCTTTTTCACTTTCCGCGACTTGCTTCGCAAAGCTGGAACAAACGTAGGCGTCTGACTGCCCCGGGCCAGTGTGATTGAAGGAGCGCGTGAGATAGACGGGAAGCTCTTCCGCCAGGACGTACTGCTGTCCCAAGAGCTCCTGGGCAACTTTGCTGACCGCGTAGGGTGTCTGGGGCCGGAGCACCTCCTCTTCGGAGATGGGCTGGCTCTCCTGGTCCACGAGACCGTACTGCTGGGCCGACCCCACCAGAAGCACTCGAGGCCTTCGCCCAATGCTCGCCGCGGCCGAGAGCAGGTTGTGGGCCCCGATGACGTTGGTCTCGAGCGTCCTCCGGGCGCTTGTGAACGAGCGTTCCGGATTCGAGAAGGCTGCGAGATGATAGATGGTATCGGGAGCGAAGGTGCTCACCGCATCGGAAAGCGCGTCATCCAGCAGGTCGACCGCGCGGATCTCGACTCGCTCGGCGCGGCCGACGTCTTTCGGGTGCACCAGGCCTAGGACCTCGTGGCCACGTTCGAGAAGGTAGGCCGTCAGGTGGCGGCCCACGAAGCCCGCGGCTCCGGTAACGAGCACGCGCAACTCAATCGATCTCCGCTCTCCAGTAGTCGAGCATGTCCGCTAGGGTCTGTTCGTAGGGGATACGAGGGACCCAACCCGTCGCCTCGCGAAACTTCGTGCAGTCGCCCACGAGAACCGGCACATCCGAGGGCCGCAGGCGCTCGGGGTCCTCTTGCACCTCCACGCTAGCGCCGGACATCTGGAGAAGCATATCGAGCACCGTCCGGATCGAAAACCCAGCGCCCGAGCAGATGTTATAGGCCTCGCCCGGCTCGCATCTGCCATCGACCGAAAGCCAGTACCCACGTACCATGTCGCGAACGTCGGTGAAGTCACGCTGGGCGTCGAGATTTCCCACGTGGATTACCGGCGGCTTCCTTCCCTTTTCGATGGCGGCGATCTGTTTGGCGAAATTCGAGGAAACGAACACGTCTCCCCTTCGAGGTCCGTCGTGATTGAATCCGCGCGTCCGGACGACTTTCGTTCCGAAGCTCTTGAAATACTGATAGCCGAGATAGTCTTGGCCGACCTTGCTGACAGCGTAGGGAGAGAGCGGTCTCAAAGGGTTCGTCTCCCGAATCGGGAGCTCGTCCTCTTGCACCAGCCCGTACTCCTCGCTGGAGCAGGCGATCTGGATCCAGGGATCGATCCTTACGGAACGCACCGCCTCGAAGACGTGCAGCTGGCCGATGATGTTCGTTTGCAGCGACTCGGCGGGAGCGTTCCACGAGGAGGGAACGAAGCTCTGTGCGGCCAGATGAAAGATCCGATCGGGACGAACTCGCTCCATGAGTATTTTGACCGAGCTCTGATCTCTCAGATCGCACTCCAGAAGTGTGATGTTCCCCTCGATGCTGCGAATGTTCTCGGTACGGCTCCGCCAGCGCATCGTTCCGTAGACTTCGACCTCTGGATGCTCGGCCAGAACGTACTCGGCGAGGTGGCTGCCGGCGAAGCCGGTGATGCCGGTGATCAATATGCGCAAAGTGATGTTCTCCTTCCAATGTTCAATTCCGTGCCGGGACCTGTGCCCTATCCGCCACGGCTCGGCCTTTGCGAACGATTCGCACCGATCTCGCCCGCCTACGCCCTTCGGGCTTCGGCGCGAATCCGACGTGGGCTTGGCGAAGTCGAACAACAGATGCAAAGGCTGCCGCTCGGTTGGATGGGCCGCTGTTCCTCGCCATTTTGCTAGCTCGAGGCGAGATAACGCCGGAGCGCTTCCAACCAGCTTGGCAAGCGCTCACCCATCGTCCGTTCGAACCGCTCCACGGAAAGGACGGAGTAGCTCGGCCGGCGCGCCAGGCGCTCCACCTCGCTGGCCTGGACCGGCCGGATCCTGGTGTTCTCCACTCCCAGCTCCCGCGCCAGAGTCCTTCCGAAGTCCAGCCAGCTCGTTGTCCCCGGGTTGACGTAGTGAAACAGACCGAGGTGTCCTCGCTCGATGAGTCGCACCAGCGCTCCCGCGAATTCGCGGGCGCTGGTAGGCGATCCCGTCTGGTCCTCGATCAATCGCAGCTCGTCTCCCCTCTCCAGGCGTCCTCGCGCCCAGTCGACGAATCCCTTCCCCGGCCCGTATAGCCACGCCGTTCGCACGATCACGTGACCCTCGGGGTGGGCCGAGGCCACTCGAAGTTCCCCTTCAAGCTTCGATCTTCCGTAGCGCGAAAGAGGAGCGGTCACGTCATCCTCCCGGTAGGGTCGGTGTGCCTGCCCGTCGAAAACGTAATCGGTGCTGACGTGGACGATCCCCGCACCCAGCTCCCGGGCCGCCTCGGCCACGTGGGCGGCGCCACCAGCATTCACCTGAAAGGCCCGCTCCGGCTCCCGCTCGGCGCCGTCGACGTCCGTATAAGCGGCGCAGTTTATCACGATGGAGGGCGAGAACTCATGAATCGCTCGTCTCACGCTGGCCCGATCGGTGATGTCGAGCTCCGTTCGCTTGAGGCCCGAAACCTCGTGCAACCGCCTGGCCGCCGTTTCCACCACGAGCTTTCCCAGAAGGCCGGAGGCCCCGGTGACGAGGATTCGCAAGATGTCAGTACACGCTCGACTCTCCCCCGCCGAGCGAAGTTCCGAAGCTTCCCACGTTAGCGAGAGTGATGCCGAAGCGGAAGGTATTCTCGTCTCGCAGAGAACCAAAGTTGAAACGGTTGTACTCGACGAGAAAGCCGCAGCATTGGACGTTGTACACCGCGCCCGCACGCAGGTGCTGCAGGGCTCGGTTCGTATAGTCGTAGGCCGAGCCGAAGCTCACCGCGAGCCCCGGCGTGAGATTCACCGTCGTGCCGACCCGGAAATTGCTGCGGATTACTTCGCGGTCGGGGATGTTGCGGCGGGTCCAGTTGCCTGAGAGCGAGCCCCAGCGGCCGGAAACGGTTCCCGCAAAGCTGGAGGATCGCACCGCATTGAAGTTGAGATCGTAATCCACGTTCCAGCTCGCGACGAGAGCCCGGGATGGCCGGAAGTTCACTCGAGACGTGATGGGCGAGTAGTTGCTTGGGGTGCCGTCTTCGGTGAAGTAAGGAGTCGAGAACTGACGGTCGTAGAGCGAGGCGTTCGCGTCGACGAAGTAACGTTGCGACAACACCCAGGTCAGCATCTCCGTGGGCGTCGATTGCTCCTTCCCGTTCACCAACCGCTTGGCCAAAAATCGGTTCACCAGCGAGAAGGCGATCTGGTTCGTTCCTGGGATGTAGTCCTGGCCGTCGAACCTGGGGATCTGGTCGAACGTGTCCACGCGCGATCGGTAGCTCCAGAGCACCTGCGGCTCTATCACGTGTTTGAATCGGCTGGCATAACCGTTGCCCGGAGTGTTGAATATCTTGGAAAACGTCGGCCCCCGCATGTCGAACGACGTCTCGTAATAGCGCCGTTCGATTCCCTCTTCCGGAAGGAACACCCCCGACGGAGAAAGAGAGGACGTGTAATAGGTGTAACGCCCCGTCAGGCTGGTCCGAAAGGTCAGAAAGCTCAGGCCGGTGAACGGGTAGGAAATGACCGGCAGGACGTCCAGCCGCTGGTATTCTTGAAGCTGACTTCTGTTGGTGCGACCGAGCGAGGACGCCTCCCCATCGAACGAGAACAGGATCGGGGTTCCAGCGAGCCGGCTCGGTCGGGCCCCAATGGTCACTCGAGGAAGGATCTCCCGAATGGCAACGTTCGCCCCGAACGACGTGTCGTTACGATCGAAGAGCACTCGCAGTGTATACGGGCCCATCGATTTGGATATCGTCCCCGAGGCCCGCTTGGAGCGCTGAGTGGCTCGGTTGTAGTCCTCCTGGAAACGCTGTTGAAAGTCGAAGCTCGAGAAATAATCCACTCTGGCGATCGCCCGGAATTCCCCCGGAAGATTCTGGTTAGCGGCTGCTCTCACCGTGTATTCTTTTTCCTCGTTCGTCGTATCATCGAGGTAGAAGGTGTCGATCTGGCCGCGGGACGCTTCACTCGCCACGTAACGATACTCGGCCGAGGCCCCGTTTCCTATCTGGGAGAAGCGCTCGTAGCTGAAAGTCGCGTCCATCGAGCGATTGATCGCCCAGAAGAAGCCCTGGGTGAAGAGAAACCCTTTGATCGAAGAGTTGCCAATCTGCGGAAACAAGAAGCCCGTCGACCGGTCTCGCTCGTTGATGGGGTAGTAGAGAACCGGAGTGTAGAAAACGGGAAGAGATTTCACCTTCAGAAACGCGTTGTGAAGCGCGACGTGGTGGTCCCGTTTGATGCGAGCCTTGCCGGCGGTGAAGCGCCAGCGCGGAACGGGCTGGGCGCAGGAGGTGAAGGCCCCTCCTTCCACCACGTAGGTGTCGTCCGACACCTTTTCGATGATGTCTCCGTAGAAATATAGATCGCTGCCCGCCATCCCGTGGGCGTTGAAAAAGCGGCCGGTCTTGGTTCGGAGATCAGCCTCGAGTCGGGTGGCGATGATCTTCTGATCTCCCTGCTCGTAGACCACGTTCCCCTCGGCGACGACGCGCATCTCATCTTCCCAGAACTCGACACGATCGGCGGTGAGCTGGACGTCCTCGGTGCGGATATCGACGTAGCCTTCTGCCCGAACGTGACCCTTCCCGAGCTGCTCCTGAGAGAAGGCTTTGATCGTGGCCTCCTGTTGCCGAGCCTGGAGGCTCGTAGCGAGCAGAACCAGGAGCGCTGCTCTCCCGATTGGCATCGAGCGCAAATTATATACTGGGGTCATGACATCGGGTCCGGGGAACGTCCTGCTCCTGTCGTGCTACGAGCTCGGCCGGAGACCTCTCGGGCTGGCGGTGCCTCTGGCCTTCTTGAAGCGCAGCGGATTTTCCGCGCGTGGCATCGACCTGGTGGTCGAGCCCCTGGACGAGGCGGCGGTCCGAGGGGCCGATTTCGTCGGGATCTCGGTTCCGATGCATACCGCTCTGCGCATCGCGCTTCAGCTCCTGCCTCGGATTAGGGCGCTGAATCCATCCTGCCATATCTGCCTCTATGGACTGTACGCGACGCTGAACGCCGAGCTGCTCCTCGCGAGAGGCGCCGACTCGGTTCTGAGCGGAGAGTGCGAGGAGGCTCTGGTCGAGCGGGTCGTCTCCTCCGAACCACGTGAGAGGCAACCGCGGCCCTTTCGCGTTCGACTCGACTTCCCTGTGCCGGAACGTGCCCAGCTTCCGGCCCTCGAGCGTTACGTGCACCTGGACCGGGGCGACGGCGTCCATGTCCTCGTCGAGGCCATCGAGACCACTCGCGGATGCCTCCATCTCTGCCGCCATTGCCCCATCCCGCCGATCTACGAGGGACGCTTCTTCGTCGTGCCCAGGGAAACGGTCCTTGCGGACATCCGACAGGCGGTTAGGGAAGGCGCGCACCACGTCGATTTCGTCGACCCCGATTTCCTGAACGGTCCCGGTCATGCTCTCGCCATCGTGCGGGCGATGCACCGAGAGTTTCCCGAGCTGACGTTCGATTTCACCGCGAAGGTAGAGCACCTGCTCCGGCACCGTGGCATCTTGAAAGAGCTGGCCGATTCGGGATGCCTCTTCATCGTTACCGCGGTCGAATCGCTCAGCGACCGCGTGCTCGAGGAGCTCGACAAAGGCCATTCACAGGCCGACGTGCTCGAGGTGCTCGATGCCACGCGCCGTGCGGGCATCGGCTTTCGACCGACGTTCGTACCTTTCACCCCGTGGACGACCCTCGGCGATCATCGCGCGCTACTGCGGTGGATCGCGCAAGAGCGGCTCGTCGACGACGTGGAACCGGTGCAACTCGCCCTGAGGCTTCTCGTCCCTCCCGGCTCGCTCCTCCTCGGACGACCGGCGCTGAGCCCGCACCTCCGAAGCCTCGACCCCGGGGCTCTTACGTACCGATGGGATCACCCCGACCCGGAGATGGATTCCCTCCAGCGAGCGAGCCAGAAGCTCGTGGAGAACGCAATGGTCGAGGGATGGTCCCATCGCCAAACGCTGGCCGGCCTCGCCGAGCTTGCGGGGGCCAAACTTCCAGATCTCGGAGCGCCGAAGCCGACGCCGCGACTGACAGAAGCCTGGTTCTGCTGAGCGGAGCCCACCCGGGACCAGTTGGGTCCCATCGAAGGTCGGCAGCAGCTATAATCGGGACATGAACACGATCCGTATCACTGCCGAACCCAAGGATGCCAATCACTGCCGCTTCGTCGTGGACCGTCCCGTCTATCCTGACGGCTCGGTTTTCTTCGGCACGGCTGAAACGGCCTCGGGCTCGCCGCTGGCGGAGAAGCTCTTTACCATCGACGGCGTCCAGTCCGTTCTCATTCAGGACGATGTCGTGACCGTGGCGGCCGCCACGGGAGGCAACTGGACACCCATCGCGAAGCAGGTCGGCGCCACGATCCGGGAGGTGCTGACGAGCGGGGTAAACCCCGTTTCCGACGACGTCCTCGATTCCATTCCCGACCCCGAGACGATCAAAAAGAAAGTCCAGAACATCCTGGACCGGGAGATCAATCCAGCGGTTGCGGCTCACGGAGGGTGGATCGAGCTCATCGACGTTCAGAGGAACGAGGTCTTCATCCGCATGGGTGGTGGATGCGTTGGCTGCGGCATGGCGGACGTCACCCTGAAACAGGGCGTCGAGCGCACAATCCGCGAAGCGATCCCTCAGGTGGGCGCCATCATGGATACGACCGATCACGCCTCGGGACGAAACCCCTATTACAGCCCGGCCAAGTAAGACGGGCCCTCATTCGATTCTGAAGTCGAGCCGGCGATAGGCTTCCCGTAGAGCGCGCTCCGCCTCTGCGGGCGTATCGGCCCGTGCGAAGATGAACCCGAGATAGCTCGAGCCCTCGGGAGGCGGAATCAGACTTTGCCCAAGGTGGGCGGTAATCGCGACCTCGGACACTCCTTCCACCGCGCCCGCAGCGTCGAGTCCCGCCACTTCCTGGAGGACGCCTCCTTTCGGAATCGGGATCATCATGACGCCCGCCGCTCGGGTCTCGCGGCGGATTCCTCTCACGTCTTCTCCGATCGCATGCTTCAGTACGAGCTCTTCGAGAGAGAGCCCTGGCCCGAATCGAAGGACCCTTGAGCACAGACCGCCAATCGAGCGTCCAGCGATCTCGATGACCGTTGGGCGACCGCCTTCAGGCAATCGGAGCTCGGCGTGAACTGGACCATGCCGCAGCCCCAGAGCTTCGGCGGCCTGCGCCGTCACTTCGAGAATGTCTTCCTGAACAGACTGATCAAGCCTCGAGGGTGTCACGTAGATGGTCTCCTCGAAGTACGGACCGTCGAGGGGATCCGGCTTGTCGAAAAGCGCCAGCAGTTGCAGACGACCTTCGGTCAGAAGCGCTTCGACGGCAACCTCGACACCGGGAACGAAGTCTTCTATCAAAACGATCTCGGCCCGCTCGCCGCCACGCCTCCGGAGCTCGGGTGAGGACAGCAACTCGCGAAGCCACTGGAATCTTTCGGTGAAGCTCCGGGCATCGTCGGCGCGAACGACACCCCGACTTCCCGACAGAAACACCGGCTTTAGGACGACCGGGTACCGCAGCGTCTCCGCTAGCGAAACCGGGCTTTCCGTAGTGGACGCCACGCGGAATCGTGGAGAAGAAACTCCCGCGGAGGCGAGTGCCTCCCGCATGCGATGCTTCGAGCGGGCCCGTTCGGCCCCGAGAGATCCATGATGGGGAAGTCCGAGACGCGAAGAGATGGCTGCGGCAAGGACGGCGGTTTCCTCGTCCACGGGCACGATCGCGCTCAGCGGGTGAAGCCGGTGAAACCGAGAGACTCGCTCGGCCGCTTCCGCGGGGTCGAGGAGATCAACCGTTAGAAGTCGGGTTCGCTGAAGCGGCTCGAAAGTGCTCGCCTCCTCGGATGCGACCACGACCTCGATCCCGAGTCGATCGGCCGCGCGCAAGAAGTCTCGCGAACGGTAAGTCGAAGTGGGAAGCAGGAGCAAGACCCGATGCATGAGTCAAGTTAGCACGAGGCCACTTTATCCAGGACAGTGGCCGTTACCATTCAAAATACTGAAGCACGATTCAACGTTCCAAAGTCACCGGAGGCCGCGTTCAAGATCACGTAGATGAATCCGAGGTTCCGGATTCTCTCCTCCTCGGCCTCTCGATCTGCGGACGAGCCAACTCCCGGTAACTCCGCGGCTTGCTCGACGTCGTCGCTTGCACGACCGCTGGCACAGGCGTTGCAACTCTCGTCTCGCGACACACGTCGTCGGCGAAGCCCGTCGCCGAGCGCGAGTTCAAATTTCGGAATCAAGGGCTCGCCCGTTTCCGGGAAAGTTAGAAAGGAGAGCAGTTCTCATGACAAGAAAACTACCCGCCTTGCTTCTGTCCCTGCTCCTGGTCTTCGGTTCCATGGCCGCGGCTCAGACCGCGGGTGAGATCCAGGGCACGGTCGTGGATGCGCAGGGCCTCGCGATGCCCGGCGTCACCGTGACGATGGCCGGCGCCGCCGTGCTGGGCGAACAAGTCGCGGTGACCCTCGCAGACGGAACCTTTCGTTTTCGTGGTTTGAGGCGAGGATCCTACGACCTTCGCTTCGACCTTCAGGGTTTTCAGACGCTCAACCGAGAGGGGATCATCGTCGAGGGCAATCGGACGGTGACGATCAACGTGACGCTCGAGGTGGCGACCATCGCCGAGACGGTCACGGTGACGGGAGAATCACCGGTGGTCGATGTGCGAAACACGGCGCTCAGCAACGACTTTGGCCGTGAGGAGCTCCAGGATGTTCCAAGTGCCACCGATGTCTGGGCGGTGCTCGGACAGACCCCGGGGGTTCGCATGCGCGGTTACGACGTCGGCGGAAGCCACAAGAGCCAGCAGATCGGCTACGAGAGCTTCGGGGTTCGGCGACAGAACCGCGTGATCTCCGATGGCGTCGATTCGACCGAGGGCACGAGCGGCACCGGCTTCTACTACGATTACTATTCCATCGACGAGTTCACGACTTCGGCGGCCGGCGCGGACGTGGAAATGACGTCACCGGGATCGCTGGTCGTCATGACTCTCAAGAGCGGCGGCAACGAGTTCTCCGGGCTCTTTCACGGAGACTACGAGGACGATAGCTTCGTCTCCGACAACATCGACGAGGCAACGAGGGCGAGAGGGTTCACCGGCAATCCCAACCTTCTCTTCTGGGAAACGCACGTCGATGTGGGCGGCCCGATCGTGACCGACAAGGCGTGGTTCTACGGGTTCTACAACCACTTCAAGATCGACAAGCAGATCTCCGGTGTGGATCCGAGCGTTGCCACCGACATCGGAGATTTCGACCAATTCGGCGGCAAGGTGACCTTCCAGATCACCGACAAGGATCAGTTCATCGGCTACAGCCAGTATCAGCTCAAGGAAAAGCCCGTACGGGGGCTCTCGGCGGTCATCCCGCCGGAGTCCATCCTCGCGCAAGCGAGCTGGTCCTGGGTACACAAAGCGGAGTGGCAGCGGGTCTGGAACGATCAGGCCTTCAGCAACGTCCAGGTGAAGCACTTCGGCTTCGGCTGGCCCATGGTTCCCGCGGTCGATCCTGTTTCCAACCCACCCCGCATCGACCAGGCGACCAACATCCGATCGGGCGCGGGCTGGAACAACACGAATCCGCCCTTCACGCTGGATCGTTGGAAGCCGCAGATCACAGCGACCCTGAACTACTACATCCCCAACAAGGCGGGCAGCCACGACTGGAAGTTCGGCTTCGACTGGCAGATCGATAGCTCACAGTACGGCTCCAACTCGAACTCTGGCCCCCTGCGCTACTTCGACAACAGCCAGCTCGGACGCCCGAACAACGCGGACGAGATCGCGCTGTTCAGCGTCCCGGAGAATGGAGCGGTTAGCGCCGACAACCGGAACACGACGACGGCGTTCTTCGTTCAGGATACCTGGAGCCCGAGCGACCGGCTCACCCTGAACCTCGGCTTTCGCTTTGGACGCCAGCGCGCGTACTACCTCGACTCCGAGCTGACGCCGTTCTTCTCGAGCTTCTTCCCCACCGGGACCATTCAAGGGCAGACGCTGACCACCTGGAACAACGTCGCGCCTCGACTCGGCGTCACCTACGACCTCAGCGGCAGCGGCAGGACGGTGGTCAAAGCCCATTACGGGCGCTACTACAACAACATCGCCGACACGCTGTCTCCCGGTAACCCGGCGAACGTGGCGTTCATCCGATTCAAGTTCCTGGACCAGAACCAGAACGGGCTCTTCGACGGCGCTCAGGAGCTCGGGGACATCGTCACTCAATCGGGTACAGTGGGGTCGAGCCTCGAGGGCGCTTCGGGAACCGCGGTCAATCCCGACCTCAAGCCCGCCTACGCCGACGAGTTCAGCGGCTCGGTGGAGCACGAGATCGTCACCGACACGTCGATCCGCTTCTCGTATGTACGCAAACAGCAGCGAAACGACTACGGCCAGTGGAACCGGGCGCAGCAGCTCCCACTCCTCAACGGTCAGGGTATCCCCTGCGGTGACGCGGTATTCCCCTGTCCGACCGACCCATTCACCGGTCAAACCTTGAGGGTGCAGCGGGTTCCGGATTCCACGGCGAATGCCCAGGACCAGGTAATCGACACTTTCCCCGGGAGCGACGGCGACTACGACACGATCCAGCTCGCCTTCAACCGGCGGTTCACCGGCGCCTTCTTCGTCCAGGGCAGCTTCGATTACCAGTGGCGCGACGAGCTCCGGCGTGGCACCGGGGAGAGCACCAGCCCGCTCGATGCCGATCCGCTCGATGTCGGTTGTGACCTCGGAGGCGCGTCGAACTGCTGGCAGAATCACAGCCTCGACGTACCCTTCCGCCAGGACAACACCAACTGGGGCGCCCGGTTGCTCGCCCGCTACGTGTTCCCCGTGGAGATCGCGCTCTCCGGCAACTTCCGCTACCAGAGCGGCTGGCCCTGGGCACCCATCCACACGGTCAACATTCCCGGCTCCGGCAGCAGTCAGGTCTTTCTCAGTAACGTCGACCAGAACCGCTCCGAGGACGTGGTCATCACCGACGTGCGCGTGGAGAAAGGGTTCGCCGTCGGGAGCGGGCGCATTTCGGCGATGCTGGACATCTACAACCTGTTCAACAGCAATTCCGAGGTGAACTTCAGCCTACGCACAGGTGGTAATTTCAATAACATCATCGCCACCCTGGATCCGAGGACGCTCAAGATCGGGGTTCGCTACCAGTTCTAGGCGAGCCTCACGCTTCTTTTCCAAGGCGGGTGGGGCCTTCGAGCCTCACCCGCCGTTCTGGTTCCGAGCTTTAGCTAAACTCTATCGTGGCTCTTGTGTCCCGTCGCGAGCTGCTCGCCCTCGGATCCGCCTGTCTACTGCGGACGCGGCGGGGCTATGGTCTCGGTGAGCGCAGAGGACCTGCCGACCATCCTCACGTCGTTCAGCCCGAGTTTCGGCGGACCCTGGAAAGCGTGCTCATCTGCATACCTGCAGGCAAGATGGACTACTTGGCGGACGACGGGCTCGGCCGCGCGCCCCTCTCCAGGTTCTTGAGAGTCGTTTTCCAGGATGTTCTCGAGGCTCTTCCGAGCTACACGACGGTGCACGTTGTGGCTCGCAGCGACTGCCGAGATCTCGGGTACGCCACTCTCAAGCTTGCGGGTGACCGGGCGGCTCAATTGCACGTCGTGACCGCTCCAATGGTCGAGATCGATTTTTGGGCTCAGGACCTTGGAAAGTCATTTAGCTCTGGGCAAATGGGTTTTCTCGTGGGGAAAACGATGGACCCGTCACTCGGACGACCGAGCCAGATGTCCGCCGACCGCAAGCTAGTCGCCGAGTTCGTCTTCGGGCAAGATGCGGTCGTGGAGGCCACGTTCGCCTTCGAAGGGGGAAACCTGGCTTTCGATTCGAGAGGCGAGCGAACCACGGTCTTCGTGGGATATAACGACGTGGCGCGCACCGTCGCGGCCTACACAGCTCGAAATCGTGATGTTACGAAGAAACGGGTCCTGGACGATATCTCCCGGATCTTCGGAAAAGCAGACGTCATTGTCATAGGGAATGAAAAGCAGAGCCCTTTCCTCCAACACATCGACCAGTCCTTCCTTCTCCTCGACGGCGGTGTCGCGGTCGCCACCCGCCTGACGGACGGAGAGCTCGCCACCGAAGTCCGGCAGTTGAGGCGTCACGCTGACCAGCTGCGTGAGCTCGGCTACGACATCGTCTTCTTGGACCATGAATCCACCGACGTCACGCAAACTCGCTTCTCGATCAACGCCGTTCCCTACGTGGACAAGAACGCCGGCGAGCGCCGGATTCTCTACCCAATTTTCCCCGGTGAGCTGTCCGAGACTGCGCCGGTAGTGACGCGCGAGGCATTGCGAAACAAGGGTGCACGCGCCTTTGATCTCTACCGCGAGCTCGGCTATGAACCGAGCCCGATCCGGGACGTGACGCACCGCCTGGGCGGCAACACGCACTGTATCGTGAACGTGCTTTCCTGACCCATGGGGGGACGAAGGGGCCAGCGCAAACCGAAGGCTCCAACGCTCGGCGTCCCGAGGCGACGACACGTGGCACGGTTCGCCCTCGTCCTCGCGGCAGCGGTACTGGCGATTTTCTGGCGCTCGACTCGCGCCCCAAACGAGCTCGCTCACGGCTCGCTCCAGGGAAATAACCTTCTTTTCGTAACGATCGATACGTTACGCTCTGACCACCTGGGTAGCTACGGATCGCACGCGGGACTCACACCGCATCTCGATCGCCTGGCGGAGGAGGGCATCGTATTCGAAGATGTCGTTTCCCACGTGCCGTTGACTCTTCCCGCCCACACCTCGATCTTCACCGCGAAGTATCCGACCCGCCACGGAGTCCACGATAACGGCACGTATCGGGTCGGCCCCGGGCACGACACGCTTGCCACTATTCTGGGCCATCACGGCTATCGAACGGCGGCGTTCGTGGGAGCGTTCGTGCTCGACGCTCGTTTCGGTCTGGCACGCGGGTTCGAACAATACGACGATTACTACGGTGAGAAAAGGACGTTCGAGAGCTTCACCGAGCTCGAACGAAGGGCGGAATCGGTGCTCGCTCCCGCCGAAGCCTGGCTGCGCGAACGCCGAAACGAGCCGTGGCTCGTTTGGATCCATCTCTTCGATCCCCATGCTCCCTACGCGGCTCCCGAACCGTTCGCCTCCCGCCACTCGGGAGATTCGTACGGGGCGGAGATCGCCTACGTGGACGACAGGCTGGGTGCCTTCCTGGCGCGGCTCGATGCCGCTGGCCTCCTCGAGAACACGCTCGTCGCGCTCGTCGGCGACCACGGTGAGTCCATCGGCGACCACGGCGAGCTCACGCACGGGACGTTCGCGTATAACGCGACTCTGTCGGTGCCCTGGATTCTGTGGTCCAAAACCATCCCCGCCGGCCGTTTTTCTCCGCGGGTGCGCCACGTAGACGTTCTTCCCACGCTTCTGGACCTCCTGGGTATCGAGAACCCTCCCGAGATCGACGGAACGAGTATTCGCCCCTTCCTCCACGCGCCTTCGCGATACGAGGCGCCCACGAGCTACTTCGAGGCGCTCAATCCTCATCTCACTCGAGGCTGGGCGCCGCTTCGGGGGGTGATTCGAGGCCAATACAAGTTCATCGCGCTTCCCATCGCCGAGATCTACGATCTGCACGGGGATCCTGGAGAGACCCAGAACCTGGCGCCCGGTCGGGCCCGACTCGCTTCGGAGCTTCGTGACTCGCTCGACGCGCTCGTCGCCGGGGATACTTCCGAGCCAGCGTCAACCGATGCCGAAACCCTTCGTCGGCTGGCAAGCCTCGGGTATCTCGTCGCCCCGGTGGACGTGCGCCGCGACACGTACTCCGAGGACGACGACCCAAAGCGTCTCGTCGACTTCGCCAACGCGCACGACGAGGCGGGCACGTTGTTCCAGAACGGACACGAGGAGGAAGCCCTCGACCTGTTGAGGAAGATTCGTGAGCAACAGCCCCGCTCCTCGTTCGCCCATCAGAAGCTCGCTTACGCGCTTCGACAGGTGGGCCGAGCGGACGAGGCGATCGACGTTCTCGAAGGCGCGGTGGAAAGCGGCCTCACCGACTTGTCCCTTCTCGTCCTCCTCGGCTCCTACCTCGTCGACACCGGCGAAGTAGAAAAAGCCCGCGTCCTTCTCGAGCCTGTCGCCGAGGCTCATCCCGACTTCGCGGAAGCCCAAAATATTCTGGGCGTGGCCCTTGCGCGGCTCGGTGAGCCGGCCGCGGCCGAGCTCGCCTTCTTGAAAGTGCTCGAGCTCGACCCGAGCTCCGCCACCGCACACAACAACCTGGGCTCGGTCCAGCTCGGCAGGGGTCGAAACGACGAGGCCATCGCGCATTTCGAGCGCGCCCTCGCCACCGACGAAGAGCTCGCGAGCGCCCACAACGGCCTCGGAGTTGCCCATGCGCGGCGCGGAGAGCTCGAGAGAGCGGTCGTCGCATGGAAACGTGCCGTCGAGCTGGCACCGGACGAATTTGATGCCCTGTACAACCTGGCGATGGCTCTCCTCGAGTTATCGCCAGGCGAAGCCGTTCCCTATCTGGAGCGCTTCGCCGCGAAGGCTCCGCCTGAACGTTACCGTGAGGAAATTGCCGCGGCCAGGGCAGTTCTCGAGAAGCTGCGGCACAGCCTTCGGGGGTAACCTCAAAGTTGTGTCTGGCCCTGGTCGCGGCTCGCTGGTTCCATCAAGGCTACATGTCTCGCGGCATTCCGGCGTCTTTTTACCTCCTGTTCTTCTAAGCGCAGGACGTCGGTGAATACTGGCTCTACGACCCCATCCGACTGCTCTCCTGCGCAGGTCCAGGGAATGGCGGGATCGCAAAACGCGGACGCCGTCGAGCGGCTGCAGCGGATCTCGCCCGATGCTCGAGCCGCGCTCTCGATCGACACCAGGGAGCCCGTGGAAGTCATTGGATGCGCCAGGGCTGAGGAATCGACGCCAATCTGGCTCGGATCGAAGAGTCAGCGAAACGCGCCGTGCGCACGGATTGCGCCGAAGCTCTCCGATATCGGGTCCTGTCTAGGTCGAGTGCTCGTTCAACTTCTTTCCCAACCGCTAATCTATAGTGCTGATCTGGCCGGGGGCACCCCCCTTGCTTCATTACAGCATCGAACTCATCGCTGAAAACTTCAACCCAGAGACCGACGAGCACCAGACGAAGTTCTGCGACGCTGGACGTCAGCCTCGAATTGCGGGGCGGGGGAAATCCTTATCGTCAGCGAGATGTCGCTACCTTTCGAGCTTACAACTGCACAGGTCACTCTCTCGAAGGGCGCTGGCTCACCACCGTGGCCGGGCGATCAGCGCAAGAGAGACTCGAGCTCGAGAACGGCTGCGGCGACCTCCCGATCGTCGGGCATGAGCTCCCGCGCCTTTCGGAGTGCGTCGAGGGCGCGCCGGAGCTCGCCTTTGCGCGCCAGGGCGGCGCCCAGATTGCGATAGGCGCTCGCATAGGAGGAGTCGCAGCGGATGGCGGTCTCGTAGGAACGAATCGCCTCTTCGACCCGACCGAGCCGCTCGTAACCGGCGCCTGCGTTCAGCAGAGCGCCGGAGTAACAGGGCGTCCGCGCCAGGATCGATCGGTAGCGGGTGAGGGCTTCTTCGAACCGGCCGAGGCGGCTCAGAGTGTTCGCAAGAGCAAGCTCGATTTCGTCGTCGTCGGGGGAGAGACCGAGGGCGCGGTCGAGCTCAACAAGAGCGCCTTCGAAGTTCTCTTGAGAAACGAGAAGCTGTCCCCGGGCGTAAGCACTCGCCGCCGCCGCGTCGGGTCCTATCCACTCCCGGGTCAACGACACGAGCTCAGCCTCACGGCCGGAGGAGAGGAGAAAGTCGGCGAGTGCGCGGTAACGGGAGGCGTTCGGCTCGAGCTCGATCGCTTCGCGCAACGACCGCTCGTAGCCTTCGAGGTCGCCCTCCGCCTTGGCGATCGACGCGAGACGAGAGGATACGCTCGCGGCGCTCGGATCGATCTTCCGGGCGCGCTCGAAACGGTCCTTTGCGTTCCCGTGGTCGCCTAGCTCGAGCAAAGCACGCCCCTGCCCGAACACGCCTTCGAAGCTCTCGTCTCCCATGCGGGCGAACCATTCGAACGCCTCCTTCGGGCGACCGAGGTCGAGGAGGAGGCTTCCGCCCAGCTGTAGCGCCCGTGGATTTCGCGGGTCCAGCTTCAAGACGGCCTCCAGCCGCTCCACCAGCTCCGGCGAAGGCTCTCGAACCACCGAGACTTCGAGAATCTCCCGGTATACGTCCACCCGATCCTTCGGATCGGCTAGCTCCGCAGCGGCGACCCGGGAAGAAGCGGCGCCCTCGCCCGCGAGATAGCCGAGCGCGCGCAGTGAACCTAGAGTCCTCTCGTCCACCGGCCCGGCGCGAACGTCCTCGGCCCCCTTCAATCGACCGAGCTCGTCCTCCATTTCCTGGACCACGCTCGCCTCGCTCTCGACGAGGTTCCGTGTCTCCTCCGGATCGGAATCGAGGTCGTAGAGCTCGGCTCTCGGGGCGAGGACAAACTTCCAATTGCCCCGCCTGAGGCTCGTAAGCTCGCTCCAGCCGAAATGAAGTCGCGGCACGAAGGTCTCCGCGTAGGCTTCGACGTCTTGGATCCGCGCTTCCCCCGACGCCGACAGGAAGCTCACGCCCTCGAGCCCCGAAGGCGCCTCCACACTGAGCGCCTCCAAAACGGTCGGAACGACATCGACGATGCGGACGAGCTCCCTCACCCTCTTTCCCTCTGGAATCGAGGGGCCCCGAAGAAGCAGGGGAACGTGGAGCGTCGACTGGTAGAGAAAAAGTCCATGGGTGTCCTCGCCATGCTCGCCCAGCGACTCGCCATGGTCGGCGGTGACGGCGACGACCGTCGAATCGGAAAGCCCATTCGAGTCGAGAAATGCGAGGAGCTGGCCGACGAGCGAATCGACGTACACCACCTCACCGCGGTAGCGAGCCTGAGGGTCTTCCGTTCCGGGGTGGAAAGGCGCCGGAGGGTCGTAGGGGCGGTGAGGGTCGAAGAAATGCACGAAGGCAAAGAACGGTTCGTCCCCGGCGCCGATCCATGAGAGGGCTTCGTCGAGCACTTCTTCACCCCGGCGCTCTCGCAGACCGCTCTCGGTCTCAGGGATCTCCTCGGAGTACACGTCGAAGCCGCGCCCGAGCCCGAACCTCCGGTCCAGGACGAAGGACCCCACGAATCCGCCCGTGCGGAAGCCGGCGTCCTTCAGGGTGGACGCCAGGGTGGGAATGTCGTCCCGCAGCCGGAACCCGACGTTGTCATGGACCCAGTGCTGGAGCGGTGTTACTCCGGTCAAGAGGGAAGCGTGAGCCGGAAGCGTGGTGGGTGCGACGGTAGTGGCGTTCTCGAAGACGATCCCTTCCCGAGCCACCCGGTCGATGGCTGGGGTCGAGACGAGAGCGCTTCCGTAGCAAGAGAGATGGTCGGCGCGAAGCGTGTCCACGCTCACGAGGATGAGGTTGGAAGGCCTCTCTCGCCCCATCGAGCAGCCGACGAGCGCGACGAGCACGAGCGCAGTTGGACGGGTACGCCCCATGCCCGGTGACGTTACCGCTCTTCTCGTTCCCGGTCAAAATTTGCGGTAGACTCCTCAAAGAGCACCGAGTAACTCTAGAAGAATGAGCCGGCAGCGAAGAGCGTCGGCGCCTTCCAAGCGCCGCTTCCTGTATCCTGTTCTCCTCCTCGTGGCGGGTGCGATCGTCTTTGTCGTTCGCAGCCGGCCACTCGGTCCCATTCCCGAACCCGACACGTCCTCGATGGAGCCGCAGGTCGCCCGGCGGATCGAAGAGGCGCGCGAGGACGTCGCTCGTTCTCCGCGCGAAGCCGAGAGCTGGGGAACGCTCGCGATGTTGTTTCACGCTCACGATCTCTTTCGTGAGGCGGCTAGCTGTTATCGTTCCGCTCGAAAGCTGGATGACGAGGATTTTCGCTGGCCCTACCTAGAGGCCCGGACGCTACGGGAGCTGCTCGAGCTCGAGCCGGCACTTCTCGCCGTCCGCGCGGCCATTGCTCTCGAGCCCTCGTACGCGCCTCTTCACCTTCTCGAAGCTGACATCCACGAGCAGGAGGGCCGCCTCGACGACGCCATGTCGTCGTTCCGAAGCGCGATCGTTTCCGATGCGAGCTGTGCCCTCGCCGAACTCGGGCTCGGTCGCATCGAGCTCGAGCGCGGACGGCTCGAGGAGGGGCTCGCGCACCTCGAGAGAGCGGCGGAGCTCCAGCCCGGCGCTGGCGCGATTCACGCCGTTTTGGCGCGCGCCTATCGAAGACGGGGAGATCGAGCGCGAGCTGTCGCCGCCGCGGAGCTCGCCCGGGCCCTGCATCCGGACGTAAGTCTCGACGATCGCGTGATGGCCACGGTGGCCGACCATGCCGTCTCCCTCGTCGGCCTCCAGACCCGGGCGAAGGACGCCGAGTCTCGGGGCGAGTGGGACCGCGCGGAGGTCCCGCTGCGACGGATGCTTGAGCTCCAGCCCGAGGAGGCGGATTTTTATTACAACCTCGCGAACCACCTCTCCCGCCGCGGCCGCCAGGACGAGGCGATCGCCTTCTATCGCGAGACGCTCTCGCGAGCGCCCACCCACGTCTCGGCGCTCGTCAACCTCGGAATCCTTTTGAGCCAGGCGGGGAATCTCCCGGGAGCGACCGAGATCTTCGAGCGTGCGCTCACGATCGAGCCCCGTAACGTCGGCGCGCTTTCCAGCCTAGGCAAGGTGGCGGCGCTTCGGGGAGACGCTGGGCTTGCCATCTCATTTCTCGAGCGCGCCCTCGCTGAAGACCCTCGCGAGGCAGAGACGTATTACGCCCTCGGACAAGTTCTGCGCCATCAGGGCCAGCGCCGCGAAGCGGCGGAGGCGTTCGCTCGAGCGCTCGAGCTCGCCCCCGACCGGGCCGACATCCACGTGGACGCCGCCATGACCGCGGCGGCCGCCGGCGACTACGCCGCTGCCTGGCGTCACGTGGAGCGCGCCCGGGAAATTGGACTGGAGCCTCCAGTCGAGTTCATCGTCGCTCTAAAAGGTCGATACCCAGAACCAACCCATTGAAGAGGTTCGCCGAGAAGCCCCTCTGTAACATCCAAATAGTTAGGAAACGTCTTCAAAAATTTGGATACGGTGCGCGGGCCGCCGCGTCCATGAGCGATGCACCGACGGTGGAAATCAAATCGTCACAACACTTAGGTTCCCCGGGCCCAGTCGTGGAGCTTGTGGCACGTTGATTGCTGGTATGTCCACGCGGCCTCGTCGTGGGCCGCGGCACTGAAGTTTCGGGATCTTTCTAAGGAGGGTAAAGTGCTATGACGCGTAAAATCATCTGCCTCTCCGCCGCTGTCCTGCTCGCGGCGGGCTTGGCATTCCCCCAGGCCCAGAGCTACGGCCGGCTCGAAGGAGTCGTGCGGGACAGCCAGGGCTTGGTGTTGCCCGGTGTCAGCGTGACGCTGACGTCGGAGGCGATCATCGGAGGCCGCACGGCGACGACGGACGTCGATGGAAGCTACCGCTTCCTGGCGCTGCCGCCCGGAACGTACTCCATGGCGTTCGAGCTGGCGGGATTTCAGACGCTGAACCGTGAAGGCGTCGTCGTGACGACGGGAAGCACGTTCACCATCAGTCCGGCCCTGGAGCTCGCCACGGTTGCGGAGACGATTACCGTCACCGGGGAGTCGCCCGTCGTGGACGTCAAGACGACGGGGATCTCAGCTACCTTCGACACGACCCAAATCGAAGACATCCCGTCGGCGACCGACATGTGGGCCGTGCTCCAGCAGAGCCCCGGCGTTCGCATGCGCGGGTACGACGTGGGAGGCTCGCACAAGTCGCAGCAGTCGGGATACGAGACCTTTGGGCGCCGCAACCAGAACCGAATCATCAATGAAGGGATCAACACGACCGAAGGCACCGGCGGCGCGGGCGGTTACTACGACTACTACGCGATCCAGGAGTTCCAGGTTTCCGCGCAGGGTGCCGACGTCGAGATGTCGACTCCCGGCGCGCAGGTCGTGACCACGGTGAAGAGCGGCGGTAACGACTTCTCGAGCCTCACCCATTGGGACATCGAGCCTGCCGGCGACCTGAAGTCTCCCTTCGTCACGGATAATATCGACGATGACTTGATTGCTCGCGGCGGCTCCTCCGCTCCGGTGCGCGAGTTCATGGAGTTCCATATCGACGCGGGCGGCCCCATCGTGAAAGACAAGGCGTGGTTCTACGGCGCCTACAACTATTTCCGGATCGACGACGTCATCTCCGGACGCGACCCTGCCGTTGCTACCGACATCGGTCTCTTCGACATGATCAGCGCCAAGCTGAACTGGCAGATTACCCAGAAGGACCAGTTCATCGGTTACAGCCAGTGGAGCCTGAAGCAAAAGCCGTACCGCGGACTGTCCTCGACGATTCCGGCGGATTCCATCCTGGCTCAGGACAGCTGGGCGTGGCTCCACAAGGCAGAGTGGCAGAGAGTCTGGAACGACCGCATGTTCTCGAACATCGTCGTCGCCCATTTTGGATTCAACTGGCCCATGGTTCCGGCTGTGGACCCTGCCACGCGTCCACCCCGTCTCAATGTGGCGAGCAACGACCAGCGGGGCGCGGGATGGCAGCCCTTCACGCTCGGCCGCTGGAAACCCCAGGTGACCGGTCAGGTGAGCTACTACGTCCCTTCCGCTAAGGGCAGCCACGACTTCAAGTTCGGGTTCGATTGGCAGATCGACAGCTATCGGTTCGGAGGGAATACGAACTCGGGCCCGATCCGCTATCGCGACAACTCGAATCTCGGTCCGCCTCCCGCAGGCGCCGGCCCCGACGTGCTCGGAGCTCTGGACGAGATCGACTTGCTCAGCCTTCCGACCCTGAACGACGATCGCAACCAGCACACCGACATCTACGCTCAGGATACGTGGACGCTGAACAGCCGCGTGACCTTCACGTTGGGCGTTCGTTTCGGTCGCCAGGACCTTTACTACCTGGCATCGCAGCAGACGCCGGAGCTGACCGAGCTGTTCGACCCGGTCGACGTTCCGGCGGCGAGCCTCCAAGCGTGGAACAACATCGCTCCTCGCATCGGGGCGACTTTCGATTTGACGGGCGAAGGCAAGACGATCCTCAAAGGCTACTACGGACGCTACTACGGCAATATCGGATCGGGGTTGAGCGCGGCGAATCCGGGCGCGTATACGACGCTTCGGTACAAGTTTAACGACCTGAATGGCAACACGGTCTACGACGGTACGCAGGAGCTCGGCGCCTTCGTGAACTGCATCGGAAATTGCGGGACAGGTTTGTCAGGAACTCCTATCGCTTCCGATGCCGCGCTCATGTACGTCGACGAGTTCAGCTTCTCGCTCGAGCGGGAGCTCATGGCGGACACCTCCGGGCGGTTCTCCTACGTGCGCAAGCAGGTCCGTAATGCCTGGGCCGGAAGCGGCGGGATGACCACTGTCAACTTTGCCCGGGCGACCGAGAACCTGACACAGCCTTTCAGCACGGTGTGCAACAACTGTCCGGGAGAGTTCGCCGGAACCACGTTGAACCTCCGCACGCTCCCCAGTGGTGTCCCGATCAGCGACGTCGCCTACGGGAACGCCCCGGGAGACACGGACAGCGATTTCGACACCATCCAGTTCGCGTTCAACCGCCGTTTCCGAAGCAACCTCTTTTTCAACGCGAGCTACGACTTCCAGTGGCGCGACGAGCTGCGCCGGGCCGACAGCGAGGCTACGGGCCCGCTCACTGTGGATCCGATCGATGCCGCCTGGTTCCCTCAGTACAACGCGGACCTGGGACAGGTTTTCAAGAACACCAACTGGAACTTCCGCGCGTCGGCTCGGTGGGTGACGGCGTACGAGATCGGCCTCGCGGGCACGTTCCGCCACCAGAGCGGCTGGCCCTACGCGCCGATCCACCGCGTGAGCCTTCCGAACGTGGGCACCCAGCCGTTTTTCCTCGAGCCCATCGAGAACAACCGTTCGGACAACGTGAACATCGTCGACATCCGTGCCGACAAGTCGTTCACTTTCGGAGGGAAGTATCAGGCCACGGTGATGGCGGACCTCTACAATCTCTTCAACGCCAACCCGGAGACGAACTTCCGGATCCGCACCGGAGGCACGTACGACAACATCATCGAGTGGCTCTCGGGACGGACGCTGAAGCTCGGCGTCCGCTTCCAGTTCTAAGAGCCTTTCGCGACTCGAAAGGGAGCGCCTTTGGCGCTCCCTTTTTTTTTCCTTCGCGGCGCGGCACCCTCCCGTGGTTCACCGGGACCGTTTGGTATCATGGAGCCGCTTCGCTCGTGTTGGCGATCGGCCAAGCATGAAGAAACGCTCCAGCAAACGAAACGCTCCGCGCCGCTCCCTTCGGATTACCTTGATAGGTGCTGCGACCGCCGTGGCCGGCGGTGCGATCTGGTGGCTGCTCGCTCCCCTTGCGAACCATCAACCGCTCGCACCGGGAGCATTCCGTGGACGGAATCTCCTTTTGATCACTCTCGATACCTTGAGAGCCGACCATCTCGGCTCGTACGGCTCGACCACCGGACTGACGCCTCACCTCGACCAATTCGCTTCGGAAGGAGTCCGATTCGCCCAACTGCAATCCCACGCGCCCCTCACCCTTCCTTCGCACGCCTCCATCTTCTCGGCGAAGTTCCTCCTGGGGGGGCTCGTCCGCAGCACACCAAGCTATGCCGAGGCACACAATTACCTGGGCGTCGCTCACGGCCGCATGGGCCGCATCGACGAGGCGAAGCGGGAATTCGAGACGGTTCTGGAGTTGGACCCGAGCTCGGCGGCGACCTACAACAACCTCGGCTCCCTGGCTTTGTCCCAGGGCGACTCGGCCGAAGCGTTGACGCGGTTCCGTGAAGCCCTTCGGTACGACGAAAACCTCGCCAGCGCCCACAACGATCTCGGCGTCGCCCGCGCGCGCGAGGGCGACTTCGCGGCGGCGATTGCCGCCTGGCGGCGAACCCTCAACCCTCAGCAATTCGACGCTCTGTACAATCTCGCCATGACGTTCGTCGAGCGCTCGCCCGCGGAAGCCGTTCCTTTGGCGAAACGCTATGTAGACGAGGCCCTTCCCCATCGATACCGAGCCGACATCGAAGCGGCGCGCGCCGTTCTTCGCGATCTGGACAAGCGGACTCACTCTTCCGAATGATGGCCTGCACCCATCGGGAACCGATGCCGCGATCGAGAACGCTCATCGCAATCGCCGCGCTCTCTCTGGCTCTCTTGTCTTCGGCTTCCTGCGGGTCCCGACCGAGGCTCGCCCGCCGAATTCTCCTGGTAACCATCGACACCCTGCGATGGGACCGGCTCGGCGTTCTGGGCGGAGACGTCGCCACCCCGAATCTCGACCGCCTCGCCAAAAGCGGCGTGCTCTTCACCAACGCAGTGGCTGCGGCACCGCAGACTCTCCCCTCCCATGCGTCGATATTGAGCGCTCTCTACCCGCCGGCTCACGGGGCTCGCAGCAACGGTATATTTCGTCTTCGGGACGACGTCGAGACCATCGCCGAAGTCTTCGAGACCGCCGGATTCGATACCGGTGCTTTCGTCGGCGCATTCGTTCTGGATCGTCGATTCGGTCTCACCCAGGGTTTCGAGCGCTACGACGATGAGCTTCCCGACGAGAATCCCGTGCACAAGATTTACTACCCCGAGCGCCCCGCAGGAGAAATCGTGGGCCTGGCGACGAAGTGGATCGGGGAGCGGGCGGACGCACCCTTCTTCGTTTGGGTGCATACGTTCGACCCCCACGCTCCGTATCAGCCCCCTCCGCCTTTCGACGAGATCTATCGCGATCGCCTCTACGACGGGGAGATCGCCTACACCGATCACGCGCTCGGCGCGCTGATCGATCTGGTGGGTTCCATGGAGGAGAGTCTCATCGTGGTGACCGCCGATCACGGGGAGAGCCTCGGTGAGCACGGTGAGTCGACCCATGGGCTTTACATCTACGACTCCACCGTTCGCGTTCCGCTCATCCTGAAGGGAGTCGGTATTCCCGCGGGAAAGCGGGTGGGCGCGCAGGTGAGAACGGTCGACATCGCGCCCACCGTCGCCGAGGTCGCAGGGCTCGAGTTCTCGAGGCCGGTGGATGGCGAAAGCCTCGTTCCAACGCTCTCCGACGCGCCGGCCCCGCCGCGAACCGCCTATTTCGAGTCGCTCATTCCCCGGCTCCACTTCAACTGGAGCGAGCTTCGCGGCCTGAGGACGGATGCCCGGAAGTACATTCGGGCGCCCAAACCGGAGCTCTACGACCTCGAGACCGACCCTCAGGAGGAGAAGAACCTGTGGGGTCAATCGCTTCTCGAGGAAAGCGATCGCCTCGCCTCGGATCTCGAGGCCCTTAGCGCCGAGGACTCGGAGCTCCTGCCGACGATTGCGCTCGATGCCGAGACGGCGAGCCGGCTCGAAAGCCTCGGTTACGCGGCCGCGACCGCCCCAGGAGCGAGCGACGAGCGCCCGCGCCCCGACCCGAAAGATCGCATCGAAGTCTACGAGCGAATGCAGGAGCTCCTTTCGCCGGAGCTCACCGCCGAGCAAGCCATCCAGGGCTACCGTCAAATTCTCTCGGACGAGCCGAAAAACGCTCTGGCGCGAAACCGGCTGGCCAACACCCTCTCGGAGGAAAAGCGGCTTGAGGAAGCGGTGACGGAGTACGAGCGGCTCCTTACGGACAGCGAAATCGATTTTACCGGCTTCGAGAATCTCGCTTCCGCACTCCTTCTTTCTGGGCGCGTCGAAGACGCCCTGAAGGTGACTCTACGCGCGATTACTGAAGCGCCCTGGAACCCGGATTTCCAGACGCTCCGGGCCGAGGCGCTCGAGCGCGCGGGACTCGTGAAGGAGGCGCGCAGTGCCTACGATGCCGCCCTAGCGCTCGAGAGCTCTCCTGACGGCTACTGGCGGCGCGGCGCTCTCGCCCAGAAAGTCGGGGAGCTCGACACGGCAGAAAAGGACCTGCGCGCCGCCCTCGAGTTGGACCGAACCTTCGAGCCGGCGCTCGCGGCCCTGGCGCGGCTCCTGCGAGAGACCGGCCGTGCCGAAGAAGCTCGGGCCCTTCTCGACGGCTCGCCCCCGGCCATCGATCGGGATACTCCGGTGATGAGAGCCGCGTACGCCGAGCTCGCTCTCGCGGCGGGAAGAATCGACGAGGCGAAGAAACTTCTGGAATCGGCTCGATTCGAAGCGCCTGACAACGCACGGGTGCTCGCGCTTCTTGGACCGATCTATGGCCGAGAGGGGAGACTAGAGGAAGCCTCCGCCGTTCTGAGAAGAGCTCTCGCTCTCGGAGAGACCGCTCCCGAGATCCGACGGAATCTGGCACTCATCTACCTGCGGCAGCGAAAGCCCGATGCCGCCGTCGAAGAACTCCGTGCCGCGCTGGAAACGGCTCCCCAAGACGCCACCCTCTGGTACAGTCTCGGCAACGTCTACCTTCAGAGCGGCCGCTACGGCCCGGCGGCCGAGGCTTTCTCGCGGGCGTTGGAGCTCCAGCCGAGATGGCCGGAAGCAGCCTTCCACCTGGGAATGGCCGCTGACGGGGCGAACCGGACCGAGGAAGCCGTCGCCGCGTTCCAGATGTTTCTCGACGAGGGAGATCCAGCGGATGTCGAGCGCCGGGCGGAGGCTCGAAAGCGTCTCACCCGGCTAGAAGGCGAGCACTGACGTGCGCCGCCGATTGGTACTCCTCGCCGCGTTGTCGTGGTTCGGCTGCGA
This sequence comes from Vicinamibacteria bacterium, assembly GCA_035457705.1. Taxonomy (GTDB): domain Bacteria; phylum Acidobacteriota; class Vicinamibacteria; order Marinacidobacterales; family SMYC01; genus DASPGQ01. The sequence goes on from DATIBD010000138.1 coordinate 93,768, forward strand.
GGGGAGTACGGGGTCGCGCGAGCCCTGGAACCTCGTTCTGGTTAGCGTCGATACCCTCCGGGCCGATCACGTTTCCGCTTACGATCTCGAGGGGTCGGCGCAAACACCGAACCTCGACCGCCTCGCGATCGAGGGGATTCTGTTCGAGACGGTTCAGACCGTCGCCCCCACCACCCTTCCTTCGCACGCGTCGCTCTTTACCGGGCTCGCGCCACCGCGACATGGCGTCAGGGACAATGTCGGCTTCTACCTCTCGTCCGAGGTGCCGACACTGGCGCAGCGGCTGAAGGAGGCGGGCTACCGCACCGGGGCGTTCGTGGGAGCGTTCGTCCTGGATTCTCGCTTTGGCCTCGACCAGGGGTTCGACACGTACTTCGACGACTTCGAGAGCGACGAAGCGGCAACCAGGGTGGGGGTCATTTCCCAACGCAAAGGCGGCGAGGTGCTCGAACGCGCGCTCGCCTGGCTCCAGGCAAATACGGGTGGAAACGGGCAGCCGCCTTTCTTCGCGTTCCTGCACTTTTATGATCCCCACGCTCCTTACGAGGTGGCCGGTGCGACTGAATCAAGCCCCGAGGTCCGCTACCGCGGTGAAGTTGCCTATGTGGACACGTTGGTGGGTGAGCTGCTCGACTGGCTCGACCGGAGCCAGCAGGCGTCCCGTACCGTGGTGGTATTGACGTCGGATCACGGAGAGTCGCTGGGAGAGCACGGCGAGGACACCCACGGCTTCTTCGTGTATCAGTCGACGCTCGCCGTTCCCTGGCTCATGCGCGTTCCCGGCGGTCCTCGCGGAGTGCGGCTGACGGGCTTGTCGCGTCTCGTCGACGTGACGCCGACTCTTCTCGACCTCCTCCGTCTTCCCCCACTCGACGGTGTCGACGGGATAAGCCTCGTCCCGTTTCTCGATAGCGGAACGGTGCCACCGGTGCCGGCCTACTCCGAGACGTTCTTTCCGCGCGTCCACTTCGGCTGGAGCGAGCTGCGCAGTCTTCGCCAGGGCGATATCAAGCTGATTCTCGCTCCCCGTCCCGAGCTCTACGATCTCGCCCGCGATCCGGGTGAAACGACGAACCTGGCGGGACAGGATCCCGAACGCGTGCGCTCCATGGCGGCCGAGCTCGAACGAGGACTCAAAGGGGAGGTCGTGACGGAGCGGGGACCCGACCGGGAAAGCCTCGAGCGGCTCCGTTCCCTCGGTTATGTAGGCGGCAACCCTTCTGCCGGCGCGCATCGCGATGATCCCAAGGACCGCCTCGACTCGTACAAGGTCCTGATCGACACCGAGCTCAGCGACGTTTCCCCCGCCGACGGAGCTCGTTTTACCGAAGCGCTCCGGCGACTCGAAAAGGCGATGGAAACGGACCCCAAGGTGCTTCGCACCTACGTTCTCTATGGCGACCTCCTCCTGAAGGGAGGCGAGACCGAGCAGGCCGCCGAAGTTTTCGAAAGGCTCCTCGTGGTCGACGATCGAAGCTTCGAAGGACACTATGGACTCGGGGTGGCGCTTGCCCGAAGCGGCCGACTCGACGCGGCCTTTGCCGAGCTCGAGCTCGCTCGGGCCCTCGAGCCGGAGGATACAAAGAGCTATTTCCAGCTCGCCGAAATCGAAACGCTCCGCGGGAACTGGAGCTCGGCCGAGCGATGGCTTCGTGAGGCCATCGATCGGAATCCGGATCGAACTCTGACCGAGCGCCTCGCTCATGTGCTCATCGAGTCGGGAAGGCCAGAAGAGGCGAGGCCGCTCCTGAGCGAGCTCGCCGAGAATGCCGCGAGCGACCCGCTCGCCTCCTATAACCTCGGTCAAATGCTGCTTCTCGTTGGCGAGGCCGAGCAGGCGCTCGCTCACTTTCGTCGGGCGAGCGAGCTTTCACCGGATGCCGATGCGGTTCAAGGCATCGGGAATGCGTTGGTGGCGCTGAAAATGTATCCCGAGGCTGTGGCGGCGTTCGAACGCGCGGTTGCGTTGACGCCCTGTTTTACTCCGGCTTTGTCGAACCTCGGCTCCGCCTACGTCGAGATGAAGCGTCTGGACCTGGCTCGTGCGCCCCTCGAGAAGGCGATCGCCTGCGACCCGGGGTACGCTCGAGCGTATCAGAACCTCGCCGCCGTGCACGTCGAAGCGGGCGAGCTCGAGCGGGCGATTTCCGTCCTTCGCGCTGGAGTGAAGTCGAACCCGGAGAATCTCGAACTCGCGCGAACGCTCACGGAACTGGAGCGATACCGGCGATCTCTGCGCTAGGACTCTAGAGCGCTGGAGCCGGAGCGGTTTCGCTTCCCTGGCCGGACGCCTTCCGTTCCGCTTCGACTTTGGAGAGAAGCTCGACGATTTCGGGCTGGTCCGGGACCAGCTCGAGGGAGCGCTTCAACAACTCCACCGCGCGCGAAAGCTCGCCCAGACGGTAGTGGGCGCTCGCAAGCACGTTGAGCATCGAAGCCTCGGGTCGCCGCAGGGCGATGGCTTTCTCCAGCAGCTCCGCGGCACTGGCATAGTTTTCCTGCCGATAGTAGGCCTGCCCCAGGAGGGCCAGGACCTCGTATCGGTCCTTCACCTCGGCGTAGATCGGCTCGAGAAGCTCCACCACGCGGCCGCTGTCCCCGGCATCCATCTCGAAGCGGGCGAGGTGCTCGCGAGCGAGACCGAGTTTTGGGTTGGCCGAGAGAGCTTCCTCGAAGCGGGCGCGCGCCTTCTCGAGCTCGCCGAGCGCGAGATATTGCTCGCCCAGCGCCATGGCCACCACCCCCGGGGTCTCCACCACCACCTGAGGGGCCGACCCGTGCACGCCCGGCCGCACGATGGACGTTCGTGGCGATACCGTCAAGAGCGTGGTCTTTCGATCGATCTCTCGACCCTCCGCGTCCGTCAAAAGCGCGTCCAGCCGGTACCGGCCGCTTTCGAGCCGCTCCAGCGAAAAGTCACGGACGATGGGCCCGCTCCGGACGACGGGGACCGTCTCATCGAGCACGTTGCCCATCTCCCGTCCGGGCTCCACGTCCACCAGCTGGAAGCGAACGTTCGACGACGCCGGGGCGTTCTTGGGCTCGATCGCCGCGACCATTCCATCTCCAACTGCAAAGACTCCCGTCGGGTTCGGTTTGATTTGCACCGTTCCGAAACGATAGGCGCGGTACGCGGGCTCCCCGCCCTGCATCTCCTGCTCGTATCCCAGAACGAGGTCTCCGAGCGTCGACCGGTCGTCGGGCCAATCAGGGATGCGCACGTCTCCGTCGAGAAGGGTGTAGCCCCTCAGGCAGTCACGGTCTTCGCGACTCGGGCAGGCACGGTTGCGGAGGATGACGCGCACGGTATAGTCGCCGGGAACGACCGGTGTCATTCCTGTGTAGGAGAACGGCCGATGCAGCAACGGCTCCTCGGTCGGATTCAGGCGGACGAAGGACTCGCGGCGGGTCTGGAGAACGAGCCTGTCGGGGTCGTCGCGCGGAACGATCTCCATCGACACGATGAATGCGGAGGCAAGATTTCCCGACTCGGCGTCCTTGACGAATGCGACGTTCTTCGCCTCGAGCTCGAGCGCCCAGTGGAGATAGGCGGCGTCTTCCGGACCGGGGAGAACGCTTACCATTCCCGCGCTCGGCACATAGGTGAAGAGGTAGTCGCTCTCGACCGCACCTCTCTCGAAATCGAGACGTTCGGCGTAGGACGTATCGAGTCCGACGAACGGTGCGTCGCGGATGTCGTCGAGAAGCGACAGCGTACCGAAGGCAGGAGAGCTGAACTGTTCGATGTCACCCTCGTCGGTGCGGAACGAGAGCGAAGCTTTCGCGAGCTCGGGGTCGATATTCCTGAGGTCGTTGTAGGCTCTCTCGATGTTGTCACGAAAGTCCATGCTCGTGGTGTTGATGCGCCGGAGAAGACTCTCGGGTCCGTCGGCGATGGGGCTGTAGAGCTCCATCTCGCCCGTTCCGTGTCGCCGAAAGAACAGCAGAAAAAAGAAAGGCGGAAGGTTGAGTCGTTTCAGGTCGGCGTCGTTGTAGAACCACAACTCCACGGGATAAATCGCGTCCTTGCCCTCGAAGTTGTGGCGGGTCCGCGGCGGACCCAGCAGGATGTAGTATCGCCCCATGTCGGTCTGCCAGCCTTTGCGGAAGGTGTCGCGACCGAAGTAATTGTCGACGTAGACGAGCCGCTCGTAGTGCTCGATCCTGTACTCGTTCTCCGGAGTCGTGGGGTTCTCGTCTCGTTTGCGCCAGAACGCATTGAGGAACGCCTCGCGCTCCACTTCTGACTCGAGCGCCAGGAACGCTTCTCTCTCCACCTCGCTGATGATGTAGTTGACTTCCTCGGTGATCCACTTTCGATAGTGCTCGGGAAGCTTGTCGATGCGATCGTCACCCCGCGGTGCGGCGATACCAGCCGCAAGCAGGAATCCTACGAGAGCATGCATAAAGCTAACCCCTATGGTACAAACAGTTTAAAGCCTATTCTACCTCGCGAAGATCCTGCGCGCAATTCAGCTTGGGCGGCTATCGGCGTCGGCGTTCGCTGATTCATGCGGTTCCCTTGGCACGAGTGAGACTAGATTGGGATCATCCCTGAAACTAGCCGGTCTGGTGTTTCGCCGATGTCAATTTCCCCGGCCCGAGAAACGGAACTCGCTGGGGTTCTCTTCGGTCTGGGCGCCCGCATTCGAGTAGACGAGCTTCGGCTACGCTGGGCGAGCGGAAAGGAACAGACTCATTCCGATCTGGACGCCGGAAGCTACCAGCTCATCGTCGAGCCCCGGAGCCCTTTGACAGAGTGACGCTTCGGTTGGCTTCGACGCGGTCGAAAGTTTCTCGACTTCCATCTGGCCAGACGATCTCGACCGATTCGATTTTGGCTCCTTTCGGAACTCCGAAATGGGCTCGGGGATCGCTGCTCGAAAGGTAGCTGTAGCCCGGGTTCGCCAGCCGGACGATGCGTCGGCCCCCCGCGTTGACCGTCACCCTCACCCCGTGCGAATCGCGACCGGACTCGATCGCCCTCACCGCGAGCCAGTCACCCGTCTTCCGCACTTCGTTCCGATACAAGCGAGCGGGAGCGGAGATGTTGACGACCAGCAGGTCGAGATCCCCGTCGGAATCGACGTCACCGAATGCGAGGCCGCGGCTCACCTCGATGGGCTTCCCGAAATCACCCGCGTCCGCGCTTCGGTCCGAGAACCTGCCGCTCCCGTCGTTCTCGATGAGCTGATTGGGCTCGGCGTAGGGATTCCAGTACTCGGAATGAGATGCTCCGGCAAGGATCGGGTGTCTCTTGATTCTCCCGTTGACCACGGCGATGTCGAGATCGGAATCATGATCGAAATCGAAGAAGCCGACCCCGAAGCCCGTACGGGACAAGCTCAAGGCGGCAAGACCCATGGCTGTAGTCCGGTCCTCGTAGCCGAGCCCGATCTCCCTGACGTAGAGGGTGTTGGTCTGATTGATGATGTGGGTCATGAAGAGATCGAGATCGCCGTCGCCTTCGATGTCGCCGGCCGTGATTCCCATACCGGCCTCCGGTTTTCCCGCGCCGTCGAGAGCGACCCCTTCGAGGAAGGCTTCGTCAACAAAAGTGCCGTCGCCTCGGTTGAGCCAGAGCTGATTCGCCTCGCCGTCGTTGGTGACGTAGAAATCGAGCCGTCCGTCGTCGTTCAGATCGGCGCAGAGGACGCCGAGGCCAGGCGCCCTCACCTGCGACAGCCCGGCGCGGACTGACACGTCAGCGAACCGTCGCCCCCCTTCATTGTGATAGAGGACGTCCGTAATCCCAGGAAATACTTGAGGAGCGCAGTAGTCCACGCTTCCGTCGAGCTGCGTACATTTCTTCTCGCGATCGTAAGCGACGTAACGCGTCACATAAAGATCGAGAAAGCCGTCGGCATCGTAGTCGCAAAAGGCTGCTGATGCCGACCAGGAGTCAGTGCCTGCGCCCCAGGCCGACGTGACGTTCCGGAACGTCCCCTCGCCATCGTTGAGATAGAGCACGTCGGGGCCATCCTTGGTCACGTAGAGATCGACGTCACCGTCGTTGTCGATGTCCCCCACAGCAACGCCCATCCCGTACCCCCGGTCTCCCACGCCGGCTTCGAACGTCACGTCGACGAAGCGACCATCCTTCTCCTGACGAAACAGCTGATTCGGCTTTCCCACTGCCGATTGCACGAAGTAGATGTCGAGATCCGCGTCGCCGTCGAAATCGAGGAAAGCCGCGCCCGATCCCATGATCTCGCCAATGAAATAGCCGCCTTTCTCGCCGGCATCGTGTGTAAATTCGAGACGCACCGCCGCTGTCACCTCGACGAAATGCGCGGACGAGGCGAGAATTAGGGAAAGGAGGAGCGTCACGGCTCCTGGATCTCGAGCGTCTGGTTGGCCGCGACCGGCCCCTCGAGCGTTTGCGTCTTCCCCGAGGGCCAGTATAAGTCGATACGATGCACGCTCTCGGTTTCTCCAAGCCCAAAATAGAGAGGCTGGAGGCTCATCGAGAGGTAACCCGACTTGCCGTCGTTCACCTCGTATAAGTCGCTCCCGCCGCGCTCACCACCACCCGGGTGCCGACGCCGTACCGATTCGACGTCGTTCCCGAGAGCTTGATCTTCAGGGCATGACCGAGCCTCCTCTCGCTCAAATCGCTCACGAGCACCATGGGACGGTCGTTGAACCCATTGGTGACTCATCATTCTCATGGCGCCACCCTCCGAAGGGGAGTCTACTCCTGCCTCGGGATCGCGGCCAGCGACGGCAGGGGCTCTTTGCGGATGACGAGGCGGACCCAGAGGCGGAAGAGCTGCAGATAGGAGCCGAGCACCCCCCTCAGAGTGAAGTACTGACTCCGGCCGTAAACCCTCGGATAGTGTCGGACCGGAACCTCGGCGAAACGAAATCCGGAGACATCGAGCTTCCGCAAAAGCTCGATGCACATGGAGCCGTCGCTCTGGGAGAGCTCGATTCCCGCAAGCACGTGGCGGCGGAACAACCGGAAATCACAATCGATGTCACGCAGCTTCAGACCGAAAGCCGCTCGCACGAGGCGGTGATACGGATTTCCCAGGAGCACCCGGAAGAAGGGATCGGCGCGGCGCTTGCGGTAGCCGCTCACGAAGTCGATCTCGGCGTGAAGCTCGCGCACGAGAAGCGGGAGCTCACGCGGGTCGAACTGGGCATCACCGTCGGTGTAGAAGACGAGGTCCTTCTGTGCTCCACGAAAGCCGCTCGCGAGCGCGGCTCCATAGCCTCGGTTCGTCTCGTGGCAGATGACGCGGAGCTCGGGAACCACTTGCTTCAGCTCCTCGAGGATGAAGCCGGTGCCGTCCCGGCTTCCGTCGTCGACGACGAGGATCTCGTAGTCGCAGGCTAGCTGCCGCAGCGTGCGGCGCGCGCACAGGACCATGCTCGCAATGGTGCCGGCGTCGTTAAAGGCGGGGAACAGAACGCTTATCGAATGAGACAACAAGTACTTCTCTATCAATCAGATGGACGGAGACGCTACCACAGCCCATCGGATGAAGTCAACGCGACGAAGTCGTCGTAGTCGGCCGCGGCCAAGCTCCGGGTGTCGTTCGCATCCGAGAGAACGGCGATTCCGAGGGGGCGCTCTCCCGGATCGCCTCCGAAGGTCTTTTGGTAGACGTCTGCGATGGGGTACACGACGCGATGCCAGCGTTCGTCGGCTTCGCCCGATCCCACTACGACAGTCCATGGCATTCCCATTCCTGGGCGCCGAAAAAGGGCTCCCCTCGGGTGCCGACCGCTCCATACGAACTTGACCGTCTCGGGAACGAGGCCGAGCTTGCGGCGATAAGTGAGATAGACTCCCGCGGCACTATCGGCGCGCTCGTCGACTCGCTCGTCGGAACCGCGAGGAACGGCGCGTATGCGCCACCGCCATCCGAGGTAAGGATACTTGCGCGCGTTCCATTTCACTTCTTTATAGAGCATGACGTTCTCGCCACGATCCTCGGCTCTCAAGAAACGATTGCCCGATTCCTCGCGGACGGAGTAGGGATTGCTACCATCGTCCGCGCCGAAAGAACGTCTTTTCCAACCACGCGGCAGCTCACCGACGGCGGCTGCCTCGAAGTCCTCGAGAGCGACGACGCCTCCTCCTTCGAGCTCCGCCACGAGATACTCGAACGAGTAGCGGGAAACGAGCCGCTCGCTGAGCTCGCGATACCGGTCGACGACAGAGCGCCCGTCCCAGAGGACACCGGATAAGTTGTCGCCATCCTCCAGGAGAAGAACGAGCTCTCGATCTTCTTCGCCGACGATGACGCGATAGCGAAGCGCAAGGGGCTCTCGGCCATTCGGAGCCAGCTCGGCCAAAGCGTCGAGGTCGCGCATCACCGCGCTGGCCAGGGCTCTTGCGAGCCGCGCCCGCTCCCAAGTCCCAAGGGGCCGCAGGACGCTCGGTGCGAGCTCGGCGGCCCGCTCCACGAGACAAGACGGAGGGCCACCCGTGGAGGTTCGAATCTGGTCCCAGCATTTCATGACCTCGTCGTCCGCTCCTTCCGGAACGACGAGCGCGAAAGCGAGCGCGGCGACCGCCGACAAGACTTTCAGCACGCCTCGGGCTCCGCTATGCTGAAAGTCCGATGGAGCGACTCGCTCTCGATCGGTTCGCCTCGCCCTGGCTGCGCAACCAACATCTGGCCCGTTACCATTGGGCGGCGGGCCTCGCCACGGGAAAGGACGTTCTCGACGCGGCCTGCGGCTCCGGCTATGGCTCGTTCATTCTCCGCGGCGGGGGTGCCAGACGCGTCACCTGTGTCGATCTGTCGCCCGAATCGTTCGCCGCCAGCCCTCGACCGGCCCGCGCGATTCGCGGCGACGTCACCCGGCTCCCCCTCGCATCGGGATGCGTCGACCTCTACGTCAGCTTCGAGACGCTCGAGCACGTGGAGGACGATGCCTCTCTTCTCCGGGAGGCTCGGCGCGTGCTGGCGCCCGGCGGGCTCTTCTTGTGCTCGACACCGAACCGCGATCTGCTGAGCCCGGGTCATACCCTCGCCGACCGGCCCCGCAATCCGTATCACTTCCGAGAGTACTCCATCACCGAGCTGGAACGCTTGCTTTCGCGTTTCTTTCCCCGGGTGTCCCTTCTCGGGCAGACGTGGTTCTCCGACAGCCATTCGCGGCGACTGGCGTGGGCCGGCGCTCGTTCCCCTCAGGCTGCCGTCAGGCTCCAGCAGCTCAGAAACCTGGCGAGCCTGCCGTGGGAAACCATCGGGCGTCATCAACCGCGACCGTTCGGGGAGGCGGGAGTGCCCGAAGTCGTGATCGGCGTCTGCTCGAACCTCAGTTGAGGAGGCGGACGCTCTCTATGATGACGGGCTCGACGGGGACGTCCTGGTGGCCGCTTCGGTTCGTGGTCGCCACCCCTTCGATCGCGTCGACGACTTCGATTCCCTCGACGACCCGGCCGAAAACCGCGTAACCCCAGCCCCGGACCGATTTGTCGCTGTAGTTCAGCGGCGGATTGTCCTTGCTGTTGATGAAGAATTGCGACGAAGCACTGTGAGGCTCCATGGTCCGAGCCATGGCAATGGTGCCTCGCTCGTTCTTCAAGCCGTTGTCGGCCTCGTTCTCGATGGGAGAGCGCGTCCCTTTCTCCGTCATGTCTGAGGTGAATCCGCCTCCTTGGATCATGAACCCCTCGATGACCCGGTGAAAAATCGTTCCGTCGTAGAAACCCTCACGCGTGTAAGCCAGGAAGTTCTCGACCGTCTTGGGTGCCTCCTCGGGATAGAGCTCGAGACGAATCGTGCCCAGGCTGGTCTTCATCTCGACGACGGGAAGCCCGCCGGTGATATCGGGAGACGACGTTTCCGCTTCGGGGGAAGCGGACTCGGGATGATCGGGCATCGCGCTAACCTCCTCACTCGGTTCCTCCGGAGGAGGAGCTTCGGAACCGCCGCAGCCTGCCACGGCGAGAATCGTCACGCAAACGAGGGTCCTGAGGGACATGAAACGCTCCTTGGTGGTCCCCATTCTAGACGCATCTGGGTCGATGGCGCTCGAAGCGCCCCCTCGAGGGCCAGCAGGCGTCTCTTGAGCGGAAGACCCCCGCCGTATCCCGTCAGCGAGCCGTTCGACCCGATGACGCGATGGCACGGGATGACGAGGGGAATGGGGTTGGCCCCGTTGGCCGCTCCGACCGCGCGACTCGCGCCCGGGCGTCCGATGAGGTGCGAGATGTCCCGGTACGACGAGGTCCGTCCGTAAGGTATGGACGCGACCGCGTTCCACACGTCTTTCTGAAAATCTGTACCCAGAAGCTCGTAGCGAAGGTCGAACACCCGGCGACGTCCCTCGAAATACTCGATGAGCTGGCGTTCGTAGCCCTGGTGGCGGGTTTCCGCCGGTTCGCCCGGTACACCGTCGAAATACCGCCGCAGCCAACCCGCGAGTGTCTTCGAAGAGTCACCGGGCAGGCCGATGGCGACGAGAGCCTCTCCCTCTGAGTAGAGCTCAAGGGAAAGTCCGCCGACCGAAACACGCGAGTGGAACAACTTCCGCATTGGGGATTCTTAGCACGGACGGCGATGGAGCCACAAATCCGCTAAACTTGACGGGAACGTGATCGACGCCAAAACGATTCTCTTCGACTGGGACGGAACGCTTCTCGACTCCTTCCCCGCCGGCTACCGGGCCTCGATCACGGTACTGCGCCATCTTGGCCTCGAGGTAGACCGCAAGCGCTTTCTGGAAACGTACAGCCCGAACTGGTACGAGTCGTACCGCTTGCTCGGAGTGCCCGAGGAGGAATGGCCGAATGCCGACGCATTGTGGCGCCGGACTTATCGAGAGCAAGAGTCTTCGCTCTTTCCGTTCGTGCGGAAGCTCCTCACCCGCCTCGACGAGGCGGGCTACAGCCTCGGCCTCGTCACGAGCGGAACCCGCGACCGGGTGGACGAAGAGCTGAAACGTTTCGGGCTCGAAGCGCTCTTCGCCGCAACCGTATGCTTCGAGGACACCGATGACAAGAAACCGCACCCGGCACCACTGGCGCTGGCGATCGAAGCACTCAACGCGGAGGCTCGGTCGTGTATCTACGTCGGTGACCGGCCCGAAGATATCGAGATGGGACGGCGGGTGGGCACCTACACCGTCGGGGTAGAAAGTGAGTACGGCCCCCGAGAGCTGCTGGAGCGGGCCGCCCCGGACCTCCTGCTCGCCCATGCAGGGCTCCTCGCGGATCGATTCGGCTTATGAAGTCAATGCTCCCACGCCGCTCCGGTCTTGACGTCCACGCGAAGCGGCACCTCGAGGGGGTAGACGTTCTCCATCGTGTCCCGAACGAGCTCGGTCGTCACCTCGAGCTCGCCCTCGGGCACTTCGAGGACGAGCTCGTCGTGAACCTGTAGCAAGAGGCGGGCGCCCATTCGCTCGTTTCTCAAACGCCGGTGGAGGTCGATCATGGCCTTTTTGATTAAATCGGCCGCCGTCCCCTGGACGGGCGTATTGACGGCGACCCGTTCTGCGGCGGCCCGCGTGCTGCGGTTTCGAGAGCCGATCTCCGGGACGTAGCGCTGCCTCCCGAAGAGAGTCCTCACCTTGCCGGTTCGCCTCGTTTCGCGGACGATCTCGTCGATGAGATTCCGCACGCGCGGATATCGGTCGAGATAAGCATCGATGAAGGCCTGGGCCTCGCGGGTGGACACTCCGAACTCTTTGCCGAGTGTGAACGCGGTCTTGCCATAAATGATGCTGAAATTGATGATCTTCGCCCGCCGTCTTTTTTCTCCCTCCGAGAGACTCGCCGCATCGCCGAAGACTTGCCTCGCCGTCCTTTCGTGGATGTCCTCGCCGGAACGAAATGCCTCGATGAGGGCTTCGTCCCGGCTCAGGTGCGCGAGCACGCGAAGCTCGATCTGCGAGTAATCGGCCGACAGGAGCCGATAACCGCGCTCGGCGACGAAGGCACGTCGCAACCGCCGGCCGAGCGCCGCTCTTATGGGAATGTTCTGGAGGTTGGGATCGCTCGAGGACAAGCGCCCGGTGGCGGTAACCGTCTGGTTGAAACTGGTGTGGATCCGGCCGGTCTGCGGATGGACCAGCGACGGCAGCGCATCGACATAGGTTCCCTTGAGCTTCTGGAGCGCACGGTAATCGAGGATTTTCCTGGGGAGAGGAAACGACGCCGCCAGCTCCTCGAGAACGTCGACCCGGGTCGAAGCCACCCTCTGTTTCTGTGTTTTCTTGAACGATGGCAGGTTCATTTTCTCAAATAGAATCTCTGCGAGCTGCCGGGGAGAGTTGATATTGAACTCGACGCCGGCGAGCCGGTGGATCTCATCGGTGATGCTCGCGAGCTCGGAGGCGAGCTCCTTCGACATCGTCTGGAATTCCTCGAGATCGATGGCAATTCCGGTGAGCTCCATCGCGGACAGCACGCTGATGAGGGGCAACTCGATCTCGGTTAGAACCCTCCCGAGGTCGTCTTCTACGATGCGGCGCTCGAGCCGGTCGGCGAGTCTCAGGGTTCTCTCGGCCTTCTCGGCGGCGAGCCGCCCCGAGGCTTCCTCACCGCCCGACATGCCGGGAAGCGTCCCCTGAGGCCCTTCGTGGTCGCTCTCTGACGACAACGGAATCTTGAGGAACTCGAGCAGCAGGTCGGGGAGATCTTGGGATCTACGGGTCGGGTTGGAGACGTAGGCGGCGACACGGGTATCGAAGAGATTCTCGCCGACCTCGATCCCGCGCGAGCGAAAGAGGTTGACGAGGCTCTTCAGGTCATGCGCCACGAGGCGAACCGCATCGTCCCCGACGACCGATTGCAAGCTTCGGAGAAAGTCGGTCTCGGCGATGCCGCCGCGACCACAGTCCAGGTGGACCCCTTCTCCCGCCTCCACGGCAAGCCCACCGCGAAGGACTCGAGCGCCCCATGGATCGAAATGTTCCGTTCGATCGAGGTCGAGCCAGATCGCGAGCGTTCCGGTCTTGCGGGCGCGAGCGAGAAACCGTCCGAGCTCATCCTGCGATCGAAGAGCGCGAAATCTCGCGGAGAGATCGATGGTCTCCTCGGGAAGGTAGTCCTTCTGGTGGCTCGTGAACTCGAGCTCCTCGAACAAGCGTCGCGCCGATTCGCGGTCGGCCCCCTTGTAGCGGAGCCGCTCGAGGTCGATGTCGAGCTCCACGTCGTTGAGGATGGTCACGAGCTCTTTCGAGAGCTTGGCCCCGTCCCGATGGGCCAGCAACGCCTCGCGCTGCCTCTTGTTCTTGACCTCGTGGGCGTGCTCCAGAAGCGCTTCCAGCGAGCCCCATTCGGAGATCAGCCTGGCCGCGCCCTTGTCACCGATGCCCGGTACGCCCGGAATATTGTCCACGCTGTCTCCCACGAGGGCGAGGACGTCGGGTATCTGCTGCGGCGCGACTCCGAACTTGCGCCGCACCCCTTCGGTATCGAGACGCTCGTACTTGACGGGGTGAACGACTAGCGTGTCGTTCGAGACGAGCTGCAGTAGGTCCTTGTCCGAGGACACGATGAGAACGCGGTAGCCCGCCCGCTCGGCCAAGCTCGAAAGAGTACCGATGATATCGTCCGCCTCGATGCCCTCGCGCTCGAGTATGGCGAGCCCCAGTGCTTCGCAGAGCTTGCGCGCAAAGGGAAGCTGCTGTTTGAGGTCCGGAGGCGTGGGAGGGCGATTCGCCTTGTACTTGTCGAAGCGCTCGTGACGAACGGTCTTGCCACCGGCGTCGAACGTGACCGCGGCGAAATCGGGAGGGCTCTCGGCGAGTACCTTGCGAAGAACGTTGGCGAAGCCCAGGACCGCGTTGGTCGGGAGGCCGGAGCGCGTCGCCAGGGGAGGGAGAGCAAAAAACGAACGGTAGACGAGGTTGTTCCCGTCGAAGAGCAGCAACGTCTCCGGGGAACGCTCGGACGACATGGTCGGGCATTGTAGCGGTAGAATCCGTGTCGATGAAGCGAGTCGCCATCCTGGTTTGCCTCGCTCTACCCGCTTGTACGAGCTACGAGTACGAAGAGGACGTAAGTCTCGAGGTCGATGGCTCGGGACGCATCCGAATCAGCGGGTCCGCGCCGATGTTTCACGCTCTACTCGGCATCGAGGACCCGAGCACCGAAGCGCTAGGAGAGTTTTTCAACTCCCAGCAGGTCGAGATCGAGTCGATACGCCGAACCGAGCGCGACGGGCGATCGTTTTTTCACGTTCGAATGATCTTTGCGAGCTGGAATGACGTCTGCCGACACCGCGCGTTTCGTGACCGTGGGTGCAGCTTGGTTTTTGGCGCGTCGGACCGGGTCCTAACCCTCGTGCTTCCACGTCCCCGCGGTGGTCCCGAAAAGAACGTCGATCCGGGGGCAACCCTCGGCTTCCGCTTTCACTTTCCCAGCACCGTTCTCGAGCACAACGCTCCCCACGGGGTGGAGCGAGGCAATATCCTGGGCTGGAGGCGGACGTGGAGGGCCCATCGGGACGGTCCCCCGCTCCAGATCAGTGCCCGGTTCGACGACCGCTCGGTGCTGAGCGCGACGGTGCGAGTTCTGGTGGCGGCGCTAGGTATCGTGGGAGCGAGCATCGCCACCGCCTTGATTCTCGTCGTGCGCAGGGGGCGTCGCCAGATCGCTTCGGATCCGCAGAGCGCGTAACAAAGGCTAACTGGCCTCGCGGGAAGAGCCGAGCTCGACCTCGTGGCCGACGCTGTATAGATCCATCGACGTATTCTCGCGCCGGTCGACCAGCTTCATGTTCACGAGCTTGTCCAGAACCCGACGGACCTCCATCGGGTCGGCGCCCACCCAGAACCGCGCAATGCCCTCGACCGAGTCCTTCGCGTTCGGGTGGCGCCGGAAATAATCGAGGATCCGGAGCGCGAGCTCTGACTGCTCGCCGATCTCCTCAACGATTTCGCGATGCATCCCACTGTCTCCTCGTTGCTCGCTGGGGGCGACTCTCGGGGCACCTGGCCCCACAGCGCTCGAGCCGAAAACGTTCGACGGAAAAAATAGCAACGCCTGTGCCAACTGCATTCGGGCCGTTGGTTCTTGCTTTGTGAGCCCGATTCTGGCGATTCTCGTCACCGATCCCAGGGCGGGATCGCGGTCAATTCCACCCGAAGCCAATCGGACGAGATAGGATTTCACCCTCAGACGAGATCGGGAGCTCGACTCGTTCGCCCTTGTGGGGTATTGCCGGCGCCTCGAAGGTAAAAACCCGCGTGGCTCCGTGCGTCGCGGCGCGGCCCTTCGGACCAACTTTCCACATACCAATGAGTTAAACGGCACCAGCGGGCCGGCTTCCTTTCCGCGCGGTGGAATGGAATTTGCTCTCTGTTCTTTGGAGCTCATCATCATGGGGGAGCAGCCTACCGGGGGAAGCGTTTCCTTGTCGCAGAGAATGAGGAGACTATTCACGAGGGGTCTCGCAGCGGGCGTTCTTGCCGCGGTGACCGCCGGCACCCTGTACCTTTTCCATGGAGTCTTCGGCTCCCTGGCCGAAGCCGGTATCGTCGCGGCTCTCGTCGCGCTGCCGCTCGCGCTCGGGGTCTCGATCGCGTGGCATCGTTCGAGCATGGTTCGCGCCGACGCAATTCGGTACCAAGAGTCGTTGACGAATGCTGTGGTTGAAAGCATCGCCGACGGCGTGATCGTAACCGACGTTAAAGGCACCATCCGGCTCGTCAATAACCGGGCCCGGGAGATTCTCGATCTCGGCTCCGAGCCACTAATCGGTCGCAGGTTGATCCCGTTGGTTGAGCGCTTCGAGTGCTCGTCCGACAAGGTGATCAAAGAAGAGCTCGAGCGAATCGTCGAGCGGGGTGAATCGCTCTTAACCGAGGTTCGACTCCCGCATCCGGGGACGCGCCGCTGTGCACTTCAGCTTCGCCCCTTCAAGAGCTCCGACGGACGGGTCGAGGGCATCGTGAGCACCCTGTCCGACGCAGCACAATCGCCGGGCAAAGAAGCGAGAACGGATCTCCTATCGATCGTGAAGGGCGAGATTCGAACGCCGCTCGCAACCATCCGCGGCTTCGCTCAGATCCTTCTCAACCGTGAGCTCGAGACGGCGAAGGCAAGGAAGCTTCTCGGAATCATCCACAAGGAGTCCAATCGACTCGTTGACCTCGTGAACGATTGCGTCGATATCGCTCGGATCGAATCCGGCCGGCAGGTCATCACTCGAGAGCCGATCGACCTGAGCGAGCTCATCGAGAACGCGGTCGCCGATCTCAGGCCGCTGGCCGACGAAAAAAGAATCACTCTCCACTATGAGCCGCCGCTTTACAGGGTGCCCTCGATCTCCGGCGATCGGAACTTGATCGAACAAGTCCTCATCAACCTGATTTCGAACGCGATCAAATACAGCTCGAACGGGGCCTGGGCTCGAGTCGCGATGAGGCCCGCGAACGGCCACGTGGCGGTTGCCGTGGAGGACAACGGTCTCGGCATCCCCCGGGACGCCCTGCCCCGAGTCTTCGAGAAGTTCTACCGAGTGCGATGCGACGACCGCGAGGACATTATGGGCACCGGTCTGGGCCTGTCTTTCGTCGAGCGGATCATCCAGGTGCACGGCGGCACCATACGAGTCGAAAGTGAGCACGGCAGGGGCTCGACGTTTACCTTCACCATGCCGATCGCGACCGAAACCATTCGACCGTTCACTGGGGGGAGCTCGGCGGGATTTGGCCGAGACGGGCTCGAAGCTACGGCATCGAAGGGACAGGTGGCTCATTGAGCTCATCGAACAGGACCAAGGGCTCGAGCGAGCGCGCCCGGCCGAGGCGTCTGGCGTGGATGTGCGCCATGGCCATCGCCGCGAGTCTTTCGGCGGACGGACGGAGCGTGGAGCAGAACGACAAGCGACCGGCCTCGTCCGATGAGCGTGCCATCGGGACCCGTCCGGCGGCGGACGACGATGACTACATCGTCGTCGTGACCGACAAGGACACTCCTCTCGACATCTATCACAAGTATCTCGATGGCGCGGAGTTCTGGCGAGAGGTCACCGAGCACAACCTTCTTCGAGAGGGTGTTCGCGTGATGATACCGGGGCGAATGCTCAAGTCGGACCAGATCCCCACGAAGATCAGCGGGTTCACTGGAAGCGTGGAGATCGCCAGGAGCTTCGATTGGGAGTGGGTGCCGGCCGTTCCCGACATGCTCGTACAGCAAGGGGACTGGGTTCGTACCCGAGCCAAGAGCTCGGCCGAGATCCGACAGGAGGACGGTACCCTCATCGTGTTGAGACCCAACACGACGATCATCCTCGAGACGAACGGACGTCTCGAGACCGCAGGCGGCGTGATCCGAACGACGGAGATCCGGCTCGAGCAAGGTTCCCTATTTTCACGAGTGGAGACGCTCGTCACCCCCGAGAGTCGGTTCGTGATCTCGACGCCGGTCGCGACCTCCTATATCCACGGTACCGAGTGCCGCGTGAAGGTGGAGCGCGAGGGCGCCACGCGTCTCGAAGTGCTCGAAGGCCGGGTCGACTTCGGCGACGAGAACCGGCAGGTCTCGGTGGAGGGCAATTTCGGTGCGCTGGTCACCGCGGAAGGCAGGGTACCCTGGCAGCCTCATGGCCTTCCCCCGCCGCCGGTCAAGCTGTTTTCGCCCACGAACCGGCAGGACCTCACGAACGAACTCTCGTCCTACGACTTCGCCTGGACCTCGATCGGCAACGCCGTGCTCTACCACCTCGAAGTCTCGACGGACTCCGAGTTCAAACACCTCGTCGACGAGATTTGGGTCGAGGGCTCGTCCACTCCGCTTACGAGCGTGTTTTCCGCGGAGCTCGAGCCGGGCACCTTCTTCTGGCGCGTCTCGGCTCTCGACGACAAAGGCTACGAGAGCGCCTGGTCCTCGACGAGCGAGTTCACCCATCCGGGCAAACTTCCCTGAGCTACCTTTCCGCGTGAAGGACGATCGTCTCGATGGGGAGCGCGTCCTCGCCGCGCCACTCGAGCTCGATCTCATGGAGCCCTCGAACAGCCGCGGCCGGTAGAACCATCTCGAGCCGGGAACGACTCCCGGGCACCTCGACGGCAGAGCTCTCGGTGAAGAGGACGCCCGGTACATGGGGAACCGACAGGCGGAACGTCATCCGGAGGGCCTCACCTTGTTCACGCGGCACGTAGAGCCTTGCCCTGCCCGGAGAGAGCAGACGTACGCGCAGATCGTGCGAGCGAGTGAAGTTGCGACCGAGATAGGGCGCTCCCCTTCCCCCCATGTAAATTTGCCTCGGGGTGACGATACGATCGGAGTTGGCTCTTCGAATGACCTCCGGTCGAATCCGCATCAACCGTACGTCATCGTTCTCGTAGAGCGTCTCGCTCCAAGGCCAATCCTCGCCCGGTGGCTCCTGCCAAATGAAATCGACTCCAAAATGGGAGAGGAACCAGGCTCGGTAGCCCGCGTCGGTGCCATGAAAGAACTGGGCCACCGCGTGACGTCGATGGTCGAGGTCGTCTCGGCCGACGAACATGTAGTCGTAGCCCACGTACGGGTCGTACACCACGCGCCGGCCGGAGAAATAAGGGAGCAAGGACGGCAGAGATCGGTCGGTGGGCGAAAGCCAGATCGATTCCCTGGTAGACAGTGTCGCCGCCCGCTTGGCGGCTTCCAGCCGGCTCGCCCCGATGAGCTCGGGCGCGAGAGTCGCGGCATGAGCGAAGTGCTGGACGGTGGCGGGAAGCGCCAGGAGACCGACGCTCGCCATAACGACCGCGAGGCTCCTTCGCGCGAGAAACGAAGCGGTCCAGAACCACAGCACGATCCCGGCCTGAGAGCCGAACCAGACGACGTCGTTCTGAGCTTCCAGACGAGATAATCCTTCTGCCTCGGCGGGCGCGATTCGAAATAGCAGTACCAGGGGAAATCCCATCAAGGCGAACCAGGACATGGTGCGGCGCAGGGGCTCTCCCTGCCACACATCCACCACCCATCCCCGGAGCCCGAAGACCCTCAAACCCAGAAAACCGACGAGCCAGATTGCGAGCGCCATCGCGATCGCCGACAAGCTCTCAACGTCCTCGAAGCGGCCCGCGGCCGTGAGCGACGGGATCGGGGGCTCGAAGCCAATCTTCTCCATCGAATAACGTACGATCTCAAGAGGCCGGAGCGTCACATTCGTGTTCGAGCCTCGAGCCGCCATCAGCGTATACACCGTTGGCGCCGCAGCAAACCCGCAGGTCACGACGAATGCCGTCCGCATCCGCCGGCCTCCGCCGCCGAGGAGCGCCACGAGCCCCAAGGATGCGAGCGCTTGGGCACCGAGAAACAGCTTGACGGCGAGGAGGGAGGCGAGAGAAAAACCGCTCGCCGCGAGAGGACCCCTCGCCCCACCCTCCAGGTAGTCTCCGAGAAGAGCCAATCCGGCGAACAGCAGGGGCAGAGCCGGCAGCAACGGGTTCGTGAGGAAAACCGATACCAGCGTGACGTCCATGAATGCGAGGCTCCAGAAGTCGACCGTGTAGAAGGCGAGAAAACCCCATCCGGAGCACACGATCAGCAGAACGGATAGAAGCTGTGCCTTTTCGCACTTCGTGAATCGCCTCGCGAGAAGATAGGCGCTCGCGAGCAGGAGCACCATGTACAAACCGGGGCCGAGACGGATGAGCCCATCGAAGGGATCGATTCCAAAGAAGCGACCCCAAGCGGCGACTTGCAAGTGGTAGCCGACGTGATAGCCAATCGGCAGGCCCCCGACCGAGAGAAGCTCTGGAGGCCAGGAGGTCGTCAAAGACCGGATGACCCCGACGTGATAGAGCACGTCCCGCTGCAGAGCACGGTCCATTAAGAACGCGCCTTCTGAGCCGACCCGGTACAGACTCCCCGTCGTCGCGTAGTAGGCGACGAGAATCGCTGAGGCTATCGAGCCCAAGGTGAGGCGAGCCCTCCGGGGTACGCCCAGGGACAGGCGCCCGCGCCACGGCACGACCATCGCTCCGATGCCGCTAATCGCGATGACGGCGACGTAGACGAGCGGAGAGCTCGAGAGGAGGTACGAGAGGTGAAAGAGCGCGGCAAGTGGCCCCCCGAGCACGAGGGCCAGTACCCACCGTTCCTCTAGGTCCCGACCGAGGTCGAGAAGCTTGACGAGCAGCAGGCCGGGGAGAAAATGTGCCGCAACGATCGCAGCTAGCGCTGAAAGGAGAGTCGACAACACGGTCGAATAACGTGAGTATAGGCCCCTATGCCCCTGGAGCTCCCGCGTCTTCTCACCGGTCGCACGCTCGCCCTGTCGGGGCTGGGCTCTTTCCTACTTTCGCTCATCTACACCTATCCGCTCGTCATGGCCCCGCACGAAGCGAACCGTTTCGACAGTCCGGACGCCCTGCTCTCCGCCTGGATCCTGTCCTGGGATCTCCATGCGATTCTGAATGGGAATCCGGCCATCTTTGACGCAAACATCTTCTTCCCCGAGCGCAACACGCTCGCCTATTCGGAGAACCTAGTCGCCGCCGCGTTGCTCGTTCTGCCCTTTCGTCTATTCACCGACAACCCCGTCTTGCTCCTCAACGCGGCTCTGGTGATGGCGCTCGTCGCCAACGGGATCTCGGGTTTTGCTCTTGGCTGTCTGTTCTCTCGCTCGCGCTACGGTGGCGCGCTCACCGGGCTGCTCTTTGCTTTCGCGCCGTTCCACTGGGTTCATATTCCCCATCTCCAGCTCCAGCTCGCCTTTCCGCTTCCCGCGGCGTTCTACTTCGCGAGACGCATGAGGGACGCCCCGGGCGCGCGACCCGCGCTCGGCCTGGCCTTGTCCATAGCCGCGAGCTTCGGTTGCTCGGGCTATTATGCGCTGTTCCTGGCGACAGCGCTTCCTTTGTTCGTCCTGGTCGATCTCGGCGGGATCGAATCCGAACGGCGCGGACGGACGCTCGCCGGGTTCGTTGCTGCGGCGTCCGCGGCGCTGATGCTCTCGCTTCCCCTGCTCCTGCCCTACGCTTCCAAGATGGATGCGGGATATCGGCGCGTGTTGAGCGCCGCCTCGGTGAACTCGGCTACGCCCAGAGCCTATGTCACCAGCGTCTCCCGTTTTCACAACTTTCTTCCCGATGAAGAGGAGCCCTTTTTTCCCGGCTTTGCCGCGAGCGTGCTGGCCGCTCTGGCCTTTTGGAGAGCGGTCCGCGGCGGGCAAACGAGGCATGACGTCCTGTTGTGGTCATTCGTGGGGATCGGCGGGATTGCGCTCTCCCTGGGTCCGGACCTCGGACTGTTCACGCTTTTGCACCGCCTCGGTCCCTACCAGGGCCTGCGCGTCCCAGCTCGAGCCGGAATCCTCTTCTTGCTCGCGGCGTCCGTGCTCGCGGGCATAGGACTTGCCCGAGTTCGCACTCGCAGATCCCGCCTCGCCTTCCTGACGCTCGCCGCGGCCGAGTGCTACGCCGGGCCCCTTCCCTGGACCCAGGAAGTCCCGCCGCTACCGCCCATTTACACTCATATCTCGACCCTGGAGGAGCGGGGCGCCCTCGTGGAGCTTCCATTACCACCACCCGAACGATTTCAGGATAATGCGCGTTACGTTTACCGATCCATCTTCCATTTCCGCCCTCTGGTCAACGGTTACAGCGGGTTCGTGCCCCAGAGCTACCGTAAGGCATACCGGTTGTTGATGTCGGAGCGATTCGAAGAGGGCCTCGAGCACATGGCTCGGTTGGGTGTACGTTTCGTCGTGGCCCACAAGAGCCGATTCGGTCCGAGAATGCGCCGCCAGATCGAGGAAGCGGAACGTCGCGGAAAGCTCGTTATTCTTCAGGTTTCCGGTCCCGATCGACTGTACCGGCTGGAGGGAGATTGATGGTATGCTACGTGCCCCCACCAAACACATGCGAGCCCAAGGGTTGTTCTGGTTGATCCTTGCGGCCGCCCCGTCCCTGCCGAGGTTCTCGATGGCGCAGACGAACGGCGACCCATGCAGCGGTCCCTGCTTCACGAACGTGAGCTCGAGCGCAGGCTTTCTGAGTCCACAGAATTTCGGCGGACACGGAATCCAGGTCGTCGATGTGAACGGAGACGGCTGGCTCGACGTCTATGTCACCCACATCGCGAATCCCGCGGAAAACCGGCCCGATCTCCTCTTTATGAACGAGGGGCGGAATCCTCTGACTCTCGCCGAGGCCGGAGTCGCCAATGGCGTGTCCGATGACGGGTTTCTCGAAGGAGTGTCGGCGGAATCCCACGCCGCGGTTTTCGCCGACCTCGACAACGACGGCGACTACGATCTCTTCAACGTCCACACGTGGAACGGCAATAATCGGTTGTACCGAAACGAGGGAACGGGGCACTTTGTCGATTTGACCGAGAGCGCTGGAATCGAGATCACCGACCTTGGTTCGCGCGGAGTGTCCGCCGCGGATCTGAATGCCGATGGGTTGCTCGACCTCGTGGTCTCCGCCTGGCAAGGCGCGCAGCCAATCGTCTACTGGAACCTGGGTGGCCTGCGTTTCGAAAGGGTTCGCGTGAAGGGTGTCGACAACCGCCCCTTCGCCAATCAAGGCATTTCCACCTCCGACTACGACGGTGACGGCAGACCCGACCTTGCCCTCACCGCGTTCGAGTATCTGGAGAACGAGGGGCGGGGGCCGATTGCGCTCCTCAGGAACGAGGGCGATCGATTCTCCGATGCGACGGATTTTGCGAGCCTCGTGTACGAAAGGCGCAGCCGCGAGACAGTGGGAACCAACGGCGTGTCCTTCGCCGATTTCGACAACGATGGCACCATCGACATCCTCATCACCGGCGGTCATGGATCGAAACTTTACCGAAACAACGGAGAAGGCCGGTTCCATCTGATGCAGATCTTCGACGGAATCCATTACACCGGGGCGTTCGGAGACCTCGACAACGACGGAGATCTCGACCTGTATTTCGCCGGGGAAACGGGAGTGTACCTCAACAACGGAAGCGGCGGCTTCGGCCGCATCGACGAAGTGGGACTGGAGGGTATCGGAAACGATGCTCGCGCCGCGGTCCTCGCGGACTTGGACAACGACGGCGCCCTCGATGTCCTGATCGCCAGCAAGCAAGGCTCGAACAGCCTGTTTCTGAATCGGTCCCAGGTGGGCTCGTGGATCAAGGTTTCCCTTATCGGCCCCCAGGGCAACGCGGGAGCCTTCGGCGCGAGGGTGAAGCTTCATGCGGCGGGCGGCGCGGAACGGCTGCTCGGAATGCGTGAGGCTCGGTCCGGAACCGGCTACTGTGCTCAGGACGCTCCCGTCCTTCACTTCGGTACGGGTACGGAAGCCCTGGTCGACCTGGTGGTCACCTTCCCCGACGGCTCGTCCGTCACCCGATCGGGCGTCCCCACTGGACAAACGCTCGTCGTGGATGGCCGGACGCCTTGATGGATGCGGGGCGCGGCGGCCCCATTAATCCGTGGGAAGCCGATTGCCCGCGGCGAGAGCGACGAAGAACCCTGTCGTCAGGCGGATCTCTCGAAGAACGTTTAGTCCGATGCGATCGATTCGGAGCAGAGCGTCGACCCGACCTTGACGAAGGCGAAGACGCAGACGCTCCCAAAAGCGGGTGAGGTCGCTGCGCGTTTCCCGAAGGCGTCCCACCTGCAATACGGAAATCTTGGCTTTCGCCAAACGAAGCCGGGATGGGACCTCGACGCCTGGAACGGCTGCCCGAGCCCGAAGATAGGCCGTTCGCAGCTCGGAGACCCGGAGACTTCTCGACAGGCCTTTTCTCATTCGCGAGAGCTCCTCGACCACCCTTCTCTCGGTCTCGCTTCGTTTCCGTGTCTGGAGCCACAGCTCCTCGAACTCTAGCGTCAGGCGAACCGCGCCCCGGGCGTAGCGATAGATCTCGGGGATCCGTCGCCGAGCGTGGGCGAGCCTTCCTTCTCTAGGAAATCCCGGCCTGCGGCTCCTGCGGTCCTTGAGCGGAAAGAACCCGGTGATCATAGGATGAGCTCCCTCGTTCAGTGCGGAGTTCTTGTACCAGTAGAAGTTACGGAGGACGTCCCAGTATCGATCGGGATGGACGCGCTCCAGGACGGACTTCATGTTGTCGAAGCTGTAAAACGTTCGCCAAGCACGAATGTAGGTATCCGTCCAGGTGCCATTTTTCAGTAACGGATGGGGCATGCTCTCGTGGAACGAATCGAACGTGTTGTAGTCCGAATCCATCGGCTCACCGGCCTCGACCATCCTCTTGTGATCTCGCGAGCCCGGGAGAGGGGTCAACATGAAGAAAGATGCCCGGTGGGGTCCTACCTCGTCCATGAGCTTCCGAATGTCGCGCTCGACGCTGTCCTCGCTGTCGTGAGGAAAGCCGATGATGTAGCCAACATGGGTGCTGACCCCGACGCGGTGCCAAGCGTCGATCAGGTTTCGATAGTCCTCCACCTTGTTCTGGGCTTTGCCGGCATCCTTGATGCTCTCGGGGTTGATGCTCTCCATGCCAATGAAGACGTTGCTGCAACCCGCTCGGGCGGCTTTCTCGATGAAGCCGGGAATCTTGTAGGAGGCGACGTCGACCTGGATCATGAACTCGACGGGAATCCGTTCTTTCTCCCTGAGGGCGATGAGGGCGTCGAGGATTGCCTCCCAGGCAGGGTTCCTCGCGAAGTCGTCGTCGGTGAAGAAATAGAAATCGACTCCTCGTTTCTGGTAGTTCACTCGCAGCGTCTCGGCGATGCAGTCTGGGGAACGGTGCCGGCTCTTGCGCCCTTGAACGTTGATGATGGTGCAAAAAGAGCAGTTGAACGGGCAGCCGCGACTGGTATCCACGGTGCCGAAGTTGCTCGAAACGAACCGTCGAAGATAGTGGCGGTCGATGATGGGCAGCGGCGCCGTCGACAAGTCGGGAAGCTGGTCCAAGAAACGGTAGACCGGTTTGAGCGTCCCCTGATGAGCCGCGCGAAGAATTTCCGGCCAGTGCTCCTCGACCTCTCCGGCGACGACCGTCACCCCCACGTCCAGCAGCTCCTGGATCTCGGGCGACGTTTCCAGAAACAGGGAGAGCATTCCGCTAACGTGAAACCCGCCGATGAGGACGGTGACCCCTTCGCGGCGAAGCATCCGAGCGATGTCGGCGGCACGGCAATATTGGTTCGTCTGGACACCTACGAGTGCAACCACCACCCGGGTATCGGGGCGTCGGTGGGTACGAATCACCCGGCGAACCGGGAGTTTGGCGACGGCCTCATCCACGAGCTCGACCTCGATCGTAACGTCGCCGAGGGCCCGGCGACGATTCAGATCGTCGGTCAGACCGTGGAGGCACGCGAGCGTGTTACTCGGCAGAACGCCTCGCCAATGCCGGACGACATAGCCCGCATCATCGTATTTCGAAGGCTTCACCAGGAACAGGTGGAGCCTCTCGGGTAAGCCTTCATGTCTCATTGTCCGCCTCCTGCCCGCGACCTCCAGGGTAGTAATGGCCCGGCAACCGGCCAATCATATAGACGTTTGACGTTCGAGAAAACTCGGACTCCAGGGAGGTTCCGCCCTAGAACGGTCGAGTCGGAGCCTCCGTCAAGAGTCGACAGTCTGCAGTCGAGAGATCCGGAAGCGACGGTGTCGGCCCGTTGTCGACTGTCAACTGCGGACTGTTGACGCTGCGCTTATCCCCTCGACAAAACCTTCCGAACTCTTCAGATCTTCACGGCGTTAGCGCAGCTAGGGCCGCCTTCGGCGCGGGGCCCGCCGGGCGTAGTAGCCGCCACGCATTCGAACCTCCGTGCCGGACTCCGCCGACAGCACTTGCAAACGCCGCCACTTGCCGTCCTGGGTGTCGTTGGTCGACACGTAACCAATGGCGTACTGGCTCGCGAGCTCGGTCGCGATCTCTTCGTACACACCGGAAAGATCCTCCAGCTTGTCGGGCGCGTAGGACATCCCCCCGCTCTCACGGGCCAACATGTCCAGCTCGTACTTGGCGTTCCGGTATTTGTCCTTCTCCAGATCTTGCTCGGTGGCGCGAAGCGAGATCGCGTAGATGATGACGTTGCTACGGCGAGCCTGCTGCTTGACGTCCTCGAAACCGAGAAGAGATTTCGTATCGTTTCCGTCCGAGAGTACGACGATCGCTCTCCGGTCGAGCTCGTCCTTCGTCTGGAGCTCGAGATCTTTCAGGGAGATGTAAATCGCGTTGTAGAGCGAGGTTGCCCCGCCGACCTCGGTGGCCTCGATGGCTTGCTCGACGTGACCGAAATCCGAGCTGAACTCGGCCAACGTCAGAACCCGGTCGTTGAACTCCACGACTTGAACCTCGTCTCTCGGCTTCAGTGAGCGGACGAAACGAATCGCAGCCTGCCGCGCCATGTCGATCTTCTGACGCATGCTGCTCGACGTATCGAGTAGGATGACCATCTTCAGGGGAAGCTCCGCCTGAGAGAAATATCGAATCGTCTGCTCGACGCCGTCCTCGTACACTTTGAAGTTTTCCGCTGTCAGCCCGTTCACGAGGCCCCCTTTGTCATCGAGGAGGGTCACGGAGAGACTCACGGTATCGACGTCGACGCGGAATTTCGGTCGGGGATCCGGCGGCTGAGCGAACAAGCTGCACGCACCGAGGAGGCTGGCCGCCACGGCGCTCGCCCTCATCGCTCTCTGAGCCTCGCCAAGCGTTCCTCGGCGCGGGCCATGGCGGCGGCCGCGCCTTCGGCGGAATCGCCCTCGGCACCGAGTTCTCGAGCCCGGTCGAGCCAGCGGCGGCTTTCCTCGACTGCTTTCTCCAGTTTGTTCTTCTCGACGTCGGTAAGAAGGGCGCTGCGCTCGGCGACCTCCCGGTCGACGAACGATGCCTTCGCTTCGGCGGCAAGGAGTAAAAGGTTCCAGTCACTCGGATCGATCCGGTGGCGGAAGGCCAGGGCGGCTGCCGCGTCACGGAGGGCAACCGGTCGCTCCTGACTCGCAAGACTGGTGGCGAAACGAAGGCTGTATTCTGGATCGTCAGGAAAGACGTCGAAAAGGCTACCGATTATCTCGTAGGGAAACCAGGGTCCCCTCTGGCCGCCGTCCTCCGTGCCATCGGACACCCCGCCTTCGACCGAGATACGCAGAGTCGTGTGCTTGAGGTTGCTGATGGACGACCGTCTCGAAGTCATCGAGCTCCCGCTGGCTATGGTCCAAAGACTCAGCTCGAGCACACCCCGCTCGACCACGACGTTGCCGATGAATGCGGCGCTGTCCTCGGGAAAACCGGTCGTTTCGTCCAGCGTAATCGAGTGGGTCACCTCGGCCTTCCCATCCTCCCCGTTGATGCGCACTTCGGAGACCGAGGGCAGGATCTCCTCTCGGCCGAAGGATCTCCGCGTCGTGTCCTGAGGCAGATGAAGGTGAAGGCTCGCGAAGCTCGAGAGAAGCCTATGCTCGAGCTCATCCTCCCAGAGCTCGGGAAGCGATTCGTGATAGAGAAGCAGCTCATCGGCGAGCTGGACTCTTGCCCCGGGAGTGAGGGACGAGGGAAAACGTGGACGAAGCTCTCGGCCGTTGAGGCGGCTGCCGTTGGAGCTGCCGACGTCGATGAGCTCGACTACGTTATCTTTGCGCCGGATCGCCGCGTGACGGCGCGAGGCCATCGGAGAGGTCAAGACGACATCGTTCTCCCCGAGCCTTCCGATACGGATCTCGTCGGAGCCGAGAGAGTAGAGCTTCGCCGTGCGAAACACCCAGAGGTAGCCCCAAGGCTCCTGGGCGATCGCGAAACTCGCGGCCAGGAGCAGGGCGACAAGGGCGCCGATGCGGTAACGAACCATACCCCTCTGGAGTTTACCAGACTAGGATCCACTGTAATCGGGGGGCGAAGCAAGTCTGTGAGGAGGTTAACAAGATTTCGTCGTTATTCGCTGGCCCAACCGCGGTCGCGGACGAACTCCTCGACGACGTCGGGTGCGCGACGTCGATCATCGTCCACGAGACGGTTGAGCCGCCTCATTGCCTGATCGTCGATGGAGCCTTCGAGTAGCGCCAGGACCTCTCCGAGGGCCCCATGAGCCACTACCGTTTCCGGCCGATAGACGGCCGCCGCGTCGTAAGGGGGGAAGTATCGACGGTCGTCCTCCAGAACGACCAGATCGTACTTTTCGATCAATCCGTCGGTCGAGTTACCGGAGACGATGTCCACTTCTCCTTCCACGAGAGCCTGGTAGACGAGACCGAGCTCGATCCCCCGAGGCGGCGCGGCAAACTCGAGGCGGTAGGCTTCGACGAGACCACGGAAGCCGTCCTTCCGCTCGAGAAACTCGTGGCCCGCTCCCGGGCGAAGCGAGCGCGCGTGCTCCCCGAGATCGGAGAGAGTTCGGACGCCGAGAGCCGTGGCTTGCTCTTTGCGCATGGACATCGCGAAAGTGTTGGCGAAGCCCAACGGCTTGCTCCACTCCAGACCGAACCGCTCTCGATAGGCGTCGCGAACGCTTCGATAGACGACGTCGGCATCGTGGAGCACCGGCTCCTTCAGAATCGCGTTCAACGCCGTACCGGTATATTCGACGTAGACGTCGAGGTCTCCCGACACCAGCGCCCGGTGGCAAATGAAAGTCCCGCCCAGGTTGAGGCGGCGATCCACGTGCACGCCGCGGTGTTCCAGGAGCTGAGCGATGAGCTCCCCGAGGATGATCTGCTCGGTGAAGTTCTTGGAGCCTACGACGACGCGGCTCTCCGGGACGCAGCCCGAAAGGGCGACCGCTGCCAAGAGCAACACCCCTTTCACAGGCGCGCCGCCATTCTTCGCTGAAGTCGTCCCAGCAGGGCGTCGGCGACGAGTGCGAGTGCCGCCGCGGGAATGGCGCCGGCAAGAATGAGTTGGTTGTCCACCATCGCGAGTCCCCGAAAGATGAAGTTCCCGAGCCCTCCCGCTCCGATCGCCGCGGCGATCGTAGCGAGGCCCACCGAGACAACGGCAGCGATCCGAATCCCGGCAACGATGGTGGGAAAGGCGAGAGGGATCTCGATCAGCCGAAGCCTCTGCAGATTCGTCATGCCCATTCCGCGGCCCGCCTCGAGCACCGCGGGGTCCACGCCCTGGATGCCGGTGTACGTGTTCCGCAAAATGGGAAGAAGGGCGTACAGCACGAGCGCGATG
This sequence comes from Vicinamibacteria bacterium, assembly GCA_035457705.1. GTDB lineage: Bacteria > Acidobacteriota > Vicinamibacteria > Marinacidobacterales > SMYC01 > DASPGQ01. The sequence goes on from DATIBD010000138.1 coordinate 122,746, forward strand.
ATGGCGGTCTTGCTTCCGATACCGCCCACGAAAGGGATAGGAATGAGGAAGCCGAACAGGGCGAGGCTCGGTACGGTTTGCATTACGTTCGCGAAACCGAGAATCGGCGAAGCCAGGTCCTCGCGTCGAGTCAACACGACGCCGAGGGGAAACCCGATGGCGACCGCGATCAAAGTCGAAGTCAGCACCAGTCCGAGATGCTCGAACGTCATCAACGTAATTTCGGCTCGCCGCTCGATGAAGAAACGAATTAGCTCCATTTCACGTCCTCGGCAAACCCGTCGGTTCGTATGAGCTCGCGAACCAGATCGCTTGAGGGCTGGCTTCGGATCCGTTCCGGCGGCGCGAGCTGTATCAGTCTTCCCGCGTCCATGACACCGATACGGTCCCCGAGCTTGAAAGCCTCGGGAACGTCGTGGGTTACGAAAACGATGGTCTTGTGCAGCTCCCGGGTCATTTCCAGGAACTCGTCCTGAAGCCTTCTCCTGGTGATCGGGTCAAGGGCTCCGAAGGGCTCGTCCATGAGGAGGAGCGGCGGGTCCAAAGCCAAAGCCCGCGCTACGCCGACCCGCTGCCGTTGGCCTCCCGAGAGCTCCGAGGGCTTCTTCCTCGAGAACTCGTCCGGGTCGAGGCTCACGAGCCCGAGGAGGTAGCGGGCCCGTTCGCTTCTACGTTCATCGTTCCAGCCCTCGAGGCGAGGCACCAGCTCGACGTTTTCCTGAACGGTGAAGTGGGGAAGCAGTCCGACTTCCTGAATGACGTAGCCCGCGCGACGGCGCAAAACGATGGGATCCCAGCTGCGGACCTCGCGTCCCTCGACGAAGACCTGGCCCTCGTCGGGCTCGACCAAGCGATTGACCATTTTCAGCGAAGTGGTCTTTCCCGAGCCGCTCGACCCCAGCAGCACGAGGGTCTCCCCTTCGGCGACGGAAAACGAGACACCGTCGAGCGCGGGGCGAGCGCTTCCAGCGAAGCGCTTCGTCACACTGCGAAGCTCTACCGTGGGTGCTCCGCTGTTCTTCATCAGCCTGCTAGCGCTCACGCGCGCTCGAGTCGACGGAAGCTGTCCGCGGATTGAACGAGCACGAGGTCGGCCATCCCGAGAAACAATCCGTTGTCGACGACTCCGGCTAGAGAATCGATCCGGCTCGAAAGCTCGCTCGGGTCGTCGATTCCGTCGAAACTCGCGTCGAGTATGGCATTACCATTGTCGGACGCGAAAGGTCTGCCGTCACCGTTCGAACGAATGGATACCGTGGCGCCGAGCCTTTCGAGGCCTCGAAACACCGTGGACACGGCGAAAGGCACGACTTCGACGGGGACCGCGCCTCGCGCGCCCAGCCGAGGCACGAGCTTTTCGTCCCCAACGAGGACCACGAATCGTCGGGATATCGACGCGACCACGCGTTCTCGGACCAAAGCGCCACCATGACCCTTGATGAGGTCGAGATTGGGGGCCACCTCATCGGCACCGTCGACATCGATATCGATCGAATCGACTTCGTCGAGTGAGGCCATGGGAATCTCGAGCTCGCGAGCCAGGCTTTCCGTCGCCCGGGAAGTCGCCACGGAGCGAACGGATAGACCGCCCCGGACTCGACGGGCGAGTCCGTGAACGAACATCGAGGCGGCCCGACCCGTTCCCAGCCCGACGACCCAGCGTGACTCGACCATTTCGGCAGCCTCGACTGCGGCGGACCAGAGCGGGGATTTCTCGGTTTCCACGGGGAGGACGAGCATAGCGGACCATCGTGCAATCGAGCAACACGAAACGGTCATACAATCCCCCCATGCGGAAGCTCGCTGCTTTGCTCCCGACGCCGCGGCGTTACCACGCACGCGAAGGCTCATTCCGTCTACGCCACGATCTGCCCATCGTCCTCGGTGCGGGCTCCACCGCGGGCGATTTCCGTTCGGCCTTGGCGCTGCGCAGTCGAATCGAAGCGCATACCGGTCTCACGCTTCCCGTCGAGACTCACGCGCGGATCGGCGATCTCGGCCCGCGCATCGAGCTCACAAGAACTGGGGAGAAGGGCGACGGATACCGACTCGAGGTCACACGAGACACGATGCGCGTCTCGGGCGAGGGCGCGTCGGGTCTTCGCTACGGAATCGAGACCTTGAGCCAGCTCCTGGGGCGCAGCCGCGACGTTCGTTGTTGCACGATCGACGATGCCCCCGACCTCGACAAGCGGGGCCTGCTCATCGACATCTCACGCGGGAAAGTGCCCACGCTTCAGACATTGAAAGGCATCGTCGACGAAATGGTTCGGCTGAAGCTCAACCTGCTGATGCTCTATACCGAGCACGTGTTCCACTTTCGACGCCACCCGGAGATCGGACGGAACGCGTCGCCCATGGAGGCTTGGGAGATCAGAGAGCTCGACGCCTACGCCGCTGAGCGTCATGTCGAGCTGGTCCCGACGCTTCAATCCCTCGGTCACATGCACCAGATCTTGAACCTTCCCGGTTTTCGACACCTCGCCGAAAGCGAGAAGCGTTGGTCTCTCTCGCCCGCTCGGGAACAGAGCTACGAGCTGTTATCGGATCTATACGCCGAGTACCTTCCGAACTTCAGTTCGTCGTGGTTCAATGCGAACTGCGACGAGCCCGTCGACCTCGGAAGAGGGCTGTCCAAGGAGTGGGCAGAACGAGAGGGTCGCGCGGCCGTCTTTGCGTCCCACGTACGACGAGTGAAAGCACTGGCGGCAGAGCACGGAAAGAGGACGCTGATTTGGGCCGACGTGGTGCACGAGCACCCCGGCGTGCTCGACCAGCTTCCCGACGGGCTTATTCTTCTGGACTGGTGGTACGAGGCCGACCATGACTTCGATCGGGTGCAGGTGTTCGCAGACAGGAAGATCCCCTTCCTCGTCGCCGCGGGAACGTCGAGCTGGAACACGTTGTTCCCCCGCCTAGCAAATGCCGTTTCGAACATCCGCGGCTATGCCGAGGCGGCAAAACGACATCGCGGAGTCGGGCTTCTCACAACGGATTGGGGGGATGGGGGCCACCCCAACCTGCTCGGAAACTCCGCCCACGGTTTCGCCTGGGGCGCTCAATGCGCGTGGGGCAGGAGTGACCTCGCAGACGAGGAGTTCGACCGCGCCTTTGCCTGGAGCTCGTTCTCCGATCGTTCGGGAGCGACCGGCCGACTCTACCGTCGGTTGGGTGCCTTGCACGAGACCGGTTTCGACCATTTCAATCACTCGCCGCTCAAGAGCCTCTACTTCGACGATTGGACCGACGCGACCTACACGCGCAAGTCCCGTCGGAGTATCCTCGTCAAGACCCTGAGGCGGTTACAGAGCGTGGAACGGGCCCTCGTCCGGAGCGAGGTAAAATTGCAAACACGACCCTCGATAGCGGCGGAGCTTCGATTCGCCGTCGAGGTTTCCAGGGCGGCGGCGGAAAAAGGACTTCTGGGTCTCGAGTATCTGGACTTCGAGAACGATGCCTCGTCGTGGACGCCGAGCCGCCGGAAGAGGCTCGCGCGTAGCATGGAACGAATGGCACAGGAGCAGGCGAAGGCGCGCGAAAGACATCGCGAGCTGTGGCTGGCACGAAATCGTCTTTCGGGATTCGAGACCACTCGGGGCTATTACGAACGGTCGTTGCGAGGCCTGCGACGTGCGGTCCGAAAGCTCGGGCACTAGCTGCGCTAACGCGATGAAGATCTCAAGAGATCGGACAAGTTTTGTTGAGCGGGTGAGCGCAGCGTCAACAGTCAACAGTTGACAGTCGACGGAGCCGAAGGCTCGTCAGTCTGCCGAGCGCTCGGCTTCGCGCTCGATGTCCGCTCGACCAGGGCGCGCTAGGCCCCGAAGACCATCCGAACGACGAACACGCCCACGAAAGCCACCACGATCATGCGGCCCGGCCAACGCCATGCCCGGTAGAGAGCGACGTTGAACGCGCTGAAGCACCCAACGAAGACGAACAGAGCGATAGCGGCGAGGCGAAACGGAAGGCCGGCGCCGTACGAGAGCATGTGGTACGCGCCCGCCACCGCGAGAAACGTTCCCAGGGCGCCGAACAGAACCCGAAAAAAGGCCTGGAGCCTCGGTCCGCCTTTGGGACCGAGCTCGATACCGTCGAGCAGGTCGTCCAGATCGAGCACTCCTTCGATTTTGAGAGCCGAAAAGGCGTCCGTCAAGAAACCAGCGGCCGCGCAGGACGTCGCGCTCAACTTCGAGCTCGAGCGGCGAAGGCTTCGATGCGTCAAAGGGACGGACCCTGGCTAGCAGCCAGCTCTCAACCGTTGGAGCCTTTTTCTTCCTCGGCCCCGCGCTGGGAGCGAGGTTTATAGAATTCGGGCAGCTCGCCCGGCTCCGTTTCTCGAGGGGGCTCTTCGGCCGCTCTCTCCGGGGACCCCCCTCGGTCGGGCTCTTTCGGTTCGACGCGCTGATCTCGTGGTGAAGCGTCGGGAGGCACTGGTCGCGATTCCGGAGCGCGCGGCGGGATGGACGCCCGGTAAAAGTTCGGAAGCGGGGACTCTTCCTCGGCCGAGTCCTGGACCTCGTCGATCTCCTGGATCGAGTCCTGGACCTCGTCGGCCTCCCGGTCAGAGTCCGGGAGCTCCTCCGCTTCTTGGGTCGAGTCCGGGAGCTCGTCCGGCTCTTGAGCAGAATCCTGGACCTCCTCTTCCCCTTCGGCTGGCTGTCCGCCGGTGGGCTCGAGAAGAGCCTCCTCACCCGGTGCGAATTCTTCCGTCTCCCGCTTGTCCGCGCTTTCGGTCGGCTCTCGCGAGGGTTGGAGCGGCTCCCGGCGCGCCGTTCGAGGCTCCTTGGCCGGTCTCGCCGAGGCGCGGAAAGCGAGCTCATATCTCGGCAGCAACTTGTGCCACCCGTAGCTTTCCTTCACGTAACGCTGGCCGTTTCGGCCCATGGCTCTAGCGAGTGACCGATCGCTCGCGAGCAGGTTGAGAATCGCCTCGAACTCCTCGAAGTCGTTGTAGTACAAGCCAGCGTTCCCTTTGCGGCAATGATCCACGAGAACGCGAGACGCACCGTTCACGACCACAGGGGTACTGACCGAAAAAGCCTCGAGCGTCACTATGGACAGGCTTTCCATCCGCGACGGCTGCACCACCGCTTCGGAGCCGGCCATCGCCGAGAGCTTGTCCCCTTCGTCGACGAAGCCGATGTAGCGAATCGATGAATCGCCGGGGAGCTTCATACCCAGCTTTCCGATGAGGATGAGCTGAAGGTTCCCCGACGCAGGGTTCTCTTCCTTGTAGAACGTAAAGTAGCGGAACAGCTCCTCGAGACCCTTGCCGGGATCGATTCGGCCGGCGTAGAGCAGGTATCGTCCCGGAATACTGTGCTTCTTGCGAAATGCCGACGTGTCTGGCTGATCGAGAAGCTCCATCCCCATTCCGATCGTTTCGCGCATCTTCTTGTGAATGGGGAAGCGCTCGAGCATCAGCACTTCTTCCGCTTCGGTGTTGAACAAGAACGAGCTGGGGAGCTGGAACATCTCGCGAAAGATCCCGAGCCGCAGCGGCGGCTCGTCGTGTGCGGTCGGAACGAGAATGCTTTTTTCAGGGGCGATGCGGAGCCCGTAGTAGGTCGGGTAGTACAAATAAGTAAAGAAGATCAACAGGTCATAACGGCCCTGCTCTTTCTTCAGGTGCTCGATAAGCTCGGGCACGACGGGACCTTGTCGGTCGAGCCACTCGAGCTCCTGCTCCCGCGTGGGCTTACCGTGGTAGATCTCCTCGGAATACTTGTTGAACTCTTCGAGGTCGCGCTCGGCGATGACCGGAAATCGCAGGATGCGCACTCCGCGAAGCTTCTGCTCACCGGGCTCGTACTCGTTCTTCCAGGTGATGTAGTCCCTGGCGGTGGTCGTCACGACCGTGACCTCGTGGCGGCGCGCGAGGCGCTCGGCAAGCTGGCGTGCGAGGGTCTCCGAGCCGCCCAGAATCTCGCGCCCGTATCGCTGAACGATGAAGGCCAGCTTCACCGGAACACCTCCTCGACGTAATCGAGGAGCGCTTTCTCGACTCGATTGGGATGAAAAGAGTCGACCCGACGGCTCCCTGCGGCCACAACCCGTCGGGACAGATCTTCGTCGCTGACCAGCAGGTGAGCCATCTCCGCCAGCTCCTCGTAATTCTTTTCGTGAAACTCTATGCCCGCGCCGCCGAGTGTGTACGGGACCGCGCCCGCGGCGTAGGCCATCACCGGCAACTCCAACAACATCGACTCGACGAGAGGCACGGCGAATCCTTCGTGCTCGCTCATGGTGATGAACAGGTCCGAGTAACGGTAGCAGGCTACGAGCTCGTCGAACGACAGATGCCCAGCGAAAAGAAACTCGCTCGGGCGCAGGCCCCACTCATCGGCAAGCGCCTGCACCGCATGTTGATAACGCTCCATCCTACCGGCCTTTCCCACGAGAAGGAAGCGGAAGTTTTCCGAGACGTACTTCTTGTAGAAGAACGCGAGCTTCGCCAGATCCTCGAACCGTTTGTTGGGGTAGACCCGGCCCACGAACAGGAAGTTGGCCCTGCCGTCGTCGAGCATCTCGCTCAACACCGGATCGGGCTCGGTATCGAGGTAAGGGGTGAAGTCCAAGAGGATGGGGAGCACGGCCGTCCTCGCGAAACCCATTTCCTCGAGCTCGAGGCGGTTGAACTCGGAATCGCCCAGGGCCAGATCGCAGGCTCCAGAGAGGCGGCGAAGCTCCTCCCGGCCGTGGTGGGCAATCCGGGCGAGCTCGTCGTCGAGACCTCGAAAGAAGCTCGCCGGGGTGATGTTGTGGTAGATGAGTACACGCGCCGCCGACTCTCGCTCGAACGCGCTCGTGAGCGGCGAAGGCAAGGCGAAATGAAGTATCACGATGTCCGAGCGCCGACGATCGCACCAGGCCATCACCTCGCCTTCCATCTCCTCGTCGATCTCGAGCGCGAATATCTTGGCGTCCGAGCCCGACCGGGCGAGCGCGTCGCGGATGCGCAGCGCTTCGTCACCGATGGCGTCGCCACGGTGCGCGGCGGGAAGCCATTGATCGACCTTCACGACCCTTGACTCCCCACCACCTCCGGAGCAAGGGATCGCTTGACGAACTCGCCGAGGAGCGCGCGCTCGTCTCTCGCCTCGAGTCGGTCGAGGGTACGGTCCTGGCCAGCCACGATTTTCGAGGAGAGCGAATCATCGGTCACGATGGCATGTGCCATGAGAGCGATTTCGTCGATACGTTTTTCGCGGATCAGAACGCCGGCCCCATCGAGGGTCTCGGGTACGGCGCCAGCGTCCATCGCCATCACCGGGACGCCGAAGCGGAAGGCCTCGATGAGGGGAACGCAATATCCCTCGTGCTCACTCAGACAGAGGAACAGATCGGCGACCTCGTAGTAGGCGACCAGGTCGTCGTCCTCGACATGGCCGGTGAAGACGACATCCTTCAGCTGAAAATCGTCTACCAGCCTCACCAGTGCCTCGTGATACTTCTCGAAGCCCACCCATTCGCCCACGAGCAGGAGTCGGCAGTTCCGATCGATGAACTTCTGGTAGAAGGCGAACACCTTGACGAGGTCGTCGAAGCATTTGTTGGGTATGACGCGACCAACGAAAAGAAAGTTCTTCTTGTCGTCGTCGAACATCCCGACAACGGCCTCATTCGGCTCGACGTGGAGACGGGAGTCGTCGAGCAGCAGGGGAAGGACCCCCGTCGGGTGGAATCCGACCGCCTCGAGCTCGGCACGGTTGAACTCGGAATCGCCCACCGCGAGGCGGACTCGAGGCACGAACGCCTGGAGCTCGCGCCGACCGTGGTAGCACAGACCGGCCAGGTGCCGGTGGTACGGTGCAAACCAACGGGCCGGCGTGATGTTGTGATAGACGAGGAGAATCGGGTTGGGGAGATGGTAAGCGAACGTGCTCACGCCCGCCCCTATGGAAAAGTGAAGTATGACGAGATCATCCGGCGACGAGATCTGCGAATAGTCCCAAAGCTTCCGCGCCCGGCTTGCCATGTCGGGATGGACGGACTCGGCGAAGATCTCGGACTCGTAGCCTTCTTCACGAAGGATGGCTTGGATGCGCAGGGCCTCGTTGCCGATGGCGTCGCCTTTGGACAGCGCGGCGAGCATCTGATCGACCCTCATACGCTCGACCCGAACAACCGGTCCAGAAGGCCAGATGCCCGGGGAACGGGGCCGCGCTTCACGTCGGTTTTCCGAAGGACGTCTAGGATTCGATTGTATTTTCCCTCGATCACGTCCCAGCGATAGTGTTGCTGGTAGTAGCGTCGACCATTGTCGCCGAGCACAGCGCGCAGATCGGCCCGTCGTTCCAAGAGCGACAGTGCCTCGCGAAACTCGTAGTAGTCGTCGTAGTAGAGGCCCCCGTTGGCACGTCGGCACTGTCCTACGAGCACGTCGCATTCCCCGTTGGCGAGAACGGGTTTGCCCAGGGCCCATGCCTCCAGCGTAACCATCGAGAGGCTCTCGAGAGCCGACGGCATGATGAGAAGGTCGGCACCAGAAAGCGCACTCCACTTCTCCGGATCCGGAAGAAACCCGAGATAGCGTATTCCCGGAGCCTCGGGTATCTCCATTTGTCGACCGCCCACGAGGAGCAACATGAGGCTCGATCCGGTCTCCTCGCGGTAGCGGCGGAAGTAGTGGACGAGGGTGCGACACCCCTTGTTCGGGTCGACGCGGCCGACATAGACGGCGTAGCGCCCGCCGATGTCGTGACGGCGCCGAAAGTCCTCCTCGTCGGTCCGCTCCGGGACCCTGGATCCGACGCCAACGACCTCGCCGAAAACCCGCTGGTTTCCGCTCGCAGACCATATCATCTGCCGTTCCTCGATCGAGTTGTAAACGATCGCTCGAGGAAGGTGGAAGAGCTTCTTGAAGATGGAGAGGCCTACCACGTCGTCCTTCTCCGCTGTCGGCACCAGAATCGCTTTGGGCGCTACCGCGTGAACACCGTAGTAGCTGTGATAGTACCGATAGCTGAAGAAGACGAAATAGTCGTAACCCTCCATGTTCCTTCTCAGGTAACGCATCAGTGCGGGTGAAAGCGGCCCTTGCTCTTCGAGCCACGAGAGCTCATCGGCTTCGCTGTGGCGCCCCAAGAAGACTTTCTGAGACAGGCGCCCGAAACGGTCGGGGTCGCGCGGCCTCTTGACCTTGAACCGCCTCACCGGGACGCCGTGAACGGAATCGAGCCCCGACTTCCTTTCATTCGCCCAGGTGATGTAGTCGCGAGCGCAGGTTGTCAATACTTCCACCCGATGCGTCGGTGCGAGCCGCTCGGCGATCAGACGGCAATGGTACTCCGCACCTCCGTTGACATCCTCACCGTAGCGCTGGACGACGAAGGCGAGCTTGAGCCCGATTTCATTCGCGGGAAATGGGGTCAACTCCCGCTTCCGTCTCGGGGACCCGAGGATCCGCTGCCGCCGCCTCGATTGTCGTTTGGCCGGGCGCCGCCGGGCCCCGCACCGCGTCGCCGGCGAAAGGACCGGCGCCCCCCCCGACCCCGTCGTCTGTCTCGCGAATCGCGATCTTGACCGGGTTCTCGTCCGACGCGTGCCCGCGGAGGCTCCTCCTGCTCGCGTTGGGGGCGCGAGGGAGAGACGACTTTCTCGAAAGCCTTCTCGCGCTTGGTTTGGAAGTCGACACGGATGCCGAGCGTCCTGAGACGCGCCTTGATGTTGGAAAGCTCCAGATTCATCCGGGTCATTTCCTGCGCCATGTTGTGCAGAAGCAAGACGTAGTAACGGTTCAGATCGGACTGCCGTGACAGCGCGGCAATCATGGGGTTGGGGTTGAAGAACAGCTTCAGAACCGGGTTCAGGATCTTGCGACAGAGCCTTATCAGTCCCCCGCCACCCCCGCGCGACGAGGCATAAATCGTCTCGGGGTCGAAGCGGTAGTTCCATCGCTCGTCTCTCGCCCGGAAAGCGGCGACGAAGTCGCTGTTGAACTCCTGGCTATCGAGCACCGCGTCGAGTTGCATTTCCGCGATCTCGCGCACTTCCTCTTCGGTGTACAAGCCCTTCCGCTTCTGTTCGATCTGCCGGCGGATGTTGGTCATGATGGCTTCCACATCGATGTCCGAGCCTTTGGAGCTGAAGGTAGACATGAACCTCCTCATCGCAGCTGCCGCTTCGCGGCTCTGCGCGTTACAAACTGGGCGGTTGTCGTTAGGGGAGAGTCAAGCTCGAACGACTGCCGTGGTAGATCAGCGTGATCACTGTGGCGGCCCAGAGCGCTACTGTCACGAGTATCGGCCTGTCATCGAGGAGGACCCGCGTCGGGTTCCCCCCCTCTTCCTTCTGATGCACGAGGTAGAGATAGCGAAAAATCCCATACAACACAAAAGGAAGGGTCCAGATCAGACGGTCCGTACCGAACCGGTCCACGGTCTCCGGCGCCAGTGTGTAGAGCGCATAGGAGATCAGGGTCGAGGCCGTAACCACGGCTATCATTTGATCCAAAAGATATGGGCTGTACTCTCCCAGGATCCTCCGATGCTCCGCCGCTTCTCTCGCTAGAAAAGTAAGCTCTTGCCTCCTCTTGGCGAGCGCGAGAAACAAGGCGAGCAGTAGGGTACATATCAAGAGCCAATTGCTGAAGACGACGCCGATCGCTACCGCGCCGGCGATCGCCCTGAGCACGAATCCGAAAGCCACAATGAGCACGTCGAGTATGACGACGTTCTTCAGGTGAAACGAATAGGCGGTCATTGCCACGAGATACGTGAGCGAGACAGCGGCGAATGGCGTTCCGATGGCGAGGCCGCCTACGAGACCCAGGGTCCCGAGCACGGCCGCTGCCGCCAGAGCGACACGGGGCGACAACGCACCCGACGCGATGGGACGCATGCGCTTGACCGGGTGCTGCCGGTCCCCTTCGAGGTCCGCGAGATCGTTCAAGAGGTAGATGGCACCGGCGAGGGCGCAAAAGACGCCGAAGGCGCCCAGCGCCAGCATTAGCGAATGCGGATCGTACAAACGTTCCGCAAAAATCAGTGCTGCGAGAACGACTAGATTCTTGGTCCACTGGTGCGGCCGTATGGCAACGACGAGACTTTGGAGCTGGCGAACGAACCACACCAGCGCCTGCGACATCGGGAGCTCCCCTGCCTGGGGTTTCAAAACGCTCGTCTCGCGCGGCGAATCGGATCAACCGAAGCTCTTGACTACCTCTTCCTCGCTTTCATAGGTCTCGAAGACCGTCAAGAGCTTCGTGATGGAAAGCAGATCATGAATACGCTTCGTCAGGTTCAGGAGCTTTAGCTTACCGTCTTTCCGGCTGACCGTCGTATAACAGCGGACGATTTCGCCTAGGCCAGCGCTATCAACGTAGGGTACTTCTCCCAGATTCAAAACGATCTTCGTGGTCCCGTTCTCCACCAACGTATTGATCTTCTCGCGAAGCAGTTCGTCACCCTCGCCGATGAGCATTTTCCCCTGGAGATCCAAGATGGTGACCCCTCCGACTGCTCTTTCCTCGATTTTCATTGCTAAGAATTCCTCCTAGACGTAGCGGGACTACCCTTGCAGCCTGACAGAACTACCACATCCGGAAAATCCTGTCAAACTGTTTGAGTCGACGCTAGTTATCAGCATGACCCCTAGTGAGATTGTGTTACACTCGGGCGCGTCCAAATGGTTGACCCCTTCCTTCGGAGCCTGCAGGAGAGGGCCTCGAGCCGGCTCCGCCGCATCGTTCTCCCCGAAGCTACCGAGCCGAGGACGCTTTTCGCAGCGGTTGAAATGAAAGCTCGGGGCGTGGCCGAGCCCGTTCTTCTCGGTGAGCCGGACGCGGTGCGAAAAGCGGCCCGGGACACCGGGATCCCGGCCGCCCAACTCGACGATCTGGAAGTGATCCCGACGACAGGCCCCGCCGCCGATCGATACGGGGCGCGCCTGCATCAGCTCGTGCGGCGAAGAGGCATCCCCGAGGACGAGGCACGCCACCGAGCGCGGGATCCGCTGTATTTCGGGGCCCTGATGGTAGAGGCGGGACAAGCCGCGGGTTATGTCGCCGGCGCCAAGGCCAGCACGGCGGAAGTTCTGCGACCCGCGATCTGGGTGTTCGGCATGCAGGATGGGATCCGCAGAGTGTCCAGCTTCTTCTTGATGAGCTTCCCCGACGAGCGTGGCCAGTACGTCTTTGCGGACTGCGCCGTCTTGCCAGAGCCGAGCCCGAGCGAGCTTGCGGAGATCGCGATCCTCGCCGCGTCCAACACGAGGCTCTTTCTGGGCGTCGAGCCGAAGGTGGCGCTCCTGTCCTTCTCGACCAAAGGGAGCGCCGACCACCCGCGCACCCGCAGAATCGTGGAGGCGTTCGAAACGCTGAGAACGAGAGCGCCGAGGCTCGCTGCCGATGGCGAGCTTCAAGCCGACGCCGCGATCGTACCCTCGGTGGGTCAGAGAAAGGCGCCGGCCAGCTCCGTCGCTGGACATGCGAACACGCTCATCTTTCCCGACCTCGATTCGGGCAACATCGCCTGCAAGCTGGTGGAACGATTGGCGGGGGCATCCGCCATCGGGCCGATTCTCCAGGGACTGGCGGCCCCGGCGAACGATCTCTCACGGGGTTGCAGCATCGAGGATATCGTAAACGTTGCGGCCATCACGTCCCTCCAGGCGGGCGAGGCGCGATGACCGCAGCGCGATTCGAAAAGGCAAGCCAAGCGTCAGTCGGTCTGCTCGCGACGGATCTTCTTGCGCTGTCGCTTCCGAGCGAGAGCCTGCTTGGCACGTTTCTTGTCTCCAGGCTTCATGTAGAACGAGTGTTTCTTGATTTCCTTGATGATATCCTCCTGCTGCACTTTGCGCTTGAAGCGCCGCAGGGCACTCTCGATGGACTCGTTGTCCTGGATCTTGATCTCGGCCAAATCCGCTCAACCTCCCTTCGTCGCCGCGACCGCTCGCGCCCCAGAGGACACGAGCCGCCGGCATCTGGATTTCGAGTTGGATGCGAATGCGTGGGTGCGGTCTCTCTTCGAGCTTCCGGCCCAAATACCCAGCATAAGAGAGACCTTTTCCTTCTGTCAAGTGCTCGGCCGTGGCGGACGGCCGCGCGTCGTTGGGCTCGGGCCGTTCGATCACGTTAATCTATTGATAGAATGACTCTTACATCCATAGGGATTCACCGTTGAGGGTGCTCGTGGTCGGAGGCGGCGGGCGCGAGCACGCCCTTGTGTGGAAGATTAGACAGAGCCCCGAAGTGAAGGAGGTTTATTGCGCTCCGGGTAACGCGGGAATCGCCTCGCTCGCCGATTGCGTGAACATCGACCCCTCCGACATCGTAGAGCTCGCGGATTTCGCCGAGAAGCTCTCGATCGAGCTCACGGTCGTGGGGCCGGAGCTGCCGCTGATTCTCGGTGGAGTCGACGAGTTCGAGCGACGCGGGCTTCCCGTCTTCGGGCCCAACCGCGCCGCCGCCGAGCTCGAAGGGAGCAAGATTTTCGCTAAAGACTTCCTTCGTCGATACGACATCCCCACGGCTCGCTACCGCGCGGTGAACAGCAGAGAAGAAGCGGAAGCGGTCGTCGGGGGCGGTGAGTTTGGATTCCCCTTGGTCATCAAGGCTGACGGGCTCGCGGCCGGAAAGGGCGTCACCATCGTCGAGGGCCCCGATGAGGCGCACGCGTTTCTCGACGGACGCATCGGGGAGCGTCAGCCAGGGAGCGCGGGCTCCAAGTGGGTCATCGAGGAGTTCCTCGAGGGAGACGAGGTCTCGTTCTTCGCGCTCTCCGACGGACACAACGTCCTGCCCCTGGTCGCGGCGCAGGACTTCAAGCGGGCTCACGACGAGGACAAAGGACCCAACACCGGTGGGATGGGCGCAATCTGTCCCGCGACGATCTTCCATGCCGAGACCCTCAAGGGAATCGTTCGGGAGATCGTGCACCCCACCATTTCCGGCTTGGCGGCCGACGGTCGGAAATACCAAGGCATCCTCTACTGCGGCCTGATGGTCACGGCGGAGGGCCCAAAGGTGCTCGAGTTCAACGTTCGGCTCGGCGATCCGGAAGCCCAGGCGATTCTTCCTCGGTTGAAATCCGATCTGGTTCCCTTGTTGTTAGAGGTTGCCAACGGCAGGCTTGGCCCGCATCGCCTCGAGTGGACTCGTGAGCCCGCGGTCACGGTCGTGCTCGCTTCCGGTGGCTACCCCGGAAGCTACAAAACCGGTGTACCGATCGAGGGGCTCGATAGCGAAAAAATCGAGAACGATATGGACACCTACGTGTTCCACTCCGGAACGAAAAAGGAGGGGGGAAAGATCGTGACATCCGGCGGAAGAGTGCTCGCGGTCACCGCTCTCGGGGGAAACTTGAAAGCCGCCATCGAGCGCGCCTATGAGGGTGTCGATAGAATACGTTTCGAGGGGCGTCATTTCCGCACTGACATCGGACGACGTGCATTGGCTCGCCTATCGGGAGGTTGAAACTCATCGTGTCACCGAAAGTCATCATCGTGATGGGAAGTTCATCGGACGAGGAGGTCATGAAGCAAGCCTATGCCGTCCTGCGCGAGCTCGAGATTCCCTGTGAAATGGGCGTGTACTCGGCCCACCGCACGCCCGACAGGGCTGCGCGACTGGCCCTCGAAGCGGCCTCTCGGGGCATCAAGGTGCTGATCGCGGGCGCCGGAGCGGCGGCTCATCTCGCTGGAGCACTCGCAGCACGCACCAATCTCCCCGTGATTGGAGTGCCCCTCGCCGCGACGCCTCTCGCGGGTTTGGATGCGTTGCTAGCGACGGTTCAGATGCCCGCCGGTTTTCCCGTGGCTACGATGGCCATCGGAAAGCCGGGCGCACGTAACGCCGCGTTTCTCGCCGCTCAGATCCTCGCGACTGAGGACGAAGCGCTCGCCGAGCGACTTCGGATGTGGCGCGAGGGGAAGGCTCACGAGGTCGAGGAAGCGTCGCGGAAGATGGGCGGCTCGGAGGATTAGTCTCGGGCCTAGCAGGGTGATGAAACTCAACCCACCCTGCGCGAGCGGAGCGAGCCCGGCGCGCTGGCCGCGCCGTAAGCAGCCCGAGCCGTGGCGGCACGATCGATTTCGGGTCCCGCCACGGCATTGAGTACTCTACTGATTCGCCAGCTGTCCGCATGCGGCAAGAACGTCATCCCCCCGGCTACGCCTCAAGCTCACCGTGAGCCCCGATGCCGCCAGGAGATTGACGAACCGGTCGGTCTTCTCGTCGGTGGAGCGGCTATGCGGCGAGCCGGGCCAGGGATTGTAGGTGATGAGGTTGATTTTCGCTCGAATGCCTTCCAGCAGCCCGGCAAGCCTCGAGGCGTCCGCAGCCGTGTCGTTCTCGCCTTCGAGGAGTACGTACTCGAACGTAATTCGGCGGCGGCGAGGAAGCGGAAGGTTGCGGGCCACCGCGAGCAGATCCCTCAGCGGATGCGCACGATTGATGGGCATGATGCGATCGCGTGAGTAATCCGTGGTCGCGTGCAGGCTGATCGCGAGGCCCACCGCGGGTGCGTTCTTCGCAAAATTCTCGAGCTCGGCGGGTAGCCCGGCGGTCGAAACGGTGATTCGACGGGGAGACACGCCGTAACCGTCCTCGTCGGTGAGGATTCGAAGCGCCTCGATGACCGCCTCCTGGTTCAGAAGCGGCTCACCCATGCCCATGAATACGATGTTCCTCCTCGCCGGAGCGATTTCTCGATCGCCAAGAGCGAGACGGTACTGGCCCAAGATTTCACCCACGGTGAGGTTGCGCTCGAGTCCGATGGTCCCGGTGAAGCAGAAACTGCACTTCAGGGGACACCCAACCTGGGTGGAGAGGCAAAACGTGTGCCGCTTTCCGTCCGGGATGTATACCGTTTCGACTTTCCGCCCATCCTGAAGCGAGAGCTGATATTTGATGGTTCCATCGACCGAAGCTCGGCGCGATTGAATATCCGGGAGACGAATCACGTAGTCACGGGATAGCTGGTCTCGGAGCTTTCGCGGCAAGTCGGTCATCGCTTCGAAGCTCGCGGACCCCCGGGCGTACATCCACCGGAAAATCTGTCTTCCGCGGAAGGCGGGAAGACCGCGCTTGACCATCTCACGCTCTAGCGACGTCCGCGAGAGCCCAAAGAGGTCGATCATCGACTAATCGTAGCGCAAATTAGGACGCTTTCTCTCGAGCTCGAAGCCCCAGGAGCACCCCGAAGGAGATCCTTTTGACCCGGCTCCACGGCGTGTGCTAACCTCAAAAGTCCCACCAGCCAGAAGGTCGAGGCAAAGGGCGTGTTCCGCAAAAGTATTCTATCAAATGAACTTACAGTCCTCACTGAGAGGATGGACGGCGTACGGTCGGTGGCCCTGGGGATCTGGCTCCGGCGCGGAAGTCGAGACGAGAGTGACGGTGAGGGCGGGCTCGCCCACTTCATCGAGCACATGGTTTTCAAGGGGACCGAGAAACGCAGCCAGGCTCAGATCGCACAGGAAATGGACGCGATCGGCGGCCAGACCGATGCCTTCACCACGCAGGAGTACGCGGGGTTCCACGTCAAAGTACTCGATCAGCACGTCCCGCGAGGGGTCGACTTACTCTCGGACATCGTGCTGTCGCCACGCTTCGATCGCGACGAGCTCGAACGTGAGCGTCGAGTGATCTTCGAGGAGAT
Organism: Vicinamibacteria bacterium; assembly: GCA_035457705.1. Taxonomy (GTDB): domain Bacteria; phylum Acidobacteriota; class Vicinamibacteria; order Marinacidobacterales; family SMYC01; genus DASPGQ01. The sequence continues at coordinate 139,353 of DATIBD010000138.1, forward strand.
CAAGACCGTCGAGGACAACCCTGAGGAGTTCGCGCACGAGCTCTTTGCCCAGGCTTTCTGGCCCGATCATCCACTGGGCCGCCCGATCCTCGGACAACCGGAAACGGTGGCCCGTTTCGATCGTGACGATCTGCTGCGCTTTTTCCGACGGACTTATGCTCCCAGCAACATAATCGTCGCCGCCGCCGGTAACGTGGATCACGAACAGCTCTTGTCTCTGGTCGAGAGCCGATTCGCGAGGCTCGAGACGCCACCGGACGGGATCCTTGCCACTCCGCCTCAGCCATCTATGACCGTCACGCTCGAGGACAAGGATCTCGAACAGGCCCACATCGTCCTCGGGACGGTGGCTCCTAGCCAGACGTCCTCGGATCGTTTCGTTTCTTACGTCCTGAATGCCATCCTCGGCGGAAGTCTGAGCTCACGTCTTTTTCAAGTCATTCGTGAAGAGCACGGGCTCGCGTACACCGTCTATTCGGCTCTATCGGCGTTCTCCGACGCCGGGCAGTTCACCGTCTACGCTGGCTCCGACCCCAAGAAAGTGCCCGAAGTAGTCGACCTCGTTCTACACGAGCTTCGGCTCATCCGCGATATTCCCGTCCAGGCGGAGGAGCTCCGCCGTGCAAAAGATCACCTCTGTGGAAGTATACTAATGGGACTCGAATCGACGGACGCGCGAATGTCACAGCTTGCTCGACAGGAGTTGTATTTCGGTCGACACATCGCGACCGAGGAAGCCATCCAGGGAATCGATTCCGTCACAGCCGACGACGTGCTGCGCTTGGCGTCCTCGATTTTCCAGCGCCCCCTCGCAATGACGGTTGTGGGAAGGCTCGGGCGCCTCGAGTGGATCCCGGAGAGCCTGGTTGCCTGAGCTCCACGTCTCCGTTCTGGGAAGTGGAAGTGCAGGCAACGTCACCTTCGCCTCGGATGGTTCGAGCAGGCTTCTTCTCGACGCCGGTCTGGCATGTCGAGAGATCGAGCGCCGTCTCGGACTCCTGGGAATCGCTCCTCGGGATCTCCACGGGGTTTTTCTCTCGCACGAGCACGGCGACCACGCGAAGGGAGCCTGGCGGTTCTGCGGGAAGCACAAGATCCCTCTCTACGCGACGGAAGGAACCTTCCGTGGGGTGCCCCGCGCTTCGAACAAGGAAATCGATTGGGTACGCGTGCGATCGGGCTCGAGCGTCAAGCTCGGCAGGCTGATCGTCGATCTCTTCCCCACTCCGCACGATGCCGCCGATCCGGTCGGATTCCGTCTTCGTCGAGGCAAGCTAGCCTTCGGCCACGTGACGGATATCGGCCACGTGTCCGAGACCGTGGTGGACGGTCTCCGTGGCAGCACCGCCATCCTCATCGAGTCGAACCACGACGTGGAGATGCTCCGGGAGAGTGACTATCCCGACTCGCTCAAGGATCGGGTCCGAAGCCACGTTGGTCATCTGTCCAACGAGGCGCTCGCGCTCTATCTCGAGTATCGCCTCCCGGACTCGGTGCGACACCTTTTTCTCGCGCACCTGTCCCTGAACAACAACCACGCGCGGCTCGCTCTCGATAGTTGTTACGACGCGCTCCAGCGGCGAGGCGGTTTCTTGCCCAAGGTCCACCTCACCTATCCCGATCGGCCCACGCCCCTTTTGCGCCTTACCGAGCCCAAGGCAACCACCGACAGCTTCGCACAGCGAGTACTGGTCTTCGAGACGTGCTGACTGACCGATACGTTCATCCCGAGATGGGCCGAATCTGGAGCGAGGAGGCCAAGTTCGACTCTTGGCTTCAGGTCGAGGTCGTCTCCGCTGAAGTCATGTCGGAGCAAGGGTTCATCCCCGTAGCCGCCGCACGCGAGATCCGGGAAAAGGCAGCCTACTCGGTCGAGCGTGTCGCCGCCATCGAGCGAGAGGTCAAACACGACGTCATCGCTTTCACCGAGGCGCTCGCCGAGAACGTCGGTCCGGCGGGGCGCTTCATCCATTTCGGCCTGACGAGCTACGACGTCGTCGATACGGCCCTCGGAATGAGGCTGCGGGACGCCACCGACCTCGTCATCCGGAATCTCGACCTGCTGGGCGAGGTGTTGAAGGCGCGGGCAATCGACCACAAACGAACGATCATGGTCGGGAGAACCCACGGCGTACATGCCGAGCCGATGACGTTCGGCATGAAGCTCGCGCTCTGGTACGCTGAGATGGCACGCAACCGCAAGCGGCTCGAGGCGGCTCGCGAATCCGTCTCCGTCGGCAAGCTGTCGGGGGCGGTCGGAACGTTCGCGCACCTGCCGCCAATCGTCGAAGAAGAGGTCTGTCGAAGGTTGGGACTTTCACCCGCACCCATATCGACTCAAGTCCTCCAGCGCGACCGTCACGCCGAGGCGTTGTCGGCACTCGCCATCCTCGCAAGCAGCCTCGACAAGATCGCCGTCGAGATTCGTAGCCTTCAGAGAACCGAGATTCGAGAAGTCGAGGAGTTCTTCTCGGAAAAGCAGAAGGGCTCCTCGGCGATGCCCCACAAGAGAAATCCGGTCACGTGCGAGCAGATCTCCGGGCTGGCCCGGGTGGTCCGGGGAAACCTTCAGGCGGCCCTGGAGAACATTCCTCTGTGGAACGAGCGCGACATCTCGCACTCCTCGGTGGAACGCATGATCCTTCCGTCTAGCTACATCCTGACCGATCACATGCTCCGGAAGATGCGCTCGGTCGTCGACGAGCTCATCATCTATCCCGATCGAATGAGGGAGAATCTCGAGTCGATGAAGGGCCTCGTCTTCAGCGGCCAGGTGCTGCTGGAGCTGGCAAAGAAAGGCCTGTCGCGCGAGGAGGCTTATCGAATGGTTCAGCGCAACGCGATGGCGGTATGGCAGGGAAAAGGAGCTCTCCGGGATCTCCTGAAGGTCGACGGCGAGGTGCGCGAGCGGCTCTCGGACGCGGAGCTGGAACGGGCTTTCGACCTCGAGCGGCAGATGGAGCATCTCGACAGGATTTACCAGCGGGTCTTCGGTCGATGAAAGTCAACATAATCGTGACACTGAAGCCGGCGGTGCACGACCCTCAGGGCGAGACGATCTCGAACGCCTTGAAGCAGCTGGGGTACGAGCACTCCGTTTCCGTGAGACAGGGAAAGTTCTTCGAGCTCAGCTTGGACACCGGTTCGCCCGAAGAGGCGCTCAGGCTCGCCGAGGAGATCGCCCGGCGGGTGCTCGCCAATCCCGTTCTCGAGGTGTTCGACGTGGAGGTTAAAGCTTAGTGCCGCGCTTCGCGGTGCTCGTCTTTCCCGGATCGAACTGTGAGGAGGACGTCCAGTACTGCCTCCAAGACGTACTGGGACAACCAACCGATCTGGTTTGGCACAAACAGACCCGTCTCGACGGCTACGACGCCGTCATCCTTCCTGGCGGTTTTGCTCACGGAGACTACTTGCGGCCAGGCGCCATCGCACGATTCTCCCCCGTGATGCCCGCGGTCGTCAGGATGGCGGAGACGGGAAGAGCCGTCGTCGGAATTTGCAACGGCTTTCAAATGCTCCAGGAGGCCGGGTTGTTGCCGGGAGCCATGCTGCGAAACCGGAGCTTGACCTACGTGTGCCGGTACGTCGGACTACGGGTCGAGAAGGCGGGCTCACCGCTCACGGAGACCCTTCGACAGGGAGACGAGCTGCGAATTCCCGTGGGACACGCCGATGGCAACTTCTTCGCTGACGAGAGGTCCCTCGAGGCCCTCGAGGAGAAGAGCCTCGTAGTTTTCCGTTACTTGGACAACCCAAACGGCTCCGCCCACGATATCGCGGGGATCCGAAACGAGCGGGGCAATGTCCTGGGGCTCATGCCCCATCCCGATCGCTGCTACGAGCCGGAGCTCGGCACGGCCGATGGCCGCAAGCTGTTCGAGAGTCTCGTCGCCTGGACGGAACAACGATGAACGACGAGCAGTTGAAAGCCCATGACCTGACGCGGTCGGAGTACGAGGCCATCGTACAAGGGCTCGGCCGCGAACCAAACGCCATCGAGATCGGTCTTTTCTCCGTTATGTGGTCGGAGCACTGCAGCTACAAGAGCTCCCGCATCCATTTGAAGAGCTTGCCCACTGAAGGGCCGCGCGTCGTTCAGGGCCCGGGCGAGAACGCGGGCGTGGTCGACATCGGCGATGGACTCGCCTGTGTCTTCAAGATCGAGTCGCACAACCATCCCTCGTTCATCGAGCCCTTTCAGGGTGCCGCAACCGGAGTGGGCGGTATCATCCGTGACGTCTTTACCATGGGAGCTCGGCCAATCGCCTTGATGAACTCTCTCCGATTCGGTCCGCTGAGCGTTCGGAACAATCGGTCGCTGCTCTCGGGCGTGGTCGCCGGCATCGCGAGCTACGGGAACAGCATGGGCATTCCTACCATCGGGGGCGAAGTCGTGTTCGAGGACTGCTACAGCTCGAACCCGCTCGTGAACGCCTTCTGTCTCGGGATTGCTCCGAAGGAGCGGATCTTTCTCGCCCGGGCCTCCGGGGAGGGGAACCCCGTTTTCTACGTGGGTGCGAAAACGGGAAAGGACGGAATCCACGGCGCCACGATGGCGTCTGCGGAGTTCACCGAAGGGTCGGAAGAGAAGCGGCCTACGGTTCAGGTGGGCGATCCATTCCTGGAGAAGCTCCTTCTCGAAGCCTGCCTAGAGCTGATGCAGACCGACGCGCTGGTGGCTATCCAGGATATGGGGGCAGCCGGACTCACCTGCTCGAGCGCCGAGATGGGTGCGCGAGGGGGTACCGGGATCCAGATCGACCTCGATAAGGTGCCCAAGCGTGAAGCCGGCATGAGCGCCTACGACACCCTGCTGTCGGAATCCCAAGAGAGAATGCTCCTCGTGGCGCGAGCCGGTCGCGAACGGGAGGTGAAGCGGATCTTCGACAAGTGGGATCTCGACGCCTCCGCCATCGGTCGAGTGACCACCGACGGGCTGTTCCGCGTCTTCTCCGGAAAGCTCGAGGTCGCGAGCGTGCCGTGCCGCCTGCTCGCCGAGGATGCCCCCTTGTACCGACGGCCCACAGTCGAGCCACCGCCTTCGAGCGAGATCGCCGACATCGACGAGCCCGGGAATCTGGAGGAGACGCTCCTGCAGCTTCTCGGCAGCCACACGGTGGCGAGCAAGCATTGGATATTCGAGCAGTACGATCACATGGTTCGCAGCAACACGATCGGACTTCCCGGGGGTGACGCGGGCCTCGTCCGGATCAAGGGCACCGAGCTCGCCCTCGCGATGTGCCTCGACGGCCATGGGCGCTACACACAGCTCGACCCCTACCTCGGTGGTGCCATCTCGGTCGCCGAAGCCTGCAGAAATCTCGCGGCGGTCGGCGCCACACCGATCGGAGCGACGAACTGCCTCAACTTCGGCAACCCCGAGAAACCCGAGATCATGGGACAGTTCGTTCGCGCCATCGAGGGAATCGGGGAGGCCTGCAATCGGTTCGGAGTGCCCATCACCGGGGGAAACGTGAGTTTCTACAACGAGACCGAAGGCGCCGCCATTTACCCCACTCCAGTTATCGGGGTCGTCGGGCTGCTCGAGAATGCCTCGAAGCGAGTCAGCCACCACTTCAAGCGGAAAGATGATCTCATCTTCCTCCTCGGTGAGAGCCGCGAGGAGCTCGGGGGCTCGGAGTACCTGAAAGTTGCACACCATCGCATCGAGGGGAAGCCTCCTCGACTCGATTGGGATGCCGAACGAGCGGTCCACGATCTGGCTCGAGAAGCCGCTCGGCAGGGTTTGTTGCGATCGGCTCATGACTTGAGCGACGGGGGACTCCTGATCGCCCTCGTCGAGTGCTTGTTCGGGCCTCTCGGTGAGGCCATGGGCGCCTCGGTCGCGGTCGAGACGTCGCGGCGGGCAGACGCCGTCCTTTTTTCCGAGACCCAGGGAAGGATTCTGGTAAGCGTCTCTCCTGGCGCTAGCTCGAAGCTCGAGGACCTGGCGGAGACCCACGGAGTGCCGCTGTCGCGTCTCGGTGTCACGGGCGCCGACGAGTTGGTAGTACGCGTCAACGGTAACGAGGCGGTCTCTCTGGGCGTGGCAAGGCTTCGTGAGCTATGGTGGAACTCGATCGAAAAGGCATTGAGCGCATGAGCGGTTTTCGAGATGAATGCGGTGTTTTCGGCATTTTCGGACATCCCGACGCCGCGCGCCTGACGTACCTCGGGCTCTACGCGCTGCAGCACCGGGGTCAGGAGGCGGCCGGAATCGTCACCTCCGGAGAGAAGGGGTTCGCCAGCCGAAAACGACAGGGCTACGTTGCCGAGATCTTCGACGCCGAGGCCCTGGAGAGCCTCGGGGGCACGAACGCCATCGGCCATACCCGTTATTCGACGTCGGGCGAGAGCAACAACGCCAATACACAACCCATCCATATCGAGTGTAAGTTCGGAGAGATCGCGGTCTGCCACAACGGAAATCTCGTCAATGCACACATCCTTCGTCATGGTCTGGTCGACCGCGGATCGATCTTCCGGACGACGAGCGACACCGAGGTCATTCTTCACCTCTATGCCAAATCGCTCCAGCGTGAGCCCACCGACGCCATCGTCGACGCACTCCGCGGCGTGGAAGGGGCCTTTTCGCTCTTGTTCTTGACCAAGGATGCGATCTACGGAGCCCGCGATCCGCGGGGCTTTCGGCCTCTGGTACTGGGGAAGCTCGACTCGAGCTACGTGCTCTGCTCGGAGACCTGTGCCCTGGATCTCATCGACGCGAAGCTGGTCCGCGAGATCGAGCCCGGCGAGCTGGTCCGCATCTCGTCGGACGGAGCCCGGTCCTATCGTCCCTTCCCCCCGGCGCCGGCCTCCCAGTGCATCTTCGAGCACGTCTACTTCGCCCGCCCCGACAGCCACGTATTCGGCCGCGACGTTCATCGCACCCGCATCGCCATGGGCCGAAGGCTAGCTCGTGAAGCGCCCGCGGACGCCGACGTCGTCGTTCCCGTTCCCGACTCGGGTGTCGTTGCCGCCATCGGCTACTCTCAGGAATCGGGTCTCCCCATGGAGCTCGGGCTCATCCGAAATCACTACGTCGGACGGACGTTCATCGAGCCGCGACAATCGATACGAAATTTTGGCGTCAAGGTAAAGCTCAACCCGGTGCGTTCGGTCATCGAGAATCGACGCATCGTGCTCATCGATGACTCCATCGTGCGCGGCACCACGAGCCGGAAGATAGTCGGTTTGGTGCGGCAAGCCGGAGCGAAGGAAGTCCACTTCCGCGTCTCGTCCCCGCCCACGACGGGCCCGTGCCACTACGGCATCGACACCCCGAAGCACGATGAGTTGATCGCCTCGACGCACACCGTCGAGGAGATCGCTCAATACATCGGTGTCGATTCGCTGGGCTATCTCTCGCACGAAGGGCTTCTTTCGGCAGTCGAGGCGGATCGCAATCGCTACTGCTCCGCCTGTTTCTCGGGAAATTACCCCCTCGAGCTGCCCGAGGAAGGAAAAGACCAGCTCAAGCTTTTCGAGAAAGTGCGGGATTAAAAAGCCCAGTCGCCCCGGAGCTCGAATCCAGCCCAGTAATAAGGCGAGCGGAATCGAGGCATGCGGCCCACCACCAGTTGTGCTTCTTTCAGCGCAGCCGACACGGAGGTACCGGAGAACAATTTCTCGTAGAACCTCTTCATGAGTGCGGCGGTCGCCTCGTCGTCCACGGCCCAATAGCTCGCGATCACCTGGCGAGCGCCAGCCTCGAGAAATCCCCGCGCGAGACCTGCATCGCAGCTGCTCAGAACGACGAGCTCCGCGGCCAAGTGTAGCTCGAGGAGATCGTCGATACTCAGGAACCCGTCTCGAAGCGCTATCCCGCGACCCATGGCACCATGAGTGGCGAGATGCAGCACACGAAAACTCCCGAGCTCGAGGCTCGCGATCCAATCACGACTGGCCCGCTTGCCGTATACGACCTCGACCTGTCCCGAGGGTGCGATCGCCTCGATGTCGGCGGCCTCGCGCCGCGCCGCCGGCAAGCCGTGAGACGGATCGGCCGCAACGGCAACTGTCCTCGGAAAGCGGGCTCTCTGGAGCCTGGCACGAAGCTCGGGGAGAAGCGACGCTGCGGGAAGCCGGACGACCTCCAGAACATTCACGAGGGGAATCCGGTCGGAGCCCAGGGGTAACGGGGCGAAGGGGAGCAAGCTCAACTCCCCGTCGGAGACGATCACGAGCCGCGGCTTCGTCGTCAGCCCGGCAACGGGTCCAAGCAGGAGCCGGGACACCTCATCGAGCGCGCTGGCTCGCGGGCTCTGCGGGGTGGACAGGTCTCGTCGCGCTTCGCGAACCAGCCGTTCGATGCTTCGGCGCGCCGGAAGCTCGTGAGCCGAGAGCGAGCGCCGGGTGATCGACCACAGTATGCTCCGCTCGTGTCCGAGAAAGTAGGACAGCATGCGCGTGTCGTCGTCGAGCAATTCTTCCTGGAAGGCTCGAAGCGACACCCTCCGACCTGTACGGACCTGTTCGCTCACTTCGAAGGCCGCCGCGATCTCACCCGTGCGCACCAGGAGATCGGTGTAGAAGGCGTACCGGTCGTCGAGCTCCTTCGAGGCCTGGAGCGAAAGCTCGATGGCTTCTCGAGCCTCGGAGAGGCGCCCGAGCTCGTCGAGCGAGATAGCGGTCCCATAGAGGGCAGTGGCGCGTTCGTCCGCGGAGAGACCCGACCGGCGCGCCCGGTGGAAATCACGGAGAGCCCGCTCGTGCTCACCGAGCTCGGAAAGGGCTTTGCCCCGCTCGACGAGTGCGCGAGCGCCCGGCCGCTCGTCGACCAAAACCGCGCGGTCGAAATAGGAGATCGCGAGTCCCGTCCGCCCTTCCACCCTGTGCAAATGTCCGAGCTCGACGAGGACGCGCCCCTCGAGGTCTCGACGTCCGAGCTCCCGATAGATCGAGAGCGCTCGATGCAGATGGTGCGCCGCTCGAAGATGATCTTCGACCGAGAGATCACGATCCGCGTGGGCCTCATGCGCGGCGGCTGCGTCGAGCAGCGAGCTCCGCGATCGAATCGGCTCGGAGTCGCCCGCGGTGGCAAGGATCGTGAGGAACAGGAACGCCGCGGCGGCGCCCAGATAATTCGTTCCGAGTCCCATGGTCAGGGGGCGAGTGCAAGGTGCATGCCACGGCAAGAGCCCTGACGTGGGGGCATTCCTCGGTGCGAGAGTGTGATGGTCCCGGGCAACGCCCGACTCCTCAGGGGGTAGGTGTACGGTTTCCGACTACGCCAATCGAAACGCGAGGCTCATCGACGCCGTCGGGGCACGATCCAGGTCAAAGGATTCCAGGAGCCCAGGCCGGTATTCGGTAAGTTCGACGAACCGTACTTCCCAGAATCCATGATCCAACAGGATCCAAAATGTCGCTCTTCGTTACCGAGGGAACCTGTTTAACGCAATCGACGAACACATCGTGTTCGGTATACACCCGCTCGGATATCGTAACGTCCACCAGCCGACAGACTGGTTGTAGCAATCCGGGAAACGCGGGTTTAGACTTTCATCGCTCGCGGCCATGCCTCTAAAGACTCACACGCGATTCGGAATCTACGAGATCCTCGAGCCCATTGGTGCAGGTGGAATGGGCGAAGTCTATCGAGCGCGGGACACAAGCGCGACGTGGGCTGTGTACACCTTGGAGGAGGAGCTCGGCGATCTCTGGGTGATGGAGGTCGTCCACGATTCAGGCCATTGAGCGTCTGGCTCGCTGCTGTTGAAAGCTCGAGGGGTGGTCTGCCGTTCCAGGGGACGAGCTCACGCCCCGGCGAGGCCCAGCTAGGCCGGAGAGAGTTGTGCTCGCTAGCGTGAAGCCTAATCACCGATGGTGGGCCGCGATACTCTTGGTTCACTGTGCGTGCGGGGAAAGCGTGCTCACGCGAGAAGCTCTCCAGGAAGCCCAGTCCCGGTGGCAGAGCCGCGCGGTGCCAAGCTATACCATCGAAGTCTTCGTCTCCGGAGAGATGTTCCGGCACATTCTCGTCGAGGTTCGGGACGGGGAGATCGGTGCCGCGACCATGATCGAGGACGGCGAAGGGCGGATCGTCGAAGGTCACCTCGCGCGCCCGTACACCGTCGAAGGTCTTTTTCGAACGCTGTCCGAAGAAATCAAGACGAGTCAGCGCCAGTTCGTGCGTGCGCGGTTCCATCCCACCCTCGGCTTTCCCGAGCTCATCGAGCTGGGCCCGCTCCGTAGCGCGCCCGGAGCGACGCCGTGGGTCATTCGGGTCGAATCCTTCCGCCCCGCGCCCGAGAGCATCGAACCGCTCTTCGAAGATTCCATCCGGACGAGATTTACAAAACTTTACACCGCCGACAAACTTCCGAAAACGCGTGTGGCTAACTTCGGGATGAGGATCGCAATGGAGCGAGACCTCGGATAAGGAGCCACACGATGAAACGCAATCCTGACGAAGAGGTTAGAAGAAACGGGGGAACGGACGGTTCGAGGAGATTCCGGCTCGGTGTTCTTCTGAGCTTGGCCCTAGGCGCGATCATGGCCGGGGCGGCGGTCGTCTCCACTCAAGCGGCCTCTTGGTCGCACGTCGGACGGGGCTTTCGCGGGCACTTCGGCCACGATCCCGAGCTGGCACGCGAGCGCGCGGAATTTGCCGCCTCCTGGGTGCTCAGCCGGATCGACGCCACCGATGAGCAGCAGGAGCGAGTCAAGGCCATCATCGGACGCTCGGCGGACGATCTTGCGGCGCTCGTAGAGCAGCACCGCCAGAGCCGAGAGGCATGGGTGGCCGAGCTATCCAAGCCGACCATCGACCGGGCAGCGCTCGAAGAGCTTAGGCGAGCGGAAATGGAGTTAGCGGACGCCGCGACCGCACGGGTCGTGGACGCTCTCGCGGAAGCGGCGGAGGCGCTCACCCCGGAGCAGCGCGCCCAGCTCATCGAGATGGCGGAGCGCTTTCACAGCCACCGCTAGCGAGGTGGAGCTCTCGGAGATGGTGCAGCGAGAGATCGAGACGTGCCAGAACGCATCTTGATGATCGAGGATGACCGGAGCTTGTCCGAGATGGTCGGCGAGTATCTCGGCAAACGGGGCATCGAGGTCACCGCGAAGCCCGACGCGAAGACGGGACTTCCGCTCTTGAAGAGTGGTGACTTCGATGCCCTAGTACTCGACGTCATGCTCCCCGACCTGGACGGATTCGAGGTCTGCCGCCGCGTGCGAGCGGGATCGGACATCCCCATCCTGATGCTCACCGCGAGGGGCGAGGATACGGATCGCATCGTCGGACTCGAGCTCGGAGCCGACGATTACCTCCCCAAACCCTTCAATCCCAGAGAGCTCCTCGCTCGTCTGCGCGCCATACTTCGCCGCAGCGGCGCTACTCCCCGTACCGCACGACCCCTACGATTCGGACGATTGGAGATCGATCGCGCATCGCGCATCGTCCGCGTCGAAGGCGAGGAGAAGACGCTGACGAGTCACCAGTTCGATCTGCTGTGCGCTCTCGCCGAGAATGCGGGGCGGGTGCTGTCGCGAGAATCCCTGATGCAGCATCTTCGCGGCCACGGCCATTCGGCGTTCGATCGAAGCATCGACGTTCACATCTCTCGTATCCGGGCAGCCATAGAGGAAGATCCCAAACGGCCCAGGCGCGTGATCACCGTTCGGGGCGCGGGCTACGTCTTCGCCCAAAAGCAGGACGAGGGATCGGAAATCTGACGAGAAATGAAGCGCCGGTTGTATCTGCAAGTCTATCTCGCCTTTCTGGGCATCCTGTTCCTGTTTGGAGCTCTCGTCACCATGGCCTGGTACTTTCTGGCTCCCGGCGGACGCGAGCTCCTGATGTTCGACAGCATCTCGGCAATGGCGGGAGAAGTGCTCCCGCGAGCCGACGCGCCGGTAAGCGAGCTCCAGTCGACGCTCGAGCGGCTCAGCAAACGCTTTCATGCCGACCTCGCGGTCCACGACGCCGAGGGGCGGCTTCTCGCCTCCGTCGGGGAGGCTTTGCCGGCACCCTCGCCACAACGAGAGCGCAGCGGTTGGATTCGCAACCGGCGCTCCAGAGGTGCTGCCGCCTTCCGTCTTCCCGACGGACGCTGGCTGGTCGCCCGCCACGATCATCCACCTGCTGTGCACGTACTCTGGCTGTTCGTGCTGTTGGCGGGAGCGATTGCCCTGGGGTCCTACCCCTTGGCGCGCCGCATCACGCGCCGGCTGGAAAGACTGCAGAGCCGCGTGGACGAGCTAGGTGCGGGAGATCTCTCGGCGCGCGTGAAAATCGAAGGAGACGACGAGGTGGCCGCTCTCGCTCACAGTTTCAACCAAGCGGCGAGTCAGATCGAGCGCCTGGTGAACGCCCAGCGCCACATGCTCGCGAGCGCATCTCATGAGCTTCGGTCCCCTCTCGCACGGATGCGGGTGGCCATCGAGCTTCTGGGTGGAGAGGAGCGGCCGGACGTCCGGGCTCAAATTTCCAGGGACATCCAAGAGCTGGACGACTTGATCGAAGAGCTCTTGCTCGCGAGCCGGCTCGACGCGCTCGAAAAGCTGGAGGTGAACGAGGACGTGGATCTGCTGGCGATTCTCGCGGAGGAGGGAGCGCGCAGCGAGGCCTCGGTCACCGGGGAGCCGGTCTCGATCCGAGGCGATCCGCGCATGCTCAGGCGGCTCATTCGGAACCTTATCGACAATGCGCGCCGCTATGCCGCCGGCGCACCCATCGAGGCATCGGTGGTACCCCACGGCAGGGGTGCGCGCTTGCTCATCGCCGACCGAGGCGAGGGCGTGCCCGAGGAGGAACGCGAGAACATATTCAAACCTTTCTATCGCCCTCCGGGGATGCGCGAGGGTGAGGATCGCGGAGTGGGACTCGGACTGGCTCTGGTCCGTCAGATCGCGCGACGACACGAGGGGGACGCTCGCTGTCTTCCCAGAGAAGGAGGCGGTACCTGCTTCGAGGTGACTCTGCGGACCATCGGGCCCGCGTAGCCTCCAAACTTAGAAGGGCGGCGCTTCGCTCTCCGGGAGCCGACCAACCTCCCGCAGAATCGTCTCGACTTGCTCCGGATTCAGGTCCCGGCTGTTGGCTCGTATCGCGGCCTCGAACCCGTCGGCCTCCGTACTGCAGTCCTCCTTCTCGATTTCCGAAGACACACAGCGCGCGTGGACCTGGATCGGCATGGTTCGATACTGATTTCCGAACTCGATCTCGCGGCCGAGCACGACGCGGAGGCTTCCCCTGTCCATGAGCTCGCCGCAGTTCTTGCACTTCGCGCGACCCGAAGGGTCGACCTCTCCGTAGGGAATGCGCTTTCTCGCCTGTCGCTGCTCCTCCGCCTCCTCGCTCAGCTTGCGCATCGCCTCGATGGGAGGAACCTCTCCTGGAGGTTCTTTGGCGTTGTTCCACGCTTCGATCTCATAGGCCTCTTCGACGTCGTCGAGACGCCTCTTGGCGGCGCAGGTCAAATGGTGCCAGAGGTAGCCGACGCCGTACGGTCCCTCGATGAGGACCCCGATTCGAAGCACGTCCTTGTCGATCTTCTTGCGGCAGGTCTTGCACTTTGAACGGCTGGAGCGCGCCCCCTCGATCACGTAAGGGGGCATGTTTTGTTCGGCTTCCGCGGGGGAAGGGATTTCATCGGGCATGGCACCACCATCTTAACGTGGCGCGATGGGCTGGCGCGACCCTCGCCTGCCAATGACGAATCTCACAGGCGGGTTTCCGGGGTCGAGGACTTCGGCCTATAAACCTTTTGCTCAGAATCTTTACGGACGCGCCGCAACTTGTGTCCTTCGTTGGCTTTCGCTAAAATCCGGCTCTCCGCGGAGCGGAGGGAAACTTTCGACCAAGGAGGCTCAAGTTCCCATGGCCAACGCGTCCCCAAGCGAATCGAGAACCATGATCGAGGCGCAGGGTCTGACGAAATACTACGGGCCGTTCGTCGCGACGGAGAACATCTCGTTCTCCATCCCCGAAGGACAAATCGTGGCGTTTCTTGGGGCTAATGGTGCCGGAAAGACCACGACGATGAAGATGCTCACCGGTTACCTCGCTCCGTCGAGCGGCTCGGCCCGGATCGGCGGCCTCGATGTCCACCGAGAGAGAATCGCGGCATCGAAGAAGCTGGGCTATCTTCCCGAGAATGGTCCGCTGTATCCCGACATGACGCCGCTCGAGCTTCTGGAGTTCTTCGCTGAAGCTCGTGAGCTTCCCCCGAAGGAAGCGAAAGAGCGCATCACCGCAGTCCGCGAGCTATGCACTCTCGATCAAGTCATGGAGAAACCGATCGGAAAGCTCTCCCGGGGTCTTCGGCAGCGAGTGGGGCTCGCCCAGGCGTTGCTCCACGATCCCGACGTCCTCATCATGGACGAGCCCACCGCGGGGCTCGACCCGAACCAGATCCGGCAATTCCGGGAGAACATAAGGAAGCTCGGTCGAAGCAAGACGATCCTCATCTCGACGCACATACTCCAGGAAGTGGACGCCGTCGCCGACTACGTGCTATTCGTTCACAACGGTCGCCTCGTTTTCGAAGGCACCCCGGGCGAGCTTCGTGAGGACGGCTCACTCGAGTCGAATTTCTACCGCCTGACTCGGGACAGCCAGGAGCTCCAGGAGGAGGTGCACTGATGCTGAAGGAGGTCAACTTCAACATCGTACGCGCCATCGTTAAGCGGGACTTGAAGATGTACTTCAGCAACCCGACGGGCTACGTGTTCATCACCCTTTTTATCTTTCTGAGCGCGGCGGCTGCGTTCTGGCAGGACCGCTTCTTTCTGAACAACCTGGCGAATCTCGACCAATTGAACAGCGTCTTCCCCTACTTGCTCGTATTCTTCGTCGCCGCCCTGACGATGTCCGTCTGGGCGGAGGAGAAGAAGCTCGGAACCGACGAGCTTCTTTTTACTCTGCCGGCAACCGATCTCGAGATCGTTCTGGGAAAGTATCTGGCGGTCCTCGCCGTCTATACTGTGGCCCTCGTCCTCTCGCTGAGCCACGTCGTGGTGCTTCTTTTTCTGGGAAGCCCCGACCTGGGGCTGATGTTTGCGAACTACCTGGGTTTCTGGCTGGCGGGGGCTGCGCTCATCGCCGTCGGGATGCTGGCTTCTCAGCTGACCGCGAACGTGACAATCGCCTTCGTTCTCGGAGCGGTGTTCTGCGCCATCGGGGTGTTCGCCCAACCGATGGCCAGAATTTTGGGCGAGGGCCTGGCTCGGCTCCTCACACCGCTCGGGGTGTTTCCCCATTTCGATGAGTTCGGGCGAGGGGTCATGAGCACCACCGGGCTCCTTTACTTTCTCGCGATCGGCGGGTTCTTTCTCTACCTCAACGTCCTACTCGTCAACCGGCGTCATTGGCCGCGCGAGGCTGAAGGTTTGAGGATGACGACGCATCATCTCATCCGCGCCGTCTCCATCGCCGTCATCCTGGTGGCGGGAATTGCCATGTTCGGCAGGTTGGGATGGCGAGTCGATGCGACCGCCGAGCGGCTTCATTCGCTGAGCCGGGAAACGAGGCAGCTTCTCCACGAGCTCTCGGACGACCGGCCGGTGTTCGTGCAAGCCTACATCAGCCCCACCGTTCCAGAACCCTACGTACAGACGAGGGCGAACGTAATCGGGCTGCTCAAAGAGATGGGGTCGGTTTCGAGCGGCCGCGTCCAGGTCGCCATCTACGATACCGAGCCCTTCAGCGACCAGGCTCGCGAGGCCCGGGAGAAGTTTGGTATCCAAGCGCGGGAAATTCCGAACCTGGAAGGAGCGCGCGCTGGCTTCAGCGAAGTATTCCTCGGACTTGCATTCACCTGCGGCGCCGAAGAGCAGGTCATCGAGTTTTTCGACCGAGGACTTCCGGCGGAATACGAGATCGCCCGGAGCATCCGCGTCGTCGCGAACACCGAGCGCAAGCGCATCGGCGTCGTCAATACTCAGCTGAGGCTGTTCGGCGGGCTCGATTTCAACACCATGCAATCGACTCCTGCCTGGTCGGTCGTCGACGAGCTCAAGAAACAGTACGAGGTCGTTCAAATCACTCCTACGAGCGCCATCACCGAAGAAATCGACGGACTACTCGTGGTGCTGCCGTCTTCGCTCGCCCAAGACGAGATGGACAGCGTTCTCGACTTCATCAGAGAAGGCACCCCGGCGCTGCTGCTCGACGATCCACTTCCCGTCGTCAACCTGGGCCTCGCACCCTCGGAGCAGGCCGGTGCCGACATGAATCCTTTCATGCGCCAAGGCCAACCACCTCCCGAGCCCAAGGGCGACATTCGTGGTTTTCTCGCAGAGCTGGGCTTCCGCTGGGACCCTTCGATGATCATCTGGGACAGCTACAACCCTCATCCCGACCTCGCGCACCTTCCTCCCGAGGTCGTCTTCCTGGGCCGGGGCAACCAGAACGAGAACGTTTTCAGCAAGAGCAGCCTGGCGAGCGCCGAGCTCGAACAGCTCGTGCTCCTCTACCCCGGACACGTCGAGTCGGCTTCGGCAGAAGGCCTCGTCTATCAGCCTTTGCTCGAAAGCGGTGCATTTTCCGGCCGATTTCCCTACTTCCAGATGGTCCAGAGGAACTTTCTGGGTGCTTCCTTGAACCGCAACCTGCCGCACCGCCCGGACCCGATGGTGTATACGATCGCCGCCGAGATCAAGGGCCGTCCCGAAGGCACAGCCACGAGCTCTCCCGAGACCGACAACGGAAACGGAGCCGGTGACGCTACCGGGACCGAAAACGCCGTCAAGCCGGAGAACGGCTTGCCCCCCATCCACGTCATTTTCGTAGCCGACGTCGATTTCATCTCCGAGCAGTTCTTCGAGATCCGGCGCATCGGACCGGGCAACTTGAACTTCGACAACGTTTCGTTCTTCCTCAATGCCATGGACACGCTCGTGGGCGACGACTCCTTCGTAGCCTTGAGGAACCGCCGAGTGCGACACCGCACGCTCGCCCGCGTGGAGGAGCAGACGCACGAGTTCATCGAGCGCCGTACACAGGAGGAAGCCGAAGCCGAGAGGCAGGCAGACACCGCCCTGGCGGAGGCACAGCAGCACCTCGACGATCGAGTCGCCGAGGTGCGCAACCGCGATGACCTCGACGAGCAGACGAAGCAGATCATGGCGCGCAACCTTCAGGAGGTCGAGAACCGCAAGTTCGAGGTCCTCAAGGCCAACATCGAATCGGAGAAGGAGGCGAAGATCCGTGCGAGCGAAGAGAGGATGCAGACACAGATCCGCCGTATCCAGAGCGGAATCAGAACGGCGGCGGTACTTCTTCCGCCGATTCCCGTCTTCTTGATCGGCGTCTATATCTTCTTTCAGAGGCAAAAGCGTGAGAGGGAGGGTGCTGCCGCCGCTCGCCGTTTGAGGGAGGGAGCGTGATGGAAACGCGAAGTGAGCTGAAGTTGACGAAGTCCCTGGCGGGAGCCGCTATCCTTCTCGCCATCGTCGCCATCGTCACCGCGCCCCGCAACGTGACGCCCAGCGCTTTCGTCGACATCGGTGAGCCATTTTTCCCGGATTTCAACGACCCCAACGTCGCCACGACGCTCGAGGTCATCGAGTTCGACGAGGACACGGCGGCCGCCAAACCCTTCAAGGTGACCAACCAGGGCGGGGTTTGGACCATCCCCTCGCATCATGGCTACCCGGCGGACGGAAAGGACCGACTCGCTCAGACGGCAGCAGGGGTCATAACGATCGTGAAGGACGACTTCCGCTCCGACAACGTCGCGGATCACGAGGCCCTCGGAGTCATCGACCCTCTCGACGAGACGGCGACGAGTCTGAGAGGCCGCGGCAAACGAGTCACCATAAAAGGAGCGAACGACGTGGTGCTCGCCGATCTCATCATCGGAAAACAAGTGGAGGGCCGCGAGAAATTTCATTTCGTTCGCGTTCCGGGGCAGAAGCGAGTCTACGCCGCCAACATCGACGTCGATATCTCCACCAAGTTCGAGGATTGGATCGAGAAGGATCTTCTCCAGGTCGAACGGAGCAACATCGATCGCGCGGTTCTCGAGGACTACTCGATCGACGAACGAACGCTGATGGTCGACGTGAGAGACACAGTCGAGCTCGATAAGAGCGACGGAAAGTGGAACGCAAACCGATTGCGCGCCGATGAAGAGGTCAACACGACGAAGATGAACGACCTGCTGCGCGAGGTGGACGAGCTCAAGATCGTCGGGGTCCGGCCCAAACCGGAGGGTATCGGAGAAAGGCTTTCGGACCTGACCATTTCTCGATCGGACGTACTTTCGCTCCAGAGCCGCGGATACTACTTGACCCGCGCCGGCGATCTGATGTCGAACGAGGGTGAGCTGAGGGTCCGCACGAACGAGGGAGTGCTCTATACGCTTCGCTTCGGCGAGATCCTCTACGGGAGTGGAGAGGCCATCAGTGCGGGTGCGGACACCACGTCGGAGGAGTCGAGCGGCCCGGGGGAGAATCGCTACCTGTTCATTTCCGCGGAGTTCGATTCATCCGCTTTGCCCGAGCCCCAGCGGCCGGCCAACACCGCTTTCGAGGACAAGGAGGAGAGCGCGTGGTCGGACGACGACAAGCGCAACAAAGAGCTCGCCGATGCCCACAAACAGTGGGAGGAGAAAACCAAGAACGGACGAGAGAAGGCCGACGCCCTGGCGAATCGGTTCGCCGACTGGTACTACGTGATCTCCGCGAGCAGTTTCGACAAGATTCATTTGAAGCGGAGCGATCTCGTCAAGAAGAAGGAGACGTGATTGTCGCCACTGCCGGTGCAGTCTCCACGAAGCGCCTAGAATAGCCTCAGGGAAGCGAGCGAAATGGCCGGAACGAGCTCAGCTCGGAGTGACATCAACGCGCATCGGCTCGCCATCGATTTTCGTTCCGTGCGCCTCACGGATGAGCAATTCTTTCTACTTTGCCGGGACAACCCGGAGCTACGTATGGAACTCACCTCCGTTGGATGGCTTTTGGTCTGAGCCCTACGGGCGCCAAGACCGGCTGGCGCAACGCCAAGCTGAACCAGCGCCTAGCGAACTGGGCGGACGAGAACGGTCGCGGCATAGCGTCGACTCCAACGCCGGCTTCACCCTCCCCCAGGGCCAAGCGGTCACCGGACGCTGCATGGGTTCGTCTCGAGGCGTGGGAAGCGCTGACCGATGAAGAGCAAGAGCGATTCGCTCCCATTCGCCCCGATTTCGTCTCTGAGCTCCGGTCGCCTCAGGACGATCTTGCGCACCTTCAGGCCAAGATGACGGAGTAGATAGACAACGGGGCTCGGTTGGCTCATAGATCCCATGGAAAAGCGAGCGTACGTTTACCGTAAGGGTGAGGCGACCGAGTGTGTCGACAACCCCGAGCGCTTGAACGGTGAAGACGTTCTCGAGGGTCTCGAGCTCGACGTGAAGGACATCCACTAACCTAACCGGAGAGCCTGGGGCCACGTCGAAAGCCTCAGCACAGCACGAAAGCAGGCGCGGCGTCGGGGGCGGGACCTGCTCCAACGAGTCTTCGAGCTCGACCCCCTTCGCTCTCCTAGAGGTGGCACGATGCGGGTGGTCGCCTTCATCACCGAGCCTCGTGTCATCCGAAGGATCCTCGACCATCTCAAAAACAAAGCAAACGGCGACCGAGCTCCTCCTCAGCCATCCCCATGATTCGCATCCACGTCGTTTCGCAGATACCGGTGCGCCTCGACGCCATTCGAGTCTCCCCACTCTACCCTGCCGATGCCCCCGGGGCTTCTTGGAACGTATTCGTCGCTACGAAGCCTGCGTCCTTCCCACTCGCCACCGCCTTTTTCCACAAGCCTCTTTCAGGTGGCTCGTTCAAAGTTCCTATTCCTATTCCTATTCCGCCACCCGGTTGCAGAATCGCTGAAACTCAGCCCGATTGAGCGCGACAGGCGCTCGTATTCCCGCGTGGAAAGGAGCACTGCGACATCTCGCTTTCGGCGGCGAATCACCACAGGCTCGCGCCTGGCCGGCATCCAGCAGCGCCACGAGGCGTTGTTTTGCTTGTGTGGCGCACACGGAGCGCATGGAATCGCAATAGACAAAATAGACAAATCTTGGAGTAGCGTCCTACTTTCCATTGGACGTGAAGCAATGAAAAAGAAGGTCGATCGAGTGTCTCGTTCCTTGAGCGTTTTGGCAGGCGCGAGCGTTGTTTCGAGGATGTCACGCTAGGCGCGACTTGAAGGAGTCGTCGGCTGAGCGTACTGTAGAGACCCGGCGAGCGTCCGGCACGTTGAGCCAGTACGCAAGCCCCGGGCAGTCCGGAAGTCCGGGCGACAGGCGATGATCGGCGAGACCTTCTCTCACTACAGGATCCTGCAGAAGCTCGGCGATGGCGGGATGGGAGTCGTCTACGAGGCGGAGGATCTGAGCCTGCATCGCCACGTGGCGTTGAAGTTTTTGCCAGAGGAGCTGGCAGGAAACGCGGAAGCCCTCGCGCGCTTCCAGCGCGAGGCGTGGGCGGCTTCGGCTCTCAATCACCCCAATATATGCGTCATCCACGAGATCGGAGAGCGCGAGGGATATCCCTTCATCGTAATGGAGCTGATGAAAGGTGAGACGCTCAAGCACCGGATCGACGGCAAGCCGATGGAGATCGAGCGCGTGCTGGATCTGGGAGTGCAGATCGCGGACGCGCTGGATGCGGCCAATGCCGAGGGGATCGTCCACCGGGACATCAAGCCGGCTAACATCTTCGTGACGGATCGCTGTCAGGCAAAGCTCCTCGACTTCGGTCTGGCGAAACAGGCTCCGTCCGCGCGGGCGCCTACGATGGATAGCGAGCGACCTACGGCCGGTTACCAAGAGCATCTGACCCGCGCCGGGTTGGTCATGGGGACGGCGGCCTATATGTCGCCGGAGCAAGCTCTGGGAAAAGATCTCGATGCGAGGACCGATCTCTTCTCGTTCGGGGCGGTTCTGTACGAGATGGCCACGGGGTCGCTGGCGTTCCCGGGTCAAACGACTGGCGAGATCCTGGAATCGGTTTTCTACAAGGAGCCCCTCGCACCGTCGCGACTCAACCCCCGGGTGCCGGCCGACCTCGATCGCATCATCGCCAAGGCTCTGGCGAAGGACCGTGACTTCCGGTACCAGAACGCCTCTGACCTCCGCGCGGATCTGGAGCGACTGCGCCGCGAAATGATCTCGGGCCAGGTCTCCACGACGAGTCGAGTCCCGCCGCCGACTTCCGCCGGGAGCTGGCGGCGGAGGCTCTGGGCCGGCATCGCCGCCGTCGTCGTCGCGGTGGCCCTGGGCACGGCACTTTGGATCGCTCGCGGATCGTGGCGCGGAGGAGCGGAGTCCGTTTCTGCTTCGGTCGCCGTACTGCCGTTCGTCGATATGAGTGCCGACAAGGACCAGGAGTACTTCGCCGACGGATTGACGGAGGAGCTCCTCAACGTGCTCGCCAGGAACCCGCGGCTCAAAGTGGCCGGCAGAACCTCGGCCTTCCAGTTCAAGAACAAAGGAGAAGATCTTCGCGTGATCGGCGAGAAGCTGAATGTGTCCACGCTCCTGGAAGGCAGCATCCGCAAAGCCGGCAACCGGGTCAGGATCACGACTCAGCTGGTGAATGCCGCCGACGGCTTTCACCTCTGGTCGGAGACCTTCGACCGAGAGCTGGACGACATCTTCGCCGTTCAGGATGACATCGCACGATCGGTGGCGGAGGCCCTCGATGTGAGAATCCTCGGAAGCGAGAGAAGGACCCCGGTGCGGAGCGGCAACGCCGAGGCCTACAACGCCTATTTGCAGGGGAAGCACTTTGCTGGGCTCGAGACCAGGGAGAGCTTGGCGAAAGCAAGCGCGTATTTCCAGAAGGTGCTGGAGCTCGATCCTGGTTACGCTGCGGCATGGGCCAGCCTTTCCATGGCATACAGCCTACGTGCGGGACAGGGTTACGTCCCGCTCGAGGAGGGATACAAGAAGGCGCGGGAGGCAGCGGTACAGGCGCTAGAGCTCGACCCGAGCCTGGCCGAGGCCCACGTCGCGCTCGGGAACATCAAGCGGACATACGAGAGGGATTGGAGGGGAGCGGAGACGGAATACCGGCGCGCGCTGGAGCTTTCGCCGGGCTCTGCCACTGTCGTTCTGGGCGCGGCGAGAGCGGCCGGCGCGTTGGGCCGGCTCGACGAGGCGCTCGAACTGAGCCGGCGCGCCGGGGAGCTCGATCCGCTCAACGTCAGCGCCCACGACCGACTCGGGCGCTTCGCCTACTACGCGGGCCGGCTCAACGATGCGGCGGAAGCCTACGACAAGGTTCTGGAGCTCAATCCGGATTACCGAGGCGCACACCTGGATCTGGGCCTCGTGTACTTGGCGCGGTCGCAGCCAGAGGAAGCGCTCGCGGAGATGGAGCGGGAGAAGGAGCCCTTGTGGCAACTCTACGGCCTCGCCCTCGTGTATCACGCCCTTGGGAGGCGGTACGACGCGGACACGAAGCTCGCAGAGTTCATCGAAAACTACCAAGCGGTAGCGGCTTACCAGATTGCCGAGGTCTGGGCGTACCGGGGCGAGTCGGATCGGGCCTTCGAGTGGCTCGAACGGGCCTACGCCGAGCGTGATGCCGGTCTCGCGCAGATCAAAGGCGACCCGCTGCTCAAGAGCCTGGAGGACGACCCGCGTTACTCCACTTTTCTCAGGAAGATGCGCTTGCCATCGTAGGCTCGGCCTCGCGGTACTCACATCTGTAAGTGAGGCAGTTAAACCCTTGCCCTGTCGCTTCAGGAACCCCCGTCTTATCCGGGAGCGACGGAGCCCAGAGGTTCTCCGTCGTTTCACCGACTCTCACGAAATAGATGCAGAGCTGCGCTCCCCAGCCATACGGTCACCGTATCGTGCGGGTAACGGATCAGTCCGGTCGATGAGCTCGTGGGCCTCGTGTATTCCCACACCGTGACCCGTTCGTCCTCCGATCGAGACGACCCGACGGACCGCCGTGCAGCAGCTCGATGAACACCACTCGGAGCGGCGTTTCGGTCGTTCCCTCTTCGATGTGCGTCGTCCCTCTCTTGGTGTTCGACAAATTACCGACGGTTGTCGTCACTTCTCGCTTTGTACCATCGAGCTCGGTGATGACGCGACCGCCAGGTGCGTAATAGGTACCCACCTGGTCGTGAGGGTGACGATGCAGCTCAGTCCGCTCACCTTTCAGACAGACCACCCTTTAGACGACGAACTCTCCCGTCTCGAGGATCTTCGTGGCATTGGCTCTGGGGAAGGGAGGCGGATAGGACTGTGCTGAAACTGGAGCGGCGGCCGAGAATATCCCCGAGAATCGCACACTTTTCGCCTCTCTACCTTTAAACAATCCACACCGATGAGAGAGACCGCATGTTCAGGCTCTTTGAGAACGTGATCGTTCGACTTTACCGAAATGGGTGATGGCGCCGGAGCGTCCGAGTGCCGTGGGGGAGTCTTTCCCTCGGGATACATGGCCTCCACGGAGGTGAAGACGCCGGCGACGCGGTCGGTGAAGAGATCCTCGATCTCGGCGGCGACGACTCCGTCGAGACCTCGGGGAGTCGGAGAAGTGCTGCCGGTCGTGAGAGGGCTCTTTTCGCTCGACCATCCCGTCCGAGGGTCCCCCGACTGTCGCAAGGCCGAGGACGGTCCGCAAATCGAGGCGGGAGCACCAACACATGGGTGTCCCAGAGCTGGCGGGGCGGATGAATGACGAGCCTGCCTGCGCGAGCGGAGCGAGCCCGGCGCGCTTGCACACCGACGAAAGGCCCGGTGTGGGGGTGGGGGCCCCGCGCCTCTAAGCACTCTAAATGATAAGATTCCGCCGTGATCGCATGGTTTCGCGATTCAAAAGGGAGGGTGCCATGAGCGTCTTCGGTCGCATCGCCGTTGTTGTTTCGGTACTCGCGCTTTTCCGCTGCACGCCGCCACCGCCGGCGGAGCCACCGGACACCCGCGAGGCGGACGAAGCCGCGATCCGCGCCGCGGTGAAGGAATGGTCTGCCGCCGCCGAGGCCAAGGACGCGAACAAGTTCGTGTCGTTCTACACCGACGACGGCACGTTGATGCTGGAGGGCGCTCCGGATGCGAGCGGACACCAGGCGTTGCTCGAGGGCGCTTCCGGCATGATGCAGGATCCCAACTTCGCGCTCTCGTTCCGGACCGATGACGTCGTCGTGGCGCGGTCGGGAGATCTCGCCTACGAGACGGGGAGCTACACCCTCACGATGAGCGGGGCCGACGGATCGCCGGCGCCTTCGAACGGACACTACGTCGTGGTCTGGAAGAAGACAGGCGACGGCTCGTGGAAAGCGGCGGTGGACGCTCCCATCTCCGATCCGCCCGCCGCGCAATAGACGCTGGCTCGGGGAGCCTGTCCTCTCGAGGTCTCCTCGAAATCTTCCTGACCGTTTCGTAATCCCTTCGCGACGAGGATACGAAGCCGCGGGAGCTCTGTACCGAGACCGCGGAGAGCATTGTTCTGTTACCTATCGCGTGGCTCTGGGTCGCGGCCACGTGGGCGTCGAAAGAGGCGCTCGGCTTGGTGCTCATCGACGTAGGGAAAGGGGATCCACTTCCCCGTCGGATGTAAAAACGCCGCCGAAGTGATGCAGTGAATAAGCTCGCCTAGGAGAGCATCGCAATCGCCCAGAAAGCGTCTCGATAACGAATCCGGGCCCAGCAATCCTTCATCATGTTTGAGGATCCTTCTCGCGCTGTGCGCCTCGTCCGCCTCGCGTGAGATTTGGTCCTGGACGACATGCCTCCAATTCCGGTTGACTTCGGTCCGTGATCGGGAAGACTCTCTCCCACTATCGAATTCCGATTCGTAAAGAAGCCGAAGATCACGACGGAACAGAGTCGTACCGCTTCATCGCCGGATCAACAGTCCTGCCACCAGGAGGCGGCACTTTCGTGGAACGGACTGGCCGAATCGAACGCGTACAGCAGTAGATTGGCGTCGGGAACGATTACCGCTTGCCACCGCAGTGCATTCGTACAACGGAAGAGAGCGGTTATCGGAGCAGGAGGTTTCCGACGCACCTTCTCGAATGACAGGCTCACGAGATGATCCAACCGAAGCTGTAGAGAGCGACGAGTCAAGGGGCGTTCTCACGTCCGGCGGGAAGTGAGTCACCTGGCTCAATGACGACGAGAAATGGCGCAATTTTCGGTACGAGGCCCGAGCGTCTCCGCCGAATCCCGTTGACTGCAGGAGATTTCTTGCGAACTCCGGAATAGCTCGCCCTGGCATGGGCCTTGCTCCAAGGGAGAAGGAGGGCACCCACCGGATTTCTCAGCGACCCCGAGGTGGGGGAGGCCATCTATGTCGTCGTTGGATGCCCCGATGGGAGGACTTATGACTCTCGAGGTCTTCGCACACTTGACCGTTCGACCGGGACAGCTAGAAGGCTTCAGAGAGCAAGCAGCTGAGTGCATCAGAATCACGAAGGAGAAGGATACACGAACGCTGCGCTACGACTGGTTCCTCACGAGCGATGGCACTGAGTGCGAGGTTCACGAGGCCTACACGGGGCCGGAGGGGCTGATCGAGCACAACAGCCATATCCTCGAAGCTCGTACCAAGCTGTTCAAGGACTACGCCGACAATCACTTTATGACCGTCTACGGAGAAGAATCGCAGCCGCTCCTCGACTTGTTCAAGGCACACGGAGTCGGCTTCAAATGGTTTACCTTCCTTCAGGGGTTGGAGCCATCCCCCGCGATCGGGTCGCGGATTCCCGCGTCCCAAGGGTGATTTCCGTGAGCCGACGATGGAAGCGGGCGTTGGCGGCGCTCGTGATCGGGTTCGCCGCCGCTCAACTCGTTCGTCCCGAGCGCGTGAACCCGGCCACGGATCCAAGCCGCGCGATTCAGACGCACGCGGCGAGCGGACTTGTCGTGGTCCTAGATCGCGCGTGCCGCGACTGTCACTCGAACGGGACCGTGTGGTCGTGGTACACCCGAATCGCACCCCTTTCCTGGCTGATGGCGTACGGCGTGACGGAAGGCCGAAAGGCGGTCAACTTCTCAGAGTGGGCCGCGTATTCACCCGAGCAGCGGCGGATGTTGCTGGCGGTGTCCTGCGACGACGCGAGGAGCGGCAAGATGCCCGGGCCCTACACGCTGCTGCATCCCGAAACGCGGCTCTCGACCCAGGACGTCGAGACGATCTGCGCGGCGGCGCGTCAAGCCGAAGCAGCCGCGGCTCGAGTTTCTCGATGACGACGCAAGATCCGCAGCTGATCTGCATTCGCACTCTGCTTTTTGGACGCTCGTTGTCGTCCCGTTCAGCAGCCACTACATGGGGAGCGAAACGTACAAGGCTCCCGTTCCCTGAGGTTAGCCATGAAAACAACCCTCGACACGAAGGTGCACGACTTTCTCGCTCAGAAGCGCATCGCGGTTGTAGGTGTGTCACGCAACAACAAGCACCACCCGGCCGCCAATTTGATCTTCGACCGGTTGAAAAAGACTGGGCACGAAGTATTCCCTGTGAATCCACACATGGAGACCTTCCAGGGGGACCGCTGTTATCCCGAGCTACAATCCATTCCGGGTGGTGTCGACGGCGCCGTGATCGTCACGCGACCCGAAACCACGGAGCGAATCGTGCGTGACTGCAACCACGCCGGAGTCCGCCGCGTGTGGATGCACCAATCTGTAGCCAAGGGATCGAGCGTCTCGCCAGCGGCCGTCGAATATTGTCGTGAGCACGATATCAGCGTGATCGCGGGCGCGTGCCCGATGATGTATGGCGACCGCGTCGACTTCGGACACAAGTGCATGAGGTGGATCTTCAAACTCACGGGGGGACTGCCAAAATGAGACGCAATATTGCGTAGATTCTCATTCTCATCGTGGACGTCGCGTATATCGCGTGGGGCGGGATGGCGGCTGCAATGCCCGATGGCCTGCTTGGACCAGGCGGCAAGGCGATTCTGCCCGCAGGCTACTGCGGCTACTCCGGGGGCTCCTGGGCGGAGCTTCTGCGCACGTCTCCCATGACGGCGAACTACATAGTCGTGATCTTTCGGATGTACGGCATCTACTGCCTGGTGTTCGGGCTGATGGGGAGCGCCATCGCTGTGACGGCCTTCCGCCGTGGCGATCGCTGGGCATGGTGGACGCTCTCTCGTCGGCAACACGATCGCACTCGTGTCGGCAATGAGATACGACTGGATCGTGAACGCCATCGGGCCGTTCGAGCTGACCGAATACCTCGGACTCGCCCTCTTATACGGTGCTCTCGCCGTCACGGCGCCTTTCCTCGCAGCCGGGCGGCCACTTCGACGGACGGGCTGACGCACCTCGCACTGATGGTCGCCAGCCCGACCGGAAAGTCCAGAAAGCTCGGTGTCCTTCCTTAAATGGCCGGCGGGGTCGCCGACTACCGCGACGGCCTGCTAGGCAGTCTGGTCGAGCACGCCCTCGGGGGAACCGGAACCTGACGATCTCTCCCGAGGGGGGCCGCGCCGCCGCGACTTCTCTCCGAAGCCTCCGATCGCGAAAGGTGGTCAACGCAGCACGTCGAACTGATGGGTGTACTTGACGATGAAGCTGCGGTTCTGAGGCCCGATAAGCATGTTGCCGAGGCCTTCGGTGTCGTTGTAGACGATGAAGAGGCCCGTCCCCGCGGTGTTGAGCCAGCCAAAGCGAACGTTCGTCGACCAGATGTCGTTCTGATCGTTGTACTGAATCAACGACTGGAGGTTGATGGATGGGGTGAAGCTGTAGCTCACGCGCAGCTGAGCAAGGTTGGTCACGAACGCGCCTTCGGCCAGATCGACGTCGTTATAAGACCAGGTGAGCGAGGTGTTGAGCTTCGCACCATATCTCACGTTGATCGTCGTCCCGATCGAAGCTCGATTTCCGGAGAAGAAGCCACCGGCGTCGAGTGTTCCGTTGTAGGAGAGCCAGGCGCTCTCGTCCGTATTCCAGCGCCAGGCGAGCTCGGTGTAACGGTAGGTGCCGATTGGAATCACGATGCCGGGCGCGATCTCGAAGGGAAGCTTCAGGCCTTCCAGCTTCAGGTTCACCGCGGGAGAGAAATAAGCTCCATTCTCGAACTCGACGTGCGAGTCGATGTGAATCTCCTCGCTCTCCTGAAATCCCTCGAAGTCCCAGAAGCTGCGCGCCGTCACGTGAGGACGGAGCTCACGAAGCCAGGACACCGATGGTACCCGGATGTACTTCAAATAGTTCCCCTGGATGGTGCGGTAATCGTCGCGAAGCAGGAACCCGACCTCGGGATTGAAGTCGTCGCCGACCTCGGTGTACTCGAGCCAGGCACGGGTCCGGATGGTGCTGTACTCGGCGTAAACGTCCAACGCGTGCTCGCGCCCCGCGTTCCCGGGTGTCTCCGTTCTTGCCGCGAAACCACGTATCGTCCAGGCTTGACCGATGCCGAGCTGGCCGTCGACGCCCCACGTTCGGTTCCAGTCGTCGGCTCGGGCGAGGTTCCCCGTCGCCAAGCGATTCACGAACAGAGCGCCAACGCTCGAGCGATTGGGGAGCTCTCGACTGATGGCACCGACGGTATAGTTGTTGGCCGGCGTCACCCCTTCGATCCCATCGGTCTGCATGTTCATGACACCGATGTTGTAGCTGCCGACTTTGCCGCTCAGGCGCCCCCCGACCTGGATGGGCACGAGCTCCCCCGATGGACCGATACCGATTCGCCGGCTGAAGAAGAGCTCGAGCGAGCGGCCCTGGAAATCGCCCGTTCCCATCGAGAATGTCCCCGCGTTCTCGAGAAAGAACGGCCGCTTTTCAGGAAAGAAGAGGTTGAACCGCGTGAGGTTGATCTGCTGGTCGTCGACCTCGACTTGCGCGAAGTCGGTGTTCACGGTGGCGTCGAGGTTGAGACTCGGCGTGACCCCAATCTTGGCGTCGAGACCAACTTCGCCCGAGAGGTCCGTTTTCGTCGTGGCGACGCTTTGGTCGGTATAGTCGCGGTTGGCCGAAGAGAGGGCATAGGGAATGAGCTTCAAGTTCCGCGGGGTCTCGAGCTCGAGGCCCGTCAAGTCGCCCGCCAGAGAAAGACGGTGCAAGCTGAACACCCGAGGCACGGGCGACCAGTAGACCTCTTCCCGCTTGCGGCGGATGCTCCGCTTGAAGTTCACGCCCCAGCTTTGAGGCTTGTCGAGATAGCGCAAGCTCCGAAGCGGAATGGCGAACTCGGCGGACCAGCCGTTCTCGTCGATTTGCGTCCGCACGACGAAGCTAGCGTCCCAATTCAGGTTGAACCCGCCGCCGGAGCTCGTCTGAGCGCGCCTCCGGGTCGACGTCTGCCCGCCTTCGCCCTCGTTCGACACCTGCCCGTCGTACTCGATACCCGCGGGGTTGGTTCCGAAGACGAAGCCGTTCTGACGGTCCTGGTACGTATCGAGGATGAGCTCGAAGGCGTCGGAATCGATGAGGCTCGAGTCGCGCCGGCTGTCAGTCACGACGATACCGGTGGGATCCGAGTCATAGCACACCGCCGCGATGTAGAGAGTGTCGCTGTCGTAGACGATACGAACCTCGGTCTTCTCGGTGGCGGGCTCGCCTTCGTACGGCTCGGCCTGAATGAAGTCGGTGAGCGCCTCCGCGGTGAACCAGGGCGCTTCTTTTACGACGCCATCGATGACCGGCGCTTCGTCCACGCGAGCCGCGCGCGCCAGCCGTCGGTCACGCTCCTGGGCGGAAGCGAAACTGATGATTGCGCAGGTGCTGACGAAGACGAGGGCGAGAACGATTGTGGCGGTTCGCATCGGGGCGGGATTATCGAGGCTTACGCGACCTCGACGCAACTTTTCGCCTCGAAGCATTCGTGAGGTAACCGGCGGAGTCGATTTCCCGACGGCGAGCTCTCCGAGTACAATCCGTCGCTTCCGCTCCGCCGTTTCCGGGAGGTGTCAGATGTGGGCTCGGGCAATCGTCGTGGGCATCGCCAGCGCTCTTTTGACCAGCTTCATCGGGTGGTCGGTATGGATTCCGGACGCGCTTTCGTTTCACGCCATGTGGCTCGCGGTCATCGGCGCCATCTACGTCGGCTTCGGATTCTCGGACGGGAGGGTCTCGCTCGCCGCCGTCGAGCTGCTGGTGGCGACGGTATTTCTCGTTCTCGCCTTTCTCGGTCTGTGGCTCGCACCCGGCTTCATCGCAGCGGGGCTCGTCCTGCACGGATTATGGGATCTCGCGCACCATCCGCGCGGGGTCCGGACGAAACTTCCTGCCTGGTACCCGCCGTTCTGCGCCGCCTTCGACTTCGTCTTCGCCGGCGTCTTCCTCGCTTTCGCGAGCGAGCTCGCTGTCCGCACTTGACAGGGCTGGGCTGAAACCTCGCGTCGGAGAACGAGCATTCTCGATGAGATTGGTCGGTTGGCCGCGCGACCGCTTCGGGGGGGACACGAAAAAAGAGATCTGATGTCCTCAGTTGCCTCGTCAGGCCAGCCGAGCAGCCGGCGCACCATCCCGACCACCGACGTCTTGTCGTAGAGCCGGTAGAGACCCGCGGTAATCACCTTCGGATCACCCGCGTGGAGACGCTCAGGGAGCTGCTGACGTCCTCCCGTACCGAATCGCCGGTGAGCTCCCAGGCGAGCTTTCCGAGCTCAACCCGTCTATCGGCCGGCAAGTGCCGGCCTGGTAATACAGGCCGTCAGCAATAACTAAAGAAGTCGATAAAAACCTCTTGGCCGTTCAGCGGGACCCGATGCGGACGTTCGAGAAGATAGCCTGCTCGAGTGTTTCCTGACGCTCGCACTGACCGAGCTCGATCCAATGCGTCTTGGGGTGATAGATGGGATCGTAGTTTCGCGACAAAATCTCGAACCCGTCGAGAAACACCTTCACGTGCTGCGAGTTGATTCCGGGGAAGCTTCCCCATTCGATGCGCCATTCGTAGACGAGCTCGGGCTCGAAGTCGTAGAAGCTGATACCGGTGTTGTGCTCCTCCCCCCGCGAAATCCACCGAAGGCGGACGTCGTCGAACTTGGCCGTGCTCTCGTCCAGCTTTTGCAGATGCATCCTGAAGGGGTTCGTCGTGTACTCACCCTTCGTCGGGTCCCACATGCTGATGAGCATTCGCTTTCCCGGGGCGGGGTTCGGCGTCGACAGGTTGGTGGTTGTGAACTCGATGAGGCCTTCGGAGAGCGTTGGGACCTGATAGCGAAGGCAGTCGGTGGGGTTTTGCGGCTGCCAGCCGCCGCTCACGAATTGCCCTCCCATCACCTCGCCGACCGAGTAGCCGTTCGTCAGGGGATCGAACACAACGAGATCGCCCGTCGGCCGGTCGGAGGAGAAAGCCTCACGGATCCGAAACTCCCAGGTTTCCGAGGACGGACCCGCGCCACCGCCGGACACCGCCGTAGCGCGCCAGTAATATTTGGTCTCCGGCTCGAGCGGCTCGATTACCTGCCATTTCGTAATGCCCCCGAGTCCCTCGGTTACACCCGATTCGGTCACCGCCATTTCCTGGAAAGCGGAATCGAGCGCGAGCTCGAAAATGTAGGTTCGCGGCCCGGTGCCGCCCTGGGCGTTACCGATCTCGAGCTCGGGCTGGAGCTCTTTGACCGCCTCGCCCATGGCAGGCGCCCGAAGCGTGGGTGCCGTGAGGGTAGGGTCCGTTTGGGCATGCGGAGAGCTCGTGCTCGTGCTACTGGGGCCGCTAGGAGCGCTGGGCCCGCTTTTGGACTCATCGCTGCAGCCTAGAGCGATTCCGAGAAATCCGACGCCGAGAAAACCAAAAAGGGCACGCGTCATCGGAGGTGATTTCCTTTCTTGTCCATCGTTGTGAGAGCCGCCGCCGCGCCGGCGAAAGCAGCATCCCTGGCGCGCAAAAGAGGCATATTAGCAACGGATGGAATCGATCACAAGTAAGGTAGGATCCCGCTCCATGGACACCACTGTCCTCTATCATTCGCACTGTGCCGACGGCTTCGGCGCTGCCTGGGCGGCATGGAAAAAGCTCGGCTCCTCGGCGGGCTATATCCCCGTCAAGCATGGAACCGACCCGCCCGAGATACCCGAGGATCACGCGGTCTACGTTCTGGATTTTTCCTACCCCCGTGCGGTCACGACGGCGATGCGCTCCCGTTTTCGCAAGCTCGTCGTGATCGACCATCATCGGACCGCGGAAGAGGAGCTTGCTGGCCTGGACTATGTTCTCTTCGACAACGAAAAGAGCGCCGCCGTGCTCGCCTGGGAGTTTTTTCATCCCCGAAAGACGGTTCCCGATCTGCTCCGCTACGTGATGGACCGCGACCTGTGGCGATACGAGCTTCCTCGAAGCCGCGAAGTGTTCGCCGGGCTGAGCTCCTATCCCATGGATTTCGAGATCTGGAGCTCGCTGGACATCGAGACCCTCGCGCGGGACGGGGTCGCGATCCTGCGTTATCAGAAGGAGTTGGTGAAACTCCTCTCCGATGAGTTTCGCTGGGAGGACCTCGCGGAGAATCGCGTTCCCGTGGTCAACGCCACGATCTTGGGCTCGGACGTCGGCGAGGAGCTACTCGCGCGCCACCGCGACGCTCCGTTCGTCGTCATCTATTTCGACCGAGGGGACGGCAAGCGGCAGTGGTCCCTGCGCTCGCGGAAGGACTTCGACGTGTCAGAGCTCGCCCGGCGATTTCGAAACGGCGGGCATCGGCAGGCCGCCGGTTTCGAGTCGGAGCTTCCCGCCGACTTCATGCCTCGCCCGAAACGCTGACGGCGCCCCGGTCCGAGGGGCCGAGAATGCGCTAGAATCCGCGCTGGAGGAATCATGCGAACGTTCGCCGTCCTGGGAATCGTACTCGCTCTGGGTAGCGGCGCGACGGGATCTCAAAGCGATGAGGAGGTTCGCGCGACGATCGAGAAGGCCCTCGAGGACGCGAAGATAAAGGGTCTCGCGGTCTCGGTGCAGGGAAAAACCGTGAGCCTGAAGGGCCGGGTGCGAAACGTATTCGACAAGGAGCAGGCGCTCGAGCTGGCACTTGGCGAACCCTCGGTCGACGGAGTCGATGCCGACATCGAGATATCGCAAGCGGAGAGCGATCAGCAGCTCGGCGAGCAGGTCGTGAAAGAGCTTCGAAAGTACAGCCGTTTCACCGTTTTCGACGATGCCAGTGCATATGTCGAGGGCGGCCGGGTGGCGCTCTTCGGATGGGTGACCGAGCCCTACAAAAAGGAGGAGCTCCAAAAGAGGCTCCGTGACGTCATTGGCATCCAGGAGTTCGCAAACGACATCGAAGTACTGCCCACATCACAATCGGACGAACGTTTGCGGCAAGCGCTCTGGAGCCGGCTCTATCGGGATCCTACGTTCTCGGACTTCGCTTCCATGCCCATTCCCCCGATTCACATCATCGTGTCGCGAAGCCGCGTCATCCTGACCGGAGTGGTCAACAACCAGCTCATGAAGCAAAAGGCCGAGTCGATCATTCGCCAGACACCCGGAGTGCTCTCCGTCGAGAGCCGGCTACGCATTGGAAGCTGACTGCTGGAGGTGTCGTCCGTACGCGACGAGGCCGTAGACCACGACGTTGACGACGACGAGGACCCCGAGGACGACCTGGACATCGCGATCCAGGCCATCGGGATAGAGGATGGGAATCACGTACCGTTCGATGAACCCGCCAGCATAACCTTCCTGACCAGCACGAAGACGAAGCCAGTTCTCCAGCGGAGTGAGGGGGCAAACGCGGTTGGCGAGCTCGACATACGCTCCCCAGAAGGCGGCTGGGCCATGGACAAAGACGATCGCCCTCCATCGCAGCACGAGAGCTCCACCGGCTACGACGAAGGCGATGAAGCCAAGGTGCAGCAGGACGACGACGTCCGCGGCGAAGCCATACCACATCACTGCCACTACTCTCTGCGGCCCGTCGGGGCCGCCGGCCGAGAGGAATCGCGTCGCGCCGAAGCGAAGAGCAAAGGCGCGGGCGCGAGGGAATCGT
>DATIBD010000139.1:0-19706 GCA_035457705.1 Vicinamibacteria bacterium
GTCTTTCGCGCCGACAACACCCGGGGGCTGTTCCGGCGATTCACGGGCGGTTCGCTCGTGTTCGAGCCCGAGAAGATCGACTGGTACCGCTATTGGCTGGACGTTCATCTTCCCGGTCTAGAGAAGTGGGTATTCCCCCGGCTCGACGAGTCGGAGAAGAAGGTCAAGCGGGTTTACACCTATCGAAGCCTGGTCGAGTTGTTCGATGCGGCCACCAAGAATCATGCCGGTCGGGTGGCGATGCGCATGGAGCGGGGAGGACGGGAAGAGCGCTACACCTACGCGGATTTCCGAGAGTGCACCTTACGCGCCGCGGCCTTTCTCAGGAGCCACGGCATCGAGGGTGGCAAGCGCGTGGCCTTGCTCTCGGAGAATTGTCCGGAGTGGGGCATGGCCTACTTCGGCATCGTCCGAACGGGCGCCGGCGTCATCCCGCTCGAAAAGGAGATCACTTCCGACGAGATCGTACGTCTCCTGGAGATGGGAGAGGCGAGCGCCATCGTGCTCAGCGAGGAGCTCCTTTCCAAACATAGAAGCCTTGCGCCACGCCTCGACGCCAATGGCGCGCAGGTTCGAGTGTGGAGCTTCGAGGACGTTTTCGCGCTCACCGACGAAGTGACGGAGCAGAAGCGGGTGGCGTCGCTTCCAGCGACCGTGGCGCCATCGACCGTCGCCTCGGTCATCTATACGTCGGGCACGACAGGCAAACCGAAAGGCGTGATGCTGACGCATCGCAACCTCGTCAGTCTTTTGGCGAAGCTCCTATCGGTCTTCGACATCGATCACGACGATGGCATGTTGAGTGTCCTCCCCCTGCACCACTCGTTCGAGTTCTCCGCCGGGTTTCTCCTTCCGCTCTCCCGCGGGGCGACGATCACCTACCTGGCCGAAGTCAATGGCGACAACCTGAGCCGTGCCCTCAAGAAGGGCCAGGTCACCTGTATCGTGGGCGTTCCCGCACTCTGGGATCTCCTCAAGCGGCGGATTCTCGGACGGTTCGAGGAGCGCTCCGAGTCGGTCGCGGATCTCTTGAATGCGCTGGTCGACGCGAACTACCTGCTTCGCGAGGAGGCGCCGCTCAACTTCGGACCGCTTCTTTTTCTGCCCATCCACCTGGCTTTCGGAGGCCGCATTCGCTACCTCATCAGCGGGGGGTCGGCGCTTCGACCGTCGACCCTGAAGACGTTCCGGGGTCTCGGCTTCGATCTGTTCGAAGGCTATGGGCTCACCGAGGCGTCCCCGGTTCTCGCGGTAACTCGTCCCGACGAGAAGACGGTTCTGGGAAGCGTCGGCAAAGCTCTTCCCGGAATCGAGATTAGGATTCACGACCCGGATCGACGGGGGGTCGGTGAGGTCATCGCCCGGGGACCCAACGTCATGGCTGGCTATTACGGAAACGAGGAGAGCACGCGCGAGGCTCTGAGGGGCGGATGGCTGTACACGGGAGATCTGGGGAGGATCGATGACGAGGGAAACCTGTTCATCGTCGGTCGGTCCAAGGAGATCATCATCGACCAGAACGGCAAGAACGTCTATCCCGACGAGTTGGAAGAGCTCTATCGAAACGCCGATCTAATCAAGGAGATCGCTGTTCTCGGCTTTCCGGACGGCGTTGCCGAACGGGTTGCCGCCGTCGTCGTTCCCAACCGTGAGCGTGACGGCTCGGGATCTGACGAGATCGCTCGCCGAATCGACGAGCACATCCAGGTGGTATCCGGGAAGCTTCCGCTGTACAAGCGCATCAAAATCTACGAGCTGAGAGACGAGGAGCTCCCCAAGACGGCGACGCGGAAGGTCAAGAAACGAGAGCTGCTCGACTGGCTTCGGGAAAAACGTCGCGCCGAGGAGAGAGAGTCTTTCGTCGCCGAGGCGGACAAGGAGTGGCTTCTCGAGATGGTGGCACGTATCGCCGAAAAACCGCGGGAGGCCGTCACGTTCGAGAGCGGTTTGGACGAGCTCGGCTTCGACAGCCTCATGTATAACGAGCTTGCCGCCGCGATCGAGTCGAGAACCGGTGACAGCCTGTCGCCCGACGTGCTGATGTCACTTACCGGGATTCGGGAGCTCGCCGAGAGTGTGAGGCGGCAAGGTGTCGACGACGTCGAGGCCCGCTCCCGGGCAAAGGATAAGAACCTTTCCGGCTCCGAGAAGGTCGAGCTCCCCGCGATTCTCCAGCAGGTCGGCCGCAAGGGGCTCTCCGCGGTGCAGCATTGGTTCTACTTCGACTACCTGGAGCCTGCGATTCGCGGTCAGGCGAACGTCCCCGTGCATACGCATTTTCTCGTCGTGGCCAACCACGCGTCCCACCTGGACATGGGCCTCGTAAAGATGGCGCTGGGAGAGGCGGGAAAGAACCTTGTGGCCCTCGCCGCGGCCGATTATTTCTTCGACAACCGCGTCAAGCGTGCGTTCTTCGAGAACTTCACGAACCTCGTGCCGATGGAAAGAAAGGGCTCCTTGAGGAAGTCTCTGGAGTGGGCCTTCGAGCTGCTCGAGCGGGGCTATAACCTGCTCATCTTTCCCGAGGGCACTCGGTCGCGCACCGGGGAGCTGCAGAGCTTCCAGAGAGGTCTCGGGCACCTCGTGCTGCGAGCCCGAGTAGGCGTCCTCCCCCTCTATCTCTCGACGTTTCGCGCCCTGCCCCCGGGGGCCTGGTATCCGCAATCCCGGGAGGTGAGCGCAAGCATCGGGCCTTTCCTCACCTACGAGCGATTGGAGCGCGTCGCCGAGGGTCTTCCCCGCTCCGACGCGGAGCGGGCCGTGACCCGACTCGTGCAGCGGATCGTCGAGCGGCTCCGGGACGGCACCCCCATCGACCTGGAGACCGAGATTTCGGAGGCTCGGGGTAACGTTTCGCAGGAGCGCAAGACACGCCAGCCCGTCGTCGTCGGAGAGACCGACGAAGGCCGTTAGTCGGTGAAGAACACTCTCGTCACGGGTGCGACGGGCTTTCTGGGTACCCATCTCCTGAAGCGCTTGAGAGAAGAGGGTGCCAGCGTACGGGTTCTGTCGAGGTCGGACGAGGTGGAGGGCGTGGAAACGGTTCGGGGCTCGGTGGAAGACGAAGCCGCCGTCGAACGGGCCCTCGAAAACGTCGATCGCGTCTACCACCTGGCGGGAAAAGTTTCCCGCAACCCGGACGACGCCCGCGAGATGTATCGACTCCACGTGGAGGCCACGGCCCTTCTGTGCAAACTCTCCAAGGCGAAGGGTGTCGAGCGTATCGTGCTCGCCTCGACCAGCGGCACGATCGCGGTTTCGGATTCGCCCGATTCGGTAGCCGACGAGACAGCCAGACCCCCCCTCGAATGGATCGGCAAGTGGCCGTACTACACGAGCAAGCTCTACCAAGAACAGACGGCCCTTCGTGAGTGTGAGGGCGGCCCGGAGCTCGTCATCCTGAATCCGAGCCTTCTCCTCGGACCGGGTGACAAGAGGCTCTCCTCTACCGAGGATGTTCTCAAGTTCGTAGCCGGGGATATCCCCGTTGTGCCCCCTGGCGGCATCAACTTCGTCGACGTTCGAGACGTCGCTGCGGCCTTCGTGGCCGCGATGTCGAGGGGTCGCGCTTCCGAGCGTTATCTTCTCGGCGGGCCCAACTGGAGTTTCGAAAGGTTTTTCGAGAAGCTCGAGCGCATCAGCCACGTCAAGGGGCCTCGCCTTCGGCTGCCGGAGCCGCTTTACGCCTTCGTGGGCAAGGCAGCCGACGCCTTGTTTCGCCAGCTGGATCGGGCACCCCCGGTGGACCGCATCAGTGTCGAGATGGGAGAGCGGTTCTGGTACCTGGACTGCTCCAAAGCCGAACGGGAGCTGGACTTTCGGGCGCGCGACCCCTACGAGACGCTCTTCGATACCGTCTCTTTCATCAAGAACGAGCTCCTGGGCGAGAACATCCTGTCATCCCGAGACGGAGCGCGCCGCTAGTCATGGATTCCACGGGTTGGCCGGGCG
Source organism: Vicinamibacteria bacterium (assembly GCA_035457705.1). GTDB lineage: Bacteria > Acidobacteriota > Vicinamibacteria > Marinacidobacterales > SMYC01 > DASPGQ01. Next base: position 3,952 of record DATIBD010000139.1, read on the forward strand.
GGTGAGAACCCGGAGCCTCCTCGGCTCGACCTCGAAGCTCGCCGGGAGGCGGTAGCCCGACTCTCCGTCGATTTCGAGGGGCACGTCTCCCGCGACCGGCCATGCGTCGAGCCGGTCCAACCGGCCGTGCTCCACCTCAGCCAGGCCCTGGTGCGCGCCCCAGTAGAGAAGAGGCGCGCGGGTCAGGAGCTTTCTAACAGGGAGCTTCTTGACGACCACGACGTCGAGACGTCCATCGTCGAGGTGAGCTTCCGGGGCCATCTCCATGCCCCCGCCGAAGAACCGCCCGTTGTGAAGCGATACCGTGGTGATCGAGAGCCGGCGCCTAGGGCGGCCGTCCAGAGAAAGCTCAACCGCCACGGGTCGGAACGCGAGCGCCGCAGAGAGCGTTTCCCGCACGTAACCTCGACGTGAACGGTTGATGAGAGCGGCCACCTCGGCACTCAGGCCGAACGACGCAGCATTCACGAACCTACGCACCGTACCGTCAGCGAGGGTCACTCTCCCGACATCGATCGCGATGGCGCGGCCGCTGCGCAGGAGCCGCACGGCGTCGCCGAGCCGACTCGGCAAGCCCAGGGAGCGAGCCAGGTCGGAGCCCGTGCCGTGCGGGAGAATTCCGATCGTGCACTCGTGACCCGACATCACGATCCCCGAAGCGACCTCGGAGATCGTCCCATCGCCGCCGAAGGCCACCACGAGACCGTAGCCCGCCTCACCCGCGTTCCGGGCAAGCGCGGTCGCGTGCCCAGGCCACTCGGTGAACCGGTGCTCGAAGGGACCGAAGTGGCTTCGGAGGGTCGAGGCCACGTGCGGCCAGTCGTGCCCTCCGGCACCGCCGCGACTGGCGGGATTCACGATGACGAGAGGGAGGCTCCGAGCCGCCAAGAGGTCGAAGATGATACCAGTTTTGTGATAAGTTGCGCATCGAGCGGGGAACCAACGTGGGCGTCAAGGAAAGCACTCTTCAGCAGCCGCCTGGATGGCGGGAGATACTTCGTGCGGCAGCCGTAGCGGCATCGAAGCTCGTGGCGGGCGTTTTTGGCTTCGCCAGGGACGGCATCGCCCGGGGTATCATTCGGATTGGCATCCCGGCGAACGCGGTGACATTGGCTGGGCCGGTGGTGGTTTCGCTTCTCTTCAGGCCTCTTTTCCTCGGGACCCAGTGGCTTGCGGGACTCGTGCTCATCGCGGCTGGTGCGTTCGACATGCTCGACGGAGCGGTGGCGCGCATCTCGAGAAGGTCGACGAAATTCGGGGGCTTCCTGGACTCGGTGACCGACCGCTATACCGATTTCTTGATGCTCTTCGGTATCCTCGTCTACCTCTTGCGTCACGTCCACGGACCCGGGCGCACGCCCTATCTCATTCTCTTCGGATTCACGGTCGTGGGGACGGCGACCACGTCGTACATTCGAGCCCGGGCCGAGAACGTCATTCCCGAATGCAAGGTCGGGTTCATGGAGCGGGCGGAGAGGACCGTCACGATCATCATCGGCCTACTGGCGAGCAACGTTCACATCACGCTCTGGATTCTCGCCGTTTTCACGAACCTCATCAGCATTCAGAGAATCTTCTACGCCCGGATGGTGATGAACGACCGTGAGCCCAAGAGCCTGTTCTGGCTCTGGAGATACCCGCGTCTGACGGCGCCGCACTTCACGCTCTGCGCGGCTTTGATCCTCTTTCTCATCATCGGACACCTGTTCATTCCCCGCCCGTAAGGCAGCGAGCACTCGACAATCCTTTTCTCGAGAGTGCTTGTAGGCGATTGAGCAACGAGACGCCGAAAGAGCCCACCGTCCTACACAAAATGACCCATTGCCCCTCGACCTTAGCAGAAGACTACTGATTCGGCTGAGGAATCGGAAAAAGAAAGGGCGGCGATGGCCGCCCTTTCACCGATTGGGAAGAGGTGCTTACCTCAGGTTGCTAGCCCAGCGGCGATCTTGTGGAAGGTCGAATTCGAGACCTCGAAAGTCTTCACTTCTGGGGTTCCCTCAACCAGCTTCGACAGGGTCTTCAGTACTCCAGGGTACGTAGCGCGCTGGTATTCCTCCGCGTTCTCCCTGTCGTTCCAAAAACTGATCCCGGTGACTTCCGACCGCTCGGGAGCGAGGAAGCAAATCTCATCTCGGAACCCCTTCTGCTTGCGCAATACAGGAATGACCTCGTTCTCGAACGTGCGAGTAAATTGCGGACCGTCATCGGTCTTGAGCTTCATATTGACGATTCTAGCGTACATACAAAACCTCCTTCGGGTTTTGAGGGGGCGAATCGGTCAGCTTACCAAATCATTTCAGATGAGCTAAACGAGCCGTCCTTTCGTTAATCACTATAGGTTAACCCAGATGATTTGTCAAACCTCATAACCGCTCAGTTACGTGGAAAATGGAAGCCCGTACTGAGACTCTTTGCAAGTATCTAGTTCTCATATCGATGTTTATGCTTCGTCCACCGGTCGCACACTATTTACCATAAATGGTTAATTTAGTCGGCTGCGCGAACCCATCGCCTTAGGCGATGGAGCGGCCCGCTTGGTGAAAGAGAACGAAAGAAGAGCGTAGCTCGACAATACGCGGACAAGAATCAAGACGATCGTGCAGGGCTCCTGGGCGCATCAGGAAACACGAATACCGCTCGCCGCGAGACTCGACGTCAACGTCTCGCGAGAGCACCGGGCCCAGGCGAGGCACTTTCCCCTATTGGTAGTTTCCCAACAGGACCAGGGAGTAGCCGGTTGGACAGGCTCCGTTCTCGGAGGTTAGAATAGAACATTCTTTCACTCTCATCTTGGGTGATGAGTGATGACGCGTCGCAATCGCTCGAAGCGCGGCAAGAAGGGCCTTGCCCAGACGGCCACAGCGTGGCCGGCGGTCGAAGAAGCGATCCGGGGCGTCCGGGCGGCGGTCGAAAGCTACGTGGCCGCCTGGACCCACGAGCTCGAAGCGACCGGTGCGGCCCTGTGCCACGACGAGACGGGGCGCAGTGGCGAGCTGATCGTTCAAACAGGCAGTCGGCTGGAGCGCCTCGGAAAGGCCATGCACCTCGCCCCCGATGGGCTCGAGCGGGACCTGCGCGAGCGCCTCGTTCCGCTCGCCTCTTCCCTGACGGCCTTCGAGGGCGTGGTTAGCGACCACGAGGTGGCGGAGAGGAAGCTCGCAATGGCCAACGCGGAGCTTCGTCGCCGAATCGCCGAGCGCGAGCGCCTCGAGGGCGAGCGGCGAGAGGCCGAGCAGGGGCTGCGCGAGGTGCGGGCGCGGTTCGAGAGCGCGTTCGCCAACGCCCCGATCGGAATGGCGCTCGTGGACATGGAGGGCCGATGGTTGCAGGTGAACGACGCACTCTGCCGGATCACCGGGCACACCGCCGAAGAGTTGAAGGCGACGACGCTCGAGGCAGTCACCCATCCCGAGGACCGCGATCTCGACCAGGACTCTCGGCGAGAGCTGCTCGACGGCCAGGTCACCAGCTTCCAGATCGAAAAACGCTACCGCCATGCCCGCGGCCATTATTTCTGGGTGCTGCAGACCGTCTCGCTCGTCCGCGACGATCAGGACAGAGCCCTCCACCTCGTCTCCCAGGTTCAGGACATCTCCGAGCGCAGGGAGCTTTCTGAGCGCCTCGAGTACCTGATCGATCACGACTTCCTGACGGGGCTCCTCAACCGGCGCCGTTTCGAGCTGGAGCTTTCCCGTGAAGCGGAGCGGGTCGCCCGCTACGGCGGTTCGGCCGCAGTGCTCGAGTTAGACCTGGACAACTTCAAGGACGTCAACGACGCCTTCGGCCACAAGGCGGGGGATGATTTGCTGAAGGGTGTGGCGAGCGCACTGAGGCATCGGATTCGCCAGACGGATGTCCTGGCGCGAGTAGGCGGAGACGAGTTTGCTGTGCTCCTTCCTCAGACGGATGCCGACCAGGCCCTGGTGGTGGCTGCCGGAATCGTCAAGGCCATGAGCCAGCACGTCGCGGTTCTTGGTGACCAGTCGATCCGAATCACGGCCAGCGCGGGAGTGGCCTTGTTCGACGGCCTCTCCGCGGCAGAAGTGCTGGCGTGCGTCGACCAGGCGATGTACGAGGCCAAGCAGGCGGGGCGAAATCGCTTCGCCCTGCACCAGCCGGGCGGAGGCAGCCGGAAACGGGTGTCGGCGCGGCTGGCGGACGCGGAGCGTCTCCGCACGGCGCTCGAAGAGGAACGCTTCATCCTCTACGGCCAACCGATCCTCGATCTCAGGAAAAACGAGGTCAACCAGTACGAGGTCCTGCTGCGGCTCGAGTCCGATGGAGGGGGCGAGCCGCTCCCGCCCAGCGCGTTTCTCTACGTTGCCGAGCGTTTCGGGCTGATCCAGGCCATTGACTGCTGGGTCGCGCGCAAGGCGATAAAGCTCATCGCCGAGCATGAGCGCGGTGGCCGCCGGCTGGTGCTCCATGTCAACCTCTCGGGCAAGTCGATCAGCGATCCCAACGTCGCCGCACTCACCGAGGGTGCCCTTAGCGAGGCGGAGATCGATCCGGCGCGCCTGGTGTTCGAGCTGACGGAGACGGCGGCGATCGCGAACATCGAAGAAGCCAAGGTCTTCGCCCACCGCATGCGCGCCCGCGGCTGCCAGTTCGCCCTGGACGACTTCGGCGCCGGCTTCGGCTCCTTTTACTATCTGAAGAACCTGCCCTTCGACTATTTCAAGATCGACGGCGACTTCATCCGCGGCATCGCGGAAAGCCCCATGGATCAGCTCGTCGTCCGGGCCATCGTCGGCATCGCCCGGGGCATGGGGAAGAAGACCATCGCGGAGTTCGTGATCGACGCGGAAACGGCGCGCCTGCTCGAGAAACTCGACGTCGACTACGCGCAGGGCTACCACATCGGCCCACCGCGACCCTTGCTGGACGTCCTCCCGCCTGCGCAGAATGGATAGCCTCTTTGAGGCCCGTCACGAAAGCGCGATCGTCGTTTCCGCGAGAGGCGGCCTTCCCCGCTCCCAAAACCAGCATCGCTCTACCGAAGGTTTCGGCAGCACACCGAGAGAGGAGCTCGCGGTAGCTTTCGGGGTCCGGAGCTCCAGCGCGAGCTAACCAGACAACGCCGACCGCCGCCCGCGCGAGAGACGAATCGCCATCTCCCTCATGACCCTCCCTTCTCAAATCGCGTGGGTCCGCTCCCGCACGTGAGAGGCCTGCGGGAGGATGCCTCGCGAGGGGAAGGCGTGGTCGACGAAGAGGGTGTCCTCGAGATAGCACCCCGTGGAAATGGGTTCACTCCACGTAGCTGTAGCCGCAGTTCTCGCACGTCCACGTGCGGCCCTGGCGGTACATCAAAGCACCGCATTGCGGGCAGGCGCGCGTTTCCTCATCCTCTGGAGGTTTGCTGTTGAGAAGCTCCTCGTAGTTGGGCTCTTTCTTGTCGCCCTCGTCCTTTTTCTTCTTTTCCTCGCTCTCTTGGGCATAGGAGGTGCCCGCAAGAACGGAAGCGCCCGAAATGCCGGCGAGGGCCAAAGCCGCGGCCTTCAGAAAATCTCGACGGGTGGTGTCATCCAACATCTTGCGTCTCTCCTTTCGGCCGGCGGCCGTGACGGGCCCTATTAGTCTACCCCAAGTTGCCGCAGCTCCGCAGTCGGGGGCAGGACATAAGCGGGCATCCGGTATTCGTCGCGGAAGAGCTGGGTACGGACGTGTCCCGTGGCGTACTCTGCGCTCGCGCCGCTCATCAGATAGGTGATCGTCGGAGCCACGTCCCTCCTCTGCACGCGTTCGGTAACGACGTGGTTCCTCCGGAAGTCCGGACCGAGCGCACACATCCACACGGTGTGGGCGGCGTAGCTACCGGGGCTATGGCCGAGCTGGCCGAAGTCATCGACCTCGTCGTTTCGACCGCACTCCGGACGGATGATGAGCGACGTGCTCTCGCGCAGGTAAGGATCGTCCTGGATCTCGCGCCACAGATTGCCGATGAGCTCGTCGGTGGTCTCGATGTGCTTGATGTACTCCTCGAAGTGGGTGTCGCGGACCCCGTCGCCGCGCTCGCTATGGGCGTCGTCGAGCGCCAGAACTTGGACCGTGATGATTCTCGGCTTGAAGGCTCTCAGGATCTCGCCGGCAACGTGGATGGCCTGGCAGTCTCCGATCGGGTGCGGGCGATCGATGGCCGGCCGCCGGGTCGAGGGGGGCTCGTAGCGCCTCGTCGCCTTCACGTCCGCGAGCCATTCCGTGATCTCTCGCAGTTCTTTCTTGGAGTGACCGAGGCCCTTCGGGAAGTGAAGGTCGACGATCCGTGACGCCGAGAGTTTCCCCGCGGGATCGAAGAACGCGTTCATCGTGAGGTTGGTGGCGCCGTAACCGACGCCGTAGTCCGTGTGCTTGCTGAAGTTCTTCACGTCCCAGGTCCACGCTCGGTAGTAGGATGCCCCCTGAAGCATCCAGAACTCGGATGGTTTGCCGCGGGTCTTCCTTCGAACGTATTCGTTCCAGGTGGGAAAGCGTGGCCGCTGCGCGGGGGCGTCCCGGCCGGTCAGGATCTCGGTATACATTAAGCCGTGAAGGTTCGCCGTCTCCCCATAATCCTCACGGAAGAGGGTGCCTTCCCGGGCCATCCTCGACTGAAACGGGGCATGCTGCGGATTGTCGATGACGTCGATCGTTCGAGCGCCGTTTCCCAGGATGATGACGACCAGGTGCTTGGTTTTGAAGCCGGGGTTTTCCGGCAGCAACATCGCTCCCTGGGCAATGCCCGCGCCAGTCTTGTGGAACGGTATTCCGATGGCGTTGCCGCTCGAAAAGAGCGCGCCCGCCCCCGCAGAGACGGAAAGCTTGAAGAAATCGCGGCGATTCATCGACTCAGCTCTTTAAACCGTTTGCGATGAACGGCGGCACGGCGTTGATGTTGCCGATGGCTCAACATGCCGACCAAGTGTCTCAGTCCGTTGACCGAAGCCTCGGTGGCGTCCGCTCGATCGCGTGATTAGACGGCATCTAACTAACTAATTATCTTATCCGACACGCCCGAGGCGGTGTGTCAAGCCATCGAGCGAACGAGGCGCAGCGCCTCTTCGATCGAGGCCGACCCACCGACGCGCCGGGATAGCTGCTCGAGGTCCCACTCGGCCACGGCGCTCAGGTCGGCCTTCATAGCCCCCGTCGCCCGCCCCAAAGTCTCGCCGTATTCGCGGAGCGCGCCCGCAAAGTCCCCGGACCCAAGCCGTGCGGCGGCGAGAAGGAGCGACTGCCGGAGTGAGCGCGATGGGTCGAGGGCACGGGCTGTCTCGAAGGTCACGATGGCCTCGTCATAGCGTCCCGTGAGAAACAGCACTCCCGCCAGGTTGTAATGGCCGAAAACGAAATCCGGCGCGAGTCGGAGCGCTTCGCGAAAGCGGGCTTCTGCGTGATCCATCCTCCCCTGATCGCGGTACGTAGCCCCAAGGTTGGAATGGAGCGCGTGGTTGAGCGGGTCGAGCGCGATACCACACTGCAAGGCCTCCGCCGCTTCGTCGAGCCGCTTCAGCTCACCCAGCGCCGCACCGAGGTTCCCCCACGCGGACGGAAAACTCGGTAGAAGCTCGGTTGTGCGACGGAAAGCGGCCACGGCGCCCTCGAGGTCGTCGGCCTGGACGAGGCGCTTTCCGAGCTCGTAATGAGCTGCGGCAAGCTCCGGCTCGATCGTGATCGCTTCCTTCAGAGCTGTGAGAGCTCTTCCGGGAGAGAGGTTACTGGCACGGAACAGAAGCGAGAGCCCGCTCCCGGGCTCGTCGGCGAGCGCTGCTTCGCAAGCGTCACGGCAGGAGGTTTGGGGCGTGGAGTCCACCCCACCGGGCACGCGGCGGATCTCGAATCGGCTGGCGAGACCTCTCTGGGCGACGAGCTCCTTCGCCGAAGCCTCGATGGCTGTCGCCACGAAGCGCAACGGTTCTCCCTCGGCCGCAAGCTCGGTGAGCTTCGCGAGCAAGTAGAGCGCAGAGCCGGCGCAAAACGGGCCTTCCCAAAACGCGCGCTCGAGACGTGGGGCGAAAAGCGTTCGCTCACCCGACAGGTCCGGCGGCTTTAGCCGGTGCACCGCGACGGGAAGAGGCGGTGTTTCGGGAGGCGCGAGAACCGACCCGTTCTCGCGAGTGCCGATCTCATGGCTTGCCGCGGCGGCGAGTGCTTCGGCCTCGTTCCCGACGAACAGAATCCACGGTCGGTCCGACTCGACCCGGGGAGCCGCGATCGTCTCGAAACCGGGCGAGTCGGAGGGCTCGAGTCGGGGCCGCGCCCAGGCAACTTTCACGAGCAGGCGGATGACAAACTCAGCGCACCCTGCGCGAGCGGAGCGAGCCCGGCGAGCCGTAAACAACCCGAGCCGTGGCGGCTCGATCGTTCACGGGTCCCACCACGACATTGATCCAGGACGAAGAGGACAATGGTCATCACCCCGCTACGCGCGAACGGTTGGCACAGTCGCGAAGAATGCGACAGGAGCGAGTCGTGTTGAAGATGCCGCAAGTGCAAAACCGGGCCATGTAGGTCGATGCGGACTCCGGAGTGCGGCGGCCTTCCTTGACCCAGTCGATCATCTTCTTCGCGAAGTTGAAGGAAATCATCCCGTGTCCGCACATCGTCGCCAGGGTGAGAGTGGCGCGGTCGGGAAGCTTGTCCAGCGCTCCGAAGAACCCGAGCGAGTATTCCACGCTGTGTCGGGTGATCCCCGCTCTTCGCGCGACCTCATCGGCACGGTCGGTAAGCGCGCTGATATTGATGGATAGCCCGAGGTCCGCCTCGCGGAGATCGCCGAGGAAGGCCTCGAGCGACTCCGGGTTGTCGAAGACAGCAGAGACGACCGTGGGCTGGTTTACGTTTCGCACGAGAGAATCGGGGTCCCGCTCGTCCCGGCGAAACCAATGGGCAAACGGATTCAGCTTCTTTGAAGCTCGGTAGACTCCACCCTGCGTAGCGTCACCAAGGTTCACCGGCCGGTGATTGCGAGCGATTTCGAGGAATCTGCGAAATTTCTCCACCGAGCCCTCGTCGTTCACGCCCCGGGCTGCCATGGCGAAAACGATGTAGTCGTCCGCGAGCGTTTGTGGCGCGCCGTAGCGATGCAGGGTGTTCGTCACGTTGCCCGAGCGACCTGTGGACGGCGGCCGAGACCGAGGTTCGTCTTGCCCCGCCAAAAAGCAAAACCCTCGTTGTGAAGCACCTCCTCGAGAGCGCTGCGACCTTCGGCGTCGCAGCGCGTGGAGACCCCGATGGAGACGATGGTGTCGATCCTCTGGGCAGCTTCGGTCGCGATCTCGAGGATCTCGGGAACACGGTCCATGGTCGTCTTGATCTCCACGATGGCAGAGAGCACGCGCTCGTCGAGGATGTCCTCTCGAATGCGTCCCTTCTTCTTGTCCGTCATCAGGTGGGTGACCGGATTGTTGGCTTCGAACTCGACGCCCGCCCCGGCGAGCGCTTGGGTGATTACGGAGATGTCACGGAAGGTTGCGGACACCGTGGGACGGCCGAACTCGATGGTAAAACCGGCTTCCCCCTCGGCCACGCGATGGGTCACGTCGTTCGTCTTGACTTCTTCGGTGCCACGCCCATGGATCCCCGTGCTCTCGTGGGGGACGAGCGGATCGCTGAAGGCGCGTCTGACGACGCGTGGCCACGAGAGCTCCTGCGGTTCGACGGCTGCGGTGGGACACACGTCGGGCTCGGGGTCGAAACGGACCCTCACCCAGCCCAGCACGGTACGGATCGTGCGAACTAGCGTTGGATTGAGGTGTTCGGTGGAAAGTCCGCGGTAGCAAGTGAAGCACTCCACGCAGCGTTCCTGATCCACGACCGCTCGACGGATCGAGGGATCGATGTCGATGGCGCCAACCGGGCAGACGGGGATGCAGTTCCCGCAAGCGACGCAGCGGTCGGTGGATATCTTCACGCATCTGAGTATAGCAGCATTGCTTGCGCGTCCCGGGGAGTTGCGTCACAATCTCACGCCCCCAGTGGCAGGGCGCGCGACGGCTAACGGCGCGGCGGAAGGGGCAGGGCAAGTCCCACGGTCATCGTCAAGGAGTCCCAATGATTAAAGAGCAACCGCGATTCGAGATAGTCCCTCCTGAGGGTGGGCTCGTTGTCTTCCTACCCGGCCTCGGGGCCGTGAGCACTACTTTCATAGCTGGCATCCAGGCCGTAAAACGAGGGTTGGCCAAGCCCATCGGCTCGCTGACTCAGATGGGCACGATCCGTCTGGGCAAACGAACGGAGAAACGGTCGCCTCGTATCACGGATTTCGTGCCGCTCGCGACCCTCGACGACCTGTCGTTCGCCGCGTGGGATATTTTCGAGGACGACGGCTATCTGTCGGCCGTCACCGCCGGCGTGCTCGACCGCGCTCTGTTGAACGATCTGCGCGCCGATTTGGAAGCGGTGCGGCCCATGAAGGCGGTTTTCGATCAGAGCTTCGTCAAGAAGCTCCACGGAACCCACGTCAAGTCCGGCAAGAGCAAGATGGATCTCGCCGAGCAGCTCATGGAGGACATCGATCGGGTCCGGAGGACGACGGGTTGTTCGCGGGCGACCATGATTTGGTGTGCTTCGACGGAAACCTATTTGGCGAGGAACGAGGTTCACGAGGACGTCGCCGCGTTCGAGAGGGGACTGAAGGAGAGCTCGCCTGAGATTGCTCCATCGATGATCTACGCGTACGCCGCCATCCAGTCCGGGGTTCCTTACTTCAATGGTGCGCCTAACTTGACGGTAGATGTTCCGGCGCTCACCCAGCTTTCGTACGAACGCGGTGTTCCAATTGGAGGAAAGGACTTCAAGACCGGTCAGACGCTGCTCAAGACGATTCTGGCTCCTGGCCTGAAAGCGCGAATGTTGGGTCTTTCGGGTTGGTTCTCTTCGAACATCCTCGGAAACCGGGATGGCGAGGTCTTGGACGATCCCGGCTCGTTCAAAACCAAGGAGGAGTCGAAACTATCGGTTCTCGAGTACATCCTCCAGCCGGAGCTCTATCCCGACCTATACGACAAGTTCTATCACAAGGTCCGCATCAACTATTACCCCCCCCGAGGCGACAACAAGGAGGGCTGGGACAATATCGACATTTTCGGGTGGCTCGGCTACCCGATGCAGATCAAGGTCGACTTTCTATGCCGCGACTCGATCCTGGCGGCGCCCCTCGTGCTGGACCTCGCTCTGTTCTCGGACCTTGCGGCTCGGGCAGGCTTCAAGGGTATTCAGGAATGGCTGTCGTTCTACTTCAAGAGCCCGATGTCCCCCGAAGGCGTCTATCCGGAGCACGACCTGTTCATTCAGCTCACGAAGCTCAAGAACACGCTTCGTTATCTCATGGGTGAGGACCAGATCACGCATCTCGGCGAGTACGTGCTCGAGCACGATCCGACGAAGAAACCCGAGCTCGTTTCCGAGTGATCGGAAAAACGCTCGTTGTGCTAAGCTTTTAACTAGTAGTAACAAAAGCTCATGGCGAGAAGCTGGCGACGCTCCGTTTGGCTGGGCATCGCCTTCTCCTGTAGCGTCAGAAGCCTGGTCGCGCAGGCGCCGCCGGGGGCGGACATTACGATCGTTGCCGAGGAAGGGCGGTCGAATCTCCCGGTAAGCGAGTTCGCGGGAGAACCGATGGTCTCGCTGAGCGCCGTTGCCGAGCTCATCGACGCCGAGATTCGACCCGCCTCGGAAAAAGCGGTACTGCTCTCGGCTCGAGGTACGGTAGCGCGGATTTCCGACGAGAGCAGCTTCGTTCCCGTGGGAGGGAAGACCGTACTGCTGCAGGGTGCTCCACGTTTGGTGGCTGGGGAGTGGTTCGTTCCGCTAGATTTCCTCTCGCGAGTTCTGCCAACGCTCTCCGCTCTTCCGGTTACCTACCGGGACCGCGAACGTATGCTCATTCTCGGCGAGAGTTTTCCGCGACTCGAGGTGCGCTCCGAGCGCGACCCATCCTACACCCGTGTCGAGGTCGTCACGAGCCGCCGTGTCCCCATCGAGCTTTCTCAGACCGACAGTGAAATTCTGCTGACGATACAAGCTCCTTATCTCGATACGGATTTCAAGGGAGAAGAGATTCTCGACGGTATCGTCGAACGAATCGAGCTCGAGCGGAAGGAGCGTCATTACGAGGTCAGCGTCACGCTGGGCAAATGGTTCGGGACCTTGAAAGCGTTCGAGCGCACGTATCCTGAGCACGGCGTGGTGCTCGATCTGTTGAAGGCCCATGTTCCCGGCGCCGTGCGTTCGACCGACGTCGACACCATTCAGGAAGATCACCGGCCGACTTCCGAGCGGATGGGCGAGGCGGGGGCGTCCGAGCTAGAGACGATCGAGCTTTCTCCCGGTTACGCGACCGGCGAGACGGACGTGATTCCCCGAGCGCCGGGAGGACCTGCCCGCGTGAGAATCGTGGCCATCGACCCCGGACATGGGGGTGTGGAGACAGGTGCCGAAGGGGGCGGCGGCCTCGTCGAGAAAAATGTAGTGCTCTCGATAGCGAGACAACTGAGAACGCTGCTCCAGCAGAGAATGGGGCTTCGCGTCATATTGACCCGCGACGGGGACAGCAATATCGGCCTCGACGAACGGGCGGCCATGGCGAATAACAACAAGGCGGATCTGTTCATCAGCATTCACGCCGACGCCTCGCCTCGACGTGACGCACGGGGCTCATCGGTATACTTCCTTTCCTATTCTTCCTCCGGATCCGGGCCGGGCGGAAGCGTGGCTCCCGTCCGTGGCGGCACCTTTTCGAATGGTTCCGAGCTGGACTTCATTCTCTGGGACATGGCGCAGGCCTCGCAGCTCAGCCGATCGTCACAGCTCGCGGAGATTCTCCAGGAAGAGCTCCAAGCGACGACCGGTGAGGGGAAAGTCAACCGCGGGATCAAGCAGAACACGTTTCGCGTCCTGAAAGGCGCGACGATGCCCGCGGTGCTGGTCGAGCTCGGGTTCATCTCCAACCCCGAGGAGGAGGACCTTCTCGGGACGGGAGGTTACCAGGAGCATCTCGCCGAAGCTCTCTACCGCGGCGTTCTTCGCTACAAGGATGCCTATGAGCAAGAGCCGAGGGCGAACCAGAGTGTATCTTCGCGAGATCAGCCGTAATGAAAGGGCGTACGATTCTGCTTGCGGCCTTGCTGGCGGTGAGCCTGATCGCCTCGGCGGTGTTCGCCACGTTCTGGATTCTCAGCCAGCCGGTGCCGGACACGGTCGGGACCGATTCCCTGGACCAGGCCGCGGCCGCAAGTCTGCCCCATCCTAGCGAGGACGATGCCGGTCCGAGCGAAGGTCATATCCAGGTCAAGCTCTATGTGCTGGCAAGCTCGGGACAGGAGCTGGCGACGGCGAACGAAGTCATCCCGCTGGAGACCTCGTTGCAGCTCCAGGCAAAGCGGGTCGTCGAGCTTCTGCTGGAGCGTTCCCAGACGATTCCTCGGGGCGTCGTGCTCCGGGAGCTTTTCATTACCTCCCAGGGGGTCGCCTACCTCGATCTCTCTCGCGAGGTCGTGGCGAATCATCCCGGAGGATCGTCGGCGGAGGAGCTCACCGTCTTCAGCCTGACCAACACGCTCGTCGCCAATTTCCCAGCGGTCAAGATGGTCAAGATCCTCGTCGAAGGACGCGAAGTACAGACTCTGGCCGGCCATCTCGACTTGACCGTTCCCTACGGTCGCGCACCCAGGTACCTTCAACCCGAGTCGGAGCGTCAAGAGACCCAGAATGAAGCGGGTTGACGGCCGGCGGGCCGACGAGCCGCGCCCGTGTCTCATCACACCTTCCTTTCTCCGTAATGCCGAAGGCTCGGCCCTCATCGAGATTGGCGAGACGAAAGTCATTTGTGCCGCGACGCTCGAGGAGCGCGTGCCCCCGTTTCTGAAGGGAAAAGGCTCCGGCTGGGTCACCGCCGAGTACGGCATGCTTCCGCGCTCGTCGCTCGAGCGAATTCCGCGCGAGGCGGCGCGAGGGAAGGTGTCGGGACGAACGCAAGAAATCCAACGATTGATCGGGCGGTCCCTTCGAGCGATCATCGATCTGTCTCGTTTGGGCGAGCGCACCGTGTGGATCGACTGCGACGTGCTCCAGGCGGACGGGGGAACGAGAACGGCATCGATCTCCGGCGCTTTTGTTGCCCTGGCGCTGGTTCTCAAAGCCGCGGTACGCGACGGGGCGATGGCGGCTTTGCCTATTCGCGATTACGTCGCCGCCACGAGCGTGGGGGTCGTCGAGAGGAACATATTGCTCGATCTCAATTACCGGGAAGACGCGCGCGCCGAGGTCGACATGAACATCGTCATGACCGGCCAGGGCAACCTCATCGAAGTGCAAGGAACGGCGGAGTCCAGTCCCTTTTCCCAGGACGTGCTGCTGCAGATGGTGAAGCTCGCTGCCGAGGGCGTGGACGAGATCGTCGCCAGACAGCGTGAGGTGCTGGGGAAACTCGAGCTCGTAAAGTCCTGAAGCTTCTTCTTGCGACGACGAGCGCCGGCAAGCTCCGTGAGATACGGGCGGTTCTCGAAGGCCTCGAGATGGACCTCGTCACCCTCGAAAAATGGCCGGAGGTCGGTCCTCCCCAAGAGACGAGTCCCACTTTCCTCTCGAACGCGGCGGCGAAGGCGCTCTACTACCATCGCGCCACGGGCATCGCCGCTCTCGGGGAGGATTCCGGGCTAGTCATCGATGCTCTCGGCGGTGAGCCGGGAGTTCACTCGTCACGCTGGCTTGGGGAGGGCACATCCTACGAGGTGAAGAACGCGCGTCTGCTCGACCGTCTCCGAGCCGTTCCCGGGATGGAACGTACGGCACGGTATATCTGTGCGCTCGCGCTCGCAGATGCGGGGCAAATCGTCTTCGAATGTACCGAGACCTGTGAGGGGCGGATCGGGACGGATCCGCGAGGAACGGGCGGCTTTGGCTACGACCCGATCTTTTTTTTCCCGCCTCTGGACAAGTCTCTGGCCGAAATGACGACCGAGGAGAAAAACGCCGTGAGCCACCGGGGAAAGGCGATGGGCCGGTTGGTGACGTTCCTGAGGGACCGTTCGCGTTGACGAAAACGTCGCAACGTTTCTATAATAATAAGTTTCCGCGGGGCGTGGCGCAGTCTGGCTAGCGCGCCTGCTTTGGGAGCAGGAAGTCGGAGGTTCGAATCCTCTCGCCCCGACCAGTTGTGCGCCAGTAGCTCAGTTGGATAGAGCGGCGGCCTTCTAAGCCGTAGGTCGGGGGTTCGAATCCTCCCTGGCGTACCAGAGGATGGTGGGTGTAGCTCAATGGTAGAGCACTGGACTGTGGCTCCAGTGGTTGCGGGTTCGAGCCCCGTCATCCACCCCATACCCCAGACCCCCGGCCGGCGGGACGAGATCGACCGCCTCGGCCGAAAGAAGGAGGAGCCATGAGAACCTCGAGATGGTCGGCGCTCGCCGGCGCCGTCCTCTGCCTCACGCTCGCGGTGGTCGCGATCCCGCCCGCCGGCGCGGCCGAGCCCTTCGACGGGGAGTTCGGCCTCTTGCTGGGCTTCGATCGGGCCGATCCGGACGTCGCCGGACCGAACGGCGACGCGGATCTCTCGCCGCTCTTCGGGCTTCGCTGGGCCTCGAGAATCGGCAGGCCGACGAACTGGTTCCTCGACGGCATCTACACGCAGCATGAGACTTCGCTCCCCGACAACTCGAAGCTGATCGAGCTGCGCACCGGCCTCGAGCACCTGATGCCGATCGGCACGGGAGATACCAGCTGGTTCCTCGCGGGAGCCGTGGGCGCCGCAAGCTACGACTTTCCCTCGGGCC
>DATIBD010000140.1:0-174095 GCA_035457705.1 Vicinamibacteria bacterium
AGACGATCCGCTTCGAGGACATCGTCGTCTCGGACGTGGTGCCCGAAGACGTCTTTTCGCTCTCGGGCACGCCGAATCCCTAACCCTGGTACCGGGGGCGGGATTCGAACCCGCACGGGTTGCCCCAGGGGATTTTAAGTCCCCCGCGTCTGCCATTCCGCCACCCCGGCTTCGGTCCTGGTCGTCTCAGGTCACGACTCTAGCATGGCGTCGCGTTCGTGTCGTCGTCTCGAATTCGACCACAGGACGTCCACAGTCCATGAATCCATTGGCTCGTAGCCCCGCTTGGGTCTTCCCTCCCACCCAACCGTCCGTGCCGCGCAGAGACCCCGAGTAAATCGAAGTAGTTGCCTGTGACGAGATAGCCCCAGAGGCGCATCTTGGCGCCGTTGCGATTCAGGTGCGCGGGAATGACGCGTATCGCGGCCACGTCGTCGAAGACAGTCGCTCGTTCCCGAACGTCCGCGTAGTTCGGGAAGGACCAGGTGGGCGCCGCCCCGGTCTGGAGACTCACCAGCGTCTCAGGGTGCCGGACGGGAAGTGGCTTCAGGACCAAGAGGTTCATCAAGCTGAAAACGACCGTGTGGAAACCGATTCCGAGCGTCAGGATGGCGGTGGCGGAAAGCAGGAACGCGGGCCGCTTCGCCAGACGGCGGATAGCCTCACGGAGATCGTTCGATACCATTGGGCCATGGTACCTTTCCGCGGTGAAGCTCACCATCGAGATGCCGCTTCTCGGGCTCGGCACCTGGGACCTCCGCGGTGCGGAGTGTGTTCGCGCCGTTGCCGAAGCGCTCGAGCTCGGCTACCGCCACATCGACACGGCCCGGATGTACGAGAACGAGCGCGAGGTCGGACGCGGTATCCGAGACTCCCCGGTGGAACGAGACGCGATTTTCGTCACGACGAAGCTCTGGCGCGATAGCCTCACGCGCGCGGCGGTACCCCGGAGCGTGGAGGAGAGCTTGAGACGACTCGCTACCGATTACGTCGACCTTCTACTCATCCATTGGCCCAATGACGACGTGCCGCTCGCCGAGACCATCGAGGCGATGGACGCGCTTCGCGAGGAGGGCAAGACCCGCGCCATCGGAGTCAGCAACTTTCCCGAAGCTCTATGGAAACAGGCTCTCGAGCTCGCGCCCGTTCGGGTCAACCAGATCGAGTACCACCCCTTTCTCGATCAAACGGCGCTTCTGAGCTTCGCGCGCGAACGCTCGCTGCGGCTCACGGCTTATCGACCCATCGCCAAGGGACAGGTCGCAAGGAATCCCACGATATTAGAAACCGCCCGAACGTACGAACGCACGCCGGTTCAAGTGACGCTCCGTTGGCTCGTCCAGCAGGGCGTGGCGGTAATCCCCAAAGCCGCCCGGCGCACGCACCTCGCGGAGAACCTCGGCATCTTCGACTTCGAGCTGAGCGGCGAAGCCATGGCCGCGATCGATGCGCTCCGGGCCGGTCGGCGATATGTGAGTCCCGGCTGGGCGCCGGCCTGGGATTGATTCATTATCACTAAAACGGACCTAGGTCCACTTTGTTCATGAGTAAAGTGGACTATCATCCACTTTGTGCGTATCACACGGTATCTGGAGAGTCCGGTTCGAAAGGCCCTCGAAAAGAAAATGGTGCTCGTCGGCGGCCCACGGCAGGTCGGCAAAACGACGTTCGCGCTTGGCTTTCTGGGAAAGGACGCGGATGAAACCCATCCCGCTTACCTGAATTGGGATCACCCGAGCGTCCCCCCGAGTTTGAGGAAAGGTGAGCCCGGGAGAGCCTCTTCTCCTTCTGGACGAGATCCACAAGTATGCCCGATGGAGGAGTCTACTCAAGGGTATTTACGACACAGAGAAATCACGTCACCGGCTCGGCACGCCTCGACTATTACCGCAAAGGCGGGGACTCTCTCGTCGGCCGCTACCGATACTTTCGCCTGCATCCCTTCTCACTCCGGGAATGGAAACGCTCGCCGTCGCGGTCCGATTTGGAAGCGCTTCTGAAGTTTGGGGGCTTTCCCGAGCCGCTTCTCACGCAGGACGAAGCGGAGCACCGCATCTGGCAACGGGACCGCATCTCGCGGGTCGTTCGAGAGGATCTGAGAGATCTCGAATACGTCCGCGAGATCACGCTCCTCGAGCACCTGGTGGATCTCCTGCCCTCGCGAGTCGGTTCGCCTCTCTCGGTGAAAAGCTTGCGAGAAGACCTACAGATCGATCACAAAACGGCGGAGCGCTGGCTCACGATCTTGGGGAACATGTATGTCTGCTTCAGGATCTCCCCTTATGGGGCACAGAAAGTGCGCGCAGTAAAGAAGGAGCGCAAGCTCTATCTCTGGGACTGGTCGAGTGTCGAAGACCAGGGTCCACGATTCGAGAACCTCGTCGCCTCTCAGCTACTGAAATATTGTCATTGGATCGAGGACACCGAAGGCCATTCGATGGAACTTCGCTACTTGAGGGATACGGACAAGCGCGAAGTGGATTTCGTCGTGTTGCGAGAGCGAGAGCCAGTTTTCGCCGTCGAGTGCAAATCCGGGGAAAAAGACCGTGGGCGCTGCGATTCGATATTTCGCCGAGAGGACGCCGATTCCTCGTTTCTATCAGGTGCATCTCGACGAGCGGCACTTCTCCACGGGCAAGATCACAGTGCTGCCGTTCGTCCGGTTCTGCCAGGAGTTGGAGTTACCGTCGCCGGTTAGAGTTGGAGGCGGCGGGCGGATTCGAACCGCCGAATAGAGGTTTTGCAGACCTCCGCCTTAGCCACTTGGCTACGCCGCCGAAATCGGAATCGGGAAGCCGTGCTGCGAGTTCAAATGGAGCGGGAAACGGGATTCGAACCCGCGACTTCAACCTTGGCAAGGTTGCACTCTACCACTGAGTTATTCCCGCCCGCGAATCAAGCAACCGTAATATGTACCAAATGGGCACCGTGTTGTCAAAAACCCGCTGCGCGCACACTACTCGCCGAACGCGTTCCGCAGGACTTCGACTCGGGGAGCCTCCCCGGATGGAAACCTCACTCCAACCACGTCGAAACGAACCCGCGGCTCCCCGAGCCTGCGAGCGCGAAGGTAGGCCTTGGCAAGCCGGACGAGCCTCCTCTGCTTGACCGCATCGACTGCGTCCGCCGGAGGGCCGTAATCCTCACCCGACCTCGCCTTGACCTCCACGACGACCAGCGTTTCTCCGTCGCGGGCAACGATGTCGATTTCACCGAGCCTCGAGCGCCAGCGGCGTTCTACGATTTGGTAGCCGCGCCTTTCGAGCTCTCGCGCGGCAACGCTCTCGCCGAGGCGACCGAGGTCGCTCGTTCTCCGTAACGTCCGCAACCAGCCCAGAAACTTGGCTACTTTCGCCGCCACCTCGTCCCCGCGGAAGTGTCTTCGAGGACGATACCGCGAGAATCAAGCTCGCCGCGGATCTCGTCGGCCCGCGCATAGTCTCGAGTTGCGCGCGCCTCATTCCGCGCCGCAATCAACTTCTCGACCTCCTGGTCGAGAACGATCTTCTCGCCCTGGCCGAAGACGCCAAGGACCGTGTTCATACGCTCGATGGCGCCGCGGAATGCATCGGCATCTCCCTTGGTCATGGTAGACGAAGAAAGCGCCGTATTCCCTCCCTTGACGAGGTCGAATAGCACCGCAAGCGCCGCCGAAGTGTTCAGGTCGTTGTCCATCGCGGCTTCGAAACGCTCCAGGGCGCTTACCGCCGCTTCTCGGGAATCCTCCGAGGCGTCTCCTGGCCGCGTCACCTCGGAGAGCCGATCGAGAAAATCATCGACTCTCCGGATCGCGGTCTCCGCCTGGCGCAGTCCTTCGCGGGTGAAGTTCAGCTGCTGCCGGTAGTAGACGGAAAGAAGCAGATAGCGGACGGCCATCGGAGAGAAGCCCTCGTCCACCAGCTCTCGAACGGTGTACTGGTTGCCCCTCGATTTCGACATCTTTTCGCCCTCGACGAGCAAGAACTCGGTGTGCATCCAGTGTCGGACGAACGGTTTTCCCGTGGCCCCTTCGCTCTGGGCGATCTCGTTCTCGTGGTGCGGGAAGATCAGATCCACCCCGCCCGCATGGAGATCGAACGTCTCACCGAGAAGCTTCATACCCATTGCCGAGCACTCGAGGTGCCACCCGGGCCGACCCGGTCCCATCGGAGCATCCCAGAAAGGCTCGCCGTCCTTCGGTGCTTTCCAGAGAACGAAGTCCCGCAGGTTCTCCTTCGAGTAATCGTCGGAATCCACCCGGGCACCGGCTTTCATCCCGGCGACGTCGATCCGAGAGAGCTTTCCGTAATCGGCGAGCGAATCGACCTTGAAATAGACGGACCCGTTGCTGCGGTAGGTATGCCCCCGTTGTTCCAGCTTCTGGACGAGCTCGATCATGGCGTCGATGTATTCGGGGTCGGTGGCTCGCGGGTAGTGCTCGGCCCGTTGAATGCCGAGCGTATCGCAGTCCTCGTAGAAGTAGTCGATGAACTTCTGAGTGTACTCGCGGAGGGGAACTCCCGCCGCTTTGGCGCCCTCGATCGTCTTGTCGTCGACGTCGGTGAAATTCGTCACCTGGGTCACGCGATATCCCTTGAATTGCAGGTAGCGCCTGAGGATGTCTTGGGAGACGAAGGTGCGGAAGTTGCCGACGTGACCCCGGTTGTAGACGGTGAGGCCGCACGTGTACATGCGCACGTGGCCCGGCTCAATGGGCTCGAACGGCTCGAGCTTCCCGCCGAGCGTGTTCGTCAGCTTCAAAACCATTTTTCCTTCAGTTCCGCTGCACGACCATCAATGTCAAATCATCCGCCAAGCCGGCGTCCGCCGCAAAGACACGAACTCGGCTTACCAGCTGGGCGACGATCTCGCGCGACGGCCTGCCTCTGAGTCGGGTCGCGAGGTCGATGATCCTTTCATCCTCGAACTCCTCCCCGTCGGGACTGCGGGTCTCGGAGAGCCCGTCGGTGAACATGACGACGAGATCTCCCGGCTCGAGGAAGACGCGCCCTTGCCGCGTCCGAATCTCGGGGAGAAGGCCGATCACCGGCGCACCCTCGACCAGCCGCTCGACCTCACCGCCTTCCCTCACCAGGAGAGGATAACAATGGCCGGCATTGATGAAGTTCAGCTCGCCCGTCGTTGCGTCGAGGGAGGCGAAAAAAGCGGTGACGTAACGATTCAGCTCGGTATTTTCGTAGACGATCTCGTTCAGACGGACGCTCAGTGCATCGAGGGTCAGGTCGCCGATGCCCGCGAGAGCATGAAGCGCCGCGTGCACCGAGGCCATGAGGAGCGCTGCGCCCGTTCCCTTGCCGGACACGTCGGCGATGACGAGCCAGTGCTTGCTGCCCTCGCGCTTCAGGTAGTCGAAGTAGTCTCCACCCACGGTGAGACAGGGGATGTTGATCGCGGCAATGTCCCAGCCGGAAATGTCGGGCTCGCCCTCGGGGAGTAGCCCTCGCTGAATCTCGCGCGCGAGGGCCATTTCCTTTTCAATCTTCTGTTTCTCGATCCACTCGCGTGTGAGTCTGAGGTTATCGAGCGCCGATGCCGCTTGAGACGCGAGGGCGCGAAGGAACTCGCGGTCCTCATCGCCGGGCGGCTTGCCCGAGGCTCGTGGCCCGAGAAGGAGCGCGCCATGGCTTATGTCTCCCGATCGGAGCGGAACGACCAGGTCGATCCCCAGGCTCGCCAGGAGCGAACGCATCGATTCGTCGTCCAGACTCTCGACGCGGCGGTCCTCGGAGAGCGACCCGCAATAGGCGCTTACGCGCTCGAGCTCCCGACGCCCCTCGGGCTCGAGCGGAACTCCTCTCTCGACGACGACGCTTCCTTTCTCCAGCACCAGTGCCCGCGTGGTCAGCACGTGCCCCATCGCGCTGGTGAGGAGCACTTCGTAGACACGGCTGGCATCGGGGCTCCGGTTGAGCTCGCGCGTGATATCGAAGAGCGAGTTGAGCTGATAGACCTTGAAAGAGAGCCTCTGATTCAACTCTCGAAGCTCTTCATAGATGCGTCCGTTGTCGATCGAAGCGGCGGCCGACACGCACAGCGCTTCGGCAAACATCGTTTCCTCGTCCCCGTAGGGCTCGGCTCTCTCGCCAAGCAGCAGCAACCCAACGAGCCGGTCGGACTTTGAAAGAGGCATGACCAGCCGAGCTTTCGTCTGACGCATCACATCCCGAGTCCAGGCCTCGTCCATCTCGTCCGGGATCGGAAGAGCGAGACCCTGCCAGGCGGCGTCGCTGGCTCCTCGTCGGGCAGCGGGTCGTAGCCGCTCGTCGTCTCGGAGCAAGATCCCGGCCCAACTCGCCCTTGTCTCTCCCATGGACACGAACAGGACGAGATCCAGGATATGGGAAAGCTCCATGGACCGATTCAACGTGGAGTTGAAATCCAGCAAAGTGAGCACTTCGGAAAGGCGCTTCCGCAACGCCGGATGCTCCATGCGAGTTACCAGAGGGGCGAGGGTCTGCTGGTAGCGGTACGAGGTGGGCTTGCGCTCCGTCGGCATCAATCGAGCCGGCCGAGGCCTAGCGTCCCTTCTGCTTATAGCGAACCATGACGCACATGTTCCTGCCAGCACCGGCCTTGGCGTGTTCGACTTTGTCCATCATCTCCCGCATGATGGTGAGCCCGAGCCCACCCTTTCGCCTCTTGGCCACGAGGTCTTCCAGATCGAAGTCGGGAACGGGAAGGGACTCGAGGGCTTCGCCGTCGTGAAAGATCACGATATCGAGACTGTCACCCTCGGGATCGAAGTGAACTTCGATC
Source organism: Vicinamibacteria bacterium (assembly GCA_035457705.1). Classification (GTDB taxonomy): domain Bacteria; phylum Acidobacteriota; class Vicinamibacteria; order Marinacidobacterales; family SMYC01; genus DASPGQ01. Next base: position 6,757 of record DATIBD010000140.1, read on the forward strand.
GAGTGCCCCGGCTCACCATGGTAGGCGTGCTGGATAACGTTCGTCGCCGCCTCGTCGACCGCGAGGGCAATCTTCTCTGCCTCGGAAGCGTCGAACCCCGTCGACTCGGCGAGGCGACGTGTGAGCTCGTGCACCATGTGCAGATAGCGACTCTCACTCGGGAAACGAAGCTCCATCGCGGCGCGACGTTTGGGGCCGCCGTCTTTCCCGCCCCGCCTCGAAGCCTTTCTGGGCATGTGGGAGAACCGGGTCAACCCGCTACGTAGCTGTCGACACCCTCGCGCTCGGAGTTCAACACTTTGCAGAGGTGGTTGAAGCCGAGCACTTCGAAAATGTTCCTCACGGTATCGTTCAACTCGGCGAGCCGGATGTCACCACCCCGCGACCGAACGTCCTCGATCAAGCCCATGATGACACCCAATCCGGCACTGGCGATATAGGCCAGACCTTCACCATTGATGAGTATCTTCCGATGCCCACCATCGAGAGCTTCTTGAAGAGCCTGCTCGAACAGGCGGACGGTGTGCGCATTGATGAAGCCCTTGGGCGCGATGATGGTCACTTCGCCAACCTGTCGACTCTCGACGGTCAGATCTGGCACGTACACACTCCTCGCCGTGTTGGGTACGAAATGTTATAGCACAAGGTTCCGTCCGTGCGCGTGAAAGAACCGGCGAGCGTGCTCGCGGTCGCGATGGAGCTGCGATTCGAGCTCGCTCGCCGACGTGAACCGCACCGTTCCCCGAATCCTTTCGTGAAAGAACAGTCGTAAAGTAGAGCCATAGATATTGCGATCGAGCTCGAACAGATGGGTCTCGACCGAGCGCTCCTCGATACCGAAAGTCGGCCTCCGCCCGACGTGGGTCATGCCCTGGTAGACTCGGCCGTTGACCAGGGAATCCGTCACATAAACGCCGTCGCCCACGAGAACGTCTCCTTCCACGTCGAGATTAGCGGTGGGAAAACCCATGAGACGACCCCTCCCTGCACCTTCGACCACCTGGCCTTCCAAGAAGTAAGGACGCCCCAACATGGCTGCCGCCTCGTCGACCTGACCGCCCGCCAGGGTGACCCGAATCCGGGAGCTCGAGATCATCTCTCCGCGATGCATCGAAGCATCCACTTCGTGCACCACGAACCCGTGCTTGTTTCCGTAGGCGCGCAGGGAATCGAGGTCCCCCGACCGACGCCGACCGAAGCGAAAGTTCGCGCCCAGTACCAGCTCCCTGACTCGAAGGCGACCGACTAGGATGCCCTCCACGAATTCACGAGGCTCGATCCGCGAGAACTCGAGAGTGAACGCGATGATGACGAGCTCGTCGAGGCCCGCCGCTCCCAGAATCTCTTCTTTAACCTTCGGCGTGAGGATGCGCTTCGGAGCCTCTGCCGGCCTCAGCACGCTGATCGGATGGGGCTCGAAGGTGACTGCGATCGCCTGGGTGCCCAGTGCCCGCGCGCGCTCCACGAGCAGATCGATGGCCCGGCGGTGGCCGCGGTGAACGCCGTCGAAGTTGCCGAGGGTAACCGCGGGCCTGGCATCTTCCGGTAATCCGACGTCGGGGTAACGACTGACTCTCATGGCTGCGATCGCGACCCCTAAACCAGGAGGTCAGCGGCTCGAGGATCGTACCGAAGGCGTCGGCGCAAAGCTAACGTCGTCTGGAAGAATCTCTCGGGAGATAGAAAGGTAGGGAGACCCAGACGGGCCCAGCGCTTGTAGAGTGACGCGGTCGGCTTGGGTCTCGTAACGAAACGGTTGCCCGGACGCATCGGTGAGATCTTCCGCGGTGACGAGCGGCGGGGTCGTATTGACGAGGTCGTCGAGGCTTCCCGGATACACGCCGAAAGTGAGATAGTAGCTGCGCAGTGCTGCGACCACGCGCTGCATGCGGGCGACGTCTCGGCTGCGAGCGATAGTGGCAGCCTCCTCGCGCATGAAGCTCGGCCGAGGGGGAACCCGAAACGGCGTTCCCAGGGCAATCAGGAACCCGGAGGCCGCGAGCACTAGCACCGCCACGAGAGCAATCTTGCCCGCGGTCTCGCCTTGGACGGGGACGTCGGCTTGGGGGAGTCCCAGGCTGACTGATTTCGTCTGCTCCTGGCCGGCGGCCACCACGAGTTTCCGGTCGACGAAGTCGAAGAGCGCGCGGCACACGTCGAAATCCGACAGACCGGTCAACTCCATAACGGCGGCGACTGAGCGCTTGCCATCGAGAAGCTTGTAAATCGTCCCCTCGAGCGGACTCAAAACGACCTCGGAAATGAGGGTTGCGGCGCCACCCCCCTTGCCCGACAGCAAATCGAGCGAGGCCTCGAGCCCACCCGCCTCTTCGGTGGACGACTCCTCGATCCGGATCTGGTCCTTGGGAACGAGCGGGCGAAATACGAAGTCCAGAGACGGAATCCGCTTCTCGATGATGGGCCACTCGTCGACGCGTCGAATGCCTTCCATGAGGATGTGGTCGGTGCTGACCGGGCTCATGTTCTCGCGGTCGTAGTCTGCTCCCGCCGCGGGGTCGAAATGATATCGTCCCGACTTCCAACGGAAGACTCGAAAGACGATCTGCTGGACCTGTTCGGAGAGGGCCGCCTTCAGATCATCTCGGCTGATGTATCCCTGATTGGTCAAGATGAAGCCGAGACGTTGCATCGACACCTTCTGCTTGGCGAGGGCATCCTCGAGGGCGTCTCGTCGAAGCGTCCGTTGTCGAACGAGGACGTTTCCCAGCAGGTCGTCGAGACGACGCACCGTGGAATCGGCGTGGACGACCATCCCCTGCTCGAAGACGACGCTCACCGTCTCACGCTCGTTCTCGAGCGTGAGCAGCCCGGTCTTTCGCTGCATCCCGATCAGCTGAAAGATGTCGGGAAGCGCGAAATCTTTAAGCGTCCCAGAGAGAGCCATCGTCAACCGTTCAGCGGGGGTCTTGCCACCAGATTCGCGGCACCCAGTACGAACGCCATGACGAACAACAGCCCGTAGGAAACGTCGGCTTCGAAACCGAACAATCCATCGGGGAGGGAGTACAACGCACTGCCGAGAATGAGGAGCGACGCACCCAGAAGCCAGAAGAACAACAAGAGCGCACCGACGAGCGGCATCCCTTCGCCGATGTGGCCGGCGCCGGGCACGATGATCGAGAGCAGCCGAAAGACTCGAGACCGTCGATTCGTATCCTGTTCGACCCGAGCCAGTTTTTCGTTTCGCGCCAGCGCCGACACGCCATCCCTCATGTAGAACAGGTGGTAGCACTGGGTGCACACGGCTTTCCGTCCGGTGCCAATCTGGCATCGCCCACAAAAAGCACTCCCGCACTTGCGACAGCGCTGTATGAGCCGGCGATCTTTGAAAGCGATCTCGAGAACCAGGATCAGGACGCCGAAGAATACGGGCGCGGCGACGAATCGAAAGGCCCAGCTGTTGAAGATGGATGGAGCTAGAAAGGAGCGGATCTTCTGCTCGTGCAACCCTTCGGTCAGGCCATAGAACTTCCCCAGGATGTCCATTTCATCGAGTTTCTGGTCCGCGACCACTCGGTAATTGCCCGTGCGCCTCTCGTGCGCCACGACCGCCGCGGCATCGACGCCTTCCGCTCTGACACGGGCGTCCTGCCGCTCGGCGAACTGGAAGTTCTCGGCATGCGCGAGGCTTTTGTTGTAGAAAGCCATGGGGAGCCTTGCACCGGCCCCGATGACCTCGTTGTACTTGACGAGGGCTCCATCCCAGTCCCTCTGGGCGAAGTAGATGTTCCCCAGGTTGATTCTCGCCTCGAGATCGTTGGGCCAGACCTCGATGATCCGTCGATACTGGTTGGCGGCGAGCTCGTAATCACCGAGGTTCTTGTACTGTGTCGCGAGCAAGAACTGAAGATCGCGATCCTGGGGATGCTCACCCACCGCTTCCCTGAGCGTGCGCACATCCTGGAGATCGAAGGTTCCCGTCACCGAGGAGAGCGCTGCTTGATAGAGCGGATTGGCGGAGGTGCGAGCCCAAGCAGGATAAAGCTCCGCGAACGGAGCGGTTGCTAGAATCACGAGCAGACAGGACAACGAGACGACCCTCTCCCTGACGCTCTGATATCCGAACGTTATCGCCAACCAGTAGGGTGCCAGCCAACCCGTTCCCATCGTCAACATCATCGGAAGAAGCAAGACCCCGAGTGTCGACGCGAGCACCGCTTGCGTACCTATCCGATCGCCAAATCGCTCCTCGATGTCGTGCCGTAGCAGCACACCGTATCGGTAGATCATGACGAGGGCCACGATGAAGTACAGCATCATGAGGCTCGAGAACACCACGTAGGTGAGATTCCAACTCGCGTAGGCCCCGTTTCGCTCGGATCGCAGGGCAAGCAACTGAGCTTGAAACCGGTAGAGCGTGGCGCTCAGGAATCCCAACCCCCCCTCGCGCTCGGCGAGACGGGCGAAGCCCCAGTAAGCGGTCGGGAGATCGGGGTCTAGTTCTCGAGCGACGTCGAAGCGCTTCCTCGCCTCTTCGAATCCGCCCTGTTCCACAAGGGCCAGGCCGCGATAAACGAACGCCATCGCCACGTCGTGAAGGTTGAACGCGTTTCGCTCCACCCGAAGGCGTTTGATCTCGTCGAGCATACGGCCGGCCGTCTCGACGTCCCCCGACGTTTCGGCGAGAAGATACCGTCGCCAATAGTGCTCGAACGACGTGTGGAGAGAGATGGGGATGTCTTCCTCGGCCCCGACTTCCGCAATCGCGTGCTCGGTGCCGACCCCGGTGCAGCCCAGGACGAGCAGCCAACGGATGGCAGCCGTGAGGACGTGTCGTCTCACCAGTTCGCTCATGCGTCGGTGCCGACGCATGAGCGAAGTCCGGGACATCGCCTCAATTTCGGCTTCTGGGTGCGACGGCACCTACCGTAGTCTCCTTCAGGACACGATCGCGGAAATCTCAATATCTTGTGAAGATGACAGGATTCCCCGTCCACGTTGCCGGGCTTTATGGACTCTCGGTTCCGAAGCCGGGGTCAATAAACTAAGATAACATGCCGTCATGGGTGGATCAACACACACCAATCACCGTATCTTTCGTCTTGTCAGCGCTTTAACGTCTCCCTACACCGGGCTCACGCCGGAGAAGCCGTGACGTCCGGCCAGGCCTTCGAGGAGCTCCTTTCTCTGATGGCGCGCCTCCGAGGCGAGAACGGCTGTCCCTGGGATCGGGCTCAAACCCAACAATCACTGCGGCCTCACGTGATCGAGGAGGCTTACGAGCTCGTCGAAGCGATCTCCCAAGGACGTCCGGATTCCGTGCGAGAGGAGCTGGGCGATTTGCTCCTGGAGGTGGTCTTTCTGACGCAGATCGCAACCGAGGAAGGAGCGTTCTCCATGCCCGAAGTCATCGGCGAGATTCAGGACAAGCTCGTCCGCCGACATCCCCACGTGTTCTCCGACGTGCCCGCGGCGACCCGTGACGAGGCCCTCGCTAGGTGGGAGGACGTCAAGTCGCAGGAGAAGCCCGGGCGGAAGTCGGTGTTGGACGGGGTGCCCCGGTCGTTTCCTGCGTTGACCCGCGCGCAGAAACTGACGAGCCGTGCGGCGCAGAACGGCTTCGATTGGCGCTCGAGCGCCGACGTGAGGGCCAAACTCGACGAGGAGCTCGAAGAGCTCGATGGTGCCATCGCAACCGGCGATGGCGTCTCTGTCGAGGAAGAGCTCGGAGACCTTTTGTTCGTCATAGTCAATCTGGCCCGTCACCTGGGTGTCGAGGCCGAGGTTGCCCTGACGGGCTCTAGCGACAAATTCGTGTCGCGTCTGCGGCTCGTCGAGAACGAGCTGCGGGGCAGCGGGAGGTCCCTACGGGAAGCCACGCTGGAGGAGCTCGATGAACTCTGGGAGCAAGCGAAGAGGAAGGTCTAGCAGGCCTGATGAAAAGTACAGCACAGCCTGCCGAGCGGTAGCCAAGGCTACTGCCGCGATGTCAGCGCGAATCGTCCCATCGGGCTCCTTCGAAGAAATGAGATGTGAGCACGCAGCGCGAATAAGCGCCGAAAGGCCGAGCCGTGGCGGCCGGGCGATCATGGGTCCCGGCCACGGCACTGAGCACACTAAAGTCGAGATTCGCCGCGATAGGTCGACACCTCTAGCTCTCCGTCTCCATCAACGCTGACGGTGATGGCGCCGTTCTCGTCCGTTCTGAGGTAATCGATGCCGAGAGCGCGGAGTCGGTGAAGGATCCGCGCGGATGGCAAGGGGCGACCCGGGCTCGCACGGGCGGACAGAATGGCCAGCCGTGGCGCTACCGCGGCGAGAAACACGACGCTCGAAGAGCTACGGCTGCCGTGATGGGCAACTTTCAACACATCGGATTCGAGCGAGGCTCCACTCGCGAGGAGCCTGTGCTCCGCGGGGCTTTCGACGTCGCCGGTCAACAGAATCCGCCGCCCGGAGTAGGTGAGGCGCAGGACGAGCGACTGGTCGTTCTCCGACGAACCAGGCATTCCGGAAGCCAAGACCTCGAAACTCGCCCCCCCGATCTCGAACGCTTCTCCGGCCTCGAGAGAGCGCACGACCACACCTCGCCGTTCCGCTCGCCGGCGCAGTGCGAAGTAAGCGGGACGACCCACGGGCGACGAACCTTCCCACATCTCATCCACTTTCAGCCTGTCAACGACGGCAAAGAGACCGCCCAGATGATCGAGGTGCGTGTGGGTAACGACGACGGCGGCAAGGCGCCTGACACCATTTTCGAGAAGACAAGGCAACAGAACCCTTTCACCGATGTCGAACGATGAGCCCCCTCCCGCTCCACCACCATCAACCAGGACGTGTTTCCCATCAGGAAGCGTTATCAGGAGCGCGTCGCCGTGGCCGACATCGAACGCTCTCAACACGAGTCGACCGCGAGGTGGCGGCGGACCAACGTTGAGCGCGTACATGCACGCGACCATGACGGCAAGCCCGATGCGCGTCCAGACTCTCGTTCGAGCGGTGAGGACGACGGTGGCGCCGAAGTACGCGATCGACAGGATCAACGATGGCCGCGACACGACCCAAGACGCTAGTGGAGGCCACGAGGCTGCTTCCGCCGTCTTCGTCAGAAGAAAAACGAAGAAGCTCGCCGACTCCCTGAGGGCGTCGCTCACGGCCGGTATTCCCGATACGAGCACGCCCACGAGCCCCAGTACGACGAGACAGCCGGCCAGCGGCAAGGCGATCACGCTCGCGAACGGCGCAAGCGGCGTCAGCCGCTGGAAATGCCAGGCGGCGATCGGGACGACGCCGAGCTGTGCGGAAATCGAAAGGGCCAGGGGCGTGGCGAAGACGCCCAGCCGTCGCAGCCTTCTCGAGAGCGGCTCCGTCAGGAGCAGGATGCCGGCCATAGCCGCGAAACTGAGCTGGAAGCCGGGGTCACCGAGCCAACGGGGCTCGAAAGCCAAGAGCGCCGTCGCGCCGACCGCGAGTGCATTGGCTCCCGGTCGATCCAAGCTGGATAGCCTCGCGCAGATAACGACGCAGGCCATCACTACGGCGCGAACTACCGGTGGCCGACCGCTGCAGAAGGCAGCATAGAGAGGCAGCACGAACAAGAGGACGACGAGACGCGGAGCTTCGTCGAGCGAAAGCCGCTTCATCAAAGCGTGGAGCGCCAACACGATGATGGCGACGTGGGCTCCGCTGATGGCCATGACGTGGTAGATGCCCGATGCCTGATAGAGGTGTTCCAGGTCGGGGGAGAGCCGGGAGCGATCTCCCGTCGTCAGAGCGAGGACGACCCCGAGTGTCGCCTCGTTTTCCGCAAGGGCGCGTTCGAGTCTTTGGCGAGCCAGGACGCGCGCGAAGGACATCGCGGAGGAGACGGTCGGCCGTCGCGGCTCGAGCTCCACGAGGAGCGCGCTCTTGACCGAGGCCACCGCATCGACGTTCGCGCGCTCGAGGTAGCTCTCCACGTCGAAGGCTGCCGGATTCCCGAACGCGCGAGGACGACGTAACCGACCCCACAGGACGACGCCGTCACCGGCTGCGAGTCTCGATAGCTTCTCGTTGAAACTCCCGTAGACCCTCGCTCGGATGCCCCCTCCGACCGAAATCTCGCCCCGAGCCCCGCCCATCCGGATCCTGTTCACCTCGAGCGTCAGGGTCGTGTCTTCGGAGCCCACTTCGGGCTCGACCCGGAGCGTTCCCGTCACTCGGCTCGGTTCGACGAAAGGTCTCGCTCCGAGACGCTCGAACAGAGCGCGCACGGTGAGACCGATATCTTCTTCAGACCGGACATCACGCGCTGTTTTACCAATGGCGAGAAACGCCAGAAGTACGGTGAACGATGCGGCATGAAGTCGGTTTCTCCGCAGACACCAGAACGAAGACCATAGAGCAACGGCTCCCAGAGACGACCCCACCAGAGGAGACCGTCCCCCCGGGAGCACGATTCCGAAGGTGAAGGCCAAGGCAAGGGGTACGGCCGGACACCTCATGAATCACGAGCCGCGTTGTGCGCTAGCGAGTGAGCCGCGCCACGGTCTCGAACAGGTAGGTATTGGGAAACAAGTCGAGGAGTCTGAGCGACTCGATTCGAAAGCCGTGCCGTTGCAGTCGCGCGACGTCCCGAGCCAGTGCCGGCGGATCGCACGAGACGTAAAAGAACGATCGCACGGAGCTCCCGCCGATGGCCTCGAGCGTCTCCAATGCCAGACCGCCTCTCGGTGGGTCCGCGACGACGAGGTCGTCGACTCGAAGCCGTATCCGTTCCAGATACCGGGCTGCATCCATTCTTCGGAAGCGCACGTTTCCGAGCTTGGCTCTCTTCGCGTTTCCGCGAGCGTCGCGGATGGAGGACGCGACGGTCTCGACGCCAAAAACACGCTTCGCCACCCGCGCCAGCGGCAACGTGAATAGGCCGACACCGCAATACAGGTCGATGGCGCGATCGAACGACGTTTCCGGCACCACCGCGGAGACGAGATCCTCGAGAAGGAAGCGGTTCGCCTGAAAGAAGCTCTCGCTCGACTGCTCGAGGTGGAACCCGGAGACCGAGTGAGCAACGGACCGCGATCCGAGCCGAACGCGTGGCCCGCGGCGCGAGGTGGAGACGACGATCCCATCGAGACGGCCTTCGTCCAGCCACCGTGAGAGACCGCCCCGCTCGAGAAATCGTAGCCCATCGATCGATCTGACGAGAAACCGGCCCACGATCCTCCCGGGATTGACGCTCGACTCCTGAAATTCCACTTGCTCGAGATGTCTCGCAAACGCCGGCCTTTCGCCAACGAGTCGCCGAACTCCACTCCACGCCTCGTTCAAAGCTGCCGATCCCAGAAGGCAGTGCTCGATATCGACGACCTCGCGGCGCTGACGCCGCCGAAACCCTAGCAGCGGCCGGCTTCCCTTGCCCTCGACATGGAAACGCAGCCGGGTGCGATACCGGAGCTCAGGCGAGCCAGAAGCCTCGATCTTCTCGACGGGATCTGAGTAGCCTGCCCTTCGCAAGCTTTCCTGCAAGATCGTGCGTTTCGCGGTGAGCTGGGTCGCGGGCTCGAGATGCATCAGTGCGCAGCCACCGCAGAGCCCGTAATAAGGGCAAGGAGGCTCTCGGCGAAACGGCGAGTCGGTCAGGCGCTCCACCGACCGGGCTTCGATGAAGTCCTTCTTCTCGACGACGGTTCGAACTCGGTGGATCTCACCCGGGGCCGTGCCTGGGACGATCACAGCTCGCCCTTCGTGCCGACCCAGCCCGTGACCTCCGGCGATGATTTTGGTGATACTAACTTCGAACATCAGAAGATGCTGAGCGGGCCGAGGCCCAGCTGAGAGCGAAGTCTGCGGTGGTAAGCGCTCTCGAGCGCCCTTCGATAGACCTTCTCCGGCATCCGGTCGCGATAGGACTCGAGCGAACGCTCGGCCTCCGTGCGTAACGAGGAGCGGAGGGCTTCTTCGAACGTGATCTCCAGAGCGGCCAAGAGGCGAGCGTCGATCGCGGCAAGCTTCGATTCGAGCTTCACGGCACTCGTGGCGGCATCCGTTGCCGCCACCTCGCACGCCAGGGTCCGCACCGTGTCCGCAAGGGGTCGGTCTCGAGAACCGGCTGTCTCGGCGGCTTTCATCAACCGATCCGCTAAACCGGACAATCGCGAGACATAATCAACCTGCGCTTCCTCGGCGGAAGTCGTCCCCTCACCAACACGTGCCTCACGAAAGCGTCGAAAAGCGGCATCGACGGCCTGCCGGCAATATCCGAGCTTTCGACGCTTCTGCAATGCCTGGGGTCGCTCGAAAACGCGATCGATCGCCTCCTTCACGATTTCGAGAGGAATGCCCGACTGCTCCCACCGCCACACCAGATCCCACTCGCTGGGTGTTATGAACAGAGGGCTCCCACGTCTCGCAACGAAATGAGACTCGACCGACGCATAGTAGCTCTCTGCGTCCAAGGCTAACGCCCTCTAACCATGACGACGTCCTCGGAGTACAAGATCCTCACGGACCCGTCGTCGAGCCTGACCCGGAGGCCGCCATCGTCGGCGATGCCACCGGTCACTGCGGCCTTGCTCTCCCCCTCGCGCGTCACGAACCGGATGGGCGCGTCGCCGGCGCCCTCAGAGCTCGCTTTCCACCGTTCCAGCACTTCGGCGGCATCGTCCAAGTGGTATTGCTGCTCGAGCCTGCCGATGATGGCGTCGGCAAGGAGAGCCGGTTCCCACGAGTGTCCTGAGGCGAGCCGCAATGAGGTTGCCTCTTCCGCCAGAGGGCTCGTGAAATCCTCTTGCGTTTGATTCACGTTGACCCCGATCCCAGCAACGGTGAACTCGGTTCTCGAGCCAATGAGGCTCGACTCACATAAAATGCCACCCAGCTTACGGCCGGCGACGTAAAGGTCGTTCGGCCAACGCAGTCGGATTCGCACACCGGTCAACTCGTGCGCGGCCTCGGCCACCGAAACCGCCACGAGAAGAGGCAGAAGAGTCAGGGGGGACCGTCGAGACTGGGGCCGCAAGAGAATGCTCAGATATAGCCCGCCGGAGACCGATTCCCACGGCCGGTTCCAGCGACCCTTTCCTCGCTCCTGTCGCTCGGCGAGCACCAGGGTTCCTTCGGGAGCTCCGGCTCTTCCGAGCGCAAAGCATTCGGTGTTGGTAGACCCAGTCCGTTCGATGCTGACGAGACAAGCTCCCCAGCTCGACTGCCGTTCTCGCAACAGGGAGCCCAGGCGGGCTTCCATGTGGGGTCGCGCCTACTTGGGGATCTTGGCTTTCAGTACCTCGATCTCCTTACGGATGAGTCCTTCCGCGAGCTCGGGCACCACTTCCCACGCAATCTCCTGAATGACTTTGGCGGAGAGCTTGTCCACCACGCGCTGCGCCACCCGTTCGACGAGCGCCTCGTCGAAACCATCGCGACCGGAAACGGGCGCTTCCTCGATCGGCTCCCGAGGAGGGCTCGGCGGTGTGGGTGCCGACGGCGGCTTCGCGGCGGGGCTCAGTGGGGGAGCTTTCGCCTCTGCGGGCGGAACCGGCCGAGTTTCCTGCTCCGGAGGCTCTGGCTCGAGAACCGGCTCGAACTCGGTGTAGTCGTCGACGCTGACGGGCTCGAACTCGGACGTCTCGTCGGATTCCGATTCGCTCGATTCGTCCTCGAAGGCTGACTCGAACGTGAGCTCGTGAGGAGCCGGAGGCTCGGCAAACTCCTGGAAGCCGCTCGTCAGGCCTTCGTCGGACGACTCGGCCTCGATGGTCTCTTCGTTTGGTAACCGCCACGTGGCGTCTGGATCGCTTCTCTCGAGCGCGTTGACGGAAGGTCCCTCGCCCTCGGACGACACCACGGCAGGCGGGGGCGCTGCCATGAAAACGGTTGCCGAGTCGTCCTCGTCGGCGGGGGCCTCCCGGGCCACCTCGCCCCAGATGTCGTCTTCACTCACGCCCGTTCCGGCCTCGAGGCCATCGCCCTCGTCCGCTCCGAGCAGGACCGTGTGATCCGCCGGCCCCAAGGTCAGCTCGCGCTCGCCCGCTTCCACGGCGAACGCGTCCTCGAGATCGGAGTCGGCTTCGGTCGTCAGGGCAGCGGGAGGGGGTGGAGGGGCGGCGGGCGGCGCTAGCGACGGAGGGGCGGGGGCGGAGACCGGTGCCGAGACCACCAGCAGCTCCTTGACCCGGGATATCAATGTCTGGGGCTCGAACGGCTTGGCGAGAAACCCCTCGCATCCAGCGGCCTTCGCTCGTTCTTGATCGAAAGGCTCGAAGGCGCCCGTGAGCAACAGTACGGGAATGTGCCTCAGATCGGGACTCGATTTGATGAACTCGCAGACTTCGTATCCGTTCTTCTCTGGCATGATGATGTCGCATAGAACGACATCTGGCATGACGGAGCGGATCTCGTCGATCGCCTTCTGCCCGTTCCCGACCGTATGAAGCTCGAAGTCCTCATCGGAGAACGTCAGCTCGATGACCTTCTGAATGGTGATGCTGTCATCGGCGAGAAGGATCTTGTGTCCCATCGCCCCTCCTTCCGGCAATCCGAGGTCGACCGACCTTTCCTGGGTGTGCTAATGGCAATTCGAGTGTAATGCCCGAGCGATTAAAAAATGGTAGCATGCAGATGGAGCAGCTGTCAACAAACGCCGTTTCATAATTCCTTTCCTACGAAGAGGATGCGCTGCGAGAGAGCGCCTCCTGAACGAAGGCTACGATGTCCTTCGTCGACGCGCCGGGCTGGAAGACTTTCTTGACACCAAGCTGCTCGAGGACGGGAATGTCACGGTCGGGAACCACACCGCCGGCGAACACGATGACGTCTTCCATTTGCTTGTCTCGCAGGAGGGAAAGGATCCGTGACAGCATGGAGTGGTGTGCGCCAGACAGGACGGATACGCCGATTGCGTCCACGTCCTCCTGAAGCGCGGCTTCGACGATCTGCTCAGGGGTCCGACGAAGTCCCGTGTAGATGACCTCCATCCCGGCGTCCCTCAAAGCACGGGCAACGACGAGAGCGCCTCGGTCGTGCCCATCGAGGCCGGGCTTCGCCACCAGGATGCGCGCGGGACGTCTAGAGGGCACGACGATACTGCCCGCCGACTTCGTAGAGCGCGTGAGTCATCTGGCCTAGGCTCGCGACGCGCGCAGCCTCCATGAGCTCGGCAAAGACGTTTCCCCCGTCGGAGCGCGCCACTCGAGCTAATCTCTGAAGGGCCTGTCTCGCGTCGCTTTCGTGGCTCTTTTGGAACGCCCTCAGCCTCGCGATCTGCGCGTCTTTCTCGGCACTCGTCGCCCGAGCCAGCTCGATCTCTTCGCCCGTCCTCTCCGCCTCATCGGGATCGAGAAAACAGTTGACTCCCACGATCGGGTATTCGCCACTATCCTTCTTGAGCTCGTAATGTAGCGACTCCTCTTGGATGCGGCTCCTCTGATACTGGAGCTCCATCGCACCGAGCACCCCACCACGTGCATTAATCCGTTCGAACTCGAGCAGCACCGCCTCTTCGACGAGATCCGTGAGCTCGGAAACGATATACGCCCCCTGAAGGGGGTTCTCGTTCTTGGCCATGCCAAATTCCTTGTGGAGGATCTGCTGAATCGCCATGGCCCGGCGCACCGACTCGGCCGTCGGTGTCGTGATCGCTTCATCGTAGGCATTCGTATGCAGGGAATTGCAATTATCGTAGACGGCGGTCAGCGCCTGGAGCGTCGTGCGTATGTCGTTGAACTGGACCTCGCGGGCGTGAAGCGACCGTCCCGACGTCTGGATGTGGTACTTGAACTTCTGGCTGCGCTCGTTGGCGCCGTAGCGGAGCTTCATTACCCGTGCCCAGATGCGCCGAGCCACCCGGCCGAGCACCGAATACTCCGGCTCTAGACCGTTGCTGAAGAAAAACGACAGGTTGGGCGCGAAGTCATCGACCTGCATGCCCCTCGCCCGGTAGTACTCAACGTAGGTGAAGCCGTTGGCGAGGGTGAAGGCAAGCTGAGTGATGGGGTTCGCTCCCGCCTCGGCGATGTGGTAGCCAGAGATCGACACCGAGTAGAAGTTGCGTATCCCCTTGTCGATGAAGTACTGCTGGACGTCGCCCATCATGCGAAGCGCGAAGTCGGTCGAGAAGATGCACGTGTTCTGGGCCTGGTCTTCCTTCAGGATGTCGGCCTGCACCGTACCCCTCACATGCGACAGGGTCTCGTCCCGGATGCGGGCGCGCTCCTCGACGTCCGGGCGGCGTCCATTACGGCTCTCGAACCTCTGGACTTGCTGGTCGATGGCCGCACTGAAGAACATGGCGAGGATGGCCGGTGCGGGACCGTTGATGGTCATCGAGACGCTGGTGCGCGGGTCGAGCAGATCGAAACCCGCGTAGAGCTCCTTCATGTCGTCGAGGGTCGCGATCGAGACGCCGCCCTCTCCGATCTTGCCGTAGATGTCGGGTCGCTCGTCGGGGTCCTCGCCGTAGAGAGTCACGCTGTCGAAAGCAGTGGAAAGGCGCTTCGCGTCGTCGTTCCCGCTGAGCAGGTGGAACCGCGCGTTGGTGCGCCGGGGGCCGCCTTCGCCGGCGAATTGGCGCCGGGGCGGCTCCTCGCTGCTCTTGAAAAGGAAAACCCCGGAGGTATATGGATACTGGCCGGGCACGTTCTCCTCGAGCCGAAAAGCCAGAATGTCGCCCCAATCCGTGAGCCGGGGCAGCGCTACTTTCGACACCTCCGTGCCGCTCAACGTCGTGACCGACGTCGGAACGGCGATCTCGCGGTCGCGTACCTGGAAGCGGAAATCCTTCTCACGATAACGCCGGACGAGCTCGGGCCACTCGTCGATGAGCGACCAGTTGTCGTCGGAGAGCTCGGCGCGGAGCTCGGCGAATCGCTTCCGCACGATTTCTGCCGCGTCGGTCCCCGCGAGCTCTTTCTCTGCTCCGCGCAGCCGATAGAGTCGGCGCGCGAGGGCCGACTGCTCTCGAATCATCTTGGACTCGTCTCGGAGGGTCTCCGCTATCTCGGCCAGGTATCGGACCCTGTTCTCGGGAATGATGCGCGGGGGCTCGCCCGGCTCGGCTTCGAGCCTCGGCGCCGAAGCGGGAAAAGACGCGTCGACCGACCGGAGCCGCTCCAGGAGGTGGCGATACAAGGCAGAAACTCCCGGGTTTCCGAATTGGCTCGCCACCGTACCGAAGACGGGCAGCTTTTCGTCCGGCACTTCGTATCCGATTTCCTTGTTTCGCCGGTACTGCTTGCGCACGTCGCGAAGGGCGTCCTCTCCTCCTCGCCGGTCGAATTTGTTGATCGCCACGACATCGGCGAAGTCGAGCATGTCGATCTTCTCGAGCTGTGAGGGGGCACCATATTCGGGTGTCATCACGTAGAGGCTCACGTCGGAAACGTCGGAGATGGCGGACGAGCCCTGCCCGATCCCGCTCGTCTCGACGAAGAGCAGCCTGTAACCGGCGGCCTTGAGAACGCGGATCGCGTCCGAAGTCGCCCGAGAAAGCTCGGTTCCCGAGCCGCGCGTCGCCAGACTTCGCATGTAAATGCCCTCTTCGAGGGCATTCATCCGGATTCGATCCCCCAAGAGGGCGCCTCCTGTCCTGCGCTTGGTTGGATCGATGGAGAGGACGGCTATCGGCAGCTCCGGGGCGTGAGAATGAAAACGCCTCACGAGCTCGTCGGTGAGAGAGCTCTTTCCCGCGCCGCCCGTTCCGGTAATGCCCACGACGGACGCGTGGGAGGTCGCATCGCCCCCGACGAGCACGGCTTCGAGCTCGGGCGAACCCGGCGGACCAGCCTCCACTCGCGTGATCAGTCGGGCGAGCTTGCCCACAGCCTCGGGACCGAAATCGGATCGATCGCCGTCGAGACTCACGGGTTCGAGGGGAAAGTCCGCCGCTCGAACCATGTCGTCGATGATTCCCGAAAGACCGAGCCGCCTTCCGTCCTCGGGGGAATAAATCTTCGTGACTCCGTAGCGTTCGAGCTCCTGGATCTCGCGAGGCACGATCACGCCTCCACCGCCGCCGAAAACGCGAATGTGAGCCGCGTCTCGCTCTCTGAGAAGGTCGACGAGATAGCGAAAGAACTCGTTGTGACCACCCTGATAGGAGCTGACCGCCACCGCCTGGGCGTCTTCCTGAATGGCGGCGTCGACGATCTCGCGAACGGACCGATTGTGGCCCAGATGCACGACTTCGACTCCCCTGTCCTGGAGGAGTCGTCGGATGATGTTGATCGACGCATCGTGCCCGTCGAAAAGAGACGCGGCGGTCACGAAACGTACTTTGTGGACGGGTCGATAGCTCAGCTCGCCGCGGTTCGATGCTGGTTTGGCGGCTCGGTCGATTCTCACCTCAGTGGTCGCTGAGTCGATTTCCCTTCACGCCGGAGATTCCGGTGTTCCAAAGCCGAGCGAGGCGCTCTGAGGCTCTTCTTCCGCGGCCTGGTTGATCAGCTCTTTGAGCTCTTTGCCAGGCTTGAAATAGGGAACCTTCTTCGCGGGTACGTCGACACGCTCGCCCGTTTTCGGGTTTCGGCCCTTCCTCGACTCTCGCTGCCGGATTCGAAAGCTCCCGAAACCCCGCAGCTCGATCTTGTCGCCACGGTGAAGCGCGTTGATGATGCTCTTGAAAACGGTGTCCACGATGATCTCGGAGTGCTTCTTCGTGAGGTCCGACACCCGCGACACTTCTTCTATCAGTTCCGCTTTGGTCATGGCCGGGGACTCCATTCCGACGTCAACGCCGTCTCGTTATCGTTTGGGTCCGGTGCTCAGTCCTTGCCACCCGAATCGCTCTCGGGGTTCGCCCGCGAGCTGCTGGCCCATTCCGCACCGAAGTCCGCCACGTCTCCGAGCGTCGCATTGGGCGAGCCCTGGCTGGAGTAGTGACTCTCGTAATCCTCGATGTGAACCGCGCGAATCGAGAGTCCGATCTTGCGCTCCAGCGGGGAGATTTTGATGATTTTCATGCGGTAGGATTCGCCGATTTGGAGCTTGTCTTCGGGCTTGTCGACTCGCTCGTCGTCCATCTCGGATATGTGGAGAAGGCCTTCGATGCCCTCCTCGATCTCGACGAAGGCCCCAAAGTTCGTGAATCGTACGACTTTGCCGTCCACGACGTCGCCTTCCTGGTGGCGATTGAAGAACTCTTCCCAGGCGTCTTCTCCGAGCTGCTTGAGACCCAGCGAGAGGCGTTGATTATCCGCGTCGATGTTCAGAACCACGGCGTCGACCATGTCACCCTTTTTGAGAACCTCGGATGGGTGATTCACGCGCTTGCTCCAGCTCATGTCGGAGATGTGGATGAGTCCGTCGATCCCCTCTTCCACCTCGACGAACGCCCCAAAGTCGGTCAGATTTCTCACCTTGCCCTGAATCCGTGCTCCGGTTTGATACTTCTCGGCGAGCTGCTGCCACGGATTCGGCTCGACCTGTTTGAGGCCCAGACTGATGCGACGCTCCTGAGTATCGACTTGCAGGACCATCGCCTCGACTTCGTCTCCCACGCTGAGCACCTTGGAGGGGTGCTTCACCCGCTTGCTCCAGGACATCTCCGAAACGTGGATCAACCCTTCCACCCCCGGCTCGAGCTCCACGAAGGCGCCGTAATCCGTCAGGCTGACGACCTTGCCTCGAACCCGCGAAGCCACGGGGAAGCGCTCCTGAGCCGAGTCCCACGGATCGGGCGAGAGCTGTTTATACCCGAGAGAGACCCGCTCGGCCTCGCGATCGAACTTCAGCACCACGACTTCGATCTGGTCGCCCACGCTGAACAGCTCCGAAGGATGCTGGATGCGGCCGAACGACATGTCGGTGATGTGAAGCAGGCCGTCGATTCCACCGAGATCGATGAAGGCGCCATAGTCGGTCAAGTTTTTCACGACGCCTCGGAAGACGCGGCCCTCCTCGAGGGCGTCCAATGTCTCCTGTTTCCGGCCCGCGAGCTGCTCCTCGAGCACCACTTTGCGCGACAGAACGATATTGCCGCGTTTCTTGTTGACCTTGATCACGCGCATCTCGAGCTCTTGGCCCTTGAGGCTGTCGAGATTGCGCACCGGTCGAACATCGACTTGAGAGCCGGGAAGGAAGGCTCGAACCCCGATGTCGACGGCGAGACCCCCTTTGATGCGCTCGAGCACGCGCCCCCTGACGACCGCGCGACTCTGGTAGGCCTCTTCGATCTGATCCCAGACCTTCATTTTCTCGGCCTTCTCGCGGGAGAGAACGAGATATCCGTTCTTGTCCTCCGCTTTCTCGAGAAGGACGTCCACCTCATCCCCGACACTCACGGTGATCGCGCCGCTCTCGTCACGAAACTCAGATCGCGGGATGATCCCTTCGGACTTGTACCCCACGTCCACGATCACTTCGTTTTCCGAAACCTGCAGCACCCGACCCTGGACCACCTCGCCTTCGGCGATGTTGCTGTTGTACTTGTCTAACAGCTTTTCGTACTCTTCCGGCGGAATAGCAGCCTCGTCGATCTTCGTACGCCCTACTCCCTTCAATTCACTCGTATGGTTGTTGGTCTCCACCATGCGTCTTTCTAGATTCCTCCTAGAATTCTCTGGCGATTTGCAGGTGAAAGCCTTCGCCGCGTTGGAAATGTTCCGGATGGGCTCGCTTCTTCGTTGGAAGGCTAAACCTGCAATCCGTTATCCTACTCTATTTAATTGGCTTATGTCAAGAAGGCCTCACGGCAAGCCGAGCCGACTTCGCGTGACCTCGATGAGTTTTTCGAGCGTCTCCCGGGGGCTGAGGAAGGTCGTGTCGACGACGAGGGCGTCTTTTGCACGACGCAGGGGAGCGTGCTCGCGGCTCCGGTCTGCGCGATCACGCCGCTCCAGATCGTTTCTGACACCCTCGTAAGTGACCCCTGCCTCCGAGGCCCGCTCCTCGAAGCGCCGACGCGCCCGCTCGTCCTGGTCGGCGTCGAGAAAGAACTTCAGGTCGGCACGAGGGAAGACCTCGGTTCCGATGTCGCGGCCCTCGAGGACGACGGCGCGCCCGCGGGCCATCTCCCTCCACAGCTCGACCAGAACCGATCGGAGCTCCGGACGAGCCGAGACTCGAGAAGACGCCATCGAGATCTTCTGTTCACGGATCGCCTCGGATACGTCCTCGCCATCGAGCACAACGTCGTGGAGAGCGTCTCCCCCGAAGCTGATCTTGGATTGCCGGGCGAGCTCGGCAAGAGCTTCGCCATCATCGAGATCGATGCCGTTCCGCAGTGCCTTCAGGGCGACCGCACGGAACGTGGCGCCGGTGTCGATATAGTGAAAGCCGAGAGCCGCAGCCAATGCCCTGGCTGCGGTGGTCTTGCCCGCTCCTGCCGGACCGTCGATGGCGATGACCGTCTCGTCTCTCAATGGGTCGCCTCCCGTCTCAGCCGTTCGACTTCGTCTTTCGATAGGGGTCGAAAGCCTCCGGGAGGAATACCGCGCAGGGACAGCTCACCGATACGCTCGCGATGGATCTCCACCACGGGAAAGCCGAGAGCTCCGAAGAGTCTGCGGATCTCCCGATTTCGGCCCTCCCGAAGGGTGACGCGAAGCCGGCTCGTGCTCGCTTCGGTTCCTCGACGAGAAAGGGGTTGAGCCCGGTCGATGTGAAGCCGCTCTCCTTGGATTTGAATGCCGCGCCGTGCCCGCTCGAGAGCGCGACGATCGGGCGTGCCGCTCACCGTGACGAGATAAGTTTTTCGAACGCCGTGCCGGGGATGCGCAAGGAGCTGAGCGAGCTCGCCGTCGTCCGTGAGAACCAGCAGGCCCGAGGTCGTGATGTCGAGACGACCCACGGGGTACAGGGATCGATAATTCCGAGGCAAAAGGTCCATGACGGTTCGGCGTCGACCGGGGTCCGATCGCGTCGTGACGTAGCCCTTGGGTTTGTGAAGGGCTACGTATCGGCGCCGAGCCCGCACCTTCACCCGTACGCCATCCACACGAATATCGGCGGTGTCGGGGTCCGCGCTGGCGCCGAGCTGGCTCACTACTTCACCGTCCACCTGGACGCGTCCTTCGACGATGAGCCTTTCCGCAGCGCGGCGAGAGGCGATCCCGGCCGCGGCGATGATCTTTTGCAGCCTTTGTTTCACGGAGCGCCGTCCAGCGATTCCAGGTTCTCCAGCTGCTGGGCCACGTCGTCCCCGAAGACTTCCGACATGTCTTTGAGCTGCGGCAGATCTTTCACGTCCTTGAGGCCGAAGCGCAGCAAGAACTCCTTGGTCGTGCCGTAGAGCAGAGGACGACCGACGACGTTTTTCCGACCCACAATCCGGATCAACTTCCTCTCGAGAAGCGTTCGCACGACGCTCACCGACCGAACTCCCCGCAGCTCCATGATCTCGGGAACGGTGATCGGCTGGCGGTAGGCGACTACGGCGAGGGTCTCGAGCGCCTGAAGCGAAAGCCGCGCAGGCTTGGGAGCGTCCACGAGCCTGCCCACACACTCGTGGTAAGCGGGTTTGGTCGTGATTTGCCAACCCCCGGCAACTTCCACGAGCTGGACCCCGCGGCCAGACTGCTCGTAGAACTGCTGCAATCGTTCTAGGGACGATTGCACCATTTCCGGCGCTTCCGGAAGCGCCTTCTTGAGATCGTGCAAAGACAATGGAGCGGGAGAAGCATAGAGGAGAGCCTCGACGCTCGCCTCGGCTTCCTCGGGAGAAAGGGCGGGGGCGGCGTCCTCGCTCGAGTTATCGGACATGGGATTCTTCGGGAAGACGGATCACGTAGATCGTGCCGAAGAGCTTCTGCTGATAGATACGCAGCAAGCGCAGCCGGACCATCTCCAGGACCGCAAGGAACGTCACGATTACCGTTGCCCGGTCGCTCGCATCGTCGAAGAGCTCCACGAATTTGCACTCCTCGGCGGGCGCGAGTCGCCGGCTGAGCCGCTCGATCATCTGCTCGATCGATATCGTCTCGCGCTCGTACACCAGGTCCGCACGTTGACGCACTCGCTCCAGGACGTCGCGAAAGGCGCTGATGAGCTCGAACAGGTCCACCTCGATGATCTCCGTGGACGCGTTGTGCCCGTTCGAGCTTTGCGCTGGGTCCGGCCTCACGAAAGTCGCGCTTCGGAGCTCTTCCTGCTGGTGCAGCTGCTGGGCCGCCTCTTTGTACTGCGTGTACTCGAGCAGCCGGGCGACGAGCTCGGCGCGTGGGTCTTCGCTGGGTTCGTCTTCGGTTCCGTCCTCGTGAGGGGGCGGGAGCAGCATCTTGGACTTGATGTGGATCAAGGAAGCGGCCATGACGAGAAAATCTCCCGCCAGGCCTAGGTTGAGCTCTTCCATGAGCTCCAGGATCTCGAGGTACTGACGTGTAATTTCCGCTATGGGAATGTCGTAGATCTCGACCTCGTTCTTACGGATGAGGTGCAGCAAGAGCTCCATCGGACCGTCGAAGACGGGTAGACGCACGTGGTAGGCCGGCTCCACCGCGTCATCGTCACCGCTCGGCCCGACGTAGAGCTCGGCAACACTCACAGATCGTCTCCCGGGGGAAGCCTAACGGCGGAACGAACGGCATGAAGAGTGTTCTCGGCTTGTTCGCGAGCGCGGCGAGCCCCCTCGCGAAAGATGTCGCGTACATCGTCGGGTCGGCGCTGGTAATCGCGCCTTCGTTCGGCGATGGGCCGGATGCGGTCGAGGAGATGGTCGGCCAAAGCATTCTTGCATTCGATGCACCCGATTCCCGCGCTGCGGCACCCCTCCGCAGCCCATCTGCGGGTCTCACCGCTGGAGAACACCTTGTGGAGGTCGAAAACGGGACACTTGTCGGGGTTGCCGGGGTCGGCACGGCGTACCCGCGCCGGGTCCGTGACCATCGTCTTCAGCTTCCCCCGAATGCTCGCTTCGTCTTCGCCCAGCCCGATCGTGTTTCCATAGCTCTTGGACATCTTCCGGCCATCCGTTCCCGGGAGCTTTGGTGTCGGGGTGAGCTTCACCTCGGGCTCGGAGAGGACTTTTCCGTAGAAATGGTTGAAGCGGCGCGCGATCTCGCGCGTCAGCTCGACATGAGGCCGCTGATCCTCACCTACCGGTACGAAATCGGCACGATAGATCAGGATGTCGGCAGCCTGAAGGAGGGGGTAGCCGAGAAACCCGTAGGTGCTCAAGTCCTTTTCTCTCAACTGATCGATCTGCTCCTTATAGGTCGGAACGCGCTCGAGCCAGGGCAGCGGGACCACCATCGAGAGCAGCAAGTGCAGCTCGGCGTGAGCCGGCACCTGCGATTGCACGAAGAGCGTCGAGCGCTCCGGGTCGAGTCCAACGGCGAGGAAATCCAAGGCAAGCTCTCGAACGTTGGCGCGTAGCTCGCGGGTGTCAGCGTAATCGGTCGTGAGCGCGTGCCAGTCGACGATGCAATAGAACGTTTCGAGCTCGTCCTGCATCGCCACCCAGTTCTCGAAGGCCCCGACCAAATGGCCCAGATGGGCCGCGCCCGTAGGTCTCATGCCGGATAGGACGCGTTTTTTGGCCATGTTCGAGTTTGCGGGATGCTAGCACAAACTCACATCATCTCCCGCACGTGACGGTAAACCTTTTCACCGAGCTTTTGGCCGAGCACTTCCCGAAGCTCCGCGAGCTCGGCGGCTTTGATTCCCTTCACGCTTCCGAAGCGCGTGAGGAGCCTTCGCCGCTTCTTGGGGCCGATGCCGGGAACGGACTCGAGCGAGGAGGAGAAGTCGCGCGCCTTTCGCTGCTGCCGATGAAAGGTTACGGCGAACCGATGGGCCTCGTCACGTACGCGCTGGAGAAGCTGGAGAGCGGGCGAGTGACGGTCGAGTACGAGAGGCTGATAATGGCCGGGCCGGAAAAGCCACTCTTCCTTCTTGGCTAAGCTGACCGTAGGCAAGTGTGACAGCCCGAGCTCCTCGAGCGCGGAGATCGCCGCGCCCAGCTGGCCTTTGCCCCCATCGATCAGAACGAGGTCGGGGAGATCCGCTCCTTCTTCGAGCACCCGGCGGTAGCGCCTGAGAACCACCTCTCGCATGGAGGCGAAATCATCCGGCTTTCGCTGCTCGAGCCCTCGAATCTTGTACTTTCGGTAGTCGCCCCTCTTGGGCTGCCCGCGCTCGAAGACGACCATGGAGGCGACGACCTCGCTCGCCTGGATGTTCGAGATGTCGAAGCCCTCGATGCGCTCGGGCCGCTCCGACATCCCAAGCACCTCGGCGAGCGTCTCGAGGCGGACGAGCACCTGGCGGCCTTCCTCACGAAAATCGAGATCGTAAGCCAGTCGAGCGTTCTTCGAGACGAGATCCACCATGCGTTTTTTCGTTCCCCGCCTCGGAACCAGCACCTCGACCTTCGAGCCCTTCTGTCCGCTGAGAAGCTCGGAGACGAGCGCCCGTTCGGGGAAGTCCACGGGAACGTGAATGGTGGAAGGAAGAAACCGACCGAGCTCGTAGTACTGTCGCAGGGATCCTTCCACCAGCGAGGCGTCATCGTGGGCATCGAGGTCTTCCAGTAGAAAGCTGTCTCGATCCACGACTTTGCCCGATCGGACGGAGAACACCTGCAAAACGGCCTGGTTACCCTCGCGGAAGAAGCCGAATACGTCGCTTTCATCGCCGCGAACGCCCGCCATCTTCTGCCGAATGGACAGCTCCTCGAGGGTGCGCAGGTTGTCTCGCAGTCGTGCCGCCTCCTCGAATCGCTCCCGGTCCGCGGCCTCGTACATCTTCACTCTCAAGGAGGTAATGAGATCGTCGTTCTTCCCCTCGAGAAAGAGCCGGGCGTCGTCCACCGCCCGGTGATAGTCGTCGAGGGAGATGATGGTGTCGACACAGGGGGCCACGCAGCGCTTGATCTGGTACTGCAAACACGGCCGCGCACGCTTCCCGTCGAGCTTCTCGGTGCAATTCCTGACGCCGAACAGCCGGTGGACGAGATTGGCCGTCTTGCGGGCGAGGCTCGCGGGCACGTACGGCCCGGAGTAGCAATCGCCGTCGTTCGCCGGTTGGCGCACCACGTAAAGGCGAGGATAAGTCTCGTTGAGCGTGAGCTTGAGATACGGGTGGTTCTTGTCGTCCCGGAGCAGAACGTTGAAACGAGGTTTGTGGGTCTTGATGAGGCTGTTCTCGAGAACCAGGGCCTCGCGTTCGGTGTCGGTCACAACGACCTCGACGTCTTCTATGCGCTCGACGAGGCGATCGAGCCTCGGACTGTCGACTCGGGCGTTCTGAAAGTACGAGCGGACCCGGCTTCGAAGGGAACGGGCCTTTCCTACGTAGAGGATTTCTCCGCCCGTTCCTTTGAAGAGATAGACTCCGGAGGATTTCGGGAGGTCTTCGAGCTTGGTCCGCAGCTCCGCGGCCATCGCCTCAGTATAGCGAGCCTCAGCTTCGGATCACTTCGACGTTTGCGGGCAGATCCAGCTCGAAAGTCGAGTCGGGCAGAGCGACATCGAGCTCGACCCGCGAGAACCGAATGTCGGTGCGGTCGCGATTGGGCTCGTGGAATACGGAACGAACCGGAGTCCACGACTTCTTGTCCAGGGTGAGCTCGATCCGAGTGAAGAGCGACGCCGCCGAGTCTGGCTTGGGGACGAGCTCGAGAACGACCGTGCCCTCATCTTCCGAGACGAGGCTCACGTCGTAGTTCTTACCAATCGTGGAGTTCGATTTGCCGAACCCGACGAGCAAGTCGGCCCCGCCCATGGTGCCTCCTTTGCTGCGGTCGAACTCCTGGACCTGACGTGAAGCCGGGTTGTAGAGACGCACAAGATCGTCTCTCACAACCAAGATTTTTTTGCTTGGAGCTTCGTACTCCCATCGGATACGTCCGGGGAGCTTCAAGTACAATCGCCCCTGGCTCACGTCGGATTCCTGAAGAATGGAATCCTGGTCGGTCTGCTCGAACGTCGCCGTCAGCGTATGGAGGCGCTCGCCCGCCTTCTTCATCTGCTCGAGGATCTCCTCCAACCTGTCGGCGGACGAAGGGGGATGAAGCAGTAAAGCAAGCGCAACCAGGCCGGTGAGGTTCATGGGCTCCCCAAAACGGAGTTTAGCGCAACCGGGACGAAGCGCGCCCGGGCGCCTCGACGAGCTCGGGGGCCGTACCGTGGCTGACGATCTGACCATCGAGCATCTCGATAACGCGGTTGCCCATCTCCGCGGCCTGCGGGTTGTGAGTGATCATCACGATCGTCTGCTGCTTTTCGCGATTCAGATCCGCCAACAGGCGCAGCACCTGCTCGGAGTTGCGCGAGTCGAGGTTCCCCGTAGGCTCGTCGGCGAGGATGATCGACGGCTCGTTCACGAGAGCTCGAGCGATGGCGACCCGCTGCTGTTCACCCACCGAAAGCTCCGTCGGCTTGTAGTCGAGCTTGTGACGGACCTGGACGATTTCGAGGATGTCGCCGATCTCACGGCGGCCAAGTGTCGGACCTCCGAAGATCTGCCGGGCGATCTCGATGTTCCCCTGGACCGTCAGGGTAGGCAGCAGATTGAATCGTTGAAAGACGAACCCGATCTTCTTGCAGCGCAATCGAGTCCGTTCCCCATCGGAGATCGCCCCGAGGTCGACGCCGTCGACGAACACTCGCCCCGACGTCGGTCGGGACAGGCCCCCGAGGATCTGGAGAAGAGTCGTCTTGCCACATCCCGACGGCCCCATGACGGCGACGAACTCACCGCGCCGAATGTCCAGGTCGATACCCTGGAGCGCGGGCACGTCGAGAGACCCGCTCCGATAGACCTTCCGCAGGGAGACAGTCTTCAGGACACTCAGGGGTCGATTTTGGTCGGTCATCACTCGAAGTTGAGGGCTTCCACCGGATCCAGCTTCGCCGCCCGATAGGCCGGGTAGAGCGCCCCCAGAAGACCTCCAGTGATACCCAGAATAGCCGAGAACAAGAACCAACGGGGAATCAAATCGACGCTGAGGGTGGGGAAGAAGGAGAGAAGCAAGCTGCGACCAAAGACAGAGAGGGCGAACCCGGCCCCAACCCCCATGGCGCAAATAAGGAACGACTCGACCATCACAATCTTCATGATGTAGCCCTTGCTCGCCCCGAGGGCCTTCAGAATTCCTATCTCGCGCGTACGCTCGATGATGGTCGTGTACATGGCCAGCAGGATCACGAGATAACTGATGCACGCCGCGAAGAAACTGAGTGCACGGATGAACTCTTTCAGGCCGAGCGCGTTCTCGGTCATCGCCTCGGAGAAGAACTCGAGTGCGGTGATGACGTAGCCTTCGAAGCGTTTCTCGAGCGCCGCGGCCACCTGACCGACGTCGGCGCCGTCATCGACCTTGATGAAATAGAACGACGCTTTACCGGGCTGGGCCGTCGCCGTCTGCATCGCCTCGAGAGTCATGTACATCCGCACCCCGGCGCCGGCCTTGGCGATACCCACGACCTCGAACTCCCGCCCCATGATCTCGAGTCGATTACCGATCGGGATTCCGTCGACCTCGCTCAGAACCGTATCGACCACCAGATCGGACACGTCGCGAAGCGCTCTGCCCTCGACGATCTCGATGCCCGAGCCGACCCGGTCGTAGCTTTCGAGGTCGACGCCAAAGATCATCACGAGCTTGTTCTGCCCCTTGAGCCTCGTGACCCGCCCCGTGAGAACGGGTGCCGCAGTCGCGACTCCGGGGATCTCATCGAGCATCGGTGCCAACCGGTCCGGCAAGACTCCGGAGTTCAGGACGAGAAACGGCGAGGAATCGGGGGCCTGGAAGATGATGTCGGCGCCTACATTCGTGATCCGCTCGGCCGTCTCGTCGAGGCTTCCATGAGCGAGGCCCACGAGAACGAGCACCGTGGCAACACCCAGGGCGACAGCGAGAATTCCGACGGTGGTTCGGGTCTTGCGGTTGAAGATGTTCGCGAGCGGAAGATTGGCCATCAGGGGTCCGTCCCATGCTTCCGCTTCTTGCGGGAGCGTAAACGCGCCATGCTAGCAAATGCCTCGGCGCACAAGCAAACCTTCGAGGTGGTCTTGCTATACTCCCGCCGATGAAAGCGATCCGAATCCATGCTCCGGGAGGTCCCGGGGCCCTTCGTTACGAGAGTGTCCCCGACCCCACGCCGGGTCCGGGAGAAGCGGTGATTCGACTCCAAGCTGCCGGAGTCAACTTTATCGATGTGTACCACCGGACCGGGCTCTATCCGATGGAGCTTCCGTTCACTCCCGGCATGGAGGGCGCCGGCGTGGTCGAGAGAGTCGGCGAGAACGTCACCGAAGTGAAAGAGGGCGACCCCGTGGCCTGGGCAATGGCGGCCGGCTCCTACGCGGAGCTCGCGCGGGTACCAGCCTGGAAGTTGGTGCCCGTCCCGGATTCGGTCGACGCCCCAACGGCCGCTGCCGCAATGCTTCAGGGCATGACGGCTCATTACCTCTCAAGCGCGACGTTCCCCCTTCGGCCAGGGCACGACGCCCTCGTCCACGCCGCCGCCGGGGGGGTGGGCCTGCTGCTCGTCCAAATGGCCAAGAAAAGAGGGGCCCGGGTGCTCGGCACCGTTTCCACGCCCGAGAAAGCGCAGGCTGCCCGAAAGGCTGGTGCCGACGTCGTCATTCGCTATAGCGAGGAGGACTTCGAAGAGGCGGTGAAGAGCTTTACTCGGGGCGAGGGACTCCATGTGGTCTACGATTCGGTCGGCAAGACGACCTTCGAAAAGAGCCTGCGATGTCTTCGCCCTCGAGGAATGCTCGTCCTTTACGGGCAGTCGAGCGGGGCCGTCGCGCCGTTCGATGCGCAGGTTCTTGCCCGAGGCGGCTCTCTTTTCTTGACGCGACCGACCCTCGCTCATTATGCGCTCGATCGCAACGAGGTCCTGGCTCGCGCCGGGGATGTGCTGTCCTGGATCACCCGGGGCGAGCTCGACATTACGATCGACCGGGAGATTCCCCTGGAAGAGGCGGCGGAAGCCCACCGATTGCTCGAGTCGAGAAAGACGTGTGGGAAGCTACTCTTGCGCCCCTAGAGTACTCAATGCCGTGGGGGGACCCGTAATCGATCGTGCCGCCACGGCTCGGACTGCTTACGGCGCGGCAGGCGCGCCGTGCTCGCTCCGCTCGCGCAGGCTGGACTGTACTTTTTCATCAGCCTGACTAGTCCATCCAAACGCGGTAACGCTCGAGCCCGCTGAGAAGCGCGTCCACGTCTTCGGGCAGGTTGTAATAGTGAAAACTGACTCTGAGGCCTGTTCCTCGCGCCGAAACGACGATGTTCTCGGCGGCGAGCGCCTCCACGATTCTTTGACTGTCGCCGCAGCCGATCACGACGAGAGGGCCGCGACTCTCCGGCTCTTCCGGGGTCAGAACCCGGAAGCCACGACTCTTGGCCCCGTCGATCAGATCCGATGCCAGCCTCTCCACGTGAGCCGCGATTCTCTCCGCTCCGACTTCCTCGATGAGCGAAAGTCCAGCGAGCGCGGCGTATAGATTGGGCACCGGAGGCGTCCCCGTCTCGAAGCGTCGCGCGCTCGGGTGATACGTGGCACGCTCGATATCGAAGTCGAACGGTCGCTCTTGTCCGAACCAGCCGGTGAGCAAGGGCTCGAGTCGCTCGATGTGCTCGCGGCGGACGTAGAGAAAAGCGAGCCCCGACGAGCCGAGCAGATATTTGAGCGCACCGGAGACGAGGAAGTCACATCCCAGGGACGTGACATCGAGCGGGCGCGTTCCGGTGGACTGATAATCGTCGACGAACGAATAGGCGCCGACCCGTCCGATGGCCTCGACCACGGCGCCGAGGTCCTGCCGGTAGCCGTTCCGGTAGCACACGTGGGATACCGGCACCAGGAGCACGCGCTCGTCGAGAGCCTGCTCGATCGACCCGGGGGGCATTCGATCGTCCACCCCGCGGAGGCGCACGATCTCCGCCCCGCGCTTCTGCTGGACAAGCCAGTTGTGGGCGACCGTCGGGAACTCGAAATCATCGAGCAGAACTCGATTCCTCGCTCCGTCGAATGAGAGCGCACTCGCGAGGCTTCCCACAGCCGTCGAAGCGCAAAAGGTCAGCGCCAGCTCGTCGGCCGAGCAGCCCATGAAGGCGGCGAAGCGCGCCCGCGCACGCTCGAGAACCTCGACCCATTCCTCCCACGGAGAGCCGAAGGATTTCCAGGAATGTAGATACTCGGCGTAGGCGGCTTCGACCGAATCCCCGAGAGCGCCCTTCGAGCAGCTGTTCAGGAACACCTTCCGTTGGAAGATGGGGAATCGACTCCGAAATGCCTCCGGCGTCACGAGGGCACCGTCCGCATTTCGAGCTCCGCGAGAAGCGCTCGCAGCTTCTCCGGCACCCTCGTCGGCCGATAGCTCGAACGCCTGACGGTGGCGATGACGATGTAGCCGTCCGCGACCGGCTTTCGCCCGGGAAGGAGCAACGCGTCGAAGCCCAGAGTGAAGCTCGAGTGGCCCAGCCGACCCAGCCGCATCTCGATGGCGATCAGATCGGCGAGGCGAGCGGGTGAACGATAGTTCGCGTGAGCCGCGACCCGGGGCATCCAAACATCCAGCTCTTCCAATAGCTTCTCGTAGCTCAGTCCGTGCTGCCGGATCCACTCGAGCTCCGCCATCTCGAAATAACTGAAGTAGCGCGGAAAATACACGAGCTTCGCGAGATCCACGTCCGACCAAGGAATCCGATGTTCGATGACGAAGGGTGAGCCCATGAAAGAACGCTTATCTTAGCGCAGGCTCTCTCGCCAGGCCTCGGCCTGCTTCGCGGCGACCTCGCGACCTCCGAGACCGAAGGCGATTGCCGCGGCAACGGCAACCGACCCGAGCATGAGGCCGAACGCAATCTCGATGATCTCGTTCGCGATACCCATCTCTCGTAGCGCGACGGCTGTCGAGAGCACGAGGATTCCGATCCGCGCCGCGGTTGCCAGGATGCCTGCCTGGTGGCCGCGGCTCGCGCGAATCGTCTGCGAGGCGAGGTTCACGAGGAACAACCCGACGCCGAATACGATGATTCCGAGCGCGAGCTGGCCGGCAAAGGTCAAGAACCCGGAAAGGAGCGTTGCCATCCGCGCAATCAACCAGCCCACGAAGAGCACGAGGACGGCAAGGATCCTTATGACTTGAGCGCCGAACAGCTCGGTGAGCCTCGGCAGCAGGGTTTCGATGTTCACGACATTGCTTCGATGCGATTGGAGTTGTGGAGAACGCCGACCAGTCAGAAGGAGAGACATTTATTGATCGGGCGCCGACGTGTGGCGCGAAGTATGACAATGCATTGAATCGCGTCCCGTCACCGGCATAGACTGGCCCGCCATGAGCGGGCTTGGCATCCTCGTGATCGCCACGATCTGGACATCGACTTTCGAGCTCTCGGGCACCGTGCTCCAGGAACCCGGTTTACCCCTTTCCGGCGCGAGGCTGACGCTCGTGCACGAGGCGAGCGGGCAGGTACGAACGGCGACGACGACCGATTCGGGACGCTACCATTTCCCGTCCCTTGCACCGGGCGAGTACTCCCTCGAGGTGAGCGCCAATGGCTTTGCGACGTCGAGGTATGCGGGACTCCGGTATTTTGCCGACACGAAACCCATTTTCAACGTGACTTTGAGGTTGCGCTCCGTTCAGGAGTCACTCACCTTCACCGGAGAAGCCCCGCTCGTCAACGCCAGCCAGGCCCAGGTCGGCCTCTCGGTCGAGGATCGGCAGCTCCGGGAGCTTCCCCTCACCCGGCGCGACTACCTGGAGCTCATTGCACTCGAAGGCAGCGCTCGAGAAGTTGCCGAGACGGCTCCCGGGGCCAGGCTCGTGACGGACGCTCCTCTCATCTCCGTCAACGGCCAGGCCGCGCACTACACGAGCTTCGAGCTCGACGGTTACGACAACACCCGCGACCAGCACGGAGTCGCCCTCGTCGACGCGAGCCTCGAGCCGATCGAGGAGTTCCGGGTGCTCAGCGGACAGTTCTCGTCCGAGTACGGTCACACGCCGGTCGGAATCGTGAGCGCCACGACGAAAGCCGGCGGGAATGACTTCCACGGGACCGCCTTCCTCTACGTGAGGCCCGGAAGCTGGGACGCTTCCGATCCGTTGACGGGAGCGGAGACGGCGCTCGATCGGCAGGACGTCGGCTTTACCTTCGGCGGGCCGCTTCGTCGAGAGAGAACGCATTTCTTCACGAGCTTCGCTTATCGAAACCAGCATGAGGACGTCGTCGTGACGGCGCCGTTCGACGCCGGACGGTTTCGCGGCCTGTTCGAGCTCCCCGAGGATCGGTCGCGTTTCCTGGGCAAGCTATCGCATTCGTTCGATTCCACTCACGAGCTCGTCGTCACCGCGATTCTGTCCGGGCAGTCCGCCCTGGAAGGCGTGGGAGGATTCGACGTTTTCGAGAACGCGGTGGACACCGTCAACGACGACGTGGCCGTTCGGGCGAACCTCGTTTCGGATCTGGGCTCGGCGCTCTCCGAGTTTCGTGTCGCGTTCGCTTCGGAGCGCTTTCAGGCGAGCTCGGGTCCTCCGCCCTTTGGAGCGGCCTTGCTCCACCCGCTTCTCGGCAACATCGGGAACCCAAGCCGCTTCGAGAAGGTGGACGAGGAGCACGTCGAGATCGGCCAAACGACCTCGTTCTCCAAGAACAACCACGGACTCAAGGTCGGCTTCCGCTTCGTCCGCATCGGCAGCGACAGCCAGCTCGACCGTTTGGGCGACGGCGCGTTCGTCTTCCCTCCCGAAGAGCGGGGCGAGCCGATTCTCTTCTGGCGAAGCGAGGCGCCGGCCGGATTCGAAAATAGTTTGGCTCGCATCGAAAGCCACGTCGAGATATTCGTCCAGGATGACTGGCAGGTCACACCCTTTGTTACCGCGAGCCTCGGAGCTCGCTTTCAGAAAGAGACGTCGGTTCCCGACAACGACAACTTCGCTCCAAGGCTCGGCATTCACTGGGATGCGACCCACGATGGGAGAACCTCGGTCCGTGCCGGCTACGGGGTTTTCCACGGTTTCGTCTTTTCCATCGTGGACTCTCTCGAGCGCCTGTACGGCCTTGGCGGCAGGGCCACGTTTGCCACCTCGTTCGCGAACGAGGCCGAGCGAACCATCCCGGATTACTACGTCACCGCGGCGAGGCGCTCGCCCCGCGCGCAACACTTCACTTTCGGCGTCGAGCGAGAAGTGATGCCCGCGCTATCACTGGCCCTCGAAGTGAGCCACGTCCGCGGAGACGACCTCATCCGTCCCTTCGACGAGAACGCGCCAGTGTTCTTCGATTACAGCGAAGGTGGCTCCCGCAGCGCTCTCGAAGCCGACGCGACCCGCCCGGATCCCGGACTCGGGGATCGTTACCGGCTCGAATCCACGGGGACGAGCCGATTCTGGGGCATACGGCTCAATGCCACCAAACGTTTCGCCCGTCACTACATGATGCAAGCCGTCTATCACGGTTCCCGCGCTCGAGACGACGGGGACGACTACCGGGTGGCGGAGTCGCTTCCCCTCGACCCGGCTCGCCCGGGATTGGAATGGGGCGCCGCGGCGAACGACTTCCCACATTCCCTCGTTTTGAACGGTGTTTGGGAAGCGCCCTGGGGGGTTCGACTGAGCGGCCTGTTTCGCGCGCGGTCGGGAAGCCCGGTCGACCCCAGAGTCGGACGCGATCTCGACGGGGATCGAAAGCTCAGGGAACGCGGGGTCGAGAGCGGGAGCCTCCTCGAGCGTAACAGCTACCGGGGACCCTCGGTGGCCACCCTGGACCTGTCGCTCGGCAAGCGGTTCGATCTCGGCGAGGCTCACGGGATCGAGACGACGTTCGACGTATTCAACCTGGCCAATCGCTTGAACCCCAGGCAAGTCCTTCGCACCTACGGGACAGGGAACGTCCCCCACCCGGACTTCCTCAGGGTCGTTCAGGCGGCTGCCCCGCGGCAGTTCCAGCTTTCCATTCGGCTGCTCTTTTAGCTAGAATGTCGCCCTCATAAAACGGCCCAATCCGCCGTCGGCCAACACAGACGGAGGGAGAGGTGTCAGAAGACATCAGCTGCAAGCGTTGCCAGCAGTCGTACCCCAAAGGCGGCAAGCGCCAGGGCGCCGCTATCCGCTGTCCTCGGTGCGGTTACACCTCCCGGGTGCCTGGTGCGAGTCCCCCGGAGGCTCATCTCGCGCTTCGGCGAGACCTCACTGTGGAGCCCGTCGATGAGAACGGGAGCCCCTATTACATCCTCAAGGACCCGGTGGAAAATCGCTACTTCCGAGTCAAGCCGCTCGAGCACTTCCTCATTTCTCAATTCGACGGCCGAACTCCGCTCGAGACGATCCGCAGGCGAGCCTCCGAGGAGAAGCGGGTTCTCGTTTCGGATGACGTGCTCCGGCGTTTCGCGGAAAAATTCCGCGAGTTGGGCCTCCTCGTCGATCCCGACGCGCCACCACCGGGAAAGCGGAGGAGCCCGGGGGGATGGACGAGCGTTTTCTCGATTCGCGTACCGCTGGCGAACCCCGAAGGCCTCCTCGATTGGCTCTACCCCAAGGTTCGGTTCGTCTTCGGAGCCCCTTTTGTGGCGGCCGCTTCCGTTTCCGTTCTTGCGGCCTGCGTCGTCGCGTTGTCGAATCGCGAGGAGCTCCGCTTCGGCCTCGCGAACGCGGTGAGCCTCGAAGGATTGCTCTTCGTCCTCTTGACCGTGGCCTGCGTATCCGTCCTGCACGAGCTCGCCCACGGGCTGACGTGTCGTCATTTCGGTGGGCGGGTAACGGACATGGGCTTTCTCCTGCTCTATCTCCTGCCTTGTTTCTACTGTAATGTGAGCGATACCTATCTTTTTCCCCGGAAGCGAGAGAGGGTCTGGGTCTTTTTCGCGGGGGGCTTCTTCGAGCTCGTCATCTGGGCGAACGCGGTCTTGGCGTGGCGAATCGTCTCGCCGGAAACCTTCGCGTCCAGAGTTCTCTTCGTCGTCGCTGCGGTCTGCGGTATTCGGAGTCTTTTCAACTTCAATCCTCTCATCAAGATGGATGGTTACTTCATGCTTTCGGATTGGCTCGGAATCCATAATCTGAGGAAAGAGGCGCTCGCCGGAGTGGGTCGCATGATCAAGCGGTTGGCGGGTCTCGGTGTACCCCAGCTTCCGGACGAGTTGACCGAAAGACGCATCCTCGCGCTTCCAGGTGACCGGTTCCTCGCCTTGTTCGGCGTCACCGCCCTCGCCTACACCGCCATTCTCGTCGGTGCCATAGTGACTTACTCGGGGGCTTACGTATATGACACCTTCGGCCCCAACGCTCTCGCGGCCTTCTCCATCGGCCTCGTGGGTCTTCTACACAAACCGGCCTTCACCGCCGCCAACGCGGCCAAGGAGGCCGGCCGCGAGAAGTGGGAGAAGCTCGGCCAGCAGAAGAAGCCGCGGTTTCTGCTCGTCTGGGGCGCGGTCGGGCTCGTCGCCGTGTTCTTTCCCTGGCCTCTGCGCATCGCGTCCGGTCTCAGGGTACTGCCCCAGCAGAGAGAGATCGTGCGGGCACCGGCCGAGGGGCGTGTCGCCCAGATTCACGTGGCCGAGGGCCAGAGTGTTGAACGCGGCGATCTCATTCTCGAGTACGACGCAAAAGAGCTCGAGCTCGAGCGTCTCACGAAGGAAGCGGAGCTCGTCCAGGCGAGAGAGGAGCTGCGGCTCCTCGCGAAACAGAATCCAACTTTCCGCGAGGAGATCCGGGTAAAGGAGCGCGCGCTCGAGACCACCCGGGCCGAAGAGGAAGCTGCTGCGCGCGAGTTCGACCGCGCACGAGACCTCTGGACCAATGCACTCATCTCCCAGGACGCCTTCGATCGAGCCAAAGACGCTCTGGAAAGGGCGCAGGCCCGCCGTCGCGAGGCCGAAGCCCAACGGGAGCTCGCGCGCAAGTCGAGCCCCGATAGCCGCAACGAACAGATGGAGGTCTACCATCTAAGGGATCCAGGCGCCCAGAAAGCGGTGATCGAGAAGCTCGAAGCCGAGCTCGCCCGCCTCGACGACTTGCTCCGGCGAACGAAGATCTACGCCTCGATCGCGGGCACTCTGACGACTTATCGCTTCGAGGAGAAAGTGGGGGATTTCCTCGAGGAGGGCGCGGAGGTCTGCGAGATTGCGAACGACGAGCGGGTCGTCGTGGAGATGCCCGTGTCGGAAAAGGACATCGACGTGGTGCAGCACGGACAGGCGGTGAAATTCAAGGTGCGAGGTTATCCGACCGAGAGCTTCCGCGCGACCGTCGACGAGATCGCGCCGGTAGCGACTCCAGACGAGGGCTCTTCCAAGATTCTCATCCGTGCCACTGTCGACAACCGGGACAGGCTACTGAAACCGGGTATGACCGGTGTGGCCAAGATTTACACCGGTATGAGCTTCATGGGGCACATTCTGACGCGAGACATCATCCGGTTCATCCGTACGGAGTTCTGGCTCTAGCAGGCTGATGAAAAAGCACATTCCGGCCTGCGCGAGCGGAGCTAGCCCGGCGCGCCTGCCGCGCCGTAAGCAGCCCGAGCCGTGGCGGCGCGATCGATTACGGGTCCCGCCACGGCATTGAGTACTCTGCAAGCTGCGCTCCCTCTTCAGCCGTGATACGCTCGCGCACCGGAGGAATCACGCGATGGAGAGACGGCGGTTTCTGCAGACCTTGGGCGCGGGACTCGGAGCGGCAGGCGTCACGACGATCTTCGACCCGGGGGAAACGGCGCGGGTGGAGGCGGCCACGGGCCGCGTGGCCTCGCTCGTGCCCGAGGACGTCGCTCGAGACGAAGCCTACTGGCGGGACGTGCAGCAAGCCTTCAGCATCTCCCGTAGCCTCATCGATCTGAACAACGGCTACACGTGTCCGTCACCTCGTGTCGTAACGGAATCGCTCATCGAATACATCTGGCAGCAGGAGGAAGCACCCTCCTACGTCCTTCGGAGTCTGTTACCGCCTCGCCGAGAGACCGTACGCAACGGACTCGCGCGCCTCTTCGGCTGTGACCCGGAGGAGATCGCCCTCGTACGGAACACCTCCGAGGCGATGGAGATTCTCCTCCTCGGCATCGATCTCAAATCGGGTGACGAGGTCGTCACCACAACTCAGGACTACGGCCGCATGCGCACCACGCTCGACCAGCGGCAAAGACGCGAGGGCATCGAGATCAAGTACATCACGATCCCCACTCCGGCACGGACCATGGACGAGATCGTGGAGAATTTCCGCGGGGCCATCACCTCCAGGACGAAGATGATCCTGATGTCGCACCAGATCAATCTCACCGGCCAGATCCTCCCGGTCAAGGAAGTGTGTGACATCGCCCGCGAGCACGGCATCGAGGTCATGGTGGACGGAGCCCACTCCTTCGCCCAGTTCGCCTTCAAGCGCGAGGAGGTGGGCTGCGATTACTTCGGGACGAGCCTCCACAAATGGCTGCTGGCGCCGAAAGGAACGGGCATGCTCTTCGTGCGCCGCGACAAGATCGAGAAGATCTGGCCTCTCATGGCGGCGCCAGAGAGCATGAATGCTGATATACGGAAGTTCGAGGAGATTGGGACCCACTCGCTCGCTCCCTATCTGGCAACGGGGGAGGCTCTTGCATTCCACAACGCCATCGGTTCCGAGCGCAAAGAGGCGAGGCTTCGGTACTTGAAAGACTACTGGGCAAAACGGCTCATGGAGCTCCCGAACGTGAGGCTCCACACGTCGTTGGATCCGCGAATGAGCTGTGCGATTGGCAACGTCGAGGCCACGAACGTCGCGCCCGACGATCTCGTCGACTACTTCTGGGACAAACATCACATCATCGTCACCGCGATCAACCACGACGAGTATCGGGGGCTGCGGATCACGCCCAATCTCTACACCACGCTGGACGAGCTCGACTATTTCTGCGAGGTATTCGAGCAGGTTGCTCGGCGCGGCCTGCCGAAGTCGGCCTAAGAAAGATACTGCGCGCCCCGCTTCGATGCCCGTCATCACCTACCTGGAAGCCATCAGCCAGGCCCTGCGCGAGGAGATGCGCCGCGACCCGAGCGTATTCCTCATTGGCGAGGACATCGGTGTCTTCGGAGGCGCGTTCAAGGTCACGCGCGGTTTCCTCGAGGAGTTCGGCGAGGAGCGTGTCATCGACACGCCGATCTCGGAATCGGGATTCACCGGGGCCGCCTGCGGCGCGGCCATCATGGGGTTTCGACCGGTCGTCGAGTTTCAGTTCGCGGATTTCATCGCATGCGCTTTCGATCAGATCGTGAATTTTGCCGCCAAGTGCTATTACCGCTGGGGCATCCCCGTTCCCGTGGTCTTCCGCGGTCCGTCGGGGGGCGGCTTTCGCGGCGGCCCCTACCACTCCCAGAATCCCGAGGCTTGGTTCACTCACGTAGCCGGTCTCAAGGTCGTTCAACCCTCGACGCCCTATGAGGCCAAAGGCCTTCTTAAGGCCGCGATTCGTGACAACAATCCGGTCGTCTACCTGGAGCACAAGCATCTCTACCGCAGGATCCGAGAGGACGTTCCCGACGAGGATTACGAGATTCCGCTGGGTACCGCCGACGTCAAGCGCGAGGGAGAGGATCTCACGATCGTGACCTACGGAGCCATGGTCCACACGTGCCTCGAGGTTGCCGACCGTCTCGCCGAGGAGGGTGCGGAGGTGGAGATCATCGACCTTCGGACGCTGACCCCGCTCGACCGCGAATGCATCCTCGCGAGCATACGAAAGACCTCGCGAGCGCTCGTCGTCCACGAGGCGCATTTGACTTCCGGCTTTGGTGGCGAGGTCGCTTCCATCATCGCCGAAGAGGCGTTCGAATGGCTCGACGCACCCGTCGTGCGCATCGGTGCGCTCGACCTTCCGATTCCGTTCAGCCCCCCACTCGAAGACGCCGTGCTGCCCTCCGCGGGAAAGATCGAAGACAAGGCTCGCCGACTGCTGGAATACTGAAGATGACCACCCCCGTCGTCATGCCGCAGATGGGCGAGAGTCTTTCGGAGGGGACCATCACCAAGTGGTACAAGAAATCCGGAGAACGGATCGAAAGAGACGAACCTCTTTTCGAGATCACGACCGACAAAGTGGACACCGAAGTGCCGGCGCCGGTGTCGGGCGTGTTGGAGCGCATTCTCGTAGCCGACGGTGAGACGGTGGAAGTGGGCACCGTCGTCGCCCTGATCGCCGAAGCCGAGGCGAAGGCTTCGGGCGACACGAGCGGGCACTTCCGTGGATCCCACGAGCCGAAGACGTTTCAGCGCAAAACGCCGGCTCGCACGACTTCGGAGCGGATCGAGTCGCCGCCGAAATTCTCGCCCGCCGTCCGGTCGTTGGCCTCGGAGCTCGGGGTTTCGCTCCGGGAGCTCGATAGGTTGAGGGGAGGCGGCCGCTCGGGCCGCGTTACCAAGAGGGACGTAGAGCGCTATGCGGCGAGTCGCGCCGAGGCAGGCGCCTCGAGATACGCCTACCAGCCCGAGGCGGAAGACGAGCTCGTACCGATGAGCGAGATTCGCCGTCAAATCGCGGAGCACATGGTCCTGAGCCAGCAGATCTCCGCGCAAGTGACCTCTTTCAGCGAATGCGATATCCACCGGATCGCTCGTTATCGCGACGAGCATGCCGCAGCCTTCGAGCAAGCGGAAGGCGTGCCGCTCACCTTCCTCCCCTTCGTCGCCGAGGCCACCGTTCGCGCCTTGAAGGCGTTCCCGATCTTCAACGCCTCGGTGGTGGGCGACCAAATCGCGCTGAAGAAACGCATCCATCTCGGAATTGCCATTACGCTCGATGAGGGCGTCATCGTTCCGGTCGTGCACAACGCCGAGGAACAGAGCTTCATCGGGCTCGCCCACTCGATTCATCGGCTCTCCGAAAAGGCGCGGAGACCGGGGCTCGCGCCGACGGACGTGCGCGGAGCGACTTTCACGATCTCGAGCCCAGGTATGTTCGGCGGACTGATGGGAACGCCGATGATAGCCCAGCCGCAAGTGGCGATCCTCGGCCTCGGCGCCGTCCAGAAGAAGCCCGTCGTGGTGGACGACGCGATCGCGATTCGCCCGATCATGGTCCTGGCACTCACGTTCGATCATCGAATCATCGACGGTTCCACGGGGTTTCGGTTCCTAGAGCACGTTCGGACCCTGCTCGAAAACTTCGAGCATCCCGAGAGGTAGTCTGGTCAGCGCGGAGACGCTCTGGTCAATTGTTCTCCCTTCATCTCATCTACATGATCCTCTCCGGGCTCGCCTTCGCATGTCTCGATCTCGTCCGAAAAATGCTCGCCGGACGACTCGAGCCCCTCGCGCTCGTCTTCTTCATGTCGCTCGGTGCCGTTCCCCTGACCGGAACCCTCGTGGCTGTCTACGGGGCGGGACGGCCGACGGTCGGCTACCTCGTGCCGGGTCTGGGTGCGCTCGTGCTGAGCTTTGCCGGAAGCTTGGGATTCATTCACTCGGTGAAGATATCCCCCCTGAGCCGAACTATCCCGCTGCTCTCGCTCACGCCGGTCTTCACGGCGGTCATGGCCGTTCCCCTGCTGGGAGAGCGTCCGAGCGGCCGCCAGGCCCTCGGCATCGCGCTCGTCGTCATCGGTGCCATGGCCCTCAACAGCGATGGCAACCTCGTTCGCCCCCTGGTCGGACTCGTGAGGGAGAAGGGTGCGCTGATCATGACGGGTGTCGCGCTCCTGTGGTCGATCTCCGGTCCGCTCGACAAGAAGGCGATCGACCAGGCCAGCGTCTACTTTCACGCGAGCGTGATGACGATTGGAGTCGCTCTCGGAGCCCTCGGCATTCTGGCGGTTCAGAGACAGATTTCCTCTCTCGAGACGGGCCGCCGTCACATCGTGCTCCTCGGTGCCTCGATGATCGCCGTCACACTCGCCCTCACGTTCCAGCTTCTGGCCATCCAGCATGTTCTGGTGTCTCTCGTCGAAGCGATGAAGAGAGCGCTCGGCTCGCTCACGGCGCTGGTTCTCGGGCGCCTCGTGTTCGGCGAGACGATCCACCCGGTGCAAGTGGCGGCGGTCGTCGTGATGGTGGCGGGGGTTTTCTTCGTCCTCGCCTGACGCGTGGTAACGTGACGGACGTGGCGGATTACGATGCCCTTCTCGTGGTGTCGTTCGGCGGACCGGAAGGGCCGGACGACGTGATGCCGTTTCTGCAAAACGTCGTTCGCGGACGAAACGTGCCGCAAGAGCGCCTCCGACAGGTGGCGAAACAGTACGAGCTGTTCCGAGGCGTGAGCCCCATCAACGCCGCGACGCGCCGGCTCGTCGAAGCGCTGCGAACGGAGCTCGAACGTTCGGGACTTGACTTGCCGGTCTACTGGGGCAATCGCAACTGGCATCCATTCCTCGGAGATACCCTGAAGACGATGGCGAGCGACGGTATCCGACGCGCTCTGGCCTTCGTGACTTCAGCTTATTCTTCCTATTCGAGCTGCCGGCAGTACCTCGAGGACATCGAAAAGGCTCGCGCGGCCGCGGGACCCACCGCACCCGCCGTAGACAAGATCGGCACCTTCTTCGATCATCCCGGGTTCATACGGGCCAACCGGGAGCGGCTGCAGGATGCGCTCGCCTCGAGCCCCCGTGCCTACGTGCTCTTCACCGCCCACAGCATTCCCTTGGAGATGGCGGCCGTTTGCCAGTACGAAGCCCAGCTCGGGGAAACGGCCCGGCTCGTGGCCGCGAGTATCGACAATCCCTGGGAGCTCGTCTACCAGAGCCGGAGCGGCCTGCCCAGCGTGCCTTGGCTCTCGCCCGACGTTCTCGAGGCCATCGACCGACTCGCCGCCGAAGGGATTCGTGAGATCGTCCTCTCCCCCATCGGATTCGTCGCCGATCACATGGAGGTGATCTACGACCTCGACACCCAGGCGAGACGACGCGCCGAGAGCCTCGGCGTGAGCCTCGTGCGGGCGAGTACCGCCGGAACTCACCCCTGCTTCGTTCGCATGATTCGACAGTTCCTCGAAGAGCACTTGGCCGAAGCCGCCCCCGGGCCCTGCGCGCCCGGCTGCTGCCTGCCGCCCGGACCGAGAAACTGATAGAGTCTGCTCATGCCCGAGGAACCCAAGCTCGCCCTCTTCATCGACCTGGAGAATCTCGCGCTCGGTGCCGTCCAGGCCAAGCTGGACGATTTCGACATCCAAAAGGTTCTCGAGCGTCTGGTGGAGAAGGGCAAGATCATCGTCAAGAAAGCCTACGCCGACTGGACCTCTTACAAGAAGTTCAAACAGCACCTTCACGAGTCGGGTATCGAGCTCATCGACATCCCCCAGCGCCGCTACAGCGGCAAGAACAGCGCCGACATCAAGATGGTCGTGGATGCCATCGATCTCTGCTACTCCAAGGAGCACATCAATTACTTCGTGCTCGCGTCCGGTGACAGCGACTTCGCGCCCCTGGTAGCCAAGCTGAAGGAGAACGACAAGACGGTCATCGGAGTCGGGTTACGTCAATCCACGTCCGAACTGCTGTCGGGCAGCTGCGACGAGTTCATCTTCTACGACGATCTCGTGCAGAAGCCGCCCTCAGAATCCGATCGGCTCTCGAACGTTCCCAAGAAGAAGCAGAAAGCCTTCGAGATGGTCCTCGACGCAATCGACGCCCTGAAGCGCGAGGACAAGGACGTCATCTGGAGCTCGATGGTCAAGCAGACCATCAAGAGGAAACAGCCGTCGTTCAGCGAAACGACTTACGGCTACTCGAACTTCAGCGAGCTCCTGGTAGACGGAGCCCGCCTGGGTCTTTTCGAGATCAAGAAAGACGACAAGAGCGGTTCTTACGTGATTTCTGACGCGAGTAAGAAATCCTGACCGCCGGCAGCGTCTCGATCAGGCCGTGCCCTTCCGGGTCCTCGCCTTCGTGGTCTTCTTCTTGGCGGCCTTCTTCCGTGCCCCGCGCCGTCGCGCCGGGGGTGGCTCGTCGCTTGCTCGCACGGTTACGAGTCGGGTCAAGAACTTCTTTCGACCATGTTCATCGAACTCGATCACGGTGTACTCGGAATCGGCTTCGGCTACTACACCCAACCCGAACTTCTCATGCTGTATGCGCTGCGATACTGCCATTGCCTTCATTCTGTTATTGTACACTAATCAGGACGATTTGTCCTAATCGAGTCGGCGTTCGTCGTCGTAATTCGTTGATATAAAGCTAGTTCAAGGCCGCGAGTCCATTAGCTCCGCAAGCCGGAGCGCAAGAAACGCGATGGGAAAGCCGAGCCATGCCGCCGAAACGACTCGCTGGCCGGTTACCGGATAGGCGACCAACATCCCGAGGGCCGAGCCTGTGACGAGCAAGAGGGCGAACGCCGTCTGAGCCGGGGCGGCTGGCAGAATCCGGAGGAAGGCAAAGGCCGATAGGAGGAGCAGAAGCAAGCTCACCCATTGTCCGGGGGTTGGGAGCAGAACGGCTCCCCGGGACATGGGAGCCACTTCCAACCAGTCGACGCCGAGCCCGAAGTCGGGTGGGAGGTGGCTCGGCGGCTCGTCCCCGTCTTCGACGGCGAGGTCGATCCGGAGAGGACCGCTCTCGGCGACGTCCTGAGGAACGATCGCACGTATCCCGCCCCAGGGATAGGACGTCTTCGTGAAAACGAAATCTCGAATGTGGCGGTCATTGACGGTCAGAACCACGGTACCCTGCAGGCCAAACCGATGACAACGAAGTGTGAGATCGATGGGGCTCCGAACGGCGTGAAACGGAAGGTGTAAGCTCGTCTTTCTCTTGGTCAGCCGTCCCACGAACTCTCGAACTTCCACCGAGCCATCAGGATGCCGGAACGGGCCGGACAGCCTCACCGGTGGATAGAACGTCGCTGGGTCCGCCAGGAAGGCATCATCCCATCGCCCGATTCCAAAATGCCGCGTGGGATTGATCTGGTACGCGAGAAAGTAGGCCGGCACCGACATCACCATCAACCCGAGGGAAGGCAGATTAGGAAACCGGGCGAGGATTCGACCCAAGGCCAAAACCAGGTCTCAGACGGGTTTTACGTTCTTCGCGCGGGGACCTCTGGGTCCGGGGGTCAGGTCGAACTCGACCGCCTGCCCTTCGGCCAGCGAACGAAGACTGTTCGGTATGATGGCAGCGCCTTCGACATATACGTCCGGCCCGTCATCGCGCATAATGAATCCGTAGCCTTCGCGTTCATCGAACCATTTCACCGTGCCTCGCGCCATGAGTGGAATGAATTATGGTACTCGCGCCGCACGGACGTCAATGTCAATGTTCTCGAATAGGCTGAGCTGGAGCCTCGAGGAGAACGAGCTGTCCCGAGCCCTTACGCGCAAGCGAGAGGAGAACCACCCCGTCTCCGACCTCACGGTATCCAATCCGACCCGTGCTGGGTTGAGATACCCGGGTGAAGAAATTCTGAACGTGCTGGCCCGAGCGGAGGCCCTCGTCTACGAACCATCCGCGAAGGGGTATTTGCCCGCACGCGAAGCGGTCACGCGTTACTACGCAGACCGCGGCTGCGAGATCCGAGCCGACGACCTCGTTTTGACGGCAAGCACGAGCGAAGCCTACGGGCACGTCTTCAAGCTCCTGTGCGATGCGGGAGACGAGGTCCTCGTTCCCGAGCCGAGCTACCCTCTGCTCCGCTTCCTCGCGGCCCTGGACGGGATCAAGAGTGTTGCGTACCCGTTGGTCCTCGAAGACGGATGGCGCATCGATCTGGCGTCTCTCGCCTCACTCATCTCACCGCGCACCCGCGCCCTCGTCGTCGTGAATCCGAACAACCCGACGGGGTCCTACCCGACGCCCGATATCCGCGAGAGACTGCTCGACCTTTCCGAAAGGAAAGGCATCGCGCTCGTCGTGGACGAAGTCTTTCTCGACTACCCCCTTCGCGGAAACGAAGAGGTTCCCAGCTTTGCCGGCGCGACCGAGGGTCTCGTCTTCGTCCTCAGCGGGCTATCCAAGCTCGCCGGGCTTCCCCAGCTCAAGTTTGCCTGGATCGCCATCGGTGGATCTCCAAAGCTCCGAGACGAAGCGGCGATCCGGTTGGAGCATATCTCGGACACCTACCTCTCAGTGGGAACTCCGGTTCAGATCGCGGCACCTCACTTGCTTGCGCTGGCTCCCCGGATTGCCGAACGCATCTCCGCGCGAACGCGTTCGAACCTCTCCGTATTGTCGTCCCTCGTCCAGGCCGAACCCTCCGTGTCCATCCTATTTCCCGAGGCCGGCTGGTACGCACCCTTACGCCTTCCCGCAATCGAAAGCTCGGAATCCTGGGCGCTTCGCTTCTTGGACGTGGCCTCGGTCTATGTCCATCCGGGTGCTTTCTTCGGATTCGATCGTGAAGCTCTGGTCGTCGTCAGCCTTCTCACCGAACGAGCGGCCTTCGCCCGAGGCATCCGGGAAGTGCTCTCCGTTGTTTCCGGTAGAATGCGCCGTACGGATGGTTGAAACAGCTCGATGAAAGAGCGCGACCGGCTGAATGCCGATTTCCCCGTCG
This sequence comes from Vicinamibacteria bacterium, assembly GCA_035457705.1. Classification (GTDB taxonomy): domain Bacteria; phylum Acidobacteriota; class Vicinamibacteria; order Marinacidobacterales; family SMYC01; genus DASPGQ01. The sequence continues at coordinate 51,037 of DATIBD010000140.1, forward strand.
TGATCGAGTCCAGCGTCGCCTGGGGGGACATGGACGCGATGGGGCACGTCAACAATACCGTCTTTTTTCGCTACTTCGAGAGCGCCCGGATCGCTTACCTCGAGCGCATTGGCTTTCTGGAGGAAATGAAACGCTCGGGCATCGGCCCCATCCTGGCATCGACGAGCTGCAACTTCAGAAAACCCCTGGTCTATCCCGACACGGTCTGGACGGGAGCTCGGGCCGACACGATCGGCGAGGATCGCTTCGTCATGCGATACCGGATCGTGAGCGAATCGCGCCAGCGCGTCGTCGCCGACGGGGAGGGTCTCGTCGTTGCCTACGATTATCAGAATCTGAAGAAAGCGGTCCTTCCCGACTCAGTACGCGGAAGAATCGAGCGAATGGAGCAAACGATTGGGCCTTGAAGGCACGCTCCGTGCTCTCGGGCTCCATCGGCGCGAGCTGCGCTCCTGGGCCATGTACGACTGGGCGAACTCGGCCTTCGTCACGACGGTGATGGGTACCGTCCTTCCTATCTACTACGTGACCGTGGCCGGCTCCACGCTGGCTGCCGAGGACCGGACGGCATACTGGGGATACACCCAATCCGTTGCTCTCGTCGTCGTCGCGCTCACGTCTCCCGTCCTCGGCGCGGCAGCCGATTTCCTCGGAGCGAAGAAGAAATTCCTGGCGTTCTTCGCTTTCATCGGCAGCCTGGGTACGTTCCTCCTCTACTTCGCCGGTGACGGAGAATGGTTCTTTGCTTCCTCGGCGTTCATTCTGGGAAACATCGGTTTCGCCTCGGGAAACGTCTTCTACGAGTCATTGCTTCCTCACGTGGCGGGCGACGACGAAATCGACCGAGTTTCGACCGCGGGATACGCATTGGGATACGTGGGCGGAGGCCTGCTGCTTGCCGTCCACCTCGCCTGGCTGAGCTGGCCGACGCGTTTCGGCTTCACCGACCCGAGCGAGGCTTCACGATGGGCGTTTCTGAGCGTCGCCGTGTGGTGGGTGCTGTTCACCATCCCGATTCTTCGCGGCGTGCCCGAGCCCACGAGAGTGGACCGGAGCAGCGTGAACTCTGAGAACGCGCTCAGGGTCGGCGTCACGCGGGTGGTCGAGACGCTCTCGGAGATCCGCCGCTACCGGGACTTGTTCGTTTTCCTGCTCGCTTTCTGGTTCTACAACGACGGCATCAACACCATCATCAAGATGGCGACTGCCTATGGAACCGAGATCGGGATTGGCGCCGGGCATCTCGTGGGCTCGTTCTTGTTGGCCCAATTCGTCGGCATCCCGGCGACGTTCGCCTTCGGCACGCTCGCGAGCCGAATCGGAGCGAAGAACGCCATCTACCTCTCGCTCTTCGTCTATACCGGGATCTCGGTCCTCGGGTTCTTCATGACCGAGGCCTGGCAGTTCTGGACTCTGGCCGGGCTTCTCGCCCTCGTGCAAGGAGGGAGTCAGGCTCTTTCCCGGTCTCTCTTCGCGACGATGGTGCCTCCCTCGAAATCGTCTCAATTCTTCGGTTTCTTCAGCGTGAGCTCCAAGTTCGGCAACATCGTCGGGCCCTTCGTCTTTGCCGTGGTCGCCGACTGGACGGGAGGTGGACGGCTCGGCATCCTGGCGCTGATCGTGTTCTTCGCGATCGGACTGGCTCTCCTGACGACCGTCGACGTCCAGAAAGGACGCACGGTTGCCCTTGCCGTCGAGGCATCGCTGGTCCCGCCCGCCGTGGCTGCACGCCTGGAGTAACGGCACAGCGCTCGGTGTGAGCAACCTCAATGAGAGCGATCCTCGCCCGAATCGATGGCCGCGGCTACAAGGAGTACCGGGCGCTTTCTGGAAGTCATTCGCTTTCCGGCGCTACGATCTTCATCGATCACGTTCAGCGCGATCCGTACGCGAGCCCGTCCAAGCTCCGGCTCCGTGTAGCTGGGCGGATCCCCGAGGAGCTCATTGCGAGCTCCGTTCGTCGGGTGGCGCTCCAAGACTTTCTCGCCCGGAAGGTCAGCCGAATCATTCCTTCGCATCGCCGGGGCCCGCGGCCGGGAACGCGCGGACTCATCGCCATCGACGCCGGAGGCCAGGAAGTCCTGGAGCGGACGGCCGTCGTCGTCACCAGCGATTTCGTGGAAGCCCGCATCGAGGTCGGACTTCCCGCCGCCGGACGTACCATTCTCGGAATGGAAGCGGAGCACATGCTGCTCGAGGAGCTTCCCGAGATCGCCGAGCGCGCTCTCCGAAGCGGCACCGTCGAGGAAGGCATGCCGTTCGTCCAGACCGTGGAGAACCATACGCATCTGGCTCGACAGCTCGCGGCTCGAGGGCTGGTTGCCTTCGTTGCGGACGGCTCGATTCTGCCTCGTGCGAGTGGCTCGTCCGAGCTGCCGATGCCGAATGCCATACCGTTTCGCTCTCCTCGATCGCTTCGGGTCGATCTCGGCCTTAAGCATCCTCTCGACGATGCCCAAACGTTGAGCGGCATGGGAATCCCCGAGGGGGTCACCCTCGTCGTCGGGGGCGGCTACCACGGGAAGTCCACTCTCTTGAAGGCGCTCGAACGAGGTGTCTATCCGCATGTGCCAGGAGACGGACGGGAGTACGTGGTGACTCGTCCCGATGCGGTGAAGATTCGTGCCGAGGATGGCCGAAGCGTGGCCGGCGTGGACATCAGCTCGTTCGTACGCGAGCTCCCGATAGGTCGAAGCACGGATGCCTTCTCCTCGGAGGACGCCAGCGGAAGCACGAGTCAGGCCGCGAGCATCATCGAAGCGATCGAGGTCGGAGCCAAGGTCCTGATGCTGGACGAGGACACCTCGGCCACCAATTTGATGTTCCGCGACGCCCGGATGCAGGCTCTCGTGGCTCGGGACGGTGAGCCCATCGTTCCATTCGTCGATCGCCTGCGCGAGCTGAAAGACGGGCTTTCGGTGTCGACTGTGCTCGTTACCGGAAGCTCCGGCGACTCCTTCGAGTCGGCCGATACCGTGATCCGCATGAAGGATTACTCGCCAGAGGACGTGACGGCGGAAGCCGTTCGAGTGGCGAAAACCCACCCGACCGGACGCGCCATCGAGACTCCCTCCCCCTTTGCCCGGTCACCGGGTCGCCATCCGCTACGCGAAAGCATCGACGCCTCGCGGGGACGGCGCGAGGTGAGGATCGATGCGCGCGGACGCGATTCGCTCGCGTTCGGCGAGGAGCACATCGATCTGAGAGCGGTCGAACAGCTCGTGGACGCGAGCCAGACGCGGGCGATTGGATTCGCGATCCGGCTCGCGGCAGAGCGGTTTCTCACCGACGATGCCACGATGGGCGACCTCGTAGAGCGCCTGGAAGAGCTCTTCGATCGCGAAGGTCTCGATGTGCTCTCCCCTTTCAATCGCCCCGGGGAGCATCCAGGCAACTTTGCCAGACCGAGACGGTTCGAAACGGCCGCGGTGCTCAACCGGATACGGTCGCTGCGGATCGGACCGCGCTAGCAAGCTATGGGCTAGAATCGCGCTCGATGAATGCTCGCTTTCGACCCCTGTTCCTCTTTCGTCATCATTTGGGTGAGAGGCATCGATCCCTTCGAGATTTTTTCCATTGTGTGCGTCACGACTCTTCTCATCGCAGGTCGCCCAAGCCTGGAGCTACCTCCCCGCGAGACTCGCAGCCGAACCGATCCGCTCGCCTGGGCTGCGCGAAGGCTCGCGCCAAAGGACGCTACCGGAGAACGCGGTAGACACGCTCGTTCTCGGTGCGATAAACGAGCTGGAGTCCGGGCTCAGCGTCCATGGCCTCCTCCATCGCCGCGGCGTGCTGTCTCAAGAAGAGGTCTTTGTGCAGAATGACGAGCTCGAATCCGTTGTTACGGATGAGCTCCATGCTTGATCGGTCGGGAAATCCCTCCATCGCACGGCGCAGCTCGATGAACACTGGAGGAACGAGCGTCGCATGTCCGTTCGCGAGCGGCTCGTAATGCCGGGTCGACCAGTAGAGGTAGAGCGCGTTCTTGTGAAGGGGCCAGGTGATCGGCACCTCGACGACGGGAGAACGATCGGACCGGGAACGGAGCCATTCATAAACGGGCGGAAACAGTGGCGCCTCGGTATAGGGGTTCGGAAATCGCGTCGACTCCAGAAGCGGCACGACGATGAGAAGCGGCGCGAACCGAGCGAGCTTTCCGGTGCCGGCAGACCGGATCCACGCGACCGCGAGGGCGGCCAGAACGCTCAGCGCCAGCATGACGAGAATGACGAAACGCGGCGGTGCGCGCAGGCCGCTCACGCCCGGTACTACGGTGTGAAGCAAGCTGTATAGCCAGTAGTCGGGACCGAGTGAGGCCCAGAAGGCGAAGCCGCCAACGAGCAGGAAGAGCCAGGTGACGCGAGTGGGCCGGAGAAGAGCGAGAAAAGACAATCCCAATGCGACGATACCGGGAAAGAGGTTCTTCCCCCGTCGCGGTGGCTCGAAGCCGACGGCGCGGTGAGCGTCGGCTCCCGAGCGCAGGTAGTCGATCGGTCGGGCCGAGAACCTCTGCAGACGATCGAGGGGACGCGTCATGCCGTACTCGCGATCGAGCCGAATGAGTGGCATCGCGAGCGGAAGGTAGGCGAGGGCCGAGAGGCCGAGCACGAGACCGAGAGCAAGCACGCGCCTGGGACGTTCGCGCGCTCCCGTTCGAGCCAGCTCATAGGGAACGGCGACTGCAAGCCCGATCCAGGTGAACACACCGTAGTAAGCACACGAGGCGGAGACCAGCCAAAGGAACGCGCCAAGCCCCACGGCGTCGCGCTTTCGTCCCTTCTCCAGAAAACGAATGAGGCACAGGAAAGTAAGGGGTATGAAGCCGGCCGCTTGCAGGTTGACGTGCGCGAGATGGCTGAGACGATAGGGGTTGAAGGCGAAGATGCTTCCCGCCACACCGGACGCGATGGCGTCGCCCGTCAAGTAATGCGCGAGTCGATATGCTCCGAGGCCCGAGAGAGCGAGAGAGAGAAGCATCGCGACGTTGAGCGTGAGGATCGGATTGTCAGCGAGAGCTTGGAAAGGGGCCAGCGGTACGGTGAGGGCGAGCATCGGATCGGTGAAGGCGAGCGTACCCGTTTCGGGGTAGAAACGGTTGGCGTCGAAGAGATGGATCGGATCTCGTGCGAGCTGATGAGCGACCCAGCCAAAGACCCAGGCATCCAGCAACGGGTCGCCAGTATCGGGTACGGCACGGGTCACGTTCGCAACGAGGGGGAACGTGAATACCATGGCAGCCGCGAGGAAGGCGAGAAAGACCGCGCCACTGCGCGCGAAGCGGCCTCCCACCGGAGTTCCCGCCGCCGATGGATGTTCAGCGAAGCGGCCCGTCAAGGCGACACGTTGTTGGCGCTCATCACTCTCGACCTCGGTCGTGCCGTGATGGTGCAATACATAGCAGGTCCGAACTGGGAGCTTAACAGATGCGGAGCGCCGGATACGAGCGATCGCGTTTCGAGCGCGCGCTCGAAGAGCTCGATCACTTGAACCTGACGCCCTTGTTCTGGTCGGAGGGCTGCGTGGCTAGCATCGAGTTTGCGATCTTGGCGGACGACGACGGTAACCCGCAGCGATTAAGCGACTTTCGGGCTCAGACGGTCTCGCAGCTGAACCCTGGCGATCCACGCGGTCGGCCTTCTGATGAACGACGTCGATCCCGCGGGCGGGATCGACGGTCCCACGAGCGCACAAGCAACCGAATAGCCTGCTGCCACAAATCAATGGCCTGGCTGAAGTTGGCTCCTGGCACGAATGATGAATGGGAGTCGAATCCATGGGAACCCTTTTGCAGGACATTCGGTTCGGTTTTCGTGCGATTCGGCGGAGCCCGGGCTTCGCCCTCGCGGTTATCGTAGCCCTCACTCTCGGGATCGGAGCCAACACGACGCTATTCAGCGTCGTGAAAGGGATCCTGCTGAGCTCGCTCCCCTATCGGAACGAAGACGAGCTCGTGATGATCTGGCAAGACGCGACGACGCGGGGCGGGACGAACCGGGTCCCGGTGAGCGTGGCGAACTATCTGGATTGGAAGGAGGCCAATCCAGCGTTCACCGACATCGCGGCTCTTTTCAATTCGAGCTATCGGCTGAGTGCTCTCGATGAGCCCGTCGTGCCTTTGACCCACGAGGTCACGGCGAGCTACTTCGACGTGATGGGAATCGAGCCCCACCTAGGTCGAACTTTCCGGCCGGAGGAAGCCCAGCCGGGGGGCGAGAAGGTGGCGGTCGTGAGTTATGGCTTGTGGCAGCGCGTCCTGGGTGGCGATCCCACGCTGTTGGGAAAGCCGCTTCTCCTCGATGAGGAGAGCTACACCTTGATCGGGGTGCTGAAGCCGGACTACCTGAGCGTTCACATTTTCGCGACGCAGCCGGATCTGTTCGTACCTCTGGTACTCGACGAAGGCGACCGGCAAACGGACAGCCGGACGCTCGCGGTCTATGCGCGAATGGGACCGGACGTCGATGTGAAGCAGGCGCAGACCGCGATGCACACGGTCGCCGAGAGGCTCGCCGAGCGGCATCCGGAGACGAACGAGGGTTGGGACGCCCGCGTGGTGCCCATCCGGGAAGAGGCCGTCGGCAGCGTGAGGCCCCTGCTCACCGTCTTGCTCGCGGCGGTCGGGTTCGTCCTTCTCATCGCCTGTGCCAACGTGGCCAACATGACGCTCGCACGATCGGCGGAGCGCTATCAGGAGATCGCCCTCCGTCGCGCTCTCGGGGCAAGCGGATGGCGTCTGTCGCGGCAACTCTTGAGCGAGAGCGTGGTTCTCGGCCTGGTGGGAGGAACGACGGGGCTTCTGCTCGCGGCCTGGACGCTTCAGCCCCTCCTGCGTCTCGTGCCGACGGGTGCCCCGGTTCCTTTCCTCCAAAAAGTGACTCTGGACTGGGAAGTGCTGCTGTTCACGCTCGGACTTTCGATCGCGACCGGCATACTGTTCGGCCTGGCGCCCTCGAGCCGGGTGTCACGCATGGAGCTCAACGATCATCTCAAGCACGGCGGGAGAAATCCGGCGTCCTCGAAATCTTCGCGCCGATTCGGAGCGTTCCTGGTCGTGAGCGAGGTCAGCCTGGCCCTCGTGCTCGTCGCCGGAGCCGGTCTGGCCATAAAGGGCTTCCGGAACCTGAAAGGATATGACCCGGGATTCGATGCCGAGCGCCTTCTAACCGTGCGAACCTCCCTCCGCGGCGAATCCTTCGCGGAGCCGCATCAGCGCATACGGCATTTCGAGGAGCTGGCCTCGCGCTTGAGGGCGCTCCCCGGCGTGACCTCGGTAAGCGCCACCAGCTTCGCGCCGCCGCTCTTCCCTTTTCAAGCTTCGACCTTCACCATCCCGGGCGAGGCGGTCGAGCGGGGCCACGAGCCGGGCGCCACGATTCGCGCCGTGCTTCCCGACTACTTTCGAACGGTCGGCATCCCGGTCCTGCGCGGACGCCCGTTGGGAACGGAGGATCGCGAGAGCTCCGCGCCGGTCGTCGTGATCAACGACGTTCTGGCGCACCGCTACTTTGCCGGCCGAGATCCCCTCGGGGAGTCGATCCAGCTGGACTCGTCGCCTCAACCCGACCTGAGCCCGTTCATGGGCTCGAGGCGTATCGTAGGCATCGCGGGGAACGTTCGGACGCTCGGCACCAACCCCGAGCCTCTCGCGGTGATTTACCTCCCGCACCGTCAGGCGCCTGTCCCGATCATGAACATGATGATTCGCACCGACGCGGATCCCTCCTCGTTCCTGAAAGCCGCCGAGCGCACCGCCTGGGGCATAGGCGGCGACATCAACGTCTACGGAGTCGAGACGCTCGCGGAGCGCATCACGAATGCCGAGTGGAGCTCGCAGGTGTCGACACTCCTCCTTGGGCTCTTTGCCCTCCTGGCTCTCTCGCTCGGGGCTGCTGGCATCTATGCCGTCATCTCCTACACCGTGGCGAAGAGAACGCGGGAGCTGGGACTACGGATGGCGCTTGGCGCGAGGCGGGGCGAGGTCCTGAGAATGGTTCTGGCGAGCGGCCTGAAGCTGACGGCCGTAGGGGTGGTGGCGGGAATCACGGCGACCTGGGCGCTGGCCCGCTTCCTCGAAAGCCTTCTCTACAACGTCAGCACCAACGACGTCGTCACGTTTGCCGGTGCGTCGTTGTTGCTGGTGGGCGTCGCCGCTGCCGCCTCAGCGGTTCCGGCCTACCGCGCCTCCCGAGTCGATCCCATCCTCACGCTGCGGCACGACTGAAGTACTCATTTCGCTTCTCCCGTCGCGAATCAGGAATTCAGCGCAGGATCTCGAAGGCGCGCGTTTCTTGTCCCTTGCCGAAGCGGAACACGGCGTAGTCGTCATCGAACGCCGCGGCGCGGTGGATTCCGAGTCGTAGCATCACCGCAAAGCTGGTGCGCTCGGCGATCGAAAAATCCTGAACGAGGAAATCCGAGCCGATCGCCCGGGCCGACTCCATACGGGTTCTATAACCGCCACCCCTTCGCGAAGGCCTTCCCAAAACTTCTCGGCCGCCGCGCGATTCAAGCGGTGGTTCAAGAGAAGCCATGTCGCAATCAAGATGTGATCCGTCGTGACGAGCGGCTCGCCAGCGGAGAGAAGTGACTTTGCCCGTTTGTTGCTGCTGTCACCCGAATCCGCGGCGGCGTACCAGACCGAGGTATCGACGAACAAGCTCACTTGGAGGTCCTGCGCAGGCGTTCCGATTCTACCGCCGTGCCGAGCATTGAGTCCTTGTTCCGTGCAACGTCGGAACCATTCGAGCTTCCGAGGTCGAATACCACGGAAGGACCGGTGTTCTGGCTCGGTCGAGCGAGGTCCCGCTCCACCAAGGTTCGGATGTACTCCGCGAACGAAATCCCGAGATCTGCTGCTCGCTCCCGGGCACGACGCCTCGTCTCCAGATCGAGCGTGATCTGCGTTCGTGCCATCATGATGGCATCATTATACTTATACCATCGCGATGGACTCGGTCCTGTCCAGTCGCGCCTCCCGAGTTGGATCCATCCTCACGCTGGGCCACGACCGAGTCTTGTGATTCGCGACTGAATGTCAGAGAATCAGAAAAGCAGAGGTCGCGAGGGATGTCCGAGGTTACCCGAGTTGGCAAACGAGGAACCGTCGTGATCCCCGCCCCTCTCCGCAAACGCTACGGCCTCGAGGAAGGAAGGGAAATTCTCGTCGAGGCGACTGCCGAGGGGCTCCTCCTGCGGCCAGCGGTCACGCTTCCCGTCGAGATGTACTCCAAAGAGCTCCGGGCGGCGTTCCTGCTCGAAAACGCCATCGATCGCGAGGACTATGAGCGGGTCCGCGAGGAAGTCCGGAAAATGGGCCTCGACCCCGATGCCGTCCCTCATGAAAGGCCGGAGACCTGAGGCCGCTACGTGGACCGGCCGTTCCTCGACGCGAATGTACTCCACTCCGCGGCCTATCGGGAGAACTCCGGTCTTCGCCGTCTCTGGGAGCTCGGGGGCGTCGAGCTCCTCACCTCCGCCTACGCTTTCGAGGAAGCCCGACGTAACCTCGATACCGACGAGCCGCTGGAGCGCCTCCAGAAGCTCGTCCGCGCGCTCGACCTAGTGCCAGAGAGTGCGGTCGAGCTGCCGCTGGGCGTTGAGCTCTCCGAGAAGGACATCCCCATCCTCCAGGCGGCCCTCGCTGCCGAAGCCTCGCATCTCATCACCGGCGACCGGCGAGATTTTGGGCGCTACTTGGGCAAAAGGCTTGAAGGGGTCTGGGTCATGACTCCGCGGCAGTATCTCGAGGCGAGGGAGGCCTGATGGCGGACGCGCGAACGCTCACGGGCCGGAACGACTGAAGTACTCGTTTCGTGTCGGGCTCTGCTATCCTCCCCGTCCGAGGCGAGCAATGAGCAAACTCTGGTCCCGTCGCGAATGGATGAGAGGCGTGGGCGGCGTCTCCGGTGCCGCGCTTTTCGGTGCGAGACGCCGGCGAAACGGCCGCAGCTTCGTTCCTCAGGTTACCTCTCCCGGCGGTCCAATCCTTCCACTCGTTTCCACGAGCGAAGTCTTTGTGCCGCCACGCGGCCGTTCGTACATGAAGTTCAGCTTCGATTTTCCCGAGCCATCGGTCGAGCTCGACGGAATCCGTTTCGGCTTCCTCGTCTTCAGCTACGAGAACGCCTACGGGCTCGACGCGAGCGCAATGCGAGTCGCGTCCGAGGACGACGGACTCCATCTCATCTGCGACGGGTTCGTCTGGGCGGGCGGACAGGAGTCAGCCGCGGGTCGCTTCGAGACCCGATTGCGGAAGGAAGGCGATTTCATCGAGTGGTCGAGCGAAGCCGAGATGGAGGAACCGGTCAAGGCGGTCTCGACCGTTCTGCGAGGCGTGCCCCGAGGCCGGATCTCCTGTGCGGGCCAGCGATTCTTCGACCCCGGCGATGATGAAGTGTTGCTCGGCTATCCCTTCTCGGGAGGAGACCTCTTCGGCCCAGGCTCCGCTCGGGGCATGCCGACACCGTTCGCGGTGATCGAGAGCGGCGAGCGCCAGTATTTCTTCCTTTCCTCGCTCGATACCCAGGTGCGGACGAAACGTTTTTACTTTCAGCCGGGAGAGACCGCCTACCGCGTCGAGGCGGTGCACGAGACCGAAGGCTGGAAGAAGTCGTCGCGGGTGAGCGTTCCTTCCTGGCGAATCGGGAAGGTCTCTTCCATGGCCGAGGCCGCCGCGCCCCATTTCGAGCACATCGAGCGCACGTACCGAATTCCCCGGTGGGAAACTCGCGAAGACGCTTCCGACTGGCTTCGCGAGGTCGCACTCGTGATCACGCTTCACGGGATGCATTTCACCGGCTATGTCTTCAACGACTACGCCCGGATGCTCGAGATCCTTCGGTGGGTGGCGACCCGGATTCCGGCGGGGCGCGTCGTGGCGTTCGTCTCCTCGTGGGACGGGCGCTACTACTGGGATTATCCTCTCTACTCGCCTGCCGAGCGCATGGGAGGGGATTCTGGATTCCGCCGACTCGTTCGAGGAGGCCAGGAGCTCGGCTTCCGGATGATGCCGATGTTCGGGGCGAATGCCGCGAATCGGATGCATCCGATGTTTCGCGAGATCGCCGACGGTCACACCGAAAAGGTGGACGGCGACCGCTTCGATCTGAACTGGGTCGATTGGGACAACGACCGGCATCAAGACGGCTGGCTTTCGTATATGAATCTCGGCGTCGAGTCCTGGCGCCACCATCTGACCGAGCGCATCGCGGAAGTCATCGAACGCTACCGGCCCGACGCCTATTTCCTCGACATCGTGGGCGGATGGGTCAATAACCCGAAGGCGGATATGCACGAGGGAACGCGACGGCTCGTCGAGGAGCTTCGGGCCCGCTACCCGGACGTTGTGGCGGTCGGGGAGATGCACTACGACGCGCTCCTCTCTTTCATCCCGATCTACCATTCGTTCTCCCAGACCGAGGTCGCCTCCGAGCTCGCGAAGTACACGCGTTTCTTCCAGCACCTGAGTTATCCCGCACCCGGACGGGGAAGCACGGGCGTTCACGAGGCGGGTTTCCGGCGCTCCACCGAAGATACGTTCTCGCTCAGCGAGCCCCAGATTCCGACGCTCAACGTCGTGGACGACACCTTCGACGCACGACGCGAGGACATGAAGGCCGTGATCCTGCACGCTCGGGAAAGGGCTGGCCTGTGAGGTTTTTCATCGCCGCTCTTTCGATCGCGGTGGCCGGAGCCTGCCGACCCGGCGGCGATGAAAAGCCAGTCTCAGAGGAAGGTCCGATTCGCGCCGTGTCATTCACTAGTGTCCATTTGGCCGACTCGTTCTGGACACCACGACTCGTCACGAATCGCACTGTCACCATCCCGCACATCATGCGGCAGAACGAGGAGACGGGACGCGTCGACAACTTCCGAAAGGCAGCCGGGATGATGGAAGGGGCCTTTGAAGGACGCCGCTTCAACGACACCGACATCTACAAGGTGATCGAGGCGGCTTCGTACGCGCTCGCTCAGGAGCCCGATCCGGCGCTCGACGCGGAGCTCGACGAGCTCATCGCCCTCATCGAAGAAGCGCAAGAGGAAGACGGTTATCTTTTCCCCGCGCGTACCGTCGATCCCGATCGCCCCGCGCCAGGGGTGGGCGCCGAGCGTTGGATTCATGTGGCCGCCGGAAGCCACGAGCTCTACAACGCCGGGCACCTGATCGAGGCCGCGGTCGCGCACCATCGAGCCACGGGCAAGAGGACCCTCCTGAACGTCGCAAGACGCTTCGCCGACCTCATCGACCGTGATTTCGGTCCGGACGCCCGGCACGACATCCCGGGCCACGAAGAGATCGAGCTCGCGCTGGTGAAGCTCGCCGACCTGACGGGAGAGCAACGCTACGTCGAGCTTGCGAGATTCTTCATCGATCAGCGGGGCCACGATCACGAAGGCGAGCCCTACGCCGAGGATACGGACTTCGCCATCTATAACGACCGGCCTTACAAACAGGATCACGTGCAGGTGGTGGAGCAGCGAAAGGCGTCGGGTCATGCCGTACGAGCCACATATCTCTACACCGGGATGGCGGATGTTGCGGCTCACACTGAGGCACCGGGCTATCGGGAGGCCCTCGAGTCCATATGGCGGGACGTGATTGCCACCAAGCTCTACCTGACGGGCGGTATTGGCTCTCGCGGGACTTTCGAATCCTTCGGCGAGAACTACGAGCTTCCGAACCAGACGGCATACACCGAGACCTGCGCCGCCATCGGCAACGACCTCTGGAACCACCGGATGTTCCTCTCGAGCGGTGACCCGAGATTTCTCGATGTGATGGAGCGCATTTTGTACAACGGCGCCCTGTCCGGCGTCTCCCAGAAAGGAGACACGTTCTTCTACCGCAACCCTCTGGAATCCGACGGAAGCGCGGAGCGGTCGAGCTACTTCGAGGTCGCCTGCTGTCCGGCGAACCTCGCTCGCCTTCTCGCGCACCTGCCGGGATTCGTTTATGCGGAGCGCGGCGATGCCATCTTCGTGAATCTCTTCGTGGCGAGCGAAGCGCGCATCGAGCTCGATTCTGGCCGCGTGCTCGTCGAGCAAGAGACCCGCTATCCCTGGGATGGCGGCGTCCGCATCACAGTCTCCCCGGACGAGCCCCGCGAGCTCACGTTGCACGTCCGCATTCCGGGCTGGGCGCGCGAAGAGCCCGTTCCGAGCGATCTCTATCGGTTCGTGAAACCGAGTGAAGCGAAGCCCGAGCTCGAGGTGAACGGGGAGTCGATCGCTCTTTCCTTGCGGGACGGGTTCGCCACCATCCGACGGACGTGGCGAGAGGGGGACACGGTGGGTTTGATGCTTCCCATGCCAGTTCGCCGAGTCCGAGCGCTCGAGGCCGTCGAGAACAATCGGGGTAGGCTCGCCATCCAGCGCGGTCCTCTCGTGTACGCCGCCGAAGCGGTGGACAACGGCGGGCGGGTACTGGACCTGGTGCTACCCGAAGAAGCCGAGCTCGAAGCGAGCTACCGCGAGGATCTCCTAGGCGGCGTCGTCGCGATCACCGGCACGGCCGAACGTGGCGGCGCAAAGACAGGGTTTCTGGCGATTCCGTATTTCTCCTGGGCAAACCGGGGCCGGGGCGAGATGGTGGTCTGGATCCCGACCGAGCGTCCCTAGACTGCTCAATGCCGTGGCGGAACCCGTAATCGATCGAGCCGCCACGGCTCGGCCTTTGCGGCGCTTCGCGCCGATCTCGCGGCAGACGTTTTGGCCACCGCTCGGCAGGCTGGGCTGTACTTTTCATGAGCCTGCTAGTGCAAACGACTCCGCTCTCCCCGAGCTAGGAAGCGATTCGGAACGCAGCCGTCTCCTTCGCGTTTCACACCAGTAGGATTTCTCCTTTGCAGCTTCCGACTAGGACGTATGCCCCTCGCGCTACAATTGGAAACCCACCAGAACAGCGATGCCCCGATTCTTGAAATCGGTCCTTTGCTCCGCGTCGACTGTGGTGAGACCCTGCGAGTATCGGCATTCTGCCAAGAGCCACCGGACGCGAATGCCGCCGCCTACGACCAGACTCGCTTCGAACCGTGCGATCGTGTCCAGCTCGCGCTCCGACTCTTGGCCCAGACTCTCGATCCGCTCGCGGGCTCGAACCATGTAACCGAAGGATGGCCCCACGAGGGCGTAAAAGCTCGTTGGCCCCGGTTGATTCGTTGCGATCCGGGCGAGGATGGGGAATTCCAGGTACTCGAACACGAGAGTCGTTTTGAGATCCAGCTGCGGATTCTCTGCCTTGAGCACTGTGCCTTTCTTGACGAAGAGCGCCTCCGGCTGCAGCGCCAGGACACCCGCGAGAGGGAAGGCGACTAACGGGCCGCCGCTGAGGTTTCGAGTGCTTCCGGAACCTAGACCGCCCAACGGGCCCGTGTACCCGGGGAGGGTAGCCCAGTGGACCCCCGCCTTGAAGCCGAAGTCGACCGCTTCGGCGGCTGGGGCGGATAAAATGATCAGCACCCCGACGAGGAGCGGTCGCTTGCCCGTCATTGCAGGAAGAGCCTCAGAAAGAGCGCAGCGAAGGTAGAGGCGGTGACGTCGCCGCTCGCCAACGGGAAGGGCTCGCTCAGACCGTCGCTGTTCGCCAAAAGGATCAAGGTGAGATTCCGGCCCGGCACTTTGACGATGAGAGACGAGAACGAGCCCGGCCAATCGCCGAAGTGCCAGACCACCCGTTCGCCTCGGTACTGTTGGACGAACCAGCCCAGGCCGTAGGGTAACGTCCCGCCGCCGCGCGAAACGGCCGGCGTCCAGGCAGCTTCCTGTGTCTCCTCGGCCACCAGCAAGTGATGATCGAGCCCGGAGTCATAGCTCGCGAGATCGCGCACGGTGGAGATGAGGCCCGCCGAAGCGTTGATGCCTTTGGGGGGGTACTCCGAACGCTCGACTTGGAACGGGTTGGCGCGGCTGTACGGGATCGCCAGTCGAGTTAACACCGCCCGGTACCGCTCGAGCGTGCCCGGTTCGAACAGGGCGCGGAGCGTGGGGCTGGGGTTTTCCAGATCCTGGCCCGGAACCGAATCGCGCATCGCGAGCGGATCCAGGATGCGTCTGGCCAGCGCCACACGGTAGGGCAGACCGGTGCAGGCCTCCACCACAGGCGTAAGCACGGCGTAGCGATCGCCGCTGTAGCGGAACACCAGCCCGGGTGTCTGCTCCGACGTGTGAGTCAGTATGTCTCGGACCGTGGCGTCTGCCTCAGGGATGTCCGAGCCGTACTTCTGGATGGGATCATCGAGATCCAGCGTTGCCTCCTCGACGCATTGCAGCAGCAACACCGACGTGAAGGTCTTGGTGAGTGACGCAATGCGGTAAGGAGTGTCGGGTGTGGCGGGTCGACCGCGCTCCGTGTCATCGAAGCCGTATCCCATTTCCCAAACGACACGCTGGTTCTGGACCACCGCGGCGGACAGACCGGGAATGGCGTAGCCGCGCCTGAGAATTTCGAGCGATGCATCGAGGCGAACCAGGCGCGCTTCCAGATCTCCGGTCGCCTGGGCCTCGACTTCGGGGGGGCTCGAACCGGGGGCTACCAGAGCGCTCAGGACCGCCGTCAGCGCGGTCCAGCGCCGCAGCCCGCTGATTGTCATTCCGCAATTGACGCTATCACACGGGTGCTTTCTCTATTGTGAACCAGATTACGCCGGACCCTGGAGTGAGCCCGCTTTCTCCCCACTGACGTCAACGGCCCCGGAGCTCAACGAGATCGGGGCTGCTCTTCCCGAAAATGCTTAGCCTCGTCCACCCGACCAAATATCGCGCGGTGCACGTTGTCCCAGTGCTTCCTTCTCTCCGTGAAGGTCTCCTCCAGAGCTTTCCTCATTTCCGGAGACACTTCCCCCCCATCGAGGTATCTCGTGACGGGCTGCGCATATCTCGTGACCTCGAGATAGTTCACCGCCGTCGTCGAGAGGTCCGCGGCCCTTGGCCCGGTGAACTCGACGAGCGGGAGATCGTCGGTAACGACGGGAGCGTCCCCGGCAAACTCGAGGGTGGCGCGGCGATCCATGAGGAAGATCGCGTACATCTCCTCGAGCTCGCCGAGACCGATTTCTTTCAGGTCTGCGGTTAGCCGTTCGGAGCGAAGCTGATCGCGGAAGGTCTTCGGCGAAAGACGCAGCGGCTGCTCCGAGCCGACGAGAAAGGTATCGAACGTATAGTAGAAGACCATCACGTGGGGGAACGACTCCGCGAACGTCCGGTAGAGCATCTTCACGTCGTCTAGCGTCAGGTAATAGAGCGGCACCCACTGGGACATGACGCCATTGGGGGTGAGACGTTCCTTGCAGAGCTCGTAGAACTCGCGGGTATACATGTCGGAGACGCCCGCGAGCGACGGAGGCATGGGTTCCATGGTGATCACGTCGTACTCGTCCCGGCTCTTCAGCAGAAAGTTCCGGCCATCGTCGATGTGAAGCGTCAGCCTCCGATTGTCCGTCACCCCGTAGTTCTGTTCGTAGAACTGTCCCGATGCACGGATGACTTCTGGCGAGATGTCGATACCGTCGATGTGCTCCAGCTCGAACTGACCGAGGGTTCCGAATGTGATCCCGGTGCCGAAGCAGGTCGCAAGCGCGTTCTTCGGCCGCGTCTCGAAGAGAAACGGCAGACACCCCTGGATGCGGTTGACGGACAGCCCGTAGTTCGTGGCGTTCGATGCCGAGCTCCCATTGATGAGGATGCGCTCCGCGCTCTCGCTCGGCGGGAATCTTCCAACCATGACCGTGGCGCTCGCGCCTTCTTCGTAGTGGCTCAATACCTCCCCCTCCATGAGCCAGCCTTCGTGGATCCGCCGGGAGAGGTCGTCGGGCGTCACCAGCACGACGGCGAGAAGGAGCGCCGGAGCGGCCGTAGCCATGAGGCGGCGGCGGAAGGGAGAAGCGAGGCCGCGACGGAGGACGAGAGCCACCCCCATGACGACCATAGAACCGGTCAGAATTCGCAGCGCGCTCTGCGTGCCCCAGAGTGGAATGAAGACGAACCCCGTGATCAGCGCTCCAGCAATGGATCCCATCACGTTCATGGCGTAGAGGGTTCCCACGCGGTCGCCAGCAAGCCGCGCCTCCTCGGTAGCGATCCGGGAGACGACGGGGAACTGCGCCCCGAACAGAAACGTCGGAACCCCGAGCACGACGAGGCTCACGAGGAACTTGCTCATGACGCGCCCCGTCCAGTCGTGGCCGAAGAGGTAGAGCAAGTAGACCTGCGTGCCATCCGAGAGGATGAGGAGCGCGGTCAGACCGAGAGCGCTGATCCCGATCGCGATCTGCAGCAGGCCGAGGAGCCCTTCGAGATCCCGTGAGCGGTCGGCACGTGGTCCGAACACGACGCTCCCCACCCCGATCCCGAGGAGAAGCACCGTCAGCATCGCGGTGAACGAATAGGTATAGCCCTTCAGCACGATGGTGAACAGGCGCGTCCAGACGACCTCGAGGCCGATCGCAGCGAAGCCGGAGAGGGTGAAGGCCGCGACGGCCCACTTCAGCGCGCTGGTACGTGTGCCCGCGCTTGGCGCGGCAGATGCTGTCTCGGTGGTGGTCGAGTAGAGGAAACTCATCCCGATGCCGCCGAGTCCGACGATCGTGTTGACGAGCGCCGCCGCCTGGGTCGTGGATTCCATGCCCCAGCTCGGGATGGCGAAGAACCCCGCGATGAAACAGCCCCCCGCGGCGCCCAGCGTGTTGACGGCATAGAGCGTTCCAGTGCGGAGCCCCATCGAGTTCAGCTGGGACACGGTCTGCTTCACGAGCAGAGGGAGGCTCGCCCCCATCAGCGTCGTCGGCGGTACCAGGATGATGAAGGACAGCACGACTTTGACGAGGCTCTCCCCATAGAGCGAGAGATCGGCTCCGGAAACGATGCCGAGAAACAGCCGCTGACCCCAAGGCAGAAAAGCGTTCAGGAAGAGCGCGTAGATGCCTACTCCGATCTCGAGCAGGCCGAACCAGCGGAGCGGGTGACGAAGTCTGCCCAGGTAGCGCGAGGCGATGTAGCTCCCCAAGCCGAGCCCGGCCATGAAGGCCGCGAGAAGGGCGCTCACTGCAAAGGTGGTGCTTCCGAAGATGCGTGTCAGAAGCCGTACCCAGATGACCTGGTACACGAGTCCGGATGCTCCGGAGAAGAAGAACAGGAGCAGCACGAGCAGAAAGCCCGCGAGAGACAAACGCTGTCGGATCGACAAAGGGAACTCTCTATTCGTGGAAGTAGTGTAGCTACAAACGTAGCATAGGTGCACCGTCGTGTCGACGCCCGTGAGCTGCGAACGAGCGGCTCAGTTCGGCTCGCCGCCGACGATGGAATGCCCGTTTCGATGCGAGTCGAAGATCTCGCGGCCGAGCTCGCATTCATGCTCTCCCAGCTCAGAACACCTACTTGCCGTATAACGAATGCAACTGGGCCAGATCGCCGTCGGACAACCCGGCCTCGCCGGAGATGTCAGCGCGGGCTTGCAGGCGACGGCGATAACGGGCGAAGAACCCGGCGACATCGCCTCCGTAGCCGAAGAAATACATCACATCGTGGAACTCCGCGGTGTGCTGGAGCCCGAGTGCATGACCGAGCTCGTGGACGCAAGTGAGATAGACGATCGTGTCACGAAACAGCTCGTCTGCGCGGGCGCGCTCTCCGATCTCCTCGCCGAGCGCGTCGGTATCCGGCCGGATGAACACGGACGCGCCACGGCGGCCATCCACCATCAGCCGTCGCATCTCGCCGTATTCTCCGCGCCCCGCCGGTACCCAGTAGATGCGAACCAGCGCTGTGGCCTCGGGACTGGCCACGAAGTGGAACGCGCCGTTGGCGTTGCGCTCCCACGCCTCGAGGGCCCAACGCGCGAGCTCGCGGTCCGAGTCCGAGTACGCCGAGCCGGGCTCGCCCGAGGCGATAAAGTACGGGACCCGCCGTTGCGCGTCGAGGGGCCCCAAGGTTCGCTCTTCTTGAGTTTCGCCGCTGCCGTGCCACACGCAGACGAAGAACAGGGCCGAGAGCGCACCGAGACCCCTGGCGCAGTGGCTAGCTCCAGTGCCGATGGAGAGCCCGCGAGGCGACGACTCCACTATTGCGCCGCCAGCATCTGCTCGAGTGCCGCCTGGTTGGGGGCGACGAAAGGCTGGGCCGATTGCGCGCCCGCGAGGGTGCCGAGAAGACGTTCGGCCATGTCGCCTCGGGCTGCGGGCAGGTGGCTGCTCAGGATCATGGTCGGATCCATCTTGCGAACGAGGTCCAAATCCTTGGCGAAGGCGCCCGTCTCGGCTTTGTGGAGCCAGGGCGAGTCCAGCGTCGCCCAGAAGATCTGCCCCTCTCGGAGCTCTTTTTGGGAGAGCTCAGCGGCGTTCTGAGCGGGTCGGGAGAGGAGCGCGCCGAAACAGTCGGAGCTAACGAGCACGCCAGATTTGTCGTCGTAGAAGCCGGTGGTCGCGGGGCTGTCGAACGCCGGTGGTCGAATGGCGTGGAGCCTGCGATCGCCCACGGTGAGGACTTCACCGGGGTTGAGCAGGTGAACGCGATCCAGCGGCAGCGGCGCCGTGAGGCTCAGGATACCCACACTGAGGAACGAAGTAATGATGCGAAGCCGCGGGTTCTCCGCCAACAACGGTTGGAGGCTACCGGTATGGTCGTGGTCCGGATGAGTGAGCCAGAGCCACCGGAGCTCGGAGGGATCGAGGATCGATCGAAGGACCCGCAAGAACTCCTTGCTCTCCACCCCGGCTCCCGTGTCGACCAGGATGGGCTCCGCCCCTTTGAGGACGAAGGCGTTGATCGGCACGAAGCCGAAACCGGGGAGTGGGAAATTCGAAGTGATGACCTCGATGTCGGGTGCAGCGTTGTAAGATTCCATTGCTTTCCTTCCTTGCATTCGAGGGCGAGCCATTTCGCGGCCTCGATTTCTTCCTTGCACCCTACACGTGCCGAATATCGGTCAGGCGTTACGCCCTTTGATAGGATTTCTCCGTGTGCCGCCCAGAATCTGACGCCGCCATCGCCCGTCGCATTGCCGACGGGGCGCCGGATGCCGCTTCCTGCGAGGCGGAGCTCTGCGCTCGCTTCCTGAGCCGCGCTAGGCTCTACGGGCTGAAGCACTTGCGGTTCGATGTAACGGCGGCCGAGGATCTGGCACAACAAGTGATGATGATTCTTCTCGAAGCGCTTCGCGCCGGGCGGGTAGAGGACCTGGAGCGAGTGGACCGGTTCATGCTCGGAACCTGTCGGAACGTGGCACGCTCCATGAGAAGAGGACAAGCCCGCATCGAAGGAACCCGGCGCCGGCTTTCGACGGAGCTCGCTTTTGCCGCGACCCCGCCGTGGGATCTCGTGGAGAGCAGCCGGGTGGAAAAATGCCTCGCGGCCTTGCCTCCCCGAGAGTCCCGGCTCCTGTTCCTCCTGTTCCAGGAAGGCGCGACGGCCTCCGAAGCAGCGGAGAAGCTAGGCACAACGCCGGGAAACGTTCGGGTGATGCATCATCGCGCCATCGCCCGGTTGCGAGACTGCGTGGGCTCATGACGGAGCACCTGTCGTTCGACCGGCTGGCCGATTATCTGGCGGGACTCTTGGAGGAATCCGCGAGCGAGGAGGTCGAAGCGCACCTCTTCTCCTGCCCGTCCTGCGCGAGCGAATCCGAGCCGGTCTTTGGACTCGCGGCGGCGATACCCAATGCCGTGCCTCCCATTCTCAGCCCCGAGCGATACGAGGCGCTGTCGCGCGAAGGCAAGGTCTTCGCCGTAAACCCAATGTCGCCGGGAGATGTCGCCGAAGCCCGATTCCCGCCGGAAGGAAAGCTCCTCGTACACCGGCTCGGCGGCTCCGATTTGAGCCGTGCTCACCGCGTGGACGTCGCGATTTTCGATTCCGCGGGAGCGGATCTCGCTCGCTTCGAGGAGGTTCCCTTCGACCCGGCGCGGGGGGAAGTCCTCATCGCTTGCCAGCGGCACTTCGCCGCCCTGTACCCCAACGACATCGTGTTCCACGTCGAGGCCATCCTCGGCGACGACCGCCAGGACGCCAAGCGCTACACGGTCTTGCATCGCGATTAAAGGAATCCGAATTTCTAAAGAAGCGGGGCTTCCCTAGCGCTCCGCCTGCACGAGCACGATATCGTCCACCCAGACGGTGCCGGAGCCCTCGATGACAAGGTTCAGCTTGACCGTTTGGGCGCGCTGCCCCTCATCCAGGAAGAAAGGCGTCTCCTGCGTGACCCATTCGGTCGAGCCCGTCAGGGGGGAATCGAGCGCTCTCGAGAAGAACTCCCCTTTGCCGGGAATGCTGCACCACATCTCGAGGTAGGCCTTACCAGTCAACCCTTCCGATCTCAGATGCGCTCGATAGGTGAGAGTGACGTTCTCGGCGTCCTTGGGCTCGACCTCGGCGAGGCGCACGGTGGTCGAAGTCGCCGCGTCGCCCTCGGCCTCGATGCGGATCGCACCTTGCCCGTCGTGCGAGACCTCACGATCCACCGCGACGCCGTCACGCGTGAGAATGTCTTCCACGGAGTTCAACGCGCTCGAGAAAATCGCCTTCGGCTCGGCGCCGGGTGAAGCGCATCCTAGCGCGAGCACGGTCGCTGCAAGGGTCGGAATAACGATGCATCGTGTCATGAGCACCCTCTCTCGTCCCATTGTGCTGGCCGCAGAGCGAGGCGTCAAAGAGGCGCAGTGGCGTGTCCGGAATTGCTGCTCCTACGGTTTCAAGACTCGGTGGCCGAAAGCCAGGGCGCCCGATGAAGATCCGCTAAAGAGAGTGGGTTCGATGCCGCGTTCCCGGGCATAGCGATCCGCGATGCCGCGCACTGCATCCTCGGCGTCGCGGCGCGCGAGGACGGCGACGGTCCCTCCGCTTCCGCCTCCTGTGATCTTGGCGCCGAAGATTCCGCGTCGCGGTCCGGCTGCCCGGGCGAGCTCGACGAGCCGGTCCGTGCCTTGCGAGCCCAGTCCGCAGGCAGAATAGCTCGCGTGGGACTGGTACATGAGCTCGCCCAGGATCGGTGCATTCTCCAACGCATCGCCTCGAAGCAAACGACCAAACGCCCGAATCCGAAAATGCTCGGAGACCGGGTGAGCGGTCGGCTCACGAACCGGATACGTCAGGGAGGGATCCACTCTGGTCACCGGATCCGAGGTTCCGCCGTAACGAGCCAGGAACGCGGCTCCCGACATCGCGTCCGGGAGCTCGCCGCGGTAGGCGTCGAGCTCCGATGGCGTTAGGTTTGCGAGGAATCCATCGAAATCGCGGCCGGTGAGGGCCTGGAGGATACGGTATCCCATGAAGGTGCCGATGCGCACCGAAGTGTAGTCCTCTCCGGAGACCGTGTGAGCGACACCGGAGTCGATGCCCCAGAAGGCGAGCCCTTCCGGAATGGCCAGGCTCCCCTGGATCTCGGCCGGCTGGCAGAGAAGGGCGAGGAGTCGATCCTTATCGCCGAAGACCGCCGTCGTCTGGTCCATGATTCCACACGGGGCACCGACAACTCGATTCTCGACCTTCTGCGCGAGAAACGCGAGCTCACGCGGTTCGAGGCCGACGTCATAGGCAGCATCGATGGCCGTCATGGACGCGACCGCGAGCGCCGCCGAGGAGGCGACTCCCTTCCCTTCGGGCACGTCCGAGCGCACCATGATACGCGCGCCGTTCGGAAGAGCGGCTCGCTTCTCCTGCATCAGAACCACCATGGCCCCGGCCACGTACGCTGCCCACGCCTTCGAAGGCTCTCGTCGAAAGTGAGCGCGGGCCGCGTCGAAGTCGAGTCCCATAAGCTCGTCCAACGATGTGGTGTATTGACGAACCGGATCGCCCAGGCTCACGACATCGAGCCGGCGCGTCGGGCACCTCT
This sequence comes from Vicinamibacteria bacterium, assembly GCA_035457705.1. GTDB lineage: Bacteria > Acidobacteriota > Vicinamibacteria > Marinacidobacterales > SMYC01 > DASPGQ01. The sequence goes on from DATIBD010000140.1 coordinate 73,856, forward strand.
GCAACGCCACGCAAGCGGCTTCACGAAGCGGGAGCTGGAGCACGAGTGAGCCGGAGTAGTCCGCGATACCGCCCATCACATCGAGACGTCCCGGTGCCCTCGCCAGGAACACGGGCGGGTTCATGCTTGCAGCCGATTCCAGCCAGCTCACGAAGGCGGCGACGTCGGGCCATTCGGTCAGCTCCATAGTCCTCGCCGTCTCAACGCCTCCCTCAGCAATGGTTCGATCTGCCTGCGGATGTTCTCGTTGGCATAGCCGACCCAGCTGACATCCGTACCGACGTCGAGGGGCGCGGAGAGAGGCGCGCCGTAGACGTCGGTGACGACGACACCCAGCTCGCGGGCGATGAGCTCGGTACAGACATCATAAGGATGCACGCAGATGCCGAGCGGGAAGCCGCGCGCGGACAGAAGGGGTGCCATGAGCGGCCTCAGATCGGCGACGAAGCGATCTCGTCCGGAGAAGAGCTCATGGAGCTGGCCTCCCGTGCAGATGTACTGATCCTCGAAGCACAAGGCCTTGCCTCTCGGGCTCGGGCCGAGTGCGGCACGCACGATCTCTTCATCGATGGCCGCGAGCTCGTCGCGCGCTCCGGGAAAGAACCGTGCGATCCCGGCGAAGCCGTGCTCGATCGTCTCGGCCGTCGACGGGTGGAGCCTAAGCGGGCGCGTCTCTCCGCTCAGTCGGTTGTAGCGCTCGGCGTCGACGGGTCCTCCGGAGAACGCCCAAACGGCGTCCGACAAGTGCTGTTTGATCAGGGGGATCTCGGTCTGAACGGCGAGCTCGATGTCTCGTAAGCTCGTGTCCGGGCCGCGATTAGGAGCCACTCCCGTCAGAATCCAGGCACTTCGTTTCTGGTACATCGCTCCACGAGTGCCGTCGATCGGATCGATGACGACCCGGAAGGCCGCATCGTTTTCGGACGCAGAGCGGGGCACGACGATCTTTCCATCGGGCTCGAGACCCTCGGCGATGAGAACCACGGGCTCGTCGAGCGACGCCCTCTCGAAGAAATCGCGAAGCACCGACTCTCCCACGCGGTCGATCGCGTAGAGCGTGTCGCCTTCCTCGTCTCTCGCTACCGATGAGAGCTCCTCGAGCTCGCGTCGGGCGAAGGCAGCGACGACCGCCTCCCTGATTTGCGCGTGCAGCTCGCGGATGGGGTCGAGGAGATCGACGAGTTTCATCGCTCGGGCACGTGCCGGTAGTGGACGTCGGGGAGCGCCCGGAGCTCCGCCGCCTTTTCCTCGGGGACGGTGTCGCTGAGGAAGTTTCCCCCGCCCACCTCCGGACCCGCGAGGTATTTCAGCAGGTTCGGCTTTCTCAATGGTGGGTGGAACTCGGCGTGGAAGTGGAATGCGCCGTAATCGTTCTCGTCGGTCGGGGCCTGATGAAGGAGCATCACGTAAGGAAAGCTCATCCGCCAGAGATTGTCGAACTTCACCAGCACGTGCTGCAGAGCGGAAGTGAAATCGACGACCTCGGCGTCGGACAGGCTTGCGATGCTGGGATGGGTCCTCTTCGGCGCCACGATCACCTCGTAAGCATAGCGGGCGAAGTAGGGGACGAAAGCCACTGCGGTGTCGTTCTCGTAGAGCATCCGGCGTCCGTCGGCCGCCTCCGCTTCGAGGATGCCGATGAAGAGAACCCGGCCGGTTTCCGCCCGATGGCGCTCGGACGCCGCCACCTCGTTGGAAATCGTCTTGAAAACGAAGTCGGTCGCATAGATTTGACCGTGAGGGTGCGGGTTCGAGACGCCAACGGCTTTCCCCTTGTTCTCGAACATGAGGACGTGAGCGATGTCGGGCCTTTTCGCCAGATCGCGAAACTCCCTTTGCCAGGTGCCCATGACCTCTTGCGCCTCCTTCGAATCCATCTCCGCGAGTGTCAGGTCGTGACGCGGGCTGAAGCAAACGACCCGCGAGACGCCCGTTGCCGGACGCACGCGGTACGGCTCCCTCGGTACCGACAGATTCGTGGGTGCGTCGGGCCCGACACAGGGGTGGTCGTTGTCGAAAACGAACGTCGACTCGTAGCGAGGATTCCGCTGTCCGCTCGAACGGAGGTTCCCGGGACAAAGGTAGCAGTCGGCGACGAATCGGGGAACACCGGCGAGCTGGTCCCCGAGGGTCTCACCGGTCCACGGCCGGTCTTGCCGATGAGCGGCGACGATGACCCACTCCTCGCGGAGCGGATGCCACCGCTGCTCCCAACGTCCTTCGAGCATCAGCCCATCAAAGCATTCGGAGCGGCGAGAAGTAGAGCAGGACCAGAACGACCACCCCGACCACGATCACGGTGTGCATCACGTCCGTCCAATCCCAGCTGGCGCGCGAGGACGCTCGATCACCGGAGACGGTCGTCGCGTAGGTGAGGCCCTGCAGGCTTTCCTCGGACGGTGGCCGCGTCAAGAGGCTCGTCACGATCAACAAAAGGGCGCAGAATACGAAAAGCAAAACGCAGAAATGGAGGAAGTTGACGTCGGCGAAGGTGAAGAGCCACCCGCTGAGAGCGTCCTTGTTGAGCTCCGCCACGAGGCGGCTCATTCCCACCACGAAACCTCCGATCAAACAGGCCAGCGCGCCCTGGGAGTTTATGCGTTTCGAGAAGAGTCCCAGAAAGAAGACCGCCGCGATGGGCGGCGCGATATAGGCCTGTACGCTCTGTAGATAATGGTAGAGCTCACCCGAGATATTTCGCAACAAGGGGATCCAGGCGATTCCGGTGATGACGAGGACCGTCGTCGCCAGCTTCCCCACGACGACGAGAGTGCGATCCGACGCGTCGGGATGGAGCTTCTTGTAGATGTCCATGGTAAACAGCGTGGAGGATGAGTTGAAGACCGCGGCGAGCGAGCTCATGAGCGCGGCCAAGAGTCCTCCGGCAACGAGCCCGCGTACGCCCGCGGGAAGGATCGCGGCCACCATCGTCGGAAAAGCCTGGTCGGCCTCGACCAGCTCGAGCTCGCCGCTTCGTGCCAGCGCGAAAGCGATGACGCCGGTCAGGAGGAAGATGAAAAACGGCGCGAGCTTCAGATAGGCGGCGAAAATGGTCCCCCGGCGTGCCTGTCGCTCGTTCGGCGCCGCGAGGACCCGCTGTACGATGTACTGGTCGGTGCACCAGTACCAGAGCCCGACGATGGGTGGCGCCAGGATCATTCCAGTCCACGGAAAGTCCGGATGGTCCGCCGGCAGGAACATGTTGAGGTGCTCGGGACCGACGATCTCGAGAAGCCGGCTCCAGCCGCCGAGGCGAACGAGACCGGCGACGGTGACGGTCGCAGAGCCGGCGAGCAATACGAACGCCTGCAGCGCTTCGGTGTAGACGACGGCTCGAAGCCCCCCCAGGACGGTGTACACACCGGTCAAGATCACGACGACCAGGGCCCCGGTCCAAAAGTCGATGCCCATGAGCGTCTGGAATACGACCGCGCCGGCGTAGATCGTCACGGAGATCTTCGTGAGCACGTAGGCGATGAGCGCCGTCAAAGACAGGATCCACCGGGCCGCGGGGCTGTAGCGTTTCTCGAGGAACTCCGGCATCGTGAAAACGCGGCTCCTCATGTAGAACGGTACGAAGACCCAACCGAGCACAAGGACCAGCCACGAGTGCAGCTCGTAGTGGCCCATCACCACACCGCTCTTCGCTCCCGTTCCCGCGAGCCCCACAATGTGCTCGGATCCGATGTTCGATGCGAAGATGGAGGCCCCGATGACGAACCATCCCACGTGACGTCCGGCGAGGAAGTAGTCGGCCGAAGATTCCGGCCGACGGCGTATCACCCACCAGGCGAGCCCGATGAGAACGAGGAAATAGAGCGTTACGACGAGCCAGTCGAGATTGGTAAAAGACATGGAACTCCCTCGCGCCGAGCGCGAAAGTCTAGGATGTATCAGAATACAGCGCAAGGAGATGATTCGTCGGATGCTGATCGGGCTCGCCACCGCCACGAGCCTGCCTTGCTGCACAGGCGCGGCGAAGCCGACTCTCGAGCCAAGCCGCGGCAGAATCGAGCTCACATCCGACCACCGGGCCCTCGTCGAGGGCTTTTCCTGGGCGAAGAAACAAGCCCTGGAGTACGTCTTCGATGGGGGAGCGGTGGGGAAATGGCTTGGGGGGACGCTTCCGGAACGCGAGGCTTTCTGCGTGCGCGACGTTTCGCATCAAGCGACCGGGGCTCTCGCTCTGGGCCTATCCACTCATCTCAAGAACATGCTTCTCAAGTTCGCTCGGGCAGTCGCCGAATCCCGCGACTGGTGCAGCTTCTGGGCGATCGACCGCCACGACCGGCCGTCGCCCCTCGATTACCGTGGAGACGACGACTTCCGGTACAAGCTCCCCGCCAACTTCGACCTATTGCACACCTGCTATCGCGTCTACGAATGGACGGGGGACCAGGATTATCTTCGAGACAGGGAGTTCGACCATTTTTATCGTCGCTCCCTCACCGATTTTGTGGCGGTGTGGGACCAGGATGGCGATGGTCTGATGGAAAGCCCTCCGCAGAACGGAATGCGTGGCCTCGCAACCTACTACGAAGGCGACGGTCCCCGGGCCTGGACCGGCGGCGACCTGGTGGCCGCTCACTACGCCGCGATCCGCGCCTACGCGAGGGTGCTCATGCTTCGCGGTGAAGCGGATGAAGCCGTCTCCTTCGCCACCGAGGGAAGCCACCTGCGTCGTATTTACAACGAGACGTGGTGGAACGCCGAGCTCGGCCGTTTCTATCCTTCGCGGGGAGAAGGCGGGAAATTCCATACCGATCAAGCTTCTTCCCTGCAGATCTTGCCCCTGTACTTCGGAATCGTGGACAGTTTTCACGCCGAAGAGCTCTTCGAGCAGCTCGATATCGAACCGCTCACCATCGAGGAGAATTCCTATCTCGCCGAGGCCTACTATCGTTACGGGCGCCACGAGCAAGCTTTTCACTCTCTGATGGGTCAGCTGAATCCCGATTTGCCGCATCGTGACTACCCTGAGAACGTCTTCACCGCAGTCGGCACGACCGTTCATCGTCTCGTTGGAGTCATTCCGCGGGCGTCAGAGGGGGTCGTCGAGACTCGCTCGCGCCTGCCGAAGGAGGTCTCCTGGGTCCGATTGGACAACCTGCCACTGCTCGCGAACGAGATCGCGGTTCACCAGTCCGGCGCCCGGGAGACCCGAGTGGAGAATCACTCAGGGCCCGCCTTCGGCTGGCGCGCCGTCTTCGCCGGAGAGCACGCCTCGTTGCTCGTCGACGGCGAGCCGGTCGCCGCCCGCACGCGGACTTCCGAGTCGGGTGAGAGAGAGAGCTTCACCGAGCTCGAGGTGGGCCCGGGTGAGGCGCACGTCGTGCGAGCTCCGTAGCAATGCTTGGTGTACTTGCGGTTGTTCTCGCGGCGCTTCCGTTTTCCGCACGAGCCGCTGAAGGCAACAATGACCTGTTCCGGCTGGTGCCCTCCTTCGTGGACTACCGCAACCACTCCGGAGCCGCAGTCAAACGCTCCATCGTCGAGATGGTAGGAGCCGGCGTCTGCCTGCTGGATTACGACCTGGACGGTCTGGACGACCTTTACTTTCCGGACGGGGGAGCGCCCGGGATCGACGCGAGCAATCGTCTGTATCGTAATCTCGGCGAGCTCGTTTTCCAGGACACGACCGAGGAAGCGGGCGTGGGTGACGAAGGCTGGGCGGGCGGCTGTGCCGTGGCGGACATCGATAACGACGGGGATCCCGATCTCTACGTCACCAACACCGGCCCGAACGTTCTCTATCGCAACAACGGCGACGGAACGTTCACCACGCTCGAGACCGGTGCGGAGCATCCCGGTTGGAGCACGGGCGCTGCCTTTGGAGATCTCGACGGAGATGGTCTCGTGGATCTTTATGTTTGCAACTACATCGATCGCAAACGCGCCGATTTGGGGGCCCGGTGTCGCTATTTTGGGATCGAGGTCTTCTGCGGACCCAACGGGCTTCCCGGCGAGCCCGACGCGCTCTTCCATAACGAAAATGGCCGCTCGTTTCGCGACGTGACCGCCGAGGCGGGCGTCTTTTCGCCAGAAACGCGGGGCTTGAGTGTGCTTCTAGCAGACCTCGATGGCGACCGGCTTCCCGATATTCACGTCGCCAATGACGCCACGATCGATCTCCTGTTCCGGAACCTGGGCGGGATGCGATTCGAGGACGTATCGCTCGTTTCCGGAGCCGGTTATAGCGGATCCGGGGTCGAGCAGTCGGGGATGGGCTCCACCGCTGGCGATTTCGACGCCGACGGCGATCTCGACCTCTACGTCACCAACTTCCAGCGCGATTACAACACCTTGTACGAGAACCAGGGCGAGCTCCGGTTCACGGACGTCACCGCACGGGTGGGCCTCGCCGTTCCCACGCTGCCGTATCTCGGCTGGGGCACGGTTTTCTTCGATGCCGATAACGACGGTCGGCTCGACCTCTTCGTGGCCAACGGGCACATCTATTCCGAGCTCGAAGAACATCGCGAGATCGGCGAGCCCTACGCTCAGAAGAATCAGTTGTTCCTGGGTGACGGGCGGACGTTCGAGGAGGTCCCGCTTGCCGGCGATCACGCCCGGGTCAGCCGAGGCACGGCCCTGGGAGATCTGAATCAGGATGGCGCGCTCGACGTGGTGGTCAACAACCTCGACTCGGCGCCCGACGTCTACGTCGGCCGCGCTGCCGGAACGTGGCTCCGCGTGCGGCTGATTGGAACCGCGAGCAACCGTGACGGGCTTGGTGCTACGCTTGTTCTCTCCAGCGGGAGAGCCCGGCAATTCCGGGAGCTCCGCACCAGCGACGGTTTTCTGGGAGCGAACGAGCCGGTCGCGCATTTCGGGCTAGGCGAGCTCGAGCGCGTCGACAAGCTCGTCGTCACCTGGCCTTCGGGAAAAGAGGACGTTTTGGAGGAGCTCGAAGGGGGGACGAGTTACCTCATTAAGGAAGGCATCGGTTGGTTGCGCTGACCCTCGTCTGGCTGCTGCAGGGCGACCCCCTCACCGAGGCACGGCGGCTCCTGGAACAGGGCGAGCGGGAACGGGCCATTGCGCTTCTCAGCGATGCCCGCGAGCGCTCGACGTCAGCGCCGCTGCTCGCGTTTCTGGCTCGGCTCCAGACGGAGAGCGACCAGATTCCGCAAGCGGCCGCCACGCTCGCCGAGGCCCTCGAGCTTCGGCCCGAGCAGCACCGCTTGCGCACGACCCTCGGCGCGCTACTCTTTCGGCTCGGTCGCTACGATGCCGCCCGTGCGGAGCTCGTTCGTGCGCTCGAAGGAGATCCCAAAAACGGGATGACACATTACTATCTCGGTGCGGTCGCCAAGGTCCAGGGCAATTATCGCGCCGCTCGCGAACATGCGGAACAGGCCGTGAAGCTCATTCCTGAAGAAGCTCCGAGGCCGGATACCTTGGAGCCCTCTCCGTCGGTCAACGCGCTCTATCTCCTGGCGGAGGTGCGCTACCTTTCGGGTGACAACGCGGAGACGCTTCTGCAACGAGTGACGGAGCTGGACGTCACCCATCCGGGCGCGCACTACCTCCTCGGCCAGCTCATGCTGCGAGACGGTCGACACGATGAGGCGACGAAAGAGCTGGAGCTGTTTCGACGGACGAAGAAGGCCGCCGAGCACATCGAGCTCGCGGTGAATGCCTCACACCATGCCGAGAATCGCGCCCTCGCCGTGGCCGAGCTGCGTCTCGCCCTTCAGGCGTACCCCGATCACCCTCGCGCGCTGTACTTGCTGGGCGTGGAGCTCGTGCGGCTCGGTGAGCGGATGGAGGCGGTCCAGTGCCTACGCCGACTCATCACGCTTTCGCCTGACACCAGGGCCGCGGTCGAGCCGATTTTGAAAAGACTTGAGCAAATTCGATAGCCAGGGGCTTGGTCGAAAGTTTGGGGGGCTGAGCCTTCAGCCCCCCTCTTTGCGACCGCCGAAACTCAGAACGACAGCTTCACACCTAGACGGATGATTCTCGGCGTCAGAATGAGGCTCGGTCGCCCCCAGCTCGTGCTCAAGGCCGCCACATCGGGTCCGGAGCTGACACCCACCGCTGCATTCTGGTTCAGCACGTGATTCGCGTTCAGAATGTTGAATAGATCCACGATCCCTTCGAGCCGGGCACGGTTGCCGATCGGGAATCGTTTCGAAAGACGGACATCGACGAACTGACTGACGAACTCGGTGCGATCCTCGCCTCGTGGCGCGACGTACACGGTCTCGGTCTGGGTCAATCCTCGAACCGACAACTGGCGGAGAAGCGGAGTTCCCGAGCTAGCCGTGTACTTGAGGGCGACGAGGACGTCTTTCGGGAAGAGATAGCTCCCCGCGAGGTTGAGCTGAAAGGGAACGTCATTGAAAATCGCTGAGTTCTCGCGCCCGATGTAGCTGTTCGGATTGTTCAGATCGAAGCCATTTCCATCCGTCAGGATCCCTGTGTGATAGAAGCCCTTGTTACTCGAGAACGTCATGCCTCCCAGGATCTGCCAGCGATCGCTGAACCTCTTGTTCACATTGACGTTGAAGCCATTGTAGCTGCTGTTCAGAACGTCGCTGCTGGTGATGGAGCGCTGCGATTGCGTCAGGAGCGCGCGATCGAGGCTGTAGACGGTGACGCTCTCGACCTGCCCCGACGGGTTCGTGAACTGCCTCTCGACAGGTGTATAGGCCGTGCTGGGCCTCGCGAGGTTGATGATGCCAAGCCCGTAGGGATGTCGGCGATGAAAATAAGTGGCGCTCACGGCGAGATTGTTCGTCAAGCTGTGATCGACTCCGATGCTGAACTCGTCATCGAAGGGTCGCTTCGAGCTGGTATCGTAGGTCGTGTTGCTGGTCGGAAACGCCGGAATCGTGCCAAGCTCCGCGCTGCAAGTGATGTTTCCACAGGGCCCCGGCGTGATGCGCAGGTTCCCGTCGAGATCGCGCCACGTCGGGCGTACTTCCGAGAATCCGTTACGGTTGAGGGTCTGCGAGATAAGGGTTCCGGTCTGCACGTAGTACCGACCATAGGCACCCTTGATGGCCGTGCGGCTGTCGCCAAAGAGGTCATAGGCGAAGCCGAGCCTTGGAGCAACGTTCGTCCAACCCGGCAGTCCGTCGAGGCGCGGTTGGTTCCGCTCTCCGATCCACGTGCCGGCTGGGCTCGTCTGTTCGGGAACGATCCCGTTGATGCTGTCGATTCTCACACCGAGGTTGAGCGTGAGCCTCTGCCCGATGGTCCAATTGTCCTGAAGGAAAATGGCCCATGTTCGGGTGAGCTCCTCTTCGGTTACCGGCGAATTGGATAGGACCGCGAAGGAGGGAATTCCATCCGCGAGCTCGAGCCGATAGTCCTGCAACCGGTAGGACTCCTGGAACATACGCTCCCAGCTCATCTGGAGCCCCGCCTTCACATCGTGGTTCCCGTTGAACCAGTCTTCGAACAGGCTGTAAGAGACGTTGAACTGATAGCGGTGGTTGGGGTTGAAATACTCGGTGAACTGCGAGTTGACGACGGTAAACCGTACCGTGTCGGCAATGCTGATGTCGTCCGGGCCTACTCCAGCCTGATATCCGTAAGGCGTCTCGCCCCACATCCTCCCGAAGCGGATGTCGAACAGGCCGTTTGCGCCCACGACGCGGTTGTACTGGCCGAGAACGTTATACGCCCACTGGTTCTGGAAGCGGGTGGCCTGGTCCTCGACGAAGAGATAGGGAGGATCGCGGCGGTGGAAGCGCTGCTTGTGATTCCCCTGGGCCATGAGAGAGAACTTGTCGACCGCCGAGAACTGGTACGTTCCCTTGCCCATGAAGTTGCGGATACGGTTGTCATCGATTGCCTGGCTTCCGTCGGGGTTCACCGCGCCGGTTTGGAACTGGTCGAGCCGCCACCAGCGGATGGAGCCGAAGAACCAGGCCTTGTCCGTCACGATCGGTCCTCCGAGGGTGGAGTTCCAGTCGTAGGCGATGTCGATGGGATTCCCCTGCTGGATCCCCTGGGCCTCGAGGTCAGCATCGATGTTATCCGCCTGTAGGCTATCGTTCTCGTAGTAGAAAGCGTTGTCGCTCGAGAAATCGTTCCCTCCCGACTTCGTCACCATGTTCATATAGACACCGGAAACGTCGACTTCGGCCGACGTGCTCGAGGTCTGAAAGTTGTACTCTTCGTACATCGCGAAGTCGTAGTACTGCATCGTGGCGCCTCCGGCGCCGCCCGGCCAGTTCACCTTGAGACCGTCCACCGAGAACGTCTTCTGGTCGGGGTCGGAGCCGAAGATCTCGAGAGCGTACTGCTGCGCGCCCTCGTTTCCGCCGACGTCGAGCCGGCCCGTCACCATGCCTGGCACGAAAGCCGCCATGGTGAAGGGGTTGTTGCCGCTCGGGACCGTCTCGAAGAGATCCTTGTCGATATTCGTCGCCGCCACGGACGATTTCACGTCCACGACCGGTGACTCTCCAGTTACCGTGATCGTCTCCTCGACTCCCGCGACCTGCATCCGGGCGTTAACAGTGCTGACGAACGCGACACGTACATCGATCGCTTCCATCCTCAGCGTGTTGAACCCCGATAGCTCGAAAGTCACGGTGTACAAACCGGGCGGGAGCTGGGAAAACTGATAGCTACCCGTTTGGTTCGTTACCGCGGTCCGCGCTCCGCCTATGAGTGCGGGGCTTGCGATCGAGACGGTCACGCCAGGCATCCGCGCCCCCTGCTCGTCCGCGGCGGCTCCCGTGATGGTGCCCGTCTGAGTCTGGGCCGCGCCAAGGCTTGCAACCGCTAGGCAAGCCAGCAGAATCCCAAAACAACATTTGCGCATAGGTTCCCCCTTGGTTATGACAGGGACGTTCGTCGGAGTGATTGGAAAAGGAACTTTTCTTGCTCGTTTCATGGATTTATGTGGGTTCATCAACCCGATGTATACACCTTCCTCTTCCTCGCTACTTGCAATCTCGATACCCAGATGCCTCCCCGCACCAGAGTCGCGCTAACACGCTCACTTGCTTGGGTTGGCGGATCCACACTCCTCGGGCCGGTCATTCGCAGGTACGACACATTGGATCGAGATCCGGTTCATTGAATTCTTGTCGAGGTGAATCGTGAACCTAAATCTTGATAAGTTCTAGTCCCGGTTGAGTCAAGCCAATTTTTCTTATCACCTGATAACGCCCGTCTTGCGCTCCAGGGCCCCCCAATTGAACCCGCGAACCGTCTCGAGCAACGCTCGGGCCGCATCGGTCAGGTAACGCGGGTCGCGACAGATCAGGAAAGTTCGCCGCGGCATCTGGAGCCCGAGAACGGGGATCTCGGCCAGAGCTCCATGGCGGAGCTCTTCGGCGGCTGTGAGCCGGGGCACGATCGCCAACCCCAGCCCCTGTCGGACGAACGTCTTGACGCTCTCGAAGCCCCAGAGCTCCGCGGTGATTGCAAGTCGATTTCCGTTCTCCTCGAAAGTCTTCTCGAGCTCCTGAAGCGTGGGCTCGCATCCGTGGTGCAAAACGAAGCGCTCTCGTCCCAGGTCCTTGATGGCGACGTCGCTTCGCCCCGCCAGAGGATGCTCGGGAGACGCGATCAAGGTCATGACGTCCTCGTAGATCGGGAAGGACTCCATCTCGTGGAAGGACGGCTCGCTGAGAACGAACCCAATATCGATCTCCCGATCCATGACCTGCTGGGCTATCTCGTCGCGATGCCGCCGGTAGATGCCCAGCTTGACTCCGGGGTAACGCTCGAAGAAACACTGGAGCGGGCCAGGAAGCAGGTAGAGTGCCGCCGACTCCGGTGCGGCAATGGACACTGAGCCAGAGCCAAGGTTCTTGAGCTCACCAAGAGCGTGGTAGGTGTCCGCTCGAAGCCGGAGCATTCGCTTCGCATAGCTCGCGAGCAGCTTGCCCGCTTCGGTCAAGGCGACCTCGTGGCCATCACGAGCAAAGAGAGGCGCGCCCACCTCCTCCTCGAGCTTCTTGATGCTCTGACTGATGGCCGGCTGGGTCCTGAAAACTTTCTCGGCGGCCCGCCGAAACGAGCCGGACTCCACCACCGCCATGAAGTGCTCCAGTTGAAGGAGATCCACGTCCCGAGCTCCGCGAGAATTTTATCCGGGATCAGTTGAGCCTTCAACGAACGGTTGAAGGGCCGTCGCGAACGTGTATGATGAGTGCCCAGTGAAGCAGGAGGTGGACGGATGATCTCGAGGAGAATTTCGAAGGCGCTGGCATTGATCTGGCTCGCGGCGCTGCTCGCGAGCCCGGCGTGGTCCCAGGAGGAAGAGAGCCTGGTGAGCGCACCACCGCGCGGCGATCAGGGAGAAGGACCTTTCGACCGCCTGATTCTCAGAGGTGCCACGCTCATCGATGGAACCGGAGCGATGCCGCGGGGTCCCGTCGATATCGTGATCGAAGGCAACAAGATCGTGGACATCGAGAACGTCGGTGTTCCCAATGTCGCCATCGACGAGAGCAAGCGACCCAAGGATGCCACGCGCGAGATCGACGCGGAGGGATCGTGGGTTCTTCCCGGATTCGTGAACCTCCACGTCCATGTGGGCGGCGTTCCAAAAGCGCCGGAGGCCGAGTACACCTACAAGCTGTGGATGGCCCACGGCATCACCACGGTGCGCGGCGTCCCCGCCGGCCCGATGAACTGGACCCTCGAGGAGCGGGGACGAAGCGCGAGGAACGAGATCGTAGCGCCGAGGATCTTCGCTTACCACCGTCCCGGACAAGGGGAGGACTGGCAGGGCGGCCGCCTCGATACGCCGGAAAAAGCGCGCGAATGGGTGCGCTTCGCGGCGGAGAAAGGGATCGACGGTCTCAAGCTCGGCTCTCATCAGCCGGAGATCATGGCTGCGCTCCTCGATGAAGCCAAGAAGCACGGTCTGGGCTCCACGGCACACCTGTCCCAACAGGGCGTCGCCCAGATGAACGCCCTTGACGCCGTGCGCCTGGGCCTCGGTACCGTGACTCACTTCTATGGGATCTTCGAGGCCTTGTACGACGATCGCGACGTCCAGCCGTGGCCGGTCGACGCCAATTACAACAACGAGCAGGACCGCTTCGCCCAGGTGGCCATGCAGTGGAACATGATTCATCCCCAGGGCAGCGAGGAGTGGAACGCGCTCCTCGACGAGTTCCTCGAGCACAACACCGTTCTCGACCCCACCATGACGGCCTATCTCGCCGGCCGCGACGTCATGCGCGAACGCCGGGCCGACTGGCATGACAAATACACGCTTCCCTCGCTGTGGGAGTACTACCAACCGAGCCGCACGAACCACGGCTCATATTGGTATTACTGGACGACCTGGGAAGAGGTCGCGTGGAAGAACTTCTTCCGGATCTGGATGGCGTTCCTCGACGACTACAAGGATCGCGGGGGGCGCGTCACCGTGAGCACCGACGCCGCCTTCATCTATAACCTCTGGGGCTTCGGCTCGATCGAGGAGATGGAGCTTCTGCAGGAAGCGGGATTTCATCCACTGGAGGTCTTTCGCGGCGCGACGATGCACGGTGCGGAAGCTCTGTTCGAGCCCAAAGGCAAGCCCATCGAGTTCGGAGTGGTGCGGCCGGGCCTTCTCGCCGATCTCGTCGTAGTCGACGAGAATCCCATCGCGAACCTCAAGGTGTTGTACGGGACGGGAGCAGAGAGACTGAATGACCAGACGGGCAAGGTGGAGCGGGTCGGCGGGGTGAAATACACGATCAAGGACGGGATCGTCTACGACGCCAAGGAGCTCCTGGCCGATGTGGCTCGAATGGTCGAGAGGGCCAAGGCGCAACTACGTCCGACCGACAACGCCAACAACTGATCTGGCGGCGCGGGCGGAATCGGTAAACCTTTCCTTCGATGACGGCGTCTGAAGGATCATCGAGAGGTTTGCCGCAATGATGACGACGATTCTCCGTGATCTCCGCTTCGCCCTTCGTTCGCTCGGCAAGGCTCCGGCCCTGACGGGGGTCGCCGTTGTCTCGCTCGGCCTCGGAATTGGAGCCAATACAGCCGTCTTCACGCTCTTCGACCAGGTGCTGCTCCGCGGTCTGCCGGTCCAGGATCCCGGCGCGCTCGTCATGGTCGCGACCCGCGGTTCCCACATCGGCAGCAACCGGGGCTCCAACATGGTGTCCTATCCAATGTACAAGGACTATCGCGAGCGCAACGAGGTCTTCGAAGGCGTGCTCTGTCGTCGAGCCGAAGTCGTAAACGTCAGCTTCAACGAGACCACCGAGCGTGCCGAGGCGGAGATGGCGTCGGGCAATTACTTCGAGGTGCTCGGGATTCGGCCGGCCTGGGGACGACTGTTCACGATGGACGACGAGACCGCTCCGGGCGCGAACCCGGTCGTGGTTCTGAGCTACGACTACTGGAGCACCCGGTTCGGTGCCGACCGCTCCGTCGTGGGGCAGCCGATCCGAGTGAACGGCTACCCGATGACCGTCGTGGGGGTCTTGGCACCCGGATTTCATGGCCTATCGCTCGGCATGCGCCCCAAGCTGTACGTTCCGGTCACGATGAAGAAACAGGTGACGCCGTCCTGGGACGACCTCGATAATCGCCGGAGCCGTTGGGTACAGGTGTTTGCCCGCCTCCGCCCCGGAATCACGCTCGAGCACGCCGAGTCCGCGATCGGAACCCTGTACAAGCAGATTATTGCCGTCGAGGTGGAAGACTCTTATTTCGCCGACGTGTCCGAATACGGGAGAGAACGCTTCCTCGAGTCGCACGCCGTCGTCCTTCCCGGCAGCCAGGGTTATTCGGGTATGAGGCAGACGCTCGAGATCCCCTTGCGCCTTTTGATGATTCTCGTCGGTCTGGTGCTGCTCATCAGCTGCGCCAACGTCTCGAATCTCATGGTCGCCAAGGCGACGAGCCGGACGAAGGAGATCGCGATGCGTCTCGCGCTCGGGGCCGGACGCCGGCGAATCCTGAGGCAACTCCTGGTCGAAAGCCTGGTTCTGGCAATTGCCGGGGGTACGCTCGGTTTGCTCGTCGCCGCGGTCGCCGGGCACGGCCTCATCGCGCTCGCCCCGACCGAAGAGGCTCGATTGTCGCTTTCCGCGGTTCCCGACGCGAGGGTTCTCGCCTTCACCCTCGTGGTCTCCATGGTGGCAGCTCTCGGCTTCGGCCTCCTTCCTGCACTTCAGGCGACACGAACCGATCTCGTCTCCACCATCAAGCATCAAAGCGGTGCCGCGGCGGGCGTCGGCGGCACACGTCTGCGCAAAACACTCGTCGTCTTCCAGGTCTTCGTGGCCCTTCTCCTTCTCCTCGGTTCCGCCCTTTTCGTTCAGAGCCTCGTGAACCTTCACGAAGTCGACCCGGGGTTCCGCGCCACGAATCTCGTACGCTTCAAGCTCGACCCCATGATGAGCGGCTACGACGTGGCGCGAACGAAACGGTTCTTCGCCGACCTACGAGATTCGGTCGAGGCGCTTCCCGGTGTGGAGTCGGCGGGGCTCGCCGTCGTGGCAATCATGGAGGGCAACGAGTGGGACTCGACCGTCAACGTGGAGGGATACGAATCTGCCGACGGGGAGGACATGAATCCCCACTTCAACGCGATATCGCCGGGCTACTTCGAAACGCTCGGGCTTGCCATCGAGGCAGGCCGCGATTTCGATGCGCGCGACGCCGACGGCACCAAGAAGGTCGTCGCGGTGAACCGGACGTTCGCCGAGAAGTACTTCGAGGGCGGCAACGCTCTCGGATACCACATCGGCTTCGGAGGCGGAATCAGCGACGTGCCCGACATGGAGATCGTGGCGATCGTGCAGGACGCCAAATACGAAGATCTTCGCGATGAGATCCCGCGCCAGGTCTTCGTCGCTTATGCCCAGAACGACTGGGCAACGGAAATGACGACTTATGTTCGCACCTCGCTGCCGTCAGAGACGCTGTTCGACGCCATCCGCCAGGAGGTGCGACGACTCGATGCCACGATGCCGATCTTCGACATGAACACGATGGAGGATCAGCTCGATCAGTCCCTTTCGGTGGAGCGCCTGGTCGCTTTCTTGTCCACCGCGTTTGGCGTGCTCGCCACCATGCTCGCGTTCGTAGGGCTCTATGGCGTCACCGCGTTCGGGGTGGCCCGCCGCGCCCCCGAGATCGGGCTCAGAATGGCGCTCGGCGCCCAAGCAAACACGGTGGTGAGGATGGTGCTTAGAGAGGTGTTCTCGCTCGTGGCCATCGGCGTCGCCCTCGCTCTTCCCGCCGCCTGGTGGCTCTCCGAGCTGGTTCGCAGTCAGCTCTTTGGCGTCGCGCCGCGTGACCCCTGGACGATTGCGTTGGCGACCATCGCCTTAGTGGCGGTGGCGTTTCTCGCGGGCTCGGTGCCCGCCATGCGAGCGAGCCGTTTGAGCCCGGTATCCGTGCTCCGCTACGACTGAGACCCAGTACTCTAGAGCTCGAGCAGGGCCCATTCCTTCGTCAGGTTTGGGACGCTGCCTTGAACCCAGCCGCTCTCGGTTCCAACGACCACGTTGTCCGAGGGGTTGTAGCCGTAACCCCCCTGGGGGTTGAAGAGCCCCGGCTCCATGGAGAACGTCATGTTCTCCTCGAGGACCGTCGTATCGCCCAGAGCGATGTAAGGCTCCTGGTGTCCCTCCATTCCTTCTCCGTGCGCGACTCGCTGGTAGAGGTACTTCTGCATGCCGTTCGCAAGCTGGAATTCATGAACGGCCTTTGCGATGTCCTGACACGGTGTGCCCGCCTTCGACATGGCGATCTGCATGCGGGAACCTTCCGCCATGACCTCCCAGACTTTTTCCCACTCGGCATTCCACGGGGCGACCTGATAGGGGCAGTAGAGCTCTCCCCCGCAGCCGCCAATCTTTACGACGCCAGAAACCTGCAACGAATCGCCCTTTTTGACCCTCTGGTGGTGGAACTGGTTGGGGTGAGGATACGCGGTGGCGACACCGGTACGACAACCGATTCCGATGTCGATCCCCACGGCGGTATGGGGTCGTCCATCACGCTCGATGTCTCGCATGATGAGGTCGGTTCCGTACTCCATCGCGGCCATCCGGATCCGGAAGTCGGTCAAATCCGTGCCGTGCTCGAGAATGTAGTCCCGAGTCCAGGCGTGAATCTGGCTGAAATAGTCGTAAGCGCGCTGGGAGAGCGCGAGCTCTTCCGGCGTCTTGACCCGCCGCATCTTGATACAGACGTCGCTCGCATCGACGAAGCTCGCTTTGGGGAGAATCTCGGTCATGCGCTCCATCGCCGCGACCGTTGGAGGCTCGGAGAGGCCGATCTTCTTTTCCCCGAAACCCCGCCGCGCGAGTCCGTCGAGGCGCCATTTCAACAGATCGACCGGCCCGGTGGTCACGACTTTACCCTGGTCGGGATAGCCTCCCTCGGCGTGAGGGAAGTCGTAATAGTAGTCGCCGTCGGTGTGCCACCAGCTTCGCACGAGCTCCAGGTCGAGGCCCGGATAGAACCAGTGCACCGCGAGCTCGCCGGTGGGGATGAAGCAGGCGAAGGGTCGTTCGGTCGTGGTATGGAACAGCCCCGTGTAATAGATGATGTTCCAGCGATCGGCTATCAAGATGCCGTCGAGGTCGAGCTCGCCCAGCTTTTCCTGCAAACGCTTCACCGTCGCCTGGTGCCATTCGAGTGGCAAGCGATCGAAGGTCGCCGGACGTGGGTGCTCGGGCCGGGCTGTGAGCATATCGGCGGAAGCGGCCGGAGCGGCCACCGCGCTACCGGAGCCCGGGGCGCTCACCTGACAGGACGCGTTGATTGCGGCGCCCGCCGCGACGGCTCCCGAAGCCTTCAGGAAATCTCTCCGTGTCGTCATGGCTCCTCCTCGCGCGAACTAGACAGTGAAGAGCACTCGGGGAGTGTAACACGCCGAGAAGCGACAACCATTCCTGTAGGATAAGATGCGCCACTTGGCAAAGATGGGACAAGAACGACCTTGCAAACATCCTGCCGCACGCCCAAGGAACCGGAGTTTTGGCGCAATCGTCCTCGGATTCGTTGCGTTTTCGACCTGGGCGCCGGAGGCCTCGGCCCAGGAGCTTGAGCCGGGTGCCTATTCCGTGTCGCCCGCGGGGGTCAACATCGTCGTCGTCACCAACAGCTTCAGCGGTGGCGACCTCGCGTTCGATCCCACGCTCCCCATCGAAGAAGCCAGAGCGCGCATCAACACAACGGTCTTCGCTTACGTCCGATCCTTGAACTTACTCGGTCGCTCCGGAAACGTGGGCGTCGTCGCGCCTTATTCGATCGGCCACATGGAGGGTCTCTACCTCGGCCAGTTCACCGAAGTGGACCGCTCCGGCTTTCGCGATCCGATCGTACGTTTCGCGGTCAACCTCGTAGGCGCACCCGCGATGAGCCTGAAGGAGTTCGCGACCTATCGGCAAAAGACCAACATAGGCGTCAGCTTGGTGGCGGTGGTGCCCCTTGGCGAGTACGACACGTCCAAGCTCATCAACCTCGGATCCAATCGCTGGTCGTTCAAGCCCGAAGTGGGCCTATCTCAGGCGGTTGGGCCCTGGACCTTCGAGCTCTATGCGGGCGTGTGGCTCTTCACCGACAACAAGAACTTCTTCGGGGGAAAGCTTCGGGAGCAGGATCCCATCGGCTCTGCGCAAATTCACGTTCTGCGCACCTTCAAGCCGCGCCTGTGGGCCGCGTTCGACGCCAATTTCTATGCGGGTGGACGAACCACCGTCGATGGTCGCCTCAACCTGGATCTGCAAAGAAACTCGCGCGTAGGTGGGACCCTGTCGCTACCCTTGAACCCCCGACAATCCCTGAAATTCTCTTATAGCCGAGGCGCTTATACCACGATCGGCGCGGACTTCCACGCCATCATCGCTGCCTATCAATACTTATGGGGAGCCGGTCTGTAGTAGTAGGCTCAGCCGCCGATGCCGTCGGCGGTGAAGAATGCTTCGAGCGAGCCCAGCTCGTCCGAGAGCCTTTCGATCGTCTGCTTCATGAGCGGCTTCGTGGTGGCGAGCCCGACCACCTTCGAACCCGAGTCGACGATCGGTATGTGGTTGAAAGGTCTTGCCGCCATCACTTTCAAGGCGTCGGGCAGCTCTGTGTCCTCGGACATTACCTCCACCGGCGCCGTCATGACCGACGAGATTTCCGTTGACTCGATCGACAACCCTGGCAGGACGACGCGCTCGATGGCGTCGCGGCGAGTGAAAATGCCGGAGGCTTTCCCATCCTCGATGACGACGACCGCACCGACCTGTTCTGTCGTCATGACCTCGAGCGCCTTTCGGATAGACGTGTCCGGCGGGACGGAGACTGCGGGTTTGCGGCACAGGCGAAGCACACGCATCGATCACCCCCAATCGAGCGGACGCTGCTCGCTCCGCTCGACAGCTCGCCGTCGAATCGACTGGTGGTCGTCATGGATGGATCGACTAGCTTGCGACCAGAGCATGATACTCGCGAAGCTTCCTCGCGGCAACGCTCCCGGGGCCGCGGATGGGGTAGATTCACAGCTACGAACACGGAGGTACGGATCATGGAAGCGATCGTTTCGAGAATGGTGAAGGACTTCGAGGATGGCAAGATAACTCGGCGCCAGCTAATCCAGAGCTTGTCGATGGCAGCAGCCTTGGTTCAGGCGCCGCGAGGGGCGAGCGCCCAGCCGCAAAGCGGATTCAAGACGGTTGCCCTCGACCACATTTCTTATCAAGTGACAGACTACCGTAGAACTCGGGACTTCTATGCCGACCTCATGGGAATGACGGCCTCGAGAGACAACGGCACGAGTCAGTGCGATCTCGAGTTTGGCGAATCCGTGCTCATCGCCAGAAACCATCGCCAGCAAGCGGGTGAGCCCCAGCCGACCGTGGATCACATCGCCTACAAGATTTCGAACTGGAACACCGATGCCGTGAAGGCGGAGCTCGAACGCCGCGGGTTGAGCCCTCGTTTGGACACCGGAGGCGACATCCCCAACTACGTCAGTTTCCATGTGGCGGACCCGGACGGATTCGATCTCCAGATCAGCGGGATCGCCGAACCGGGAGACTCGCACTATGAGAAACCCGGTCCTTGACGTTCGCGCCCACTGAGGTTCAGCGCCCGGTGTACAAATCGATCATCCTCTCGATCGCCGCGGCGCAAACATCGCAGAACGCGTCGTGGCGCGTAAACATCACACAGTTCATCGCGGGCCGGTAGAAGCCCTTCGCCTCGTAGTTCGCCCCCTCGAAGGCGCCCACGACGTCGCGGTAGCGCTGCATGGAGAAGAGCTCGTCGGTAAAGTCCTGAGCTTGTAGAAACAGGCCGTTCATATCGGACTCGGGACGATGGTCGGCCCTCACCCTCGCCCGCTCGTTCTGATGTTCGCGCATGTAGCCCTCGAATTCCGGCTTGGGCCAGGGCGTCGGCACCGGCGTACCGGGGAGAACGAGGGCTTGCCACTTGAGACGCTCGGGATCGAGGAGCGCGGTAACGTTCGGCTCCCAAGGCTCGACTGTCGGAGCCGTCGGTTCGTAGGCGACGGGAGACGTGTAGTATTCGTCCGCCAAACCGGCGAAGTGATGAGCGAACTCGTGGATGACGAGGTACTCAGCCCAATCGCTGCCCGCGGCCGCCGTGCTGTACTGGCCGAAGATCCCGCCCCCGCCGTACGTCTCGTTGTTGACCAGGATCTCGACGACGTCATAAGGCGCCCACGACGCGATGGTCCGCAACGCCAGATTGTCGAACGTCAGCACGTACCGCTCGCTGCGGAAGGCGTCGTAGGTGGTGCCGACCGGCGTCCAGCGCTCCAGGCCGCTCGAGGGCCGGGATACGCCCGGAAGAGGCGAGGGCACGGACATCGCCCAGACGTTGAACGCGTCGCGACGCTCCTCGAACGGTGAGACGGCCAGCAGGGCCTCGGCGAGTCGTTTGGCATCGGCCAGGAACTCCTGCTGCTCTTCTGCGGTGTACCCGTCACCAAGTATGAGAAGGTCGACCTTATGCGACGGATCGCCGTTATCTCGAATCGCGACGACCTCGGCCGGAGCCGGCGCCGATGCCCGAACGACCAGCATGTCCTTCGGATCGACTTTGGTCGTCCAGATCCGCTCGAACGCGTTCGAGGCGTTGCGCTTGCTGACGTGAATGGTGACCGGCCCGTCGGGCTCCGGAAACCGGAGGGACTCGGAGAAGGTCTGGTTGGCTTCGCGGGCCTCGGCCGTGGTTTCCCATTCTCCGTAGATGGAGCTGAAGCCACGCGAATAGAGGACCTCGTTGGATTCGGGGTTCACGACCTCGAAGAAATATTTGCCTCGGTTCGTTGTGTCGAGCGGCCGGTCGGGGTTGCCGGGCCACGCGAGGGGCTCGACGACGACGCGGTGAAGACTGAAGAGCTCGGTATCGCTGTTGCCGGTGTGATAGTAGTCGACTCGCATGGTTCTCGGGGTTTCGGCCGCCGATGCGAAGTCCGCCGCGCCGAGCCAAAAGAGCTGTACACAGGCGAGAATGAGGCTCGATTCAAGTCTTTTATTCCTTATCGCCAACATACGTCAGTTCCTTCTTAATCGACTTACCGGTCGGTGGGTTTGCGCTAATATAAGAGATTGTGGCATAGCGCCACGACGATAGGAGTCTCTTCACGATGTGCAAACCTGCCGTTCGCGCGCTCGTCTTCGCTGGTGTCCTCCTCGGGTACGCTGCAGCTCTGAAAGCTTCCGCGCGTTCCATGACGGTGGAGAGTCTCGAAGCAGGTCGCGAACCCACGATCGACGGTCTGGTGATCGACGACGTCTGGCTCGAGGTCGAGCCGTTCACTGGTTTCACTCAGCAAAACCCGATCGAGGGCGCTCCGGCAACCGAGAAGACCGACGTGCGGGTCCTTCTGGGACGCACCACGCTGTACATCGGGATCATCGCATTCGACTCCGAGCCCGACAAGATTCTGGTCACCGAAAGCCGCAGGGACGGGGATCTGAACGAGACCGACTCGGTTCAGCTCGTTCTCGATACGTTCAACGACAACCAGAACGCGTTCTTGTTTGGTACCAACCCCGCCGGACTCGAGTACGACGGCCAGGTCGCAGCGGAGGGTCAAACGGGAGGGTTCGCCCAGCGGGCAGGAGGTGGCGGATCCCAACGTGGCGGCGTCAGCGGATTCAACGCGAACTGGGACGGCGACTGGTCGGTGCGCTCGGCCATCACCGAGCGGGGCTGGGAGACCGAGATGGCCATTCCCCTGAAAACCCTCCGCTACGCGCCGGGGGAGAACAGAGTCTGGGGATTCAATGTCACCCGCAACATTCGGAGGAAAAACGAGCAGGTCTACCTGAGTCCGATTCCCCGAGGCTACAACGTACATCGCGTCTCTCTTGCCGCGAAGCTCGAGGGTTTGGCCTTGCCGGGTCGGCGCGACGTGAAGGTTACCCCATATGGTGCTGGCCGAACCGACGAAGACAACTTGGCCCTGACCGACCATCGGAAGAACCAGTTCGATTTGGGCGTCGACGTGAAGTGGGGAGTGACTCCGAACCTGACGGCCGACTTCACCGTCAATACCGATTTCGCCCAAGTGGAATCGGACGAGCAGCAGGTTAATTTGACGCGATTCCCTCTGTTCTTTCCCGAGAAGCGTCCGTTCTTCCTGGAGAACGCGCAGACCTTCCAGTTCGGCGCTCCCCAGGAGGTCGATCTCTTCTTCTCACGCCGGATCGGGCTCTCTCCATCGGGACTTCCCATTCCAATCCTTGCGGGTGCGCGCATGAGCGGGAAGGTGGGCGGCTACAACATCGGTATCCTCGATATGCAGACCGACGAAGACTTCAACGACCGAACCGGCGCCCTGTTGGCGCCGGCGGAGAACTTCGCGGTCGTCCGCGTGCAGCGCGAAGTGGGGCGCTCCAATTATGGCGGGATTTTCGTCAACCGACAGGCGACGAGCAGCCCCGAGGGCAATTATCTGGAGTACAACCGCGCCTACGGCGTGGATGCGAACATTCAAGTTTCCGAGAACGCCAAGCTGTACAGCTTCGTCGCCGGCTCGACCACCCCCGGGGATGGCTCCGATTACACGTACCGCAGCCTTCTCAATTACGCGACAACGTGGTGGAACGGTCATGTCGGTTACACCGAAGTGGGTGAACACTTCAACGCCGCCACGGGATTCGTGCCGCGCCGGGGTTTTCGGAAGCCGCAAGTTCGCTACTTCCTCGACTATCAGCCGAAGAAATATCCATGGATTCGCAGATTCTCACCCCATGTCACTTGGAACGCGTACTGGGGCTTCGACGGTCTGGTCCAGACCTCCCGGGGACACTACCATTTCTTCGAGATCCAGCCCCAGTCGGGAGGAAGGTTCGGGGCTCGGCTCGACCAGGAGCAGGATCGTCCGACGCAGGACTTCGTCATCTTCGACGGCGCCGACGGCACACGAGTCGTCATTCCACCAGGCTTCTACACCTGGAACCAGTGGTCTTTCGAGTATTATGGCAACCCAAGCGCCACGATCTATCCAGAAGCCGTCTACACCTTCGGCGACTTCTACGATGGGAAGCTCAAACGGGTCGATCTCACCGCGAACGTCAAGCTCGGGGCCAAGCTCCAGGGGAGCGTGGGATGGCGGAGGGACGACGTCGAGCTGCCCGGCGGAGATTTCGTCTCCGACCTCGTGCCCATCAAAGTCAACTACTCCTTTACCCCGCTCACCAGCCTGTCGGCACTGATTCAGTACAACAGCCAGACGGCGGACGTCTCGTCCAATATCCGTTTCGCCCTTCTCAGCCGCAGTGGAACCGGCCTGTTCATCGTCTACAACGATCAGAGGAATACCGCCGATTTCACGCGCATCGACGAAGATACCGGTGCCATCTACCCGACGGTAATCGGCAGGTCGTTCATCGTGAAGTACACCTACCTCTTCGATTTTTAGTGCTCAAACCCGTGACGCGTCTATTCGTTTTGGCTTTTGGCTCTAGCTTCAGGCTCGAGATAGCCGAGACTCCGCAACATCTCCTCCTGTTCTCGAGCTCGAGTGCGTGAGCTGGCCCCGCGGATCGCCTGCCGGAGGCGGCGTCTCACGCCAGGAGAGCCTTCGGCGAGACGCTTCAGAGGCTCGGGATTTCCCGGGTCGGGCTCGAGAAGTAGATCCGTCTCTTCCCAGGGGTCTCGCTCCAGATCGAAACCGCTTCGTGAGAGCCCGCGATGCCAAATCCATTTGTAGGGCCAATCGTAGCCTGCCATGCTGGTGACCGTCTTGCGGTCGTGATCCAGTCCGAATGCCCAAAAGGGCTCCTCGCCGGGGCACGGGCCGCCGCCGAGACACTCCGCCCAGGAACGGCCATCCATTTCCGCACTTCCGACGCCAATGAGATCGAGCACCGTGGGCGCGACGTCCGTAATACGTGCGGCACTCTCGTCGATGACGCGGCCGACGGGAATTCCTGGCCCCCGCATCATCCACAAAATGCGCAGTTGATCTTCGTACACCTCGGTCGTGTGTCCGAGGAAATCGTGGCGGAACAACCCCTCTCCGTGATCGGAGACCAGGATCGAGAGTGTGTTCTCGGGAGTTCCTAACGAATCGAGCAGCGCATCGAGTCGTGCCAGCGATCGATCGATATACTCCACTTCGGCTTCGTATCCGGGCAAGACATCCGTGGGCGTCGGTCGAGCCAGGTTGCCCCAAAACAGCAGCTCGACGTCGACCGTCTCTCGTTCCGGATTCGACAGCTCGAGCTCGTATTCGGGATCGAGCGGAATGCTCCCTTCCCGAGGCAATCTCGCCGCCCAACGCGCTAACGAATCGGTCTCCCGGAAGCGAAGCTCGATCGCGGTCTCCGGTCTGTCGTCAGGCGTCGGCTCCCGAAGCGACACGAAGCGCAAACGATGACGGCCCGGAGGTAGAGACAGCGAGTGCCGGTACGTCTCGCCGCCAACGAGCGAAACGCGGCGAACAAGCTCGCCGTCTAGGTAGAGCTCGGCGTCGGGCGGGGCGCCTTTAGGAAGGTAGGGCGCGTGAGGATCCGAAAAGTGCACCCACAGGAAGAAGGGCTCGTTCGCGTGCTCTTCGATCCAGGAGGTTGCCAGATCGAGGACCTCGTCTGCCGTTCGATACCAACGCGCCGGACCCGACTCGAATGGATCGGGATAGTGCTCGAAACCCTGGTCGAGTCGAAACGCGGGCCGGAGCACTCCGAGGGATACGAAGGCCGCGGTCCGATAACCGTCTCGAGAGAGATGCTCAGCGAGCGTTGTCGCAAACTCCGGCACCTCGTCTCCGTTCGCGAAGACGCCGAGGCGCTCGGGGGAAAGGCCCGTCATGAGCGATGCATGCGAGGGCAAGGTGATGGGCACGAGGGTGTAAGCGCGGGCGAAGCGAGTGCCTTCCGAGGCGAAGCGAGACAAGAAGGGCGTCGTGGATACCTTCGAGTTGTAAGGGCTCGTCCAATCTACGTGGAGCGTATCCAGGGACACCAGCACGATGCGCGGATATCTTGCCGGGCCCGAAAGACCACAGCCTGCGAGAGTGAGGCAGGAAATGAGGCGGAGAGCGAAGCCCCTCAACTCCCGCCCGCGTCCTCGAGGAGAGCCATCACCTCGGACAACAGGGCGCCATTGGTGCTGATGGCGCTTCCCGAATCGATGGAACGCCGGCCTTGCCAATCCGTGAAACTGCCACCCGCCTCTTCGACGATGGGTGCCAGGGCGGCGCAATCCCAGAGGTTCATGACGGGATCGAGCATGATCTCGGCGCGGCCAGTCGCCACGAGACAATGTCCATAGCAATCGCTGTACCCGCGAACGAGCCTCGCATTTCGCTTGAGGCGCTCCCAGAAGCGTCGATGCGCTCCGTCGAGACTACCCGGGTCCGTCAGGCAAACGAGGGCCTCGTGGAGCTCTTTGATTTGGCTGACGCGCGCTTCGCGCCCGTTCCAGCGGCAACCCTCGCCGCGCGCCGCCGAGAGCATTTCGTCGAGCGCAGGTAGATAACAAACGCCGACCACTGGCTCCCCATCGATCTCCAATCCGATGAGAACACCGAACAACGGAACACCGTGGACGAAAGACACCGTTCCGTCGATGGGGTCGAGGATCCATCGGTGGCTCGAATCGCTCCACGCCCCCCCCATCTCTTCTCCAACGACTGCGTGTCGAGGAAAGCGCTCGCTGATGAGCTTGCGCAAGAGCGCCTCGCCCTCGCGGTCCGCGAGAGTCACGGGAGAATCGTCGGCTTTTCGGTCGACCGGAGTACCGGTCTGAAAATGCGAAAGCACGAGCCGGCCGGCTCGAAAAGCCGCCTCGATGGCGAAATCGAGGTACTCCCGCGTCGACCTGGCAGCATCGGTCTCCATCGCCGCAAGAATATAGCGCGGCGCCCTATCTGGCCAGCGCGAGCGTCACTCGAGCGAACCGCTCTCCGAAGCGGCGAGCCTCGTCCAGCTCCTGCTCGCTCAAGCCCGGATCTCGTTCCCCGGTCGTCGCCTGGGCCCCGAGTGTCCCGAAACCGTCGGACTCTTCACCTCCGACGATGATGAATCGCATATTGAGTAAAGCCGATAGAATCTCGATCCGCGCGAGCTCCTTTCCCGAAGCGACTCCGCCCGCCGTCACGAACGCGCCTCCTGTTCGCGATCTGGGCGTGGAGCCAGGGCCCAGCTCTTTGGCCGTCGTGAGCACGTTCCCCATGCGTTCGAGAAAGGCGCGGATCTCCGTGGAGACGCCGGCCCAGTGCACCGGTGAGCCCATCAGGATTCCCGCCGCCTGGAGAATGTCCTCGTCGAGCACGGCCTTCGTAGTGCGCAAGCGAGCCGAGATTCCCTCGGTCTTCTCGACGCCCTGCGCCACTGCTCGCGCGAGCTCTCCCGTCGAGCCGGTTCGAGTGTCGTATACGACCAGCACCATGGGCGGGACATCGACCTGTGCGCCACTCCCGACCGGACCGCGAGAGAGAAAAAGCAAGGTGAAAAGAAGGCTCGTCACTTCCGATCTCCTCCTCTCCATTTCCAAGCACAAATCGCCACCGAATACAAGCGCGAGCGTGTCGGAGATCGTCGACACTGTTCGAGACGAAGTTGATTTCTCGCGAGGGGACGGCTAGGATCGGCGGCACTTCTTGAGAGCGGGTCTCTCGTGAGCTTCACGAACGCAACGATCGATTTTACCGATAGGAAGATTCTGACAGCATTGCTGTCGAAGGGCAGAAGTACGTTCGCCGAGCTCGCCTCCCACGTGGGGTTGACCGCACCCACGGTGCACGACCGGGTCAAGAAGCTCGAACGAAGCGGCGTCATCGAAGGCTACACCACGATCATCAACTCCGCTTCTCTCGGATACGAAATCTCCGCCATGGTCGGGATCAAGACCGAAGCCAAGATGCCGGAGCAAGACTACGTGGGGCGGCTGCGCGAAATCTCGGAAATTCAACAGTGCTTCACCGTCGCAGGAGATGAGACCTACGTCGCTTTCGTTCTGACACGAACACCGAAGACTCTGGAGAGGGTGCTCGAGCGAATCCGGAACATACCTGGCACCCAATCGATGAGAACGTCGGTGGTGCTCTCGTCGCCCATCAACCGCCACACGCTTCCGCAAGAAGAGGACGTCCGAGAGTTCCCCACGGAATCCAGCAAGACTTCGATGGCTCGTTAGCGGCCGGCTACAACTCGCGCATCAGTTGATTCATCGCGACAAGTAGAGGATTCCAGAGCGCTCCCACGGGAGGCGCGTAGGCGAGGTCGAGCTGGGAAGCTTGACGAACCGACATGCCGGCGCTGATCGCTGCCGCAGCGACGTCGATTCGAATCGCGCCTTCGGAGCTTCCCACGATCTGGGCCCCGAGCAATCGCCCACTTCCGCGCTCGGCAATGACTTTCACGGTTGCGGGGGCGCCATTATCGAAATAGTGCGCTCGGAATCTCCCCGTGACGGTGGATGTCAGGCAAGAGAAGCCTTCACGCCTAGCTTCCTCGGCGCCAAGACCAGTTCTCGCCGCGGCCACGCCGAATACTCTCACGATCGTCGTACCGAGCGCGCCGGGGAAACGAGAGCGTCTCCCCACGAGGTTCTCACCGGCGATGCGGCCCTGCTTGGCTGCTACGGTCCCCAGTGGCATCGAAACGGGCCGGCCGGTCACCAGATGGCGCGTCTCGACACAGTTACCCGCCGCGTAGATTGAGGAAGCGCTCGTCTCCATCTGGTCGGAAACCGCGATGGCGCCGGTGGGACCGAGCGCGATGCCCGCCTCGCGCGCGAGGTCGACCTCGGGCAAGACTCCGATATCGACGAAGACGATATCGGCCGGCAGTCGAAGCGAGCCCGGCTCGAGCTCGACAGCTTCCACTTCCCTATCGCGGTTCGAGGTCAGTTGCTTCACCCTCCGGCCCGTCAGGACTCGAACGCCGTTTCCCAGAAGCGCCTCTTCGACGTACTTCGCCATGTCGAAGTCGAGCGTGGGAAACACCCGATCGCTGGCCTCTACCAACGTGATGTGCAAGCCCCGCACCGCGAGTGCTTCCGCCATCTCCAGACCGACATAGCCTCCGCCAACGAGCACCGCGCGATGCGCCGCGCGGCGTGACAACCAGGCGAGCATGGCCTCGCCGTCTCCCAGCCGACTGGCGGTGAAAACGCCCCGGGATTTCACCCCTTCCACGGCGAGAGATCGCGGACGGTAGCCGGTGGCAATCAGCAACTTGTCGTAGAGATGGGATTCCCGCGCTCCGGAAATCGTGTTCTCGGCAACGACCCTCTTTCGCCCCGGCACCAGCTCGACGGCCCGCCTGTTGACGAGCGCCTCGATGCCTCGCTCGTTGCGGAGACGTTCCGGCGTGAAGATCACCAGATTCTCAAAATCAGACACCTCGCCGGAGATGGCGAACGGAAGCCCACAGATACTGTAGGCGATGCGCTCCGAGGCCTCGAGAACCGTCACCGAGCACGAAGAATCGAGCCTCCTTGCACGCGATGCCGCGGTAAGGCCTGCGGCATTGCCCCCGATGACGAGGATTCGCACGGTCAGTGGACGAGTCCCGGCTGCGCCGCCAATTCCGTCACCGGGATGATCGAGGCATGATGAAGGATCATACGCCAGCCGTCCGTGGTTTCCTGGAACAGGTTCGTGGCAGCGGTGAAGCTGACTCGGCCTCGAACGTCGATCCGCTCGACGCAGCTGACCCAACCGAGAGCGCCCGAAAGATGGATCGCCACGTCGCCCACATCCACTCGATGCCTTTCGGTGTGCTGGAAGATACCTTCCCAGCTCGCCCGCACCGCCCGCCATCCGATGAGGAGCTCCCAACCCGGATGGATACATCGAACCCAATCCGTGTGGAGCCACAACCGTTCCATGGCATCGAGGTCCAGCTGGGTGAGCGCTCGGTAAAAGGCCGCGTTTCGTTCTCGAACGCGCTCTTCGGCCTGCATCGCTGGATCCGAACGTCGATCCTATCAGGGACGGTTCGCCGAGTGGTGGTCGAGATAAGCCGCGATGGCGGAGGCCTCGTCGCTGGGCAATCGTCTGGTACGACCGAGGTGTGAAACGACCTCGCGTATCGTCACGATCGCCTGGACGGGAACGCCCAGATCTTCCTCGAGCTCGAGGAGAGTGTTCTTCTCGCGTCCGCGCTCCTGACGGTCCACCGCAACGATGATGCCGGTGAGCTCCACGTCCGCCGCGGCTCGGAGAAGCTCAGCGGCGTGGCGTATCGATCCACCCGAGGTGATCACGTCGTCCACGATGACGACGCGGCTGCCGTCGAAGGGCGCCATTCCCACGAACAGCCCGCCCTCTCCGTGGCCTTTCGACTCCTTCCGGTCGAAGCAGAACCCGACGTCTCGGTCGCCCTCGGCCAGGGCGAACGCGGTCGCCACCGCGAGAGGAATCCCTTTGTACGATGGACCGAAAACGAGGTCGCAGCCGAGACCGGCGGACGAGAGGCGCTCGGCATAGGCCCGGCCGAGTCCCCGGAGGGCGCGACCGGTGCGGAGCTCTCCCGCATTGATAAAGTACGGTGACTTCCGCCCCGACTTCAAAACGAAATCTCCAAAACGGATGACATCGTACTCCGCGAGGAGCTCGATGAATCTCTCCCGATGGCTCTCGATGGCGTTACCTCCTAGTGGAAAGCAAGCAGGATATCCCATGTTGTCGGCCTGCGACCATTCTGGTAAAACCCGATCATGGATCTGGTTTTTCGCCCGCGGCGTCTGCGACGTACGGAGCCGATTCGCACGCTGGTGCGCGAGACCGAGCTCGTGGCAGGCGAGCTCATCGCGCCCCTCTTCGTCAAGGACGGTTCGTCACTCAAGGAGCCCATCGACACGATGCCGGGACAATTTCGGTTCTCACCAGACGAGGTCGTTCGTGAAGCCGGTGAGCTCTGGGCGCTTGGTGTCCGCGCGGTGAACCTCTTCGGTTACTCGTCGGTGAGAGATGCCGCCGCCTCCGAAGCCGAAAACCCAGAAGGCGTCGTTCCCCGGGCGATTCGCGCGCTAAAGAAATCCCTGCCGGAGCTTTGCGTCCAAACCGACGTCGCCCTCGATCCGTACTCGAGTGACGGTCACGACGGATTGGTCATCGATGGTGACGTCGCCAACGACGAGACGGTGGCGGTGCTGTGCCGGATGTCCCTCGTCCATGCGGAAGCCGGTGCGGACTGGGTCGCGCCATCCGATATGATGGACGGACGGGTCGGTGCGATCCGAGCGGCACTCGACGAGGGCGGACACACCTCGGTGGGCATCCTGTCCTACTCGGCCAAATATGCCTCTTGCTTCTACGGCCCGTTCCGCGGCGCTCTGGGCTCCGCGCCGAAAAAAGGCGACAAGAAGACCTACCAGATGGATCCGGCGAATGCGCGAGAGGCACTGCGCGAGGTCGCACTGGATATCGAGCAGGGGGCGGACGTCGTCATGGTGAAGCCGGCTCTGCCCTATCTCGATGTGATCGCCCGAGTTCGTGCGGCCTTCGACGTCCCCGTTGCTGCCTACAACGTGTCCGGCGAGTATGGAATGATCGTGGCCGCGGCCGAACGAGGATGGATAGACCGCGACCGCGCGATTCTCGAGGCACTCACCGCGATCAAGCGCGCGGGGGCGGACATGATTCTCACGTACTTCGCCAAGGAGGCGGCAGGCCTCCTCTCTCGCTAGCTTAATCCCGGTAGCTTTTAAGTTGCGACGATGCCTTGTGGCGTCTAAATTGACCAGAATGATGTTTCCTGCATTCAGGGGCCTGCTATACGTCGCCCTCATCGTGGCGGCCTCCAACCAATTGACCGCTTCGCCCTCCACACTTCGCACTGCGGCGGCCGCTCCCGCGGAAGAAGCACCCGTCATCGACGGGATCGTCGACGACGAAGTCTGGAAAAAGGGCCAGCTCATCACCGACTTCGTGCAGGCGGAGCCCTACGAGGGTCAGCCGGCCACCGAGCGCACGGAGGTGAGGATCGTCTACGACAACCGCAATCTCTATGTGGGCGTGGTTTGCTACGACAACGATCCCTCGGGGATCATCGTCACTGACTCGCGCCGCGATGCGAGCCTCGACGACACCGACTCCTTTCAGATCATCCTCGACACTTATCTCGATCGCCAGAACGGGTTCGTGTTCGGCACCAACCCCGCCGGTATCGAGTATGACGGTCAGGTGACCAACGAGGGCGAAGGCGGCCAGGGTCAGCCTGGCAGTGGACGTTCGCAGACCGGCTCGGGAGGGGGATTCAACTTGAACTGGGACGCCAGCTGGATCGTTGCCACTCGGATGGGTGACTACGGCTGGTCGGCGGAGTTCGCCATACCCCTCCGTACCCTGCGCTACGGAGCGGGGAAGCCTCAGGTCTGGGGGCTGAACTTTCAGCGTAATATCCGCCGCAAGCGCGAAGAGGTCTACTGGTCGCCGGTCTCGCGCATCTATAACCTCTATCGACTCTCTTCCGCCGGGGAGCTGCACGGGCTCGAGCTGGAGACCCCTCGCAACTTCAAGGTGACGCCCTACGTGCTCGGATCGTCGGAACGTGACTACACCACGAGCGATACGAACGATCTGAATGGTGATTTCGGAGTCGATGCCAAGTTCGGCGTCAGTCCGAGCCTCAACCTCGACCTGACGTACAACACGGATTTCGCCCAGGTCGAGGTCGACGAGCAGCAAATCAATCTGACTCGGTTCAATCTCTTCTTCCCGGAGAAACGACCCTTCTTTCTCGAGAACGCGGGGAACTTCGCGATGGGCCTCAACCAATCGGTGGAGTTGTTCTTCAGCCGTCGAATCGGGATCGGCCCCGACGGCACCCCCGTCCCCATCTTGGGGGGCGCCCGGCTGAGCGGTAAGGCAGGGGCCTACAACGTCGGCGTTCTGAACATGCAGACCGAAGAAGTTGCCGAGCTCACCTCCGCCAACAACTACACCGTGGCGAGCTTGAGCCGCGAGTTTCCCAATCGCTCCGGCGTCGGGGCCTTGTTCGTGAACCGCCTTGGCACGGGCGACCTCGCCGGTGACGACAACTGGAACCGAACTTGGGGTGTGGACGGCAAGCTCGGTGTCGGCGAGGCCTTCACTCTCACCGGGTTTGCCGCTCGGACCGAGACCCCCAACGTCGGCGGCCGCGAGCACGCATTCAATGCTCGAGCCGAGTACGAAAAGAGAGCCGGGCGGGTGGCGCTCGCCTACACCGAAGTCGGGGACGATTTCAATCCCGAGGTGGGATTTCTCACCCGAAACGATTACCGGAACCTCGAAGGCACGGTCTTCCTGAACATCAGAAACGACATCAGCTGGCTCCGCGAGCTGCGGCCGCACGTCACCTACGATGGTTTCTGGGACTTCACCGGGTTCAAGCAGAGCGAGCGCATCCACGTCGACAGTCACGTGGACTTCGAGAGCGGCGCATTCTTCAGCCCGGCGATGAACCACACGGTGGAGGGACTCACGGAGCCGTTCGGGATCTTCCCCGGGATCCTCGTGCGACCCGGCACCTATACGAACTGGGAAGCCGCCTGGCGCTGGAACACCAACCAGGCAGCACCTTTCTCCTATTCGGGCGGCTGGGATTTCGGTGGCTTCCTATCGGGCAACCGCACCGGACTGGAGACGACCTTGAACTACCGCTACCAGTCGAAGGTCATCACGTCCGTCACGTGGGAGTACAACGACATCGATCTCGCCGAGGGAAGCTTCGTCACCAACCTCGGACAACTTCGAGTCGCCTACAACTTCACTCCGCTGATCTATCTCCAGGCGCTGGTTCAGTACAACGACCGTGCCGATGCGTGGTCCTCGAACATACGCTTCAGCTGGCTCAACACCGCCGGGACCGGCTTGTTCGTCGTATACAACGATACCGAGGGGCTCGGCGACGTTCTCATCGGTCCGCAGAACCGGAGCTTCATCGTCAAGTACACCCACCAGTTCGACATCCTTCGCTGAACCCGTGACGGAACGCTGGGTCGCTGTCATCGGTATCACTTTCGTGGTGGCCTCCATGTCCTGCATCTCGCGCGGCGTGGATGTCGTGCCTTTCCTGGCGCCAACCGTCGACCCGACGCTCGAGGAGCTCGTCGCCGAGGTCAATCGGTTCAAGGAGATCCGCTCTCTCGTCTTTCGCGTGGATTTGCAGTTCGAGACCGTTGAAGAAGCGGAACAGGGCCGCGGCAAGAAGTACCGGACCGCACAGGGCAGACTTCTTTTGCGACGGCCGAGCTCGATTCGCCTGAACATCGAGGCGCCCATCTTGAGCGCGAACATCGCCGAGATGGCGTCCGACGGCGAGCATTTCCAACTACTCATCCATCCGGTCGAGCATAGAGCGCTCATCGTGGGGAGCAATGGCGTTCGCTACGAGGAAGAGGAAGCCAGGATCGCGCATGACCCCGAGCTCAGCCGTGCCGGGCCGCTCGTGAACATACGACCGCAACACATCACCGAAGCGTTCCTGATCCCTCCCGTCTCGGTCTACGACATGCCGATACGAAGCGAACAGTTTCTCATCGAGCCCGATACGCGTCCTGGGGCCGATGTCGGAGACAGGGTCAAGAAGAGCTACTACATCCTGACGACGATCCGGCGGGACGAGAGCAGACCTCGAGTCCAGTACTGGTTCGACCGCGTCGGCGCCCTCACGCTCCGACGGCTGCAGATTTTCGACGACGCGGGTCGGCTCGAGTCAGACGTTCGCTACGAGGGTTACTTGCTCGAGAGCGGCCGAAGCCTTCCTTCCCGGGTTCGCATCGAGCGTCCCCACGACGACTATGCGCTGGTGGTGAACGTCCGACCGGACGGCCTGCAGACGAACCGCAAGTTGCCCGACACGGCCTTCGTCGTCACGCCCCCGGCCGAATGGGCCTCGAGCCTGCGCCGAATCGACTTGGACGATCGGCCAAAGGGAGGACCTCCAGCGAACCTTTTCTTGGAGGAGGGACGATGAGCGATTCGCAGGCGATCAGCATGTGTTGCATCTATCAGATCAAGACGGGCAAGGACGAGGAGTTTCGAGCGTTGCTAGTGAAGCATTGGCCCACGCTGAACCGTGTCGGGCTGGTCTCCCCCAGGCCGGCGCGATTCTACCGCGGCTCGAACAAGGCCGGCACGACGTTCTTCGTCGAGATGTTCGAGTGGAAAGATGGGAATTCTTCAGATGTTGCCCACCAATCACCCGAGGTGATGTCGGTTTGGGAGCCGATGGGTGCTCTCACCGACCACATGGAGTTCATCCAGCTAGACGGTGTCGAAGGCTGAAGCGCGGCTCGAAGAGCTCGACCGGGTCATCACGGCGCTTGCCCACCCCTCGAGGCGACAAATTCTTCTCGTCGTGCGATTCCGTGGAGGGGAGATGACCGCAGGAGAGATCGCTCAACGCTTCTCCTGTTCCTGGCCAACGACCAGTCGCCACCTGCGCGTGCTGGAGCGTGCCGGCCTCCTGACGCACGAAAAGCGGGGCCGCGAACGTTTGTACCGGCTGAACCGGAAGCAATTGGACGTGGTACGGGAGTGGCTCGCCTGGTTGGACAAGTAACCTCACGCTTCTCAGCTCTCTAGAGTTACTCAATGCCGTGGCGGGACCTGTAATCAATCGAGCCGCCACGGCTCGGGCTGCTTACGGCGCGGCAGGCGCGCCGGGCTCGCTCCGCTCGCGCAGGCTGGACTGCACTTTTTCATCAGCCTGCTAGCGCGGGCCGATGCGAACGTTTCGGTAGACGATGCCGACGATCGACTCCGATCGCTCCTCCACACCCATCTCGATCCAGTGCTCCTGGGGCTCGTAGCGGGGGCCGTAGGCCGTGCGCATCACGAGCTGACCATCGAGAAAGACGCGAGCCTCGTTGCCCAAGCTCGTAGGACCCCACTCGACTCTCCATGAGTAGGCGTGATTCGGATCCCAATCGAGAAAATTGAACCCGACATCGTGCTGCTCTCCGCTCGAGATGAAGCGCATCCGCACATAAGGGGGGTTGTGACCGTTCGTGTCGAGCTTCCTCACGTCGACGCGAAAGGGGTTCTCGCGATAGCCTCCTTTCGTCGAGTCCCACATCCCGAACAACGTGTAGAGATCGGGCTGGGGGTTGAAAGGGGCCAAACCCAGGTTGTCCCACTCGACGAAACCGTTGGACAGCGTCGGCACAACGTAGCGAATGAAATCGCTGCGATTCAGAACCTGCCAGCCCGACGAAACAAAGCGGCCGCCGGTCACTTGGCCGACGGAGCGGCCGTTGGTCAGGGGATCGTCGACGAAGCTGCCACCTTGCGGAGGCAGAGGAGTCGGCGGCGGCGGTTGTTCACCGCTGCCCTCCGCAGGAGGCGTCGTCGGGGCCGATCCAGTCCCGAAGCTCCCGCCCGGTGCATCGCCCAGGCTGGAGGATCCCGTCAGCGGCAGCTGGGGCGACTCCAGCTTGCCGCAGCTCGCGACGATGGCGACGAGAATACACAGCGCTGCAATCCAAGCGCGTACGATCAGCGATCCGCCTCCTCTTCTACAAGAATTCCCCTCGCACGGTCGGTGCAAGAGGCTTTCTCTTTTTTCGCGAAAACGTAATGATAGCACGGGAGGCTCGAAGCTCGATGACACCCATGTGGATTGGCGGCGAGAGCGCCGAAGCGGATTCCAAGGAAGTCTTTCCCGTCGAGAACCCCGCGACGGAGGAGATCGTGGGAGAAGTTCCCCGGGCGCGCGCTCCCGACGTGGACCGGGCGGTGAAGGTTGCCTCGGAGGCCTTCGAGCGCTTCCGGCACGTTCCCGGTCTCGACCGCGCGGAGCAGCTTCACGAGGTGGCCCGAAAGCTCCGCGAACAAAAAGAGACCATCGCGTACACGCTTACGTTAGAAGGGGGCAAGCCCCTCCTCGAGAACCGCGACGAGGTCGAATGGTGTGCCGGAGCGTTCGACTACTATGCCGAGGTTGGCCGGAACGACCAGGGCCGAGTCATCGCACCGGTGCGCGAGCATCAATTCAATTTCGTGCTGAAAGAGCCGTATGGGGTGGTGGCCGCCATCGTCCCGTGGAACTATCCGCTCCTGCTCCTCACGTGGAAGCTCGCCCCGGCGCTCGCGGCCGGAAACACCGTGGTCGTGAAACCCTCGGAGTTAACGCCCCTTTCCACGCTTCTGCTCAAGGACGTCCTCGACGGGCTTCCGAAAGGTGTCGTCAACATCGTGACTGGATATGGCGGCGAAGCGGGCGAGGCCCTGGTGACGCATCCCCGGGTGGACGTCGTCGCGTTCACCGGCAGCGTCCAGACCGGAAGGCAGATCGCGATGAAGGCGGCGGAGCAGCTCAAGAAAGTTCACCTGGAGCTTGGCGGCAACGATCCCTTCATCGTCTGCGACGACGTCGACATCGACATCGCCGCGCGCGGGGCGGCGTTCGCAACGTTTCTCAACATGGGGCAGGTCTGCACGTCCGCGGAACGATTCTACGTCTTCGAGAAGGTCTACGAGCCATTCCTGGCGAAGCTCACCTCTATCGCCGAGGCGCTTCGCATCGGAGATCCCCTGGGACCCGACATCGACCTCGGCCCGCTCGCCAGCGCGGCACAACGGGCTAAGGTCGAGCGCAAGCTCGCCGAAGCGACCGCGAACGGCGCCAAGGTCGTAACGGGAGGTGCAAGACCCAAGGGCCGCGAGCGCGGCTATTTCTTCCAGCCGACCGTCCTCACCGGCGTCGATCCCGCGACCGAGCTGTTCTGCGAAGAAACGTTCGGGCCCATCGCACCCGTTGCCATGGTCAAGGACATCGAGGAAGCGACACGGCTTGCGAACTCCTCGCGCTACGGGCTCGGAGCAAGCATCTACACGAACAACCTCGAGTACGCCATGACCGCGGCGAGCCGAATTCGCGCGGGCACGTTCTGGATCAACGACCCGCTCACTGACAACGACGCTGGACCGTTCGGCGGGATGCGCCTGTCCGGAATCGGGCGAGAGCTCGGGGTGGAAGGACTGGAGGGTTTCCGGGACACGAAACATATCCATATGGACTACAAGATCCGCGCGATGCCCGATTGGTTTCCCTACAAGTGGTAATCTCGTGTCGAAAGGGAGGTCTCGTATGAACCGGCGCGATCGAGAGCTAGGAATGAACCGGGCCATCACGCGGCGTGACTTTCTGAACGGGGTAAGCGTGGCCATCGGGGGCACGCTCCTCTCGACCCCGGTGGCGAAAGCCATGGGGCTGGCGCCCGCTGAGGAGATCTATTATCCGCCGGCTTTGATGGGAATGCGCGGGAGCCACGACGGATCATGGGAAACGGCGCACGCCCTTCGAGACGGCCAGAGTTGGAACGAAGCGGCCGATACCGGCGAGCGTTACGATCTGGTCGTCCTGGGAGGCGGGATCAGCGGGCTTTCGGCCGCCTATTTCTACCGCCGCAAGTTCGGCGGCGACGCACGGATCCTGGTGATCGACAACCACGACGACTTCGGAGGGCATGCGAAGCGTAACGAGTTCACCCACGAGGGACGCACCTTCATCGGCTACGGCGGAACCCAGTCGATCGACACCCCATCGAGCTACAGCGCGGAAGCGATGGGGCTGCTGAACGAGCTCGGCGTCGACGTAAACCGCTTCTACGAGGCGTTCGACCAGGAGCTCTATTCGTCTCTCGGGCTCACGCGCGGGACCTTCTTCGACCGCGAGACTTTCGGGGACGATCGTCTCGTTGCCCGACCGGAGGGAATGTCTTGGAAGGACTTTGCCGCCCGGGCCCCACTGGTCGGAGACGCCCAGAAAGATCTGGTTCGCCTGAACGAAGATCCGATCGACTATCTTCCCGAGCTGTCTCCCGACGAAAAGACGAGGAAACTGGCGGCGACGAGCTATCTCGCCTTTCTCGAAGAGCATGCCAAGGTTCATCCACATGTCGTGAAGATGCTCTTTAAACGAACGCACGGTTTGTTCGCCATGGGGATCGACGGAGTCCCCGCCCTCGATTGCTGGGGCCTGGGCTATCCGGGTTTCCAGGGCATGGGCCCGAGACCCGCCAAGGCGTCCGAGCTATCGCTCACCGCGCGACCTCACCGGGAACCCCAGCCCTACATCTTTCATTTCCCCGATGGGAATGCGTCGATCGCCCGTCTGCTCGTGCGAAGCCTCGTTCTCGGGAGCGCGCCGGGAAGCACGATGGAGGACATCGTCACTGCGAAAATGGACTACTCGAAGCTCGACGTAGCTGGATCGAAAATACGAGCTCGCTTGCGAAGCACGGGCGTGAGGGTGAAGCACGTCGGTGATCCGGACCGCGCCACCGAGGTCGAGGTCACCTACGTGCGCGACGGCAACGCCGAGACCGTGCGTGCCCGACACGTCGTGCTGGGCTGCTGGCACATGGTAATTCCCCTCCTCTGCCCCGAGCTCGGCGAAGAGCAGCGGAAAGCGCTCGCCTACGGTCCCAAGGTACCTCTGGTCTATTCCAACGTCTTCATCCGCGACTGGAAGGCGTTCGAAAAACTGGGTGTGTCGAGCATTTCGGCCACGAACGGATATCATTCGAGCATCAGCCTCGATTTTCCGGTGAGTCTTGGCCATTATCGCCATCCGCGATCTCCGGAAGAGCCAATCGTTCTCCACTTGACCAGGACTCCGTGCAGTCCGGGTGGGAGCTCCCGCGAGCAGCACGCTGCCGGCCGCTACGAGCTTCTCGCCACCACGTTCGAGACCTTCGAGCGGGAAACCAGGGCACAGCTCGGCCGCGTTCTCGCGGGCGGCGGGTTCGATCCCGCCCGCGACATACTTGGTATCACCGTCAACCGCTGGCCCCATGGCTACGCCTACGAGTACAACTCTCTGTGGGATCCCGTGTTCCCCCCGGGCGAAGCGCCCTTCGAGATCGCCCGTAAGCCCTTCGGCCGGATTCACATCGCGAACTCGGACGCGCAGGCCTACGCCTACACGAACGCCGCCATCGACCAGGCTCACCGCGCCGTCTCGGAGATCGCCTGAGCTCGGGGTGGAGCGGAAATACTTGCGAATACCATCGTCAGTTACTAGCATAACTGGATCGGGGTAGAGGAGTATCCAGATGACCACGGCAATCGAAAAACACAGGGCTCTTCTCGACGAGCTGGATCTCGAAGACGTGAATGCGGGAGCCTGCACGGGCCCGGGCGAGTGGCTTTCGGACACGTCGGGCAAAGAGCTCGTTTCGCTCAATCCGACCACTGGAGCCCCCATCGCCAAGGTGATCCAGGCCACCCCAGAGATCACCGAGCGAGTCATCTCCAAGGCCGCCGCGGCGTTTCACTCGTGGCGGGAAGTTCCTGCGCCGAAACGGGGCCAGCTCGTACGCGACCTCGGCGAGGCGCTTCGTGAGCGCAAGGAGCCTCTCGGCGATCTCAT
This sequence comes from Vicinamibacteria bacterium, assembly GCA_035457705.1. Lineage (GTDB taxonomy): Bacteria > Acidobacteriota > Vicinamibacteria > Marinacidobacterales > SMYC01 > DASPGQ01. The sequence continues at coordinate 113,587 of DATIBD010000140.1, forward strand.
CTCGCTCGAAATGGGCAAGATCCGGGCGGAGGGACATGGGGAAGTCCAGGAAATGATCGACATATGCGACTTCGCCGTGGGCTTGTCGCGGCAGCTCTACGGCCTCACGATGCACTCCGAAAGACCCCAGCACCGGATGTACGAGCAGTGGCATCCGCTCGGAGTCGTCGGAGTCGTCACCGCTTTCAATTTCCCGATGGCAGTCTGGTCCTGGAACGCCACGATCGCTTCCGTCTGCGGGGATCCCACTTTGTGGAAGCCTTCCAGCGACACGCCCCTGACGGCCATCGCCGTCCAACACGTGGCGAACCGCGTCATGGCGGACCATGGCCTCAGCGGCGTGTTCTCGCTCGTGATCGGATCCGGCCGGAGCGTGGGAGATCTCTTGCTGAACGATCCACGCATACCGCTCGTGTCCTTCACCGGGTCGACTCCGATTGGACGACACGTCGCCGAGACGGTGGCGAAACGCTTTGGCCGGAGCATTCTCGAGCTCGGCGGCAACAACGCCATCATCGTAACCGACGACGCCGATCTCGACATGGCGGCCCGCGCGATCCTCTTCGGGGCCGTCGGAACGGCGGGCCAGCGCTGCACGAGCACGAGACGCATCATCGCTCAGAAAGGAATCGCCCAGGAGCTCTCGGAACGGCTCGTCAAGGCCTACAAGCAGGTTCGCATCGGCGATCCTCTCGATGAAGCCACGCTCATGGGACCCCTGGTCAATACCAGTGCCGTCGAAGATATGTTCGCGGCGCTCGAGAAGGTGAGAGCGCAGGGCGGCGAGATCTTGACCGGTGGAAAGAAGCTTCCGGAGAAGGGACCCAACTTCGTCGAACCGACCATCGTGAAGATGCCCGCCCAGACGGAGATCGTGAAAGAAGAGACGTTCGCGCCGATCCTCTATATCCTCGAGTTCTCCGACTTGGAAGAGGCCATCTCCATCCACAACGGCGTGCCTCAGGGACTCTCGAGCGCGATTTTCACCGAGAGCCTGCGCAGCGTGGAATCGTTCCTCTCGTCTGCCGGTTCCGACTGCGGCATCGCCAACGTGAACATCGGAACCTCGGGAGCGGAGATCGGCGGAGCCTTCGGAGGCGAAAAGGAGACGGGCGGCGGACGAGAATCCGGCTCTGACGCCTGGAAAGCCTACATGAGGCGACAAACCAACACGATCAACTGGTCGCGGAACCTCCCGTTGGCACAAGGAATAGAGTTCGGGTAGAGCAAGAACCACAACGAATGGATGCCGAGCTCCGAGAGCTGAGACGGCTTCGGCAGCAACCACTTCCGCAAAGAGCACTCGGCTACTTTCGACTCGGCGGGCCCGGTTTCATGGACGCGGCGCTGACGCTTGGCGCCGGCACCCTCACGGCCGCGATGCTCTCTGGCGCGACCTTCGGCTACAAGACCCTGTGGCTCTTGTGGGTTTCTATGGGTCTCGGGTTGTTCATGATGGCGGCGATGGCCCGCTTCACGACCCGAGGCCACGGCATCGTGGCTCTCCAGAACTGCTATCACGGGATCTTTTTCGGCTCGGTGATGACGGCTCTCGTGGGGTCGACCGCAGTCGCAATCGTCTTCAACTTCGGCCAGGTCAGCCTGGGCACGCATCTATTGGAGTCGCTCGCCGCCTACGCCGGTCTCTCGTTCCCCCGCGACGTGAACTGGGTGCTCTACACGGCCTTCACGGGCTGGCTGACTCTGAGCTACGGCCGGAACGGTCGAAGCGGAATCCGATTCGTCGAAACGTTCATGAAACTCTGCATCGCGGTCATGCTGGTCGCGTTCGGAGCGTGCCTCGCGGTCACCGGAGTCGACTGGGGCGCTGCCCTGCGGGGAACGTTCGTACCCTGGCTTCCGTCCGGCGGCGAGGGCCTCGATCTCTTCGTCGCGAGCTCGGCCGCGGCCGTCGGGATCATGGATTGGTTCTTCTTCAACTACGCTGGTCTCGCGCGAGGGTGGGGCAAGGAGCACGAGCCCCTCGCTCGCTTCGACATGACCTTCGGGCTGTTCCTGCCGTTCGTGCTGGTGAACTTTCTCGTCGTCGCCGTTTTCGCCGAAACCCTGCTCCCGACCGCAGCGCGCCCGGAGACGGCCACCGAGCTGGCGCGCGCGCTGGAACCTTTACTCGGTGCCCGATGGGCTCCCGTGCTCTTCTACCTCGGTTTCCTCGCCGTTCCCGTTTCCACCACCGTCGGGATGAGCATCGCCGGTGCCATGGCGATTCATGCCGCTTTCGGCTGGAGCCAGGATACGAGCTCTTTGCGATGGCGCGTGAGCGCGCTTCTTCCTCAGATCGCCTTCGTTGCCGTCTGGCATCCCCGACCCGTTTGGCTGGTGATCGCTATCGGGGCCTTCTTGTCCCTCACCGACAACATCGTGGCTTGGTCTTATTATTTGCTGGTGAACGACGAGCGGGCCCTCGGCGAGGACCGGTGCCGGTCCCGATTCTGGAACTTCGGACTTCTCTTGCAGGTTACGCTCTTGAACTGCATCGCCATCATCTACGTGTTCAATCGGCTCGGGTGGTGGGCCCATTGATCTCGAGCCTCGAACGTCGGCTCGGCCCGTTCTCCCTGCGCGTCTGGGGGCTCATCATCAACTTCGCGGCAAACGGCTTGATGCTCTACGGCGCCGCGGGCTATCTGGCGGACGGCAGTCGGCTGCCGCTTCTCGGGCTGGGTGGCGCGGTCACAATCTTGTGCCTCGTTTTGTTGTCGAAGCCTTCGAGGGGGGCCGGCTGATGCCCGTCTGGCTGCTCGGGCTGCGCGTCGAGGTGGATCGGAACGGGTGCGCGGCCGATCTTCTCCTTCGAAACGCGAGCCAAATGGCCGCTTTCCAAATCGCGCTTGAGGAAGCCCAGGCCCTACGACGATGATTCGGTGATGGACGCGCCGCCGACGGCGATGAGCTCCGAGTCGCTGCGCAGCAGCAAGAGGCCATCCGAGATCACGGGGGACGCCAGGAATCGGCCCTCGAGCTGGTTCCGTGAGAGGATCTCGAATTCTCGCGACGCTTTGAGAACGACGGTCTCGCCGCTCTCGCCGACGAAGTAGACCTTGCCGTCGCCGGCAATCGGGGCGGCCGAGTAGATGTTTCCCGTTCGGCCCTGAAACAGGCGCTCGCCCGTTTCGGCATCGGCTGCCTGGAGGATACCGGCATCGCTAGCGAGGTAAACGACGCCATCGTAGTGAACGACCGAGGAGACATAGGGCGCTCCCGTCGGAACGTGCCACACGAGGTGCTCGGTATCGGCGATGTCGCCTCGCCCCCCCGGGCGGATCGCCATGTACGGTCCGCTGCGGTAACCGCGGCTCGTGTAGATGACGCCATCGGCGAAAGAGGGTACAGGGATGGGAAAGCGGTTCGGCTCGACGAAGTACCAGAGTCGTTCCCCCGTCTTCGGGTCGTAGCCTTCGATCCCTTCGCTCGAGTTCACTACGAGCTCGTCGCCCCGTGGACCGGTCACGACGGTCGGTGTGCTGTAGGAGCTCCGGCTGCCGCGCTCTACCTTCCACTTCTCCGCGCCGGTTCGCTTGTCCAGCGCGAGCAGATACGAGTCGGGCTGATGATCACACTGGAGGATGAGAGAGTCCTCGTAAACGGCCGGTGAGCTCGAATGGCCCCAGGTGATGGTGTAAGGGGCGTACTCTTTTCCGAGATGTTTCTCCCAGACGCGCTTGCCCTCGAAGTCGAGAGCGACGATCTGCCCGGTGCCGAACCAGGCGTAAATCCTCTCCTCGTCAGCAGCAGGGCTCGGATTCGCGAGGTTCGTCTTGCGGTGGACTTCGGGAAGGGAATCGCCGGTCGCCTCGGCGATCAATTCATGATGCCACAAACGCCGCCCGTCGCTCCGGTGAAATGCCTCCACGAGAAAGACGACGCCCTCTTCGGCCCTTCCTCCCATCGATCGCTCTTCGGGAAAGTCTCCGCCCTGCCCCAACGTCGGATGGTTGCCCGGGCGCAGGTCGCCGCGGCCGATCTGTGAGGTCACCACGATGATCTCGCCGACAGCGATGGGCGATGAAAGGCCTTGACCTCCCAGTCGGGCTCTCCAGGCGATGTTCTCGTCCTCGCTCCAGGTGACGGGAAGCCCCTTCTCCGGGCTCACCCCGTTTCCGTTGGGACCACGCCACTGCGGCCAATCCTCGGCGCTCGCGAGCGCGAACGTCGTGATTAGTGACAGAACAGTCATGATCGATTCGTGCATGTGCCCTCCGGGTTTCCCGTCATTCTAGCGATCGAGACGCTGGCTTCAAAGTGCCGGCGGAGCGGTCCCATGGACCTGTGTTAGCATGCCGGGCTGTCGATGTCGCCGCTCAGACTCGGTTACGGTATCGCGTTTGCACTCTTGCTCGAAAGCGTGGCTCTCACCACGGGCGAGGCCTACGAGCAAACGGCAAGGGCTGCGAACCCCGACGTGGTCGAAGGGGAGCGGTTCTATCGCGCTCATTGCCGCATTTGCCACGGACGGGCCGGCATGGGAGATCGGGGACCGGCGCTCGACAGCGGCGAGTTCGACCGAGCCACGACCGACGACGAGCTGGATGAGATCCTCTTCAACGGGATACCGGGCACGGGAATGCCGGGTGTGGTCGACTCGAAGCGGAAGCGGCGGCAGGTCATCGCCTATTTGCGCTCGCTCGGCGTTCGGGATCGTGAGCCTCCACCCGGCAGCCCGGCTTCGGGCGAAGCGATGTTCAGGGGCGAGGGAGGCTGCCTCGCCTGTCACATGGTGAACGGCCAGGGTTCTCCTCTCGGACCGGAGCTGAGCGCCATCGGTGGCGTGCGCGCCGCCGGGTCTCTTCGGCGGTCGCTCCTCGATCCGGATGCGGACGTGGAAAAGCGATATTGGTCGGCGCGGCTGACGCTTCGGGCGGGCGGGAGCTTGTCCGGCACTCTCATCGACGAGGACACGTTCTCCGTTCGTCTCATGGACGCCGAGGGCAACCTCCACGCCTTTCTGAAGAGCGAGCTCGATTCGATGAGGGTCGATCGAAGCTCAACGATGACGAGCTACGAGGACGTGTTCAGCGCGAGCCAGATCGACGACCTCGTTGCCTATCTTTCCTCTCTCAAAGGCAGGAAGTAGCCATGTCCCAATTGTCCCGGATGCTCCCGGCGCTCGTCGCCTTTCTGCCCACGACTTCCGACGCGCAAACCGGCAACGTGACCTACGAGAGACTGCTCGGCGACGAAGCCGAGCCCGAGAACTGGCTCACCTACAGCGGCGGTTACTTCTCCCATCGCTACAGCCGTCTGGACCAGATCCAGGCGAGCAACGTGGCGCGGCTGCGGGTCGAGTGGGTGCACCAGGTCGAAACGATGCAAGTGCTCGAGACGAACCCCATCGTCGCCGATGGCATCATGTACATCACCGAGCCCCCGAGCGACGTGGTAGCGCTCGACCTACGCACGGGGCGTCCGTTCTGGAGCTACCGGCACAAGCTCGCGACGAGCGTCGACAAAATCTGTTGCGGCCCGGACAATCGCGGCGTGGCCTTGCTCGACGGTCGCGTTTATGTCGGCACCATCGATGCCCGACTCGTCGCGCTCGACGCGAGGAGCGGAAGCGTTCTCTGGGATGCCGAGGTCGCCAATCCCGAGAGCGGTTACAGCATCACGAGCGCGCCCCTGGCAATCAAAGACAAGATCGTGACCGGCATCGCCGGCGGCGAGTACGGCATTCGCGGCTTTCTCGATGCCTACGATGCGAAAACCGGAAAGCGTGCCTGGCGGTTCTATACCATTCCCGCGCCCGGCGAGCCGGGAAACGAGACGTGGGGAAACGACTCGTGGAGGACCGGCGGCTCTCCGACGTGGGTGACGGGCGCGTTCGATCCCGGCCTCAATCTCGTCTATTGGGGAACGGGCAACCCCGCCCCGGATTGGAACGGCGATCTCCGGCCCGGGGATAATCTCTACTCCGACAGCGTCGTCGCCCTCGACGCCGACAGCGGCGAGCTCCGCTGGCACTTTCAATTCACGCCCCACGACACACACGATTGGGATGCCTGCCAGACGCCGATCCTCGTCGATGCCGACTGGGAGGGCCAGAGACGCCGGCTCATGCTTTGGGCGAACCGAAACGGTTTCTATTACGTGCTCGATCGTGAGACGGGCGAGTTCTTGAGAGCGCGAGAGTTCTCCAAGCAGACCTGGGCCGAGGGTCTCGACGAGCACGGTCGTCCGATCGTGCTCTCAGGAAGCGATCCCACCGAGGAAGGGACTCTCGTCTTTCCCAGTTGCTGCGCCACGGCCAACTGGTGGCCGTCGAGCTACAGCCCTCGCACCGGTCTCTACTACGCCGCTGCGGTCGACGGCGGCGCCATCTACTACAAAGGGGAGGACGAGTACAACGAGGGCGACCAGTACCTCGGCAGCACGCCGGTCGCTCGCGACGAGGTCCGGAACGACTGGGTCGGGGCGATTCGTGCTCTCGATAGCTTCACCGGCGAGCAGAAGTGGGAGTTTCCGATCGAGCCGTCGGCCGTGGGGCTGCTATCGACCGCCGGGGGGCTCGTTTTCGGCGGGACCCGCAGCGGGTATGTGTTCGCCCTAGACGATACGACGGGCGAGGAGCTCTGGCACTTCTACGCCGGCCGCACCGTCCACGCCTCCCCAATCACCTACCTGTCCGACGGACGGCAAAGGGTGGCCGTGGCGGTTGGAAGCGGCATTTTCACCTTCGTGCTTTCCGAATAGTCACTTCGGCAGAGGCATTGCGGGTCTCGCGAACCCTCGCTAGACTTCGCGACGGTGCGGACGAATCGCCTCCCGCTCTACGCTATCATCGGGGCGAGCCTCGTCCTGAACGTCACCGCCATCTGGTGGGGCCTGCCGTCGCTCCATGGTTGGGCCCCTGACGAGCTCCAGCCATCCGTCATCCTATCGGGCATCGATGTGAGGTTCTCCGGGGACTGGCACCAGCCGGCCTATCCCCCACTGCCCTATTACGTGCTCGCGCTCGCCTACCTTCCCGCCCTGGCGTTGGATTTCGCCGATCCGCGAAACGTCGAGCACGCGACGCTCCTGATCGCCATCGGGAGGGCGATCTCGCTCGGGATGGGTGTCGGAATCTTGCTCGTGGTCCACGCCCTGGGAAGAGAGCTCCTCGATTCCACGGCGGCGCTCTTCGCCGCTGCGATCGCGGCGCTCAACGTTCCCTTCGTCTACTACGCCAAGACGGCCAACCTGGACGTTCCCGCCGCTTTCTGGGTCCTGCTGTCGCTCTATTTCTTCGTTCGCGCGACGCGCACCGAGGCGACTCGGGACTTATTCGCCTTCGCCGCGACCGCCGCTCTGGCGATGCTAACGAAAGACCAGGCGTTCGCCTTTTACGTTCTCCCCGTCGGCTACTTTTTCTATCGCCGCCATCGCGAGAACCGGCGTATCCTCGACCGGTCCGTCGTGCTCTCGTTCGCGCTCGGTCTCGGCCTGTTCCTGGGACTCCATAACGTCTTCTTCAACTTCCAGGGATTCGTCCACCACTTCCAGGAGATCCTCTGGGCGCGAGGACATTACGGAACATTCCCAAGCGGGGTGGACGCCCAGTTCGCGATCCTGACCCAGACATTCAAGCACATCACTTTCTCCCTGGGATGGCCTCTGACGATCGCTTGTCTCCTGGGGGTCTCTCTGGCCATCCAGCGGCGGTCGCGTGCCATGTGGCTTCTCCTCGCCGCCGTTTCTTATTACGGGTTCTTCATCGCCCCGGTACTGAGCACCTGGCTCCGATACGCTCTCCCTCTCGGGTTTCTCCTCGCTCCTTTCGGCGGTCTCTTGATTTCCGAAGTTTGGCGTCGGAGCACGCGATATCGGATCGGCGCCGCGGCCGTCTTCGCCTTCGCGCTTGCCCGGGCGGCCTCGGTCGACGCCTTGCTCCTTCAAGACTCGCGTTACTCCGCAGAGGCGTGGCTTCGCCAACAGGTGAAACCGGACGACGTCGTTGGCTACGTGGGCCCCGAGTACTACCTTCCACGGCTTCACCCCTTCCGGGCGAAACGGCTCAGGCCCACTCTCTCGGTCCTCTCCCGCTCGAGTCCCGACTATCTCGTCGTGAATGCCGACTTCGCCGAGCGATTCGACACGGGTTCCCGCGAGAGAGAGCTGTTCGAGGACCTGAGCGCGGGGCGGGCTGGCTATGCTCTCGTCTTCGAGCACCAGACCGAGCCCAGGTGGGTCCTCCTCGATTTCGACGGCATCCTCGCCAACCTGGGAAAGCTCAACCCCCTCATTCGCGTCTATCAGCGCGCGGACTGAGCTACACGCACGCCTTGCTGTGAATCGTGGCGATATCGCCGCAATCGTACTCGGCCCATATCAAGTCGTCGAGTGATCGCCGTATCAGATCGTCATACCGCGGCAACACACGCTTTTCGATCGCCTCGAGCGCCTCGTGGCGCGTCCTCGTTCTAACGCGGCGCGAGTACAGCGCGCAACAGTCCTTGTAGGGCTCGATGGAGATCTCGTAGGTACCGATGCGCCGAGCGAGATCCATGATCTGCTGCTTGTCGAGGCCTACCAGCGGCCTCAGGACCAGGGCTTCGATGGCTTTGCTGCTAGCGACGATGTTCTCCATCGTTTGCGAGGCGACTTGAGCCAGACTGTCGCCGGTACCAAGGGCGTCAGCATCGATGCGGCGGGCAAGCTCCTCCGCGGCCCGGAAGAGGAACCGCCGGAACAGCACCGGCTCGTAGCCGGAATGACCTCCCCTGAGCGCCAAGTCGAAATGAGTGTATGGAACGACGAAGAGGCGGGAGCGCAAGGTGGTGCGACTCAGTTGCTTCGCGATCCGGGAGACCACCGAGTCGTGCAGGTCGACTTCCGTCACGTGCGACGCGCTCATGTGAAACCAATCGATGCGGGCGCCCCGGCGGGCGAGAAGAAACGAGGCCACCGGCGAGTCGATCCCTCCTGATAGCAAGCTGAGAACCCGACCGCTCACTCCCACCGGCAGACCCCCGACACCCTTCAGCCGCTCGAGGTAAACGAAGGCGGCTTCTCGGTAGATATCGACATAGAACGTCCGGTGGGGGCGGGAAAGCTCGACGCGATCCCAACCCGTACGCTCGCGGATGGCGTCGCCAAGAAGAGCCTCCATCTGGGACGACGTGAGCGGGAACCGTTTGTCCACGCGGTGGACCCGGACGGCAAAACTCTTGTCATCTTCGTAACACTCTCTCGCGCTCGTGACCATGGCATCTTCGATGAGCGAACGCTCCGGAGGAAGCCGCAGCGCGGCGGCCAACGAATCGACGCCAGCAACGCGCTCCAGAATGCCGAGGGCCTTTTCGAGCTCGGGTCCAGGTGCCGTTCCCACATCGATGTCGAGCCTCGCACGGGCGTTGTTCACCGGCCAGGAAATACCCGCATGATCGAGGCAGTGCTGGACGTTCTCGCGAAGGAGCGACCAGAATTCGCTTTGGTTCCGGCGCTTCAGGGTGATTTCCGGGGACCGGAGCAAAATATTGACCCGTGAAGGCATAAACAAGCTTACCAATTTGGCGATTCTATGAGAGAATACCCGCCGTCGCCGGGGGAGCTCCGGCTGTTGGTTTGGGGGGCCACGATTGCGTGGGACAGATGGGGGGATCTCCGGCGACGCCCCCGGTTTCTCCGAGCCCAGTCACGCGCGGTAGCGCTCTTCCCCTCCGACGAACGTTGCCAGGACACGAAGGTCTGCCAGCTGCTCGGGGGGAGTCTCGAGAGGGTCTCGATCGAGAAGCACCATGTCGGCCCATTTGCCCGGCTCGAGGCTTCCGCGGTCGCCCGCGTCGCCGCTGGCTTTGGCGCTCCCCATCGTATAGGCATCGATTCCCTCTTTCACCGTAATCGACTCGTGGGGTGCGATGATCGTTCCCTCCGCATCGCGTCGCGTCACCGCCGTTCGGATCCCGAGGAGTGGACTGTCGTCGGGAACGACGGGGGCATCCGATCCCAACGCGACCAAGAGACCTCCCCGAAGCATGGAGCGGATGGGGTAGAGACGATTCAGATACTCCTCACCGAGATAGCGACGAAAATTTGGCCCCAGGTCATGAATGAACACTGCCTGTGGAGCGACGGCGACACCGAGGCGTCGCGCTCGCGCGATCTGAGAATCATCCGGAAGCCCGAAGTGCTCCACCCGGTGGCCCGGCCGCCCGAGCCGTTCGTAGGCGTCGAGGACGACATCGATGGCCGCATCGCCGATCGCATGGCAGCAAACGCGCAGACCCTCACGCTGGGCCTCGAGCGCGAGGTCGAGCAGCTCGTCGGTCCTTGCGCGAAGGAGGCCATGAGTCGGCTCGTGTCGGTAAGTACCCCTCAAGGCCGCCGTGGCCCCGGACAGCCCTCCGTCGGCGAATAGCTTCACCGAATCGACCCGGAGAAAATCCGACAGGAAACGTTCGGGAAGCGGAAGGGGTTTGACTTCCTCGTCCGCCAGCCGCATCGCCATGACGTTGGCGCGTACGCGAAGCTCTCCGGAACGCTCCAGATCGCGGTAGGCTCTAACCAGATCGGGGTATGCACCCGCTTCCGTCGCACTCGTGATGCCCTTCGCGAGTTGTGCGGCCTGAGCCGCACGAACCATCTCGGCGTACTCGGCCGGCGTCGGTTCGGGAAGGACGGCCTTCACGAAGCCCATCGCCGTCTCCTGGAGAAGCCCGGTGGGCTCTCCCGACGCATCACGAACGATCGAGCCACCGGAGGGATCGGAGGTCTCGCGGGTGACGCCGGCCATCTCCAGCGCTCGAGAGCTGGCCACGAGCATGTGGCCGCAGGTTCGGGTCAGCGCGATGGGCCTTCCGGAAACCGCTTCGTCGAGGTCGCGACGAGTCGGCTGGCGACCTTCGCTCAATCGGGCCTCGTTGTAGCCGCGGCCCAAGAGCCACTGACCCGGGGAGAGCTCACGGTCTCGACGACGCAGCATCTCGGCCAGCTCCCGCAGACTCCCGATCGACCTCAAATCGAGAATGCTCGTCAAGAGCTGACCGATCTTCCACACATGGACGTGCGAATCGTTGAAGCCCGGGACCAGTGTTCCTCCGTCGAGATCGAGCCTCACGGTTTCGGGACCCACGAGCCCCTCGAGCTCGTCTCGCGATCCGACTGCACGAATTCGCCCGTCCTTTACCGCGAGCGCCTGGGCAATAGGCCGGTTCGCATCCTGCGTGAGGAGCGTCCCGTTGAAGAAGAACGAGTCCACCATGAGCTTCAGCTGTGAGCGGCAATCGATTCCTCGAGGACGTCGAGACCCTCTTCGAGGACGGCATCGTCCGCCACCAGAGGGGGCATCAACCGGATGCAGTTGCTGTACAGGCCTGCTCGTATCAGCACCACGCCGCGAGCCACGGCGCGCTTGATGATGGAGAGCGTCTCCTCGGGCGCGGGCTGTCTCGTTTCGCGGTCGCGGACGAGCTCCGCGAGCCTCATCGGGCCGAGCCCGCGAACGTCACCCACGAGGGGAAAGCGCTCGTGCCATTGGGCAAGGCGGCTCTCGATGAGCCTTCCCATCTCGCAGGCCCGCGCGAGAAAGGCTGGTTGGCGAATCGTTTCCACGGCCTCGAGGGCGGCCACGCAGGCGAGCGGACTCCCCCCGTACGTTCCCCCCACGCCTCCGAAGTGCGCCGCGTCCATGATCTCGGATCGACCCGTCACCGCACTGATCGGCATGCCCGCACCGAGCGATTTCGCCATCGTGATCAGATCGGGAGCGATTCCGTAATGCTCGATCGCGAAGAGCTTTCCGGTGCGACCCATACCACTTTGGATCTCGTCGGCGATCAGGAGCATTCCGTGCTCGTCGCAGAGGGTTCGGATGCGCTCGAGGAAACGCGCCGGAAGGGGGATGAATCCCGCCTCTCCCTGGACGGGCTCGACCAGAATCGCCGCGACCGCGGACGGATCGACCTGGGCGATGAGGCCGTGCTCGAGCTGGGCGATGCAGTGGCTCACGTAGTCTTCCTCGCCCATCGACTGAGGCCGGCGGTAGGGATTGGGTGCGGGAAGCCGATAGATCTCCGGCGCGAACGGCCCGAAGCCCTTCTTGAAGAGCGCGTACTTGCTCGTGAGGCTCATCGTGAGAAGCGTCCGGCCGTGATAGGCACCCTCGAACACGATGATTGCCGGCCGTTTCGTGTAAACGCGCGCGAGCTTCACCGCGTTCTCGACCGCCTCGGCTCCGCTGTTCGAGAGCAGGGTCTTCTTCTCGAAATCGCCAGGTGTAATGGAGTTCAGGAGCTCGGCGAGCCGCACATAAGGCTCGTACGTTCCCACCAGAGCACACATGTGGATGAGCTTCTCCGCCTGCTCCGAGAGCGCCTGGACTACGGATTTCGGACAGTGGCCCGTCGCCAGCATGCCGATTCCGCCGGCGAAATCGATGAGCGTATTTCCATCGACGTCTCGGACCAGGGCGCCGATCCCGCTTTCGACGACCACATCGGTGGCTCTGCCCAGCCCCCCCGACACCGCCTTCGCCCGCCTCGCGAGCCACTCTCTCGCCTTGGGACCCGGAATCTCCGTCTTCAGAACGATGCTGCTCATCTTGAATGGACCTCCTTGTCGGCCCCGAGTACGAGGAGCACACCATAGTTGTCACAAGCTGGATCATGAAGGTAGTCGGAAACGAGGCCCAGCGGCTCGAAACCGATTCTCATCTGGGCCGAGATGGTCGGGTCAGTCAGCTGCCCTCGCAGGAGAGCCTGGTAGTAGGCCTCCGCGCTCATCGTTCCCTTCAGCTCTCCATAGCCTCGCAACATCCCAACGGTAACCTGCCCTTTCAGACCCAGGCGCTTCACGGTGTCCTGCCGCGCAGCGTAGAGCCCCCGGGCGATGCCCCGTCGGCGATAGGCGGGATCGGTGCCGATGTCCGCTCCGTAGAGCCAGTCTCCCCCGGGATCGTGCGAGGTGAGCCATCCGCCTTGAATTATGTCGGCGAACCTATGCTGGGGGTGGTCGAAATCGAAGAGAGTGCGGATCGTGCTCGTCATCCCCACGACCTGTTTTCCATCGAGGGCCACGAACTGCCCCTCGGGAAAAATCTCGACGTGCTTGCGATAATGAGCTTCCTTGAAACGTTCCGAGTCGTCCAGAGTTGGAAAGACGAGAAGCTGGAGCCTCTCGAGAGCACGCGCGTGCCGCGGGAGGGTGGAGCAAACGACGATACCGCTGTCGAGGCGTTTCTCGTAGCTCATGGAAGAATGCTGGTGTTCGCTCTAGTGCTCAGTGCCGTGGCGGGACCCGTGATCGATCGTGCCGCCACGGCTCGGGCTGCTTACGGCGCGGCGAGCGCGCCGGGCTCGCTCCGCTCGCGCAGGGTGGGCTGTGTTCTTCATCACCCTGCTAAACTTCTCGCGACAGTCGATAAGCCTGCCGCGCATACTCGCTTACCATACGCTCGGTGTTGAAGAAACTGCCGTTTAGAGCGATGGCATGGCGAGCGACCTCCATATATCGGGAAAGATCTCGGTAAAAGAGGGGGAGGATGACCCTTTCCAGCTTGTCATAGAGGCTCGCGACGTCCGCCTCTCCGTCCGGCTCAGAAGATAGCTTGGAGGTCTTGCCAATCGACCAACCCGTTACACCCTCGATATGTCCCTCGATCCACCAGCCGTCGAGTATGCTCAAACTGGGCACCCCGTTGAGGGCCGCTTTCATGCCGCTGGTCCCCGAAGCTTCCTTCGGTGCCTCCGGCGTATTCAGCCACAGGTCGGAGCCCGCGGTGAGGAGCGCCCCGAGTCTCATGTTGTAGTTTTCCAGATAGACGAGCCGGATCTTGGGGGATAGTTTCTCGCGAACCGCGAGGACTCTCTGGATGATGGCTTTACCTCGCTCGTCGCGAGGATGGGCCTTTCCCGCGTAGACGAACTGCATCGGACCGGCCTTCTCGGCAATCTCATTCAACCTCTCGACGTCTCGAAACACGAGGTCGGCCCGTTTGTAGGCCGTGGCCCGACGGGCGAAGCCAATCGTGATCACGTGCTCATCCAGCTCCACCCCCAAGGACTCCTTCACGACCGAGAGGAGATCCTGTTTCGCCATTCGGTGAGCTTCCCCGAGCTCTTCGAGAGGCACGGCGCTCATGTAGCGCAGGCTCTGGTTGTCCTCGCGCCATCCGGGAACGTGACGGTCGAACAGTCGCGCGATCGATGGCGCGGCCCAGGTTGCCGCGTGGACGCCGTTCGTTATCGCCGAGACGTCGTATCCTCCGAACATTCCCCGGGCCACCTCGCCATGCCGGCGCGCCACTCCGTTGACGTAACGACTGTGCAAGAGCGCGAGCTCGGTCATGTTGACGACGTCGCCCGGGAAGATCTGGGCCACGTGCTGGAACAACTCTTTGGGTAGGAGTCTTTCGAACAGCTCCTTGGGAAAACGGTCGTGCCCCGCAGCGACCGGCGTGTGGGTCGTGAATACGCAGTGGTTCTTGACGTGGCTCACGTCCGAGGCGGAAGGGACCTTGCGGCCCGCCCGGCTTGCGGCTAGTTGCATCAGCTCCAGCGTCAGAAGACTCGAATGCCCCTCGTTCATGTGGTAGGTGTCGAGCCCGTCGTGGCCCATCGCCCTGAGGAAGCGGAGACCACCGATACCGAGGATGATCTCCTGGCAGAGCCGGTGTTGATGGTCGCCACCATAGAGGACGTCGGTAAGTCGCCTCTGCTCCTCGGTATTCTCTTCGAGGTCGCTGTCCAGGAAATAGACCGGGATCTTGTGTCCCAGGATTCCCTCGATCACCGCGAGCCATCCCCGAAGGACGACGGTCTGGCCCTCGATCTCTACCTGCACCCTGGGCTGCATCTCCGTCAAGTGATCGGCGACGTTCCAGGCATCGGGCTCCTCGAGCTGTTGGCCCGACTCGTCGATCCTCTGGCGAAAGTAACCGTTGCGATGGATCAGGGTCACGGCGGCGAGCGGAAGACCCCAATCGGCCGCGGCCCTGAGGGTATCGCCGGCAAGCACACCGAGACCTCCCGAGTAGGTGGGCATTCGATGTGAAAGCCCGATCTCCATCGAGAAATAAGCGATCGTTGTCTCCAGCAAACCGCGTTGTCCTCCTGCATGTATATGAGTCGCTGTGATTCATTGTAGAAAGCTGTGGGGATGTTCGTTAGAATTTTATCAGAGACTTCACTCACAAACATTCCTTCGGAGAGAGAGGTATCGACTTATGGAGCTCTACCTCGTGCGTCACGGGGAGGCAGATCATCCGGTCCCGGAGCGGGATCGGGACGATGGCCCTCCGCTCAGCCAGAACGGCCTTGCCCAAGCACGGCGCGCGGCCCATTTCGCAGCCCGGCTGGGAGTCAAAGTAGTCGAGATCCGGCACTCCGACAAGCTTCGCGCGGTGCAAACCGCCCAGGAGTTCGAGCGCGCTCTCGGTTGCCCCAGGCGTCAGCTAGCGGGCCTCGGACCCAACGACGACATCAATCCGTTGCGTCGCGAGGCCGCCGGTCTTCAGGAGAACATCATGGTCGTGGGACATCTGCCTTATCTGGGCCGGATCGCGGGCGCGTTGCTCGCGCAGGACGAGAGCAAACCCGTCGTCGTTTTCCACCCCGCAGCACTGATCCGGTTGGATCGCCGTGACGACGATCGATGGAGCCTGCAGCTCGTGATGCCCACCGGCGTAATGTCATAAAATCACTCGGGGGCCCAGATTCGTATGCCGCCGTCGCCCAGACCGGCGACGATCCACGGCTCGTCCCCACTGGTAATGCAAACACCGACGAAACAGTCGTCGGGGCCGCCCCAGAGCGTTGCCCGGGCCGTCGCCGTATCCGCGTTCCATATAACGAGGCTCGAGTCCATGGCGACGCTCGCGAGCTCGGCCCCACCGGGAAAATAAGCGAGCCCGGCGATTGACTTCTTGTGTCCCGTGAGCGGCTTGCCTTCCTCACGGCGAAGGAGGTCGAACATGTGAACGGTACAGTCCCTCCCACCGGTGGCAATGAAGTCTCCGTCGGGAGATACGGCGATGACGCTCACCGCCGCGCCGTGGCCCCGTAGCGTGGCCGTTAATCGTCCGGTGCGCGCATCGTGAACGCGGAGGACGCGATTCGTATGCCCGCTGATGAGATGGACTCCGTCGTGCGAATAGGCGAGAGAGGTGACGCCTGAAGGCTGCCGTATCAGCCTTCTTTCGGCCTCACCGCGCCGAAGCTGACTGAGCTTCCACAGCTTCAAGGTGGAGTCGAGTCCGCCCGAGGCCAGCGTTTCCCCGTCGGGAGAGAAGGCGACCTGACCGATCGAGTCATCGTGCCGCAGGCGGACCGGAATCTCCTGGCCGGTGTCGAGGCTCCAGAGGTGGACCTTGCCATCGACGTGGCCCGACGCCAGAAAGGCCCCGTCGGGAGAGAAGGCGAGTGACGTGACCAGAGCCTCATGGCCCGCTCGTTGATGGAGCGCCGTGCGAAAGCTCGTGAGTTTGCGTTTCGATTCGATGTCCCACAACCGGACCGAACCGTCGATACCTCCGGCAGCCACGAGCTGGGTTCGGGGCCCCATGGCGATCACCTGGACTCCCGGCGGCTCGCCGAACGAAGCGATCTGCTTGTAAGTGAACGTCGGGCGCACTCGCGCCAGGCGGTAAGTCTGCGGCCGCAACGATCCGGTCCTGACCCTGCCGGGTCTCCCGGGTTTTTGCAGCAATTCGCGAAGCTCGAGCGCGGGCTCGAATCCGGGGGTCAACGAAAGAACGTCCTCGACGATCCGGAGGGCCTCGCTGCGTTCTCCCGCAGTGAGCGCCATGCGCGCTTCGTCGACCCAACGCGACGCTTCCGAGGACGGAGGTGCGCTCGCTTCGTTGAAGAGAGTGGGCTCCGTCTGAATATCAACGAGCGCCACTTCGATCTCATGTATGAGATCGACGACAGAGCCGTGAGAGGGCTCGAGCGCCTGCGCCCGCCGAGCCGCCTCGAGGGCTCGTTGCGGCTGACCGCCGAAGAGCAGGCTCTTCGCCAGCTCGAGGTTCGTCCGGTAACCGCGTGCTCGCGCCTCGTTCGACAGCTCCTTGAACGATGAGGGAGCTCCCATGGCGTTCTCGATGGCGTTCGCCGTTTCCGCCAGATCGCGAAACCGCCCGTTCGGCTGTTTGACGAGAATCCGATCGATCGTGTTGACGAGATCGGGTGGAAGTCCGAGCTTTCGCCCGTCCATCGGCCGAGGGGTCGCGTGAACGATTTGATAGACGAGGCTGGCTACCGTCGTGGCGACGAACGGCCTCTCACCGGTCAGGAGCTCATAAGCAATCACGCCGACGGCCCACATGTCGGCACGGTGGTCCACGGTGTCCGTCGAGATCTGCTCCGGCGCCATGTAGTTGGGGGTTCCCAATACCAGGCCGGTCTTCGTCTTGAAATCCTTCGTGGGCCCGCTCATCTGCGCCACGCCGAAATCGAGGATCTTCGCCGTCCCGTCGGGAAGGACCTGGATGTTTCCCGGCTTGACGTCGCGGTGGATCACGCCTCGCTTGTGCGCAAAATCGAGCCCGCGGCAGATTTGGAGGATGATGTCGATCTTGTCTTGCAGCCGTTCGGGCCCGTGGGACTCCATGAGCTGCGCAAGACTTACACCATCGAGCAGCTCCATGACGATGTAGGGAACGCCATCGGGCTCGAGCTCGCCGAAATCGAAGACAGTGACGATGTTCGGATGCTGGAGGTTCGCCGCCGATCTCGCCTCTCGGTCGAACCGGGCCCGCATCTCCTTCTCGATGAGCAGCTCCTCGGACATCATCTTGACGGCAACGAGGCGGTCGAGTGAGGGGTCGCGTGCTTTGTAGACGGTGCCCATCGCGCCTCGGCCGAGCTCGGAGAGAATCTCGTACTTGCCGATCCGCTCGGGTTGGGAGGACATAAGCCGTGTCTAATCGTCCGTGAGACGAGTCATTTTCCATTGTAGCATCGCACCTACTGGCAAAGGAGAACCGATGGGAGAGAAAATCGACGCCTTCAATCGCTTTCGCACCGAAATGAACGAATCCATTCTCGCCGGGGGTACCAGAGAGACGAAGCGCTTTTTCAACTTGGACGCCAGCGTCTATCGTGACGGCGCGCTATCGGCCAAGACCAAAGAGCTTCTCGGTCTCGCATCCTCGATGGTCCTGCGGTGCAACGACTGCATCACCTACCATGTGCTTCAGTGCCGCGAAGCGGGAGTGACCGAGCAAGAGTTTGCCGAAACTTTCGACGTGGCCCTCGTCGTTGGTGGCTCGATCGTGATCCCCCACCTCCGACATGCCCGGGCGATATTGAACGAGCTGAACGAAGCCGGAGCCTGATGCTTCGAGTCCGTTGACCGCGCGTCGCGAAATCTGCTAGAACCTCGCTTCGATGCGCGTTCCCCGGCTGGTGGTCTCCGCAGCCCTGCTGCTCGCCGGCTGTCAGGAGAAGCGAGTACTGCGAGCCAGTCATCAGTGGCCCGACGGTGATGTCCGCGGGGAGATGCTCGAGATCATCAAGACGGAGCTCGAGTCCGCTGGCGTCGATCTGGAGATCCGCATCTACCCCGGGCAGTCGCTCTTCGAGGCCACAGAGCAATGGCCGGCGATGACGCGCGGACGGCTCGACATCTCGGTATTCCCCTTGGCCTACGCCGCGGGGCGCCATCCGGAGTTCAATCTGACCCTCATGCCCGGACTGGTGAAAAGTCACGAGCACGCCCGGCGTGTCAACGATTCTCCGTTCATGGACGAGATCCGTGACCGGGTCGCCGAGCAAGGCGTCTTGGTGCTTGCGGACGCCTGGCTTGCCGGGGGGTTCGCTTCCAAAAGCGGATGCATCCTCGTTCCCGAGGACATCAAAGGACAAACGATTCGAGGGGCGGGCAAGGCCTTCGAACAGATGTTGCTGGGCGCCGGGGGCTCTATTACTTCGATGCCCAGCTCCGAGATCTATACGGCGATGCAGACCGGGGTGCTCGATGCAACGATGACGAGTAGCATCAGCTTCGTTTCCTTTCGCCTCTACGAGCAGGTCCAATGCCTGACCGCCCCGGGGGAAACGGCGCTCTGGTTCATGTACCAGCCGATACTCATGTCGAAGCGAAGCTTCGACAGGCTGACCGATCGACAGCGCGCGGCGCTGAAGGAAGCAGGCATGAAAGCCGAAGCGTTTTTCGCCCAACAGGCGAAGGAGCTCGACCAGGAGGCGGAGTCTACGTTCGAGAGAGCGGGCGTGCGGGTCGTTCACCTGAGCACTGAGCAGCTCGAGGATTGGCTCACGCTGGCAAACGAGACTTCCTACAAGCTGTTCGCCGAAGAGGTCGAAGGAGGGAAGGCCCTTCTCGAGCAGGCGCTCGGGGTCGAGTGAGCGCATTCATCTCCGTTGTCGGAAGGGCTTGCCGTTTCTTCGGGATGCTTGCCGCTTTCATGATCGGCCTCTCGGTCCTGGTCGTCTGCCATCTGGTCTTCGTGCGGTACGTCTTGCACAGTCCCACAGCGTGGCAAACGGAGCTCGTGACCTACTTGCTCGTCGGGGCCACGCTCGTCGGTAGCCCCTACGTCCTGATGATCCGCGGCCACGTCAGCGTGGATCTCATCCCCCTTTACCTGTCCGAACGCGCTCGCGCTCGGCTCGCTCTCGGATGCGCGCTTACCGGAATCATCTTCTGTGGCGTTCTCTTCTGGTCAGGGCTCATGCTCTGGTACGAGGCCTGGGCCGGTGACTGGCTGTCGGAAACGGTGTGGGCGGTGCCGCTTTGGATTCCCTACGCGGCACTGCCTCTGGGGTTCGGCCTCATGTTGCTTCAGTACATCGCCGACGTTTTCGCGCTCTTCACGCGTCAGTCCGAGGCGCACGGGTGACCCCCCTCATCACCGGGGCGGTCATCGCGATCGTCACCGCTCTCGTACTGTTGTCAGGGATGCCCGTCGCCGTGGGTCTCGGCATTGTCTCGATCGGGTTTCTCGTCGTCTTCGAGGGTCCGTCGAGCCTTTCGCTGATGGCGGAGCTGTTCTTCGGCACTCTCGACGACTTCACGCTTCTCGCGATTCCTATGTTCATCGTCATGGGGGCCGCGGTCGCGGCTTCTCGAGCGGGATCCGATCTCTACGACGCGCTCGACCGATGGCTGTACCGGGTGCCAGGAGGGCTCGTCATCTCGAACCTAGGGGGATGCGCCCTCTTCTCGGCACTCTCGGGATCGTCGCCCGCAACCTGTGCGGCGATAGGAAAGATGGGCATACCCGCCATGCGGGCGCGAGGCTTCAGCGACAGCCTCGCGGCCGGTTCGATTGCGGCTGGCGGCACTCTCGGCATTCTCATTCCCCCGAGCGTCACCATGATCGTATATGGAATCGCCACCGAGACCTCGATCGGCCGCTTGTTCCTCGCCGGCGTCGTACCGGGACTACTTTTGACGGGGCTGTTCATGGCCTGGGCCCTGTTCGCGACCTGGCGCTCGAATCGAATCTCCAACGTCGCTGAGACCGCTCCCAGCTGGCGAGACAAGCTCCAGGCGCTTCCCAAGGTCCTACCCTTTCTGCTCATCGTCCTCGCGGTCGTCTACGTCCTGTACGGAGGCGTCGCTACCCCGTCCGAGACCGCCGGCGTTGGCGCCTTTCTCGTGGTTCTCCTCGTGATGCTGATCTATCGCGTGTTCCGTCCGGCCGAGCTCTGGAAGGTCATGCGGGACTCGACTCGCGAGTCGGTGATGATCCTCTTCATCATCGCCGCCTCGGGCCTCTTCAGCTATATGCTCTCGAGCCTCTACGTGACGCAGTCGCTCGCCGAATGGATCGTCTCTATGGACGCGAACCGCTGGGTTCTGATGTTCTTCATCAACGTCTTTCTGCTCGTCGCCGGTTTCTTTCTTCCACCGGTTGCCATCATCCTCATGGCAGCGCCCATCTTGCTCCCTATAATTACCGAGGCGGGTTTCGACCCTTATTGGTTCGCGGTCGTGCTCACCGTCAACATGGAGATCGGCCTCATCACGCCTCCCGTCGGATTGAATCTGTACGTGATCAACGGCATCGTTCCCGATATCGCCCTGCCCGAAGTACTGAAAGGCGCATTGCCCTTCATGCTGTGTATGGTGGTCGCTATCATGCTCCTCTGTTTGTTTCCCGCACTCGCGACCTGGCTTCCCGGAAAGCTGATGGGTGAAGGCCTCCCGTGACGGCTCAGCGGCGACTGCGGGCGATTCGCTTCCGGTACGCCTCGGAGTGGTAGACCTCGGGATTGACGCAGTTCGGGGCGCGCTCGAGCTTGATATGGGCGACCGCGTTCTCGGCACACATCGTGGCCATTTTGTTGCGGGTGTCGCGGCTCGCCGAGGCGATATGAGGTAGAACGACGACGTTGTCGAGCTCGGCGAGACCAGGCGCCATGAGAGGTTCGTCCTCGAAGACGTCTAGTCCGGCCCCCGCGATCTTGCCGTCGCGAAGCGCTGCGACGAGCGCCTTCTCGTCCACGATGGGTCCGCGAGCGGTATTGATCAGGATGGCCGTTGTTTTCATCTTCTCGAATGCCTCGGCACCGAATAGATGCTTCGTCGAGGGATTCAGATCCGTATGGATGCTGACGAAATCGCTCAGCTCGAGGAGGCGATCCAGCTCGGCGTATTCCACTCCCTCGGTCCGCTCGATGATCGATTGCATGGGGGGATCGTGAGCGAGACAACGCATATCGAACCCCGACGCCCGGCGCAAAACCGCCTGGCCGATGCGTCCGAAGCCGACGATCCCGAGAACCTTCTGTCTCCCGTCCCCTCCGCGACTGACATCGGCTCCCAGGAAGAGGCTCGGGCCCCAGATCTTGTACCTGCCGGCACGCATATAGCGATCGGCGGAGACGACGTTGCGCGCGACGGCCATGATGAGCGTCCAGGCGAGATCGGCCGTCGTGTCGGTCAGAACGCCGGGGGTGTTCGTCACCGGCAGACCGAGCTCGGTCGCGGCTTCCACGTCGATGTTGTTGTACCCAACGGCGTAGTTCGCGACGCCGCGGAGGCGCGTACCCGCCCGCATGATTTCCCCATCGATTCTCTCGGTCAGGAGCGACACCAGGATGTCCGCATCCTTCACGCCTTCCAGCACTTTCGCACGCGGTACGACTTCGTCTTCGGCGTCCTGGGCAACCGCGACCCGACCGGCTCGTTCCAGGATCTCCAGTCCGGCCGAAGGAATCCTGCGCGTGGCGAAGATCTTCATGGCGCATCGAACCCCAAGGCTTCGGAATCGTTCAAGAACTTCTCGAATCCGGCGCGATCCGCAGCGCCGCGTCCTATGCGAGCGACGCCTTCTCGGATCGAGTCCATATCGGTCGCGTACGAGAGCCTCACGAAGTGCTGCCCTTCGCTCGCGAGAACACCAAAGCTCCTGCGATCGACCAGAGCCACACCGTGATAGTAGAGAAGAAAGCGAACCAGCAGCGTAGCCGGGCTCGTCCGACTTCGAAGCGACTCCGGAAGCGACCGGTAGAACGCGTGCACTCCGAGCGCGGCACAGACCCCGTCCACGTTGGGAAAAACATAGAAAGCGCCAAGCGGTTTCTCGCATGAAATTCCGGGGATGCCGTTGAGGGCGGGAACGACGTAATCACGCCTTCTCTTGAACTCGGAGACCATGTGTCGGACGACTTCGGAAGTCTTCGGACTCACGAACGCTTCGCGGGCGGCCTCCTGAATGAACGGTGGAACACAGCTGACGATGTTGATGTTGATCTGCTTGAAGACAGCAGCTTCTTCCACGGTGGGAAGGACGCACCAGCCGAGCCGCCAGCCGGTCATTGCGTAACCTTTCGAGTGACCGCTGGCAATGATCGTTCGCTTGGTCATCGAGGGTACCGAGGCGATGGAGAAGTGCTCGAAGCCATCGAAACAAATGTGCTCGTAGATCTCGTCCGAATAGATGCGAACGTGGGGATGCGCCTTGCGCTCCACCAGCTTCGCCACACCTTCGAGAAGCTCGCGGGACAGCACGCCTCCCGTGGGGTTGGACGGAGAACAGAGCATCAGGACCTTCGTCCTGGGCGAGACGAGAGCCTCGAGGTCTTCGGGCGCGAAGGCGAAGCCCTTCTCCTCGCGCAAGAGCAGGGGAACGGGTGTGCCTCCCATGTAGGTGACCCACGACTCGTATATGGGGAAGCCCGGGCTCGGGTAGATGATTTCGTCACCCGGGTCCACATAGCTCATCATCGTGTAACCGATGGCAGGCTTGGCACCGGGGAGCACGATCACCTGATCGGGATCGACGTCGATACGCCGAGTCTTCCTTACGTGAGCGGCCGCGGCCTCGCGCAAGGAGCGGATGCCGGCCGGGTCCGTGTAATGGGTATTGCCACTCTTGATGTTCTCTATGCCGACTTGATTGATATGCGGGGCGGAGTCGAAGTCTGGCTCCCCGATCGTGAAGCGGATCACATCGATGCCCCTCTTCTGAGCTCGAACGACATCCTCACCGATCTTGAAAGCGTTCTCCGTCCCCATCGCGGACAGGCGTTCTGCAAACAAAGCCATACTGGCGGCGATTCTATTAGCTCGACCCCGACCCCGCAAGGCAAATCACTGAAAACGCGGGCTTTGAATGGATTCGTTTGAGCCTCGGCGGCGGCTCAGACTATAATGGCTCCAACCGGCAAAACGAATCGGGGATTGTCATGCGATGGACGTTGGTGGTGGTGCTGATTCTGACGCCCGCTCTAGGTCTCGGTCAATCTCTCGGCGAAGTCGCCAAGAAGGAACGGGAACGACGGGAGAAGAACAAGCAAGAGGGCAAGAAGGCCCTCGTATTCTCGGAATCAGAAATCTTCGGAGAGGAAGGGGAGGCCGAGAGCGCTCCTGAAACCGGCGTCGAAACGCCGTCCCGAAGCTCCAGTGTCGGTGAACGTCCAGTACGCGAGCGCAGCGAGAGCATTGAAGAAGGTGACGTCCCGAGCTCCATTCCTCCCGATCTCCCGCTCGACGAAAAACTGGTCATGTTCGAGCGGATGAAGACACATTACGAGAGTCAGGTGCGGCAGATCGACGAAGAGATCGCCAAGAACGAGACGCGCATCCGGGAGCTCGATTCCGAGATCCGGGCTGCCTCGACGTCTGGAGGGGCCGGACTGCCCGTTGCCCCGTCGGCGGATGTCGCCAATCGACAATTCACCGGTCAGGAATCCGTGACCCTCGTGGAGGAGCAGCAAAAGCTCAAGACCATGAACGAACATCTCCAGGGGCAAAAAGAGAGGCTCAAGCTCAACCTTCAGCAGCAAGGACGCGTCGCCGGCATCCCTCCGGGATACTTGAGATTCTAAAGTGCGCGGGCGAGCGTATCGCCCATCTTTACGGGAGTCGCAGTACGAGCCGCTCACCGGTGCCGGAGTGAAGCAGGGTCACACTCTCTAATGGCTCGACCTGCTCTAGGGCATAGCCGTCGAAATCGTCGCCCACCTGCAAGAGATGGAGCTCGCCTTTGAATCTGACGGCGGCCAGCACACGTCTGTGGACGTCGGGCTCGAGCTCGGGTCGTGCCAACACGAACCCGGTGAGCTCCGGGAGCGGCGCTTGGGTGGGGACGATCGGGGGCGGGGCCGTCGTCTCCTCGCGGCGATCGGCTTGCGTCAGCGGCAAATCGGGTCCCGCGTCATAATCGGCAGATTGGAATTCGAAGAGATTGCGCTCGGGAGCCGAGCTCCCTCTCGAAAGCCAGCTTTCGAGACGCGCGACCTCGGTGGGTGCCAGCACGTCTGATTTCGACACCCTCCATACGGCGGACCATCGAGCATCGAGTGAGACGAGCTCGTCGTCCCCACGGAGTTGGAGCTCCCTGGTCGCGAGGGGGAGAGCGGACGCCTCGATCCTGGCAAGGTACCTCTGTATCGAAGAGAATCGGCCGCGCAGGGTCGCATTGATGTTGCTGCCGTCTTCAGAGGCCCTGGAATCGTCCGCGCGAAAATCGAGGGATAGACGGTCCAGGGCGAGACCCTCCTCCATGCCGATGAGCTCGTCCCGAATCGTCGCTATGTCCAACGGACGGGATAGCTGCGATGCGTCTACCCGCTTCGTGAAGGAGTCGACGAGGGCACCGGTCTCCTCCCGAAGCCGCACTCGCTCTTGCGAACGGGACGCCGCCGTGCTCAGCTCGATCAAGCGGCTCTCCAGGGCTTGACGCTCTCGCGCGGACCCGCGCGAGCTCCACCAAAGGAGACCGTTGGCGATGACGAGAGACGCGATGAAGGCGGATCTCATGGGGCGCGGAGCTCCAGGCGAAGCCGGACCGAAAGAAACCCATCGGCTGCTCGCCTCTCTTCGAGCAGCGAAGTGGACGAGACCAGGGGAGACCCGGCCAGGTTTCTCTGGAAACTAGTAACGTCCTCGGCAACCTGCGCCCTAGCGTCGATCACGACGTCCGCCGAGGGCGGCATCGGATGAATCGTCAGAGCGACGAGGCTCATGTCCGAGGGTAGCGACGAGTCGATGAGAGCGAGAATCGCCGTCGCCGAATGTCCCGCCGCGAGCCCCGACGCGCTGATTTGTCTCAACCTCTGGAGGATCGCGTCATCCATCGCGGGAGATTCCGTCTCCAGGCCCTCCTCGACGCCAGAGACCTCCTCCCGTAACGCCGCGAGCTCCTCGCCGGTCCTGAGTGCGCGGAACCCATGAAGAAGCGTCACCAGGAACAGCGTCGGCCATACGAGCCGCGCCAGCGGGTGATTCCGCTCGACTCGCTCCAGACCCAGATTGATGCCTTGCTTCATCGCGTCATCACGTCAGCCGCCGCAACAGAGCTCTCACGGAGCCCGAGATCAAACCGCGCTCGTCCTCTTCCCCCGTCGAGATCCTGCCGAAGTCGAATGTTTCTCGAGCCCGCTCTGCACAGGCCGATGCCCCCTCGCCGGAAAGCGTGAGCGAGCCCACCGGGGCACCGTAGAGCCCTGGCAGTCTGGAGATTTCTCCTACGACGCCATCGAAGGTACCTGGCGGCCTCAGCTTGAACCTCAAGTCGATGAGCTCACCCGACCGGAACACCGCCAGGCTATAGTGCGCGCGATAGAGTTGTGCGTGCACCACCATGGTCTCTTCCGATTTGGATTCCTGTGCCCAGCCGGGGATCCTCGCGAGGCTGCAGGTGTCCACCCATCGAAGACGCGCTCCGGTGGCTTCCACGATCTGCTCGTATTGGCGAACCACCACGTTTCGCACGGCGGCGCCCAGAACCTCGTGGCGGAACCCCCGCCAGAAATCCGAACGGGTCTCCAGTTCCGGGGACGCCGAGCGACTGGCGATTGCTGTTCGCAGCTCCCGGTGCTTCAACTTCGAGCCGGCGGCGAATAACGCCGTCGTGACCGCCAGGTCGGGGAGCGCCACGACCGCCATCCCCGCCCGGCCCACGAGATCCTCCACCAGCTGACAGGTCAGGCGCGCTAGCTCGGCAACCGATTGGACGTTTGGCGCAAGCGGAGATGGTTTCAGCAGCCCCGGGGGGAGCTCGGAAAAAGCTGGCGGACTCCCGTCGCTTGCGACCACGAGCCATTGGTCCGAGAAGGCGAATCCGATCCGCGGGCGGCGCCACGGCCAGACGATGGCAGGCATCATGATTCGAGATTCTTATTATAGCCGTCGTTTGCTTTGAATTTGGCCGGTGTTATAATCCGCGGGCCTAGGGCTCCGAACGGCCTCGGCCGGCCCTCCTCGGCGCCGTACTATCTCCCCGACGGAGGCATCAGGATGAAGACCTACGATACCGCCAGTATCCGAAACGTTGCGATCGTTGGCCACGGTGGCTCAGGCAAGACCTCGCTCGTGTCCGCCTTTCTTTTCGACACGGGAGCGGTAAACCGTTTCGGAAAAGTCGAAGAAGGGAACACCGTGACCGACTTCGACGCCGACGAGATCGCGCGCCAGATCAGCCTTTCCACCGCTCTGGCGCATTGCGAATGGAACAAGACGAAGATCAACTTTCTCGACACGCCCGGTTACGGCAACTTCATCCAGGAAGCGCGAGTGGGCCTGCAGGTTGCCGATGCCGCCCTCGTCAACGTATGCGGTGTGGCCGGAGTCGAAGTCCAGACCGAGAAGGTCTGGAAGTTCGCCGAGGAGTTCGGGCTTCCCCGGATCATCGTGGTCAATCGGCTCGACCGCGACCGCGCGAGTTTCTCTCGCTCGGTCGAATCGATTCAAAGGACGTTCGGACGGACTGCGATCCCGATCCAGATGCCGCTGGGCGAAGAGAAGGACTTCCGCGGCGTGGTCGACCTCGTTAAGATGACCTCCTTCGTGAGCAAGGGGGACGACAAAGGCTCGTTCGAAGAAAAGCCCGTGCCGGCGGAGTTGAAGGAAGCCGCGGAGTCGGCGAGAGGCGCCCTCGTGGAAATGGTAGCCGAGGGCGACGATGCTCTCATGGAAAAGTACTTCGAGGCGGGTGAGCTCACCCCCGACGAGCTCGTAAGCGGCCTCCGAAAGACCATCCTGGCAGGGACCATCTTTCCGATCGTGGCCTGCTCGGGAACGAAGAACATCGGAGTCAGACAGATCTTGGACGTTCTCGTGGAGCTTGCTCCGGCTCCCGACGCGCGCGGCGAGGTGGTCGGAAAGGACGTCTCGGGGAACGATCTCAGGCTGGCAATCAAGAATGACGCGCCCGCTTCCGCCTTCGTATTCAAGACCATCGCCGATCCCTTCGCGGGTCGGATCAGCCTCTTTCGCGTGATGAGTGGAGTATTGAAATCCGATTCGACCTACCAGAATACGAGCAAGAACGTCTCGGAACGCGTGGGAAGCCTGGCGCTTCTACAAGGGAAGGAACCGACCGCCGTGAGCGAGGTCGGCGCCGGCGATGTCGCTTCGGTCGCCAAACTGCGGGAGACTCAGACGGGCGACACTCTCGCCGAGAAGTCGAATCCGATCGTTTACAAGGCCCTCGAGTTCCCCGAGCCGGTGATCAGCTTTGCCATCGAGCCGAAATCCCGTGGCGACGAGGAGAAGATCAGTCAAGCCATGCAGCGCATGGCCGAGGAAGATCCCATGCTCCGTTTCCACCGGGAATCGGAGCTGCTCGTATCCGGAACCGGACAACTCCACATCGAAGTCACGGTCTCTCGGCTGAAGCAGAAGTTCGGTGTAGACGTGGATCTACACCCTCCCAAGGTGCCTTATCGAGAAACGATCACCGCCAGCGCCGAAGCCCATGGCCGCCACAAGAAACAAACCGGGGGTCATGGGCAGTTCGCCGATTGTTGGGTCCGTTTCGAGCCCCTTGCCCGCGGATCGGATTTCGAGTTCGGGAACGAGGTCTTCGGTGGGGCGATTCCGAAGCAGTTCATTCCCGCGGTGGAAAAGGGAATCCGGGAGGCGCGCGTCAAGGGATACCTCGTCGGTTTTCCCATGGTCGACTTCAAGGCGACGGTCTACGACGGCAAATACCACGCCGTCGACTCGTCCGAGATGGCATTCAAGATTGCTGGCTCGCTCGCATTCAAGGATGCCATGGAGCGGTGCAGGCCGACTCTCCTCGAGCCAATCATGAACGTCGAGATCGTCGTCCCCGAGGAGATTACCGGCGACATCCTGGGTGATCTGAACTCCCGCCGAGGGCGAACCCAGGGAATGGACCCAAAGGACCGGGTCACCGTCATTCGTGCCCAGGTGCCCATGGCGGAGATGTTGAGCTACGAGCCCGCTCTCACGTCGATGACTGGTGGCAGAGGCTCGTTCCACATGGATTACTCACATTACGAGGAAGTACCTTCGCACCTGATCCCCAAGATCGTCGCGGAGAAGAAAGCCAAGGAAGAAGAATGAGTTACGCTGTCGCCGACGCCTTCTTGCGGGGTTGTCTCTTCTTCTTCGCGGGTTTTTCTTCCCCGGCCTCGTCCCGGTCGGCGTCGGTTTCACTGGCCGTTTTGGCCTCCTTCGGCTGATCAGCTTTTTTCTTCTTGGCGGACTTCTCCGCCGCGGGACCGGAATCCGCGGTCTCGAAACGATAGTCGACGAACTCGATCAGGGCCATCGAGGCTCCGTCGCCCTGCCGGGGCGCAAGTTTCAAGATGCGAGTGTACCCTCCCGGCCGTTCCGAGAATCTCGGGGAGATGCTGACGAACAGCTTCTTGACGGCTTCCTTGCGCGGAAGAATGGAGAGCGCACGTCTCCGTGCGTGGAGCGAGTCTTTCTTCCCCAGGGTGACGAGCTTCTCCACGAACGGCCGGAGCTCCTTCGCCTTGGCCACCGTGGTGCGAATGCGCTCCTTGGCGATGAGCGACGCCGCCAAGTTTCGGAGAAGCGCCGTCCGGTGAGGCGTGGTCCGTCCGAGCTTGCGGTGCGCAACTCGATGTCTCATGTGTCGATTCTCATACCAAGCGAGAGTCCCAGCGTGCCCAGGATTTCCTTGATCTCGTTCAGTGACTTCCGGCCGAAGTTCTTCGTCTTGAGCATTTCCGCCTCGGTCTTCTGAACCAGCTCGCCGATCGTCTTTATATCGGCATTCTTGAGACAGTTATACGATCGCACCGAAAGCTCGAGCTCGTCGACACTGCGATTCAGGTGCTCGACGAGAGAATCCCGCTTCGTCTCGATGGTAGTCTCGGTGACCGCCCCTTCGTCCTCGAAGTTGATGAAGATTGCCAGATGGTCCTTCAGGAGCTTGGACGCCAAGCCGACTGCGTCCTGTGGCGTGACGCACCCGTTGGTCCAAACGTCTACCGTGAGCTTGTCGTAGTCCGTTGCCTGCCCCACTCGGGCCGCCTCGACGACGTAGTTGACTTTCTTGATGGGAGAATGAACCGAGTCCAACGGGATATACCCGATCGTCAGATCATCGTCGAAGTTCTTTTCCGCGGGTACGTAACCCCGTCCGTCCTTCAACCGCATCTCCAACTGAAGTTTCCCCGAGCTCGACAGTGTGGCTATATGCACCGATTTGTCGAGGACCTCGACGTCCGCTGGGAGCTCGATGTCATTCGATGTCACCGTGCCTTCTCCCTCGGCATTGAGCAGGACGGTCTTGGTTCCGGGAGAATGGAGCTTGAACGGGATTCGTTTAAGGTTCAGGATGATCTCGGTGCTGTCCTCGAGCGCGCCCGGGATGGGCGAGAACTCGTGCAACACACCTTCGATCTTCACGGCAGTGATGGCGGCTCCTTCGATCGAGGACAAAAGAACCCGCCGCAGGGCATTGCCAATCGTCGTCCCGAAACCCCTCTCAAAGGGCTGTGCGGTGAACCGCCCGTATTGACGAGTCAGAGTAGAGTGATCCACTTCGAGCCGTTTCGGCTTTTGAAATCCTGTCCACAACATACTGACGAAAGACCTCCTCTGGTCGATTCGATCTACTTGGAATAGAGCTCGACGATGAGCTGTTCCTGAAATTGCAGTTCGAGATCGTCGCGACTCGGAAGCGCCACGACCCGGCCCGAAGTGCCTGCCTCGCCGACTTCCAACCACTTGGGGACCCCGCGGCTCTTGGACATCTCGGTTGCGTACTGAAAATGGGGATGCGCGGCATACTTAGGGCTCACGGATACGACGTCCCCCTCTCTGACGGAAAAGGACGGAATATTGACCCTTCGTTCGCCGACGCGAACGTGGCCATGGCGTACGAGAAGGCGTGCCTGGGGACGCGACGTCGCGAATCCGAGACGGTAGACGGTGTTGTCCAGGCGCCGCTCGAGCGACTGCAGCAGCACCTCCCCGGTGATGCCTCGGGTGCGCTCGGCGCGCAAGAAATACAGACGAAATTGTTTTTCGAGAAGACCGTAGGTCCTCTTGACCTTTTGCTTCTCGCGAAGCTGGAGCCCGTAGCCTTGAATGCGGCTGCGACGGGCCTTGCCATGAGCGCCGGGCGCGAAATTGCGTTTTTCGATGGCGCATTTCGGCCCGAAGCAACGCTCGCCCTTCAAGAAGAGCTTCATACCCTCCCTGCGGCAGAGCCTACAAACGGCACCCCGATATCTAGCCAATCCGTTCCTCCTGGAGCTTTGGTCTCCTCAATCGTTCGAAACCCCGTCTCAAACCCTTCGCCTCTTGGGTGGCCGACAGCCATTGTGAGGGATAGGGGTGACATCTCGAATGGACTTGACCTGTATCCCGGCAGCCTGCAGGGCTCGAATCGCCGACTCCCGCCCCGAGCCGGGACCTTTCACGAGCACGTCGAGGCTCTTGCATCCCATCGCTCTCGCCGCCTGCGCGGCCTGACTCGCCGCCTGCTGAGCCGCGAATGGTGTCCCCTTCCGAGAGCCCTTGAAGCCGAGTCCGCCCGCGCTAGCCCAGCAAACGACATTGCCTTCGACATCGGAGATCGTCACCTGGGTGTTGTTGAACGTCGCTTGAACGTGCGCGATTCCGTTCAACAGGGTGCGTTTTTCCTTCTTCTTGAAGCTCTTCTTCTTGCCTTCCGCCTTCTTCGCCACGATCGTTTACCTCTTCTTCATCGTCCCCTTGCGTGGACCCTTTCGGGTCCTCGCGTTCGTGTGAGTCCGCTGCCCCCGGCAAGGAAGGCTTCGGCGATGCCTCAATCCGCGGTAACACCCGATATCCATGAGACGTTTGATATTCATCGAGACCTCCCGCCGGAGATCTCCTTCCACTCCACCCTCGGCGTCGAGCACCTTGCTGATCTGACTCACCTGCTGCTCGGTGAGATCCTTCACCTTGATGCTCGGTTCGAGCCCGGCCTTTTTGAGGATAGCCCCGGCCCGGGTATGGCCGATACCGTAGATATAGGTCAACCCGATCTCGATCCGCTTTTCACGCGGCAGGTCCACGCCGGCGATACGTGCCATTTCGCTCTCCTATCCCTGGCGCTGCTTGTGCTTGGGGTTGATGCAGATGACCCGAACCACCCCCTGGCGCCGAATGATCTTGCACTTCGCACAGAAGCGCCGCACCGATGCTCGTACCTTCATCTCGTATCCTTCCCGTTTCCCACGCTCACTTGTAGCGATACACGATTCGCCCCCGCGTCAGATCGTAGGGGGACAGCTCCACCAACACCTTGTCGCCGGGCAGTATGCGAATGAAGTGCTTTCGCATCTTTCCCGAGACGTGAGCGAGCACCTGGTGTTTGTTCTCCAGCTCCACTTTGAACATCGCGTTCGGCAAGGGCTCGACCACCGTCGCCGTGACTTCTATGGCTTCTTCTTTAGCCAACTTTCGCACCCTCGAAGACAGCGCGTGGTTCGGCGAGTATCCACGGTCCCGACTCCAAAATAGCGACCGAGCGCTCGAAATGCGCGGCGAAACTCCCGTCGGCGGTCACGACGGTCCAACGATCTGCAAGAGTCTTCACGTGGTGCTCCCCGGAATTGACCATGGGCTCGATCGCAAGACACATGCCCGGAAGCAATTTGGGATCGCGACCGGCGCGCACGTAGTTCGGAACCGGGGGGTCCTCGTGCAGAGCC
The DNA here is from genome assembly GCA_035457705.1 of Vicinamibacteria bacterium. Lineage (GTDB taxonomy): Bacteria > Acidobacteriota > Vicinamibacteria > Marinacidobacterales > SMYC01 > DASPGQ01. Next base: position 145,899 of record DATIBD010000140.1, read on the forward strand.
CGCCCGATACCGTGCCCAACGAACTCACGAACGACAGCAAAGCCTCGCGCCTCTACGAAGCTCTGGATGGCATAGGATATATCGGAAACACGGTTTCCCGCTCGAGCCGCATCGATGGCGTTGAACAGGGCGCTTTCCGTCACTTCTAGCAGCCGCCGGAGGTGTTTGGGAATCTCTCCAACCCCCGCGGTGATGGCGTTGTCACCGAAATAGCTATCCACGACGCACCCGAAGTCCAGACTGACGAGATCCCCCTCACGGAGGACTCGGTGTGACGATGGGATACCGTGAACGACCTCGTCGTTGACCGAAATGCAAACGTTCGCGGGAAAACCTCTATATCCCTTGAACGCCGACTTTGCTCCTTCTCGGCGAAGCTCCCTCTCGGCGATTCGGTCAAGGTCCGCCGTCGTCATGCCGGGCGAGAGGGCGTTCTTCATCAGCTCCAGTGTCTGGAGCACGATGGCATTCGCCTGGTGCATCTTGTCGAGCTCGGTGTCGGACCTGCGGTGGATCACGCCCGGGCCTCCTCTTCGATGAGACCGGTGAGCCGTGCGAAAACCTCGTCGACCGTGCCCGCTCCCTCGACGGCGCAAACGCGATTGCCGTAGTACTCGATCAGGGGCCTGGTCTTTTCCTGATAGACCTCGAGTCGATTCAGCACCGTCTCTTCCTCGTCGTCGGAACGGCCCGCCTCATTGCGCCTGCCGGCAATCCGACGCAACAGTTCCTCATCGTCGAGCTCGATGTTGGCGACCACGACCGGCGGAGCCGATCGCTCGCCCATCATCTCATCGAGGGCTCGGGCCTGGGGAATCGTCCGGGGGAATCCGTCGAGAACGTAACCGCGAGCGCAGTCCGGTTGGGCAAGTCGCTCTCGAATGATGCCGAGCATGATATCGTCGCTAACCAGCTGGCCACGGTCCATGACCGCTTTGGCTTTCGCTCCGAGCTCCGTGCCTTGCGCCGCCGCTTCCCGAAGAATAACCCCGGTGGAGATGTGCGGAATGCCGAGCTCCTGGGAAAGCTTATGAGCTTGCGTGCCCTTTCCCGCTCCCGGGGGCCCAAGCAGAATCAGCCTCACCACGAACGGACCTCCGCCTTGGTCGCCCCGCGCGCCCGGAATGTCGAAACTCGTCTCATCCTCGACGACCGCGAATCCGACCCCTCTTCATGAAGCCGTCGTAGTGCCTCATGATGAGCTGGCTTTCGATCTGTTGCACCGTATCCATGGCCACACCCACGATGATCAGCAACGAAGTGCCACCAAAATAAAACGTGACTCCGAGCCCCTCGGTGACCCAGCTCGGAAGCAAGGCGTCCAGGGCCGGCCCAATTACAGGAATGGGCGCAACGCGGAACCCTGCGATCATGAACTCGGGAAGCACGGAGACTGCCGCCAGATAGAGCGCGCCTCCGAAAGTCAAGCGGGTGAGAATATTGTCGATGTATTCCGCGGTGCGTTTTCCCGGCCGGATCCCGGGCACGTAACCTCCATGCTTGCGCATATTATCCGCCACGTCTTCGGGATTGAATATGATCGCCGTGTAGAAGTAACAGAAGAATACGATCCCCGCCACGTAGATGATGGTATAGAGAGGCATACCCCAGGCGAGCTGCTGGGCCACATTCGCCATCCAGGGGCTTGCGGGAAACATCGAGGCAAAGGTCTGCGGAAGCGCGATGATTGAGCTGGCGAAGATGACGGGAATGACGCCGCCGGTATTCACCTTCAACGGAAGATGCGTGGACTGGCCCTGATACATCCGCCGTCCAACGACCCGCTTGGCGTACTGGACGGGAATGCGCCGCTGCGCTCTCTCGACGAAAACGATGACGCCGACGACGAACACCATGAACACCGTTAGCAGAAGGATGCCGAAAGCGGTCTGCTCGCCCGTCGAGATGTTTCGAATCGTGGTAACGATTCCTTCGGGGAAGCCGACGACGATGCCCGCGAAGATCAGCAGGGACATGCCGTTTCCCACACCCCGCTCGGTGATCTGCTCGCCGAGCCACATGATGAAGACCGTTCCCGCCGTCAACGTGAGGACCGTCATGAAGGTAAACCCCAGACCCGGATTGGCAACCAGCGTGAGGCCGCCGGTTAGCTCGGTCTTCTGGAGAAAAGCGGCAATCCCCGCGGATTGAACGACGCTGAGAAGAACCGTCCCATAACGCGTGTACTGGGTGATCTTCTTCCGGCCCAGCTCACCTTCCTTCGAGAGCTTCTCCAGATAAGGCCACACGACGGTGAGCAGCTGGAGAATGATCGAAGCGCTGATATAGGGCATGATCCCCAGAGCGAATACGGTGACTCGCGAGAGGTTGCCGCCCGAGAACATGTCCACGAATCCGAACCAGGTGCCGCGATTCTGCTCGAAAAACTCGGTCAGGGCGCGCGCGTCTACGCCGGGCGTGGGAATGTGGTTGCCCAGCCGATAAACGGCGAGGATGCCGAGGGTGAACAGAACTCGATTCCGGAGATCGGGAATGCGGAAAATGTTCTTGAGGCTCTCGATCAATCCTTGATCTCCTCGACGCTACCCCCGGCCGCTTCGATCTTCTTGCGGGCACCGGCGCTGAAATAATGTGCTTTGACCACGAGCTTCTTCTCGAGCTCGCCCGTGCCCAGTATCTTGACGCCCTCGTGATGTTTCTTGATGCGCCCTCGCTCGACAAGAAGTGCCGGAGTCACCACCGTGCCCTCGGCGAAGATGCCCAGGTCGCGGACGTTGACCGTCTCGACGTGCTTCTTGAAAATGTTGGTGAAGCCGCGCTTGGGCACCCGCCGGATGAGCGGCATCTGGCCGCCCTCGAACCCTCTTCGACGCGAGTAGCCGGAGCGTGACTTGGCGCCTTTCTCTCCGCGACCCGCCGTCTTACCGCGACCCGACCCAGGACCACGCCCGACTCGCCTCGAGGCCTTGCGGGCACCCTCTGCTGGCTTCAATCGATCTAAACCCATGGGTAGTTCCGTCTCACGAATCCAAGACCTCGACGAGGTGGAGGACACGAGAAACCATTCCCCGGATCTCGGGAGTGTCCTGCCGCTCCACGACGTGATTGATCCGCCTGAGCCCGAGTCCCCGCAACACTTCGCGTTGATAGGCCGTCGAGCCAATAGGACTCTTGACGAGCTTGACCTTCACCATTGCCGTCTTCGTCTTCTTGACTGCCTTTTTCGCCACGAGCTTATCCGGTGATCTCGGCGACGTCCTTGCCGCGAGAACGCGCGACCTCCTGCGGGTGGCGAAGCTGCTGTAGGCCGGCGATCGTCGCCTTGACGACGTTCTGAGGGTTCGCGCTCCCGAGAGATTTGGTGAGAATGTCTTTGATTCCCGCCGCCTCCACGACCGCTCGGACCGCTCCCCCGGCGATGACGCCCGTACCCTCCACCGCCGGCTTGAGCAGCACGCGACCGGCACCGAATATCCCGGTCACCTGATGCGGAATGGTGGCCCCGGAGAGTGGAATGCGGATGAGGCTCTTCTTGGCGATCTCGATTCCCTTTCGGATGGCCGAAGGCACCTCCTTCGCCTTTCCCAGGCCGAATCCGACGTGTCCGTTGCCGTCCCCCACGACCACGAGGGCGCTGAACGAGAGGTTCTTTCCTCCCTTGACTACCTTGGTAACGCGATTGATGGCAACGACTTGATCTCTCAATTCCATCTCGGACGCGTCGATTTTTTGTGGCATTTTCGCTCGTTCCTGCTCTCCAACGTTCGCTTACATCTTCAGACCGGCCTCACGTGCGGCGTCGGCCAGCACCTGAATGCGACCGTGATACTTGAAGCCCCCGCGATCGAAGACGACGGACTCGATTCCCTTGTCGCGACAGCGAGAGGCAATCAGTTTTCCCACCTCGGCCGCGCCCTTCTTATTCGACCCGTCCTTCAGCCCTGTCTCACGACTGCTTGCCGCCGCCAGAGTTCGTCCGGTTGCGTCATCGATCGCTTGAACGTACAGGTGCTTGAGACTCCGAAAAACGCTCAGCCGGGGCCTGGTCTCCGTCCCCTGGACTTTCTGCCGAATTCGGTAGTGAATGCGGCGCCTCGCGTCGGCCTTCTTACGAACCTTCATTGGGATCAACCCACTCCAGTCTTTCCCGCTTTCCTCTTGAGATGCTCGCCGGTGTAGCGGATTCCCTTCTGCTTGTACGGATCCGGCTTTCGCAGAGCACGAATATTGGCAGCGGTCTGCCCAACGAGCTGCTTGTCGGCGCCGGAAACGACGATATGCGTATTCTTGTCCACCCTTATCTCGATTCCATCGGGGATGGGGAACTCGATGGGATGGGAGTAGCCCAGAGCGAACTCGACCTTTCTTCCCACCACCTGCGCTCGATAGCCGATACCCACGATGTCGAGCTCCTTGGAGAAGCCTTCATGGACTCCATGGACGGCGTTGGCAACGAGGCTCCTGGCAAGCCCCCAGAACGGCCTCGAGGTGTCCGGCTTCTCCTTGGGTGCCGCCTTCAAGAGACCGTCCTCCTGGGAGACCTCGATCCCATCCGGCAGCAAGGTGACGAGCTTACCTTTCGGCCCCTCGACCGCCACACGGCTCCCAGACAGAGTAACCTTGACGCCCTTCGGTATCGGTATCGGTTTTCCGCCTACTCGCGACATCGATCGTTCCTCTCGCCGCCTACCACACGTTACAGAGGATCTCGCCGCCGACGCCGGTGCTCGAGGCCTGTTTGCCGGTCATGACGCCCCGCGACGTCGAAAGTATGTTGATCCCCATTCCACCCTGAACCTTGGGAATGTCGTCCTTGTTCACATATACGCGGCATCCCGGACGCGAGACACGCTGCAGCCCCAGAATGACGCCGCCACCGGCCGCATCTCTACGAAGGACCAAGCGTAGAACACCCTGTTTGTCATCGTCGGTCTTCTCATAGTCCTCGATGTAACCCTCTTGCTTGAGAATCCGCGCGATTTCCACCTTCAGCTTCGAGGCCGGAAGTTGGACGGCCTCTTGCCGGGCGCTAATCCCGTTGCGAATCCGGGTCAGCATATCGGCAATGGGGTCGGTCATCATGGGGTAACTCTCCTCGTCACCAGCTCGACTTCATCAGTCCGGGAATCTCTCCCGCCAACGCCAGCTTGCGAAAACACAGTCGACACAAACGAAATTTTCGGATGAAGGCTCGGGGTCTGCCGCAGCTGTGGCAGCGATTGACCTGCCTGACCTTGAATTTCGGTTTACGCATCGCCTTGGCGATCGCCGACTTGCTAGCCAAAATTCCCTCCTCAGTTCTTTCTGAATGGCATGCCGAGGAGCTCGAGAAGTCTTCGCGCCGCCCGGTCGTCTCGCGAGGTCGTCACGAAAGTGACGTTCATTCCACGACTCTGGTCAACCTTGGAATAATCGATCTCGGGAAAAATGAGCTGATCCTGGAGCCCCATCGTATAGTTTCCCCGGCCGTCGAACGAGCGAGTCGGAACGCCGCGAAAGTCGCGGACACGCGGGAGCGCGACGTTCAGCAATCGGTCGATGAACTCGTACATTCTCTTGCCTCGAAGAGTGACGGTACACCCTACCGGCTGGCCCTCTCTTACTTTGAAGGCAGCGATCGACTTCTTCGCCCGCCGCATCACCGGCTTCTGACCGGTTATCTTCGCGAGATCGTCCATGGCCGCGTCGAGAAGCTTGATGTTCTGAGAGGCGTCACCTACTCCAGAATTGACCACGACTTTCACCATCCGAGGAGCCGCCCAGACGTTGTCGATCGAAAGCTCTTTCATCAGCTGAGGGCGAATCGTTTCCTGATACACCTTCTCGAGACGGCTCATTTGTCGATCACTCCCTCACAGGCGGTGCAGGTGCGAACCTTTCGGCCGTCGGTGAGAGTCTTGTGCCTCACGCGAACCGACTCGTTGCATTCGGGACATACGATCATCAAGTTGCTTACGTGCAAAGAGGACTCGCGCTCGACGATTCCACCCTTGATGTTCTGCTGCGGGTTGGGTCGGGTATGCCGCTTGATCATGTTCACCCGCTCGACGATGGCGCGGGCTCGTGACGGCATGACGCGAAGGACCTTGCCTCGTTTGCCGCGATCCCTGCCGGCGATGACCTCTACCTGATCGTTCTTGCGGATGTGCAGTCTCACCCAAGCACCCACCATTTCATCATCGGCGCTCGTCCGTCCTTCATAGTACTTCCGGCGCCAGCGATACGATTCTCATGAACTTCTTTTCCCTCAGCTCGCGGGCCACGGGACCAAATACCCGGGTTCCCAAAGGCTCGTTCTGGTCGTTGATCAGGACCGCGGCGTTGTTGTCGAACCGAATATAGGTGCCGTCCCGCCGACGGAACTCTTTTCGTGTGCGCACGATGACCGCTTTGACCACCGACCCCTTCTTGATCGTGCTCTCCGGCGTCGCCTCCTTGACTGACGCAGTAATGACGTCACCTAGATGCGCGATGCGCCCCACACCCCCTCCCCGGGGGTGAATACAGGCGATCTTCTTCGCACCGGAGTTGTCGGTGACCTCGAGCACCGTTTGCATTTGAATCATCGCTCGAACCCTCGCGTCAGCGTCACTCGCTCTGCGTTTCCAAAGGACCGGCGGGAGACGACTCGAGAACTTCCAACAAACGCCAACGCTTGTGCTTCGAAAGCGGTCGACACTCCACGATTCGAACCCGGTCGCCGATTCGCAATCGATTCTCGTCATCGTGGACCATGAACGTCGACGTCTTCTTGAACGAGCGCTTGTAGAGTCGATGGCGCACCAGACGCTCCACGGTCACCACCGCCGTCTTGTCCATCTTGTTGCTGGTGACCACTCCGACCTTCGTTGCCTTGGCCATGGCCGTTTTCCTTTATCCCTCGCTCTCTCTTGGGGCACGCGCTTCGGCGAGACCGATCTCCCTGAGAACGGTCTTCACCCGCGCCAGGTCCCGTTTGAGACTTTTCAGCTTTACGCTCTGATCGGGCTGGCCGGTTTCCTTCTGCATCCTCGCCCGGAAAATCTCCTCCAGAAGCTCAGAGGCTCTCCCTCGAAGCTCCTCCGCTCCGAGCTCACGAATCTTCTCGATCTTCACGCTCTCACGCCTCTTCGAAACGGGTGACGAACCTCGTCTTGATGGGGAGCTTGTGTCCCGCGAGTCTCATGGCCTCGCGGGCGACGTCCTCAGTGACGCCCTCCATTTCGTACAACACCTTTCCGGGCCTCACCACGGCAACCCAGAACTCCGGCGCGCCCTTTCCCTTTCCCATTCGAGTCTCTTGTGGCTTCTTGGTCACGGGCTTGTCGGGAAACACGCGTATCCAGATTCGGCCGCTCCTCTTCACGAACCGGGTGATGGCAACGCGGGCCGCCTCGATCTGACGATCGGTGATCCATCCGGGTTCCATCACCTTGAGCCCATAGTCGCCGAAGGCCACCGTATGCCCGCGCCAAGCCTTCCCCTTCATGCGACCCCTCTGCTGCTTGCGGAACTTGACCTTCTTGGGCATCAACATGGTGGACTACTCCGCTTCTCTCCGGGCGTGTCGCGGCGCCTCCTCACGAAACGCCGGGCCGAGGGGAAGTGACTCTCCTTTGTAGATCCAGCACTTGACGCCGATTTGTCCGTAGGTGGTGAAGGCTTCGGCGAAGCCATAGTCGATGTCGGCGCGCAGGGTGTGAAGGGGCAGCTGGCCCAATAGATACCACTCGGAGCGCGCGATCTCCGCCCCGTTCAATCGGCCGGCACAACGCACGCGAATTCCCTTGGCCCCAAATCGAAGCGTGGAGTCCACGGCCTTCCGCATCGCGCGTCGAAAGGCAATTCGCTTCTCGAGCTGGAGGGCGATCGACTCCGCTACCAGCTGGGCATCGAGCTCCGGCTTCGCCACTTCGATGATATTGATGTAGACCTCGCGCTGGGTGGTGGCCTGGACCTCCTGCTTCAACCGGTCCACCTCGGTACCCTTCCGGCCAATGATGATCCCGGGGCGAGACGTATGAATGTTGATCTTGAGCTTGTTCGCCGCCCGCTCGATCTCGACCCGCGCCACCCCGGCGTGGGAGAAACGCTTTTTGAGCTGGCGCTTCAGTTTCAAGTCCTCGTGCAAGAGCTTGCCGTACTCCTTCGCGGCGTACCAGCGTGAGCGCCAGGTCTTGTTGTACCCGAGGCGAAATCCATACGGGTGGACTTTCTGTCCCATGAAATCTCCTATTCCTCCTCGCGCTCGGAAACGTGGATCGTCAAGTGACTCGTCCGATGGATGATCCGGTAGGCACGACCCATCGGCGCCGGACGAACCCGCTTCAGAGTCGGGCCTGGATTAGCATAGGCCGCGGTCACGACGAGATCGTCCTCGTCGATTCGCTTGGCTTCTTCGACGGCTTTCTGCTGAGCGTTGGCAATGGCCGAGCGCAACACTTTTTCCAGCGGACCCGAGACCCTTTTGTTCGTGCTCCGGAGGATTGCCAGCGCCTCCACGGCGCGCTTCCCGCGAATGAGATCGATCACGAGGCGAGCTTTCGAAGGCGCGCCGCGAACGTATTTGGCGGTGGCCCTTGCTTCAACCATGTCTCATCACCCTGCTATGGCACCCTCGACGCCTTGTCCGACGCCTTGGTCGTGTGGCCGCGAAAAGTTCGTGTGGGCGCGAACTCGCCGAGCTTGTGCCCTACCATGTTCTCCGTCACGTAAACGGGAATGAACTTTTTTCCGTTGTGAACCGCGAGCGTGTGTCCCACCATCTCGGGAACGATCGTGGAACGTCGGGACCAGGTCTTGAGAACCTTCTTCTCGCCGGACTCGTTCATGACATCGACTCGCGTCATGAGGGCATCCTCGACGAACGGCCCCTTCTTTAGCGATCTGGGCATCCTTGCTAACCCCGCTTCTTGCCTCGACGACGCACGATGAAAGCGTCGGTGCGTTTGTTGTTTCGCGTCTTGTATCCTTTGGTCGGAACTCCCCAGGGCGTAACCGGATGGCGCCCGCCGGAGGTTCGGCCCTCGCCTCCGCCGTGGGGATGGTCCACGGGATTCATGCTCACGCCGCGGTTGTGCGGGCGTCGGCCCAGCCAGCGTTTTCGACCCGCTTTGCCCAGTGTTATGTTTTCATGCTCGATGTTACCCACCTGACCGATGGTCGCCCGGCAATCCTTGTGAACGATCCGAACTTCGCCAGAGGGAAGCTTGAGCTGGGCGTAGCGACCTTCCTTGGCAACGACCTGGGCGCCGGCGCCCGCGCTGCGCGCCATCTGACCGCCTTTTCCCGGTTTGAGCTCGATATTGTGCACCGTCGTCCCCAGCGGCACGAACTCGAGCTGCATGCAATTCCCAGGAAGAATGTCTGCCGAGTTGCTGCTCACCACGGTGTCGCCCACCTTGAGCCCGGCGGGGTGAAGGATGTAGGCTTTCTCACCGTCGCGATAGTGGACGCGAGCGATACGAGCCGAGCGGTTGGGGTCGTACTCAATCGAGGCGACCCGCCCCGGAACCTCGGTTTTGCCACGATGAAAATCGATGACCCGGTAGCGTCGTTTGTGTCCCCCACCGCGGAAGCGGACGGTGACGCGCCCCTTGTCGTTCCTTCCTCCCGTCGAACGCTTGGGCTCGGTTAGAGACTTCAGCGGCTTGTCGTCCGATAGTTCGGAGAAGCTCTGTACCGTGTAGAAACGTCGTCCCGGGGACGTGGGGCTGAATTTCTTGACCGGCATCGTCTTCTACACCCCCTCGAAGAACTCGATCATCTTCTCGCCTTCGCGCAAGGTGACGTAGGCTTTCTTCCAATCGGGCCGCTTCCCCTCGAAGCGACCGTAGCGCTTCATCTTTCCGTTAATTCGGGCGGTGCGTACCTTGGCGACCTTGACCCCGAAGAGTTTTTCAACGGCCTTCTTGACCAGGACCTTATTGGCGTCGACCGCCACCCGGAAACAAACGGTATCGTCTTCATGGAGCGACGTCGCCTTCTCAGTGATGAGCGGCCCCCGGATGACGTCGTGCAGGTTCATCGCGATAGCCTTTCCTCGAGACGGGCCACGGCCTGCTCGGACAACACGATCCGCTGAGCGGCGAGCACGTGATAGGCGTTGAGTGCCGCTACCGACCTGACGTCGACCTGGGGCAGGTTTCTCGCCGAAAGATACAGCGTCTCAGACGGTCGCTCATCGACGACGAGCACTCGCCCCGGAACCACCCCCATCGCTTCGAGCCGCTTCTTGAGGGTCTTGGTGCTCGGCCGTTCGAGCTCGAGGCCCGACGCCACGCTCAACGCGTCCTCCTTGACGCGAAGCGACAAGGCCGAGCGGAGCGCGCCGCGCTGAACTTTTCCGTTCAACTTGTAAGCGTAATCTCTCGGTTGCGGGCCGAAGACCGTACCGCCTTTGCGCCACAGCGGGTTTCGGCTCGAGCCAACCCGGGCACGTCCCGTCCCCTTCTGTCGCCAGGGCTTCTTTCCGCCGCCGGAGACGAGCGCCCGATTCTTCGTGGCGTGGGTGCCTCGGCGAGACGTTGCCCTGAAATGCTTGACCGCCTCGTACATCACGTGACGGTTCGGCTGCACCCCGAAGACGGCATCGCTCAGTTGCTTTTCGGCCCGCGAGCCGGAGGCGTCCAGCATCACGACACTAGGCATCGTTCCTGTGACTCCGCGTTTTCACGATCTCCACATAGCTGCCGTTCGCCCCGGGAACGGCGCCACGGACGAGGAGAAGATCCTCGTCTTCGATTACTTCGACGACTTCTAAGTTTCGCACCGTGACTCGATCTTGCCCCATATGGCCGGCTGCTCTCATCCCCGGGAGCACCCGCGACGGGAAGGCCGACTGCCCGATCGAGCCCGGCGCGCGGTGAAACATCGAGCCGTGCGTCGCCCGGCCGCCGGCAAACCCGTGACGCTTCACGACGCCGGCAAATCCCTTGCCCTTGCTGACGCCGCTTACGCTGACCTTGTCCGACGGAGTGAATATGGATACTTTCACGGCGGCGCCCACCGCAAGGTCCTCTTCGCTCCCGCTTTCGATGCGAAACTCCCGAAGCACGCGGCACGGGGCGACCCCGGACTTCTTGAAGAGACCCTCGTGTGGCTTGTTGGCCGCTCTCGCCTTCTTCGATGATTCTACGAAGCCGAGCTGCACCGCGTCGTAGCCATCTCTCTCCCGGGTCTTGAGACGAACGACGACGCAAGGCCCCGCCTTGATCACCGTTACGGGCACGACCGCGCCATCGCTGGCGAACTTTTGAGTCATCCCAACTTTCTTGCCGATCAACATCTACTTGGAATGCTCCTTGCCGAACGCCTTGATCTCGACGTCCACACCCGCCGGAAGATCGAGCCGCATCAACGCGTCGACCGTCTGCGGCGTAGGCTCGAAGATGTCCAGAAGGCGTTTGTGTGTCCTGATCTCGAATTGTTCTCTCGACTTCTTGTCCACGTGCGGTGACCGAAGAACCGTGTACTTGTTCTTGACCGTGGGGAGGGGAATCGGCCCCGCGATCCGGGCGCCCGTCCGTTTGGCTGTCTCCACGATCTCGTGAGTCGACTGGTCCAGAATTCGATAATCGTAGGCCTTGAGTCGGATCCTGATCTTTTCGCTGATAACTGCCATCTTGTGTTCTCTCCGGCCGAAAACCCAGGCCTCTATTCCAACACTTCGGTAATCGTCCCCGCGCCCACCGTGCGTCCACCCTCGCGGATCGCGAACCGCAGACCCTTCTCCATCGCGATCGGTGTGATCAGCTCGATCGTCAGGCTCGTGTTGTCGCCCGGCATCACCATCTCCACTCCCTCAGACAGTTGGGCCGTGCCCGTCACGTCCGTCGTCCGAAAGTAGAACTGCGGGCGGTACCCGCTGAAAAACGGCGTGTGACGACCTCCCTCTTCCTTCGACAATACGTATACCTCGGCCTTGAACTTCGTATGCGGGGTGATCGAGCCAGGCTTCGCCAGTACCATCCCCCGCTCTACGTCCGTCCGCTCCGTGCCCCGCAGAAGCACACCCACGTTGTCTCCTGCCTGGCCCTCGTCCAATAGCTTCTTGAACATCTCCACGCCCGTCACCACTCGCTTGCGAGTCTCCCGGATGCCGACGATCTCTACCTCCTCCGATACCTTCACAATTCCCCGCTCGATTCGGCCCGTCACTACCGTGCCTCGACCCGATATCGAGAACACATCCTCGATCGGCATCAGAAAATCCTTGTCTATGTCACGCTCCGGCAACGGGATGTAATCATCGAGCGCCGTCATCAATTCCAGAACCGGCTTCTCGTCTTCCGCTCCATCCGACTCCAGAGCCTTCAACGCGCTTCCCCGGATGATCGGTATGTCGTCTCCAGGAAACTCGTACTGCGACAGAAGCTCCCGTACCTCAAGCTCGACCAAATCCAGCAACTCCGGATCGTCCACCATGTCGACCTTGTTCAGGAATACCACGATGTACGGTACACCTACCTGACGTGCCAGCAATATGTGCTCTCGCGTCTGTGGCATCGGACCATCCGCTGCCGATACCACCAGAATCGCTCCGTCCATCTGAGCCGCACCCGTAATCATGTTCTTCACGTAGTCCGCGTGACCGGGACAGTCGACGTGCGCGTAGTGACGTTTCGACGTCGCGTACTCCACATGCGCCGTCGCTATCGTGATCCCTCGCTCCCGCTCCTCGGGCGCGTTGTCGATCGAATCGAAACTCCGGAAGCTGACACTCTTGTCCCCCTTCGCCAGAACCTTCGTGATCGCAGCCGTCAACGTCGTCTTCCCGTGGTCAACGTGACCAATCGTGCCCACGTTCAAGTGTGGTTTGCTGCGATCGAATTTCTCTTTCGACATGACCCGTTCGTGCTCCTTGTAAGTGTCGGTTCCTTCCGATGACTACCTTCCCGTGACCTTGGCGACGACTTCCTCGCCCACGCTCTTCGGGGCTTCCTCGTATTGGTGGAAATGCATGGTGTATGTAGCGCGACCCTGGGTTACGGAGCGAAGATCCGTGGCATAACCGAACATCTCGGACAGCGGCACGTGCGCGGTCAGAACTTGCACGTTGCCCCGTGCCGCCATGCTCTGGATGCGACCTCGCCGAGCGTTCAGATCGGCGATGACGTCACCCATATATTCCTCGGGAACGACGACCTCCACCTGCATGATCGGCTCCAGCAACACGGGATCTGCGTTCTTCACCGCCGCCTTGAAGGCCATCGACCCGGCAATCTTGAACGCCATCTCCGAGCTGTCCACGGTGTGGAACGAGCCATCGTACAAGCGAACGGAAATGTCGACCATCGGGTAACTCGCGAGAGGGCCCTGCTCCAACGCCTCTTTCACTCCCGCCTCGACCGCGGGAATGAACTCACGGGGAATCGCACCTCCTACGATTTTGTTGACGAACTCGAATTTCACACCGGGGCGCGGTTCGACCTCGAGCCACACGTGTCCGTACTGTCCCCGACCGCCGGTTTGTCGAATGTAACGGCCTTCGGATTTGGCCTTGCCTCGGATGGTCTCTTTGTATGCGACCTGGGGTTTTCCCACTCCCGCCGCCACGTTGAACTCCCGGAGCAGCCGATCCACCACGATCTCCAAGTGGAGCTCGCCCATACCGCTGATGATGGTCTGCGCCGTTTCCGGATCGGCAAAGACCTTGAACGTCGGGTCCTCCTGCGTGAGCTTCGAGAGGGCGACGCCGAGCTTCTCCTGGTCTCCCTTGGTCTTGGGCTCGATGACCACCGAAATTACCGGTTCGGGGAAGTCCATCGACTCGAGAACGACGGGGTGGTCCTCGTCGCAGATGGTGTCGCCGGTCTGGACGTTCTTGAGACCAACGGCGGCGGCGATATCTCCCGCGTAGACCGCCTTGATGTCCTCCCTCTTGTTGGCATGCATCTTCAACAACCGACCGATGCGATAAGTCTTCGACCGTCTCGAGTTCAACACGTGGGTTCCGGACTCGAGAAACCCGGAATAAACCCTGAAGAAAGCCAGCTGGCCGACGTAGGGATCGGTCATGATCTTGAAGATGAGGGCCGAGAAGGGAGCGTCGTCGCTGGAAGGCCTCTCGATCGTCTCGCCCCCGTCGGGCGAGCTGCCCACGATGGGCGGCACCTCCGAAGGAGAGGGCAAGAAATTCACGACGGCATCGAGCAGCGGTTGCACACCCTTGTTCTTGAAGGCCGCGCCGCAGAGCACCGGGACGAGCTTGAGCGCCACGACCCCTTTTCGGAGGCCGGCCAGAATCTCCTCTTCTGATAGCGCCTCCCCCTCGAGATACTTCTCCATGAGGGTCTCGTCCGATTCGCAGGCCGCCTCGATCACCCTCTCCCGCGCGGCACGGGCTTCGTCTCGGAGCTCGGCGGGGATGTCTACGGCCTCGTACTCGGCACCAAGGGTCTCGTTCTTGTAAACGATGGCCTTCTCATGGACGAGGTCGACGACGCCCATGAAGTTGTCTTCATTCCCTACCGGCAGCTGGATGAGAACGGGGTTCGTACCCAGCCTCTCCTTCATCATGCGCACGGTGCGGGCAAGATCGGCTCCGGCACGGTCCATCTTGTTGACGAAAGCGATCCGGGGGACCCGGTACTTGTCCGCCTGCCGCCATACCGTTTCCGATTGAGGCTCTACACCGCCCACGGCGCAGAAAACAGCAACCGCCCCGTCGAGAACCCGGAGAGAACGCTCGACTTCGGCGGTGAAGTCCACGTGACCCGGCGTATCAATGATGTTGATCCGGTACTCTCTCCAGAAGCAGGTCGTGGCCGCCGAGGTGATCGTGATGCCTCGCTCTTGCTCCTGCTTCATCCAGTCCATCGTGGCAGTGCCCTCGTGGACTTCCCCGAGCTTGTAGGTGATACCGGTGTAATAGAGAATACGCTCGGTCGTCGTCGTCTTCCCGGCATCGATGTGCGCCATGATGCCGATGTTACGAATCTTCTCGAGCGGCACTAGTCGGGGCATGTGTTCTCGACTCTAACTACGGGATGAAGGATTCCATTCTCCTCGAAACGATTCCACTCTCTTCCGAGGGCTAGCACCCTCGATAACGATCACTTCGATCCGCGACGAAACCTCTCTTCGCGTGGATTCGAGGTGATGGGTGTGTCTTTTGTCCGATCCGAACAGGAGGACTTCGTCAGGCTACCAACGATAATGGGCGAACGCCTTGTTCGCCTCCGCCATCCGGTGCGTATCCTCCCGTTTCTTGACCGCTGCCCCTCGATTGGCGGCAGCGTCCATCAGCTCGTTGGCGATTTTGTCCACCATCGACTTTTCCGGCCGGGCGCGGGCGAAGCTCGCGAGCCACCTCAGCGAAAGCGACATTCGTCGCTCGGGGCGGACCTCCACGGGAACCTGATAGTTGCTGCCACCCACCCGACGACTCTTCACCTCGAGCGTCGGTTTCACGTTATCCACGGCTTTCTTGAAAACCTTCAATGGGTCGTCCGATGCCCGCTCCTGGATCTTGGCGAAAGCTCTGTAGACGATTTGTTCCGCCGTCGCCTTCTTACCATTTTTCATCACGACATTGATGAAGCTCGACACGAGCCCGCTGTTGTAGATCGGATCCGGCAGCGGCTCCCGTTTCGGCACGTCTCGTCTTCTCGGCATGTCGCGCTCAGTTAGATCTCAGGCCTTCGGTCTCTTGGTTCCGTATTTGGAACGGCCGTTCTTGCGCCCGTCGACACCCACCGCGTCCAACGAGCCACGAACGACGTGATAGCGTACTCCTGGCAGGTCCTTCACCCGACCGCCGCGAATGAGGACAATCGAGTGTTCCTGTAAGTTGTGGCCCACACCGGGGATATAGGTCGTGACCTCGACGCCGTTCGTGAGCCGCACCCGCGCGACCTTCCTCAATGCCGAGTTCGGTTTCTTCGGGGTGGAGATGAAGACCCGAATGCAGACTCCTCGTTTCTGAGGACAGCCTTGAAGGGCGGGGCTGTCGGTCTTGGCATGAGACTGCTTTCTCCCCTTGCGAACCAGCTGACTGAAAGTCGGCACCTCTGATAAACCTACCTAATCGTACGGAAAACGGCGTTCTCTTCCGAATTCAGGACAACCTGCCGAGTCTAGCAAAACAGATGCCATCATGTCAACGGATTTGTCGCCACTGGCACCCGTACCCGTCAAAGCGCCCATCGTTCCTGCTGGAGGCGACCGCGCTAGGTCGATTCCTCGTCGCCCGAAGCCGAACCGCTCTCCACCAGGTATTGCATCTCGCGATCGAGATCCTCGCTCGTAAGCTCGTGCTGGCGCTCGAGCGGGTGGGCCTCGGGGATGGCAACGTGGCGATGGGCCTCTAACCCGGTGCCCGCAGGGATGAGCCGTCCCATGATGACGTTCTCCTTCAGGCCCCTCAAGTAATCCACTCGGCCGCTGATGCTCGCTTCGGTCAGCACCCTCGTCGTTTCCTGGAACGACGCCGCGGAGATGAAGCTGTCGGTCGACAGCGACGCTTTCGTAATCCCGAGCAGCAGTGGACGCCCGGCCGCCGGCCGACCACCCGCCGCCTGAATCTTGTCGTTGGCTTCGGCGAACTTGAACTTATCGATGGTCTCATCGATGAGCAATTCGGTGTCCCCGACCTGCTCGACCTTGACCCACCGCATCATCTGGCGAACGATGACCTCGATGTGTTTGTCATTGATGAGCACGCCTTGGAGACGATACACCTCCTGAATCTCGTTGACGAGGTACTCCTGAAGGGCGTTCTCGCCGAGAACATTGAGGATGTCGTGAGGATTGATGGGCCCGTCCATTAGGGGCTCCCCGGCTTTGACCCGCTCGCCTTCCTGCACATTGATGTGGACGCCTCGTGGGAGCGAATACTCGCGTACTTCGCCCGTATCGGA
Organism: Vicinamibacteria bacterium; assembly: GCA_035457705.1. Lineage (GTDB taxonomy): Bacteria > Acidobacteriota > Vicinamibacteria > Marinacidobacterales > SMYC01 > DASPGQ01. The sequence goes on from DATIBD010000140.1 coordinate 162,701, forward strand.
GATCACCGAGATCTTTCGGAGCCCTTTCGCGATTCCCCCGTACTGAACGACGCCGTCCACCTCGGTGATGACCGCGGGATCCTTCGGTTTTCTCGCTTCGAACAGCTCGACGACGCGCGGGAGCCCTCCGGTAATGTCTTTGGTCTTCGTCGTCTCTCGCGGGATCTTGGCTAGGACCGCTCCGGGCCGAACTTCGTCGCCATCGGCCACCATGAGGTGGGCTCCCGACGGCAGGAGGTAGCTTCGGATCTCCTTCTTCCTGCTGTCCTTGATCACGATCGCCGGCTGCCGTTTCTCGTCGGGAGATTCCACGATGACGGGCATCGACAGGCCGGTCACTTCGTCGACCTCTTCATGTACCGTGATGCCCTGCACCACGTCCTTGAAGTGCGCGGTCCCTCCTTCCTCGGTGAGAATCGAGAAGGTGTAGGGGTCCCATTCGACAAAGGTCGTCCCCGATTCGATCGCTTGACCGTCCTTGACCTTGAGTCGAGCGCCATAGACCACGGGATAGCGCTCGCGCTCGCGGCCTTTGTCATCGAGGATCAGGACTTGCCCCGCGCGGTTCATCACCACCAGGTCGCCTCCGCGATCCTTCACCGTCGACACGTTGACGAACTTCACGACGCCGGCGCTCTTGGAGTCCAGAGTCGATTGCTCGGCCACCCGGCTCGCCGTACCCCCGATGTGGAAAGTTCTCATCGTAAGCTGAGTCCCGGGCTCGCCGATCGATTGCGCGGCGATGACTCCGACCGCCTCCCCGAGGTCGACGAGCCGTCCGCTGGCCAGATTTCGCCCGTAGCAGCGGGCACATACACCCCGCCGCGATTCACAGGTCAGCACCGAGCGGATCTTGACGTGATCCACGCCGGTGTTCTGGATGGCGTTGGCGGTCGTTTCGGTGATCTCCTGGTTGGGGGTGACGATCGTGTCGCCGGTGAAGCTGTCCTTGATCGTTTCCAGGCTGACACGGCCGACGATACGGTCGCGGAGCGCCTCGATGACCTCTCCGGCTTCCACGATGGCTCCAACGTAGATGCCCGAGACCGTCCCGCAGTCCTCCTCGGAGATGATGACGTCCTGGGCGACATCGACGAGCCTTCGCGTCAAGTAGCCCGAGTCCGCCGTCTTGAGAGCTGTGTCGGCCAACCCCTTCCTGGCTCCGTGAGTCGAGATGAAGTACTGGAGCACGGTCAGCCCTTCACGGAAGTTGCTGGTAATGGGCGTCTCGATGATCTCGCCCGACGGCTTCGCCATGAGGCCGCGCATTCCCGCGAGTTGTCGAATCTGCTGCTTGCTGCCGCGGGCGCCCGAGTCGGCCATCATGTAGACCGGGTTGAACCGGGCGTTCTCCCGCTCCTGGCGCTCCATTTCCTCGAACATCTCCTGGGCCACCCTGTCGGTCACGTTCGACCAAATGGCAATGACCTTGTTGTACCGTTCACCTTTGGTGATGGCCCCCTCTCGGTATTGGTCGTCGACCTCCTTGACCTCGGAGAGGGCGTGATCCACAAGCTGTTCCTTCTCGCTGGGAATGACGAGATCCTCGATGCCGATCGACACCCCACTCTTCGTCGCGTAGAGGAAGCCGAGCTCCTTGAGCGAGTCCAGCATCTCCACCGTCTTCTCGATGCCGTGTCGGAGGTAGCAGAAATTGACGAGGCTCCCGAGCCCTTTCTTCTTCAGCAGGCCGTTTACGAAGGGAATCTCCTTCGGCAAATGATCGTTGAAGATCACTCGCCCCACTGTCGTCTCGATCACCTCGTTGTCCAGCTCGAGGATCTCGGCATGCACCAGGTCCTGGTCGTTGAACGCCGTGGTTAGATCGATGAAGTTACCGCTGTAGAGAAGGCGGATGGGCGTGAGGGTCTCCACCTCGCGGGCTTCGAGCGCGAGAAGAACGTCGTCCATCGAAGCGAAGGCGCGGCCCTCCCCCTTCGTTCCCTTGCGACTCTTGGTCAGGTAGTAGCAGCCGAGCACCATGTCCTGGGAAGGGATCGCCACCGGCTGACCGTTCGCGGGAGACAGGATGTTCCTCGAGGAGAGCATCAGCAGGGAGGCCTCGATCTGGGATTCCGGCGAGAGGGGAATGTGGACCGCCATCTGATCCCCGTCGAAATCGGCGTTGAACGCCGTGCAGACGAGCGGATGGATGCGAATCGCCTTTCCCTCGACCAGGACGGGCTCGAATGCCTGGATTCCGAGCCGATGCAGCGTGGGGGCGCGATTCAACAGGACGGGATGCTCGCGGATGACTTCCTCGAGAAAGTCCCAGACCTCGGGCCGCTGGGCCTCGACCATCTCCTTGGCCGCCTTGATAGTGGTGGCCAGCCCCACCTGTTCGAGCTTGTTATAGATGAAGGGCTTGAACAGCTCGAGCGCCATCCTCTTGGGAAGACCGCACTGATGAAGTTTCAACTCCGGCCCGACCACGATCACGGAACGGCCCGAGTAATCCACACGTTTTCCCAGGAGGTTCTGGCGAAAACGACCCTGCTTGCCCTTGAGCGTGTCGGAGAGCGACTTGAGGGGACGGTTGTTCGCTCCCCGTAGGACTCGCCCCCGCCTCCCGTTGTCGAAAAGGGCGTCGACCGCCTCCTGAAGCATCCGCTTTTCGTTGCGCACGATGACGTCGGGCGCCTTGAGCTCCATGAGCTTCTTGAGTCGATTGTTGCGATTGATGACCCGACGATAGAGGTCGTTCAGGTCACTCGTGGCGAATCGGCCGCCGTCGAGCGGAACCAGAGGTCTGAGCTCGGGCGGAATGACGGGAATGACGTCGAGTATCATCCACTCGGGCCGGTTGTTGGACTTGCGGAAGGCCTCGACGACTTTCAAACGTTTGGCGAATTTGAGCTTCTTCTGCAGGGAGGTCTCGGTCTTCATCGCCTCGCGCAGATCTTCGGACAGCTCCTCGATCTCGATGCGACGCAGGAGATCCTTGATGGCCTCTGCACCCATCTCCGCCTGGAATTTCTGTTTGTGCTCCTGCCGCATCTCGCGGTAGCGCTCCTCGGACAGGAGCTCTTTTTCCTTCAGAGGCGTATCTCCCGGATCGATGACGACGTAGGATTCGAAATAGAGAACGCGCTCGAGATCGCGCAGAGACATGTCCAACAGGTGTCCGATACGGCTGGGAAGCCCCTTGAAGAACCAGACATGGGAGACGGGACAGGCGAGCTCGATGTGAGCCAGGCGTTCCCGCCTCACCTTGGACTGAGTTACCTCGACGCCGCACTTGTCGCAGATGACGCCACGATGTTTCATCCGTTTGTACTTGCCGCACAAACACTCCCAATCCGTCACCGGGCCGAAGATCTTGGCGCAGAAAAGCCCGTCCCGCTCCGGCTTGAACGTCCGGTAGTTGATCGTCTCCGGTTTGGTTACCTCACCGTGCGACCACGCCCGGATCTTCTCTGGCGACGCCAGGCTGATCTTGATGGCGTCGAAATCCACGACGAGGTTTCCTTTGTCACGAAGGGTTGCGAACGCTTTCAAGTTCTTCCTCCCTTTTTGTGTGCCATTCTGTTTCCATCCATCCGTCAGTCCTTCGTCTTCAACAGCTCCACGTCGAGACACAGGCTCTGAAGCTCGCGTATGAGCACGTTGAAGGACTCGGGAAGGCCGGGAGCAAACGAGGTGTCGCCTTTCACGATCGCCTCGTATATCTTCGCCCGTCCGTAGACGTCATCCGACTTGGCGGTCAGGAGCTCCTGGAGCGTATGGGCGGCTCCGTAGGCCTCGAGTGCCCAGACCTCCATTTCTCCGAATCGCTGCCCGCCGAATTGGGCCTTTCCTCCCAGCGGTTGCTGCGTGATGAGGCTATAGGGCCCGATGCTCCGGGCGTGCATCTTGTCGTCCACGAGGTGCGAAAGTTTCAACATGTAGATGTAGCCCACGGTGACGGGCTGCTCGAAGGCCTCTCCGGTCATCCCATCATGGAGGACGGTCTTGCCACCGTCCAGAACGTTGGGCCGAAGGTCGCCTGCCTGGCGGAGCTTGCCGTTGGTCTCTTCCATGAGCTCCTTGATCTGCAGCTCTGACGCGCCGTCGAACACCGGTGAGGCGAAGTGCAGACCCAGCAGCTTCCCCGCCCACCCGAGATGGGTCTCCAGAATCTGGCCCACATTCATACGGGAAGGGACTCCCAGCGGGTTGAGAATGATCTCGACGGGATCCCCGTTGGGCAGATACGGCATGTCCTCTTCGGGCACGATCCGGGCAATCACCCCCTTGTTTCCGTGTCGGCCGGCCATCTTGTCTCCCACCGAGAGCTTGCGCTTCATGGCCACATAGACCTTGACCATCTTGATGACCCCCGGGGGAAGCTCGTCGCCTTTCTGCAAACGGGTCATCCGCTCTTCGAAGAGCGCCTTCAAGACCTCGATCTGTCGCTCGGTCTTGTCCTCGATCTCCTGGATCTCGTCGAGCACTTCGGGAGTGACGTCGGTCTCTAGAAGCCCCAGGTAAGCAGGGCGAAGCTCGCGGAGCATCTCTTTGGTCAGCTTCGTCTTCTTCTTGAGGATCTTCTCGCCCGTTCGAGGATTGACGAGATCCTCCTCGAGGATGCTTCCCGAGAGACGCTCGATCACGCGCTTGTTCCGCTCCTCCTTCAGAATGCGGATCTCGTCGTTCAAGTTCTTTTCCAGCATGCCCACTTCTTCGGACTCGATTGCCTTGGCGCGCTCGTCCTTCTCGACGCCCTTGCGGGAGAAGATCTTGACGTCCACGACGATGCCCTCGATTCCCGGTGGGCAGGTGAGCGATGCGTCCCGAACGTCGCCGGCCTTCTCCCCGAAGATGGCCCGGAGGAGCTTCTCTTCTGGTGTCAGCTGAGTCTCCCCCTTGGGAGTGACCTTGCCCACCAGAATGTCACCCGGTTTCACATAAGCGCCGATGCGGATGACTCCCGACTCGTCCAGGTTCGTTAGAAATCCTTCCGAGACGTTGGGGATATCCCGAGTGATCTCTTCGGGCCCCAGCTTGGTGTCCCGGGACTCGGTGTCGAACTCCTCGATGTGGATCGAGGTGTAAGCGTCCTCTTTGACGAGCTTTTCCGACACCAAGATGGCGTCCTCGAAATTGTATCCGCGCCACGGCATGAAAGCGACGAGCACGTTGCGACCGAGCGCCAGTTCGCCCCGGTCGGTGCAAGGCCCATCGGCGATGACCTGACCCTTCTCGACCCGATCGCCCACCCTCACGATGGGCTTCTGGTTCATGCAGGTGTTCTGGTTCGATCGCTTGAACTTTGTGAGGTTATAGATGTCCGCACCGATCTCCTTGGCGCGTTTGCCCGAGCCTTCTTCGATCCGTACGATGATGCGTCGGGAGTCGACCGAGTCCACGACGCCCCCGCGGCGGCACACGACGACCGCACCCGAATCGCGGGCGGTCGCGTGCTCCATTCCGGTTCCCACCAGAGGTGCCTCGGCACGAAGCAAGGGCACCGCCTGACGCTGCATGTTCGAGCCCATGAGGGCGCGGTTGGCATCATCGTTCTCCAGGAACGGGATGAGTGAAGCGGCCACCGAGACCAGCTGCTTCGGTGAAACGTCGATATAGGCAACCTGCTCGCGGGGAGCGAGAATCGTACTGCCGGCCTGGCGACAATTGACTCGGTCCGCGGTGAGGTTTCCCTTGTCGTCCACCTTGGCGTTGGCCTGGGCAATGACGTGCTGATCCTCTTCCCAGGCGGAGAGGTAGAAGGCGTGCGGATCGGCCTCGGGCACCCTTCCGCCGTCTTTTTCTATTCTCGATACTTCCCGTTCGAAACCGCGGCGCTCGACGATCTCCCAAACGGCGAAGCTCGAGTCACCCGTGGCCGTCACCTGGACGTGGTCCAGAACCCGTCCCTCATCGACCTTTTTGTAGGGACTCTCGATGAAACCGTACTCGTTGATCCGGGCGTAGCAGGACAGCGAGCTGATGAGCCCGATATTCGGACCTTCGGGGGTCTCGATGGGACAAATGCGCCCGTAGTGGGTGGGGTGTACATCGCGAACTTCGAATCCGGCGCGCTCCCGTGACAGGCCGCCCGGCCCCAACGCGGAGAGCCTCCGCTTGTGCGTTACCTCGGAAAGAGGATTGGTCTGGTCCATGAACTGCGAGAGCTGGGAAGAGCCGAAGAACTCTCGCACCGCCGCCATGACGGGCTTCGCATTGATGAGGTCGTGAGGCATGGCCGTCGCCATTTCCTGATAGACGCTCATCTTCTCCTTGATGGCTCGCTCCATCCTGACGAGACCGATGCGAAACTGATTCTCGAGCAGCTCGCCAACCGAGCGTACCCGCCGGTTGCCGAGATGATCGATATCGTCCACCGATCCGATATTTCGTGGAAGCTGGAGAAGGTACTTGATGACGGCAAAGAAGTCCTTCGGCTCCAGAAGCCTCTGGTCCAGGTCGCCGTCGAGCTCGAGCTTGGTGTTGAGCTTGAGCCGTCCCACTCGGGAGAAATCGTACTTCTGGGGATTGAAGAACATCCCCTGAAAAAGGCTGCGGGAACTTTCGAGCGTCGGTGGGTCCCCCGGCCTCAAGCGCCGGTAGATTTCGATGAGCGCCTCTTCCGAGGTCCGGATCGTGTCCTTCCTCGCGGTCAACGAGAGTGTCGGCCCGATGCTCTCGGTCTCGGGATAGAAAACCTCGAGCTTCGTGATCCTGTTCTCGGAGAGCATGTCGACGATTTCGGCTGGAAGCGGTTCGTTGCAATCCACCAGAACCTCGCCGGTCTCGGTATTGACGACGTCGGAGACGGACGATGCGCCTTCCAGGTCCCCGGTCGCCAGCTCGATCTCCGTCAGGCCGGCTTTCTCGATCCTCTCGATGGCGACCCGGGTGATGCGCTTACCCGCGGGAACGACGGGCTCGTCGGAACCCTTTGCCACGATGTCCCGGTTGAAGCGGCGGCCGAGGATCGCACGCGAGACGGGAAGAATGAGCTTGCCATCTCGCACCTCGATGGTATCGATGTGGTAGAACTCGCGAATGATGTCCTCGTTGGTCCGAAGCCCCAGGGCGCGCAGGAACACCGTGGCGAGGAACTTGCGCTTGCGGTCGATTCGCACGTGAAGGAGATTCTTCTGATCGAACTCGAACTCCACCCAGCTTCCTCGATAGGGGATGATCTGAGCCAAGAATGCGTTGGTCGCCTTGTCCACCTCGTGGAAGAACACGCCGGGAGAGCGGTGGAGCTGCGACACGATGACGCGTTCTGTTCCGTTGATGATGAAGGTGCCGTTGTCGGTCATCAGGGGGATGTCGCCGAAATAGACCTCCTGCTCCTTGATGTCGCGGATCGAGCGCACTCCGGAATCGGGATCCTTGTCGAACACCGTCAGGCGAATGGTGACCTTGAGGGGTACGGAGTAGGTCATCCCCCGCTCCTGACACTCCTCCACGTCGTATTTCAGCTTGAGGCCGACGGAGTCCCCGCAGGTATCACATACCGTCCCCCGATTCTCGTTGGGCTTTCCGCAGGCGGGGCAGGGGATCTCGCGATCCCCCAACGGGTTCGTGCGCACCGTCTCGCCACAGCCGGTACACCGGCGGCGGAGGTGCTGTAGTCCTTCGAGCTTTCCGCACTTGCACTCCCAGATGCCAATGGCGTACTCGACGAACTGCAGCTCGCAGTTCTCGCGAAAGTCGGTGATGGGGAAGATCGATTTGAAGACCGCTTGCAATCCCAGTTCTTGGCGCTCCGACGGCAGGAGATTCATTTGGAGAAAGCGGTCGTAGGACTTGCGCTGGATCTCGATCAGGTTAGGGATGGGGATCATCGCCTGAATGCGGGAGAAATCGACACGCTCCCGATACGGATTCACGGCAAGTTTCTGCATGTTGCCTTCCGACTCCTTTTCCTCATCGAACCGGACGAGAAGACACACTTCACCCCCGAGCTCGACGGGCTCGATTCGAGACTTTTTTCGACTGTCAACAAGAGCTTATTTGAGCTCCACCTGGGCTCCCGCGGCCTCGAACTTCTTCTTTATCTCCTCGGCCTCTTCCTTGGGAATGCCTTCCTTCACCGGCTTGGGCGCTCCCTCCACGAGGTCCTTCGCTTCCTTCAGCCCCAGGCTCGTGACTTCGCGCACGACTTTGATCACGTTGATCTTCTTGTCGCCCACCGCCGTCAGAATCACGTCGAACTCGGTTTTCTCTTCCGCCGCCTCGGCCGCGGGTGCGCCAGGAGCCATCGCCGCCATCGGGACGGCTGCGGCGGCCTTCACTCCGAGCTCGTCTTCGAGCTTCTTGACCATCTCGGAGACCTCCAAGACGGACATGTGCTTGATGTAGTCGATGACGTCCTGCTGCGTTAACTGTGCCATAGATTACTCCTAGTTCATGCTTCTAATTTTCCATTCGTCAGCCAACGGTCACCCATGGCTTCGAACCTTGTCCTCGTGAGCTTTCAAAACCAAAATCAAATCCCGCGCCGGGGCATTGAGCACGCTCAACAAGTTCCTCATCGGAGCGTGGAGCACGGAGAGGAGCTGGGAGAGGAGCGCCTCCTTCGAAGGGAGCGACGCCAAGGCCTTGAACTGCCTTTCATCGAGCGTCTTGTCGGCGAGCACACCCACTTTGAACGCCAGCGCGGGGACGTCCTTGGCGAAATCGTTGATCACTTTGGCCAGGGAGACCGGATCGCTCTCGGTGTAGACGAGCCCGATCATTCCATTGAGATGGGGCTCGAGCAGCTCGAGATCCGTACCCCGAATCGCCCGTTTTGCCAGAGTGTTCTTGACCACCTTGTAGCCGGCGCCGTTCTCGCGAACCTTTCTCCGAAACTCGGTCGCTTGCTCGACTTTCAGCCCTCGATAGTCGAAGGCGAAGACGGCACTCAGGGAGCCGAAGCTCTGCTTCATCGTTTCTACGTTCGCTTGTTTACCTGCTCGATCCACGGTTGAACCTCGCTCCTACGACTTACTTGGCCCCCATCGCCGCGGGGTCGATGCGGATCCCGGGGCCCATGGTGGACGAGACCGCAATGCTCTTGACGTACTTCCCCTTTGCCGCCGAGGGCTTCGCTTTAACTACGGTGTCGATCAGGGTCCTCAGGTTGTCGACGAGCTTGTTGTCGGCGAAGGACGTTTTCCCCACGGGAGCATGTACGATCGCCGTCTTGTCGACGCGGAACTCCACCTTTCCCGCTTTGATTTCGTTGATCGCTCTCGCCACCTCGAAAGTCACGGTTCCCGTCTTGGGGTTGGGCATCAGCCCCCTCGGTCCCAGGATCTTCCCGAGCTTGCCCACGCTGCGCATCACGTCGGGCGTGGCGATGACGGCGTCGAAATCCATGAACCCTTGCTGAATCCTCTCGACCAGATCTTCTCCGCCCACGATGTCCGCCCCGGCCTCCTCGGCCTCCTTGAGCTTCTCTCCGCTGGCGATGACACAGACCCGTCGCGACACACCGAGCCCGTGGGGCAGCACCACCGTCCCTCGGACCATCTGGTCCGCGTGTTTCGGATTCACCCCGAGCCGCATGGCAATCTCGACGGTCTCGTCGAAGTTCGCATACTTGCCCTTCTTGACGCGGGCGATGGCGTCCTCGAGGCTTTGCGACATCTCGACTCCCACGCCCTCCTTCGCCTTCCGGTATTTCTTGCCTCTCTTCAATCCCATGGGGTTTCCTCGCTCGGTCGTTGCCTTATCCTTCGATTTCGATGCCCATGCTTCGGGCCGTTCCCGCCACGATGCGTTTGGCGGCCTCGACGCTCGCGGCGTTCAGATCCGGCATCTTGGTCTTCGCGATCTCCTCGATCTGCTTGTCCGTCACCTTTGCGACCTTGTTGCGGTTGGGCTCGCCCGAGCCCTTGGCGATACCGGCCGCTCGCTTCAACAAGACGGCCGCCGGTGGGGTCTTGGTGATGAACGTATAGGAGCGGTCCTGAAAGACGGTGATGACGACGGGAATGATCAGGCCTTCCTGCTTTGCGGTTCGGGCGTTGAAAGCCTTGCAGAAATCCATGATGTTGACTTGATGTTGCCCCAGAGCGGGCCCGACCGGAGGCGCGGGTGTCGCCTTCGCCGCCGGAATCTGAAGCTTTATCTGCCCAACGACTTTCTTTGCCATGCCCCTCTCAGACTTTCTCCACCTGTAGGAAGTCCAGCTCCACCGGAGTGGAACGGCCGAAAATGGTCACCATGACCTTCAACGTATTGCGATCGGAATTGACCTCGTCGACGACTCCGGTGAAATTATTGAACGGACCGTCGATGATGCGGACGGTCTCACCCGCCTCGAACGTATACTTGGGCTTCGGTTTCTCCGCCGCCGCGACCGTGACCTGGTGGATGACTTGCTCGACTTCTTCGTCGGTGAGCGGGGCGGGCTTCTGGCCCGCTCCGACGAAGCCCGTGACCTTCGGCGTGTTCTTGACCACGTGCCAGGTCTCGTCGTTCATTTCCATTTGGACGAGAACGTAGCCGGGGAAGAAGCGTTTCGCGCTCACAACCTTCTTGCCACCCTTCATCTCGACCACGTCCTCGGTTGGGATGAGAACTTCACCGATCTGATCTTCGAGCCCGAAAGCCGAGATTCGCTGCTTCAAGCTCTCGGCAACCTTCTTCTCGAAACCCGAATAGGTGTGCACGATGTACCAGTGTTTGGCCATGGTCGTTGTCACTCTACGCTCCTCCCACTAGACCGGTCAGCCAGGCCGCCAGATAAGACATCGCCACATCGAGTCCGTAGAGATAGAACCCGAAAAAAAACACGGTAATGATTACGACGACCGTCGTACCGTATACCTCGCGGCGCGGCGGCCATGACACCTTCTTGAACTCGCTCCTCACGTCCACGAGGAACGTTCGCAGTCTCTTGAAGTAGTTGAAGATCTTCACCGGATCACCATCTGCCGCCAAGCTCGGTCGGATCCCTCGCCGTGCCGTCTGGCAGGCCAGGAGGGACTCGAACCCCCAACCACCGGTTTTGGAGACCGGTGCTCTGCCAATTGAGCTACTGGCCTACGCTCGTTCGTTTCCAACTCAAAGGGTCCAGCTAACCCCGCGTCGACTGACACGTGACTCCACCGAGGAGCTCCTCCGGTCCGAGAGCACGCCTGGCATCCCATCACGGCTCGGCTACTTCGTCTCCTTGTGGAGTACATGGGTTCTGCAATAAGGGCAGTATTTCTTCATCTCCAGTCGGTCGGGCGTGGTCTTCTTGTTGCGCGTCGTCGAGTAATTGCGCCTCTTGCATTCCGAGCAGGCCATCGCAACGATGTCTCTCGCCATGCCGCCTCCTTCCTTTCCCTTCGCGAGGCCCAGGCCTCTATTCCAACACTTCGGTAATCGTCCCCGCGCCCACCGTGCGTCCACCCTCGCGGATCGCGAACCGCAGACCCTTCTCCATCGCGATCGGTGTGATCAGCTCGATCGTCAGGCTCGTGTT
>DATIBD010000141.1:0-11457 GCA_035457705.1 Vicinamibacteria bacterium
GAAACAACCAAAGCAGGAAAACCATGCGCCGTAATGGTAGCGGCCCACACGAGCTTCGGCAAACTAGCAGAGTGACAAAAAACTCAGCTCACCCTGCGCGAGCGGAGCGAGCCCGGCGCGCTGGCCGCGCCGTAAGCAGCCTGAGCCGAGGGGGACACGGGTCCCGACACCGCATTGAGCTAGAAAAATGAATCTCTTCCTCCCGGAGGACATCAAGATGAGGACAGCGCTCACCGTGGCCTTGCTTTGGGCCGGTCCGGTCGCGACCGTTACAGCTCAGAACGTCAACGGGCTCCCATCGCTGCGGGAGCAAGCCGCAATCCGGCAGGTGTGGCTCCAGGAGCGGCTCGAGGACGTGTTACCTCGGCTCATGCGAGAGAACCGCGTCGACATGTGGATCGTGCAGATGAGCGAGTACAACGAAGACCCGGTCTTCCGCGCTCTCGTGTCGCCCACTCGTTTTGCTGCCAGACGGCGCTCGATCTTCGTTTTTTACGACCGCGGCCCAGAAGAGGGCGTCGAGCGCCTCGCGCTCGGAGGAGGCGACCAGGGCGGTGTGTACCAGTCGGTTCGAGACCCGGAAGACGACTCGCGGGAGCTCTACCTCGACGTCCAGTGGCGTGTGCTTCGCCAGATCGTCGAAGAACGAAAGCCGGAGACCATCGCGATCAACGTCTCGCACACACACGCATTCTCGGACGGGCTGGCGTCCGGCGAGCGTGAGCTCCTCGAGCGTGCTCTCGGTCCGAAATGGACCGCCCGCTTCGTGCCGGCCGAGCTCTTGCCGCTCCATTACCTCGCCATCCGGGTGCCTTCCATGCGGCCCTATTACAAAAGGATGATGGAGATCGTGCACGACCTCATCGCCACCGCTTTCTCGAGCGAGGTCATCGTCCCCGGCAAAACGACGAACACCGACGTGCTTTGGTGGCTGCGTCAGCAAGTACACGACCGAGCCATGGATTCCTGGTTCCAGCCTTCGGTGAGCGTTCAGCGAAGAGGCGCGGCTCTCGAGGGCGAAGTCGTCATCGAACGGGGCGATGTCCTTCACACCGACTTCGGCATCTTCGCCACCGGGCTCGCCACCGACACACAGCACATGGGCTACGTCCTTCGCGAGGGGGAGGACGAAGCGCCCGAAGGGCTGAAGAAAGCTCTCCTCAACGCCAACCGACTTCAAGACATCGTCATGACTCAGATGAAACCCGGCCTGACGGGGAACCAGGTACTCGCCAATGCGCTGGCGCAGATGCATTCGGAGGGCATCCAGGGTCGCATCTACAACCACCCAATCGGAGACCATGGTCACGGCGCGGGCCCGCTCGTAGGCCTCTACGATCGACAGGAAGGGGTTCCCGGTCGAGGAGAGGTTCGACTCATCCCGAACACGTGGTTCTCGATCGAGCTCTATGCCGTTACCCCGGTTCCCGAGTGGGACAACCAGGAAGTGCGGATCTCGCTCGAGGAAGACGCGGCGATGACGGCGGACGGCCAGATGGAGTGGATCCTCAGGCGACAGGAATCCTTTCACCTCGTTCGGTGAGGTCCGTTCGCAAACGGACGCGATAGAGACGATGAACATTCTGGGGATCTCAGCCTTCTACCACGATAGCGCCGCCTGCCTCGTCCAGGATGGAGAGATCGCCGCCGCCGCCCAGGAGGAGCGGTTTACCCGAAAGAAGCACGATTCGCGATTTCCCAAGAACGCCGTCGACTTTTGTCTGAAAGAAGGCCAGGTTCGGGCGGAGGAGCTGGACTTCGTCGCTTTCTACGACAAACCGCTTCTCAAGTTCGATCGGATTCTCGAGACTTACATCACCTACGCGCCGCGGGGGTTTCGGGTCTTCCGGAAGGGCCTCCCGCTTTGGCTGAACCAGAAGCTCCATACGCCCAAGGAGCTCGACCGTGGTCTCGAAGGTCGTTATCGGGGACGATACGTCTTTCTCCGACACCACGAGTCGCACGCGGCGAGCGCCTTCTTCCCGTCACCCTTCGAGAGGGCCGCGATTCTAACTCTCGACGGGGTCGGTGAGTGGTCCACGGGAAGTATCGGTCTCGGCGAAGGAAACCAAATCCGGCTCTTGAAGGAGCTGCGGTTCCCGCATTCCGTCGGCCTTCTCTATTCGGCGTTTACTTACTTCTGCGGCTTCAAAGTCAACAGCGGAGAGTACAAGCTGATGGGTCTCGCGCCCTACGGTGAGCCCCAATATGCCGATGTCATACGCGAGAAGCTCATCGATTTGAAAGAGGACGGCTCCCTCCGCCTGGACATGTCTTATTTCGCCTTCTGCCATGACGAGGTGATGACGTCGGACAAGTTCGCTCGGCTGTTCGGTGGTCCGCCGCGGCCTCCGGAAGGCCCGCTGACCGAGCGCGAAATGGACCTCGCCGCTTCGATACAGGCAGTCACCGAGGACATCATGCTCCGGGCCGCCCGCTTCGCTCATAAGCTAACCGGAGCCCGAGACCTGGTCATGGCCGGCGGCGTCGCTTTGAACTCGGTGGGCAATGGTCGGATCGTGCGCGAAGGGCCGTTCGAGCGCGTGTGGATCCAGCCCGCGGCGGGCGACGCCGGTGGGTCGCTCGGCGCCGCTCTTTGCGTGTGGTATCAGCTGCTGGAGAACGAGCGGATTCCGCTCGAGTCCGGCGATCGTCAGAAAGGCTCTCTGCTCGGACCCAGCTTTTCCGACGAGCAGATACGCGCTTGCCTCGAGGAGTGTGGTGCGGTCTATCGGTTCGTCCCAACCGAAGAGAGCATCGTGGACGAGATCGCTTCCCTGATCGCCTCGGGCAAAGTGGTTGGGCACATGGACGGGCGTTTGGAGTTCGGCCCTCGCGCCCTGGGCAATCGCTCTATCATAGGCGACGCCCGTTTACCGACGATGCAGTCGGTGATGAACCGCAAGATCAAGTTTCGCGAGTCATTTCGCCCATTCGCGCCGGCGGTCCTGCGCGACCGGGTCCACGACTTCTTCGAAATGGCTCCCAACGAGGACAGTCCCTACATGTTGCTGGTTGCTCCGGTAAAGCTCGACAAACGCTTCCCGGTGAACGGGAACGGATCCGGGCTGGAAAAGCTCCGTGAGCTCCGGTCGGTGCTGCCCGCGGTAACGCACGTGGATTACTCCGCGCGAGTCCAAACCGTCGATTCCGAGCGGCATCCCCGTTTTCACCGGATCTTGAAACGCCTCGAGGGCAGGACGGAATGTCCCGTCGTGATCAACACCAGTTTCAACGTACGAGGAGAGCCAATCGTATGCAGCCCTCGAGACGCTTTTCACTGCTTCATGGCGACCCATATGGATGCACTGGTTATCGGGCATTTCTTGCTCGACAAGAAAGACCAACGAGAGGCTCGGGCTATTGATACCGAGAGTCATTTGTCTCGGTTCCCGCTGGATTGATGCTCATTCGGATGGATCTTCGCCCTGACGCGAAAAAGCTCCGCCAGTTCGGCTGGGCTTCGCTCCCAGCCTTCGGGCTGCTGGGTACGGTGTCGATGTGGCGCGGAAGCTTTCTTGGCGTGAGCTTGGGCGCGCTCACGGACCCCGTTGCCTACGCGTCGTGGGTGCTCGCGTTGCTGTCGGTTTCATTCTCTCTCGCCTGGCCGGCGGGAAATCGCCCGCTTTACCTGTCGCTCACCGTCCTGGCTTTTCCGATCGGTTGGCTGATCTCCCAGGTGGTCCTCGCGCTGTTATTTTTCGCCGTCCTGACGCCGGTCGGCCTCTTGTTCCGTTTGATCGGCCGCGATCCCCTGGGGCTGAAAATCGCGCCCTCGAAGGCGAGCTACTGGGACGACCTGCCCCAGCTGACCGACAAAGGCGAATATTTTCGACAGTTCTGACAAAGGTGGACCATGTCAAAAACCGAGCACGACAACTTCGCTGACCTTGCCGCTCAGGCGCGGCGCGGTCTCGTCGCGGAGTTGTGGGATTATCTCAAGTGCAACAAGAAATGGTGGCTTCTTCCCATTCTCCTCGTCTTGCTCCTGCTCGGTACGCTCGTCCTGCTGGGCGGAAGCGGAGCCGGCCCCTTTATCTATACGTTCGTCTGACGGGTTAGAATTTCCTCTTTCGTCGTCCCGGTGGCGTCCGAGCACCACCCATGTCTACGAAACGAAAACGTCACCGCTCGAGGCCGGAGATCACTTTCGAGCTCGCCTGCGCGCGCATCGAGGAGATCCTGAGGGGGGCGACTCGCCGGGAGATCGCTGCGGCAACGCTCAAGTCGGGGCGCGCCCAGGCTCTGTCGCGGCTGCGCCGGGACATCGAGAACAATCGATTCGAGGCCGTCTCGGGGCAAATTTCCCTCGAGAGAATCGTTCACAAGTTGGACGAGCGCACTCGTCAGGACGGCTTTCATGTCTTGCACGACTGGGACGGAAAAGCAGACCGGTTGAACTCGAACACGATACCAGTCGACGTCGTCACATTCCTCATCGATTCACCGGACCCTCCGCACTCCGACGAAACGGTCGTCTCGATTGCGCTCGACTACTACCTGCTCTACGTTCTGGGCCTTCTGTCTCTGAGGGTCTGGGACGAGGGGAACCCGAACGACAACCTCGACCGGGTCACTCGACTGCTTCGGGAGCTGCAGGGCCCGGATGGGAGCGGCCAGAGATTCGTCGACAACGCCGAGACGCTCATACTCATCGCCACGTCTCATTTCGAGCCCGATCATCGAGCGTACGACAGACTTCTGGAGCGTTTGAAAGCAGTAGATCACTCCCGTCGCGTTCGTCTGGCTCTCGCTCACAGCGCCATTCTGGCGAGCCACCTGCGGTTCGGATTCGAAGCGACCTACGGAAGGGACGTCTTGGCGATGCGCAACGATAACGTTCCGGATTATCCTTGGCTCTGCTTCGCCCTCGTGACCCTGATGAATGCCTTCTCCCGTGCGCGGGACGAGGGAGGCGTCGGACTCTACCGTGACAGACTGGTCGAAGGGATTCTGAACGGGTTGTCCCCCGACGCGAGAGCCTTCCTCGGAACCGCGCCCGAGTCGTTGTCGGCTCACGCGAGAGAGCTCTCCGAGCTCCGCCATCTCTTTCTGGAGCACGGCCCCGTTTTGCTGGAGGAGTTCGAGCGCCATCGTCCCTCCAATCGAGCCTATTCACCGTTCTCTTTCTATTTCAACTTTGCCCACAACGTTCTCAAGGCGATCGTGGTGGACGCCCTTCTTCGGGCGAAAGCATCGAACCTGACACTCAACGATTTGCTAACCGGCGTCTCGGAAGACGATGCGCTCGACGCACGGAAGCAGACCCTGGCCAGGACGCTGATGGCTTACGGCCGCTCCAGCCCGGACACGATTCGCGGGCGCCTCGTGCCTGCCATCGTTTACGACCCCCGCTCCGGTCGACTGGCCTTCGGGCACACGATCCGGAGGCTGCGAGAGCAAACGTCTCGGTGACGAAAGGCACGCGTCAGTGCCGTCGTCCTCTACTTTTGCCGACCAGAACGAAGGCGGCCTACTGGATTCGGTACTCCCTGAGTCGCAACGGTCAATGCGGGGCTCGGGAGAGATTCGTTGCCGCCGGCATCCAGGGCGGATACCCGGAAGTCGTAAGTGGTGCCGGGAGTCAAGCCAACGGCCGTGTGGGTCGTGCCCGATTCGGTGGCAATCCTGGATCCGTCACGATAGATGATGTAGAACTTGACACCCACATTGTCGGTGGCGGCGTCCCAGGCGAGATCGATGGTGGTTGGGGTCTGGGCGGGTGACCTGAGATTCCTCGGTTGGCTGGGCGGAACGGTGTCCGGCGGCCCTCCGGTCGTGAACGTAAACGGAGCCGAAAAGTTACTCGAGCCGAGGGCGTTCTTGCCTCGAGCTCGCCAATGGTAAATGGTGTCGTAGGCCAAAGTGCCCCGCGGAAGCTGCATTTGGGTCGAGGCGGTATTGGCGAAGAACGCAATGGAAAAAAAATTGGGATCCCTCGACACTTGAATGTCGAAGTCATCCGCCGTCCCAGCCCAAAAGAGCCTCGTATCGAGCCGCACCTCTCGGGCGCCGTTCGCCGGTGAGACGAGAGCGGGTGCCGCAGGCGGGGCGTTCGACGCCTGGGTGGTGAAAGATCGGATATCGGAAAAATCGCTCGTGCCGTTGCCGTTCGAGGCGCTGACCCGCCAATAGTACGTCGTCACATGGTCGAGAGCCCCCACCTTGACGTCGTATTTCCTCACCGAAGTCGAGGCACTGACGATGCGTTGGGCGAAGCCGGGATCCCTGGCAATGTGCACGGTGAAGATCGCACCCTTTCCTCGCCAGGCAAGAGTTGGCGTCACGCCCACGTTCAGAGCTCCGTCTGCCGGAATCGCGAGAATCGGCGGATCGGGCGGCAAACCGTCACCACTTTCGAACTCGAACGCTCCGATATCCGGGGCTTCGCCAGAAAAAGCGCTCGGGGGAAGCTCGAGCACGTTCGTTCCCTGCCACACGTATATGGCCGTTCCCGCATCGATTGCCGGGCTGTTCGGTAGAAGCTCCAAGCCTGGACCGAACAGGGGATCTTCGAAGACGCTGGTGCCCACGTCCACGTTGGAGCCGACGTGGCTCGTTCCGTTGTCGAAGAACAAGTTGAAAGCGAGCGCCGAGTTGGCGTCGACGCTCTTGACGGCGATCGCAGGATGACCGACGAAAATGTTGTTCAATACGACGGTGTTGTCACCGCCGCTGAGTCCGTGGTTATTGTAAGCGAAGGTGTTGTTGAAAACGTAAACGACCTCGGGAAGGCTCGCCGCTCGAAAGTCCTCGTTCGACGCAGCTCCATCCATCATGCCCAGGCCAGCGGCACCGTTGTCATGGATGAAATTGTTCGTGATCTGGAAGAATCTGTCGGTCTCCACGTCGTAGGAAATGAGCTGGATCCCGTCCGCCACGTTCCGGTAGATATCGTTTCCGGCAATGACGTAGCTCTTGGTCGGGCCGGTGTAATTTTGCAGCCGGATCTCTATCCCATCGTCGCCATTGTCGCGAATGACGTTGTCGAGGATCTGAATGTCCACGTCGAAATCGAGATCGATCCCGTCGTCGCTGTTGAGCTCGAACGTGCTGAAGCGAACCAGGCCGCCGCTACCCCTTTCATAATCCACCCCGTCACTCGTGTTGCGAACCACACAATTAAGCAGGTTGAACCTGGCAAAGGGGGCGATGCCGTCGGTGGCGTTCTGAATCGTGAGGCCCTGAATCGTCGGCCCGTCTTCCGCACCTGCGGGAATCGAAATGACGTAAGGACCATTGCCGCCGTCCAGGACGGTGGCACCGATGAAATTCTCGTTGCCGCTCGTGAGGAAATGAGACGCAAGCGTGATCGCCTTGGTCATCGTTATCCGCTCCACGTAAGTGCCCGGTGCCACCAGAATGGTGTCGCCCGATGCCGCGGCGTTGTGAGCGGCCTGAATCGTCGTGAAGTCACCGGGAACGTTCAGGACGGCGGCGCCGGCCGAGGATACCCAAGAGAGGAGCAGGCTCATCATCGGGGTCCCGACGAGAAGCGACGGATGGCCGCGAGCAAGCCGCGCCACGACCGGGGAGTCCTCGTAACTACTCAACGGACTCGTTTGCGTCCCCATCAGTGTCGACCCCTGTGACGCTCTGCAACATGGGTGACGAAAGTCCAGCGCCCGGCAAAGCCGACGACGACATAGGACGCCTGGACGACGGCTTTGTAAAATCCCCAACCGAAATAATGGCTAGAGCGAAGCTATCACTCCTGAGGAAAGGCGTCAAACGCCTCGGGGCGAGTGCGGTGGATGGCGCTGCTGCCCGATTGTCAGGGATCGCCCACCGCTAGAGTGATCGAGCTCTGTGCGGGCGCCCCACCCCCGTCGCTTACGGAAGCGGTGACCGTGTGTGTCCCCACCGTCAGGGAGGCCGTCGAGAACGAGGCACCGGTGCCGATGGACCCGTCGCGGTCGGAGAACCAGCTCAGGCCAGCCGAGAGATCCCCTTCTTCGGCATCGAGCGCGTCACCCCCGAAAAGAATGGTCTCGCCAGCGTCGAAGCTCGATCCGTCTGCGGGTGAGGTGATCGTCACCAATGGAGCGGTATTCAAGGTGCAGTTCGGATCCAATTGAATCGTGAGACTCGCTCCCGAACCGACCGAAAAGCCGTTCTGGAGAATCACCATCTGACCCGCCCGAAGAATCACCGACCC
Organism: Vicinamibacteria bacterium; assembly: GCA_035457705.1. Classification (GTDB taxonomy): domain Bacteria; phylum Acidobacteriota; class Vicinamibacteria; order Marinacidobacterales; family SMYC01; genus DASPGQ01. The sequence continues at coordinate 8,159 of DATIBD010000141.1, forward strand.
CGGGGCCACCACGCTGAACCCCGCACCCGCCGTGATCGAGTTGCAGGCCACATAAAGCCGTGGGTCCGATACCGTCTCATTCGACAGAACGAGGTCCATTTCATTGGCCAGCGGGGGAACGTAATCCACGTGCAGCACCGGGGCCCAAGCCGGACTGCCGTCATAAGAGCGCGCCGTACGAACTCCCGAGCCGGTGAAGATCAATACCACTGAGTTGCCGGCCGACCACGCCGGACCATTCACGATTTCTTGAAGCACCGGGGCGATATTGGGTGTCCGCTGGTCGAACCCGGCTTCTCCTACCGTCGTCCAGGGGGCGGGTGACCAACCGACCGATGCTCCGGTGCGCGGACGGGAGGATACATTGCCCGGAGACGTGGTGAAACCCAGAGCATGGGCGGTAGCCTCACCTTCGATGAGAATCGAAGACGCTTCAAGGCCTACCTCGTCGGCTTCGAATTGAACATAGGCGCCGAGGACGCTCGAGTCCTGAGGGATGGCCAATCCATCGAACCGGATTCCCACCGTCTGAGGGATGCCATCGGCCACGCCCAGCTCGAGGTCGTTGCTGGAAAGCGTGACGGCTCCTCCATCGTCCTCTTCGGCATCGTCCGCGCTCGCCCCGACGCTGGTCTCGGCGACCCAGCTCACTCCTGTCCCCGTCACGGTAATCACGGCGTCATCGGCCGTAACGAGCTCGCCATCGTCGGCGGTCAGGCGCAAGACGTAGGTTCCGGCGGCGAAGAACCGGACGCTCGTGTCAACGTCGGTTGGGTCGAGGAAATCGACCAGCCCCGGGCCGCTCATTTGACTCCAAGTCGTCGTCGTTACCCCCGGGGGATGAGGAAAACCATCATCGCTCACCGTCCCGTCGAGTACCACGTTGTACGGTAGCGTGACGCCTTGATCCGGACCGGCCGAGACCGTGGGAGCTGCGTTGAAAGGCGAGAAAGGAGGAAGGGAGAGCTCATAGAGCTTCCCATCGTTCTCGTTGGGGTCCGTGTCATTGTCCACCCGTCGGTCGACGATATAAAGGTTCGTCGCCAGTGCATTCTGGCTCCCGGGACCGAGAGCGAGACCTGCTGGCTTCGACGCGTCCGCGGCCGAGATATCGATCATCCTCAACAACGTCCCGTTCGTGGTCAAGTGCGCCAGCAGACCGGCCGGTTTTCCTACAATGTAAAGAGCGTCGTTCGCCTCGTCGTACTCGATGCCCTCGGGGTCGAGGATGCCCAGGCTAGCCGTGTCGAAATGCGTGACCTGATCGTCACCGGCCGGGGGGATTCCGTCGAAAACCCCGTTCGCTCCAGAAGCCACTCGGTAGACTTCGCTGTCCGCACCATCGACGATGAAGAGCGTCCCGGAAAGCGTATCGTAGGCAACGCCTTCGGGGTCGTTGCTTCCGAATGCGGCAGTACTGAAAAAGGTTGCGCTGTCGTCCGAGTTGCCGTACAGCCCATCGGGCCCCGGATTCAGCTCGTAGATCCTCCGGGGACTCGTATCATCTGTTATGAACAAGTGAAGATCGTTGGGGCTGAAGGCGAGTCCCGACGGCTCATCGGAGTAGGCGAGCGTGGTGAACGTACCGATGAGGCTTCCGGTCAGCGTGATATCGAACACGTTCACGCCCTGATAAATTGGCATCTCCTCGACTTCTCCGTCACTCACCAGCAGTCTTCCCGTAGAGCCGAGGTATGCGATCCCGGACGGGTCGGGGCTCGGTGGGATGAAGCTCGAGGTGTCAATCGTCTGAACCAGGGTCGCGGTAGCGTCCGCCAGGGGAGCCGGCGGCGGCTCGACAAGAGAAAGCTCGATGAGGTCGTTCTCTCGCCTCCCCGTTCGGGTAGCCGAGAGATACAAATTCATTCTCGAAGGTTCGTCGGTCGAGTCCACGCTCGGCGCGAAGCTCAGACGGTCGAGCTCGTTCAGCTCGAGAAAGGACAGGTCACGGTAGCCGACAACCTCCCCGGAAACGCTCACCTCGTACAACCTCTTGTCGAGAGCACTAAAGACGTGGAGATGCCCGCTCGACGCGTCGAAGGCGAGCCCTCGGAGACCCCCGAGACCGCGCCGGCCCAGCTCGATCTTCGACACCAAAGCCGCTTCGACGCTTCCGTCCTCCGGTCTTGCCACACGAATCATCCGGCCCCGGGCGCCCGCGAGCACGAAGATCGTGCCGCTTTCCGGGTCGACGGTGATTCCCTGAGCTTGCTCCTCCAGATTCAGGGCGTGCGCGGCGGACCGTCTGATGGAATCGGGGTCGGCCGAGCCATCCGGCCGAAGCACGAGCTCGACCCACTCTTGCTCGGCGACATCGAGGACGAGCCAAACCCCGGTCTTGGCGTCGAATGCGGTGTTGAGGGGATCCATTGGCGCCATTTCGGCACCGAGCGCCCACCCGCTGAGTTCCGAGCCCTCGAGCTCCTCCGCTTCGGTGACCCGGACGAGCCTTACGTAGCGCGAACGTTCCTGCGCAGGGATGCCGGTTCGAGCAAAACAGAGCAGCCCGAGTAGGACATGCAGAGCCGTATGATGCTGCGATCGCATGGTGTTTGCCCGAACAGCCCCGGTGCCTCGACAGGGGAACGCTTCGCTGGAGATGGGCACGCACGCTCACCCGCTCGAGCGGCGTGATTGGCCCAAGACGTTCCGCGACGTCAAGCCTCGTCGAAGATTGCCAGCTAGCTAGGACGGATTGGAGCTCGCCCGAACCGACCGACGGTTCATTAACCCCCCAACTTCTTTATACGTGGGTCGTCCCGGCATGTCAAACGCCGGAATCCACGTTGGGCGAAAGCCGTGATGAGGGCCGGTTAGGGGGGAGCAACGTTGACGGTGATGGAAATGGAGTCCTGCCCCGACGATCCCTGGCTGTCGGTCGCTATCGCCGTGATCGTGTGTGTACCGGCCGATAGCGTCGCCGAGAACGAACCGCCCGTCCCGATCGGCCCGTCGAGGTTTGACTCCCAGCTCAGGCTCGCCGTCAAGTCTCCGTCCTCAGCATCCCCGGCTGTCCCGGTGAAGTCGATGGACTCGCCCTCGTTGAACGTCGCGCCGTCCGCGGGTAACGTAATTGTCACCGTCGGCAGAGCGTTCACCGTCACCGTGATCGAGTCCCCCCCCATGGCTCCCTGGCTATCGCTCACCGAAGCCGTGATCGTGTGCGTACCTGCCGATAGCGTCGTCGAGAACGACCCGCCCGTCCCGATCGATCCGTCGAGGTTTGACTCCCAGCTCAGGCTCGCCGTCAAGTCTCCGTCCTCAGCATCCCCGGCTGTCCCGGTGAAGTCGATGGACAC
>DATIBD010000142.1:0-57695 GCA_035457705.1 Vicinamibacteria bacterium
GTCATCACCCTTTCCATGCTCAATGCCGTGGCGGGACCTGTGAGCGATCGGCCGCCACGGCTCGGGCTGCTTACGGCGCGGCCAGCGCGCCGGGCTCGCTCCGCTCGCGCAGGGTGAGATGAGTTCGTCATCACCCTGCTAGGGAAGTCCCGGCTCGAGCAGCTCGTTCGCTACCGTTTGGTTGAAGACTCCGAGAAGAACCACGGCGAGCGCTAGAACAACGATCGGAATCAGCATGGAGCCCGGCAGGTCTCTCGTCGATGGGGTTTCGGGCCCGTCGTGATCCATCAAATAGGCGCGTTCTATGACGCGGAAGAAATAGACGGCTCCGAGCAAGCTGGAGAGCACGAGCGCGACGAGAAAGGGCAGATGCCCGGTCTCGACGGCAGCAAGAGCGAGATAGTACTTGCTGAAGAAGCCGGCGGTGGGCGGCAATCCGATCATGGAAAGCGCCGCCGTCGTGAACGCCGTCATGGTGATGGGAAAGCGTTTGGCTACGCCGGTAAAGTCTCGGATCCGGAAGATGCCTGCTTGCCACTGGACGCCGTTGACCGCCATGAAAAGGCATCCCTTCATGACGGCATGATTGACAACGTGCAACAAAGCCCCGATGAGGGCCAAGGGAGTGCCCATCGCGACACCCATGATGATGTATCCCATTTGGCCGATACTCGAATAAGCGAGCATACGCTGGACGTCCTTCTGAGCCACCGCCATGACCGATCCGGCGACAACAGCGAGGGCGGATGCCCAACCGAGGAGCATCAGAGGCTCTCCCGGCACACTCTCGGCTCGGAAGACGAAATATAGAATTCTGTATAGAGCGTAGGCGCTGACCTTTGCCATCACTGCAGCTATGAAGCCGATGACCGGGCCGGGAGCAAACGTGTAGGCGTCGGGAAGCCATCCGTGGAGCGGAAAAAGCGCCGCTTTGATTGCGAGTCCGATCACGATGAAAGAGACGCCCACGAGAACGACAGGGGAGTCGGGGGGCACCGCGAGCCTCCCGGACATGTCCGCCATGTTCAGAGTTCCGGTCATGGCGTAGAGATAGCCCACGCCGATCAAGTAGAAGCTCGCCGCGACGGTGCCGACGAGAAGGTAGCGAAACGTCGCCACCACGGCGCGGCTTCCCCCGGTCGCGAGGAGCGCGTAGGCGGAGAGGGAGGAGATTTCCAGAAAGACGTAAAGGTTGAAGAGATCACCCGTCACAACGATGCCGAGCAGACCGGTGACGAGCAGGGAAAAAACACTGTAGAAGATGCCCGCGCGTTCGTCGGTCGCCGTGCTCAGGTACGCGTCGCTATAGATGGCGCCGAGAAACCCCATCGCCGAGACGAGAACAGCCATCACGCCGCTGAGTGAGTCGATGACTATCTCGATTCCCCAGGGAGGCGGCCAACCGGCGAGATGATAATGCCAGGGGCCTTCCGCCAAAGAATGAGAAAGCGCAACAGACGAGCAAACGAGGGAGATTCCGAGAGCGAGCCTGGTGACGCCTCGGGCCGCTGTCGCCGATACATAGGCGATCAGGGGGCAAGCGAGAGCGTTCAGCAAGGGAGCGAGCACGACCAGAACCGGAGCGTGCCTCATGGTTTTATTTGAGCTTCTTCAGCAGTTGGTTTTCGTCCAACGTGCCGAAGCGGCGATAGATTCGAACGAGGAGGGAAAGGGCCACGCCGGTGGTGCTCACGCTGACGACGATCGCAGTTAGCATCAGGGTGTGGGGAAGCGGGTTGATGTAATCGCGAGCGACCGGACTGTCTTCATAAGCCCTTTGGATCGGAGGCGTGGCCCCATCTTTGTAACCGAGGGTGATGAAGAAGACGATGACAGCGACCTGCAGGATGTTCATGGCCATGAGCTTTCGCACGAGGTGAGGCCGTATCAGAATTCCGTAGAGGCCGACCAAAAACAGAATGGAGGTCAGAAAGTAATCCACCAGGCTCCAGAGGAAGCTCACGTCACTCCTCGGCCCCGGTCGTGAGAGCATCGAATATGAGAACGAGTACGGCAGTGACCCCCAAGAAAACGCCGACCTCGATTCCCAGCGAGCCCAACTCGCGGAGGTGGCCTCCCTCGTAAGGTATGGGAAGACCGGCGTAATCCAGGAAGTTCCTGCCGAAAACCAGGCTGACCAGACCGATGGACGCGTACAGCCCCACGCCCGCGCTCGCGATCACCAGCATGCCCTTGAGACTGATTCCGACCCCTTCGGCGCTTCCTCTCACGAGCCGGAGGAGGATCAAGGCTGCGGCCAGAATGGTTCCGCCCTGGAAACCGCCGCCCGGACTCGTGTGTCCGTGCACGACCACATAAACGGCGAACAGGACGAGGAAGGGAATCAAAATGCGACTCGTTGCGTCCAGCACGTCGCTGCCGAACGAATAGTCCATTTGATCCCGGGGTGCCGCCTCCTCGCCGCGAACGCGAAAGGCACCGAGGACGAGCAGACAGGCGAGACCCGCGGTGAAGATCACGACCGTCTCACCCAGCGTGTCGTAGCTCCGATAGTCGGCGAGCACGGCGGTGACCATGTTGGGGGCTCCGGTCTCTCGGTATGCATTCTCGATGTAACGCGGGGAGACGTGGAGCGAAGCGGGGGAGTCGGGCGAGCCGACTCGCGGCAATTCTCGGCCAGCGTAGAACAAAACCGCTCCCGCCACCAGGAGCGGGAGGGCGGCGAACCGCTCGAAAGACTTCAAATCACTTCACTTTCCGATCGGTACGGTAGATGGCCGACACGAAGAAGACGGTCGTGATGGCCGCGCCCACGGCGGCTTCGGTAAACGCCACGTCGAGAGCGCCCAGGAGCGTGAAAAATACGGCGGAGAAGAAGCTGAACGCGCCGAAAATGACGACTGCCGCGAGAAGGTCCGACACGTTCAAGGCGACGACCGCGCAGACGAGCATGAGGAGCAGGAACAGGGTCACTAGAGGGGGGATCACCGCGAGGCCTCATCGGCGCCGGCCCGCCACGGCACTAGGCCGGCTCGGTACGCGGCTCGCCCCAGAGCATGGGTCGCGGTGGGATTCGCGAGTCCCACGAAAATGATGATCAGGAGAATCTTGAGTCCATTGAGCGTGGGTCCTTCCAGAATCGCCATGCCCAGCACCATCAGTGCCACGCCGAGCGTGTCGCATTTGCCCATGGCGTGTAGACGGGTGTAGAAGTCTGGGAGCCTCAAGATCCCCACTGCACCACTGGCGATGAAGAAGAATCCCGCTATGAGAAGAGCAGCGGCCAGGACGGTCACGATCGTCTTACGTCTCCCAATCCTGCCCGCGGAACATCGTCCCGGAAGACGGCACGTCGGAATGACGAGTCTCCGCGGGGGGGCTCTCCTTGCCCTCGAAGTACTTGGCGAGCGCGAGCGAGCCGACGAAGCTTATCAGCGTGTAGGAGAGAGTGATATCCACGAAAATGTCTTCTCTTCCCGTCGCCAGACCCAGGAGAAGCAGCAGGACGATCGTCTTGGTCCCCAGAAGGCCGAGCCCGCTCAAGCGATCCCATATCGTGGGACCTCGCAATAGGCGATAGAATGACATCAGCATCACCAGCGCGAGCCCGACGGCGAGAGCGTGGACGAGATGCTGCAACGTACTAACTACTTTGCTCCCGAGCGCCGAACAAGAGGGCGACGCGATGTTTCATGTTTCCCGGTTGGTCGGACTGGAGTGACCGCTCGGCATCGCGCGTCAAGGCGTGGACGAGATAGTCGTCCTCGCGAACGTCCAGGGTGACCGTGCCGGGGGTGAGGGTGATGGAGTTGGCCAGAGTCGCGCGCGCCATGTTGTGGGGCAATACAAAGTGAAACCGAAACAGCTGCGGCTCGAGCTCCATTTTGGGTCGCAGCACGATCGCCGCGACCTGTACGCTCGAGATCGCGATCTGGAGCAGCAGCCAGGGCAGGTAAAGGATCAGCCTGAGCCAAGGCATATCCACGAACGGATGGCGTCGCGGCGTCGCGATGGCAGGTTTCAGGCGATATAGCCGTCCCATCCCCGTCGCGATGAGCAAAGAGGCGAGGGCCCCTGCGCCAAGATGAAATAAGTCTAGTTTTCCAGAAAGAATTACCCAGAAGCCGAAGAGGGCTACCGCAAGCGGCAGGCTTTCGTGGAAACGAAAGCGATCGTCCAACGATAGAGGGTCCTTCTCCATGTCGCTCCGATGCGACGAAAAAGATATCACGAAAATGTAATAGAATCCGTCGATGGCTTCGCCCTCCTCCAAACTGAAGCCCAGGTCTGAAGGGGGCACGGAAGCCTATGATACACAACAAGATAGCGTAACATCCGAGAACTTGACCCGTTCCGCGGGCGTCGTGAGCGCCGGCGTCATGGTGTCGAGAGTGCTCGGACTCGTGCGCGAGCAAGTGCTCGCTTACCTTTTTCCCGCCAAAGTGGGACTCGACGCCTTCTATGCGGCGTTCAGAATTCCGAACCTCTTGCGCGACATGTTCGGCGAAGGGGCCCTGAGCAAAGCTTTCGTTACGACCCTGTCCGAAATCGAGGCGAAGGAGGGGCGAGCCGCGTCGATGCGCGTCGCCAACATCGTATTCAATGCCCTGGGCATCACCGTGTCCGCACTCGCGCTCCTCGGTATCCTTTATGCCGACGCGATCGTGGACGTCGTCTTCGGTGGCGTGGGCTTCGACACCGCCTTGCCCGCGGACCAGAGCTACGGCTTGGGCACCAAGAGAGATCTCACCGTGCTGCTGACCCAGATCATGTTTCCGTTCCTGCTCCTGGTCAGTCTGGCCGCTCTGGTGATGGCCATCCTCAATGCGGGAGGTCGCTTCTTCGTTCCGGCATTGGCGTCATCCTTCTTCAACATCGGCTCCATCGTCGTGGGCATCGTTGGCTACGTCGTGGCGCCGCGGTTCGGCTATCACCCAACCGTCGGGATGGCAGTCGGAGTGATCGCCGGAGGCGTGCTGCAGCTGGCCTGGCAACTTCCGTCGCTGGCCTCACTGGGCTTTCGATTCCGTCCCGATTTCTCCTTCCGCGATCCGTGGCTCTCCAAGGCGGCGCGCCTCTTCGGGCCCGGCGCACTGATGGCCTCGACGGTACAGGTCAATGTCCTGGTGAACTCGTTCTTCGCTTCGCACGGCGAAGGCTGGCTCGCATGGCTCACCCAGAGTTATCGGGTCCTCCACCTTCCTCTCGGTCTCGTCAGCGTGGCGGTATCGATCGCAACCCTCCCAGCGCTCAGCCGTGCTGCCGCCGAGCGAAACAACGAACGGTTCCTGCAGACGTTCTCCTACGCGACGCGTCTGGTCATACTGTTCACCGTCCCCGCCACCGTCGGCCTGCTGGTGCTCGCGCCGCCGATCGTGCGGCTCATTTTCGAGCAGGGACGATTTGGGCCTGAAGACACGACGCAAGTCGCCTCGGCGTTGCGATACTATTCCCTGGGTCTTCTGAGCTTCGGAGCCATCAAGATCGTCACGGATGGTTTCTACGCGATTCGGGACGTTCGCGCCCCGATGATGGTGAGTCTTGCGGGGATGGGCTCTAACGCGGCGCTGAACTGGCTTTTGGTTGTGGTGCTCGGTTGGGATCACCGCGGACTCGCGCTCGCCACCTCCACGACCACGACGCTGTCGTTGGTGGTTCTCTGGCTACTGTTCCGGCGACGAAGTCGCCTGGGGCGGTTGGACGGACGGCGTTCTGCCGCCACGTTGATCAAGACCCTGGCCGCCTCGATGGTCATGGGCGTGGCCGCGCTTCTAACCGTCCAGCTCCTGGACGGTCTCTTCGGCCATGCGGCTTTGCTACCGAGGATCACTCAAGTTCTCGGTGCCATCACCATTGCGGTTCTCGTCTTCATACTCGGGTGCAAGATTCTCCGCGTTCGCGAGCTGAAAGAAGTCGTCACTGCTCTGGCTCCCGCATTCGGATGGAGGTGATGTTGAAGTATGCGATCCCGTTGCGAGCCCTCCTTTTCTGTTCGATCGTCCTCGCGGGCGAGGTAGTCTCCGCTCAGGGAAGGAGGAGCCCCAACCTGGGCGAGCTCTCGACCATCGAGCTCGAAGTACGTCGATGGCGCGGAGACCTCGACTCGGAGCTACGGCTCTCCGGGGACGGAATCCCGGGCTCGACCCTGGATCCCGCAGCAGATCTGGGAATTCCCGCGGAGCGGACTTGGGACTATCGGCTCGGTCTTCGAATCACGAACCGTCTCCGGTTGCGAGGCGCGTGGTTCAGGACCAAATACGAAAGCGAGATCGTATTGACGAAGGACATCGCCATTGGCGGTCTCGAGGTGCCAAGAGGTGCCGTGCTCGAATCTTTTCTCGAGCTGGAGCAGGTTCAAGCGGGGGCGGAGTTCGCCCTGGTAAGAGGCGTCTATGGTTTCATCTCGGTGGTGGGCCTTTATGAGCGGTTTCAGGCGCGGAGTCGGTTCCAGTCGGAAGGAACCACGACCGAGCCCGAGCCCCTTCGCATCGAGCTTCCGGTGTTCGGGTTCAAGGGGCGAGTGTATCTCACACCAGCCCTGGCGGTTACCGCCGAAGGGCTTGGTATGAAACGGGAGAGCGAAGGTGTCGTGACCGACGTCGACGTCATGGCGACCTACAACTTCATACCCAACGTCGCCTTCTCCTACGGTTACCGGAACTCCTATAACCGCGTCAAGAGCGTCGAGGAGGTCGATGACCGCGCAGTGTTCCGCATGAGAGGACAATACTTCGGAGTGACGGTTAGATTTTGAGGGAAGCTTTCTTACACTTCCTCGAAGTGGAACGGGGGCTGTCTCCTTTGACGATCGCTTCCTATCGCCGCGACCTCGAGAAGCTCGCGGTCTACACCGAGCGCAAGGGGAAGTCGCTCGAATCGCTCGACGTCACTGACCTGCGTGAGTTTTTGCGGAACCTGCATCGTGAGGGCCTTTCGTTGAGGTCGATCGCCCGGACGGCATCGGCGGTTCGCGGCCTCTATCGCTTTGCTGCCGCCGAGGGGAACGTTTCCAGCGACCCCGCCGAGCAGGTCGATTCGGCGCGACTGGGACGTCCACTTCCCCGCTACCTCAGTCTCGATGAGGTCGATTCCCTGCTTGCTACACCCGACACCGCGACGGCGGAGGGGCTTCGCGACCGAACGATGCTCGAGCTCCTGTACGCAACCGGGCTGCGGGTCTCGGAGCTGGTCACTCTCGAGATCGAAGACCTCCACATCGAGACCGGCTACCTCGTCTGCCGCGGCAAGGGTCGAAAGGAGCGGATCGTTCCTTTCGGTCGCTCGGCGAAAAAGTGGCTCACTCGTTACCTGGCGCGGGCTCGGCCCGAGCTTTCCCGGCGCCCCGTCGAAGGGCTCTTTTTGAGCCGCCGGGGGACGACGATGACGAGGCAGAGGGTTTTCCAATTCATAAAGGGATACGGCCGGCAGGCGGGTATCGGCAAGCGTCTCTCGCCCCACGTGATTCGGCATTCTTTCGCGACCCACCTCTTGGAGCGCGGCGCCGACCTGAGGAGTCTCCAGCTCATGCTCGGTCATTCGAATATCGCCACGACCCAAATCTACACCCACGTGAGCAGGGACAGACTGCGGCGTGTGTATGACCAGCATCACCCTCGAGCGCGGCGAAGGTAACACTCCCTCAAACGTTTCCTGGTATAATTTCGTTGCCCGCTGAAGTCAGGGCAAGGCTGTTAGGAGGACTTCGGTGCCTGCAGTTCGAAGGTTTGACCCCGAATCTCGATGAACAGAAACTCTCAGCGTCAGGTCGGGAACTTTGCCAAGCGGACCGAGTTGGAACAGCACTAGCCCGTGCTGGAGCAACGATTTTGCAGTCTGGGTGACCACGGACGAGGGCCTCGGGTCCTACGCCCCTTCTTCGCGCCGGGAGGTGAGGCGGAGTTGCCAGTTTGGACGCGAAGTCATCTCCGACAGGCTGACACCGCGCCGAGGTCTCGTCATGCCGATGAGAATCGCCGCGGCGTGATGCCTTTCTCCATGGGTTTGTTTCGATGCCAACAGGTCCGATCTCGAGATCGAGCTCGACTCCGACAGGCGAGGATCGGTGAAGGCCTGCGTTTATCTGATTTCAGGGCGGGTACAGGGTGTTGGATTCCGTTGGTTTGCCGAACGTGAGGCGTCCCGGCATCGGATCGTCGGTTACGTTCGGAATCTTGCAGACGGGCGGGTGGAGGTCATGGCCCAGGGCGATGCCGGAGAATTGGAACGGCTCGAGGACGCCCTGCGGCGTGGTCCGGCCTCGTCCCGGGTGGTCTCGGTGGAAAGCCGGACCGCGCCGGTCGACCCGAGCCTCACGTCGTTCGAAGTGCGATACTGAGGGGTGAGATGGAAGAGCTACGTCGGAAGATTCGCGATGTCGCCGATTTCCCCCAGAAGGGTATCGTATTCAAGGACATCACACCGCTGCTGGGGGACCCTCTGACGTTCAGGAAGGCCATCGACGTGATGGCTCACACCCTGCGGTCCCGCGATTTCGACTTGCTCCTGGGCATCGAGAGCAGGGGTTTTCTTTTTGCCTCGGCCCTCGCCTATCAGCTGGGAAAGGGAACCGTACCGGTGCGCAAGCCGGGAAAGCTCCCCGCCCAGACCGTTCGCATCAACTATGACCTGGAGTACGGCTCGGACAGTCTCGAGATTCACGAGGATGCCGTTCGGGGTGGACAGCGTGTCGTCGTCGTCGACGACGTCCTGGCGACCGGGGGGACCGCTCGCGGCGTCGCCGATCTCGTTCAGAAGGTGGGTGGCGAGGTGGAAGCGTTCAGTTTCCTGATCGAGCTCGATTTCCTGAAGGGCCGGGAGAAGCTTTCGGGCTACGAGATATGTTCTGTGCTGAACTATCCCTAGGAGGCTGATGAAAAAGTACGACCCAGCCTGCCGAGCGGTGGCCAAAACGTCTGCCGCGACGTCAGCGCGAATCGTCCGCATCGGGCTCCTTCGAAGCCATGAGATGTGAGCACGCAGTGCGAATAAGCGCCGCAAAGGCCGAGCCGTGGCGGCCGATCGTTCCCGGGTCCCGCCACGGCATTGAGCTCTAGAGGAGAGGGCCGGAGTTGAGCCTGCGAAACGGAGAGGAAGCACCGGTGCAGTCAAACACCCTCGACCCGGGCCAGGCCTCGGTAACGAGCATCTCGCCCGCGCGACGAACGCTCGGCTCGCGAGAGCTGCGAGAGCTTCTGAACCGCCTCAGCGCACAGCAAACATCTCTCATTCGCGCCGTGGCCCTCATGGACAAGGAGTATCTAAACAACTCCTTCTACCTCGAGCGCAAGACGGGAAAGCGCATCGCCTACGAGCTGGAGCCTGACGAGCTCCCCGGACTGCTCGCAAGCTGGGCGGTGGCCCCATTGCAATGCGTTCGCACGATGAACGAGGCCATCGCCGCGCTGCCCGACGGTTCGTCGAGACGCGAGCGTTACGTGCGTGCGGCGGTGCAGCTCGAAATCTTGATGGATCAGAAGACCTGGGTCGGCGATGGAAACGTCTATCAAGGCATACCCGATTACCTCATGCACGGGTACACCGACATGGGTGGTCAATCCTCGCCCACCGAGCGTTTCGGCCGAGAGAAGATCAAGGTCGACAAGGTTCGCCTCGCGCACCACCTGACGGAATGTAAGCGGCGAGGCATATCAGAGGGAAAAACTATCGACTCGCTCCTCGGCTGGTACTATAACAGAGTGCGCCATGATATCGAGTTCAACGAGCTCGGAGTGGAGAGACTGTCGCGCGATTTCGGGAACGAGAGCATCGTCTTGTCCGAATATCTCGACAAAGGACTCGGCGTGTGCCGGCACCTCTCGATCTTGTTCCAGCTCTATCTGCAGGAGGCTGGGATCGACTGCCGGATGGTCAAGGGGAACCTCAAGTTCTACGTTTTCAAGGGGCGCCACGCTTGGAACCTGATCCGGGTTCCCGGCCGGGTCGTTATCGCAGACGTAACCCATCCGAATGCCGATGAACCCTTCTTGCTCGCCGGAGCGACAGAGGAAGAAGTCTACGCTATGGCCATGGAGCATTCGCGGTACTACGAGCCCACCCCCGACTATCAGAACTATTACAAGATAGGTGCCTAATAGCCCCCGGAACGGCGAGGGAGACATGACGTTATCGAATAGTCGTCGGGCGACGCTTCGATTGACCCATCAAGAGCTCACATTCATCCAGAAGCTCTTGCGCTCTGAGTATCATTTCATCACCGAAGAGGAGCGTCACGCCCGCCAGGCCTTCGGTCGAAAACTCTCCGACATCACCTTGCCCGGTTCTCGCGACGGGAACGTAGATCTGTTTCTGACGCAGCTAGAGATTTCGTTTCTACAAAAGCTGACCAAGTCGTCCTACAGCTTCCTTACGCTTGCGGAACGTGAAGCACGCCAGAGACTGCGGCTCAAGATCCGGGCGGCCTGGGAGCAGGTACAGGACGTCGACTCGCGCCGCGCGCGCCAGGCCTGACGCGCGGGCGGGACCTGCGCTGGCGCCCCGATCTCGCGGGCGAGATCCGGCGGGAGCCGCTCGAGAGGCGACGTATTTCGACAGTCAGCTGTCGCCCAACGCCATCGAAGTCGCGTATTGTAAGTACTCAGTCAGCGAAAGCTCGGCGCGCCTCGTCGACGTTGGGGTAGATCTGAAATAGGCTATGGAGCCCCATCGTGTCGATGAGGCGAGCGACCGTGCTATCCATGGCCGCGAGCTTGACATCCCCCCCGCGTATGGCAAGCTTCTTGTGGAGCCGGACGAGGACGGCGATGCCATAGCTGGAGATGAAACCGAGCCGCGAGCAGTCCACGATGAGCTTTCTCGCGCCCGCCTCGACGAGCCGGCCCAGCTCGTCCACGAACGACTCCGCGTTGGCGGAGTCCAAACCGCCGTCGGCCGAAAGAACGAGCACGTCCTTGTCTACGTGATGATAGTACAGCTCCATGCCTTACTCCTGACGCCCGACCCTTTATGGTGCCACAACTTATCGTCCATGGTGGGCTCGGGAGAAATCGCCCGAGGCCAAGGCAGCTCGCCCGCTGTTGATTTGGGCGCGTCCGAGATCGAGAATATGGGACGCATGTGCAGGAACATCAGAACACTCTTCAACTTCGAGCCACCGGCGACGGATGAGGAAATCCGGGCCGCTTCGTTACAGTTCGTTCGCAAACTAAGTGGATTCAACCGGCCGTCGAGGGTGAACGAGCGAGTTTTCGAACAGGCGGTGGAGGAAGTCGCGCAGGTTGCCGAGAAACTTCTGTCCGCTCTGGTCACGAACGCTCCACGCCGCGACCGTGAGGTCGAGTCCGCGAAGGCCCGGGCCCGGGCGGCGGAGCGATTCGGGTGAAACCGTGGGTCGTCGCTGCGGCACGGGTTATTAGGGTAGCCCGGAGCTTACTGCTGGGCCTCGCTGAGCACAACACCTGACAGGTCGAGATGGCCGAGCCACGACTGGTGCTAGGTTTGCGTCGGGACAGCTCGACGGAGTACTTTGGGTGGCCCAGCAGAGGGAGGCTGAGAAAATCGCTCTTCGTCTTCGTCCCAAGGCGCGTCTCTAGATGAAGCTCTCTTGGATTCTCGCTACGTGTTGGGCATTCTCCCCTTGTGAAATTTATTCGCAGAGCTCCGGGCAGGAGGACATCGGTTCCCAGCTTCGAGCGCTCGAGGCCGAGCTCGCCGCGGTTCGTGCCGAGTACGAGCAGCGCCTTCGTGCCATCGAGGATCGCATCGAGGCTCTCCGAATGGGCGAGACGAGCGAGAGCCCGTCCCCTTCGGACGAGGAGCTCCTTCGGGAGGCGGCCGAGGCGCTCGGCGCAGAGCCTGCGGAGGCACCACCCGTTCAGCCTCCGTCCCCGCAGCCATCGACCGGCGCTGCTGGAGCACAGACGCTCAATCCAAACATCTCGGTCATTGGCGACTTCCTTGGAACAGCGACGCATGGTCCCGTCGAGTCCGAGAGCGCGCTCGATCTGAGAGAGGTCGAGTTCGCATTCCAGTCCATCATCGATCCCTTTGCCCGAGCGGATTTCTTCGTCACGGTCCCCAGCCTCGAGACGGTCGAGATCGAGGAAGGCTACATCACCTTTCTGACGCTGCCTTCCAGTTTTCTCGCCCGCGCCGGCAAGATGCGCGTTCCCTTTGGCAGAGCCAACGTGGATCATCGCCCGGAGAGCTTCGCGGTCGATCGGCCGGATGTCGTCACCGCCTATTTCGGTGAGGAGGGGCTTTCGGAAATGGGGGTTGCGGTCTCGCGACTGATTCCCAACCCCTGGGACTTGTTCATGGAGCTCGAGCTGGACGTTCTCCAGGGGGCGAACGACGTTAGCTTCGGCGGCGGAACCGCAAAGGATCTTCTTTACAATGTGCACTACCGGACCTTCTTCGATCTCACTTCGGAGCAGAGCTTGAACCTGGGAGTGAGCTACGCGAACGGCGTGAACCGGATGTTGGACGAGCTCGGTGAGAGCGCTCGCTCCCAGTTCGAGGGAGTCGATTTCACTTATCAGTGGAAGCCTCTGGCGCTGGGCAAATACCGCTCTTTTCTCTTGCAGACCGAGGCGATCTTCAACCAGGTCGGAGGAGGCGATGCGCGAACGGACACCTGGGGTCTCTATAGCTTCGCTCGGTACCAGTTGGGCCGCCGGTGGTTTGCCGGCGCCCGATTCGATCTGAGCCAGATGACGGACCTGCCCGATCAGCGGGCTCGTTCTTTTTCTGCGCTCACGGAGTTCTACCCCTCGGAGTTTCAGCGTTTCCGGCTGCAGTACAAAGTGACCGATGTCAACGGGACGGAGCCTGCCGCTCATCAACTCTTCGCGCAGTGGTTCTATCTCATCGGGTCGCACGGCGCCCACAAGTTTTGAGGTCGAGGTGAGTCAGGGTACGAACAGGCGCGGATCGCGGGCCGGCATTGGAGCGATCTGGTTAACGCTCCTCGCTGGCGCCGCGCCTTCGTCGGCCGCAGACGTGCTGCAGGTTGTCGCCACGCTTCCGGATCTCGCGGACATCGCCAGGCAGGTGGGTCAGGAGCGTGCCGAGGTGTCGAGCATCGCGGTTGGCTTCCAAGACCCGCACTACGTCGATCCAAAACCGAGCTTCGTGGTGAAGCTGAACCGGGCCGATGTGTTCATCCAGGTGGGACTCGACCTGGAGATAGGATGGGTGCCGCCCCTTCTCAACCAGGCGCGAAATCCCAGGGTGATCCGAGGCGGTCCTGGGTGGATCGATGCCTCGGAGGGGGTCGAGATCCTGGAGCGGCCCACCCGGGAGATGTCGCGAGCGGAAGGCGACATTCATATCTACGGCAACCCGCACTACTGGATGGACCCTTTGAACGGTAAGATCATCGCCGCGCACATCGCCCGAGTGTTCTCGTCCCTTCGGCCGGAGTGGGCTTCGGAGTTCGAGCACAATCGAGATGTCTTTGCCCGGCGCATCGACGAGGCGAACGAGCGCTGGCAGGCGAGGATGGCACCTCACCACGGGACGCCCGTCGTCGCCTATCACAATAGCTGGCCCTATTTCGAGAGGCGTTTCGGGATCGAGATCGCCGGTTTCGTCGAGCCGCGGCCGGGAATTCCCCCGACGCCAAACGATCTTCTCCGAGTCATCAATCTGATGAAGAGTAAAAACATCAAGATGGTTCTTCACTCCATCTACTACGACGACAAGCCGGCTCGTTTCGTAGCCCAGAAAGTGGGGGCCGAAGTAGTGACGCTCGCCACCTCCGTCGGAGGCGGCGAAGGCGTCGAAGACTACATCAAACTCTTCGACTACAACGTGGGTCTTCTCGTCGACGCGTTCGAGCGTACGGGACCTGCCCGCTGATGCTGGAGCTCCTCCTTGCTCCGCTCGTCGCCTGCCTGATCCTCACGGGAATCCACGCTTATCTCGGGCTACACGTGATCGAGCGGAAGGTCCTCTTCGTCGATCTGTCGCTCGCCCAGATTGCCGCTCTGGGAACGGCCGCCGGTTTCGTCGCCGGCTACGACCTCGATTCCGACGTGAGTTATTTCTTTTCGTTGGCCTTCACCTTGCTGGGCGCAGCGATCTTCAGTCTCACGCGTATGCGGCACGAACGGGTTCCCCAGGAGGCTATCATCGGGATCACTTACGCCGTTGCCGCTTCGGCGAGCATTCTGGTTCTGGTGCGGAGCGCGGAAGGGGCGGAGCGAGTGAAGAGCATGCTCGTGGGTAGCATCTTGTTCGTCGACTGGCACGACATCGCGAAGATCGGCGTCTTGTATGGGATCGTTGGGATCTTTCACTACGCGTTCCGCGATCGGTTCCTCACCATCTCCCTGGAACCGGAGAACGCGTTCGATGCTGGCATTCCCGTGAGGCTCTGGGATTTCTGGTTCTACGCGTCTTTCGGCTTCGTCGTCACGAGCTCGGTTCGGATCGCGGGCGTGCTCCTCGTATTCTCGTTCCTGGTGGTTCCCGCGGTCGCTGGAGTCCTCCTCGCGCGTAGCGTTTCAGGTCGGCTCGCGGCGGGCTGGGCCACGGGCGTCGTCGTCAGCTGTCTGGGGCTGTACATGTCGGTAGTCCTCGATCTTCCAACGGGCGCGGCGGTCGTCGTAACGTTCGGGGTGGTCTTGGTGGTCATAGCCCTTGCCAAGGTGATTCTGACCAAGCTTGGAGTGCTTCCGTTCGACGGCGATCTGCACGGGCCCGGGGTCGTAACGCCGGATGCGACACGAGGATCGCGCTGACGTCGCCCCGCGCCTGGATTCGGACGGGCTCGGCGCCCGGCTCTAGTGGGCCTTGGCAGCGGGCGGGCTCAGGTGAACCTCGCGCTTCGGATCGATATAATTTTCACGACTCGAGACTGAGTCGTCATGACCGTGAGCATGCCCGATGGGGAAGGAGGAAAGTCATTTGCCTCGTGTCAGCTGGCTAATCGGAACCGCGGGTCTTTTTCTGTACGGCAGTGTGAACGCTGGAGCTCAGCAGAGTCGCTGCGCCGACTGCCATTTTGCGAATCTGCAGGACGCCCCCGAGCCGGAGCATCTGGCCGATTGGGAACATTCGCCTCACGGCCGGAACGACGTGGGCTGCGAACGCTGCCATGGAGGCGACCCCACGACGTTCGAGCCCTTCCTCGCCCACTCTGGGATTCTCAATAGTCGAAACCCCGCTAGCCCGGCCCATCGTTCCAATCTCCCCAAGACCTGCGGGGCCTGTCATGTGGGTCCCTTCGTGGCGTTTCAGAAAAGCCGCCACTACGAGCTCCTTCAAGCGGGCGAACGCCGGGGACCGACCTGCACCACGTGCCACGATTCCGTTGCGGCTCGCCTGCTCTCTCCGCGGTCGCTCGAAAGCCAGTGTGACAGCTGTCATAGAGATAGCGGCATTTCTCCGAATCCGGAATACGCACCGCAGGGAAGGATCCTGCTCGAGCAGGTACGGGAGGTTCGCGAGCTCTTATCGTCCACGAGGCACCTGATTCACCATGTAAGTGACGAGGCGCGCCGTTCATCCTTGGAAGAGATGTACGAGCAAGCCCAGGTGCCGTTGACCGAAGCGACCCAATCGGCCCACCAGTTCGTTTTCGACGATCTGCGCGAGCGCTTGTCGGTTGCAAGGGAGCGAACTGACAGCTTGATGAGGGAGCTGGCCAACCCTTGACCGTTGGCGATACTTTGAGCGGATCCGGTCACCGAGCATTCGTGAGCGCGAAGGGCGAATGAGCGCCACATAGGACGAGCCATGGCGGCGGATCGAGCACGGGTCTCCCCACGGCATTGAGCACACTAGACGCTGGGAGAGACTTATGGGCATCGTCAAGAGAGTCGATCGGGTCGCCTTCGCGGTGGGGGATTTGGACGCCGCAAGGGAATTCTTCGGGAACGTGTTGGGCGCCGACTTCGGGCCCGTCCAGGACGTCGAGGCATTCAAGTTCCGCTGCCAACCTTTCGAGCTCGGGAGCTATCGCATGGAGCTGGTGGCGCCCTATGATGCCACGAGCCCGCTGTCCCACTTCCTGATGAAGCACTCGCAAGGATTTCATCACCTGACTTGCGAGGTTGAGGATATCCACGAGGCGGTCAAGGCGCTCGAGCAGCGAGGCATCGAAGTCACTTCCCGTAAGCACCACGATGATGAGGGGATTCCCAAGGAGGAGGTCTTCATCGAGCCGCGTCACGCTTTCGGCGTGCTCATCCAACTGGTGCAGACAGATAAGACCTGACGCATTGACGCGGGGCCATTCGTTGGAAGCACAAAAGAAAGGGCCGCCGCGTGAAACGCGCGGCGGCCCTGGAGAGCTCAGGTTCTGACTGCTTAGAACCGGAAGCCCAGAGACAGCTGGAATCCCACCGGAGCCTGGAGGCTCCTCAGCTCGGCGTAATTGGCGCTGTACGTGCGGTTGGCGCCACTGTAGGTGAACTGGTGGTGGTGTCCCGCGTTGAACATATTGAAGATGTTGCCTCCGAGCTCGAACTCGCGCGTTCCGCCAACGTTGAAGATCTTGGCGAACTTCACGCTCACGGTGTGGATCGTGGGAGCCCGGGCTTGACCGTCGCAGGATACCCCGTTGTTGGGAAGCGTGGTGAGCTCGCAGCCCGTGCCTCGGTTCTCACCAACAAGGCGAAACGCCGTGGCCAGCGGGTTGGCGAAAGTCGTGCCGTTCGCGAGCGGAACGCGCGCGGGGCCGTACACTGGATCGCGTCCCGGATCGTCGATGAGGGCACCCGACCAGGGACCCGCGTTCGCGGTGTAGCTGCCCCCGATATTGATCCCGTAGGGACCGCGGTAGTTGATCCCGGCGCGAAGCGAATAACGACGCCAAGTCGGGTTGTAGGACAGGTTGGTGGAATTCGTGAGCGAGTTGTTCTCGTTATTTCCTCGCGGCATGAAGAGCGCCCGGTTGGAATCAAACTTCTCGGGGGAGATGAACTTCGCGGGGTCGTGCGGGTTGAAGTCACCGGCGAAGTGCTGCCACTGGTAGTTGTAGCCGAACATGGCCTGGACCTTTCTCCCCAGACGCTGCGTTCCGGTGATCTCCAAAGCGGTATAGACGAGCTTGCTCCACGTGTTGTTCGTCTGCTGGAAAATTGTCCCCCGGTTCGGGTCGACCGCCCCGAAACCGATGAACGGCAGGCCTGGCGCATCGGGATAAATTCCGTTCACCTCTAGAAGCGCGTAGTTTTTGGTGTAGCGCCGGTGGATCGTGGCCACGTCGAGAGAGAACTGCTTGGGGAACTGCTTGCGGAACCCGAGGATGTACTCGTCGACGAAGGGCTGGGTGAGGTTCTCGTCCCACTCGACCCGTGGGTCCACCACTCCCGCCGAGCGAGGGCTCACGACGACCTGTTCGAAGATTCCGTCGCCTTCGCGGTCGTACTCATTGATCAGATCCGATAGTCCTCCGGAGCCGCCTTCCGAGCCGGTGTAGCTCGTAACCTGGTCCCGACCCATCACTGCCTCGTGGACGCGGCCCGCGAAACCACGGACGACGTTCCTGGCGTCTTCGGTCAAGAGGTAGGAGAAACCGACCCGGGGACCAAAAACCGTGCTGTTCATCCGGGCGAAGTCCCGAAGCTGATCGAAACGCCGGACGAAGTCGACCCGAAGGCCCAGGTTCAAGGTCAAGCGCGGCGAGGGCTTCCAATTATCTTGAAGATATAGGCCGATGTCCCGGTCCCGCGCGCCGGTCGTCTGGACCTCGCTCACGCTGCGGCGCACGCGGTGGAAAGGTACGGCACCCTGGGAAGGATCGTTCTCGTCTCCTGAGAGTAGGCGGAAGTCATACAGGTAATAGCCGTCCCCGTTCGCATTGGAATACTGGGTGAAGTTGTCCCGAATGTTGCTCGGTGCGAGGAAGAGTCCGGTCTGCAGCTCATGCGAGCCGCCGAAGCCCTCAGCGAAGCGCGTCAAATCGAAACGGAACAGGAGAACCCGAGCGGGAGCGGTGGCAGTGATGTCGTCGGCGTTGCCGGCGATGATACGACCCGTACCAGTCAGCTGGCCGCCGGATTCCGTATAGCCCTCGTGAACTTCGATATAGGGAGCGTCCGTCGGCGTCTTGGTGAAATCCGTGTTCACCGTCTTGTTGTTCCAGTTGAATGTGAACTGGCTGGTGGTGTCGGTACCCCAGACCGAGGTCACCTTGCCGCCGACAAGGTCGCCTCCCGTCTCCACGAACCAGATGGGTTCCCAGAGGAACTCACGGTTGGAGCCGTTGGTCTGAAAATCGCGCTGGTAGTAGACGCTCGCCTCATGGTTCGGGCTGAACTGGCCCGTGACTTTGAGGTACGGCTGGAAGTTCTCGACCTGCTGATTGAATGGCGAGAACTGCGGCACGGTTCCATAATCTTGCCCGCTCAGGTCGAACAGCCGGAGCCCGGACAGAGTGTTCAGGTTGTTGACCTCTCGGTCGGTTCGGCTGATGCCGCTCTCGATCCGCGACGTTCGAAAAGAACCAAAGAACCAGGCCTTGTCTTGAACGATCGGGCCGCCCACCGATGCATCGAACTGCTTGACGACGTTGATGGACGGAGTGCCGGCAAAACCTTCGCCGGTCGGTGCATTGTCACCGTTCCAGGAATCGGGCTGATAGGAGAACGCCCCCGACCCGCTGAGGCTGTTGCCGCCGCTCTTGGTGACCACGTTGATGACGAGCCCCGTACCGAGAGGAGATGCCGCGTCCACGCCGCCCGTCTTGACCTGAACGTCCTCGATCATCTCCGTGTCCATCCCGATGTACGTGACCTGGGAATCGTTGTAGGAGGAAGCTTGCATGCCTTCGAGCTGGATCACGTGGGCGAAATGCTCGGTGGCGTGCCCGAAGTAAACCATGCGGCCGCTCCCGTCGTCGAAAGGACGAGCGTTCACTCCGGGAGTGAGCTCGAGAAAGTCGCTCCAGTTGTTTCGGGCCTGGATCGGCATCTCTCTCTGGAACTCACCCTCGATGTTGAGGACGTTGGAGGGCCGGGCGATCTCGAGCATGGGGGTCTCCGCCGTAACGGTGACGGTCTCCTCTACACCGCCGACGGCTAGGACGGCGTCGACGTTGTAGTTGGCGCCGGCGCGAAGCACGATGCCCTCTTGGCGATAGGTCGTGAAGCCGGACAGTTCGAAGCTCAGGACGTACTCGCCCGGCGGGAGGTTCGGGATGCGGTACAGTCCCGTACCGTCGGTTATGGCGGTTCGCGGCGCCATGATGACGTCGCTGGTTGCTGTCGCCGTGACGCCAGGCAGGATCGCCCCGGACTCGTCTCGGACGTAGCCGCGCAAGCTACCGTCCCCGGTTTGAGCGGACGCTGCCACGACTGTGGTGAGCACCAGGATCGCGGCACCACCCAGCAAGAAGAGTTGACGCATTTTCCCTCCTTTTAGAGAACCAGCCCGAAACGAACGCCAGGACCCTTGGTGAAATTCATGATGGCGGAAAGTGTGCGACTACGAGCCTAGATCGACCTGGTCCATGGTCATCGTTCAGAGACTCTGGGGAGGCACTCTGCATACGGCATACCAAATTCCGGGACCCGAAATGCTAAGTGTATCACATTGATAATACTAGATTTATTTTAATTGAATCCAAGCCGAGGACGCGATTCGCCGTCTTCATATCCAAATTGTGGGATAGTTAATCCAAATCTGTGGATTGAATTGGCCGGAGGGAGTCAGTTGCCAGCGGGAGCCCGCAGCTTCTCCAGGAGGGAAAGCACGCTCGGCTGCTCGGGCTCGAGCTCGAGGGACCGTGTGAGGTACTCGATCGCCTTGTCGCGATTTCCGAGTTGAGCATGAGCGATACCGAGCGAATTCAGGAGTGACGTGCCGGGGCGACGAAGAGGAATCGCGGCCTCGAAGAGCTCCACCGCGCGGGTGAAGTTTTTCGCCTGGAACAGAGCATCGCCTAGGGCGAGGAGCACTTCGACGTTGTCGGGATGCTGAGCCCTGGCGGGCTCGAGAAGGCGGATCGCCTCCAGGAACCGGCCCTCGTCGAGCTCCATTCTTCCGAGGAGGAGTCGTGCGGCGAGGAGGTTGGGGTCAATCGCAAGGGCCTGTTCAGAGAGCTCCCGCGCCCGGCTCGCTTCGCCCTTCAAGAGATACTGCTCGGCGAGCACGGCACTCACGACCGCATCGTTCTCGCCATCGATACTCTGGCGCAGAACCCAAGGACGAGCGACGGCGGCACGCGGCGTGACGTCGAATGGCATCGAGCGAACCGAGAGCGTCTCGCCGTTCTCGGCAATGAGCTCGGTGGTGAGCTCGAAATGTCCTCCGACTGAATCGCCCGTGGAAAGGCTCTCGATGAGCGGCGTAATCGCGCCCGGGACCGTCTTCGCGCTCAAAGTTTCCGAGGGATTCTCCCGATTCACAACCCGAAAAGCGATCTTGTATTGGTCGGACAGGTTGGTCGCCGGCAGATAAATCACGAGCGCTTCGCCGATTGGGTAGACGCGCTTGGCGTTCGGATCGAGGACGAGAGAGCCGAGCTGATAGGTACGGTAGAGACCCTCCGAGTCCGGAGCGTCCAGCTCGGTCACCCCGTACAGCGGGACGGGCACACCCAGAAAAGGCCGTTCGGGGACTCGTTCCGAAACCTGAACCGGACTCTCGAATATCGTGTACTCGCTTCTGGCCCTATTCTTCAGAATCACGCGAAACAGGTATTCACCGTCGGCGACGGGGAACATGTCTCGATAGGAGAACGGTCTGCTCATGACATCACGGAACTGCGATTCGGACAGGCTCAGAGGCAGCTCCTTCGAGAATTGATGAATCGTTTTTCCGTCAGGAGTCGTGAGATCCCCGCGTACTTCGAAGCTCGTGTAATAGACTCGACCTCCCTCCTCCTTTGCGAGCGTTATGTACTGGGGCTCGATCTCGAGAGTGAAGTGCACGAAGCTGGCCAGGCCGGGGGCGGGAAGGACATTGACCATTCCGACGCTCGGAACGTAATTGAAGAGATAGTCGCTCTCGACGAGCCCCCGCGCGTCGTCGACAGCGTCCACCCAACGCGTATCCAGGCGGCGGAAGGGAGAATCGTAGATCTCGGCGAGAAGCGCCTGGAAATCGAGGCTCGATCGGGCGGGCTCGGCGATCCCGGCGAATGGGCCCTGGTCGGCACGCATGGTGATGCTGGCGTGGGCCAGGGCGGGATTGATCGTCTGGAGAAACTCGAAGGCTTCGGCGCGGACGTTCGCGGGATCGAAAGGTTGGGCCGGCATGAGGTCTGCGGGCTCGTCGAGCAGATGGTTGAAGAGGCGATACGGACCCGCGAAGCCCTCCTGGAAGAAGAGCAAATACAGAGGCGGCAAGGCCTTGTCGCGTTCCGTCAGATAGGACCAGAGCTCGACGGGGTAGAGACCGGGAACGGCGAGGAAGGTCTCACGGTCCTGCGGCTCGCCGAGGATGATGTAGATCTTGCCGCGGTCGGTCATCCAACCGGGCACGGCAGACTCTCGGCCCAGCTCCCGGTTGGCGAAATCGAGGCGACGGTAGTGCTCCTCGCGAAACTCGTTGACCGGAGTCAGCAGGTCGGGATCTCGCCGGCGCCAGAACGCCTCGATGAAAGCTTCGCGCTCCTGGACCGACTGAAGCCGCTCGAACGCCTGGCGCTCGCGCGGGCTGATGATGTAGACGACCTCTTCTTCCAGCCATCTCTTGTATTTCTCGGGAAGCTCTTGGGCCCTCGCAAGCGGGACGGAGACCATAAAAGCGAGCAGCCCAAAGGCCATGGTGCGGAAATAGCTCCGTTGAGGAGCCGTCATCGAGGATTCCTTCGACATCCGCGTACGTCAAGGTAAACAGCCGGCGACACAAAATCAAATCGAAGCAGCGTCAGAGGATGTCGGAGCTCTTGCGGTAGAATTGCTCGAAATGCCGAATGTGACCGCCAAATGAAAGGGTGGCAAGGAATTTGTTCGATCCCTTCGAGGCCGTAAGGCACGAGTGGACGCCCCAGGTCGACGTTTACCGGACGCCTGTCGGCTTCGTCTTGAAATTCGACCTGGCGGGGGTCCGACTGCGCGACGTGACGATAACCGTCAAGGGCTCGGTCATCCGGGTGAGCGGCGTGCGTCGTGATCGATTCGTGGAACGAGGCTACCGGCATCATGCGCTGGAGATTTCCTACTCGCGTTTCGAGCGCGAGGTGCGTCTCCCGTGCCTCTGCGAGGGTGCGGCGATGAGCACCGAGTATGACGAGGGCATGCTCATCGTGAACATCGAGCTCAACAGGAGCGATTCGTGACCGAGAGGCAAGAGCTTCCTGTGTTCCCTCTGAAGAATTCGGTGCTGTTTCCTTTTCTGGGCATGCCGCTCGCTGCGGGCCGCCCAGTCTCCATCGCGGCGGTCGAGTCCGCCGTCGGTACCGAGGAGAAGGAGCTCCTCGTCGTGGCCCAGCGCGATGCCGAGGTGCAAGAGCCTTCTCGGAGAGACCTCTTCGAAGTCGGCACCAAAGCCGTCATTCGCAGGCTCGCACCCGTTCCCGAGGGAGGACTCCAGCTGGTCGTTCAGGGATTGGACCGGGTGCGCATCGGCGAACTTTCCCAGGAACGACCCTTCTTGAAGGGCGTGTACGAGCCGGCTCCGGTGAGCTTGGATCAGAACGCCGAGGTCGAAGCGCTCGAGCGAGAAGTGAGAGAGCTCGGGGCGAAAGTCGTGGCCCTCGCCCGGCCCGATGCCGAGCTCAACCTCCAGGGGCTTGCGGGAGCGGACGGCGCCAATCCCATGCGTTGGGTCTACATTCTCGCGTCGCTCCTCGGTCTCGAGCCGAGCAAATCGCAGAAAGTGCTCGAGGCGGATCGTTTGGTCGACGCTCTCGGGCTCATGCACGAATACCTCCAGCACGAGGTGCGGGTGCTCGAAGTTCGTCGTGACATTGCGAGCAAGGTTCAGAATGAATTGACGAAGCAGCAACGCGAAGTGTTGCTACGGCAGCAGATGCGGGCGATCCGTGAGGAGCTCGGGGAGAGCGACCGGGAGGGCGCGGAGGCCGAGCTGTTCCGCGAGCGGCTCGAGAAAGCGGACCTTCCCGAAGACGTGCGCACAGAGGCGGAGCGAGAGCTGACGCGTCTTTCGCGCCTTCCTCCTGTCTCACCCGAGTTCAGTGTCATCCGCAACTACGTCGAGCTAATTCTCGAGCTCCCCTGGAGACAGCAGACGGATGCCGCCATCGACCTGAAGGTGGCGCGGGAAGTGCTAGACGAGGATCATCTAGGCCTCGAGCAAGTCAAGGAGCGCATCCTGGAGCATCTCGCGGTAATGAAGCTCAATCCGCAGGCGAAATCTCCAATCCTGTCTTTCGTGGGGCCGCCGGGAGTGGGGAAGACATCTCTGGGAAAGTCGATAGCCCGCGCTTTGAACCGGAAGTTCGAGCGGATGAGCCTCGGCGGGCTCCACGACGAGGCCGAGCTGAGGGGGCATCGGCGAACCTACATCGGGGCGATGCCCGGCCGCATTCTCCAGGCCTTGCGGCGCGCCCAGGTGAACAATCCCGTGCTCATGTTGGACGAGATCGACAAGCTGGGGCGCGACTTCCGAGGAGACCCTGCCTCGGCGATGCTCGAGATCCTCGACCCGCAGCAGAACGACACGTTTCGAGACAACTACCTCGATCTGCCGTTCGATTTGTCGAACGTCTTCTTCATCACCACGGCGAACGCGATCGATACGATCCCGCGCCCTCTTCTCGATCGGATGGAGGTCCTGAGGCTCACGGGATACAGCGAGGAAGAGAAGCTCGGGATCGCCAAGAAGTACTTGCTTCCACGCCAGCTCCAGGAGAGCGGGTTGCAGGAATCGCAGTGCTCCATTCCCGACGAAGCCCTGTTGCGGGTCATCCGGCGCTACACTCGTGAGGCGGGCCTGAGGCAGCTGGAAAGAACGATCGGGCGCCTCGTGCGCAAGGTGTCGGTGCGCTTCGCCGAAGGCAGCACGGAAGCCGTCACGATAGGTCCCGACGATCTCGTGGAGATGCTGGGACCCGAGCCATTCCAAATGGAACGCGCGCGCACCGTGCTCCCCCCGGGAGTAGCTACCGGACTGGCCTGGACGGAGACGGGCGGCGACGTGCTCTACATCGAGACGGCGCTTCTTCCCGGAGGCAGCGGACTCACGCTCACGGGACAACTGGGCGAGGTCATGCAGGAATCGGCACGAGCAGCGCAGAGCTTCGTCTGGTCGCACGCGGAGGCGCTCGGCATCGATCCGGAGGCTTTCAAGAATCAGGGGGTCCACATTCACGTGCCCGCTGGCGCGATTCCCAAGGACGGCCCTTCCGCCGGCGTCACGATCGCGACCGCGCTCGCGTCGCTCTACTGTGGAAAACCGGTTCGCGCCGATACCGCGATGACCGGAGAAGTGACCATCGCCGGACTGGTGCTTCCCATTGGGGGCATCAAGGAGAAAGTGCTCGCGGCTCGTCGAGCCGATATCTCCCGCATCATCCTGCCAAAGCAGAACGAGTCGGGACTCCGGGACGTCCCCTCCGACGTGCGGAAGGAGACGGAGTTCGTTCTCGTCGAGAGAATCGAGGAGGCTCTCGAGGCTGCGATTCCCCACCTGTCGTTGGTGAAAGCGGGAAGCAATATCGAGTCGTGAAGAGAGTCGTCGCGCTCGTCATTGCGCTCTTCGTGGCGGCGTCTCTCCAGTCCGAACCCAGGCGAGTCAGTGGGGAAGCGAAGGCCGTCCTGGGCCTCTATCCGGAGTTCCTCGAATCCGGCACGTTGGTTCTCGGATTCTCCGAGTTGATCCAGCGGCATCCGAAGACCCTCGTGGACGTCGTCACGGCGCTCGGCGGTCAGATCCCGATCGTCGGGGTCGTGGCGAACGAGGCCCAGTATCGCGACGCCCAGGCGCTATTGGAGAAGGCGGGGGCTCCCACGAGAAACGTGGAGATCGTGCAAGTCCCCGTCGTGGGGATGTGGATTCGCGACTACGGGCCCGGCTTCGTGCGGCTTCCGGACGGCCGCTTCGTGGCCCTCGACGCGATCTACGGCCGCCAGGAGCATGCCGCCGATGAGTGGATACCGCGATATCTGGCAGGCTACTTCCGGCTGCCCGTCGTGGACGTTCCCTTGCGCGTTGCCGGCGGCAACCTGCTCGCGAACGGCGAGGGCTGGGTCTTCTCGACGACACAGCTCATCGACTTCAATTCCAAGGACGGTTACAGCCAGACTGAGATCGGGCAGGTCCTCGGGCGTTACTACGGGGCCACCGACTGGGTGGTTTTGAAACCTCTCGTGGGCGAGCCGACCCAGCACGTGGATATGTTTCTCACGCTGGTGGCGCCCGACGTCGCCGTGCTGAGCGAGCTCGACCCGCAAATCGATCCCGTAAACGCGGCGCTGCTCGAAGGCGCGGCGGCGCAGATTGCGAGAGCGAGAACGCGATCCGGCCCAATGAAGGTCGTTCGAATTCCGATGGCAGGTCACGAGGATGGAATTTGGCGTTCGTACACGAACGTGATTTTCGCGAGTGGCACGCTTCTCGTGCCGACCTACCCCGATGTCAGTCCCGAGTTGGATCGAAGGGCTCTGGAAATCTACTCCGAGCTGATGCCCGACTGGCGGGTGGTGCCTGTCGACGCGAGCTCCATCATTCAGAACCACGGCTCGCTGCACTGCATTTCCGTCAACGTACCGACGATCTCGAACTGACTTTCGCCACGCTATTATCGGGAGTATGGAGTCAGAGCCGTTGAGCTTCGCCGACTTCCGTATCGCGCAAGAGGAATGAGGCAAGCCCTCGCCTCCGCGATTCTCGCGTTGTCGTGCTTCCACTGCGGCACGGGTGAGCCGACCTTTACGCGCGACGTTGCGCCCATCGTGTTCGAAAGATGCACGCCCTGCCATCGCCAGGGGGGGAGCGCTCCCTTCTCCCTAGAAAGCTACGACGATGTGAGCTCGCGGGCGAGCCAAATCGTCCAGGTAACGTCGAGTCGGTATATGCCGCCCTGGTTGCCCGAGCCAGGCTATGGCGAGTTCGTCGATCAGCGGATCCTCGACGAGCGTGAGCTCGGGGTGTTGGCTCGATGGGCCGAAGGCGGCATGCCGGAAGGAGATGCCCGTGCGCTTCCTTCTCATCGCGAATGGGTCGATGGCTGGGAACTGGGCGAGCCCGACCTGGCCGTCGAGATGGCGGAGCCGTTCGATCTGCCTGCCGAAGGCGGAGACGTATTTCGCAACTTCGTGGTTCCCGTACCACTCGAAGAGTCGCATTTCGTGGAAGCTATCGAGCTCCAGCCGAACGAGAAGCGACTCGTCCACCACGCAACGATCACGCTCGACCCTACGTCCTCGTCGCGTCGTCTCGATCGAGAGGACGGTCTTCCGGGATTCGACGGCATGGTCGCGGCGCCCGGGGCGGTGATGCCTGATGGGCACTTTCTGGGCTGGACTCCAGGAAAAATGCCGTTCCGGGAGCGGCCCGGGATGTCGTGGAAGCTCGAGCGTCGATCGGATCTCGTATTGCAGCTCCACATGCCGACTACGGGGAAGCCCGAGCGCGTCTCCGCAAGGGTGGGACTCTTCTTCTCCGACCAGCCGCCCCGGATCATCCCGGTCACGCTGCGACTGGGGTCGCGGTACTTCGAGATCCCCGCCGGGACGGCCGACTTCACCATCGAAGATTCGTACCTGCTTCCCGTCAACGTCGAGGTTCTGTCCGTCTATCCCCACGCGCACTATCTCGCTCGCGAAATGAAGGCCAAAGCGATGCTCCCGGACGGCTCTGAGAAATGGCTCATCTGGATTCGGAGCTGGGATTTCAAATGGCAGGATTTTTACCGCTATCGAGCCCCCTTTCGACTCCCGAGCGGGACTCGTCTCACGATGACGTTTGTCTACGACAATTCCGAGAACAACCCGAGAAACCCGAACCGTCCCCCAATCGATGTCGTCTATGGTCCACAGAGCAAGGACGAAATGGGGGACCTCTATGTTCAGGTCGTCCCGACGCGCCCCGAGGATCTCGAAGTGCTCCGTGCCGATTCGACGAGAAGGGAGCTCGAGGAGCAGGTGAAGGAGCTCACGGCCCGGCTACAGCGAAAGCCAGACGACGTGACTGCACTCAACGGACTCGGGGTCGCCTACGACGCGTTGGGAAGAAATGACGAGGCGCTGGAGGCGTTGAGGGAGGCCCTTCGCGTCAACCCCGGGCACGAAGACGCACGCTTCAATCTGGCTACGCTGCTCGCGACTTCAGGCGAGCGAAGAGAAGCCATGCATCACTTCCGAGAACTGCTCCAGGAGAGCCCGGATTGCATCGAGTGTCACATTCGTTTGGGCAATGTGCTTCGCGACCTCGGCCGCATTGACGAGGCAATCGCGGAGCTGGAAAGGGCGATCGAGCTCGACGACAAACACGCCTGGGCGCGCTACAGCCTCGGGCTGGCGCTTCAGATTGGCGGCCGCATCGGCGATGCCATCGAGCAATACAGAGAAGTCGTCCGGCTCGAGCCCGAGAACGCGGACGCACACGTGAGCCTCGGTTCCGCGCTTACGGCGACGGGGGAATGCGTGCCCGCCATTCGCGCTCTCGAGCGCTCCACGACAATCGAGCCGGACTGGCCAGAAGCCAAAGCAAGGCTTGCCTATGCTTTGACAGAGTGTCCTCACTCGGCTCCCGACGCCTCTGAGCGTGCCGTAATCCTCGCGAGTGAGGCAGCCACGATGAGTGGCTACCGTGACCCCTTCATTCTCGAGACGCTGGGAGATGCCCTCATGGCATCGGGACGCGCCCGGGAGGCTGCCGAAGCGTGGCAAGCCGCCCTCGAGCTCGCGGAGCGTTCGGGGCAAGAGCAACTCTCAGGGGAGCTAGAGCGAAAACTTTCGGGGCGTTGAGGACGGAGATTCGTTGAAGGAGCTCAGAGTCCCGATCCTTTTTCGCTTCTCGGTCTGCCGTCGATCGATGGACAGCACGACTGCGATCGCGAGAGCCGCGGCGAGCGGGCCAGCGAAGTTCGGTACCAGCGCCCAGGCCGTTTGGCCGCCGAGGAAATGCGCGAGGCTTCCGCCTATTCCGAAGAAGAGCCAAGACAACCACCACGCCAGAATGAATCGGGGCGGATCGGAGGCTCCCCACTGGTCCTCACCGCTTGTCGGATCGCTCGCCAGGTAGAGCTCGTCCACTGCCTCGTAGGGCTTGAACAGGTTGAAGATCGGAACGAAGAACCAACCCACCA
The DNA here is from genome assembly GCA_035457705.1 of Vicinamibacteria bacterium. Classification (GTDB taxonomy): domain Bacteria; phylum Acidobacteriota; class Vicinamibacteria; order Marinacidobacterales; family SMYC01; genus DASPGQ01. The sequence goes on from DATIBD010000142.1 coordinate 28,088, forward strand.
TCCAGCCAGGCGTGAACTCCATGTTCTTCGAGCCCAGCGCGCGCGCATTCTGATTGGCTCGAGCCAGCCAGAAGAGGAAGAGGAATCCGCCTACGCCATAGGCCAATAGATAGAACGCACTGCTGAGAAAGACGGCGACAGACAACAAGGCGCTCAATGGGTCCCGAGGCTCGGACTGCTTGAGTACGCCAGGGTCTAGCACCGCGAGCAGCGCAACGCACACGCCGTTGACAATCAGTAGCACGGCGTCCAAGGCGAGAATCGACACCACCAGCACGGTGAGGACGCGCGTGGATCCGTAACCGGGTGCGGGTTCTCGTTGCCGGGGCGGAAGAAACGGGTTGGAGCTCATCGGCCCCGCCCACACCGATAAAAGGCTCGAGACACACGTACGCACCGAGCCCGGGAACGAACACGTCGAGACAGCCAACCCCCCACGTCGATTGTACGGGGTGGGAGACGTTCGAGCCAAGTAAGAAAGCGTGGGCGGCGTCGATTCGGGGGTATCCGACCGACTCACTCGAAGCCCCCCCCTTCCCGAAGGTCGTCCCCGCGCCGACCGGGGTGGTAGTCTGGCGCCCGTTTTGCCAGTTGTCCATGACGCGGGAACCCACTAATATCCGGGCGACGAGAGGAAGTAAAACACCTAGGATGCGAGGCGAGCTCCGGTAGGTCCGAGGCAGGGCTCGGAACATTCCCTGGCTTTCAATCGTAGCTCCCACCACCCTTGATGAGCACGTTCTTTACGCAGGCAACCGGAAGCTTCCGGACCGACGAACGATTCCGCGTACGGCGTCGTACGCACATGAATGGAGGAGAGGATGACACTTAGAATCAACGATGAAGCCCCGAACTTCAAAGCAGAGTCGACCGAAGGGCCGATCGACTTTCATCAATGGATCGGCAGCGGCTGGGCTATTTTGTTCTCGCATCCGAAGGACTTCACCCCGGTCTGCACGACGGAGCTCGGCTATATGGCTAAGCTCAAACCCGAGTTCGCGAAACGTAACTGCAAGGTCATCGGGATCAGCGTGGATGGCGTGAGCGACCACCAGAAATGGTCCAAGGATATCGAATCGTCGCAGGGCCATGCCCTCAACTATCCGCTGATCGGCGATCCGGAGCTCAAAGTCGTCAAGCTCTACGACATGCTGCCGGCGGATGCGGGTGACACCGCGACAGGACGGACCGCTGCCGACAACAGTACGGCTCGATCGGTTTTCGTCATCGGACCCGACAAGAAGATCAAAGCGACCTTGACCTATCCCATGAGCACCGGTCGCAACTTCGACGAGATTCTTCGCCTGTTGGACTCTTGCCAGCTCACGGCGACCCATAAGGTTGCGACACCGGTAAATTGGAAGAAGGGCGAGGACGTGATCATCGTTCCAGCCGTCTCGGACGACGAAGCGAAGAAGAAATTCCCACAGGGATGGAAGGCGCCGCTTCCATACATTCGAGTCGTCCCCCAGCCGAAGTAATCGGCAGTCGCGCTCGGAAGCCCGTCGCCCGCACCATTGGCAGCGCATCCAAGTCGGGCGACGGGCGTCGCCTCCGGGCCGACGGTGACCGACTTCTACTGGAATCGATCGCTGTTGCGGCTCTTCGGCGAGCTGATCCCTTATGCGCCCGTAGCTCAGAAGGATAGAGCGAAGGATTCCTAATCCTTAGGTCGCAGGTTCGAATCCTGCCGGGCGTACCACCGAGACATTCTCAGCTACACTGCAGAATCATCCAGCAACGGTCGAAACGACGCGCACGCAAATCCTCTTCGCGGATCCAGTAGTACAGGCAGCCGAGATCGCCCCACATCATGCCGGCCTCCTCGGCGCTCGGGACCTGCATGAGAAGCCGCCAGTCGGGGGCGCTTTTGCGGATTTCGGGCAGTCGTGGATCTTCGTACGCCGTGGCATCGCCGCAGTAAAGGCCTGCCGAGACGAGTGCGCATTCCAACATCATGTCGCCCTGAATTTGATCGGGATGCCCACCCAGTAGGCCTCTCGACGCCCAGGCATCTTCATCCTCACGGATGCCCTCGAGGAGATCCTGATAAGCCTGGAGCTGTCCGGAATCCAAATGGAGGTCCTCGATCAGAACGCCGTCCCACGCCGGCAGAGTAATCGTTTCCCGTGAAGCCAAAGCGCACGACGGGTAACGCGCATGTTGTGGCAGATCCGGAGGCCACTCGTCGAGCAAAGTCGTCTCGTGCTCTATCGGCAGGTGAATGACGGCGAAACTCCCGGCGTCATTTGGGTCGAACCCCCAAGTGCTCTGCTCGGAATCATAGAAGAACAGAAGGAGGCCGTCCCGAGGGAGTCCAAGCTGGACGGCGCTATCGGGCTGTGCGCCGAGATCGATTTGCGCGATGAACGCGAGGCTCTTGTCAGCTCGCCGCGGCCATGCGACCGACGCGGACATCGCCGGGAGGCCACCGAGTCTCGACGTGAATCGCGATGCCTCGTCCCCTACCTGCTGCGGCGTGAGGACGAGAGCAGAGCGGGCCAGTCCTCGAAGCGAGCCGAGGTCCGAATACCCGACCCTGCGTGCGGTTGCGATGACATCGTCCAGGTTCATGAGTGTCATTTCTCCAGCTGCCCCGCGAATCGCCAGCTGGCGTGGTAATCGCGTGGTATGAGCTCTTGCCGCACGAGCACCCGGACCATCTCGACGGGCATGGATCCGCCTTCGAGAACGGAGTCGTGGAAGTCTCGGTCGGTCATCTTTCCCGAGCCCACCAGCTCATCGTGTAACGCGCGGAACTGAAGCCCCCCCATCATGTATGCGAGCTGATAGAGCGGAGGGTAGGAGCCGTTGAAAGAGCGCCGAACTTCGGCCTCCGCGTTGGCAAGCTCGTGGCCGCCCCGCTCGACAAGGAGCTCGATGCACTCCTCCGGGGTCATCTCTGCGAGATGAAAGCCGAGCGAGAAAAGAATTCGAGATGCGCGATGCATCCGCCAGAAGAGCATTCCGACTCGGTCCTCGGGACCTCGAGCGAACCCCCGATCCCAGAGGAGCATCTCCCAATAGAGAGCCCATCCTTCGACCCAGAACGGAGTGCGGAACGCACGACGGTGGGCGTTGTAGCGGGCGTTCATGAATCCCTGCAAGTGGTGCCCGGGGATGAGCTCGTGAAAGACGGTCGCGCGTGCGAAATGGATGTTGTTGCCGCGGAGACTCATGAGCTTGTCCGCGTGCTCCATGGTGTCGGTGGGGAACGATACGCTGATCACCTCGCCTCCGGTGAAAAACGGGTTAACCTTCTGCCGCTCGGGAGTCATCATCCGCATCCGCCAGACCTCGCGTGCCAATGGGGGTACCGTGATCAGGTCGTGATCCTCGAGGTAAGCCTCCGCTTCCCTGGCCAGGTCGCGTATGAGGTCGGGTTGCTCCCCGGGCGCCACATGGAGCGTCTTCACTTTTTCGATCGCTGACATGATGTCGTCGCCCAGCCCCATCTCCCGCGCCGCTTTCCTGAGCTCCTCTTCACACCAGGCAAATTCGCGCTCGGCAACCGCCAGAAGCTCTTCGGGCGTGTAAGGGATGAGCTCGGACGCGAGATCGGAAACGAGCGCGTCTCGGCCGATGGGCGTGCCCACGATTGGCTCCGGCTCCTCCGCAGCGATGCCCAGAACCCGCTCGCGGAGCATCGAGCGATAGCTGTCGATCGCTCGAGTCAGTTCACGATAGGGCGCCGCCGACCACCAGGTGAATAGGGGGTCGTAGCCGGCGTAGAAGTCGTACCACGACTGAAGCGCCTCGCTGAGCGCCGTGAGCCGTTCTTGAGCCCGGAAGGCGGCGAGCTTGTCGACGCCTTCGGCGCGTTGCTCGACGTCCTTGCGGACGGCCTCGACGCGGTTCGCGAGCGCGGCGAGCTCGGCACCGGCCTTCGGCGCGTCCATGGTCTCCATCCGAATCCGGGCGTCGTTCAGGGCCAAGGTCTCGTCGGCGAAGGGAAGGAGGTCCGCGGCCTCACCAAAGAAGCGCTTCTCGCGCAAAAGAAGCTTTTTCTCGTAAGCGATTCGGTTCCGCAGGAGAACGTGATCGATTCGACCGTCGACGCCTAGAGGTTCGAAATCCACCGCTTCGACGCGGGCCGCCCATTCGTCGTAGAAGCGCTCGAGACGTTGGAAACGCTCAGGCGAGGCGTCCACCGGGTAGCGACGGCCGAGTGCATCGAGGTCCACGGAGAATCGTGACACGAGGTCCCGGAGCTCGCTCTTCGCAGCAACGGGTGGGTTCTCGGCGCTCTCGGCGAGCGGCGCGAGGCCGACGATGAGAACAAGGGCCGCAACGAACCGTGACATCATTGATTCTCCTTCAGATGATGCGGTGTGACAGAACGAGAAACTAGCACAGTGACCTCCGAGGCAAAAGTCCCCAGCAATTCGGCCCCCGGGGCCATCAGTTGCTCCGTGGCTTGCTGGCGTCCCTTTCGTAGTGGAGAATCACACGCGTTGATGCCCAGGATGCATCGGTCGGTGTGGTGCAATTCGCCCGAAGCATGGATAGTGAGAGGCGTTGCCCTGGCGCTGACTTTCATGGCGGTGAGCTGCGCGCTCGAGCCGCGGCGCGGCTACGAGTGCCTCGCGCCGGCAAACGCGGGCGGCGGCTGGGATCTGACCTGCCGCACCACAACCCAATCGCTCAACGAGCTGGGCATCGTCACCGAGCCGTTTCGCGTGCGTAACATGCCCGGGGCGGGCGGAGGGGTTGCTTTCGCCCACGTCGTTGCCGAGCGTGACGCGGACGAGAACGTGATCGTCGCCGCGAGCCCGGCAACGACCCTTCGCCTCGCGGAGCGACAGTTCGGTGATTTCGGCGCGGAGGACGTCCGTTGGCTTGCCGCCGTGGCCGCCGACTACGGGGTGATCGCCGTTCGGCACGATGCACCCTGGGTCGACCTGCGGGAGCTGCTCGAAGAGTGGAAACGCACACCGTCTGCGATCGTGGCCGCGGGGGGAAGCGCGGTAGGCGGTCAGGATCACATGAGGCTGCTTCTTCTGACCGAGCAAGGAGGAATCGACTTGCGGCGCGTCCGCTACGTTCCGTTCGACGGGGGCGGTGAGGCGCTGACGTCGCTGCTTGGCGGATTCGTCGATGTCATCCCCGCCGATGCTTCGGAAATGCTTTCTCAATTCCGTGCTGGTGGGATTCGGATTCTCGCGGTCCTGGCACGCGATCGTCTCGGGGCGCCTTTCGAGGACGTTCCCACCGCGCGCGAACAGGGATTCGACGTGGAGTGGCTCACGTGGCGGGGTTTCTACGCTCCGAAGGGGATTGGCCATGAGGCCTATTCGCGTTGGGTTCATCTCTTCGAGGCGCTCACCCGATCTCCGGAATGGGAGGCGGCAGCGAGGCGTCGCGGACTCTTTCCTATGGCGTTGAGCGGGGCCGCGTTCGAACGGCTAGTGATGGACCAGATTCGGGACTTTCGACGCCTGACCGCGAGACTGGGTCTCATATAAGTGACCGACCGAGGGGCGGGGAGTGTACTGGCCTTGGCGGCGGCCGCGTACTTCGTGCAGGCGTTTTCGTTTCGAGCGGGTTTCATGGCCGATCCCATCGGCCCTGGTGCTTTTCCCGTGGGGATCGGCGCACTGCTTCTCGCGCTCGCATTGGTCCTGGTGGTGCGCGGTAGCGAGGCCCCGAAGCTGGATCGGCCGTTTCTCGTTCGAGCCGCGGTGTTGCTGACGGGCCTCGGCGGATTCACGCTGGCTCTCGACGTCGTCGGGTTCGTCATAGCCTCGACTGTCGTCATGACCCTCACGGCCATCGTCTTCGAGGGCCCGCTCGTCCGCGGGTTGATCGCCAGCTTCTCCGTAAGTCTCGCGCTTTTCATACTGTTCGTCTACGGGTTCGCCGTCCCCCTTCCGATGGGATCTCTCTTCCAACCTTCGTGATGGCGACCGGATGGTGGCTCGCTTTCACTCCGCTGAACGTCTTTCTGTCGGCGGCGGGCGCTCTCACGGGAACCGTAGTTGGGATGCTCCCGGGGCTCGGCCCTATCAACGCGATCGCGATTCTCATTCCTGTCTGTTTTTCCGTTGGCCTTCCGCCCGAGTCCGTGCTGATTCTCCTCACCGCCGTCTATTACGGATCGCAATATGGGAACTCGATCAGCACGATCCTCCTCAACGTGCCGGGGACTCCGTCGGCGACGGTGACGGCGCTCGATGGCTACGCGCTCACCCGGAAAGGCCGTGCCGCGAGTGCCCTCGCCATGTCCGCCGTCGCCTCTTTCGTCGGCGGGATGCTTTCCCTCGTGGGGCTGGTGCTCCTCGCACCGTTGCTTGCGCGGATGGCGATCCGGTTCGGACCCGCGGAGTACTTCGCGCTCATGGTCTTCGCCTTGTCGACACTCTCTGGTTTGTCGGGAGGGAGCTTCCTCAAGGCCGCGGTCGCCACGCTCCTCGGTCTGGCGTTCTCGACCGTGGGTTTCGATCCGAACAGCGCGGTGGCCCGCTACACTTTCGGGGAGATTCGATTGCTCGATGGAGTCGATTTCGTCGTGCTCACCATCGGGCTTTTCGCGCTCAGCGAAGTCATGTTCGCGCTCGAGAGCGAAAGCGACAAGTCTCTCGACCGCGAAACGAGGGTGGGCTTCGTGCTCGAGATTCACGAGTGGTTGAGCAATCTGGGCACGATGGTTCGCGGCAGTCTGGTTGGATTCGCGATCGGCGTCCTCCCCGGCGCTGGCGGGACCGTAGCCAGTTTCATCGCCTATGCGACGGAGAAACGACTTCATCCTGATGGCGAGATTGGACGAGGAGATCTGCGGGGCGTGGCCGCCCCCGAGGCGGCGAACAATGCGGCCGCCACCGGCGCGATGATCCCCCTCCTCACTCTCGGCGTTCCCGGAAGCGGCACGACGGCGGTCCTGCTCGGAGCGTTGCTGGGTTTGGACGTGGCCCCCGGCCCGCTGTTCTTGACGGAACATGCCGAGGTGTTCTGGGCGCTCGCGGCCTCGATGGTGGTCGGAAACGTGGTGCTTTTGTTTCTCAACCTTCCGCTGGTTGGCGCGTTTGCCAGCATATTGTTGGTACCTCCCTGGTTTCTCTATCCTCTCGTGCTGGTGCTCAGCTTGTTGGCGGCCTATTCCGTGAACGGAAGCACGTTCGACGTGGTTCTCGCTGTTGGATTCGGCGTGCTCGGCTATGTTCTTCGCAAGCTCGATTTTCCGCTGGCCCCGGTCGTCCTGGGCTTCGTCCTCGGCGGCTTGATGGAAACGAGCTTGCGACGGGCCATGGCCTTGAGCGGCGGCGGATGGGAGATACTATTCTCGAGCTGGACCGCCATAACCATCTGGGGCTTGGCCGTCGTCGCCACCGTTGGTGCGTTTTTGCGAGGGAGCAAGGTAGATGCAATCGATCGTTGATTGGCTTGGTGAGCTCGGCGCACCCGGCTCGGACCTTCCCGGCCGTGCGCTCGCCACACTTGCCGTCATCGTCGTTTTTGCCACCCTCCGATACGTCGCGATGCGCGTCGTCTACAGCCGCACGGAGGACAGTAAGCTTCTCTACCAATGGCGGAAGACGCTTACTTACTTCACTTTTTTGCTGGGATTTCTCACTGTTGGCCGTATCTGGATCCAGGGATTCGAGTCGATCTCAACCTTTTTGGGCCTCCTCTCCGCCGGCCTTGCGGTGGCGCTGCGCGACCCGATCGTGAATTTTGCCGGCTGGCTCTTCATCATCTGGCGCCGACCTTTCGACGTGGGTGACCGCATTCAAATCGGGCCGCACCAGGGAGATGTCATCGACGTCCGGATATTCCAGTTTACCTTGATGGAGATTGGAAACTGGGTGGACGCCGACCAGAGCACCGGTCGCGTGATCCACATTCCGAATGGCAAGATATTCCAAGAAGCGCAGTCGAACTACTCCAAGGGTTTCGAGTATATCTGGAACGAGATCCCGGTTCTGGTCACTTTCGAAAGCAACTGGAAGAAGGCGAAGGCCATCTTGACGGAAGTCGCGACGAAGGACGCGGAAAAGCTCTCGCAAGCGGCGGAAGAGAAGGTGCGGCTCGCGGCGCGAAAGTTCATGATCTTCTACACGCACCTCTCACCGGTCGTGTACACCAAGATCGCCGACAGCGGGGTGCTTCTGACCATCCGCTATCTCTGTGAGCCGCGGAAGCGCCGCTCGACCACGGAGCGGATCTCGGAAGACGTGCTCACGCGCGTTGCCGAATGCGACGATATCGACTTCGCCTATCCGACCTACCGATTCTACGACAACCCTAGCGAGGGCAAGTCGCAGGCCCGAGCGGATATTCCCGAAAGAGCCGGATGAGAGCGGACGGTCGATTCTCCCACGAAAGAATGCACGACCGGAGCGAGCAGCGGCATGTCGAGTCTCTCTGGTCCGAGCGCTCGTCCGCCGGCATGGTGGTGACGGCCCATTACCTCGCAACCGCGGCCGGAGTGGAGATGCTGGAGCAAGGTGGCAATGCCGTGGATGCGGCGATCGCCGCGTCCCTTGCCCTGGGAGTAGTGGAGTCGGCGGGCTCCGGGCTCGGGGGGATGGGGTTGGCACTCGTTCATTTGGCGGAAGCGGGGAGGACTTTCGTCGTCGACGGGTCAGCGCGAGCTCCCCGTCTGGCAACACCGGAGGAAGTGGCCCGCTCGCGCCGGTACCGAGGCTACCGCGCCATCGCCGTTCCCCGGCTCGTGGCTGCCCTCAACCACCTTCATCGTCGCTACGGACGACTCGGAATCCGGCAAATCATCGAACCTGCGATTCGGTTCGCCGAGGACGGGTTTCCGGTAACCACGGTGCAGTACGGTGTGGCCCGGATCTACTCGAGGAAGCTTCGCCGGTCGACGGCAGCCCCGTTCTTCCTGGACGAGGCGGGGCAACCCCTCCGCGCCGGCACGCATTTCCGACAGCCCATTCTGGCACAGACTCTGCGAAGGATTTCTGAGAACGGGCTCGAGGATTTCTACACCGGTGCGATCGCCAGCGAGCTCGTCGACGACGTACGGAAAAACAACGGGTTTCTTCGCGCGGACGATCTGGATGCTGCCCTCGAAGTCCGCGAAGCGCCTCCACTCGTGGGGCGGTTCGACGATCGTACCGTCTGCACGATCGGACCACCCGGCGGCGGAATCACGTTGCTTCAAATGCTTCAAATGGCCTCGTTCATTCCCGATGGAAAACTCGATCCCGACGATCCCGAGGGTCTCGTACGGGTGGCGGCCATGATCCGCAGGGCAAGACGAGACCGTGCCCGTTTTCGTTTGAGAACGGGGGCGGAAGAGCCTGGTGAAGCGACCGCGCTGCTCGAGCTCGACTACGCCGAGCGCGCCGTGCGGGAGACCCTTGACGGGCTGCGAGAAGTCGGCGGTTCCCCTCGCATGGGAGCCACGGCGGGGGGCGAGACGTCGCACCTCAACACGAGCGACGCGGAAGGCAACGTCGTCTCAATGACCCAATCCATCGAGAGAAGCTTTGGCGCCTGTGAAGTCGCTAACGGCCTCGGTTTCGTCCACAACGGCTACCTGCGAGCGTTCAAGATCAAGAACCGGAAGCATCCGCATTTCCTGATGCCGGGAGCCCCTGCCCGCTCCAACGCGGCGCCGACGTTTCTCCTCGGCGGCGGACGTCCCGTCCTAGCGATCGGCTCGACCGGCTCCGAGAGAATGTGCTCCGGAATGCTCGAAGTCATGCTGAGGCTCAGGCACCGGTGTGCCTTCGCGTCGGTGCTCGCACCGCGACTTCACTGCACACCGGACAGCCATGTGATCTGGGAGGCCGATCGGTTCGATCCTCGCTGCCGGATGGCGCTTCATTGCAACGGGTTTTCGCTCGAGGCGCTGGATCCGTACTCGTTCAAGATGGGGGGACTCCAGCTCTGGGTGAGCGACGGACGGAGCCAATGCGGAGTCTCGGAGCCGAGGCGAGACGGCGCCGCGGCGGGGCCGTCCAATCAACGGTGAGCGGCCACGGCCTTGGGCGTCCATTCGCAGAGACGGTCGAAAGCTGTGGTGACGTTCGAGCAATGCTCCCGCAAGAACCACTCGTTGGGCTCCTCGGTAGGCTCGAGAGACTCGAGCGCCTGGAGCGCTCTCGCCCCGTCGAAGTCCACATAGGCGAGCCGCAGCGTCAGCTCGGATTCCGATCGGCCGCAGCTCGAGCCGGGGATGCTGGCGACACCGGTCTCTTTCAGAAGGCGCTCGCACAACACTCGGCTCGACGTGACGCTCCGCTCTTTCAGCTCGTGGCGCAGGTGGCCGAAATCGGGGAAGAGGTAGAAAGCACCGGCCGGCTCACGCACTCGAGCTCCCGCCTCCTTCAAGGAACGTGTGCCGTAGCGGCCAATCGCTTTGAGAATCCGGCGGCATTTGACGAGGTAGGCCTCGATCTCGGGAGCGCCGCGGAAGGCCGTTACCGCCGCGTGCTGAATAGGAGCGCTCGTCGCGGTGAAGGTTTCGCTAGCGACGACGGCCATGGAATTCAGAAGCCAGGTGAGCGCCTCGGGAAACGTGAAACTGCCCAGCCTCCATCCTCCCGCGCCGCACCATTTGCTCAATCCGGTGCTGATGATCGTCCCTTCGGGGTAGAACTCGGCGATGGAGACGTGCCGGCCGTCGTGATGAATCTCGCCGTAGATCTCGTCGGAGAGCATGACGACGCGGTATCTGCGGGCCACGGCGGCGAGCTCCTTGAGCTCGGTGGCGTCGTAAGTATGCCCCGTGGGGTTGTTGGGATAGTTGAGAATCATGAGCCGCGGCCGCTCCGCGTCGACCTCGCAAAGCCGTTCGAGATCCTCGGGCTGGAGCTGCCAGTTGTTCTTCGACGAGGTGGGAATCCACCGCACGTGGCGGCCGATGATCTGGGCCTGCGGAGCGTAAGAGACCCACGAGGGGGTCGGGATGACGAGGTCCCCGTAGTAGACGAGCTGGATCAGGAACATCAGCTCCTTGGAGCCCGGGCCGATGAGGACGTTGCTGCCTCCTCGCGCCACGCCGTTCTTGCGGCGATGGTAGTCGGCGACGGCCTCTCTCAATGCGGGAAGCCCACGAACGGGAAGATAGTCCTTCTGATGGGCATTCGCCTTCAGGGCCTCCACGACGGTTTCGGGAACGGGAAAAGGAGACTGCCCCAGACCGAGCTTCAACACCTCTCTTCCTTGCCCGATGAGCGCATTGCTGAGCTCGTTGATGGCAAGAGTTGCGGAAGGCTCGAGGCCGCGCACGTTGAGATTCAAATGTACGGAAGGAACGTATCCCCCTTCAGGATCACGGCGAAAATCGTTCATCGGTTGTCCTCAGCTCGATTAACCCACGTTGCGAGGCTCCGCTTCGAACCGACCCGGTCGGCTTTGTTTCGGGGCCTCGTGTTCACGGTTGATCGTCAACAGTCGAGAAAACCCCCATGGGGCCTTTTGTTGACTCTTGACTGTCGACTGTCGACGTCGCCTCGTGCGGCTTTCAAAACTTGCTTCGTTTCCTGACATTCCGGACGCCTGAGGCGACCTAACCATATATTATGAAAGCGTATCCGTCAGAAACGCAAAAACGGCCCCGTTCGACGGCCCCGTGTTATCTTGAATCCAACGCTCGGAGCAAAGCTTGACCGGTTCTAACAGCTTCCTGGAAACCCCGGATGGAAACGCCGTCCTTTACTGCGAAGGAGCCTTTCTTGCGCCTAACGGAAAAACGGCCCACGGCCTCGTACGTTTCAGCAAGCGCTACCGCGTGACGTCGGTCATCGACTCGACCTGTGCGGGGCGAGACGCAGCCGCGCTCCTCGGCGTTGAACGGGAACCCGTGCCCATCCTCGCGGGCTTGAGTGAAGCCCTGGCCGTGTCTGACGACAGGGGCCTTGCCGCGTCACACTTCGTCGTGGGACTCGCCCCCGATGGGGGCCGGCTCGAGCCCGGCTCACGGTCGCATATCGTCGAAGCGATCGAACGGGGACTTCACGTCGACTGCGGCCTGCACGACTATTTGACCGATGACGAGGAGATCGTGACGCTCGCGCGGTCGAGGAACGTCCGAATCCGTGATGTCCGAAAATCACCCCCGGTCAAGGACCTTCATTTCTTCAGCGGCAAGATCGAAGACGTCGAGTCGCTCCGGATTGCCGTGCTGGGAACGGATTCGGCACTCGGCAAGCGTACCGCCGCGACCATTCTGACGAATCACTACGAATCGAAGGGGTTTTCCGCGGTGATGATCGGGACGGGCCAGACCGCCTGGATGCAAGGGGTGCGCTATGGGATCGTCCTGGACTCTCTGGTGAACGACTTCGTGTCGGGGGAGATCGAGCACGTCGTATGGAGCGCCTGGAACGAGCAGAGGCCCGACAGGATCTTCTTGGAGGGGCAGGGAAGCCTCCTCAATCCCGCTTATCCCGGTGGGTTCGAGATTCTGGCAGCGGCGCGGCCTCACGGGATCGTGCTCCAGCACGCACCGGCACGAAAGGAGTACGACGGGTTTCCCGGCTACCCGATCCAGCCGCTCATCACGCAGATCGAGGCGCTTCAGATCGTCTCAGGCAAGCCGGTGGTTGCTCTATCCATCAACCACGAGAACATCCCCCGCGACCGGCTCGATGCCGTCTGCCGGGAGATCGAGGAAGAGACGGCTCTTCCCGCGGTGGACGTTCTCGTCCACGGGCCCGACCACATCATGAGGGCCATCGAGGCGCTCGCGGTTCGCGCGTCTCGCTGAAATGTGAACAATCTCCTCCAATCGATATCGCCGGACGGGCGGACATGAAGATCACGCGGGTCGAGGCCTGGTCGGTCGACATGAAGCTGGCGGAGCCCTATGCCATCGCGTACGAGACGATTTCGAGGGCGACCACGGTCTTCCTGCGAGTCGAGACCAACGCGGATATCTCTGGGTTCGGCTGCGCGGCGCCCGATGAGGTGGTGACCGGCGAAACACCCGATTCGGCGCTTTCGGCGCTCGATACGATAGTCGGACCGATTCTCAAGGGCGCCGATCCGCTGCGTAGAACGCGCATCCTGGCACGACTCAGGCAGGAGCTTGCGAACCACCCCTCGGTGCGCGCCGCGGCCGACATGGCCCTCCACGACATTCTCGGCAAGGCAGCGGCGCTGCCGCTCTGGCGAGTCCTGGGCGGCTTTCGCCGTTCGATGCCCACCAGTGTCACCATAGGAATCGTGGAAACCGACGAGGCCATCGTGAAAGCCAAAGAGCTGGTCGGACGTGGGTTCCGGGCGCTCAAGATCAAAGGCGGCCGGAATTTGACGAACGACATCGAGCGGATTCTCGCGGTCCGAGAGGCGATCGGACCTCGAACCGAGCTGAGATTCGACGCCAACCAGGGTTACTCGGTGGAAGAAGCACTCGAGCTCGTTCGGGCGACTCGAAGCGCGCGAATCGAGATTTTCGAACAGCCTACTCCGCGGGAAAAACCGGAGTTGCTGGGGAGGGTCGCTGCCGGAGCGCCGATGGCGGTCATGGCGGACGAGAGTCTGATGAGCTCGGGGGATGCTCTTTCCGTCGCCCGAGACGAGCTCGCCGACATGATCAACGTGAAGCTCATGAAGGTGGGGGGAATCGATGAGGCCTTGCGAATCGATGCCGTGGCCTCGGCCGCGAATATCGAGGTCATGGTGGGGTGCATGGACGAGTCCGCTCTCTCGATCGCGGCAGGTCTGCACTACGCTCTGGCACGTCCGAACGTCGCTTACGCCGACCTCGACGGCCACCTCGATCTGATCGGAGACCCGGCCGCCGGTGCCGTGATACTGCACAATGGCCTGCTCTTTCCCACGGGACGAAGCGGGCTCGGGTTCGATCTGCCATGATGGATAGTCTCTCGGTCTGGCAACTGGCGGCCGTCGTTTGTTGTCTCCGCATCTGCGATGTTTCCCTGGGAACGCTGCGGACGATTTCCGTGGTCAATGGCCGGCTGAGGCTTTCCGTGTTCCTGGGTTTTTTCGAGATCCTGATTTGGGTAACGGCCGTGTCTCAGGTCATCCTCAGGGTCCGCGAGCATCCCGCACTGGTCGTCGCTTACGCTGCCGGCTTCGCCGCGGGGAACGCACTCGGAATCACGCTCGAGAAGAAGCTCGCGCTCGGGAGAGCCGTAATACGGGTGATCTCCGAGAAAGGGGACGCCATCGCCGATGTCCTCGCGGAGTTCGGCGAGGTGCTCGCGGTCTTCGACAGCCGGATGAACGGACACCGTACGAGGCTCGTCTTCGCCACGCTTCAGCGCCGCAACTTGAACCGAGCCGTGGAGAAAGCCCGGCGCATCGATGCGAACTTGTTTTACGTCGTGGAGCGTTTCTCGGAAACGAGCCACCTCTCACCCCTGCCGAGCCCGACCGGGTGGCGAGCCATCTTGAAGCGAAAGTAGCCCGTTAGGGTTGGGAACTGGCCCGGAGCGCTTCCACGAGACTCCGCGCCTCGTCGATTTGGCTCACCAGGCTCTCGAGAGCCTCGGAGACGACCCTCACGTAATGCCGCGCCTGCTCCCAGGCTTCTTCTTCGATGCCTTCGCGGATTCCGGGAATCGTTTTGACACCGTAGCCGGTGTAGAAGCCCGGCGCATAGACCTGGTGGCGGAACCACTCGCGGTTCGGAAGACCTTCATCGTGAGCCAGTCGTCGCTCGGACGTGTAGAGGAGATGGTTGAGCCGCTGAAGCTCCGGCTGAGCCAGCAGGGCACTCGCGCCTGCGCTCTCGAGGTTTCTGAGCGCCGCCTCGTAGGCCTCCCCAGCCGCGCGCAGCTTGTCGAGCGCGGCGTCGACTGGCGTCAGGTCGACCTCAGCGGCCTGTTCCATCTCGGCATGGGCTTTGCGGATCTCCTCGACGTAACGAGCCATCGTGTCGGCGAGATCGATGAAGTTGAACGGCAGGATCGTGGCGTCTGCGAGCCGCAAGATCGCCGTTCCGATCGTCTGGGAGAGGGCGCGGCCGAAGACGAAGTCGCCGTCCGAAAAACGCCGGTACCAGTCAAAGGAATCGTAGTTCGAATGATAAACCCCTCCGGAACTATCGCCGCCGAAGCCCAGGTTCAGAGATGCCATCGTCAGATGGTCGAGGAACACCGTGTAGTCCGAGCCCGAGCCCAGAGCATCGATCCGGAGATCGTCGCTCTGCTCGATGTCGTTGCGGGCCGCGTCGTCTTTTGCCTGCTCGAGCGCCCTCTCGCGCGCGGCCTGCCAGACGCTCACGCCCCGTTCGGGGTCGGGGACGTCCCGCGCCACGTCGTTGATGAGCTCCTGCAGCGTGTGGCTTCCGCTCATGTTGAGCCAGCCCTTCCCCGTGCTGTCGCTGTTGATGTAGGCGACTCCCTTCCGAAGAAGCTCTTCCTTGTGAGTCTCCGCCCACTCCGTGGAGCCGAGGAGTCCCCACTCCTCTCCGTCCCATGACGCGAAAATAATCGTCCGCTTGGGTTTCCAGCCCTGTTTCAACAGCGCGGAGAACGCACGCGCGGTCTCCATCAGGGCGACGTTTCCGCTCGTGGGATCCATGGCACCGTTGTTCCAGCCATCGTGATGGTTTCCATGGACGATCCACTCGTCGGGGAACATCGAGCCATCGATGCGAGCGATGACGTTGAAGAGCGGTCGCGTCTTCCAGTCGAGCGACAGCTTGAGGTTCACGAGCGCTGGCCCAGGCCCGATGTGGTAGGTGATGGGAAGGGCTCCGCGCCACTCCTCAGGCGCCATCTCTCCCCTGAGGCTCCGAAGAAGAGGAAGGGCGTCCCCGTAGGACAGGGGAAGCACGGGAATCTTCACGAGTGTTTTCGCCTCGCTGATGTCGAGCCTGGGCTCGCCCGATTTGGCGCCGAATCCCGGACTCAGGGGATCGCCGGGATGGATGGGCATATCCATGATGCTTCCCCGCTGCACGCCGTGGTCGGGGCGAAACGGTCCCTCGGGATAGGTGAGCCCTTCGAAGTAGCCATCGTCTCTAGGGTCGGAATAGATGAGACATCCGACCGCGCCATGAGTCTGGGCAAGCTTGGCTTTGATGCCACGCCAGCTCTTTCCGTAACGAGCGATGACGATCTTGCCCGCGACATCGATTCCCATTTTCTCGAGCTTCTCGTAGTCCTCGGGGACGCCATAGTTCACGTAAACGAGCTGTGCGGTGACGTCTCCCTCGGCGGCGTAGGCGTTATAGGTCGGGAGCTGACCGGGGTCGGCGGAGTCCTTGTCCTCGAGCAGGCTCGGCTCTTCCAACCTGGCCACGTAGCTCGTCGGCTCGAGGAGCTCCACGTGCCTCTCGGCGGGAAGAGGCATGAGCGCTTCGGTCTCCTCGATCCAGGCGTCGAGGCCCCACGATTTGAATCGCGCGAGGATGTAGTCCGCCACCTTCTTGCTGCCGGGAAGTCCGGCGATATGAGGGTCCTCGGTAATGACCCTCATGTACTCACGAAGGTTCGCCGGATCGGGGATCTCTCTGAGCTTCGTTTCCCATTCGCGCGCCGCCGCGACTTCGTCGGGCAGGAAGCCTTTCAAGTTGTCTTCCTCGGCATAAGACGGGACGGTCGAAAGCAACGTGCTCAGGACGACGAGGTGAATTGCTCGAGGCATTCGATTCGAGTCTCCTTTCGGTGTTTGATGCGCGCCGATTTTAACTCACCGGGCGTCGTCTCCGGTCATCGACTTGAAGTCTTCCTTTCGCAGACCGTACCGTCTCATCATCGTGTAGAGCGTGCGCTCGGTGATGCCCGCTACACGTGCCGTCTCTCCGATTCGGCCGCGCGTCTCACCGAGGAGGTGGCGTAAATACTCCTGTTCGAAGCGAGCGACCACGTCGCGGCGTGCCTCCGCCAGGCTCCGCCTTCTTCGATCCCCTGGAGGCATCTCGGTCCGGGTCGGTTCTGCCTCCCATTGGTTGGAGGCCCTCAGATCGTCGACGCGAACGTTTCTTCCGGGCGCGAGCAGAACGGCCCGTTCCACGACGTTCATGAGCTCGCGGACGTTGCCGGGCCAATCGTGGCGCACCAGGGCTTGAATCGCATCAGGCTCGAAGCCCGTAACGGGTCTCACGAGCTTTCGCCGGCTCGTATCGAGAAAGGCGCGCGCCAGCTCCGGTATGTCTTCCCGCCGTTCCCGAAGCGGCGGCGCGTGGAGCGTCACGACGGCGAGGCGATAATAGAGATCGGGCCGAAATCGGCCCGATTCCATCTCACGCCTCAGATCGCGGTTCGTCGCGGCCATCACCCTTACGTCGACCGTCACGGGCTTCTCGCTGCCGACCCGGTAAATGCTCTTGTCCTCGAGCACCCGCAGCAGCTTCACCTGGAGGTGGAGCGGCATCTCACCGATCTCGTCGAGAAAGATGGTGCCGCGATGGGCGAGCTCGAAATACCCGCGACGAGAACGAACCGCGCCGGTGAAAGCACCTTCCTCGTGGCCGAACAACTCACTCTCGAGCAGGGTTTCCGGAAGGGCACCGCAGTTGACGGTGATGAACGGCCCGCGCGAGCGTGCGCTCTCCGAGTGGATCGAGCGGGCCAGGCGCTCTTTTCCCACACCCGTCTCGCCGAGAATGAGAAGCGCCGAGTCACCTTTGACGCACCGGCGGGCCATCCGCAGTAGGTGCTGCATCGAGGCGCTCGCCGATGTGAAATCGGCGAGAGTCGAACGTTTCTCGGAGCGCTCGGCACCGAGCCGCTCCAGAGTTTCGTCGCCCCTCCGGCGGGCGAGCGAAACGAGCGTGGCGCCGAGTGTGTCGTCGTCGAGGCCGAGCCACAAAACGGCGTCACAACCGGACGCGAGCAGCTCGGCGCGTCGTCGGGGGTCGTCCTCCGGCGAAAGGACGACGACTCCGGGGTGCTCGGGAAGCGAACGGAGCTCGGTCAGGAAGTCGATGGCTTTTTCCGGAAAAAGGCTCTGTTCGATGACGAGCATGTCGAAGTCGTCTCGGGTCAGCTTGCCGCGCACGCCGTCGACGCTCGCAACACTCTCGGCCTCGATCCCCCCAATTTGGAGCAGTTTATCGATTCGATTCGCAATGGCGCTGGTTTCCGAAGCGAGAAGCAGTCGGATCATGATTACCGATTTTAGCTAAATCGGTAATTGAATACCAATTTTTCGGAAGACGGTTTCGGAAGAGAATCGGGACAAGAGGGAGAATAATCTGAGAAATGCCTCTGAATCAATGAGATCGGAGCGAGGGCTACGGGTTCGGCTGATGGCACTGGGATTGCTCTTGAGTGCCTCATGGTTCAGATTAAGAATGGACATCGTCAGCCCCGGCTCGTTCATGTGCGCAAGCCCATCCGTCCGGTGCGAGTGGCGGCCGAGAGACGCCCCATCAAGGTCGTCGCGCCGATCGTACCCGGCCGGAACGAGCCGGTCGAAGCTCGCTGAGCTGTACCAACCGCTAGCGGAAGAGTCGGATCTCGATGCCGCCGTGCACCAGCCGCGGCGTTCCGAGATTCTCGAGGGGGGTCAGTCGAACGACGTACTCGGTGTCGGTCACGTTCTCCACGGCCGCATAGAGATCCAGCTTCCTCGATAACGGGATTCGGGTCGAGAGATCGAGCACTCCGTACGCGGGGAGGAGCAGCTCGTTCAGGTCGTCGTCCCACGCGTCGCCCGTGATTCGGACATCGGCGGTGAACTGGAACGGACCGTCGTAGAACAGCCCGAGCGTCGCTTGATGCCTGGCCACTTGTGGAATCGCGAGTCCGGTCTCGTCTACCACCGCGTCCGAGAAGAGGTAGGCGCCCCGAATCTGCCAAGGGTCCGCCACGCGGTAGGAGATCTCGGCTTCGAGCCCCTGAATGGTCGCGCTTCCCAGATTCTGACGCTGTCGCAAGATTTGCCCGTTTGCGACTCCGAGGGTGACATTCGCGACCGGATCTTCCAGGGAATTATAGAAGGCGTTGAAACGCAGGAGAACCAAACGACTCGGATGGAGGTCGACTCCTCCCTCGAAGCCCCAAAGGTACTCCTCGGTGAGGTCCGGATTGGCATCGGTGACGATATTTCCTAGCTGAAACGGCCGGAAGAGCTCGTTGAGCGAGGGCGCCCGGAAGCCCCGGTAAGCCGACGCCCGAACGGTCGCGAAGTCGGACGCGCGATATACGAGCCCGGCACGGGGATTGAACGTTCCCTGGGTCGTCCGGTTCTCCCAGAGATCGTATCGGCCCCCCAGGAGAACATCGAGCCGCGGGTCCGGCTCGAATAGATATTGCGCAAAGGCTCCCACGAAATTCTGGCTGTTGACGTCCCAGCTCGCACGGCGCCAGTCGATGCCGTACTGAAGCCCGGTAACGCTCCGCATCGTGAACGAGGCTCCGAATCCCGTGGAGGGAAAATGCTGCTCCGCCGTTTGGAACTCCTGCGAGCGATCGGGGAGGATGCGCGAGAAGTCGCTGTTGAGCTCCTGGCTCTGCCCGTAGAAGTTGAAGCTCCACCGTTCGGCGTCGTAGCCGGTCTCGACGAGAAAAATCTGCGAATCGTTTTGCTGGATGGGCGTGCCGTTGCTCCGCTTCTCATTGAACAGGTTGACCCCCGCGTGGAAGTCACGATATTCGAGACGTCCGACGAAGGTCTGGAACGCTGCGTTGGTGGGAACGTCGACGGCGCCGCGCTCTTCCTCGCGGACTTGAACGTATCCTCCGGTGTCGAACACGCGGCCCGAGGCGAGCCAGGCCCAGTCTCCACTGCGATCGGACGTGAAGACGTCGAGGTCGTAGGTATCGAGGGTACCCGCCTGCAGGCGGAGGTCGAAGGTGCGCTCGGCGGGCGTACGGGGAAGGAGCTGAATCGTTCCTCCGAGTGCCGAGCTGCCGTAGAGCTGGCTCGTCGCTCCGCGCGCCACCTCCGCCGTTCGCAGAGAAAGTGTCGGCAGCCGGTTGAAATAGATCCAGTTGCCGAAGGGATCGTTGAACGGGATGCCGTTCCAGAGGACGAGGCTCCGGCTGGCTCCGCTCGATCCGATCCCCCGAAGCGAGACACCCTGGGTCGTGGGGTGCGAATACAAGCTGGACGACCGGCGGAAAAGATTGAAACCCGGGACTCTTCGGAGCTGCTCGTCGATGACGAGGGCTGGGGAGCGGACGACGTCTTGTTCCGTCAGCGCGCTCACAAGCGCAACCGCGTCGAGGATCGGCTGTTCCGTCGCCGCCGCGGTGACGACGACGACCTCCTCGTAGCTTAGGGTCGGTTTTTCCTCCTCGTTCTTTTCCTGAGGGGTGTCCTGGGCTTCGGTGGCCACCAACGCGCAGATCCAGAAGGCTCGGAGCATGATGGCGGGGAGCATAGCACACCGGCATTCACCGGTTTTGGACGAATTGGATGCCGAAACGACCCTTGATGCAGAGATGGCCCCGGGTCACGTCGTGGTCGGCCGGGGACGTGACCCTCACGATGTTGTTGTCCTGGACCCGGAGCTCGAGGTTGCAGCCGACGCCGCAGTAAGGACAGACCGTACGGGTGACGGTCTGCCTCGACTCGTCCCATCGGCCCGCTTCCCTCAGGTCGTGCTCGCTCTTGAACATGAGCGCGCCGGTGGGGCACACGCCGATACAGTTCCCGCAATAGACGCAGGCGGACCGGTCGAGCCGGGTATCGTGCTCCGTCGAGATGCTTGCGCCGAAACCCCGGCCCGCCACCGAGATGGCGAACGTGTTCTGAGCGTCCTCGCCGCACGCCTCCACGCATTTGTAGCAGAGAATGCAGCGGCTGTAGTCGCGAACGTACATCTCATCGTGGATCTTCACCGGCTGAGCCACCGTCTTCGCCCCGGCCCCGAACCGCCCCGCGTCCACCTCGTAGCGCTCCATGAATCGGCCGATCTCCTCGCCGACCAGCGAAAGATCCACGGAGGAAGCGAGAAGCTCGAGCACGAGCTTCCGGCTATGCCGGACCCGCTCGCTGTCCGTCTTGACCTTCATTCCGGACTCTGCCTTCCGCGAGCAGGCTGGAACGAGCGTTCGCGATCCCTCGAGCTCGACCACACAAACCCGGCAGACGTTGACGGGGGTAAGGTTCTCGAGAAAGCACAGCGTGGGGGTCGCGATTCCCTCGACACGACACGCGTCGAGTAGCGTGGCGCCTTCTTTAACGGCCACGGGTTGGCCGTCGATCGTCAGTTCGATTCGGCGTTCGTTCATGTCGTCTTGTCCAGGAGGCCGCGCGTGATGGCAGACAGCACGGCGCTCGCCGCGGTATGGCCAAGCCCGCAGATCGAAGCATCGCGCATGACCTGGGCGAGCTCTTCAATGAGCGCCGCCTCGCGTTTGGCGCTTCCATTCGCGCTGTTCGCGAGGAATCGGGTGAGCGCCTCCTCCTGCCTCACGGTGCCGACGCGGCAGGGGACGCATTGCCCGCAGGATTCGTCGCGAAAGAAAGCCGCGATACGGCGCACCATCTCGGGCATGAGCGCGCGATCGTCGAACACCATCACCACGCCCGAGCCGAGAGACGCCCCGACCGAGCGCGTTCCCTCGAACGTGAGCGGCACGTCCAGCTCCTCGGGGCCAACGAAGCTGCCCGCGGCGCCCCCGAGAAGTACGGTCGCGAGATTCCCGCTACCGGCTACCCCGCCGGCCAGCTCGAGCAGCGTCTTCAGCGTCGCGCCAAACTCCACCTCGTAGAGTCCAGGTTTCGCCACGTTTCCGGAGACGCAGAACAGCTTCGGGCCGGTGGACTCCTCGGTTCCCACCGCGGCAAACGCCGGGCCCCCGTCGAGAACGATGTCGAGCACGTTCACGAGCGTTTCGACGTTGTTGACGACGGTGGGTTTTCCAAAGAGACCCGCCTCCGTGGGAAAGGGAGGCTTGTTCCTCGGCTCGCCACGATAACCCTCGATCGAGTTGAACAGCGCCGTTTCTTCACCGCAGATGTAAGCGCCCGCGCCGCGCCGAAGCTCGACGTCGAAGGAAAAGCCTTCCCCCATCACGTCCTTTCCGAGAAACCCGCGTGTGCGAGACTTCTCGATGGCGTTTCTGATTCGTGCGGTCGCGTGGGGGTATTCGCCTCGAATGTAGAGAAAACCCGTCGTCGCCCCGACGGCGTAGCCGGCGATCGTCATCGCTTCCATGACGGCGAACGGATCCTCCTCCATCAAGATGCGGTCCTTGAAGGTCCCTGGCTCGGACTCGTCGGCGTTACAGACCAGGTAATGAGGACGAACCGGGGCTTTCGCCACGGCCTCCCACTTGATGCCCATCGGGAAGGCGGCACCGCCACGGCCTCGGATTCTCGAGTCCTTGACCTCGCGGATGATCCCGCTTGGCCCGAGCTCGATGGCACGCCGCAGCGCTTGGTAGCCTCCGTGCTCGCGGTAGTCGTCGAGGCTTTCGGGATCGCAAACGCCGATACGCCGGAGAAGCCTCCGCCCGTAAACCAGCGGTCTCGGCATCTCTCGGCGCTTGCCTGCGAGGCCCTCGCGAACGCCCTCTTTCGTCGCTCGCACGAGAGTCCAGTCGTCTTCGCCGGCACATTGGAACAGGGCGGCCGGACCGCGCTCGCATTGGCCGAGGCACGGGCTTCGATGGACGGCGTTTTGGTTCGCGAGCTCTTCGCAGAGCTCGTCCGCGCCGACGAGCTTGCAGGCGATGTCGTCACATACGTGCGCCACACGCTTCGGTCTGCTCTGTGTAGCGAGAAGCGCATAGAACGTCAGCACTCCATAAGCTTCGGCGGGTGGCACGGTGAGACGACGGCAGATGTAGCCGAGGGCGGCTTCGCTCACCCAACCGATCTGATCCTGAACGCCCTGGAGAGCCGGAAGGAGGAGATGTCGTTTTCCTTCGACTTCCGAGACACCGCCTCGAACGACTTGCTCCTCGACAAGGATTTCTTTCGGCGGACCGAGCACCGCGTCCACCGCTCGGCGCTCCTCTTCGGTAGGTTGGGCCTCGGGTAGGTGCAGATCCATCAGGCTTTCTCGATGCGGATGGCCGTGGCCTTGAACTCCGACGTGCCGGACTTCGGATCCCAGGCCTCGATCGTGAGCCGGTTCGTGTCAACCTCGTCGGGAAAGTGAAGCGTGAGAAACGCCAGGCCGGGGGGCAGGTTCTCGTCGAAGCGCACCGGAGCCTCGATCTCGCCGCGCCGCGAAGCGATGCGAACGCGGTCCCCTTCGGTAACACCGTAGCGGGCGCCATCGGATGGTGACAGATCCAGCGTTTCGCCGTTTCGTATGGGCGATGCGAAGCCGCTGCTCTGAACTCCCGTGTTGAACGAATCGAGCCGTCGTCCCGTGGTGAGCCGGATGGGGAACTCCTCGGTGAGCTCGTCGACCGGAGGCACCTGCTCGACGACGTGAAACGGGGCCCTGCGGCCCTCGACGGGCCGCTTCCAGAGTCTCCCGTGCAGGAAGGGACTTCCCGGATCGTTCTCGTCACGGCAGGGCCACTGGATGCCGCCCAGCTTGTCGAGTCTCTCGTAGCTCATTCCGGCGTGGAGAGGCGAGAGACTGCGGAGCTCGTTCCAGGCTTGCTCGGCGGTCGGCGTCTTCCAGTCGTGGCCCATCTGGCGCGCAAGCGCGCAGATGATCTCGATGTCGTCTCTGGCCTCACCGGGTGGCTCGAGTGCTTTGCGGACCCGCTGAACGCGGCGCTCGCTGCTCGTCACCGTGCCCTCGGTCTCCGCCCAAGCCGCGGCCGCGGGGAAGACCACATCGGCGAGCTGCGCCGTCCGGGTGAGGAAAATATCCTGGACCACGAGGTGCGCGAGGTTCGAAAGGAGCGTAAGCGATCGCTCGCCGTCGGCCTCGGACTGGGCCGGGTTCTCCCCGATGATGTAGAGCGAGCGCAAATCGCCGCGCTCCATCGCTTCGAACATCAAGGTCATGTGCCAGCCGGGAGTCGAGGGGACGCTCGCTTTCCAGGTCTTCTCGAATTTCGCCCGGTGCTCGTCAGTGTCGACGTTCTGGAATCCCGGCAGCTTGTTGGGGAGAGCCCCCATATCTCCTCCGCCCTGAACGTTGTTCTGGCCCCGGATGGGAACGAGACCGGATCCCCAACGTCCCACGTGCCCCGTAAGAAGCGCCAGGTTGATGAGGGCGAGGACGTTATCGGTCGCGTTGTGGTGCTCGGTGATCCCGAGCGTCCAGCAGAGCTGGGCGCGGTCCGCCTTCGCGTAGACGTGCGCGAGCTCGCGAATCGCATCCCGATGAACGCCGGTCGTTTTTTCCGCGTACTCGAGGGTATAAGTCTCGACCGATCTGGCGTACTCGTCGAAGCCGGTCGTCGCTCTCTCGATGAAGGCTTTGTTCTCGAGGCCGGCGTCCAGGATTTCCCGGGCGACGGCGTTGGCGAGTGCGATATCGGTGCCCACATCGAGCCCGAGCCAGACATCGGCCCACTGGGCCGACGCCGTGCGTCGAGGATCGATGGTGAAGAGCTTAGCCCCGTTTCTTATGCCTTTGAGCACGTGGTGGAAGAAAATCGGATGGGCCTCGCGAGCGTTCGATCCCCACAGAAGGATGACGTCCGTTTGCTCGAGCTCCTGATAGGAGCTGGTTCCGCCTCCGGCTCCGAAAACCGCCGCCAGACCGGCGACGCTCGGAGCGTGTCACGTACGATTGCAGCTGTCGATGTTGTTGCTGCCCATCACGACCCGCGCGAACTTCTGTGCCATGAAGTTCATTTCGTTGGTCGCCTTGGAGCAGCTGAAGAGACCGAAGGCGGTGCCGCGATGTTCTTCGAAACCCTCGGCGGCCTTGCCGATTGCCTCGTCCCAACTCGCGCGACGAAGCTCTCCACGGTCGCGAACCATCGGATGCTGGAGTCTCGGATAGCTGTTTCCCATGGCTTCTCTCCAATCGAAGTCTACCACGATGGTCTTCTCGCGCTTTTGCGTTATATCGTTCCGGGCCTTGATATCGAGAGAGTTGCTGATTGCGTCGTGGTGTGTGGCCGGGGTTGCGGCTTTCCTTGGTCGTGCGCTCGGTGCGCTCGCGCCCGTCGCCGCCGAGATTTTCGACGCCGGCGCGCTGACCGGACTCCAGTGGGTCCTCCTCGTCGCCTGGGTGTCACTCAACGCCTACGCCGAAGGCTATCGTGGTTTCCATCGCAGCTTCTCTCCACGCGTGGTCGAGAGGGCGTTTCATCTCGGCCGCAATCCCACTCCGATACGGGTGTTGTTCGGGGCACCGTACTCGATGGGTTTGTTCGATGCTCCTCGACGGGTCGTCGCGACGAGCTGGCTGGTGCTCTTGGGGATAGTCCTCCTGGTGATCTCGGTGCGTCGCCTGGCGCAGCCCTGGCGGGGGATGGTGGATGCCGGGGTCGTGGTGGGCCTCGGCCTGGGCATACTGAGCATCGTCCTGCTGTTCGTGAGAGGGGCCGCAAGACGATGGGCCGGGCCTTCGATGGGGGAGTAGTCGCCTATTCGTTTTCACCCGCTCAGCGCAGGGCCCAATTTAAACTTGAAAACGGATGTCAATTTCATATAATGAGAGACGATGACGAGCGACAGACTGTTGCCCCGCATCCTGCTCTTCTTGCCGCTCTTTTTGGGCGCTTCTCTGGTGTTCTTCCCTCGGGCGGGAGCGACCAAAGCCGAACGCGCTGCGCCTCTCGCCTCCACGGGGCTGGGACCGGAGGAGCTTCTCTTCCTCCTGCAGTACGTCGGAACGGATTACGAGGGTGCGGTGAGCGGGGGAGAGATCCTCGACGATTTCGAGTATCGCGAGATGCTGGAGTTCACGAGGATTCTAGCGGACGAGTACCCGAAGCCCGACTCGGCCGTCAAGCAAAGCCTCGACGGGTTGAGGACGATGGTGTCCGAGCGTTCCGAGCCCCACGAGGTCGTCGCCCGCGTGCGGGAGCTCGTGGCGGCAATGACACAAGAGCTTCACGTCGTGAGCTATCCCTCGCGCGCACCGAGCCTTCTCGACGGGCGCCGGCTCTATGAGACCGCCTGTCGGCAATGTCACGGGGATTCGGGCGACGGGCTCGGTCCGTCCGCAGTCGACATGTCGCCGCCTCCTACCGCGTTTGGCGGCGAGCGCATGCGACGCGTCGCGCCGCATCAGCTCTTCAACGCCATCGGTTTCGGCGTGGCGGGAACGGCCATGCCTTCTTACGATGAGACACTTTCGCTGACCGAACGGTGGGATTTGGCGTTCTACTTGATGACGATGCGCGAAAGTTTCTCGCCGTCGCCTCCTAACGTACCTCTTCCGATCACCGTCAAGGATCTCGCCACCCGGTCGGATGCGGAGCTTGCCCAGGCGCTCGGGGCGGCGCCGGGTGCTCTCGATTACTACCGCGGCAAGATACCGGAAACGCCCGAAGACGAGCTCCTCAGACTCGCGCAGCGGAAGCTCGACGAAAGCCTCGCCGCCTACGAGCGAGGGGACGGCGAGAGCGCGGTTCGGCTGAGCCTCGAGGCCTATCTGGATGGGATCGAGCCGACCGAAGCCACGTTGCTGGCTACCAACGCGCGTCTCGTTCGGAGCCTCGAGCGGTCGCTCGCCTCGTACCGTGCCTCTCTTCGACAGGGGGCGTCGGAACAAGTGCTCGCTCCTCAGCTCGCTCGGCTGAAGGCGCTCACCGAAGAGGCGCGCCTGGAGCTGACCGATACTGGCTCCGGGCTCGGTTTCGTCTTCATGCAGTCAGCGACGATCATCCTTCGTGAAGGAATCGAGGCGACGCTTCTCATCGGGCTGCTCCTGAGCTATCTCACCGCGACGGGACATCGGGAGTTCCGTCGTTATACGCTCTGGGGCTCGGTCGCGGGCGTCCTCGTCGGGGTCTTGACCTGGCTCGCCGCACGGTTTGTCGTCGGCGTCTCGACGCTCCAGAGGGAAGCTCTCGAGGGAATCACGTCTCTGCTCGCGGCCGGGGTGTTGTTCTCCGTGAGCTTCTGGGTTATCCATAACGCCGACCTGAAGCGTTGGAAGAGCTACATCGAAGATCGGGCGAAGAGCGCGCTCGGTGCGGGCAGCGGGCTCGCCCTCGCGACGGTCGCATTCCTCGCCGTTTACCGCGAGGCCTTCGAGAGCGTGCTCTTCTATCAGGCGCTTTTCCTCAGACACGAGACCGCGGGAGCGGCCATCTTCCTCGGTCTGGGCGCCGGCGTACTGCTGCTGTTCGCCCTCGTCGTTCTGACGTTCCGTTACGGAAAGAAGATACCGCTGAAGCCGTTTTTCGCCGTTACCGGATTGCTTCTCGGCCTGCTCTCCTTCGTCTTCGCCGGCTATGGCATCCGCGAGCTCCAGAAGATCGGCTGGATCAAGGAGACGCCGCTGCCGGCGGTGCCCTACGTTCCGTTTCTGGAGCTCCAGGCAACCGTGGAAGGACTCGCGTTGCAAATCGGGATCCTGTTGTCGTTCCTCCTGGCGTGGTTCGTGTCCGGCGCTGCGCAGCCGAAGCGAGGGCCCGAGCCGCAACCAGCGGCTTCTTAGTTAATTGGCTCTATCTATCTGGTAGGGATCTCGACATTCATGAGTGTCGAGCTCGGTGAACAGGCCGAGCTCCACCGCGCTGAGCAAGCACTTCGAGGCCCAGAAACCGAGCCCCACTTGCGTGATCTTGGAAGGATCGCGCTCTGTCATGGTCCAGGACTATCCTTCGTATCTAGGCTTGTCAGCGCGCCCTCGATTCATGGCTTTCTCCAGACGATCCGACCGTCGACGAGCGTCATCAGGACCTCGGTCTCGAGGATCTCTGGTGCCGGGATCGTCAGGATGTCTTTCGAGAGAACGGTGAAGTCGGCCAGCTTTCCGGGCGCCAGCGTTCCCTTGTCGTCTTCTTCGAAGGCGGCGTAGGCCGCGTTGATCGTGTAGATCTTCAACGCTTCGAGACGGTTCAGCGTCTGGCTCGGATACCAGCCTTCCGGTGGGTTGCCCGACGCGTCCTGTCGGGTTACCGCCGCGTGGTAACCCCAGAGCGGGTTCGAGTACTTCACGGGGAAAGCGGGAGTGTCGGCGCTCGCGACGATTAGGGCCCCCGAGTCGACGAGGCTCCTCCACGCATAGGCCCCGCGAATCCGGCCGGGACCGACGCGAGCCTCCGCAAAACCCATGTCCATGGTCGCGTGGATGGGTTGCATCGAAGGGATGACACCGAGCTCGGCGAAGCGGGGGATATCCTCCGGGGCGATGACCTGAGCGTGCTCGATCCGGTGGCGCGGCCTGTCTGCCGGTCTCTCTTTTTGGGCTCGCTCGAAGGCGTCGAGCACGATGCGGTTGGCTCGATCGCCGATGGCATGCGCCGCCACCTGAAATCCGGCCTCCATCGCCTTTCTGGTCACTTCGTAGAGCTCGTTCTCGTCGGCCTGCAGCAAGCCAATCTCTTCCGGCGAATCGGCGTAAGGCTCGAGGAGCGCGGCCCCTCGTGCTCCGAGGGCCCCGTCGGCGAAGATCTTCAAGCTTCTGAGCGTCAGACGTCCTTCGCCCAAGCCGACCTCGGGAGGATTTGCGATGTATCTGTCGAGGACTTCGCCCGCGTCGGGTATTCCGAACATGACGTTCAGACGGATATCGAGCTTGCCTTCCTCGAGAAGCTCTTTGTAGATGTCGATCTCTTCGTAGCCGACGCCCGCGTCGTGGACTTCGGTCAGCCCCATCGCGAGTGCGGTCGTGATGCTGAGCTCGATGTCGGCCTTCCTGGACGCCCGGGTCTCTTCGGGAAGGTGCCTCGAGACCAAATCCATCGCTGTCTCACGGAGAACACCAGTCGGCTTGCCTCGGTTCGAGCGAACGATCTCACCCCCGGGAGGATCGGGCGTTTCCGCTGTGATGCCCGCGATCTCCAGAGCCTGGTCGTTGACCCACGCTGCGTGGCTCGCCATGCCGACGAGGTAGACGGGATTTTCGGGCGAGGCCGCGTCGAGCTCAGAGTTGTCGGGGAAGCCCGACATTCCCCACATCACCGTGTGCCAGCCTTGACCCGTCACCCACTCTCCGGCGGTAGTGCTCGCGATCTTCTCTTTCACGACGGCGATGGCCTCGGTTGGCGATCGCGTCTCATCCAGGAAGAGCTGCTTGGTTCGCTTTCCCAAGCGGGGAAAATGCATGTGGGCATCGATGAGACCGGGAACCACGGTGGCGCCGTCGAGATCGATGATCTCGGTCTCGGCTCCCGCGTGCGGTTCCACAGCTTGACGGGCGCCGATGGCGAGAATCCGGTTCCCCTTGATGGCCACGGCTTCGGCACGGGGCAGCGCTTCATCGACGGTGATCACGTTGGCATTGGTGAGGATCAAATCCGCGGTCTCGTGAGGCGCGCACGAAGTGATCGCTATGACGGAACCTGCCAATAAAGGCGTCAGGGCGCCGTGGCGGCCGGGCCGAATGCCGTCCATGAAGGTTGAATTCTAACTCCGCGAAGCCTGTCGGGGCGACCGAGCTTGCTTCTTCATCGGTCCTGTGATTCCCTAATCAGCTACGGAGGAAATCCTGAAAATGAGTTGGACTCGACGTGAGCTCCTTGCTCGCGGGGGAAGCGCCGCTGCGGCCCTCGCGCTGGCCCAGTCCCGCGTCATCTCGGCCGCGATTCCGCTCGTGCAGGGCGAGGAAGTCGTCCCGTTTCTCGATCAGCCGCCGACGCCTCCGGAGGCGCCGGGACCCTGGCCCCTCGACGAGATCAGCATGCTCGACTGGCAGTCCCTCGATTCGTGGATCACTCCGAACGAGGGCTTCTTTCGAGTCGGCCACTACGACAAACCGGTACTGAGCGAGAGCGACTGGAAGCTC
>DATIBD010000143.1:0-3644 GCA_035457705.1 Vicinamibacteria bacterium
CGATGCTCGAAACTACACGGCCCAGGTGACGCAGATCCGTGTCGTGCGGCTCGAAGATGGAGAAAGCTACGCCGTCACGGATGGGATGACGAACGCCTGGAGCCCGAGGTGATCGCTGGATGTTGGCGATCACCTGAGAACGCGGATTTCTTGCACACCTAGTCGGTTTATAGGTAACAGCATCATCTCGCGGGTGCGGCGCGGGTCAGCGATATCGATGGTCTGATATCGTTTCTAGCCAGTAAAAGGAAAACCCCGGTCGCTGTAACGGCCGGGGTTTGTGACGTGGCCCCCGAAGATCGGGGAAACACGATCAGCAAGCACCTCAGCCTCCCACAGCGTGGGGCCATTGTCCAGCGAGTTCCAGTGGAACGATGGCCCCGACGACAGAAGCGATTCTCCGACAGCGGTTTTGCTGTGAGCTCGGCTGTGGGCAGGTGTTCTACATCTGTCGTTCGTGCGACCGAGGGCAGCGGTACTGCAGCGAGGGATGTCGAGAGACAAGCCGTCGACGACAGCGACAAAAGGCGAACCGAGTTCACCAATCGAGCCTCGAAGGCCGCCTCGATCACCGGGATCGTCAACGGGCTTATCGCCAACGCTCGCGCGAAAGCGTGACGGATCAGGGTTCCTTCGTGTGCTCGGATTCTGTCACCGTGTTGTTTGTGCTCTCGAGCGCGCAACGTCAAGACGACTTGGCGGGTGAAACGGTATTCGAGTATCCGCCGCGGTGTCGCATCTGCGGATGTAGGAGCCGGTGGCTCGGGATGGAGCCGTGGTGATGATCTCCAAGGAACAGGTCGTGGAGATCCGTCGGCTCTACTACGCCGAGCATTGGCGTGTGGGCACAATCGCCTTCGCGCTCGGCATTCATCACGACACCGTGCGTCGCGCCCTGGGTCTTTACGAGCGGGCTGCTGCATCTGAGCCCAGGAAAACCAAGACTCAGCCCTACGAAGAGTTCCTTCGGCAAACCCTCGAACGCTATCCGAAGCTGAGAGCGACCCGCCTGTACGACATGATCTGGGCTCGCGGCTATACCGGAGGTATCGCCCAGGTACGGCGAGTCGTGAAGCGCTTGAGGCCTTCTCCCGTAAAAGCTTATGCCCGGGTGCAAGTGTTCGCAGGCGAGCAAGGCCAGGTCGACTGGGCCCACTTCGGTGTCGTGCGCGTCGGCAGGGCAATGCGGCGGTTGAGCTGCTTCGTGCTCACGCTGTCTTATTCCCGAGCGTTCTACCTGGAGTTCTTCTTCGACCAATCGCTCGAGAACTTTGTGACTGGTCATGTACGCGCACTTCACGATCTCGGTGGCTGTCCCAGAAGTCTGCTGTACGACAACCTAAAGGCGGTGGTCGTCGAGCGGCTAGCGGACAAAGTGCGATTTCATCCCAAGCTTCTCGAGCTGTGCGCCCATTATCACTTCCAGCCCATAGCCTGTACTCCAGGTCGAGCCAACGAAAAAGGCCGGGTGGAGAGGACCATACGTTTCATACGCGAAAGCTTCTTCGAGGCAAGGTCCTTCACCAACCTCGCGGACTTCAATCGCAAGGCACTCGAATGGCGCGACCACGTCCTCGACCGGCCTCATCCCGAGCTCAAGCCACGCCGCGTCATCGAGCTCTTCGACGAGGAGAAGACGCAGCTTCTTCCCTTACCGGCGAAGCCTTTTACCATCGACTTCATCAAGCCCGTCCGCAGCAAAAAGCCCATCTACATCCGCTTCGATCTCAACGATTACTCCATCCCTCCCTCGGCCGTGGGACAAAACCTGCTCCTCGCCGCCTCGGACACTCGGGTCCGATTCCTACTCGGTGACAAAGAGGTTGCCACACACCCAAGAAGCTACTCGCGGGATGAACTCATCGAAGACCCCGCTCATCGCAAGGCTCTGATGGAGCTTCGCCGACGAGCGCAAAGCTCTTCCGCCATGGAGCAGCTCCGTACCCTCGTGCCCGAAGCCGAGCGCTTCGTTCAGGATGCGTTCGAAAAAGGGGAATCGCCACGAGGCCTAGTCCAGAAGCTTCTGATGCTCCTCGACGATTACGGCAAGGACGAGGTGCGCGACGCCATCCGGGTGGCTCTCGAGCGGCAATCGCCCAGGCTGTCATCCCTCGCATGGCTCCTCAACCAGCGTCGACGCACTTCGAACCAAAAACGTCCTCTTCCTCTTCAGCTCGGACATCGTCCCGAGTTGACCGAGGTCTTCATCGAGCCACACGACCCGGAGGTTTACGATGAGCTCTTCGACGACGACCACGACCCATCCGACCGATAAACTCAAGTCTCTCCTCGCGTGGCTCGGTCTGAGATATCTTGCCGAACACCTCGACGACTTTCTCGCTCGCGCCACTCAGAAACACCTCTCGCCATTGCAGCTCATCGAGCAACTCGCTCGAGTCGAGGCCGACGATAAAGCCCAGAGAAGTCTCGAACGCAGGCTCAAGCTCTCCAAGATTGGTCGGTTCAAGCCCATCACAGACTTCGATTGGAACTGGCCCAAGAAGATCGACCGCGGTCTCATCGAATCCGCTATGACCCTCGATTTCCTACGCGAGGGGCGCAACTTCATCCTCCTCGGTGCCAACGGCATCGGAAAAACCTTGATCCTCAAAAACATCGCTCACCAGGCCGTACTCGATGGCTACTCCGTGCTCGTTCGCACCGCCTCCGACATGCTCGATGAGCTCGACTCCGATTCTCCTGAGCTTCGTCGACGTCGGTTGACCAAGTACCTCGCACCCCGACTTCTTTGCATTGACGAACTCGGATATCTCTCCTACGACGACAAGGCCGCCGACTTGCTCTACCACGTCGTCAATCCTCGATACGAGGCCCGGCGTTCCATCGTCCTCACCACCAATCTGCCGTTCAAGCAGTGGAACACCATCTTTCCCAACGCCACCTGTATCGCCACCCTACTCGACCGTCTCACCCATCACGCCGAGTTCACCGTCATCGAGGGCAAGAGTTACCGCGTTCGCGAAAGTGAGCAGGAGAATGCCGAAAGAAAACAAAAACGCCGATCTCACCCGTCACAAACCGACTAAACACCAAGCGATCCCCGACACCCCATACCTGCGCTCCGTTCTCCAGCTCTACTGCCGGCTGCCTCACACGCCAAGCAGGCCCCGGAAAGATGACCGATTCGTCGTTCACCAGCTCGAGCTACAACGACACCCCATTCTACGGGTTCAAGCGGCTTTGCTCCTCGGCACCGTTCGTCGGCTGTTTCGTGTGGAACAGACCGAGCCTCTCATGCCCATCCGTTCCTTCCGCTTCTTCTTGCCCATCGTGGAGGAGTTTCGCATCAACGGCCTCGACTCACGCTACGTCCCCTACCTCGCGCGGAAGATCCGCGAACTTACCGGAGTCGAGCTGCCTCTCAATGAGAAACCAAATCAGGCGACCAAACGGAAACCTCGCACCCCTCGACAGCTTGAGCTTCCATGGTAAGCCCGACGAGATGTATCAGTAATCCGCGTCTTTACATGATCGTTAACACTGCAACCCCGATCTCTGGCTCGTGCCCCTTGACGGCGATGAGCCCCAGCAGATCACGTCCGACCCGACCCCCGACTGGGCTCCGCGGTGGTCTCCCGACGGTGCGTCGGTCGCTTTCTACTCCTACCGTAGCGGCAACCGAG
>DATIBD010000144.1:0-23570 GCA_035457705.1 Vicinamibacteria bacterium
CGGGAATGGCCGGGTCGAGGTAGTAGACGATGGGCTTCACCGGCTCGCTCCTCTCGGCCGTCGGGTCCTTCTTCTCCAACCGCCAGCGGCGGATCCATCGGACGTCGGGATCGCGATCGAACGGGGCGGCGTAGTCCTTGAAACTCAAGCTCGATACGCCGATGCGAGAATCGGCGTTTCTCGGTCGGTAGCCGGTAGGCGCTCGGAGGAACGAGTGGTGGACGCGCAGCGTGAGTGAGCGCCCATCGGGCGTTACGCCTCGCACCAGCGATCCCGGCTCGTCGGACTCGAAAGTCAGCGTGACTTCGATCTCGGTATTGAGCGGAAAAGCCCGGGTTCGTTCCATGTAGAAAGCGCTGCGGGCGCGATCGAGGCGGAAGCTACCCTGGTCGCGATCGCGAAGGAGACCGCGGATATCCGTGGCATCCCTCATGAAGAGAGGCGTTCCGTCGACGACGACCCTACCCGACTCCTCGGACTCGACGGGAAGCGCGGCGAGCACCGAGGTCGCGAACGACTCGCGCACGTTGCGCTCGAGATCCGGGGGCCCTGCCAAGGCACGGTAGTCCAGGTTCTGTTGAACGACGTGGATGTGCGGTCCCGCTCGCTCGAAGCGCACGACCATTTGCTCGTTGATTCCCCGATCGATACCGAGCTCGACCGAGCCCAATCCATGGGCGGTCGAGACGTAGTAGAGAACGTCTTCACCGAGCTCCGGCAGCTCGAGGAGAATGCGGTCGGAAGCGGAATCCCAGGTGAAGGAAATGAATCCATCCACCCGCTCGAGCCCTTCCTGTTTTGCGGCGCTCGCCGCTGCCGGTATCCAGGCCGTCGAGAGAACGACACAGTTTGCGAGCATCAGTAGCCTTCGCATGACTCTCTCCTTCATCGCTCGAAAGAACGAGGGCGCCTTTCATGAAAACGGGTTCGGTCCTGATACGTCTTTGCCAGAAGCAGCATTTCGCCTTCTCGGTAAAGCCGACCCACGAGGCACATCCCGGTGGGCGTGCCCCGCGAGTTGAAACCGTTCGGAACCGCAACCGACGGGTGTCCGGTGAGGCTCGTGATTGGGTTGACGCTCGTCTCGGGGTCGAGCGTGGGACGAGGGGCCACGATGACGTCCAGATCCGCCATCGCCCGGGCAACTTCCTGCATCAAGAGGTAGCGAGCCCGATTCGCCTGCAGGTACTCGACGGCGGGGACGAAGCGCGCCACGCGGAGCTCGGCTCGGTGACGTTGCCGCACGAGCCCCGCGTCGAGTCGCGTTCTTGCGAATTCATCGAAACCCGCGCCGCGCTCCACGTACTCGATGAAGAAATTGATGTCGCTCTTCGGCAAAGAGACCGGCCTGGGGTCGATTCCGAGCGAGCGCATCTCGTTCAAAGTCGCCTCGTTGTTCGCTCGAATCTCCCCGTCCGGCTCGGCGTCGAACAGCTCTTTCGTGTAACCGACTCTGAGAGTCGAGGCATCGGCGTTTGCGTTCCAGTGAACGGGCCGGTTCTCCACGACCGAGAGGTCTCTACCGTCCGGCCCCGCGATCGCGTCGAGAACGAGCGCGCAGTCCTCGGCGGTTCGGCACATCGGTCCTACCCGGTCGAGGCTGAAGCCTGCGGCCATGACGCCGTAGCGGCTGACGCGGCCGAACGTCGGTCTCAGTCCGACGATGCCGCAACGTACCGAGGGAGCAAGGATCGAGCCCCCGGTATCGGTTCCGATGGCGAATCCGACGAGACCGGCGGCCGTGGCGGCGCCGGAGCCGGCGGAAGACCCGCTCGACCCCTCTTCGGGGTCCCACGGGCTCATCGTTCGACCACCGAACCAGCGGTCACCGAAGGCGAGCTCGCCCGTCGTGAGCTTGGCCACCAGCACCGCGCCCGCTTGCGACAGACGCTCGACCACTGCGGCGTCCAGGTCGAGCACCTGCTCCCGGAAGGGGGCGACACCCCACGTCGTAGGATATCCGCGTGCCGAGATGATGTCTTTCGCGCCCCAAGGGATGCCATGGAGCGGTCCGAGATACCGCCCGGCGGCGAGCTCGGCGTCGGCACGACGCGCCTGGCTCATCGCGAGGTCGCGGGTCAGGGTCACCACGCAGTTCAAGCGCTCGTTGTGTCGCTCGAGTCGCGAGAGGTACATCTCGGCCAGCTCGAGCGCGCTCACCTGACGCGTACGGACGAGCTCGGCGAGATGCGTCACGGGCCAGAAAGCGACTTCCTCCAACGCACCTGGGCGCTCCACCTGAGGAGTGGGGCTCGGGCGAAACACGCGCTCTCGAGCCTCGGGAATCTCTCCGGCCACGCGAGGGTCGAAGTGGAGAGGCAGCGGGACGCTGTTCTCGATGTGAACTTCACGAAGCTCTTCGTAACGCGTGAGGTTCTCGTTCAGCCCCTCGAGCATCGCTCGTTGCTCATCCGGAGTGAGGTCGATCCCGGAGAGCTTCGCCGCCTCCTCGATGGCTCCGAGTGTGACTCTCTCACTCCCTTGCTGCTTCCATTTCGCCCAGAGAACACCGGGCAAGAGCGTAGTCGAGAGTCCGGTGCTCGCGAAATAGGCAAGAAAGTGTCTTCGGGTCGCCTGGTTCGAGCTTGGTCCCGTCGTCATGGCGCCGATTCTAGATCGCGTCGTCGTAGCCGAGCCATTTTGCTCTCGGTCCCCTGTTAGAATTCTGCGTCTTGGCGAGAATACGTCCTCTAACTCTTGGCCCCATTGTTGGCGCGACGACCGCTTCCACCGTGCGACTCTGGGGCAGGGCCGAGTACGAAACGTCATCGGCCGGACTTCGTCGCGCGGTCGGCGTCGTGCGCGTCCGCGGCGCGAAGCGTCAATTTCGCGCGCCCACCTTCTTCAAGATGAGCCCACATTTCGACATGTCGGGCGTCGTGGTCCTCGATTCGCTCGAGCCCGATTCCGTCCACGACTACCAGATAGGTTACTTCTTCTCGAACGCCGAGCTGGGAGGAGTCGGTGCCTCAACGTCACTCGATTGGCGGGCGGCGAGCCGCTCGTCGTTCCGCACCGGTACCGACGATCCTTCCGCGAGCCGCACTTTCGTTTTCGGCTCCTGCCGCTATCTGCTGCGCTTGCTGGGCGGCGCCTGGTTCGACCTGCGTGGCGACAAGATCTTCGAGTCCATCCTCCGCCAAATCGACGAGGGCCGGGTCGAGATCCATGGTTTGCTTATGGTCGGGGATCAGATCTACGCGGACGACCTGGGGGCCTTTTTCTCCGACCGCCTGCCCGACGAATACCTGAAGCGCTATCGCGACGCCTTCTCACAGCCGGGCATTCGAGAGCTGATGAGCCGGGTTCCAACCTACATGACGCTCGACGATCACGAGATCGAGGACGCCTGGCCGAAGAACGCTTCTCCGTCGGACTTCCGCGTCAAGTACCCCGCTTCCATTCATGCCTACCAGGTTTATCAGGCGAGCCACAGCCCTCTTTTTCGCGTCCGGGGACACAGGATCGAGGGTATTCCCGAGAAGCTCTGGTACATGTTCCGAGACGGTTGCTGTGATTTCTTCGTGATGGACGTTCGCACCGAGCGCGTGCTCGGAGGACCCGGCGAGGCTCGGCTGGTGAGCTCTGAGCAAATGAGCGCCCTTCTGAGCTGGCTGACGGACGGCTCCGGCAGGGTCAAGCTCGTCGTGAGCTCCGTTCCGTTGTTTCCCGAGACACGGGCGAAGACCGACGATCATTGGGCTGGCTTTCCGCGCGATCGTCACGCGTTGCTATCCCACATCGTCGAACATCGAGTCGAGAGGGTGGTCTTTCTGTCCGGAGACATTCACGCATCGCTGTCTGCCGAGCTCTGCGGCATCGAAGGGACGAAGACCCGGCTCATCTCGGTCATCTCGTCCCCGTTCTTCTGGCCTTATCCCGAAGTCTCCTATCGCTCTCTCGTACTCGAAGGCACTCTCCGTTCGAGCAACTACGTGCTCCAGCTCCAACGCGTCGGTCCGGTGCATTCGACCGATAACTTCACGCGAATCACGGTCGACCCCGATCGCATCACCGTTTCGGTCTTCTCGCGGAAGGGCGATCCGCTGGCACCCGATAAGGTTCATTATTTTTAGCTCTTTTTCATTTGCTGGCGTCGAAGACCTTCCGGGGACTCTGCGCCCCGAGCGTGCGGCGTTAAGCGCATCAGGCGGTTCAAGGAGTCCTCGGAGGAGCGCGCGTCTGTGCATCCTCGAAGAATTGAGAGGGTTTCCCGGCAAAGCAGAGCACATGTACATATAAGATGTACATGTGAAATCGAAGAGGAAAGTATCGATATCCGATGCCCGCGAGAGCCTTCCATCGCTCGTGCGCGATGTGGAACGTGGACTCACGGTGACTTTGACGAGAAGGGGTGAACCGGTTGCGGTGCTGATATCGACTGAGCGCTACCGTGCCCACATGAAGAGCTCCATCCCCCTGAGCCGGGCCATTCAGGACTTTCGATCCGCACACGATCTCCGCGAGCTGGATATCGAGTCCATCTACGAAGACATTCGGGATCGGTCGAAGGGGCGAGAGGTTAGGCTTTAAGCCTATCGTACCTCCTCGATACCAACGTTCTCTCGGAGCCGCTAAAACCCACTCCCAATCCCGACGTTCAACGAAAGCTCGTCGACAACGAGGGGTGCGTCGCCACCGCGTCCCTCGTGTGGCACGAGCTCTTGTTCGGATGCTACCGGCTGCCCGCCTCACACCGACGCACGACACTGGAGAAGTATCTACATGATGTCATCGCCCCCCACATACCCGTTCTCGGCTATGACGATGCGGCGGCGGCTTGGCACGCCTCCGAACGGGCTCGACTCGAAAGCGACGGGAAGCCTCCGTCGTTCGTGGACGGACAGATCGCTGCGATCGCTCGAGTCAACACTTTGGTCCTGGTCACGGC
Organism: Vicinamibacteria bacterium; assembly: GCA_035457705.1. Classification (GTDB taxonomy): domain Bacteria; phylum Acidobacteriota; class Vicinamibacteria; order Marinacidobacterales; family SMYC01; genus DASPGQ01. The sequence continues at coordinate 4,892 of DATIBD010000144.1, forward strand.
TAAGGTGCGTCACTATGAGTGCTTCGAAGGCTTGACGATCGAAGACTGGCGCTCCGACTAGTTTTACGGGTCGTTGGAGGAGGAGCTCCCTAACTTTCGCCGAGCTCAAACGACCGCTTGTGACCGTACACCCATCCCAGAGCGAGACCCACGAGAGTGAACTGCAGAGCGAAGTAGATCGTTTCGATCCCGAGCCAGGCCGTGAGGGAAGTCACCTCGTGTTTGGCGGCGGCGGCCACCACCTGACTGCTCCAGAGAAACAGGCCCATAATCAGGCCGAACTTCAGTCCGTCCTTCGTCCAATCGGCGCTGCGCCGAAATATCGGATAGACATAGGAGAGGAGAAGCCCCTGGATGACGATGACCAGGAAACCGAGCGCGACGATCGGCTCTTGTCGGTTGAAGATGCCGAGCTCATCGTAAATTCGTTTGAACGCGACGAGGTGCCAGACAAAGGCCAGAGGGAAGGTGACGAGCAGATAAGCAATGGTTCCGAGCAGCAGTGTCTTCATTTTCATCGAACCCTCACTTTCCAATCAGAGCTTCGAGCCGGTACAGGGTCGTGGTCCAGCCGGCATCGTGCCGGTCCCGCGACTCCCAGCTCGGAAACCGTTCGTGCGTGACGACGACCTCGGTCTCGCTTCCGATCTGCTCGATCCGAACGATTACCAGCGTCTCGATGCCGGCGTGCCTGTCTGGAGCCTCCCAAGTCCAGGTGAACACCAGGCGATCGGGAGCCGAGATCTCCCGAAACTCTCCGAGCACCGTATTTCGATGGCCGTCAGGGAAGCGGAAACCGAATCGGTATCTTCCGCCGATCGAAAAGTTGTGCTCGAGCACCTCGACTCCGATGTCCTCGCTCGGTGAGAACCATTGGGTAAGAAGCGACGGCTCGGTGAACGCTCGGAAGACGGACTCCTGAGAGGCCCGGAAACGCCGTCTCACGAAGACCGCGAGCTGGCTAGCCACCCTCGTCCAGCTCCGCCAGAACGGGCCCGAGGCGGCCAAGGGTTCGATTCCAGAAGTCGCGATGTCGGGCGATCCAGCCTTCCGCCTCCACGAGCGGGCGGCTGCGCAGCCGAAACCGGTGCGCCCGGCCCTCGATACGCCTCGACAAGAGCCCGGCACGCTCAAGCACCCTCAGGTGCTTGGAGGCCGTTGGCTGCGAGATGTGAAAGGGCTCGCCGAGCTCTCCTGCCGACATCTCGCCGTTTCGCGCCAACATCGCGAGCATGGCCCGTCGCGTCTCGTCTCCGAGAGCGTGGAACGTTCGGTCCAGAGTATCGCGATAATAAATAGCCATATGGCTATTTATTATCACAAGACAACTGATGTCAAGTGGATTTCGACAAATCCTTCGGAACGAGTGAAGCCGAAGCCAGAGGTCTCGGCGCTATTGCTTTCGTCGCCGGGAGCGTCGCCGCCGGGGCCGTTTGCCGGGGTGCGGCTCGCGAGGCGGAGATGTCTCGGCGGCGGGCTTCTCGCCGTTCGGCGGCTCGTCGACGGTGACGGGCGCTCGGAAATCCCGTTGCATCAGGTAGGCGATGAGCCGGGCGCGCTCGGGATGCTCGCAAATGGCATCCACGACGCGACGAAGGTCGGCGATGTCGTCTTCCGGCACCTCCTTCGCTTCGTCCACCAGCAGGGCCACGAGCCGCTCCGTCTTGCGCGCTTCGACCTCTTCTTCCGTCGGGACCGAACGCTCGATGAGCGCCAGGTGGTAGCGATTGGACAGACGGTTGAAGCTCACCAGATCGGTGGCCGAGACCAGCGACACGACGACGCCACCGCGCCCGATACGGCCTGTGCGACCTGCTCGATGGATGTAGGCCTCGGGAGATTCGGGTGTCGAGTAAATGAAGACGTGTGAGAGCTCCTCGATGTCGATGCCTCGCGCCGCGACGTCGGTCGCGACGAGGTGGCGAATCTCTCCGTTGCGAAAACGAGCCATCACCAGCTCGCGTTTCTTCTGGACGAGATCGCTAGAGATCATGGCGACGGGAAGGCCGCGGCGAGCAAGGAAGCTGGCGACCGAGCGGACCTCCTCCTTCGTGTTGCAGAAGATCATCGAAGACGTGGGCTGGTCGTATTCGATCAATTTCTCGAGAACCGCTTCTTTCTGCATGCGGGGCGTGATGATGTACGTGTGGCGCACGTCCTTGACGTAGGCGAAGTCCTCGGAGAGCAGTACCCAGCGTGGCTCGTTCAAGTAGTGGTAGATGAGCGCGCGGATGCCCAGAGGGATCGTCGCCGAGAACAGGAGCGTCTGTCGCTCCTCGGGCACGAACTCCATGATCTGGTTCATCTCCTGCGCGAAGCCCATGTCGAGCATCCGATCGGCTTCGTCCAGGACGAGGTAACGGACGTGCTCGAAGCGCAGCGCCCCCCGGCGAAGAAGATCCAGTACCCGGCCAGGCGTCCCCACGATCACCTGTGCGCCTTCCTGGATCCCGCGAACCTGGGCATCGATCGAGTCGCCGCCGTAGATCGCTACCACCTTGACGCCCCGACCGGAGCCGAGCTCGGCGGTTTCGGCGCGCACCTGGAGTGTGAGCTCTCTCGTCGGGGTCAGGATGACCGCCTGGACCTCACCCCGCCCGACATCCACATCTTCCACGATCGGAATTCCGAAGGCCGTAGTCTTGCCCGTTCCGGTGCGGGATTGCACGACCAAATCGAGCCCCTCCCGACAGAGGGGGATGGTCTCTTTCTGCACTTCGGTCGGGCGTTCGTAGCCCATCTGGGCGAGGGCGCCGAGTGTCGCCTCGGATACCCCGAGGCCGCGGAAATCGTCTGGCTGGATCATGAAACTGACAAGCACCTCAATGGGGACTCCATTGGAGTCCCAGGTTCAGGATTCTCTGAAGGAGTTTTTCGTAGGCGATTCCACCGGCCTCCGCCGACTCGGCGAAATCTTCTCCGTATGCGAGCTGCGGATTGGGATTCGCTTCCAAGAAGAAAATCCGGCCCGCAGGGTCGAGACGAAAGTCGATGCGCGCATAGCCGCTCAGGTAGAGGTTGCGGTAAATCCGTTTGGCGAGTTTTTGGATCTCCACCTGAGTCGAGTCGGAAAGATTCTTCGCCGGTCCCGTTCGTATCTTGTGCTTTCGCTGGTAGCGCGCGTTCCATTTGACGTGTCCGGTGGCAATCGCCCAGGACCTTTTCGAAAGCTTCGATAGATAAATCTCCCAGACGGGAAATACCTGGAGCCGCTCGTTCCCGATGACTCCCACGTACAGCTCTCTCCCGTCGATGTAGCGCTCGACGATTGCGTCGGTCCCGACGTTCTTGTGGACGAAAGCGATCCGCTCGCGCAGCTTGTCCTCTTCCTCCACGACCGAAGCCTGGGAGATTCCCGCCGATGCGTCCTGAACGAGCGATTTGACGATCGCGGGAAACCGCAGTCGCGGGGGCATCCGGAAGTTCCTTCCCCGCTGGAACACGTTGAACTCGGGGACCCGGATGCGATGATAGGCGAGCAGCTTTTTCGAAACGGCTTTGTCGCGCGCAAGCATCAGGCCGCGTGCGTTGCAGCCGGTATAGAGGATGCGAAGGAGCTCGAGGTAGCTCACGACGTTCTGGTCGTAGATCGGGACATCGTCGAAGTCCTCGAGCAAGTTGAAAATGATATGCGGACGCTCATCCCGAATCGCGCGTCGGATCACGCCGAGGTCGCTTTCCACTCCGAGCCGGGCCACGCGATGTCCCATGCGCATCAGCGTCTCGATGACGTCGAACTCCATCTTCCAGGACACCTCACGCAGGTCGTAGCCCTCGATGTTATCCGGCGGCATCATACTTTCGTGCATCAGGGCGAGCACGCGGAGATGTCTCATAAGGCCAGGCGGTAGCGACCGCTATGGAGGTAATTCATCGTGTGCACCGCGAGCAGCAAGGAGAAGTTCAGCTTGGCCTCGTCGGGATCGCCCCTGAGGAACAGGCCGAGGTGTCTCGATCGAGCGATCATCTCGGCGATTACCTGGTCCACGGTGTACTGGTAGACACCGGTCCAGCGCGCCACGAGTCGCCTTGCCTCCTTTCGGTGAGAGGCGATGAACGCGGCAGCCCTGATGCCTCCCGCTTCGGGCCCGCCGTCGAAAAGCCGCTTCAAATCCCGGTCGTAAAGCTTGGGAAGATCCACTTGATACTGCTCGCGCTTCTTCGCGTAGTGAGCGCGAAGCGTTCGCTTGAGACTGGAAATGGAGTACGGACGCTGCCGCGTTTTGACCGATGGCGTCTGGTTGGCGATCTCTCGCATCAATTCGTCCATGTACTTCAGCTTCTTGAAAGCGGCCCATCCCTGGTATCTGACTCGCCACGAAGAGGTCGTATCGAGCCACACGGCAAAAGTCTCGGCGAAGTCCTCGTCGGGATGGCTCTGAGCATACCAATAATCGATGTTGCGCACGAAGTTCTTGCTGAAGGGTTTGGGCGCGTAGTCCTCGGGGTAGGGAGCCGAAGAGAGACCGAACAGCTTTTGCCGGTTTCGCCGCCGGTGAAGTCGATAGGCGTGATCGATGGCGTGTCCGCACTCGTGGCGAAGGATGCGCCGGCACCAATCCTCGGTGCCACCTTCGACCTCGAGCATTTGACTGCGCTCGAGCTTCATGAGGCGAGGGTGGGCCAGATAGAAGGGAAGTGCGACTCCGGGAACTCCGCTGGGGGTGAACCATTCCTCCCCGAGCCAGAAGTAGGGGCGGAACAGGAGGCCCTTCTCGGCGAGCTCCTGCTCGAGCTCCTCGATGCGCTTGCCCAGGAACCCCCCGTCCAGCTGGAGGCCGAGGTCGCATAATCGAAGATCCAGGAGTTGCTCTTCAGAAAGATCGGCCCACGCGGGATTGTTCTGCGGATCCTCCATCATCACGTTTCATTGTACCGACGGAGCTCGTCTGGGTGTGAGACGGTCAGGGTAGTTTCGGGTAGTGGTTGTTATGCCGGGTGAACCGGGTAACCATTTCGTTCACGACGTCGAACACAATTTCTTCTCCCAACTCTCCGTCGTCCCGAATCCGGCGAAAAACGTGCTCGCCAACGGTCTTCAACTCCACGAGCCTTTCCATGGGATCGTCGCTGGGAAGTTGTACGACGGCGATCGTGTCCTTCCAGGGAACGACGGCGATCTCACCTCCGAAACCGGACCCGTAGCGCCCGGTGTAGAGCGTCATGTCGGGCGGGGCCGGAGTGTCGGGAGATTCGCGCGCCTCTTGGAGCGCCGGGGCCACGATCTCGTATGCGATCCGAGTGAAGGTTTCGGCGTCGACGTCGACGGCGTTCGTCATGACGATCGCGGCGAGCCTCTCCTCGGGGCGGAGGAGCAGGTGCGAACGAAAGCCGGGACAGCTTCCGCCGTGGCCCACGAAGGTCTTGTCGTCGCGCCGGGTTATCGAGTAGCCGAGCCCCCAGGTCGTCTTCCAGTCGGGGTCGACCCAGTGGACGCGATGCATCTCGCGAAGTGTGGACGCTTTCAGGATCTCTTCGCCTCCGCGTTCGAGGAGCCGGAACTGCCACGAGGCGAACCGCGCCAGATCTTCGACCGTGGAGGCAAAACCGGCAGCGGGTGCGATCCCGCGAGTCTGGAAGAAAACGAGGGGAATCCGCGCTCCTTCGCGCGACCGTCCGCTATAGCCGGTCGCGAAACGACCGCCCTCGTGCTTTTTGGGGATCTCCGGAGTCGTGTCCGCCATTCCCAGCGGTTCCAGGAGATGTCGCTCGACGTACGCGGCGTAGGGCACTCCGGATACGGCTGCCACGGTCTCACCTGCCAGGGTGAGCCCCAGATTCGAATACTGAAAGTAACGTTCCGCAGGGTAGAGGGTTTTCTGGTGGGAGATTCGCTCGATGACTTCCTCGCGAATCGGAAACTCGAAGTCCGGAAAAGTCCAGTATGGATGGTCCGACTCCCGGGGAAGTCCGGCGGAATGCGTCAGCAGTCCCCTTATCGTGATGGGAGATGTGTCCTGGTAGGTTTGCTCGATATCGAACCAAGGCAAGTGCTCCACGACGGGATCGTCGAGGCGAAGCTTTCCCGCGTCTCGAAGCTGCAGCACCGCGGTGGCGGTGAACAGCTTTGAGATCGAGCAGATGCTGTAGATCGTATCCGTCGCAGCGGGTACTTTCGCGTCACGATGTGCCTGGCCGAAGCCGCGGGCCCAGACGAGCTCCTGGTCGTGGACGACCGCGATCGACACGCCCGGGATGTCCTCGTAAGCCCGCTTCGCGTCGGCCCAGGCCTCGAGAAGGCCGATCGCTGTCTTTACCCGAGGGTGGTCGCCGATCTTCGGCGACTCGCCGGAAACGTTCGCGGCGAGGCTGAGGAGAAAAACGCTGACTATCGTGGGCCGTAAGTCCATGCTCGGACACTCCGGAAATGCGAGGTACTGAATCGAACGAAAGCGTGCATTGGTCCCGATTGCGGCAGCAATATACACTGTCGGCGGCTCCAGGAGGTAGTTATGCAACGAATCGCCATCCTTCTTGTCGTGATTTTCGCCGGCACTTCGTCGTCGGAATCTCAGGTGGGCGACATCAGCTTTCCCACTTCGGCATCGGCCGAGGCGCAGCAGCATTTCCTCAGAGGCGTTGCCATCTTGCACAGCTTTGGCTTCGAAGACGCAATCGAGGCCTTTCGGGAGGCGCAAGCGCTCGAGCCCGACTTCGCCCTCGCGTACTGGGGAGAGGCGATGGCCTACAACGAGAACCCGCTCTTGTCTCCGACACGACAAGACCTTCCCGCCGCGCGCGGAGCACTTCGAAAGCTCGGCGCCTCTCGCTCCGAGCGCATCGCCAAAGCGAAAACCGAACGCGAGAAAATGTGGATGGAGGCGGTCGAGCTTCTCTACGGAGACGGTGACAAGCCGAGCCGCGACTGGGCCTATGCGGAAGCGATGGAGAAGATCGTCGCGAGCTACCCCGAGGACGAGGAGGCCCGCGCGTTCTATGCTCTGGCGCTCCTCGGCACGGTTCGGCGATCGGGCGAGGACTTCAATCAGCAGATGAAAGCCGCTGCGGTCGCTCAGGCGCTGTTTCGCGAAAATCCGAAGCACCCGGGTGCCGCGCACTACATCATTCATGCCTTCGACGACCCGATGCATGCGCCACTGGCGCTCTACGCGGCCGACCGGTACGCCGAGATCGCTCCCGATGTGGAGCACGCGCTCCACATGCCATCGCACATCTTCGTTCAGCTCGGCCAGTGGGACAAGGTCGTTAAATCGAACCACCGGGCCTATGAAGCATCCGTCGACTGGGCCAGGCGCAAGGGACTCTCCGATACCGAGCGCGACTTCCATGCGCTTTCCTGGATGCAATACGGCTACCTGCAGCGCGGTGAGCTTGCCAAGGCGCGAGAATGCCTCGAGATGATCAGGCCCATCGCCGAGCGCCAGGAGACGACCTCTCGGGTCCGCGCGACATACGCCAACATGTCGGCTCGTTATCTCATCGAGAGCGAGGATTGGACGCGATACGAGATTCCCATCGACGCGATGTTGAGCGAGCGGCACGCGGGAGACGTGTTTCTGTTGCTCGCGGCGGCGATGCGCGCCGTGAAGGACGATGATCTCGCGGCCGCGGAAGCGATCGAAGCGAGGCTCGAAAAGCTCGAGGACGAGCCAACCGATGGTTTGAAGTCTTATCTTCAGGGACAAGTCACACTCGAAGACCTGAAGCACTCCGCGGGCGTCGCCTATCACGAGGTGCAGGCGCTCGTGCGGCTGGCGAAAGGGGAGAAGGATGAGGCCGTTCGATTGATGGAGCGAGCGATCGAGCGCGAGCGGGAGATGCACCCGGCTTATGGGCCGCCCGAGCCCCTGGTGCCTCCGCTGGAGCTCACCGGTTACGTGCTCCTCGAGACCGGGCGAAACGAGGAGGCCGCAAAGGCTTTCGAGCGGATGCTCGTTCGGATGCCGAACCGCACGCAGTCGCTTCTCGGGGCCGCGCGGGCAGCTGACGCTCTTGGTGACACGGGCAATGCGCGCCAGCACTACCAGGCACTCAGGTCGATCTGGTCTGAGAGCGAGCCCACCAAAAGGCTCGAGGAAGCCAAGAGCTACAGATGATCGCGGCTTTTCACGAGAAGGGCGCGGTCGTCGTCCGACGTGCGGTCGGCGAGCATTGGATCGAGCATCTACGCGCAGGGCTCGAGAAGAACCAAAGAGATCCGAGCCCTTACGGTTGTCGCTACACGAAAGAGGGCGACCCGGGAGGGTTCTGGGACGACTATTGCAATTGGCAGAGGATCCCCGAGTATCGCGACTTCATCTTTGACTCCGGCGTGGCCGAGCTGGTCTCGCGAATTCTGTCGTCCGAGACGGTCCGCATCTTTCACGAGCACGTGCTGGTGAAGGAGCCGGGTACACGCGACGTGAGTCCCTGGCATCACGATCAACCTTATTACTGTGTTGACGGCGAGAAGGTCGGAAGCGTCTGGCTGCCTTTGGACCCGGTTCCGCGCTCCGCCTGTCCCGAGTTCGTTGCCGGCTCGCACCGCTGGGGCAGGATGTTCGCGCCCCGCAAGTTCGTCGATCAAAAGCCCTATGAAGGCGCGTTGGGGCATTTCGAGCCGGTGCCGGACATCGACGAAAGGCGCGAAGATTACGAGATCCTGACATGGGATCTGGAGCCAGGCGACGTGATCGTCTTCCATATGAAGACTGTCCACGGCGCGCCAGGGACAACCGAGCTGCGCACGAGACGACGGGCGATCGCCACGCGGTGGCTGGGAGATGACGCGATCTTCGCCAGACGTCCCTTCACGACATCGCCGCCGTTTCCGGATCTCCACCTCGCGCCGGGCGCGCCATTCGAGGACGAGCGCTTTCCCGTGGTTTGGCCGCTCAGCGCGCGGCGATGAAGTCGATCTCGACCTTCGCTCCCGCGGCGAGGCCCGCCACCGCGACGGTCGACCGCGCCGGCGGGATGGATCCCTCGGGGAAGAAGCTCGCATAGACCTGATTCATCGCCTGAAAGTCTCCGATGTCGGCGAGGAACACGGTGGTCTTGACGACGTGCTCGAACGATAGGCCGGCGTTCTTCAGGACCGCTTCGGCGTTTTTCATCGCCTGACGCGTTTCCGCTTGGATTCCACCCTCCACCATCTTTCCCGTGGTCGGGTCGATGCCGATCTGCCCCGCGAGAAAAACGAGATTGCCCACGTCGACGCCGGGAGAGTAAGGGCCTACCGGCTTCGCCTCGCCGTAGACGGCCTTCTTCTCGGCGGACGGCGCCGCGGCGACGAGAAGAACGAGGCCAAGGAAGAGTCCTGACGCAACGAGAATTTTGGATGTCTTACTCATGGCGCGAAACGATACCACGGAATGGGCTACACTCCGCGCCATGGCGATTCAACGTCCCGACCGAAGTGAGCTCGAATCTCCCTACCATGGCTCCTTCGATCGCGTGCCCGAGGGCGATATTCTCCAGATCCTCACGAAACAGGTCGCGGATACGACGGAGCTCGTGCGAAGTATCGGCGAAAAGAGGGGAGACCATCGCTATGCACCCGGCAAGTGGAGCATCAAAGAGGTTGTGGGTCATCTCGCGGACACCGAGCGCATCATGAGCTACCGGGCGCTCGCGTTCGCTCGCGGTGACGGGACGCCTCTGCCAGGCTTCGAGCAGGACGACTACGCCATCGCGGGCCGTTTCGAACGACGCAGGCTAATTGATCTGGCCGAAGAGTTTCGTGTCATCCGCGCGTCCACGCTCGCGCTCTTCCGGGGCTTCGACGAAGAAGCACTCCTGAGACGCGGTACGGCAAGCGGAGCCGAGTTCACCGTGCGCGCGATCGCGTTCCTGATTTGCGGTCACGAGATCCATCACAAAGCGATCTTGCGCGAGCGGTATCTGTGACGCCGAGCGCTCTGACAGAATTCCCACTCCGAACGAATACAAGTGCGCCAAAAAACTGAAAAAAAAGAGGTGTTCGATGATTACGAAAGTCAAGGGTTTCCTCTTGGTTGCGTCGGTCTTCGGGTGCGGTCTCGCGGTGGGGGCGCGCATGGCGATCCAGGACATGTCCCTCGACTCCTCGGTCTACGAAAGCCCTACGAGCGGCACGCGCCTCCGGCTGCTGCTCGACCAGAGCAATCTCGGGGGAAATGAGATCGAGATCGGGGAGATCACATTTCCCGCCGGAGTCAACTCGGGGAACCATCCGCACGGCTCGACGGAGATCTTCTACATTCTCTCTGGGGAGCTCGAACACGTCGTGAACGGGCAGAGCCACATCTTGAGCCCCGGCATGCTCGGCTTCGTGCGTCCACCAGACCAGGTCAATCACATCGTCCCGGGCAGCGAGCCGGTGAAGGCCCTCGTGATCTGGGCTCCCGGCGGCGAGGCGCACCGCATCGTTGGCAACTGGAAAAAACTGGAGTAAGCAACTTTTAAGTCGTTGTGCCGTCGGTGGATCCGACCTGTCGTAGGCCGTTTCAAATAATTGGATCGTTTGGGGTGTCGGCACGTGAAAGCGCTGCGGTTCGTTCGGCGTAACTCGTTGGATTCTCGCCACATGCTGACGTCTCGAAATCTCGCGATGCTTGGCGCGGGTTTTGCTCTCGATTCGCCGCAGGTTGACAACCGGTAAGTGGATCCATATGCTCGTGCCGGTTTTCATTTGTTGAGGAGTGTCCTGGATCATCAAGGATTCGATCCGTCGCTCAGCAGCCAGCACACCCCCTCGTTACACAGACGATCGGTGGCTTCTTCTTTCACTTCAGGAGGGAAATGCATGAGAGCCTTCATCTATTCGCTCATCGGTCTCATGCTTCTCGTGCCGGCCTTCGCGTCTGCCCAGACGTTTCAAGGTGGCGTTCGAGGAGCGGTGCGGGACGCCGACGGTGGTGTCTTGCCCGGGACCACGGTCACGCTGACGAACGACCAGACGGGTATCGCGCGAACGTCGGTCACGAACGAGCGCGGCGAGTACGTGTTCTCCAGCGTGGCTCCCGGCAATTACACGCTAGTCGTCGAACTGACGGGGTTCGCGCCGTTCCGGCGTGAAGCGCTCCAGATCGGTGTCCAGACCTTCCTCGTCCAGGACGTGTCGCTGCAAGTCGGCGGCATTGCCGAGTCGGTCACGGTGACGGGCGAGACGCCGCTCATCGAGACGGCCACGGCGTCGATCGCGTCCGCGATCGACAAGGCCCAGCTGGAAGTGCTCCCGAGTCCGGGACGAAATGTCTTCATCTATTCGGTCACCACGCCGAACGTTGTCCACACCGGCGACCCCATCTTCGTCCGCAAGCAGGACCAGACCAACTCCTCGCTCCTCTCGCTCGCCGGAGGACCCCTCCGCGGGAACAACTACACAATCGACGGGGTCGCGATCACCGATATGGTCAACCGCGCGACCGTCGTCCCAAACAACGATGCTGTCGAGGAGATGAAAGTCCAGGTGAACACCTACGACGCCGAGATGGGACGCACCGGGGGGGGCGTGTTCAACGTGTTGCACAAGAGCGGTACCAACAATTGGGGAGGGAGCGCTCTCTGGCAGAACCGGCCGAGTTGGGGCCGTGGGTTGCTTTTCTTCGAGGAAACGGATCGCGGGGGGTCGGGTGAGGCGCCCGATCAGCCTTACAACCTGTGGAGCTTCGCCGGCGGTGGGCCCATCGTCCGCGACAAGACATTCTTCTGGGCGAGCTACGAGGGATACAAGAACACCGAGTCGCGAAACGCGGTCATCACGCTTCCGACGGCCGCGCAGGTCAATGGGAACTTCGCGGGGGGTCCGACAATCTACGATCCTTTGACCTACAATCCTGCGACCGGGACTCGTTCTCCGTTCCCCGGGAACGTCATTCCCGCGAACCGCATCGACCCTGCTGGAAAGGCGCTTGCGGATTTGCTGCTCACGGTGGGTGAGGGTCCGATCCCGATGACCGCCCTCCTCAGAAACACTGCCAACGAGCCCACGTTTAAGATCGATCACTCGTTCAACGAGAGGTGGCAGCTCTCCGGTACTTACCTCTACTACAAGTCGGAGGAGCCAGCGAACCCGTTTTACACGAACTATGTGGGCGCGAGCGAGCCGCTCGCATTCGACACCGGCGCGGCGATTCTCTTCCGCAACGTGAACAGCGTGGCCATCAACCTGACGAACATCCCGAGCGACGACTCGGTTGTCACGGTACGGTACGGATACAACCGTTTCTACGACAGCAATGACGACCCCATCTTCGACATCGCCGACCTCCCCTTCAGCTCGACGTTCCAGCAGCAATTCAACGATGCGGGGCTGACCGCGTTTCCAGCGGTCGATGTAGAAGGGTACGGTACCGACGAGAACACCACTTCGAGCGGCACGCACGGAAGCTGGAACGACAACGACATCACGTGGAAGTCGCAGGAGCTGAGTGGTGTCTACTCGAAGTTTGTAGGGAGCCATACTATCAAGGCCGGTCTCCAGTACCGCAAGATCGGTGTGGATACGTTCGACCCGGGCTATGGCGCGGCGTTCTATTTCGAACCGGGATTGACCCAGGGACCGAGCGCCACGAGCCCGGCGGCAGGCACCGGCGATGCGATGGCCTCGCTGCTGCTAGGCCTTCCGACCGACGACTCGTACATTCTTCAAGCGACACCGGCAAATGTCTTCGTCAACTACTACGGTGGTTTCATTCACGACGACTGGCGAGTGAACGAGAACCTGGTGGTGAACCTCGGCCTTCGTCTCGAGCACGAAACCGGCCTCAATGAAGAGGAGAATCGCTTCGCCGTCGGCTGGTCCAGCGATCCCTTCCCGGTTCAAGTAGGTGGTCTCAACTTGACGGGCGGTCTCGTCTACGCCGGAACCGGGGGAAAGGACACGCAGGGAGATCCGAAGGGTCTCAAGCTCGGACCTCGCGCCGGATTCGTCTACACCCTCAATCAGAATACCGTCCTTCGCGGAGGCTACGGCATCTTCTGGGCGCCCACTCCCTATCCGACGGGTCAGAACAACTTCGCCACGCGAGGCTACACGGCGGTAACGAACGTCTTTTCCAGCAATGACGGGGGTCTAACCCCGAACGACGTACGTTTGCAGAATCCCTTCCCCAACGGTGTGGCACCACCGACAGGGAATAGCCTGGGTGCCCTCACCGGCGCCGGCGGGGAAGTGCATTTCAACGACCAGAACTCCCAGTCGCCCTACATCCAGCAGTACTCCATCGACATCCAGCGAGAACTGGGCGCCGGCATGGCGTTCAAGATCGGATACCTGGGCAGCCGGGGGAGCGACCTGTGGATCGGCGGGACCTTCGCAAGCGCTGTGAACATCAACCAGCTCGATCCGCAGTTCCTTTCGCTTGGATCGGCGTTGAACGATTCCGTGCCGAACCCCTTCTTCGGAAACCCGGCGTTCGGCTCTCTCTCCAACTCGGAGACTATTGCGCGCGGACAGCTCCTCCGGCCCTATCCGCAGTTCCAGGATGTCTGGGCGCACAACGTCAGCGCCGGGAAGTCCACCTACAACGCGCTTCGCGTCGAGTGGGAGAAGAAGTTCCGCCAGTGGGGCGCTCGCGTGAACTACACCTTGAGCAGTTACAAGGCGAACGTTCTCGAGAGCAACACGCGCGTCTCCGATGAGGAGAACCGGGCTTTCAACTCACGAGACCTGGAAGAAAATGATCTGCCGACGGGCCGCATCGACTCTCCCCACTGGCTCAACATCAACGGACTCTATCGGTTCCCGAGCCCGGCCGGAGGGGCCGCGGAGGCGGTTCTCGGCGGGTGGTCGGCTTCGGTGACGACCATCATCCGGAGCGGTTTCCCGCTGACCGTAACTCAGAGCTCCAACCAGCTTCGCTCCTTCGGTTACGAAAACCAGCGTCCCAACCTAGTGGGGGATCCGAGCGTTTCCGACCCCCGGTCGAACTACGAGCAATTCATCAATCCTGCGGCCTTCTCGCAGGTCTCGGGGTTTGAGCTCGGGGATACGCCGTCGACGATCACCGATCAGCGGACGGCTCCGCTTCTCAACTGGGACGTGTCCTTCGACAAGGCGACGAACCTCGGGAACGGACAGCAGATTCTGCTGCGCTTCGAGTTGATCAACATCTTCGGCCAGCCCAACTTCAACGGTCCGCGCTCCATTCTCGGGCAGTCGAACTTCGGCGCGATCCAGGGGGTCGGCGGATTCCCGCGTGTCTTCCAGTTCATGCTGAAATACGCGTTCTAAGTCCTTCGTCTTCTTGAGAGGGCGGGTCCCGCGGGGGGCCCGCCCTTTTGCTCTCCCGTCTCGCGAGAGCCGCGGCTTGCGGGACGCTCCCTCCTGTTTTACGCTCCCGTTCATGTCGCGAACGCGCAAGAACCAGAAAACATCCGCTCCTCGAGGACGGCGTCGCCATTGGCTGTTGATGCTCGCCGTGCCCGCGGGAGTGCTGGGCCTCCTTCTCGGATTCCGCTTCAGCCTCCTGCAGGGAAAGGTTCAGGCTCCCGACCCCGACCGCTCCGATATGGAGCCTCAGGTCGCGGCGAAGATCGCAGAAAGCCGGAGCCAGGTGCTGAAGGCCCCGGAGTCCCACGAGGCCTGGGGGCGCTACGGCATGGTGCTTCACGCCCATCGCCTGGAGCAGGACGCCGCTGTCTGTTACAGGCGGGCTGCGCAGCTTTCGCCGTCGGAGTTCCGCTGGCTGTATCTCTTGGCGCATGCGCTCCGGGACACCGACTCCGGCGGCGCTCTCGCCGCGGCCGAAGAGGCCGCCCGCGTGAAGCCCGACTACGCGTCGACTTACGTTCTCCGCGGCCAGCTGCTCGAGACGGGAAACCGACCGGACGACGCACTCTTCATGTACCGGAAGGCGATCGAGGCCGAGCCGGAGAACGCGATAGCCGAGTTCGGCATTGGGAGGCTGCTCCTAGCAGAAGGTAACGTGGAGGAGGCGACGATCCACCTTCTTCGTGCCCGCGATCTGAGCCCCGATGCCGCGCCAATCCGGGGCTTCCTGGCTCAGGCTTACCGCCAGCGCGGCGATCGTGCGGCGGCAATCCGCGAGAATCGCCTCGCCTCGCAGTTGACCGATCCCATCGTCATCACCGATCCCGTCCATTATGCGATGAGAAAGGAATCGGTGAGCTCTCTCGCGCTCCTCGAACGGGCCATCGAGGCGGACCGCGCCCGGGACTTCGTGACCGCGGTGACTCTTTTCCAGCAGCTCGTGGAGCTTCGTCCGGACGACCCCAACATCCGATCGCGGTTCGGAGACACCCTCGCCCGCCAGAGCAAGATCCAGCCGGCGAAAGAGCAGTACGAAAAAGCGCTCGCGATTCAGAGCGAGCTGGCTCCGGCTCACTACGGCCTCGGCAACATGTTGAACTTCGAGGGAGACTACGATGGAGCCGTTCGGGAGTATTGGGCGGCGCTTGCGACGAGGCCGGATCACGTCTCGACTCTCGTGAACCTCGCTTCGATCCTGGCGTTTCAGGGGCATCTCGAGGAAGCGGAGGATCTATCCCGTAAGGCGCTCGAGGTCGAGCCGAACGCGTTCGCGCCGGGCTTCGCCCTCGGCCGGGTCCTGATCCAGCGGAACCGCCATCTGGATGCGATTCCCTTCCTGACTGCGGCGGTGGCGGCCCGTCCGGCATCCGGGCCCGCACACCTCCAGCTCGGAATCGCGCTGGTTGCATCCGGGGACTACGCTTCCGCCTGGACCCACGTCGAGCGCGCCCAGGAACTCGGGGAAAAGATCCCGGCGAACCTGGTGGAGGAGCTGCGCCGGCGCGTGAAAGGCTCCTGACTCTGGATCAGCCGCTTAGCCGCTGCCTCAGCTCGACGATTTTCCGGTCGGCGAGCTCCGTGGCGCGGTAGGGATCGACGCGCTTGGCTTTCTGGTACCACTCGATCGCCTCGCGGTAATTGCCCCGCGCCGCAAGAAAATCGCCCCAGGTGATGAGGAGCCCGCCGTGGTCGGGCTCGAGCTCCATCGCCTCCTGCATCAGCGCTTCGCCTTCGGCCCTCCGCCCGGTCTCCGCGAGGATCGTCGCGAGCAGCATGTAGATGTTCGGATTCGCCTTCAAGTCGCTGTACGCGCGGAGAGCCCGTTCCGCCTCCTCGATGCGGTTCATCTCGATGTACACCAGAGCCAGCTCCTCGAGCACCCCCAGGTCCTTCGGCGTCTGCTCGAACGCCTGGACCGCGCGCGAAAGGGCCTCTTCCAGCCGGCCCTCCTTTCGCAGGCCCCGGGATTCCATGGTGATCCTCTGGATGGCGAGCATGTCCTTGGGGTCGGGGAGCTCGCCCTCGGAGTCGGTGGCAGGCCCGGCGCCGGAGAGATACCCGAGCGCCTGGAGCTGGCGCAGGGATTCGGGGTCGGGCGTCGCCGCCGCGGAAGCGACGGCTTCCGCGGAAGGGCCTCTCGCGAGTCGATCGGATAGTCGCGAAGACAGCGTCGACACCGGGTCTTCGTCCTCCGACTTCGGATAGAGGTTCTCGCGCTCACCGGGATCGTCGGGGAGGCGGTAGTACTCGGGCTTGGGGGCGTGGATGAATTTGTCCTCGTGCCGCCTCAGGCCGAAGAGGGGAGCCCAGCCGCTCTCGAGGTAGCCCGCCATCGTTTCCATGTACACCGTCCGTTCGCGATCTTTCGGCGCGAGCCGCAGGCTGACCCCGTCCGTTCGCGAGTCGTCCGTGATCCCCAGAAGTTCGAGAACCGTCGGGAAGATATCGACGAGACCGACGGCGGCCCCGTCGACGACTTGTGGAGTCAGAAGAGCGCCCGGAGACCAGAGGAGCAGCGGCACCCGCTGGGTGGATTCGTAGAGGAATCGGGAGTGGCCGTGCTCGGAGTGCTCGCCGAAGCTTTCCCCGTGATCTCCGGCGACGACGACCAGGAGATCATTTCCGGTTTTCTCCAGCTCCGCGATCAGGCGGCCGATCTGAGAATCCATGTAGGCGATCTCGCCGTCGTAGGGGCTCGCGGAGAACCTGGAGGCGTATTCCTCCGGCGGTTTGTACTCGCTGTGCGGATCGAAATAGTGGACCCAGAGGAAGTAAGGTTTGGACTCGTCTCGTCCCCCGAGCCATTCGAGAGCGGCGTCGGTTGTCGCTTCCGCATTGCGCTCTCCCAGGCCCGAGAAGGGCTGGCCTGAAAGAGGGGTGGTGCGATCGTCATAGCGATCGAATCCCTGGTCGAGCCCGTAGCGGGCATCGAGGACGAAACCCGAGACGATCGCCGCGGTCTGGTAGCCGTTCTCCCGGAGCACCTCGGCGAGGGTCACCCGGGACGGGTCGAGGCGATATTGGCCGTTGTGCCGAACCCCATGGTGATCGGGATCGAGGCCGGTCAGCATCGAGGCGTGGGCCACGAGGGTGATGGGCGCGGGCGAGACGGCATCGGCGAATCGGATGCCTTCCCGCGCCAGTCGATCGAGGTTCGGAGTCTCGGCCTTCTCGTAACCGTATACGCCTAGCCGATCCGCCCGCGTGGTATCGAGGGTGATGAGGACGACGTCGAACGAGGCGGCGGAACCGGTCGATAGAAGCTCGCCGTTACCGCACGCGCTGAAAACGAGCGCCAGGAGCCCAAGAGTGCGACGCATCTCGGCTTTCTTTTACAGCGCCGCTAGCAGGTTCGCAAATCCCGCCGATTCGCAGCCGCCATTTACGACTCCGGTGAGGTTGATCCTGCCTCGGCCCGCGGTGGAGAATTGGCGCGTGATGCGAAACCCTTGGACCCCGCTGCCAATCGTGACAATCCACTTGGCCCTCGCGTCCTCCCTTCCGGCTCAGCCGATCTACACCGACGTCGCTCACGAGTTGGGGATCGACTTCGTTCACGATCCTGGAACCGAGGGAAAGCACATGGCGCCCGAGGTCATGGGCTCGGGAAGCGCGTTCTTCGATTACGACAACGACGGCGCTCTGGATATCTACCTGGTCCAGGCGGGACCGCTCCCCGAGTCCGGCAAGCCCCGCCCGCCCGACCGTCTTTATCGCCAGAACTCGGGCGGGAAGTTCGAAGACGTCACCGCCGAGGCCGGCGTCGGCGACACCGGATATGGGACGGGAGTCGCCGTGGGCGACATCGACAACGACGGCTTCGTCGACCTGTACGTCGGCAACTACGGTCCCGATTCCCTCTACCGGAACCTGGGGAACGGTAAGTTCGAGAACGTCACCGCGCGCGCGGGAATCGAAGGGAGCTTTTGGACGGCGTCCGCGGCGTTCTGCGACTACGACGCCGACGGGTTCCTCGACCTCTACGTCACCCACTACGTGAAGTTCGATCCCACCAAGGTCTGCGTGAAGGGAGACGGGGCCCCCGATTACTGCAGCCCCCAGAGCCTTCCCTACGAGACGGACACCCTTTATCACAATGAGGGAAACGGAACATTCAAGGACGTCTCCCGAGCCGCCGGGATTAGCGCCGCGCGGCTTCCCGGGCTCGGCGTGCTTTGCGCGGACTTCACGGGCGACGGTCTTCTGGACTTCTACGTGGCGAACGACGGCGAGCCCAACAACCTCTGGGTGAACCTGGGAAAGGGGAAGTTCGAAGACCAGGCTTTCCTCATGGGAGCCGCGGTGAGCGCGATGGGCCGGCCGCAGGCGAGCATGGGGATCACTCTCGGCGACATCGATGGCGACTCCGACCTCGATCTGTTCATGACCCATCTGATCAACGACTACAACACCCTCTACGTGAACGATGGGCGGTTCGGCTTCGAAGATCGAAGCGCCGCCGCGGGACTAGTGGCCACGAGC
>DATIBD010000145.1:0-27731 GCA_035457705.1 Vicinamibacteria bacterium
CGTTCTGTCGCGCGCCCGATGTGGGCTCGCCCGCGTTTCGACACCCGAGAAAGCAAAGCCCGATGAGGAAGGACACGAGACGCACAGCGGCATCTTAACGCAGCTCGTTGAACGGCAAAAGCTCGTATGTTATTGTGCAGGCAAAGATTATGAGTCACCTGGGTAGTATCCTCCTGGCGCTTTGGGTCGGCGGTTTCGAGTCACAGCTCGAGCTCACCGAGGAGCACGACCGGTTCCTCAACGAGCAGGCCGTCTACATCATCACCGATCCGGAGCGGCAGCGCTTTCTCGGGTTGCGGACCCACGAAGAGCGGGATGCCTTCATCGAGAGTTTCTGGCAGATTCGAGACCCGATCCCCGAGACCGCGGTCAACGAGTTCCGGGAAAAGCATTTCAAACGGATGGCCGAGGCCAACCGGAAATTTCGCGAAGCCCGGGCGGGTTGGCAGACGGAGCGGGGACGCATGTACATCACGCTAGGCGAACCCAACTCGGTGATGACCTATCCGAATCAGACCGATCTTTATCCGCTCGAGATCTGGTACTACTATTCGCTCGACATCCCGCGATTTCCCGCTCAGCTCCATTTCATTTTCTACAAGCGCAACGGAGTCGGAGAGTACCGGCTGTTCAGCCCTGCTTTCGACGGGTTCAGAGAGCTCGTCGCCGACCGTGTGAAGAGAGGGATGTTCGGATTCGGTGGAACGATCCCCGCCCAGGCTCGCCAGCTCTGGGATATCGATATCATCAAGGCCGCCGAGGGCGTCGGTCCCGGTGAGGGGCCTCTGTCGTCGGAAGTCGTTCTCGCCGACGTCCGTACACCCGGCTTCGTTTTCGAGAAGACGCGAAAGAATCTCGGCGAGCAGGTGACCGCCACGGCGAGCTTCGGACGAGAGATTCCTCTCGACTTCACCGCTCACTTCTTTCGCGGCAGCGACGATTTCACCGAAGTCCACCTGAGCCTCGAGATCGCGCCCGAGAACGTGAACGTCAATCAATACGACAATCAGATGCTCGGCCGCTTCGACGTCATCGGCACGTTTCGACGGCAAGACACCGGTGATCTCCTGGAGGAGGTCCGCGATTCACTGGAGATCGCCCTCGCCGAGGAGGACTGGGATCGAGCGCTGCGCTTTCCCATACTGTTTCAGAAGAAAGTGCGACTTCTGCCTGGCCCCTACCGGCTGGAGCTCTACGTCCGCGACTTCGTCGGGCGAGGACTGGGAGTCGTGGACCGGGTGATCTACGTGCCCGGCTTCCCCTCGGACCGCATGGCGGTCAGCAGCGTGGTGGCGGCATTCAAGGCCGACGAAGTCACTGCCGGGCCCGAGCTACCCCACCAATTCGGCACCCTTCGGCTGTACCCGAGACCGAATCGCGTTTTCGGCGACGGGCAGCGGGTGCTTGCATTTCTCGAGGTCTATTACCCCCGCGAGCCCTTCGAGGGAGCCCCATCGGGACCCGAGGTCTCGGTGCGCTACACGCTGAAACGTGACGACGAGACGGTTCTCGACGAGACCAATCGCTACCGCGCCCGGGCCGATGCTGAAGGAGCGATCGATGTGCTGAAAGTGATTTCCGGTCCGGCGCTGACTCCCGGCAAATACGTTCTGGAAGCCACCCTCACCGAGCCCACGACGTCGTTCGATGACTTCGTCTCTCTCGACTTCACGGTGGACAGACCGCAAGAGATGGGTCGGCTCGCCACCGTTGGGCTCGAGCCCGAGTTGCCCGTCGAGGAGCGAGTCTATCGCGAGGCGCATCATTATCTCGCGGCCGGCCGATATCCCGAGGCCATTCGCCGATTCAAAGTGGCGCTGGACTATGAGCCCTTCAACCAGGCCGCACGTCTCGGCAAAGCCAGGGCCGAAATCCTTGGCGGCGACGTCGAGGCCGGCGCCGCGACAGCGCGTGAAGCGATCGAGCGAGATCCGAAGAGCGTCGAGGGAACGACCCTCCTCGCTTTCGCTCAATTCCGAAGCGGGGCGTTGAGCGAGGCAGCAGCCACTTATCGCAAGGCCATCGAGCTCGGTGGCGAGAGTCCTTCGCTGCTGAATGCGCTCGGTGAGACCGAGTTCGAAGCCGGCAACCTCGATGCCGCTCTGCGTGCGCTGACGCGCTCGCTCGAGCTTCAGCCCGAGCAACCGCGAGTGCAAGAGTTCCTCGAACAGGTGAAAGCGACGAGCGACAAGCGTTCGCCGTAGCGGGCCATGCTCCTCCCTGCCCTGCTCTTCCTTTCGCTGTCGCAGGCGACGGCAGCCGAGATCGTCCAGGAGGCGAAGACAGCTCTCGACCAGGGGAGGCCCGAGAGGGCCTTGACTCTTCTGGAGCCTCTGGCGCCACCGACACCGGACGATGGCACCCCCACCGGCGTCGCAGCAATCTACGTCTTGAGAGGGGCCGCAGAGCTCATGTTAGGGAACCTGGAGCGAGCGGCGGCGGGCTTCGAGAGCGCCTTGACGCTCGACCCCGCACAGACCGCGGCCCGTTTCAATCTGGGTCGCATCCGGCTTCAGCAAGGTCGGCCTGACGAAGCCGAACGGCATTTCGAAGAGCTAATCGGGCTCCAACCGGGCGATGCCGCTTCCTACCACCTCCTAGGAGTGGCCTTCCACGAACAGGGAAAGCTCTACGAGGCGCGCCGAGCCCTGGAGAAAGCTCTCGAGCTCAAACCGGGTAACGTGCAATCCTCCATCCGTCTCGCGGGTGTCTGGTTCGACCTCGGTTTCTATGAGAACGCGGCCGAAGCCTACGAGCGGGTCATTGCCGCCGGGGCCGATAATCCGGCGATGAGAAATGCGCTCGCGCGCGCCTACTTGAAGCAGGGCTCGTTCCCAGAAGCCGCGGAGCAGCTCGAAAAGATTGCGGAAACGGGCGACGTGACGCCGTCGATCCTCGTCGACCTTGGCTACTGTTACATGAATACCGGCCGGTTCGACGAAGCCCGTCGTCGATTCGAGCAGGCCATCGCGCTCGATCCGGATCACGGCTTCGCCCGCTTTCAGCTCGGGATCGCTCAATCGAAGCTCGGCGCCCGCGAGGAGGCGATCGCCACGCTCGAATCCGCACTGACCGAGCCGAGCCTGCGCGCGGAAGCGCACAACGAGCTCGCCCGCCTCTACACCTCCGGCGGTGACGTCGAGCGGGCGGTCGAGCACTGTCGGGCCGCCATCGAAGAGGCCCCTCATCTCGTGGACGCGTACTATCAGCTCGGGCGGCTTCTCGCACGCCAGGGTAAGACGGCCGAGGCCGAGCAAGCGCTTGCCCGTTTCCAGGAGCTGAGCAAGATCAAGGAAGAAGTCGACCGCTTCGAGCACCGAGTCGTCATCGCCCCCGACGACGCCGGGAGCCTGCTCGAGCTCGCCAGGCTTTACCGAAGGCAGGAACGGAATCGAGAGGCGCTCGAGCTCGTCGCCCGAGCCGTCCAGATCGAGCCCGATGTACCCGAGCTGCGGATGGCCCTCGCCGAGCTGCTGCTCGTTACGGGAGAGCTGGAGAGGGCGGACACAGTCTCGGCTGAGGTCCTCGAGAAAGTTACAGAGAATGGCGAGGCTTACCACCTGCGGGCCTCGGTGAAGCTAGCGAGGGAAGAGCTCGACGAGGCGGAATCCCTCCTCCGCCGGGCGGTCGAGCTCTCGCCCGATAACGCCGTGGCGTGGAACGATCTCGGCGTCCTCCTGGCTCGACGAGACCGTGGAGACGAAGCGATGCACGCGTATCAAAGAGCCATTGCGGCCGAACCCGAGCTCGCCCTTCCGCAAAACGGGCTGGGCGTGCTCTACTCGCAGCGGGGAGAGCTCGACGACGCCGTCACCCATTTCGAAGAGGCCGTCCGACTCGACCCCGAGTATGCGGCCGCCCACCTCAACCTCGCACAGGTCCTGAGCGAGCTCGGCCGTACGGAAGAAGCATCGAAGCATCGGGAAGCTTACGAGCGGCTCGAGGCGAGAAATCGTTAGGACACTCAGTATCACGGTAGGTTCTCGAGCAGGCTCTTGATTCCTGATTGCTCCGGACGGATGGCGAGCGAGCGTTTCAGGAGAGCAGTCCCCTTTTCGCGATTTCCGACCTCGAGATAGGCAACTCCCAGGCTGTTGAGGACGATTATCGATTCGGGATCGAGCGCTAATGCCCGCTCCAAATGAGGAATGGCGCGCTCCATCTCCCCCGCGAGTGCGGCGCGGTGCCCGAGCCCAAGATGGAATCCAGCCACCTGGGGTCGCAATCGAATGCCTTCTTCGAACAACGACTCGGCCTCCTCGAGCCTTCTCTGAGTGAGGAGCACGTTGCCCAACTGAACGCGGGCTTCCTCCTCGAGAGGCGTCCGTGCGAGAGCGCTTCGGAAGTACGACTCCGCCTGAGTCAGGTCCCCGCTCAACATCGCGAGCTTGCCCTGTAGCAAGAGCACGCCGGCGGACTCAGGGTCTCGCTCGACGGCCTTCCGCAACGAAGCCTCCGCCTCGCTGCGATTGCCTCGGCTCAGATCGAGCTGAGCGAGCTCGACCCACGGTTCTGGTGACGCCGGATCCGTCTCGGCCGCCCTAGCGAGAACTTGCCGCGCATCGACCTCACGGCCCAGGCGGAGATAACTCTTGCCTAGCAGAAGCAGGGCCTCGACGTCCCCTGGCTCGCGGTTCAATATGGCGACCGTCTGCTCGACGGCGTCGACGTAGCGAGCCTTCTCGAAGTACGCCGCGGCAAGGTAGGAACGAGCGAGGAGAAGATCGGGCTCCTCCTCCAGAACCGGCTCGAAAGCTTCGATCACTCCGTCCCAGTCCGCGCGGGCCAGGAGCTCCATTCCGCTCCGCATCGCTTCCCAGACGGCGAGGCGTTGCTTCGGATCGGGCCGAGATTCTCGCTCCGGGGGCTCGGCCGAGCTCAGGTATCCCAGGCTTCGCAGAATCGCGACTGTTTCCGGATCGGCCAACGGAGCGGAGAACGCTGACTCCTCTCCCCTCGTGCTCGCTTCGACGCTTTCGAGCTCGATGGCGAGCTCCTGAACCTTCGCCGGATGAGTCGACGCGAGGTTTCGGCTTTCGCCAGGATCCGATTCGAGATCGTAGAGCTCCGGCTGGGGCGCGGCGATGTACTTCCAGCCTTCGTCCCGTAAACTACGAAGCTCGCTCCAGCCTAGGTTCAACCGCGGGAAATAGGTCTCGGCATAGGACGGCAGCCTCGGGAGCGAGGCGCCTCTCAACCCCGGAGCGAGGCTCGCTCCCTGGCACCGCGTACAGGCTCCCTTCTGCCCGACGAGGTCGAGAATCGTCGGGAGGATATCTATGGAGCGAGCCTGCCCCTCCACAACGGTACCCGTGGCAGCTCCGTGGCCGTGGAGGATCAGAGGAATGTGGAGGGTGCTGTCATACACGAAGAGAGAGTGGGTCTGCTCGCCGTGCTCACCCAGGCCCTCGCCATGATCCGCGGTCACCACGACCAGGACGTCTTCACCGGCGCGCGAAAAGAGACCTTCGAGAGAGCGATCCACGTAAGCGATCTCACCTTCATAGGTATCTTCGAAAGGGTCGGGAGGATCGTAGGGAGCATGAGGATCGAAGAGATGAACCCAGACGAAGAACGGGCCTTGCCGCTCGGCCGCGAGCCAGTCCTCGGCCGCGGCGACGACCGCATCGGCTCGCCTCTCGGCGAGGGCGAGGCGCAGCGGGGCGGGCGGAAACGATTCGTCATAGTGGTCGAACCCCTGAGAGAGCCCGAACCGGGAGTGGACGGGGTAAGCGCCCACGAAGGCGGCCGTCTGGTAGCCGGCGTGCTTCAATATCTCGGCGAGCGTCTCCATCTCCTCGGAGAGTCGGTAGCGTCCGTTGTCCCGAACCCCGTGAAACGTGGGATATGTTCCAGTGAGAATCGAGCTGTGAGACGGAAGCGTCAGGGGACTCTGGGCGTAGACGTTCGTGAAATACACGCCCGCGCGGGCCAGCCGGTCGAGGTTGGGAGTCGGCACACCGCTCCCGTAGATGCCCAGCCGGTCGGCTCTCAGCGTGTCGACCGTCACGAGGAGGACGCTAACACTATGTGGCGGTTCCGACGTGCAGCTCAAAAGCAGCAGCGTCCCCAGCAAACCAGCTCGTAGCTTCATCGAGGGACACAGCTTCGATCGATTGGAGGCGTAGTGTCAAAAAAAAAGGGAGGTCCGAAGACCTCCCTTGTCATGCTAAATGTCCTGCTAGAACTGGAAGCGAATTCCGAGCTGCAACTGGAGCTGGTTCGTCTCGAGGCCTCCCTCGTCCCACTGACCGAAGCTGGGCGATTCGAACGTGTCGATGAAGTTCCGGCCCTTGTTGACCCGGTTGAAGAGGTTGAAGGTCTCGAACATGACCTGCAAGTTCTTCTCGCCTCCGAAGCGGAAGAATTTCGCGAGTCGAAGATCGAACGTGATGGTCTGGTCGCCAAGGAAGTTCCCGCGTCCCGCCGGCTCGCCGTTCGGTCCCGGCATCCAGTCGGCAATGAATCGACCGTTTCCGTTCCGATCCTGGTTCGAGACCGCCGAGATGGGTCGGCCGCTCTCGGCCTGGACGAGACCGGAGAACTGGAAGTCGGCGGGAAGCAGAACGATCCCGCCGGCGATGAAGTTGTGACGGGTGTGGTTGTTGTAAGGACCCACGTCCCGCTCGTCTCCCAGACAGGCGCGACACTCGGCCTCGTCAGCGAACCCTGATTCGTTGTTCCCTCTCAGGTCCGAAAGCGTGTAGTTGAACGTGAACTGAAGGTTATTGGTGAACCGCTTACGCAGAGAGAGCTGGAGGCCGTCGTAGGTGTCGAAGCCAATGGCTTCGACGATCCTTAGACGACCGCCCCGCGGGGCGAACAGACGAGAGGAATTGTCTCCGGGGATGGTGCGCTCGTTTAGATCGGAGCGCTTGCCTCGCTCGTCCCCGTTCGACCGGATGTAGTCGGCATCGAGCGCCAGGGTCGGGGTGACCTGGTGGCTGAAACCGATGGAGAACTGCTCCGATTTGGGAATCTGATATCCAGGCGCGATGACCGGGTCGTAGGGGAGAGGAAAACCGTAGTTCGCGTAGAGATCCTCGAACCCGGGCACATTGTCGGGCCCGAACGGGGGGTTCTCGACCGAGACGCCGCGCACTCCCACGTAGTCGATCAGGGTGAAGAGCGTCGCGTTGGCCACGATCTTGTCATAGAAGATGCCATAGCCGCCTCGAACGACCGTCCTTCCCTGACCTCCAACGTCGTAGGCGAAGCCGACTCGGGGCGCCCAGTTGTTCTTGTCGTCCGTGAGCTCTCCCTGACCGGCATACGGACTCCGGGGATCGGTAATGATGAACTGCCCGTTGGGCCCGTAGGGCACGTTGGAGAGCACGCCGATCTCGACGTCATAGCGAATCCCGAGGTTCAATGTCAGGTTGTCGCCCAGGCGCCAGTCGTCCTGGACGAACCCTCCGTACACCGTGTACGGGATCTCGAGGGCGGGAATCAGGTCGAACTGTGTAAAGAGCTGGGCCTGATCCAGTGGATCCCCGTCGTTGCCGTAGACGAAGTATCCATTGTTGGAGAACGGCAAGTCGAATCCGAACGGGTCGCCTTTGAGTATCGACCCTCCGAACTTCAGGTCATGTGTATTCAGCGAGTACGAGAAGGTATCGCTGAACTGCCATTTTCGCTGGAAGGTCTTCTGGGGCGTGTTCGTGTTCTGTCCGGCGCGGAGGCTGGGAAAGTCGAGCGTCGGCTGATCCGGCGAATGGAAGTCCGGCTGACCATTGCCCTGGATGATGTTCACGAAATCGCTCACCTGGAAGACGAACTCGTTGAAGCCGGCCGTTCCCACGAGAGTCTGATTCCGGGCCAGGATGCTCCAGAGATCGTTGCTCTGGAACGCTGCATAATCCCGAGTGCGGTTGAAATCGAAGCCGGGCCCGACCTGGTCCCCGTCGCGAATGTTGTCCTCGTACGCATAGCGTACGTCCAATCGATTCGAAGGGTTGAACTGCTGCGTGTACTTCGCGGTGAAGTAGTTTCTCGTGAAAGGCTGCTCGATCAGTCCGATACCTCCGTGCTGCTCAATAAAGGCAGGATCGAAGGCAGACAGCGACTCGTCCGGCACCGAGAGAATCGAGTTGAAGTCTTCCTGGACACGCTCGTATGTCAAAAAGAAGAACGCCTTGTCTTGGACGATGGGACCGCCGAAAGCACCACCGAACTGATGGCGCCTGAAGGGTGCCTTGCCTTCGCCGGCGATCTTCTCGGGCTCGGTCTCGGTGTTCAGCGATTTGTCACGGAAGAACTCGAACGCGGAACCGTGAAAAGAGTTCGTCCCCGACTTGGTGATGATCTTGATCGCGCCACCGCCCGCGCGGGCGTACTCGGCTTTCACGCGTGAGGTGACGACCTCGAACTCCTGGACGGAGTCCATCGAGACCTGCTGCACGATGCCGCCCACGGCGTCGTCGGTGTTATCGCCGCCGTCGAGCGTGTACAGAATGCCGCGGCCCGAGCCATTGGTCCCGAAGCTGATTGCGGGCACGCGGCTCTTGGTGGGGTCGAAGTTATTGGCGCGCTTGGCGCCAGGAACGAGGAGCGCGAGCTGCTGAACGTCCCTCGTGTTGATGGGAACGTTCTCGATCTCCTCGGACTCGACGACGCCGCTGACGCTGGATTCCCGCGTCGAGATCATGGGCGATTCGCCGGTGACGGTGACCGTTTCGGTCACGCCTTCGACCTCGAGCGCCGCGTCAAGAGTGATGCCCTGCCCGGTGACGAGGATGATCCCCTCACGCACGTAGCTGGCGAATCCGGGCATCGCGACACTGAGCCGATACGACCCGGGGTCGAGCGATGGGAACGAATAGGAGCCGGCCGCGTTCGTCACTACCTCCGTCGTGAGCCCGGTTGCCACGTTGGTTATGCTCACCGAGGCGCCCGGAAGGACACCCCCCTGTTGGTCCGTGACTTTGCCGCCGACGCGTGCGGTCTGGGCGTAGGCGGTCACGGCCAGCACGAGGGCCAGACCCAAGTACAGTAGAACCTTCTTCTTCACGTAATTTCCCTCCAGGTTTGAAGAAATGTTCTGGGCTCTCAAGAACGTACAGATCCCGGGAACGAGAGATCCCGAGATAACCAGACAAAAACTGAGCAAAAGAGATGCCACGATTGTTGAATTTTTATGGGTACGGAAAGGTCTAATAAGCCTTTTACTTTCAACAAAATAGAGGAAACGGGCGAATGATTACCTATGGCCAGTTCTTCAGAGACATGGATCCTGATCCAAAATAATGGATTTAACGATGTGGATTTTGGAGTACATCTCTAACCGGCACCTCAACGTCTTCCTGACGCGTCCAGAGAAGACTCTTAGCGGAACCTGACCTCATCGCGAGCCGAGCCGTGCCGATCCTGGTGCGGAATGAAAATAACCGGGGTACCGGCTACCATCGGTCTCGTCGGCTTCGCCTTGGAGCTCTCCGTCGCCTGGGCTCATGCCCTTGCGCACCCCCTCGAGGTGACGCTCAGCGATCCCCACGGCCTTCTTCTCGAGCCGTACGCAGTTCGTGACGAGATCACATCTCTTTTGAGCGACGCCGGAGTCCGTCCCGACTGGACGGAATTCAGAGGTCCAGCCGCTGGAGCGGGTGCCGAGGTCAACATCGTCGTCAGCCCCTCGGTGCCATCCGGACCGGGATGGACTCTCGAGCCCACGGCTATGGGGGTCTATCTTACGGACGGCGAATCGAGCGTCGTCTTCGTTTTCCACCGGAGCATCTTGTCCGCGCTCGGATTGCCCGCAGCGCGCGAGCGACTGCTCGATCCGAAAGAACGGAGAGACGTCAGGCGAGCCCTGGCGCGTGTCGCGGTACACGAGGTCATCCATCGACTCGTACCCGGCCTGCGACATGCCGAAGGGGGGTTGATGCAAAGTGACCTGGATCGTAATGCCCTGACTCGCCGCCGCATCGAGATCGACGAGGTATCGCGTAACGCCCTGGTGAAGGCGGTCGCATCTCTCGCATTCACCGGCCGCGCGGGACGTAAATAGCCGCAGAGACCCATCAGCTCGTCAGACGAAAAAGCTTCCGCGCATTATCTTCGTAGATTTTCTTGCGAGCGTCCGCGCCGATCTCCATGGCCTCGACCGAGGCGATCGTCTCCCGGTAGAGCCTCTCCCCCATGCGGTCATCGTATGGAGCATCGGTCGCGAAGAGCATGTGATCCTCCCCGAAGAAAGCGAGTGCGCACATGAGGGCGGGCGAATTTCCCTGGAGCACGGTGTCGCAGTAGAACATCCGGTAGTAATCCAGGGGCTCTCTCTCGAGCTTCCGCCCGTCGCTCTGATAGTCCATGTGGGCGCGGTGAAGATCCCAGGAGAACTGGGCCCGCTTGTGAAAGTACGGGACCATTCCACCGCCGTGATGGGTGAGCACTTTGAGCGTCGGGAGGTTCACGAGTACGCCGAAGGCGAGGCGGGCCATCGCCACCGAGGTAGCGTAGGGCCAGCCGAAATTCGTGTAGACGAGGTATTTGGATTTCTCCTCTCCAGGGTAGTCAGGCGTCTGGTCCGTTCTTCGCGGGTGGAGGACGACCGGCAGGTCGTAGGACACCATGAGCTCGTAGAGCGGTAGAAACTCGGGGGAGTCGACGGGGCGCCCGTTGACGTCGGTGAAGATCTCCACACCGTGGAAGCCCAGCTTCTCTATCGTGCGCTCCGCTTCTCTCAAGGCCGCCTCGATGTCGTTCATAGGAAGGCACGCGACCGCGCCGACGAAGCGATCGGGATACTTCGCCACGAGATCCGCCATCTCGTCGTTGGCTATGCGAGCGAGCTCCACCGTGTCCGCGGGCTTCGTGATGCTTTCGACGTTAGGCCCCGCGATCGTGAGGAGCTGCACGACGTCGTCGAACTGATCCATGACCCGAAAACGTACGCCGAGGTCGTGGAGCGCGGGCACAGCGCTCGAGTACTTGCGGTATTGGGAGCTGAAAGCGGCGCCCGCTCTGCGGTTCCTCTCCTCGAGGTACCTCGCGGGCAGAACGTGCGCGAAGACGTCGATCTTCATGAAAGCCTCCTCTTTGGTACTCAGTGCCGTGCGGCGCTGCGCGCCGATCTCGCAGCAGATGCGACGGCTACCGCTCGGCAGGGTGCATCGTAATTCTTCATCACCCTGCTTCGACTGAGCGCATCGAGACCTGCTGTTGCACGAGAAGCCCCACGACGGCAGCCCCTCCGGCCACGATCGCAAGAGGGCTCCCGACGATGAGAGAGACCGCCGCGGCCGCGAGAAGCCCTCGCTGCCAGCCAGCGAGCCGGGAGCGCAGGTAGCCGACGAAAGCGGCCGCCACGGCAAACATGGCGAGCGCCGCCACCGCCGAGCGCCATAAGATCTCTCCCGGCGTTCCGATCATCAGCAGCTCGGGGTGATAGCAGAAGATGAAAGGGACGGCGAACAGGCCGATCCCGAGCTTCATCGCCTCGAAGCCCTGCCGCCAGATATCGACTCCGGAAAACGACGAGGCGATATAGAGGGCTCCTCCCACGGGCGGTGTGATGACGTGGCTGATGCCCCAGTAGAGCACGAAGAGATGCGCCGCGATGACGGGAACGCCGAGCTCGGTGATTGCCGGCGCCACCGTGGTGGCCAGGAGCACGTAGGAGCCGATCGCGGGTACGCCGGTTCCGAGAAGAAGCGAGGCGAAGGCCGTCAGAGCGAGGAGCACCAGCAAGTGTCCTCCTGAAGCCTCGACGAGCAGGATGGCACCTCGAAGCGTCGCCCCGGTGATAGCGAGGCTCGTGATGAGGATTCCCACCGAGCCGCAGATGATCCCGATGACGAGGGAGGTTCGAGCGGCCCGCTCGAAAGCGCTCACCAGCCGGGACCCAGTGAACCCCGCCGACCCGAAGGGAAACGTCACGATCAAAAGGGCGCCGATGGCGTAGAGGGCGCTCGTCCCCGGAGGATAACGAAACACCGCGAGAGTGATGACGAGCACGACGATGGGAACGAGGAAATGCCAACCTTCGGCCAGGGTCTTCGAGAACGAGGGAAGCTCCGATTTCGGAAGCCCACGGAGACCTACGCGCCGGGCCTCGAGATCCACGAGCGCGTAGAGGCTTCCATAGTATAGGGCGGCGGGAATGGCCGCGGCGAGGCAAACCTGGACATATGGGATATCGAGAAACTCGGCGACCAGGAAAGCGACCATCCCCATCATCGGTGGCAGGAGGATGCCGCCCGTCGACGCGACGGCTTCCACCGCGCCCGCGAAGGCGGGGCGGTAACCGGACTGCTTCATCAGAGGAATGGTAACAACGCCGGTGGTCGCCACGTCGGCCGCCGCGCTTCCGCTCACCGTTCCGAAGAGCCCGCTCGCGATGACCGCCACCTTGGCCGGCCCACCCGGCAAATGACCCGCAACGGAGAGGGCAAGATCGATGAAGAACTTTCCCGCACCCGAGACCTGCAGGAACCCTCCGAAGAGAACGAAGACCACGAGGATCCGGGTCCACAGGCTCATCACGCTTCCGAAAATTCCCTCGACCGAGAGATACAGCTCGCCGATCACACGATCCAGAGAGTGGCCCCGCCCGTAGAGAAATCCGGAGAACCGGTCGGCGAAAAGCGCGTAGAAAATCGAGAGAAGCAAGAGGACGGGCAACACCGTCCCGGAGACCCGCCTCGTGCCCTCGAGCAAGACGACGATTGTGGCGATGCCCAGCGCCATCTCGAGCGTCCTGGCCTCCGGTGCCGCAACCTGAAGCTCGATGATGCGGGACGTCGGGGCGATATAGAGACACCCGAGCACACCGACTCCCATGAGGATGTAGTCGTACCAGGGAACGGAACCCTCATCATTCCTTTGGGCGCGCGCGAGGAGAAACGTGAGAACGATGATCCCCGCGAGGCTCACGGCGCGATGGCTCTCCTCGAGGACGAAGAAGTAGCGAGTCGAGAAGACGCCGAGAAGGTAAGCGAGCTCGTAGAGAAAGAAGGTGACGATGAAGGCGCTCGTCCCGCGAGACAGCCTGGGAGGTGCGCTCATTCGGTGGCGGAGAGCTCGTCGAGAAGGCGCTCCTGCATGGCTTGGGCTTCGTCGGACCACACGCCGCGGTCTCGGTAGAACCGAATCGCGCCCGGGTGGTAGGGGACGATCGATTGGAGTGCCACCGCGCGGTCCAAGCTCATATCGCGAAGCGATGGATGGGCCTGGGCGAACTCGTCGAAATGGTCGTAGATCGCTTCGAGAACCTGGTACACCACGTCGTCTTCGAGATCCGCATGTGCGTGGAGCGCGGTGCTCGCGGCGAGCACGGGCACGTCACGGGTCACCATGCCGCCGTTGTACCCCTTGGGACAGACGGCTGGATAGACCGAGGGATATTTGCGGTTCACTTCGAGGGCACAACCCTCGGGGATATCGAGCATCTCGAATCCCACCGAGCTGTGCAGGATCTCCATAGCCTGATATTGCGTCGAGCAGGAGTAGGCGTCGACTCGACCGGCCTTCAGTGCTTCGGCCCGATCCTCGGGCGACGGGGAGGGGATCGAGACGATCGCGTCGTGGAGCCCGTAACAGTCGAGCACGTGCTTGGCCGCCCAGTAGAAGACTCCGCTACTCTTCGTATCCCACATCACCTTCCGGCCCGCGAGGTCCTCGAGCCGCGCAATCCCGGTGCGGGGGCTGGTGAAGAAGGCGAACATGATCTCGACCCCGGCGGCGACGACGCGAATGGGAGTCGGCCCCACGCTCTCGTAGTACTCCTCACCTCGGTTCGCGAGAGCCATTTCCGCCTGGCTTACGAAAATGAAGTCGAGCTCTCCTTTCTGGAAGAGTGGCATTGCCGCGACGTGCGATTTCGTCGGCTCGACGAAGGCCATCAAGGGCGTGTGTTTTTCGACCATCGCGGCGACAGCCGCCGCCTGTACGTATTGAGTCCCCATCCCGCAGTTGATGGCGATCTCGGCGCGAGGCGAACCGTCATGCGGGGGCGGAGAAGCACAGGCCGTCAAGTGAGAGACCAACACAATCGACGGCCAAAGCATTTTCGTCATCTGGAGCGAACATAGTCGCCCGCCGGCAGTTAGGTCAAGTTAGGTTACCATGCGCCATGAGACGATCGAGCTCGCTTGCTGGTTCCTTACTCACGGGAGCTCTCGTCGCCGCGCAGCCCGACTCCGGCGTGGATCTCGTTCTGCGAAACGGCATCGTTCTGACGATGGACGACTCGCGCGGAACCGCCGAGGCCATCGCGATCGACGGGGAGCGCATCATCGCCGTCGGTTCAAATGCGGATATCGAGAGCTGGATCGGCCCCGCGACCCGGGTGATCGACCTCGCGGGAAAATCCGTCATACCGGGTCTCAACGAGACCCATATCCACGTCCGCGACCTCGGTTTTCAGCAGCATTACGCCGTCAATCTCGAGGAGGCCCTCAGCATCGAAGATGTGCAGCGGATGCTCCGCCAGCGGCTCGAAGAGCTCCGAGCCGCGGGAAAGCTGGGAGGCTGGCGCTATCCTTCGACCGATGAGACGGGCCCGTGGCTCTTCGGACTGGGCTGGACCCAAGACCGGCTGAGCGAGAAGCGGATGGCGGATCGCCACGAGCTCGACGCCGTGTCGAGAGAGGTTCCCATCTCGCTCGACCGGATCTATCGAGGCATTGCGGTCAACACAAAGGTGTTCGAGCTGATGGGAATCGACTTCGACGATCCCTCGACGCACCCGGAGTGGTTTTCCCGGACGCCGCGTGATTTCGAGCCCGGGGACATCATCTTTCGCGACGCAGAAACAGGACTCCCGAACGGCGTCTTCGTGGGGACCAAGGCGCCTCGGCTGGTGGCCGACGCCATCCCGGAGAAATCACTCGAGCAGAAAGTCGAAAGCCTGGTCCTTGGCTTGAAAGTGCTCCCGACCTACGGCATCACCGCGATCGTCGAGCCGGGCAATCAGATCGGCCGCGTCAACCGCGTGTATCAGGAAGCCTACGATCAGGGTCTGCTTCCCGTCCGGGTCACGATCTACGACGGATGGTATCGGAGCGGAGACCCGGTTGGGCTCGGGGAGCCGGAGCGGATCGCCGCAAGGCTCGAGGCCCTCGGATTCCACAATCTGGGAGACGAGTGGCTCAAGATTCGCGGGGTGAAGTCCTCGGCGGACGGAGGAATCGGCTCACGAAGCGCGGCGATGAGCGTTCCGTTCCTGACGATTCCCCAGGATCCGCTGGGCGAAGAGAACTTCGGCTCCTACCGCGATCCTGATTTCCAGTACCGGCTCGCTCAGTTCGAGCCCATCGCCGAGTACGGCTGGGAGATCCATACCCACGCCTGCGGGGATGCCGCCATTCGGCAGACCATGGACGTCTACAAGATTCTGATGGACCGCATTCGCAGCAAGAGGCCCGGGGCGGATCTTCGCTGGAGCATCATCCATTGCTACCTTCCCGACGAACCGGAAACATCAGTCATCGGCGACATGGCACGCTACGGGGTCATCGCCGCCATCAATCCGGCGAACCTCTATTTCGAGGGGGATTCCTTCGTGCGGAACATCGGCCCCGAGCGCATGGCGCGACATACGCCGTACAAGACCCTCCTCGATGCGGGGGTGATGATGGCGTCGGGCTCCGACTATCCGAACAATTCCCCCGACCCCTGGATCGGCATGTACCAGATGGTCACTCGCCGGCATCAGATTTCCCGCGAGGTTCATGGCCCCGAACAAAGGGTCTCGTTCCTGGATGCGCTGGCCACCTTCACGCGCAACGGCGCCTATCTCACCTTCGACGACGATATTCGGGGAACGCTGGAACCCGGCAAGCACGCCGACCTCGTGGTGGTGGACGCGGATTTGACCATCGTCGATCTCGATCCCGAGGCGCTGCTGACGATGAGCGAGAAGGTCCTTGCCACCGTCGTCTCCGGCAAGGCCGTCTACCAGAGGGACGGTTTTCGGATTGACCACTGAAGGCTACTGAGCAACCCGCTTGTCATTTCCCTGCATAGAAGGAAAGTAATGCCCTGATATTTCCTTGTGAAGAAGGAGGCAATCAAATACGCTCTCGCGCAATCGACCGAGCGCCCACTGCCTTCGACCACACCAAAAACGCTCTCCCTGGAACGGATTCCAAGAAACAATTTCCCCTCGGACCCGCATGCTTCCCGATCAGAAGATCACCAGCTTCCCCCCTTCGACGAGAATCGAGTCCACCGCGTGAGGCGAGATATAAAGGTTCGTGTCTCCCCTTCTCAGCCTGACCCAGCCGTTGGCGAGCAGCTGGACTTCATCGGGCGAGATCGACCTTTCTTCGCCGAGTACCCGATGAACCGCGCGCGTCGCGCTCTGGGAATCGTTCGCGATGTCGACTTCGACCCGTCTGTCTGGTTCCATCCTGTCTCCTCCTTGAGTGCGCGAATGACGTCTAGGACCTCGCGGCGCGCGCGCCGAGCTCGCTCCGCTCGCGCAGGGTGGGCTGCGTTTTTCATCACCCTTCCCGTGCTCAGTGCCGTGGTGGAACCTGGAATCGACCGTGCCGCCACGGCTCCGGCTGCTTACGGCGCGGCGAGCGCGCCGGGCTCGCTCCGCTCGCGCAGGGTGGGCTGCGTTTTTCGTCACCCTGCTTGAACCCTAAGAAGTGGACGAGTCTGGATCAAGCGCCGAGGTTCACTCGTGATGCAGGGCAACGAGAGGATCGACTCGGGAGGCGCGCCGGGCCGGCAGGTAGCAGGCCGAGAGCGCGACGGCGACCAGAACGGCGAGCGACCCGACGAAGGCCATGGGGTCGGTGGGTGACACAGAGAACAGAAGGCTCTCCATCAGACGGGTGGCGACGAGCGACGCCCCGAGGCCGAGCAGGCTTCCGATCCCGAGAAGGAGCATTCCGTCACCCACCGCCCAGCGGAGCACGTCTCCGGCTTTCGCGCCGAGCGCCATGCGAATTCCAATCTCCCGCGTCCGCTGCGCGACGGCGTAGCTCATGACCCCGTAGAGACCGATGGCGGCGAGTGCCAAAGCCGCCGCGGCGAAGACGGATAGGAGCATCGTGACGGTCCGCGGCGGGGCGACCGTGGCGGCAATGACATCCTGCATCGTGGAGGGTTGGGCGACCGCGAGCACGGGATCGATCTCCCACACCGCGTCACGGACCGGACTGATGAGTAACGTCGGGTCCTCGCTCGTCCTCACCACCAGGCTCATGAAGCGCAACGGCAGCTGTTCGTAGGGGAAGTACATGGCGGAGCGTTCGTCCTGATCCAGCCCGAAGTGTTTCGTGTCCGAGACGATACCGACTACCTGTCGATACTTCCCCCCGACCCTCACACGGCTCTGGAGTGGGTCTTCATTCGGCCAGTAGCGACGGGCGGCGGTCTCGTTGATGAGAACGACTGGCGGTGCCTCGGCGTCCTCGCCTGGCTGGAACCAGCGGCCTCGCACGAGGCTCATGCGCATCGTCTCGAAATAATCGGGGCTCGCGGGTCGGTACCAGGCGACCGGGGTCCGATGGGGTTCGGGCGGCTCGCGTCCCTCGATCAAGAAGTTGGCGTCGGAGTTGTTTCCACCCATCGGCAAAACGTAGATGACGCCGGCGTTCTCGACACCGGGCAGCGATTTGACGCGGGCCAGCAGACGGCGCACGAAATCGCTCCGTCGAGTCGTCTCATCGTACCCCGGGCCGACGAGGTTGAGCTGCGCGGTGAGCACGCCCTCCGGGTCCAGTCCGGGATCGACCTCGATGAGCGCGGCGAAGCTGCGCAGAAGAAGACTCGCCGCCACGAGGAGCGTCAGCGCCAGAGCGACTTCCGCGACGACGAGAGCTCTTCGGAGCGGGGCCCTGGCACTTCCCCTTAGCCCTTCTCTCAGCGAGCCCTGCAAACTCGGCCGCGACGCGTGCCATGCGGGCGCCAACCCGAACACGAAGCCGGTGACGCTGGAAATCCCGACGGTGAAGAAAAGGGCGTGGGAGTCCATGGCGAGGTGTGCCGCTCGTGGGACGTCGTCGCGCACCAGAGAGACGAGGACATCGACACCCCACAGAGCCAAAACGAGGCCCACGGCCGCACCCGCGGCGGCGAGGAGAAAGCCCT
Source organism: Vicinamibacteria bacterium (assembly GCA_035457705.1). Lineage (GTDB taxonomy): Bacteria > Acidobacteriota > Vicinamibacteria > Marinacidobacterales > SMYC01 > DASPGQ01. Next base: position 18,046 of record DATIBD010000145.1, read on the forward strand.
CGGTCAGCAACTGTCGAACGAGGCGAACGCGGCTCGCACCCATTGCGACCCGGGTGGCCACCTCTCGCTCCCTGTCGGCGGCCCGCGCGAGCATGAGGCTCGCTACGTTCGCGCATCCGATCAGGAGCACCAGGCCCACGGCGCCGAACAGCACCCAGATCGCCACGCGAACGTCGCCAACCAGCTGGTCCTTGAGCGACACGAGATGGATGCCGACGCCCGTATTCGTATCCGGATAGTCCCGCTCGAGCCTCGCGGCGATGGTGGATAGATCCGCCCGCGCTCGCTCGAGACTCACCCGGTCCGAGAGTCTCGCGATGACGCGAAGCGTATAGCAGCCTCGTCCGCACGTGTTGGTCCGGTCGATCCGGAGTGGCGCGAATATCTCCGCGTTCTCGATCATGGGGAGCTCGAAGCCCGGCGGAAGAACTCCGATGACCGTGGCGGGCTCGGCGTCGAGTCGAATCCCGGAGCCGATCGCTTCGGGGCTTCCTCCGAAGCGACGCTGAAACAGTGAATGGCTCAAGAGCACCACGAGCTCGCTTGCAGCGGTGTCGTCCTCGGGAGCGAATCCTCGTCCGAGGATCGGCTCGACGCCGAGCAACGAGAACGCGTTATAAGATGTCTGGGCGCCGGCAAGGAGCTCCGGCTCGACTCCTCCCGAGAGCGTTGGTCCAAAATTGGAGAGGGCAAACATGCCGTCGAACGCCTCGTTTTGATCGCGCCAATCGAAAAAATTGTCGGGGGTCGCCCATTCCGTCGCCGGACCGTCTACCCGCGTGAGGTCCTGCCATACGACGACGAGCTCGTGGGGCTCATCATACGGCAGGGGCTCGAGGAGAACGCCGTTGACGACGCTGAAGATCGCGGTATTCGCCCCGATACCGATGGCGAGGGTGGCGACGGCAACGAAGGTCGTACCCGGTTTCGCGAGCAGATAACGCACCGCGTACTTGATATCAGCGAAGAGCGCATCCATGATTTGGTGACTTGGAGCAAAGTTGATGCCAGAGTGGGTGGCGGTGAAACAATGGACTTCCCCGGTCGGTATGTTCGCAAGCGAAACCAGCCGTCCCGCAGGCGGACGCTCATCCACCTCCGCGGTATAGTGAGCCGGTGAGCCGCAATCGCGCATTCGAGCGATGGCTGTTCGTGTTCTTGTTCTGGACGGCGGTGGCCCTGTTTTTTTCCACCCAGCGTTTCTTCGCCCTGGGAGGCGGCTGGGAAGCCCTCGGGGACTCGCTGAAGCGAAGTCTTCCCCAATGGTACGTGTGGGGATTGCTCAGTCCGCTCGTCTTCGTCGCCGACCGTTGGGCCAAGGACCAAAGCTCATCGCTTCGGGAACGAATCCTCCGGCACGTGCCTCTCGCAGCGCTGTTCGTCAGTGTCTACGTCGCGCTTCGAAGCATTGCTGACGGACTTCTGGGAAACACGGAGGGGGAATGGAGCTTCTCCGCCCTCGCTCCTCAATACCATTGGAACTTCTTGATCTACGCCGTCATCGTCGGTGTCCTCATCGCTTACGACCTCGACCGACAGGCCCGGGCGCGTGAGCTCCGCGCGTCACAGCTCGAAGCGCGCCTGGCGGAAGCGCGGCTCGACACGCTTCAGGCGCGTCTTCGCCCGCACTTCCTCTTCAACACCCTCAACGCCGTTTCCGCCCTCATGGAGAAGGATCCCAAGACGGCCCGACGCATGATGGCTCACCTCGGAGACCTTCTGCGCTACTCGCTCGAGAGCGCCGACCGTCAAGAGGTCCCGCTGGCCGAGGAGCTCTCGACCGTCGAGAGCTACCTGGCAATCCAGCGATCCCGTTTCGACGGGAAGCTCGAGGTCGAACAGCGGATCGAGCCGGAAGCGCTCGGAGCCTCGGTACCGAGCTTCATCCTTCAGCCCCTCGTGGAGAACGCCATCGAGCACGGCCTGCAGGGACGGTCCACCGCGGGCCGAATCGTGGTGCGGGCCGAGCGACTCGACGGATCGCTTCGCATCACCGTCGCCGACAATGGCATTGGGCTCAATAGCGCCTGGGATGCGAACCGGAGCGGCTTTGGGCTCAAGAGCACGGATGCGCGGCTGAAAGGGCTCTACGGCGACCGGGCGCGGCTCGAGGTAAGAAACGGCGACACTGCGGGGGTGGATGTCATTCTGACTCTACCCTGGCGCGTCCTCGAGGCGACATGAAACGAATTCGAGCGTTCGTCGTCGACGACGAGCCTCCGGCGCGCAAGCGCCTCGTCGAGCTTCTCGAGCGCGAGCCGGATATCGAAGTCGCCGGAGTGTTCGCTCGCCCGGGCGAAGCCCTCGAGGCGATGGAGCGTGCCAGCCCGGATCTACTCTTTCTCGACGTGCAGATGCCCGAGCTCGACGGCTTCGCCGTTCTCGAGAGGTCCAAGGCGGACCCGCCGCCGGTCACCGTGTTCGTCACCGCTTACGACGCCTACGCCCTCAAGGCTTTCGAAGTCCAGGCTCTCGACTATCTTTTGAAACCCTTCAGTGACGAGCGGTTCGAAGCGGCGCTGGCGCGCGCCAGACAAAGGCTCGCATCGCGCGAGCGAGAGGCCTTGGGCGAACGGCTGCTCTCGCTCGTCGAAGGCGACCGGGCCGCTAGAAGCGAACGCTTCCTGGAGCGCGTTGTCATCAGGAAACCCGGAAGGATCCTGTTTCTCGACGTCGCCGCAATCGAGTGGATCGAGGCGGCCGGAGTGTACGTCACCGTTCACGAGGGCGGACGAGAGCACCTGCTTCGCGAGTCGCTCGGGGCCCTCGAAACGAAGCTCGATCCGTCACGCTTCGCGCGCATCCATCGTTCCACCCTCGTCGCCCTCGATCGGGTGAAAGAGCTGAGAATCGATGATGCCGGAGGCCATCGAGTCGTTCTTCGAGATGGCAGCACGCTGCGCTTGAGCCGACGTCACCGAGAGGGCCTCGAAGATCGTTTGTCAGAAGCCCGCTAGCGATGCGGTCAGGCGCCGCTCGCATCGGAATCCGATGCGTTGGTGACTCCTTAACGTGCCTTGGGAACATTCCGCCGCGCGAGCTCGTTCCTCGCACGACAATGGCGTCATGACCAAGAAACTGTTCGCAGCCCTCATAACTCTTCTCCTCACCGCTCTCGCATCAGCAGAGAAACTTCCCTTCGACGAGCGGTGGGAACTTTCCGGAAACGACACGACGGTGGGGGACTTCCTCGGCCGCGCCGCCCTCCGGATGAGCACCGGGCGAGCGATCCGTCGCGACGTTCGCTTCCAGGATGGAACCATCGAGCTCGACCTCGCGACCACGGGCCACCGCTCGTTCTTCTACGTCCAGTTCCGCATGCAATCCGATGGCGAGCACGAAGAGTTCTACTTCCGTCCCCACAAGTCTGGGCTCCCCGACGCCATTCAATACACTCCCGTTCTACGCGGCGAGGGGAACTGGCAGCTTTATCACGGCGAGGGAGCCACCGCGGCCGCCGAGATCCCCGATAACGAGTGGGTTCACATCAAGATCGTCGTGAGAGGATCCCGCGCCGCCGTCTTCGTCGGAGACGTCTCCGAGCCACAGCTCATCGTCCCGCGGCTCGCGCGCGAAGCGAGAGTCGGGTACGTCGCCCTCAGGAGCTTCCTGCCAGCCGGAATGCCCGACGGTTTGTATCCGACGAGTTTCGCAGACCTCGTCGTCCGGCCGAACGAGATTGACTTCGATTTCCCATCGGAGGCGAGGGAATCGACGAGACCACAAGGAGTCGTATCGGAGTGGCTCGTTTCCGAGCCCTTCGTCGCTTCGGAGGGCCCGATGATGGAGTTGCCTCCGCTCGACGGGCAGAGATGGCAGACGGTCGAGACCGAGCCCTCCGGCCTGGCCCTTCTCCTGCGGCACGTCGAACGTCCCGACCGCGGGCGGGCGACGCTCCTGGCAAAACTGACAATGAGCTCGGAACGAGAGCAAAGGATCTCGATGCAGCTCGGATACAGCGACGAGGTCACCGTTTTCTTGAACGGCGCTCCCATTCTGTACGCCGACGACCGCTACCAGTTCGATCGTCCGCGGCGGGAAGGCCTCATCGGTTTCGACCAGTTGACGGTCTTCCTTCCCCTCCGCTCGGGCGACAACGAGGTCGTTCTCGCCGTGACCGACGTATTCGGCGGCTGGGGAGTCATGGGAAAGGTGGACTCGAGCGGCGTGAGAGTCTCCGCAAGGTAATGCGGGTCTAGACGTTGCGCCTTCGCGTCGCGTCCAAATAGCATAAGGGCCGGTTTCAGGAGGCTTCCATGCTCAAACGATGGGTCTTCGTTTTCCTCGTTATCGCCGTACCGGCGGCTTCCCAGGTGCGTGAGGGCGCCTGGACACCCGTCGCCGAGACCATGCGTCGCGGCTACACCAGCCTCAGCTACTGGACGTACCGGGACGACGGTGTCGAAATCGGTGGCGGCCGGATCTCGATCGAGCATGGTCTGCCGGAGTGGCCCGAGAAGTACGATGACCAGGAAGCTTTCGACCAGGCCACGACCGGGATGTTCTGGCGGTTCGGAAACAACAAATGGACGACCCTCGACACCCAGCTCGGGCTCGTTTTCGGAGACCGCCGGGTCGACGCGGGCATCTACTACCTGGCGCTGGAACGGGAGAAGACCGGGACGTGGCGGATGGTATTCGTCGATCCCGAGGCGGTGCGCCCCGGCCTGATCGATGCCTGGGCGCTGGTGCCCCGTCCCGACGAAGTCCCCGTCCTGTTTAGCGTGCCGCTACGCTACGAGAGGGCGGCGGCGAGCGCTAAGGAGCTCGCGGTGGAGCTCGGCTTCAGGGACGGGGAAATGGACCGCGGGGTTTTGCAGATCCGGTGGGGGCCCCACCAGCTGAGCGGCGACTTCCAGATCGAGATGGTGGCCCCTGATTTCTACGAGCGCTAGTGTATTGTCTCGAGAATTTCGTTAATGAATCCGCACCGATACATCGGGCCATAGAACGGTGGGGCCGGCCGCCGGCTCCAACACACGGTCGTTGTCCCGCCGCCGTAGCGAGGGTCGAGGGGGAATACCCCACGCCCTAAGCGGGCATTCGACCACGGGGGTTTCCCGACATTCATCAACCTCCTCGGCGGCTTTCTTGCTACAGGGCGGCAGGGGATTGGACTTGAGCAAAACCCCCAGGTGTTCAGAGAGTTACGTGTGTAGCCGCGAGTAACAACGCCCCATACGTCGTCAAAACCCGAAATTGTCCACGAACGCCCCCTCACCCTTCAGGTAAATCGATCGGGCTAACTGTCGAATTCAGAGCTATCTAGAGCCTTCGTTCGGATTGGAACACCGATTGCTATCTGAGCTCCTTCGGACGGGGGATTACCATGAAACGAGCTCGGATTACGGAAGCGAGCGGCTTCACATTCATCGAAATGGTGGTCGCGATGGGGGTCACCACGGTCGTGATGGCTTCTGTCTTTCTGCTCTTGCAGAAGGGAAACAGAAGCTTCCGCCGGGAGCCTCAGATCACCGAAACGACCGCCGCAGCGCGTATCGGGATCGATCGGATCAGCCAGGATCTGACGATAGCCGGTTTCAACGCGCCGCCCGAGAGGGCGATCATGTGGTTCGACGGCGGCGGTCCAGCGACCGCTCCCAATCCGGACATGCTGACGCTCGTGTACTCGGACCCCGAGGTACCCTGGTCCAGACCCTTACCTTGCAAGAGCGGCGGTGGTGGCTCTTGCAACACCATCGGTTCCTCTTCCACCCTGAACGTCGATCCGTCCAGCCTGCCACCTTACGTAGATCCCGAGCAAGCCTATAACGACGGGCAGATCCTGATGGCACTCCAGGGTCCGAATGGTAACCCGGCGTGCGACAACGTCGAGCCGGGCCTCTACCCTTTCGAGGTGACCCAACGTCCCAAATGCACAGGCGCTGGCGCAGGTAGCGGGAGCAGTTGCGACGCCCTCAACATCAACCACAACCCGTCGGACACGAGCGGCCTCAATTATCCCGGCGGTTTTCAAAACGAGGTTCTCGTTGACTGTGCCGTGATCGGCTGGTTCCACATAGTCCAGTACCGGATCAATCCCCTGCCTCCCACGCCTAATCCGATGCTCGAGCGCAGCGATTTGCTTGGCGATTCTTGGACCCCGGTCTCGAACAACATCGAGAACCTGCAGGTGCGATACGCGCAAGGTACGAACCCAGCTTTTTTTGATGTGCCTCCGCTGGTCCCCACGATGAATGACCCAAACACGTGGATCACTCAAGTCCGTATCACCGTGACGGGCCGGACCGAGAGCACGAACCTGGAGGGGGGAACGGCCGGGGTTTTCGCAGCGGAAGATACGCACGTACGGCGGAGCTTCACGACCACGATTAGCTTGAGAAACCAGCTCGGTCAAGCTTTTGAACTGGGCGCCTGGAACTGATTCAGTTCAGCGGAAATAGGCAGAAGAAAAAACGTCCTGCCAAATAAGAGGCCAAGCTAACCCCGCCCCGTGGAGTGCCCATCATGGCTTCGTCCGAAGGAAGTCCACGTGCCGTTCGCGGTGCCGCTCCACTTTGAGCGGGCGTCGGCGAGCGCGAAGGAGCTCGCGGTGGAGCTCGGCTCAGGGACGGGGAAATGGACCGCGGGGCTTTGCAGATCCGGTGGGGGTCCCATCAGCTGAGCGGCGACTTCCAGATCGAGATGGTGACCCCTGACGTCTACAAGCGCAAACTGCCCTCGATCGCCTCGATGGCCTCGATGAGTCGTCGGGCCTCTCCGGCCTGACGTCCACCCATCTGCGCGACCTCGCGGAATGCCTCGAGGGCCAGGGCCGCCTGTTTCTTCATCAGGTGGGCTTTCCCCAGGAGCCAGTAAGCGTCCTCCCGAATCCGGCCCTCTCGATCCGATTGTATGACGGTCTCGAGGTGATCCATCCCGCGATCCAGCCACGCGTCGTCATATGAAAGCACGCGACCCAGGAGCTCCGTTCTCGCCTCGGAAAGACAAGCCATCCCCGACAGGTAATGCGCGTAGTTTCGAAAGCGATCGTCGGTCTCGACCTCGATGAACCGCTCGAAGCGCTCGATCGCCTCGGGATAGCGCCCGTCGTTGAGCAGAGACACGCCGCGCGACAGCTCGCTCCCCCCGTCTCGAGTCAAGAAGCTCTCCTCGGCCGTTTCCACGAAAGCCAGCTGATCGTAGGGATCTCGAAGCCAAGGTGACATCCACAGCAGGACCACGGCAGCGGCGAGGGCCAAGCCGCCCGCCGGATAAGCAGGACGCAGGACGAGGGTGCTCTTCATTCCGGCGAGGGCCCGCCCGAACCAGTTCCGGGCGGAAGCGGCGCTCATGGGGGGGTCGATAGACACGGAAGGGACGCCGGCTTCCGCCAGGAAATGGTCCATTTCGCTGTACTGGTGGATGATACTGTTAACCGCCGATCGGCAGCCCGAGCAGTCGCCGATGTGGTTCTCGATCCGGGTGACGTCTGCGTCGGACATTCGCGTCTGATCGTAGTCGGGCTCCGTCGGAGCCGCCCGATAGATCGCGAAACGGGTCAAATGCTCTGCCTCTACGTGCGCAGAGGCGCCCACACCACGTAGAGCAGTCATGATCCCTCGATAATCCCGGAGCGTCGCTCCACAACCCCGACAAATCTCGGCGTGCTGCTCGAGCTCCGATCGTGCGGTGGGGCCCAGCTCCTCCAGCTCGAGGATTTGGGCTTGGAAATACTGACAGGTCTTCATCTTACGGCGTTTCGTCTCAGCCCATCCCGTTTCGGGTGAGCTCGATTAAACCTTTCGTGACTATAGTCGTCACAAGAGACGAAAGGGTCACATCCGTGAGGGTCGAACGAAGCCTCTCCAGATTCCGTTTCACCTGCATCTTGACTCCGCTCACGCTGAGCTGCGTTTTCGCCGAGATTTCCTCGTAGTTATAGCCATCGGCTCGCATGAGAAGGATGCGGCGCGATCGCTCCGGGAGCTTCGCCAGGGCTTTCCGTAGATCCATGCGGTGCTGAAGGACACCGGCCGGATCCCCTTTCTGCCTCAACAGGTTCGGCTCGAGCGCCTCTTCCCGCTGTCGATATTTCTTTCTGAAATAGTCCTGCGTCACGTGGATCGCGATCTTGATCACGAATCCCCGCAGGCTCATGCGATCGCGTATGTTGGGAAAGTTCTTGAGAAACCGCATGAAAGTCTCCTGACACAGCTCGTCGACGAGATCCGGGTCGTGGAACTTCTGCCAGAAGAATCTCTGGATGGGCGGCTCGAGCTCGCGGCACAGCGAGTTCAGGGCGTCGTCGTCACCTTTTCGCGCTTTGCGCAGGAGCTCTGCGAGATGAGCGCTTCGGTCTTCTCCCATGATGCGTCGCGCGAGCTCACCCCCGGCATCACCGGTTCAGGGCCCGCCCCCTCTCGATTTTCCGTCCTGTCCGTCTGCCCGGCAACCATATCACAGGTCGCGGGCGAGGCCGGTCAAGTGGATGGAGCCCTGTGTTTTTTCTTTATGAAGAGAAACACGACTAATCCGAAACCAGCCAAGAGTACGGGCATCCAGGGCCGCCGGGAACGGGATGTCGCCGGGAGCGTCAAAGGCTGCCAGTCCCCGTTCAGGACGAAGGGGGCCCAATAGAACGGATCTTTCTTGTCTCCTTGGGAGACCTCGAGGTAGTCCAGCTTGGCCTGGCGCAACGCCTGCTTCTTGCTCGCTCCGGAGCGGAGACCTTCGTAGAACCGCGCCATGATTTTCGCGGTGGCCTCGTCGTCGACGCTCCAGAGACTGACCACCAGGCTGGGCACCCCAGCGTATAGGAAGGCCCGGCTGATGCCGATGAGGCCCTCGCCCTTCCGGAGCCTCCCGAGACCGGTGTTGCAGGCGCTCAGGACCGCCAGATCGGCGTTCAGCTTGGCATCGAAGATCTCATAGGTCTGGAGGCTGCCGTCGTCTTTCGCGCCGTCGGTCGGGGCCAGGAGGATCCTCGAGTAGAGCGGCTGCCGGTCATCGCTGAGGAAGTGGGTCGCGAAGTGAAGGACACCATAGTGCTCGGCCTCTTGCTTGAAGACCGCTTCAGTGGCCTCGCGTCCGACGTAGACGCCATTGTCGTGGCCGCCGAAGGCGTCGCGGATCGCTTCGACTTCCGCTTCCGAGCTCGGGAGCGGCGGTTGATCTTCCACCGCGGTGTCGAAGGCCGGATTTCCAAAGGCGAGGAGCCCGCGAGCGAACTGTCGCGGCCGCCGCAACCGGGGATCGAGCAGGCTTGCCGCAGGCGAGTAGGAGACCACGTAGCGCTCGACGACGAACGTGGCCGCGGAGAAGTCGTACCGGTGCTCGGCGCTCCCACTGTCGACGACGAGGGCTTCGAACGGTACGTAGAAAAGGAGATCGTCCGGGACGACGATGAGCTCTCCGCCCTCGGGAAGCCACGCCTCGATTGGCTCGAGGAGCAGCTCATAGAGTGCTCTCGCCGGAGGCAGGGAGAAATCCGCGAGACGGGCGTTGAAGCTGGGACCGCGGGATCCCTCGTTAGTGGAGCCATTGGCCTCGAACAGGGGGCTCAGCTCGGCGAGGCGCCGGCGCAGCTCGTCTCTTCCGACGGGCACTTCGCGGTACCGAAGCTCGTCCCGCGTGACGACGAAAATGGACAGCTTCTCGTCACCCATCAGGTACTCGATCAGAGCCTGCCCCGGCTCGAGGACCCTCGATTGGAGGCTTTCCGCGTCGAGGGGCTCGGAAACAGC
>DATIBD010000146.1:0-190832 GCA_035457705.1 Vicinamibacteria bacterium
ACGACGAACGTGTCCGCCAGCGCGCCTGTGGGGGCGCCGACGAGCCAGACGAGTGCCGCGAGGAGGGGTCCGGCTAGCCGGGAACCCAGACTCGCGTGACGACGGCGCTCGATGAGACGATTGGACTGAATTCGCTGGCTGCGGCTTCGCATGATCTCCCTCCCCGCGACACAAGTAGACCGCTCGAGGAAAGGTGTATATCCCATTCCCTCCTTGCTTGGCAAGTGGCCTAAATAAAGTGTTTTCTTCGTTCATATACATGAGCTTGCGCGGTACGGCAGTGGGGCACTTCACACCTCCGAGTATGCTACCCTCCGGCATGTGATCATCGACGCGCACGCGCACGTTCTCGCCCCTCCCGAGCTCTACGCGTTCATGAACCGCCTCATAGCGAGCCGCGGAGCCCACGGCTGGGCGGTCCCCGACATCCCCGACGAGGCCTATGAGAAACAAAACCGCCGGCTTCTCGGCATCATGGATCGAGTCGGAACCGATATTCAGATTCTGTCTCCGCGCCCGTTTCAGTCCTTCCATTCCGAGGAGCCGGCTTCGATGGTTTTCAAGTGGATCGGTCTCGTGAACGATGCCATCGAACGGATCTGTACGATGCATCCGGATCGCTTTCGCGGCGTGGCCGGCCTTCCCGAAGCACCCCGAACGACTCCGAAAGACTGGCTCGACGAGGCGCGGCGATGCATCGAGGAGAAAAGGTTCGTCGGGGTTCTCCTCAACCCCGACCCGAGCGAGGGCATGAACGCGACCCCAACGCTCGGAGAGGAGTGGTGGTACCCGCTCTACGAGTGGCTTCAGGCGAACGACGTTCCCGCACTGGTCCACTCGACGGCGTGCCGCAACGGTCGCGAAGACTACAGCTCACACTTCATCACCGAGGAGAGCATCGCCGTCCTTTCCCTTCTCCGCTCGCGCGTGCTCCTGGATTTTCCTCGGCTCAAGCTCGTCATCAGCCACGGCGGTGGCTCGGTACCGTATCAGGTGGGTCGGTGGACGGCCGAGAGCGTCCATCCTCTGTTCAAACAGAATCGCGCCATCGATGAGCCCTTTTACGAGAGCATGAGGCGGCTCTACTACGACTCCTGCATCTATCACCAGGAGTCCATCGAGCTCCTCATCCGGCTCGTGGGCTCCGACCGTGTGCTCTTCGGGACGGAGAAACCGGGAAGCGGCTCGGCTCCCGATCCGAGAACGGGTCGAGAGCTCGATGACCTGAAGCCCGTCGTGGAAAGCATCTCCTGGTTGACCGACGAGGATCGCGCGCGGATCTTCGAGAAGAACGCCCGCGCGGTCTATACCCGGATCGGGTGATGGCCGATATTGTTCTCGGGATGGGTACGTCCCACACGCCGATGCTCTTCACGCCGCCGGAGGATTGGCCGAAGTTCGAGGCGAGAGACCGCGCGGCTACGCTGCTAGACCAGAACGGCGAGCCGAGGACGTTCGAAGAGCTCGCGGCAAAAGCGCGAGTCGACGTCTCGACCAACGGACACCGGGACGCTTATCTCGCCTGTCAGAGGCACCTCGATCGGCTGGCAGAGGCGCTCGCCGAAAGCGAGCTCGATGTCGTCGTCATCATCGGAGACGATCAGAAGGAGCTCTTCCAGGAGGAGAACCTTCCTGCGGTACTGGTCTACTGGGGCGAGACCATCGACAACAAGTGCCGCGCTCCGAAATCAGGAGAGCCCGCTTGGTGGAGCGCTGCGCTCGGACATTACTACGGTCGTGGACGCGACGAAACGTTTCCCGTGGCTTCGGCGCTTGCGCTCCACATCATCGAAACCTTGATGGAGCACGACTTCGACGTGGCCCAGTCGAAAAGACTGCCGAAGGACCATGGAGAAGGTCACGCCTTCGGCTTCGTGCACGCGCGGCTCATGAATTACGGGCCGATTCCGGTAGTGCCCGTGTTCCTCAACACGTACTATCCCCCCAACCAGCCCACGCCGACACGGTGCCTGCGGCTCGGGCGCGCGCTCCGAGAAGCGGTGAACGGATGGCGCGAGGGGCGGGTTGGCGTGGTAGCCTCGGGAGGGCTCAGCCACTTCGTCATCGACGAGGAGCTGGATCGAAGCGTGCTCCGGGCACTCGATGAGGGCGATGACGCGACGCTCGCTGGGCTTCCCCAGAAGAAGCTCAATTCGGGAACGTCGGAAATCAGGAACTGGATCACGATGTACGGCGCTTCGGAGCATCTGACGCCCGAGTGGATCGAGTACGTGCCCTGCTACCGAACCAGAGCGGGCACCGGGACGGGGTGCGCTTTCGGTTTGTGGAAATGACGACGATCGAACGATGGCTCACGCTCGACACGGGTGCGGTTTCGGACGCGCTCGACAAGCTGGGTCTCGTCGGGGTGGTTACGGGGATCCGCCCGCTCACGGGCTCTACGAAAATCGCCGGCCGAGTCGTGACCGTCAAGCTCGTCGAGGCGATCCGCCTTCGAGCTCACCGCCACTTGTGCACGGCCGCGATCGAGGCGGCCGAGCCGGGAGATGTGATCGTCGTCGAGCACCGATCGCGAGACGATTGCGCCGGGTGGGGCGGGCTCCTCTCCGCCGCCGCGAAGGCGCGCGGCCTCGCTGGCACCCTCGTCGATGGGGCCGTGCGAGACCTGGACGAGAGCCGCGAGCTGGGATACCCGGTGTTCGCACGGTCCGCGGTGCCGAAGACAGCGAGGGGACGTGTCGTGGAGGATTCCTGGAACGTGCCGGTCACGATCGGAGAGATCGATGTCCATCCCGGCGACCTCGTGATTGCGGATTCGAGCGGTGTCGTTTTCGTGAGCGCGTCACGGGAGCGGGAGATCCTCGAAACCGCGGAAACGATCGCGCGTCACGAGCGACGAATGGCTGAAGCGGTTCGGGCGGGAACGCCGGTGAGCCAGGTATTGGGAGACGACTACGAATGGATGACGAGCTCCAAACCCTGAGAACGCTCTCGACCACGACGGTGAGCGACGCGCTCGACCGGCTTGGCATCTTCGGGCAGTGTCTCGGACTCAAGCCGCTCGATCTCGGGTTTCGTCTGTGCGGGCGCGCTTTCACGATGAGGACGCTCCCCGTGGCGACGGACGTGGGGACGGTCGGAGACTATATCGACGACGTTCCGCCCGGGGAGATCGTGGCAATCGACAACGGCGGACGGCTGGACCAGACGGTGTGGGGGGACATTCTCACTCTCGTGGCATCCAGGCGGGGCGTAGGCGGCACCGTGATCGACGGGGTCTGCCGCGACGTCAAGAGAAGCCTCGAGCTGGGGTATCCGATCTTCAGTCGCGGCTGGTCGATGCGCACGGGCAAAGACCGGGTACAGCTCGATGGGCTGAACGTCACCATCGCCATCGGTGGGGCACGCGTCAGCCCGGGCGACCTTCTGCTCGGCGATGCCGACGGTGTCGTGGCCGTACCCCGAACGAGGACCCGCGACGTCCTCGCCCAAGCGAAGGCGATCGAGGCGGCTGAAGAAAGAATCCGTGAAGCCGTCCAGCGCGGCATGCGGCTCGACGAGGCGCGCAAGAAGTTCAAGTACTTCAAACTTCAAAGCAGGGAATCGTGAGCCAACCGGGCGCGTTCGGCAGCGCTACGCTCCACGAAGCGGCCGGGCAGACCGGCGCCCTGCCTTCGGCCATCAAGCCCATTGCCTTGGGGATGCGCGTTCACGGCCCGGCCTTCACCGTCCGCTCGGCACCGAGGAACAACCTGTGGCTCCACCGGGCGCTCGCTGACGCCGCGCCCGGTGATGTGCTCGTGGCCGAAGTGGGCGGGTGGTACGAAGCCGGATACTGGGGTGACATCATGACCGTCTCCGCCCAGACTCGCGGCATCGCCGGTCTCGTTCTCGACGGCTGCGTTCGCGACATCGAACGCATCGCGTCGTGCGGTTTTCCGGTGTTCTCTCGCGGAGCGTGCATTCGCGGTACGAGCAAGGATCCTGATGCGTCCGGCGCTCTGGGAGAGCCGATCACCATGGGGGAGGTCACAGTCCATCCTGGCGATCTCGTGATCGGAGATGCCGATGGCGTCGTGATCGTACCGCGAGATGCCGTCGACGAGGTGCTCGCGAAGGCGCGGAAACGCGAAGCGAACGAGGCGGAAATCATGAACCGCCTGCGCCGGGGCGAGACGACGCTCGACATCTATGGCTTCTAGCTTCGTCTTCGATCCGTACGGGCCTCGAGTCCACGCCGACCCCTTCCCTCTCTACAAGGTGCTGCGTGACGAGCATCCGGCTTACTACAGCGAGCCCGGAGGCTTTTGGGTCCTCTCGCGCTATGCCGACGTCGCCGGCGCCGTGCTGGACACCGACACATTCTCCTCGGCCCACGGAAACATCATCGACGACTCGCCCCTCCGCGCGGGCGCGACCCTGGGCACGACCGACCCACCGCGCCACGATCAACTCCGAAAGCTCGTCCAGAGCGCTTTTCTTCACTCGAACGTCCAGAAGATGGAGCAGCCTGCGCGAGAACAGGCACGGGCGATTCTAGAGGATGCGAGAGCGCGTGGCGGACTCGACCTCGTGAACGAGCTCGCGACCCCGGTCACAACGGGAATCCTGGCTCGGCTTCTCGGCCTCCCCACCGAGAATCTATCAGAGCTAAAGCGTTGGGTGAGCGACTCGTTGAGACGCGATCCGGTGACGCGAAAGAGCCCTCCGCTCGCCGACGAAGCTCGCAGGAAACTGACGGCACTGACCGAGGCAGTGATCGCCGAGCGAAGGAGCTCTCCCACCGACGATCTCATCTCCGGACTCATCGAGGCTCGGGTCGACGGCGAAGCGCTCGCCGAGCGCGAGATCCTCATGACGTCACGAACGCTCCTGGCCGCCGGCGTCGAATCCACTGTGAGCTTCTTTGGAAACCTGGCGTTGAACCTGATGTGCTTCCCCGAAGCCCGCAGGCGCGTCATCGCCGAGCCAGACCGAATGGGCGACGCCATCGAGGAGTCCCTGCGCTACAACACATCGGCCCAACGATTCAGCCGCACCCTCACGCGAGACTTCGAGATTCACGGCCAGCGCCTTCGAGCGGGCGACAAAGTGATGGTCGTCTTCGGCTCGGCTAATCGCGACGAAAGGAAGTTCCTCGAAGCGGATCGCTATGACATCGACCGAAGACCCACCGACCATCTCGGTTTCGGACATGGCAAGCACTACTGCATCGGAGCCGGGTTCGGGCGCCTCTTGACCCGGGTGATGGCGGAAGAGCTCCTTCGCACCGTCCCCGACTACGATATCGTGGGTGAGCTCGACTGGCTGCCCTCGCCCACCTTCAGAAGCATGGTGAGCTTTCCTGTAGGCTTCTGAAGGAACTTTCGAGCCCTACACGTGCCTTAAAACAATATTATCAGTGTTTTCTATATTTTAACAATTATTTGACAATTAATACCGTTTACAATAGAGTACCGTTCAATGAGCGCCACAAGCCAGAATTCGACCGAACGGTATCTGGCGTTCTGCCGAGAACGGGGTCTCGCGATGACCGTACAAAGAAGGGTCATTCTCGAGGAGCTCGTTGGCCGCGACGATCATCCCACCGCGGATCAGATCTATGACAGTGTGCGCGACCGAATTCCCGGACTCTCGAGAACGACCGTGTATCGCGTGCTCGACACCTTCGTAAAGGTTGGCGCGATTCAGAAGGTCTTCCACCCGGACGCTGTGGTTCGGTTCGATCCGATCCGGGAACGGCATCATCACCTCATCTGCGATTGCTGCGGGCAGCTCTTCGACCTCGAAGCCGAGGCGGTGCCCGATGTCGCTCTTCCGACGCTCGCCCACGGATTCTTGATCGAGGACTACACCATCAATTTCTCCGGCATCTGCTCTGGATGCCGGACATCCTGAAGGAGGAGAACGCAAAAATGGCGCAGCTCAAAGGAACCAAGACCCACGGGAATCTCAAAGACGCCTTCGCCGGTGAGTCTCAGGCGAACCGTCGCTATCTCTACTTCGCGAAAGTCGCCGATGTCGAGGGCTACCCCGAGATTGCCAGTAATTTTCGCGAGACCGCGGAAGGTGAGACCGGCCATGCTCACGGCCACCTCGACTACTTGAAGCAGGTGGGCGATCCCGCCACCGATCTTCCCATCGGCGACACCGCCGACAATCTCAAGGCGGCTGTTGCCGGCGAGACCTACGAGTACACCGACATGTACCCCGGCATGGCCAAGACGGCCCGCGAGGAGGGTTTCGGGGAGATCGCAAACTGGTTCGAAACGTTGGCCAAAGCCGAAAAATCACACGCCGGCCGCTTCCAGAAATTTCTCGACTCGCTCGACTGAGCGCTTTTGTTCAGCGAATGGGGGCGGGCGCCTAGCGTCCGTCCCGACTGTTCGAAGCCGTGAAAGAAAACAAGACAACCATCTCCTACCAGCCCACCGACGGGCTGAGCTATGACCCCGACGAGCGCAAGTACTGGGACGCGACCGCCCTCGCCAAGGAGATCGAGAGGACCTTCGAGATCTGTCACGGCTGTCGCATGTGCTTCAAGTACTGTGACAGCTTCCCCACGCTCTTCGACTTGATCGATCACGAGCACGACGGCGACGTTCGCAAGCTCGACGCCGCGGAGACCGACCGGGTGATGGGAGCATGTTTCCAATGCAAACTGTGTGAGGTCCAGTGTCCTTACACCGAGCGAGACGGTCACGAGTTTCGGCTCGATTTCCCTCGCCTCGTGCATCGCTACCGGGCGCAGAAGCGCCGGACCGAGCGGCCTTCGCTGCGAGACCGTCTACTATCCAATCCCGATCTCGCGGGAACGATGGCGCGGGCGAGCTTCGGAGTAGTCAATGCCGTCAATCGCTCGCAGTTGCACCGCAGATTCATGGAGAGGTATCTCGGCATCCATCGGGAAAAACTCCTGCCGGAGTTCGCCTCTTCGACGTTCGAGCGATGGGCCGCGAGCCAGTGGAGAATTAGCCGTGAGCCGGGTGACCCGCCCCCAGAGGCGGTCCTTTTTCAGACGTGCTACGTGCAAAACCATGAGCCTCAGATCGGACGGGACACTCTCGAGGTGCTCAATCGGAGCCAAGTCTCGACCGCCTGCATCGCCGGATTCCAGTGCTGCGGTATGCCGGCATGGGAGACGGGAGATCTCGAATCGACGCGGAGCCAGGCGAGGCACAATCTGAAGCTCCTGAAGCCGTTCGTGGACGCGGGGGCGAGGGTGCTCGCCATCAACCCCACCTGCGCCATGATGATGCGTCGCGAGTATCCCGACCTCGTCGCCTCGGAAGACCGCGACGTCGCGCGGAGAGTCGCCGATGCCGTTCAGGATCCATCCGAATATCTCTGGTCCATACGAAAAGAGGAGCGGTTCGATACCGGCTTCAAGAGCTCACCGGGGCCCCGGGTGGCCTACCACGCGCCCTGCCACCTCCGGGCGCAAGCCGCTGGGTTCAAGGGTCGCGATCTCCTCAAGAAGATTCCCGGTGTCGAGCTGCGGACCACGA
This sequence comes from Vicinamibacteria bacterium, assembly GCA_035457705.1. GTDB lineage: Bacteria > Acidobacteriota > Vicinamibacteria > Marinacidobacterales > SMYC01 > DASPGQ01. The sequence goes on from DATIBD010000146.1 coordinate 7,470, forward strand.
TGGATTGCTGCGGGCACGACGGCACCCACGCGATGAAAGTAGAGGGCTTCGAGTACTCGAAGCGCGTAGGCGGAAAGGCCTTCGACGAAATGAAAGGACAGGACGCAGAGGTCTGGGCGACGGACTGTCCTCTCGCAGCACTCCAGTTTCAGCAGCATGCGGGCGTCAAGCCGATGCACCCGATGAGCATCCTCGCCCGCGCCTACCGCGAGGACGGGTTTTCGAACGAGCTCGAATCCTCGGAGGTCGACGGGGGAGACCGGTGAGACCCGTGGAGCGCGGCGAGATCCTGGATTACGTCACGTACGGGGAGCGGCGTCAGGAGATTCTCGAGGCTGTCTTGGCAAAGAAAAACCCCCGGCGGATCCACCTGGGCGATCACCTGACGTTCTTGTTCGAGAACCACGACACGGTACGCTTCCAGATCCAGGAAATGGTTCGAGTCGAACAGTTGGTCAAGGAGTCGGACATCCAGCACGAGATCGACACCTACAACGAGCTCCTCGGTGCCAGGGGCGAGCTCGGGGTGACGCTCCTCATCGAGATCGACGACGTGGCAAGACGCCGGGAGCTCCTGCGGCGTTGGAAGGATCTGCCGCAGCATATCTACGTCAAGCTCGAAGACGGGGAAAAGATCTACGCACGCTTCGACCCGCGTCAGGTCGGTGAGGAACGTCTTTCCTCGGTGCAATACCTGAAGTTCGACACCCGCGGCACGGTCCCCGTGGCGGTAGGATCGGACCACGAGCTCGTGACCGACGAGGCCGAGCTCACCGAGGAACAACGCGCGGCGCTCGAGACAGATCTTCTTTAGGCTCTTTCTAGCTAGCACTCAATGCCGTGGCGGGACCCGTGATCGACCGGCCGGCTCGGCTCGTGCGGCGCTGCGCGCCGATCTCGCGGTAGAAGTCTTGGCCACCGCTCGGCAGGCTGGGCCGTACTTTTTCATCTTCATCAGCCTGCTGACTAGAGTGCGTAGGGAACGCGTACGCCCGGATCGTCCCGTGGGAAGTCTTTCGTGTTGCGGGTAACCAAAATAGCGTGCCGGAGGCGTGCCGTCGCCCAAATGAGCGCATCGGGAAGTCGCAGGCGGAGGTCGCGCCGGAGAGCCACGGCTTCTTGAGCCGTCTCGAGATCCACGTCGCAAACCTCGAACGTTTCCAGGAAATTCCGAATGATTTGCTCCTCTTCCTCTCCGCGCGCACCCACCATGGTCTCCGCCCAGCTGATGACACTGATGGCACGTTCGGGAAACCGCTGGATCTCAGATTTGGCTTTCGCGATGCCGTTCAGATAATCGACCAGAATGTTGGTATCGAAGAGAGCGCGCACGTCTCACCACTCGCGGCGCAGCCGTCCCTCGTAGGTGAGCCCGTCGACACCGCGCTCGCGCCAAAGTCCAAAGGCCTCATCCGAGTCCCGCCGAAGACGTCGACGGGCGTACTCGGCCACCGCCCGACGAATCGCCTCGGCTCGAGAGATCTTCTCGCGTCGACAGAGCTCCCCCAGAGCTTTCAAGTGCTCTTCGGAAAGCTCCACGATCGTTCTCATACGTGCTATCATATGACGACATCAGATGCCTGTCCAATGACTCCGACAACTGGTCGACACACAACTCCCGAGGAGCAGAAACCTTTAGCCCTGTTCTTCGCCCAGGCCTTGCTCGTGCCGTCGTCGCCTTGCGCAGGTATGATGAAGCGATGTACCTCAGGGGTGGCGCGGCCCTCTTCTTCTCGCTGTTCCTGGCTGCATGCCAGGGCGACCGAGCCCAGAATCGCGCGGCGGCCGATCAGGTCCTCGCCGCTGTCGAAGCGTGGCTCGGTCCCATCGAGATGGAGCGGGAGCTCGAGGATCTCGTCGACGAGCTCGAGCGCTCCGGCCTGACCCCGTCTCGTGTTTTCGAGAAAACGCTGGGCTGGACGGATAGCTCTCCGACGAAAAAGACCCTGAGCCTCGAAGGCCGTGCCGGCGACGAGGTTTATCGCATCCTGGCGGCGCCGACCCCGCGCCCCCCGACCCGGCCGGGCGACTACCGCGGGACGTTCCGAATAGAGAAGCTCGCCGAGCACGAGTATCGTTGGAGCGGCGAAGACGACGTCCTCCTCGGTGAGTTCCCACTTTCGGTGCTCGCGGTCGTGATCGAGTCGGTGCTCGAAGAGCTGAGCTCGAGCCAAGGGCCATCCGAACTGCTTCGATTGCTTCCCGAAACGAAGAATGCGTGGGGGCGGCTCGGCACACTAGACGGCCTCGAGCGACGCCAACTCGATGACGGCACGACGGCGGTCACCCTTCGGGTCTCTCTCCATCCCGACCGCATCGAAGAGGCGTTTCCCGACTACGCGCGTTACCTAGACAAGGCGGTTCGTCCCATCGAGATGGAACTGGACGTGCTCGACGAGGAAGATACCCCGTGGTGCCGCGTCGAGCTCGAGGACCTCGGGATCGAGGCCCACCTCCGTATTTCGCATCAAGGGCTTGTTCCACTTCACGGTCCACCCCGTCAGCTTCCCGAACGCCTGGTCACCGTCACCAGCCTCTCGACGAAAGCCGGGTGGTTTCGTGTCGGTTTTCGCAACTTGCGGTCGCGCTTGCGATTTCAGCGCCGTCCGGACGAGATCGAGATCGCGTTTCTCTATCTCGACGAGCCCGAGTGGCGCATCCCCTTTCTCGTGGAGCCTTTCTTGACCAGCGCCCTCCGCTACCCGTTCGAAGGCGACGGCGTCGAGATAACGACACGGTTTCATCGCCGGGCCGATGGCGGAACGCTCATGGCGAGTGAGTTCCGCATGGCCGTGAAGGAAACCTGGCTCCTGAGGAGGGTTGGCGGAGGCTTCGGCAGAGAATACGACGACAGTGCGGAGAAGCAGCGGCGGCAGTTTGCTGCGGAAGTCATCGGTGCGTTGAAACGAGACATCCGGGCCGTGCTGAGCGGCGAAAGCGCCAGCGCGCCGCGGGAGGGAGACGATCGGCGCGACGTTCCTTCATTCGACGGTCGCGAGAACATGGTAAGGTCTCCGTTCGGCTTCTGACATGAGGATCATAAGCGCCGATTCACACACCATCGAGCCGCACGATCTCTGGCTCGATGCCCTGGGCGACAAGTACGGCGACGAAACTCCTCGTGTCGTGGAAGGGCACGCCGGGCGGGAAGGTCTCTTCTTTTACACTGGCAAACAGTACGCGCGGTTCAAAGAACAGGATCAGAAGACTGCGGACGCGGGGACGCCCCTGGCGGGTCGAGATCCCGTCCAGCGCGTCGCATTTCAGAGAAAGGCCGGCATCACCGCCGAGGTCCTCTACCCCACGCTCGGTCTGTCGATTCTGCACTCGAGCAACCGGAAGGACTATCGGGAAGTCGTCCGCGACGCTTCGCGGGTCTACAACGACTGGCTCGGCGATTTCATCTCCCACGCTCCCCAACGGCTGATCGGTGCCGCCATGATCCCCATGGACGACGTTGTCTGGGCTTGCTCGGAGCTCGACCGGGTCGCCGCCCGCGGCTTTCGTACCCCGATGATCCACGCGGCGCCGCCCGAAGGGTGCCCGCCCTATCGGGATCCGAGCTACGATCCGTTCTGGGCCCGGGTGGAAGAAATGGGCCTCCCGGTAACGCTCCATATCGTTACCGGCCGGATCCCAGATCCCATGGCATGCCACACGAAAGGGGAATGGGAAGAGGGGCCTACCATGTTTCTCGCGACGTGGGAAGAGATTCCCCACGTCCTCGCGAGCGACTTCATTTTTGGCACCATCCTCGATCGATTTCCTCGGCTCAAGATCGTGACCGCCGAGCTCGAGCTCTCGTGGATTCCGCACTTCATGCGCCGCATCGACATGATTCAAGGGGTCTATTCCAATCGACTCGAGCTGCCGGCGCTCGAGATGAAGGCGAGCGAATACTTACGGACGCGCGTCTGGCACGGGCTCATCGACGAAAAGGCCGGGGTCGGGGCAATTGCCGAGATTGGTTACGACCAGGTCGTGTGGGGCTCCGACTTTCCTCACACGATCTCGGTGGGCGTCGAGACGGAACATGCGCTGAACGAGTTGTTCCGAGAACTGGGAAACGAGGAACGCATCAAGGTCGTCGCCGACAACGCCGCGGCGCTCTTTCAGCTGACCTGATCGGAGAAGCGAGCCGGCCAGCCGCTCACTCGGCGGGAATCCGGTCGACGGGCACAGGCATGATGTTCCAGGTGAAGCGTCCGAGACCGTCGGTGAACGTCACCAGGGTTTCTTTCTCGAACCCTTCTCCCGCCCATATATAGCGCCGCACTTCGTTCTGATCGTCACTGGCGACGTAGAGCTCGTCTCGATGATCTCCATCCAAATCGACGAGGATGGAGGCATGTTCGAAGCCCGAAGAATCGGAATCAATGAGCCGCTTCGTCCAGAGCTCGCCTTCGCGAGTCAAAAGCCAGAGGCCGGCCTTGTGCGTGGCCGCAACCATCTCTTTTTTTCCGTCTCCGTCGACGTCCCCGGCAGTGAGAAAGCGACACAGCCGATCGTTCAGGCTGGCGATCAATTCGCCCGACGTGGCCGAGGTGTCGGCATCGTACCGGAGAATCTCGACCTGCCCTCCCGAGACGCCTTCCACGGAAACGTAGAGCTCGTCTCGGCCATCGCCGTCGACGTCGTCGACCAGAACCTCCTTCGCATGACGATCGCCGAGATCAGCAACCTCCACACGGCCTTCCCCTACCGCGGGAACGTAACGCACCACTTTCCCTGGCTGCGGCGTCCCGTCCACTTTGTTCGGCGCCGTCGGTGTGGCATAGACCTCGAGCGTTCCGTCGCCGTCCAGATCCCCGAGCTCGATCTCGTGCACGACCGTGTCTGGCTCTCGATCGAGCTCAACCACGGAGAATCCACCGTTGCCATCGGGCCGCAGCACCGCAACCACACCTTGATCGTGGGTCGCCACGGCGATTGCGGCCGTGCCCTCACCGTAGATGTCCCCGATCTCGGCATCGCGCATTCGGCTGAACTTCCCGCCGAAATCCGCTTCCCAGAGCGTCTCCGCGCCTCCGTCCGGATGCCAGAGCTTCACGATCGCTTTGGTGCCACCAAGAGTGAGGATGCCATCGGAGTAGGCCATTGCCTTATGGAACACATTGCTGTCCGGATCCTCGATATAACGATACTTCCATTCGCCAATTTCATGCGTGAGGATTCCGAGCCGTGCCGGAAGGGGCTTGGGTGACCCATCGTCGTTCTTGTCGAGCGCGGCCATGGCAAGAAGCAGCCCCTGGTCGAAGCCCTCCGGTGCGTGAGCTGGTTGACAGCTCCAAAGGGAAAACGTTGCCAACGCACTGAGACAATACAGATTCCATCGAGCTCGCATCATTAGAACCGGAGCCTAGCACGAGACGCCTGCGGCCGGAAGCTGGCAGGGTGATGAAAAACTCAACCCACCCTGCGCGAGCGGAGCGAGCCCGGCGCGCTGGCCGCGCCGTAAACAGCCCCGAGCCGTGGCGGCACGATCGATTACGGGTCCCGCCACGGCATTGAGCACTCCCTAGAGTGAATCCGTGCCGATGCGCGCTCTATCTCTTCCCTATCCGCAAGTTGGAAAAAATGGCCTGTTCGAGCGTCTCGTTTCGCGGCGCTCCGCCGAGCTCGATCCAGTGGGTGGAAGGATTGTAGCGATTGTCGTAGTTCCAAGTCAGAACCTCGACGCCATCGAATAGTCCCCTTCCCCATTGAGTGTCGATTCCAGGAAAGTCACCCCACTCGACGCGAAAATGATAGACCTGGTCCGGATTCCAGCGATCGTAGTCGTAGTAGATGTTTCGCTCCTGCCCTCTCGAGATCCAGCGTAACCGCAAATTCCCGAAGTCCACCGTCCGTCCGTCGAGCTTCTGGAGGTGCATCCGATACGGGTTGGTGGTGTACTCCCCGCGAGTCGGATCCCACATGATCATGAGCATCCGTTTGTCCGAGCGTGGGTTGGGTTCACGAAGGTTGGTGACGTCGAATTCCACGAAGCCGCTGACGATGGTGGGCACCTCGTAGCGAATGAAGCTATCGGCTGCAGTCGCCATCCAACCGCGCGCGTTGAACGTTCCCCCAGTCACCATGCCCACCGACGTCCCGTTGGTCAGCGGATCGGAGACGAAAATCCCTGCCGCCGCCGGGGCGCTGACAGAGAAGCCCTCCCGGATCTTGAAGCTCGCCGTCTCCGACCAGGGACTCACCTCGCCCGTCGCGCTAGCGCGAGCCCGCCAGAAGTAGACCGCCAGACCTTCCGCGTCGGCCTCACCACCGCTTGGAGGCTCGGGTAGCTGCCACGAGGTGGTGCCTCCCGGACCTTGTCCGAGACCTTCCACGGCGTTCACCATGGATTGAAAAGCGTCGTCGGTGGCGACTTCGAAACCATAAGTCGGCTCGCCCTGTCCCCCGCTCGCGTTTCGCACGGTTAGGGTGGGCAGTTTATCGGTGACGACAGCTCCCATGGCCGGAGCCTGAATGGCAGGGGCCGTTATCGAGGGCGACGAGGGAGAGCTTTTGGATTCACAGGCGAGCCCGCCGAGAAATGCGAGCGCCGATATCAGGAAAGTCCAGGTCGGGCGATACATCGTGTTTGGGATCCTATCCTTTCTTTCTTCGATGACGGGTGCGTCGTGAAAAGCTAGCACGAACCGTCGCGCCCATCCAAGACTGCCAAGCAGGGAATGGTTTCGATGGGGTTCATCGGTCGGAACATGAGAGACAGACGCGCTTCTTGCCGCTCGAGATCCCCAATGCTCGGCGGATGTTGCGCTTCCGATATTGGCTATGTGAACGGTCCCGCGGTCTGGCTCGAATCAGTCAGAACCGTTGCAGCCGATGGGCTCGCGGCCGGCACATCGGTGACGACCGGTCAAACCACCCATTCGGGGACCGAGTGGATATGCGGCCGCATCTCGTCCATCAGGGCGAGTTCATCGGAACGGCTCGGCCCCAGCGGACACGAACCCACATTCGCTCGTGGATCCAAAACAGGAAGATTTTCGACAACCCCTCTGCGGAGCCGATTCCGACCGCTATGAGCAGGTCGTCGGTAAACATGAAGGCGAGCAGGCTGGTAACCAGGGTCGCCACCACTCGATAGCTCATCGCTTTCACCACGCTACGCAGATGCGTATCCATTGGTCACGCTCCCATCGGCGCGCCCGATGTAGACCTATTTCTCCGGCGTCCCGATTTTTTCGATCCATCGGAGAAATACCTCAGTGAATAGTTGTCGAGCACGCCGACGATGGCTTCGCGCACCTCTCTCATCGCCTCCTGCAGCGGGCAATGCGCCCGATCGGCATAGGGACAGTCATCACACTCTTGGTAGGCGGTCTTGCTAACGCAGCGGATCGGCGCGAGCGGGCCATCGAGAATGCGAATCACGTGGCCCAGCGTGACCTGCTCGGGGGGTTTGATCAGAGTGTAACCGCCGCTCAACCCCCGCCGGCTCGCAAGCAACCCCGCGTTACGCAAGCGCAGCAGAACCTGCTCCAGGTATTGGACGGGAATATGTTGACGGCGGGCGATGTCCTCGCGGCGAACGGGCCCGCGATCCTGCTCGGCCACCAGATCGATGAGTGCCCGAAGGGCATACTCGCTTTTTTTGGAAAATCGCATCAGTTGTTTACTATGTTAGTCAACTTTGTTGACAATACAAAATCGAGGCGGAAGGGTCAACCGGCTATTCACACGATGAGCTTCGCGACTCCGCGGCCTTCGCGTCGTTAGGGTTTCTTGGGCTCGAATACGTTATCGTTTTTTCTGAATGCAGTACTTAGGACCTTACCGTGCTAGCCCAGAAAAAATTCCGACTTCGAGCTCAGGCCACCCGCTGCTCGCCCGAGGGCTCGGGGGTGCGGATGAACTCGACGATGCTTCTCCCCCTGTCCCGCCAGTGAATCTCGATGAACCGTGAAGCACCTCGAATGTCGCCACGCTCCAGACATTGAACGACGCTCGAAAGCTCGCCTTGGCGCGACCGCCACCCGAGCGCGGTACAGGCGATCTCGAAGCGTGCAGCGCGGACGGCGAGTGGACGCAGCGTGTCGACGAGGAAGCGGTTGGGGCACTGCGCCACCAGGAGTGCGTGCCAGTCGGCCTCCACCGCGATTCGCTCCGTTGCCGTGGTGGTCGACTGCTCGAGGCGCATGACGAGAACGCGAAGCTCATCCAGACATCCGAGAGCGCTCGAATCGGCCGTGACGACGGCGAGGGCCTCGAGCGCTCCCAAAACGGGGTAGAGCTCGCTCGCATCGCTGTCGGTGAGCGGCGCTACGATCCAACCCTTCCGCCCGAAGCTTTGCACCAGGCCGTCCCGAGCGAGCGAGACCATCGCTTCGTGAAGGGGAGTTCGGCTCACGCCGAGCTGTCGCGCGAGGTCGTTCTCGTACACGCGCGTGGCCGCTGGAATTCGACCGTCGGTTATTCGCTCCAGGAGCTGGCGACGCACCTCGTCTCTCAGGAGAGGTCGCGCGATCGGTTGAAAGAGTGGGTGAGTCGAGTCTTCCTTCATGTCGAAACTCCGATAAGTTTGGCGCCGTAGCAACGGTCCATAGAGCTCCCATGTAGCAGATTCCGGCACACCCATCGGGTACCGGCGATATTGCAAACTCCAGGCATCGAACGAAGCCATAACTCCTTCTAAACTTGCATGTTGCGTTCCAGTTTGACGATACGGAATTCGAGCAAGAAGTCGGTCTTTGGGGTCGAGCCAAGCTCAGAAATCCAAGGAATCGTAGAGGAAGTCCGGACTTTCGAAGTCGGGAAATCGATTGAATTCATCGGCTTCGATGGATTTTGGAGCACCGTAGTGCCACAATTCAGTGGATGGACGAAGCCGACAGCATGGAGCAAAAGATTCTTGTGGCCCTGCGGCGCATCATCCGTGCCGTGGATCAGCACTCCCGCGCCCTCGCCCAGCGCTTTGGCCTGACCGGCCCGCAAATCGTTGTGCTCCAGGAGCTCGTGCGCTCGGGAACTCTTGCCACGGGGGAGCTGGCGCACCGAATCCATCTCGCTCAAGGGACCGTCTCGGAGATCCTCGAGCGACTCGAGGAACGGGGTCTGGTGGAGCGCAGGCGAAGCTCGGAGGACAAGAGACGAATGGATTGCTCCTCCACTCCCGCGGGGGCAGAGCTCTTGGCCCAGAAGCCGTCCCTGCTCCAGGAAAGATTCGTGAGCGAGCTCGAAAGACTATCGGACTGGGAGCGTTCGTTCCTTCTTTCTGCTCTTCAGAGGGTCGCCGACATGATGCACGCCGAGGGCGTGCAGGCCGGCGCGCTCCTGACGACGGGACCCGCCACAGCCACCGCGGAGCAGACTGTGGAGTTTCTTACCGAGAAGAGCTAAGGCTTCCGACTTCGGATTAGGGTCTAAAGCGTCAGCGTGCGATAATCCTGGTGGTGTCGGACGAAATCCGGGCCTTCGGCAAGTTTCGATTTCATCCCGAGACCGGCGAGCTCTTCGCCGGCGACAAGCGGATCGAGATCCAACACCAGCCCGCGCGGGTGCTGGCCATTCTGACGGGACGCCCGGGGACGCTCGTGAGCCGCGACGAGATCCGGAGAGCTCTCTGGGGGAACGGAACGTTCGTGGACTTCGACCGCAACCTCAATTACTGTGTTCGCCGTATCCGCGTTGCCCTGGGCGATTCCCCACGATCACCGGGTTTCGTGCAGACAATCCCGAAACGGGGTTATCGTTTTCTCGCACCAGTGGCCGTCGTCGAAGAACGACAGAAGCCGAGATTTCGCACGAGGGGAAGCTCTTGGCGGCTCACACTGGCCGGGGCCACGTTCGTCCTGGGTCTCGTCGGGGGCGCGATGACGGGTGAGCTGTACGCCTCGAGCCCCTTGCACCGGCGTGTCGTCGACTGGCTGCATCAGCGACTCAGCATTCCCGCCGAGGGCTGTCCCTGGAGCGAAGAGAAGAGCTAGCCCCGATTCCGACGAAAAACTCATTGAGGGGCTACCGAAACCACCCGCCGGGAGCGTTGGATGTGAGCCGCTGTGAGAGCCTTCGTTCTCTGGCGCTTGGCCGTCGAGAAATGCCGGTTGGCGCCAGAACTCACAAAGAACTCACCTGACACGCGCATTCCTTTCGCCTGCCCTCTCGTACACCCCCGTGAGGTGCAACGATGCTTTCTTCACTCTTTGCGATTTTGCTCGACGCGCGACTTGGGTTCCGGACCATCAGGCGACGCGCCGGGCTCGCCGCCCTTGCTGCGCTCACGCTCGCCGTCGGACTGGCGAGCACCATGACGGCTTTCAGTCTGGTGAACGCCCTCCTCCTTCGACCTCACCCCTTCACCGAGCTCGAGAGGCTCGTCGTGCTGCGGGAGCAAAGGACGGAAAGCTCCCAAGAGTTCCTTCGCCTCACGCCGAACGATTACCTCGATTTGAAGGGAGAAATGAGAACGCTCGACGGCGTGGCCGCCTATCGGTTCTCCGAGCTCAACTTGAGCGGCGATGGAGTTCCCGAGAGCATCCGCGCGTTCTACGTGAGTGGGGAGCTGTTCTCCATCCTGGGTGTCACAGCCGCGCGGGGACGCGTTCTCTCGCCCGACGATAGCCGTCGCGGAAACGAACGCGCCGCAGTCCTGAGTTTTGGGCTCTTTCAACGTCGCTTCGGGGCGGAACCGGGAGTCGTCGGCTCCGAGATCTTCCTCAACGGCGCGGCCCACACCGTGGTGGGAGTGATGCCCCAGGACATCAACTTCCCGAGGGGCGTCGACCTGTGGATTCCGCTCGCGTTGAGCATGGAAGAAAGCGTCGATCGCACCACTCCATCGCTTTCCGTCGTTGCGCGCCTCCGTCGCGGGGTTTCACTCGAGGCGGCGCGCCAAGAGCTCGAAAGCTTTGGAGAGCGGCTCTCGGGCCGCTATCCCGAGACCCATCGCGAAAGACGCTTCGGCCTCCTTCGCCTCCGAGAAGAGCAATACGTCTATACCCTTCCCATGTTCGGCATGCTCCAGGTAGCGAGCCTTCTGGTCCTCTTCCTGGCCGCCGCCAATGTCAGCAACCTCGTTGTCGTTTGGCGGGTCGCATCGGCTCACGACGTTGCGATCCGCGCCGCCCTGGGGGCTTCTCGGGTGCGGCTGTTTCGGCAGTCTTTTCTCGAGTGTCTCGTCATCGCCGCGGCCGCGTTCGTCGCGGCGCTCCCGCTGAGCTTCGGCGCGATCGAGCTCATCCGGAATGCCATGCCCCAGGGGATTGCAACTTTCGTCTCCGGCTGGCGGGACATCCGTCTCGATCCCGAATCCGTCGCGACCGGATTCACCGTCGCCATCGTTTTGACCGGCCTCCTGAGCGGGGTTGGAGCCGCTGGCTCCGCGGCGCGACCGTTTCTCGACGCCTTATCGGCCCGGGCCCGTGGGGTCACCGGCGGGAGGAAGTCCCGACTGCGCGCCGGTCTTGTCGGAGCTCAGATCGCCCTCGCCCTTGTCCTGCTCTCGGGAGCCGTTTGGCTTCTCCGTGGCTTCGAGCAGCAAATGGACGTTTTCGGCAAGCTCGAGCCCAAGGGAATTCTCACCGGCCGCGTCTCTCTTCCTCGCGACCGCTATCCGGACCCGCCAGACACCGCGAGTTTCTTCGAGCGCCTTCTGGGTGTTTCCTCGGAGCTTCCCGGAGCCACCTCTGTGGCGCTGGTAACGAACCTCCCAGCGAGCAACGTTCCCAACGAAGAAGTCTTCTTCTCCATCGAGAGTCGCGAGCCCGCGACCGAGGGCGAAACGCCGCGCTCCGATCTACAGGTCGTCGGCGGTGCTTTCTTCGATCTCTTTCGAGTGCCCCTCCTCCGGGGACGCGTTCTCAATGCTTCCGATGATCACGACGCAGCCCCTGCCGTCGTCGTGAGCGAGACCTGGCTACGGAGATATCTTCCCGACGAGGAGCCCCTCGGACGAAGAGTGCGCCTCGGCCCACGCGAAGCAGACGGCGAATGGCGGACCATCGTGGGTGTCGTGGGCGATCTCCGGCAGAACTGGTTCGATCCCGAACCGCGACCGGTGTTCTATCTCTCCTACCTCCAGAGCCCACGAAGCCGAATGCGAATCACCATCCGCTCGCGCACGGAAGGCTACGAGCTCGTCGCACCTCTGCGCGAAAAGCTCGCTTCAGTCGATCCGCATCAGGCGCTCGCGGAGCCCACGACGCTCGAAGACGAAATCGCCGACTCGCTGGCGCCGCTCCGGATCATCGGCCTGATGCTCTTGTTCTTCGCCATTGTCGCACTCGCCCTCGCCGCCACGGGGGTCTATGCGGTGGTGTCCACCAGCGTCGTCGAGCGTAGTCGAGAGCTCGGATTGAGGATGGCCCTCGGGGCTCACCCTCCGCAGGTACTCCGGCAGATCATTCGCCAGACGCTTGGGCTCGCCGTGATGGCGCTCGGGCCAGCGCTCCCGGCGACGTTTGGCTTGAACGTTCTTCTCGCTGGCAGGCTCTTTGGTGTCGTCGTCGTGAGTCCTTTCACGCTCCTGATTGCAGGCGCTCTCCTCGCGGGCATCGCCGCCGCGGCCGCCTACGTGCCGGCTCGCACCGCAACCCGCATCGACCCCGTGGACGCACTGCGATCGGTGTAACGATCGTACTCAAACGAGAAACGGTGACGAAGCCTCCTCGGGAAACCGCTCGGAGCGACGAACGTAGTACTCGGAGAGGAGGCCATCCGGGTCCGCCAGAAAGATGCTGCGCTTGCGATCGTCGTCGATGCTTTGCGCGATTCCGATCCGGCGTTTCCCAAGCTCGTCCACGGCCCTCTCGAGAGCTTCCTCGTTCGCGAGCTCGAACGAGACATGGTGATATCCCGCATCTGCATCGGAACCACGCCAGATCGCCAGATGATAAGGGCTGGTCGTCACATTGCCCTGGAGGTAGACGACCTGGTCGACGCGGTACACCTCCTTCAGTCCGCCGACCGTTGCGTAGAAAGAGGCGAGTCGGTCGAGGTCGCGACTCATCAGGACCGCATGCGTCACGCGCATCGGATGGATCGCGGCCTCGGCGACGACGCGAATGTCCGGATCGTTCTCGTAACGGCCATCGGAGAACGGCTGCGCCTGCTCTGGATCCCACGCACTGGTAATGAGCTCCATCTCGCCGTGCAACACTTCGCGCCAGCGCTTCACCGTATCGCAGTAGTACTCCATATAGTTGTCGTCAGGGTCGAAGAGATACACGCTGTGAGCAACCTGATGATCGACGGTGATATCGAGACGGACCTCTTCGGTTCGGGCGCGCCGGTATCCCTCGACCAGATCCACCTCGTTCTCGAGCTCCCAGGCGAGGTGTCCGAGACCGACGTTGACCCCAATGCCCTCGGGGATCTGAAGGAGACCGTTTCTTCCATAGCGCGCCTTCCCGCGGGTGGTCTCGATCATGCCGAGGTCGTGCGGCGTGTTTCCCGTTCCGAGAAAAGTCGCGCACAGATCGGGCTCCCAGAACTCGATGGTAAGCCCGCAGACCTGGTTGTAGAAAGCCTCCGAGCGCCTGAGGTCGGTGACCCAGAGGTTCGCGTGACCGAGGCGTCGAGGACGAAAGCTCGTCGAGGATTCGACCGTTTCAGACATCCCTGTTCTCTCCCAAGTCGAATGATAGCGTCTTGTAGCGCAGCTTATAAACCACTGTGATCAGAACGATCCAACCGACGAATATGGGGAGGGTCCACTCTAGGCCCTCGACCCAGGGGGTCGCCGAAAGCGCGGCAACGACCAATCCCACACCCAGAACTGATAAGACGGGAAACTTCATTCCTCGCCGTGACCGGTACCTGACGTGACAGACGAGGACGAGCATCCAAATGGAGAGAAGCGCGACGACACCCGTACCATACATCGGGAGGAAGACCTGCCGGCCGAACAGGGCGAAGATGACCGCAAGGCACATGCCGAGGGTCGAGCCTCCCAGGGCGCGTAAAGGAATTCCTCTTCGGTCCACGGTGCCGAAGGGCGCCGGTACGTAGCCGGAGCGAGCGAGCGAGAAGAGCATCCGCGAAGAGAGGTACAGATGGCTCACCAGGGCGGTGAATGCCGCCGAGATGACCACGAAGTTCATGAGACTTCCCGCGTAGGGGATCCCGGCCTGGCGAAAAACGATGACGAAAGGACTCCCGGTGAGCGTTCCGTTGGTTTCCGCGATCGAGCGCCACGGGGTCATGGCAACGATAACCAACATCGCCGTCACGTAGAGCAGAACGAGGCTCCCCACGACACCGAAGAGAGCCCTCGGGACGGTCCTCTCCGGCTGTTTGGCTTCGCCGGCGGTCACGGCAACCGCCTCGATCCCGAGAAAGCTCGTGACGACGAGTGTCAGAGACAGCCAGATGCCACCAAAGCCATGCGGAAGAAACCCGCCGTCCGACACCAAGTTCGTCATGCCGGTATGCGACTGCACTACCAGGACAGTCCCGAAGAGGACGAACGCTGCGATGGCCAGCACCTTGATGGAGGAGAGGACCGACTCCAACGACGCGAAACGGCCGACGTTCAGGGCATTCGCGCAAACCGCCAGGAGCGCCGCCGCGCCGATGAAAACGTGGCTCGGAATTCCATCGAACCAGAACTCGAAGTAGACGCCGATGGCCGAAGCCATGGCTCCCACGGCAAAAATCTCCGCGAACCAGTAGGACAGCCGTGTAGCGAAACTCGCCCATTTGCCGATGTACGCCTCGGCATAGGCGCCGAAGGCTCCCGGCTCGGCGTGAGCCGGCGCCATCTCCGCGAGGGCGAGACCGACCGAGATCGGCAAAGGAGCGGCAAGAGCATAGCTGAGGACAACGGCAGGCCCGGCGAGGCCGATGGTGGTGCCGCTCGCCAGGAACAAACCGACCCCGATCGTGCCGCCCATCGCGATCATCGCCTGCTGCCAGGACGAGAGAGCCCTCTCGAGACCTCCGCTTCGCATCGCCATGGGTCGAGCTCGCCTAACCTCGCGAGAGCTCATTATCATCCAGCCCGTCGGTACATCGCACGCCACTTCCGGGCTCGCTTCTTGCCGCATCGGTGATATATCGTGGCTCGCGTCACGCACGTCTTTTTGTCACCCGAACGGGTGGGGAGGTTCTCATGCGACGAGCGGCACTCATAATGGCCATCTTCCTCGTGACTGCTCCCATGAGTCTGACGGCACAGACCGGTGAGCGGCCGGATTCGGCCAAAGCGCTGAGAGGAAGCCAGGCGTTCCGCGTCTACTGTGGCAGCTGCCACGGCCGGGAGGCGAAGGGAGACGGTCCGTTAGCCGCGGACCTTCACGTCAAGCCGGCAAATCTGACCGAGCTGAGCAAGAGAAACGGCGGTACGTTTCCGTTCGATATGGTGATCGAGACGATCGAGCACGGGCGCAAGGTGAGAGGCCACGGAAGCGAGGAAATGCCGGCCTGGGGCGATGCCTTCGAGATGACCGAACAGACGAAGGATGCGGCCCGAGCAAAGATGGAGGAGCTGGCTCATTTCCTGTGGTCGATCCAGGTCCAGTGACCGGTGCGCCCGGTTACCGGCTCCGGGCCGCACGAACGATCTCGGTGGCCCGAGGGCCCATGTGGTCCGTCAGAAACCTGAAGTAGATGCCCGATTCCTTGAGGCGAAGGATATGCTCGCTCAACGGTCTTTTCAGAGGAGAGCCTTCGGGAAGCGCGAAGCCAAAATGTTGTTCATCACCAAAGGTCTGGGTGATCTTGAGCGACGGATAATCTTCGAGCAGGGGAAGTACGGCGCTGCTGTCTGCCGCCGCCGCCCGGATCTCGCCCTTTTCCACGGCCTCGAGCATGCCCTCGATTCCGTTGGACGCGACCACGATCTCGATTCGAGGCTCTTGTTTGAGCGCATCGACTGCGGTGGTGTCCTGGAAGGCGGCGACCTTTGCGCCCGCCAGCTCTCTCAAAGAACCGCTCGCCTCCCCGGCGCGCTCCACGAGCACGACTTGGACCGGAAAGTAACCCGCGCTGAAATCGACGTGACGCTCTCGCTCCTCGGTGATGGTAATGGTGCCGGCGGCAATGTCCGCTTCGCCCGCCGCGATTCGAGGTAGGAGCTCGGAGAAGCTGTCGACCCACTCGACTTCCAAGGTGGCATCACGGGACTTCGCGAAGTAGTCGAGGATCTCGTACTCGATCCCTCGCAGCCTGCCGTTCTCTTCGAAAAAAAATCGCTCGGACGAAAGCGCGATCACGCGCAGCGTCTCTGACGCTGCATGAGAGCTCAACGAAAGAGTGAACAGGAGAACCGAGAGACGAAGGGTCATGCTCTCCTCCCTTAGGAAGGTCCTGTTTTGAGGCTTTGGATTAGTATAGCAAACGACAGTAGGAACGAAAGCGATGGCGAGGCTGCGCATTCAACCTCACGGACGACTTCAAGAGTGGGTCGCACACGAGGAAGGTTACTTCCGCGACGAGGGGCTGGAATACGATTTTGCTTTCGTGGCACCCGACGAGCGGAGCAAGGATGCGGCGAGACCGGTGCTGACCGGCGCCTACGAGCTGTACGCCGAAGGGCGCGGGTCCAAGGGAACGAACGCCTGCGACGTGAGCTCGGCATGCCATTGGGCGGTGAACCAGGCTTCCGCAAACCAGCTCGGGCGTATGTGGGGACGAGCCTATTCGGTCACTTCCGCGGGCATCTACGTTCCCCCGGAGTCCGAGATCCGGCATCCCCGAGACCTCGCCTTCGTTCCGGTTGGCGTCGGATTTCACTCAGGGAGTCATTTTGCGACGTTACAGTCGCTCGAGGTCTTCCTTCCGACGAGCCAGATCGAGCTCGCCTTCATCGGTCGTCCCATGGCTCGTCTCGATGCGGCGCTCGAGCGAAAAGTCGAGGCGGCAAGCGCTTGGGGACTGGCACAGTACGTTCTCGAGCAACGTGGCTTTCGCCGAATCCTCGACACCACGTTCATCGTCGGTTTTCTCTTTCCCGCCGAAGTCGCAGACGACGACATCGAAAAGTTCATGAACGCGCTCGGTCGCGCTCAGATGGCGATCGACGTTCGGCCAGAGCTCCACAAACACCACTACCTCAAAGAGCTTCCCGAACGATTCCACGGGTCTGTTGATGTGCGGCTGTTCGGTCCGGGTGAGCGGATCGTCTTCCTGTCGTACACCCAGGAGATGTACGAGCGCACCGGCGCCTGGATGCGAGAACGAGGATTGTTCGACATGGAATCTCCCCGCGCGCCCTATAGCGAGTCGGTACGCGTCTAGGAACGCTGGTTTATTTTCCCGGCCTCAGGGAGGGTTGGAACCCTCGCCTTTTAGGCGAAGCTTTCAACCCATCCGGAAAGCTCCATGTCATTCACTCCGGCATCGGAGACAGCAATGCCAGAGCGATCCAGGCGCCCATCAAGGGGCGCTCAATGACTCTCTGGTACCGATTCCATCAGAAGCGCGAGCGCCTTCTTGAGTCCTTCGTCTCCCGGGCTCGCTCCCTTGTAATGCCCCAAACGAACGACCACCAGATCGTGAGAGGGAATGATGATCGTACTCTGATTACCCGCTCCCGCCATGTAGTATGCGTCTTCGGGGATGGGGTACTCGCCGGTTCGGTTGAGCCAGAAAAAGCCGCCATAGATTGGCCGTCCATCCGCTTCCCAGGCCGGGGCGACCGTGCTCACGAAATCGGCGAACCCCTCGGGAAGTATGCGCTCCCCGTTCCAAACACCGTCCTGGAGGTAGAGGTTGCCGAGCCGAGCCCAGTCACGGCCCGAGCCCAGCTCGTAACCTTGGATCAGAAAGTTCCCATGAGGGTCGGTCTCGAGGACCATGTCGCGAATGCCTAACTTGTCGAAGAGCGCTTTCCGAGGAAACGAGTGGTAGTCCTCCCCGAGCTTCTCGACGCCGAGGCGAATCAGGTAGTTCGTGAGCACGGGGTCGGAGTTGCGATAGCGGCCGATGGTGTTCGGTGGCCACTGTTGCGGTCGCGTCGCCGCCCACTGGAACGAGTTCACGCTCCCGGTGTAGACGTAGAGGTGGTCGGGGTAGCCGAGCGCAGGGTCGAAATCGGGGTCCTGCGGTGCTCGAAAGCGAAGGCCGCTCGACATGTGCATGAGGTCGGCGATGCGAATCTCCGCGCGAGGATCGCCCTCTTCCTGCCACTCGGGAACCGGCGCGGGTTGATGCAGCTCGTAGACCCCTCGCTGAATGAGAATCCCCATCAAGGTCGCGGTGAGGCTCTTGCCCATCGACCAACTTTCCAGGGGAGTGTGCTCGCCGATCCCGTCGCCGTACCGTTCGCCGATGAGTCGGCCTTTCCAGGTCACGACGAAAGCCGCGGTCAACCCCTCCGCAGGCTCGAACGCGGCATCCACGGCAGCCTGGATTTTCTGCTGGTCGAGCTCTTCGGGGAACGGATCGCTCGTCAGCACGTCTCCCATCGGCCAGGGCGTGCTCGAGGGGTCGGGAAGTGCCGTCGGAATCTCTTTCGATTCAAAAAAGACGGTATCCTCACCAATCGGGAGGGTGATACATCCTTGGCCTCCGAAGCGCTTCGCGGTTCGAGTCACGCCGTTCGCGAGCTTCACCTGCACCGCCTGGTTCTCGCGATCCACCTGCCAATCCTTCATGTGCTCGCGCTGCTCGTAGGGCGCGGTGAAGTAGCCCACGTTCTCCGCGGCAAACTCGGGGTCGAGCCCGGTGATGAAAACCGCGGAGCACATGACCTTGGCGAAACCCGACGCGTCGTGCGCCAGGGGATCGCCCGGTGGAGCGACGTACTCGGTCGCGAGCTCATGCTCGGCGGCACGCGCGATCAGCGCGTCGCGCGGTGACGGGTCCGTGGTCTCGGAAGGCGACTCGACTTCCGATTTGCCGCAGGCTGCGCCGAGCGACAGAGCGATTCCGACCATCAGTATGTTTGACACACGATTCATGGAAGCCCCCTTGGTTCGGCGGAATTCTACCGATCGCGCCGTCTCAAATCGAGCCAGACGACGGTCGCGGCAACGAACAGACCGACCGCATTGAGAAAGCGCGCGTGGCTCACCGAGCTGAGTGGAACAAACAGCGCGAGGGCTGCGACGCCGAGGGTCCATCGTGCGCCGCCGGATAACGGGCCGGTCGCGAAGCCCCTGAGCGCAGCGCTCAGCGCGAGCACTCCCGCGAGCGCCGTGGCGAAGTCAACGGACATGCGCCACCACTCCCCCTCCCCGAGCAGAGAAGGGGAGAGAACGAAGACGAATGGCACGATGAAAGCCACGAGACCGAGTTTCATCGCTTCCCACGCGGTTCGCATCGGCCCCGCACCGGCGATCGCGCTCGCTGCGATGGCGGCGATCGCCACCGGTGGAGTGATGAAAGAGAAGACGCCGAAGTAGTAGATGAAGAAATGCGCCGCGATGGGGGGAACCCCCATCGCGACGAGCGCGGGAACGACGAGCGCAACCTGCATGAAGTAGATGGCGATACCGGGAAGGCCCATCCCGAGAACGATGCTGATGAGCGCGGTCACGGCGAGAAAGAGCAGCAGACTCGCCCGACCGAGCTCTAGCAGAGGGAGCGAGAGCGTGAACCCGAGACCGGTGAATGATGCGCTCCCCACGATCAGGCCCACCGCGGCCCCGATCACGAGCAGCTCCACGATGGCCATTCCGATTCGCTCGAGCGCCTCGAGCCAGAAGGAGAGCGGCTTGTCTCGGACGAACCACGCTCCGGCGACGATCAGCACCGCAACCGAGACGACGCCGGCCCTGGCGGGTTCCCAGGATCTTCCCACAAGCAAGAAGACGAGCGCCGGAGCGGGAAGAAGAAATGGCCACCCTCGCCGCAGGACGCCGGCGAGCCGCGGTAGCTCTGCTCGGGAAAGGCCACGGATTCCCGCCCGACCGGCTTCGAGGTCGACCTGCACGAGAATCGCTGCATAATACAAGAGCGCTGGAAGACAAGCGGCAGAGACGACTCGCGCATAAGGAATCTCGAGATACTCCGCCATCAGGAAAGCGACGACACTCATCACCGGCGGTGTGACCAGGCCCCCCGTGGAGGCCGCGGCCTCGACCGCCCCCGCGACCTCGGCCCGGTAGCCCATGCGCTTCATCATCGGGATCGTGACCGAGCCGGTGATGACCACGTTCGCAACGGCTGAGCCCGAGATGCTCCCGAAGAGAGCGGAGCCGACGACCGCTGCCTTCGCCGCACCTCCACGAAACCGGCCCATGGCGGCGGTGGCAATGTCCGCGAAGACGTGCCCTCCGCCCATAACGAAAAGAAGCTGGCCGAAGAAAACGAATACGAGCACCACGGTGGCAACGACCGAGAACGCCACTCCGAGCACGCCGTCCGGTCCCAGGAAGAGCTCCGTCGCGAGTCGGCTCCAGGGGATGGAGCGGGCGCGAACCACGTCGGGAAAGAGCTCGGCGTAAGCCGCGTAGAGGACGAACCCGAGGCAGACACAGGGAAGCGGCGGGCCATAGAAGCGACGACAGGCTTCGATCACCAGCACAATCGCGATCGCTCCCAGGAGGATCTTGTCCGTCGTCGGGAATGGCACCTGATACGCGATGCGGGGGTACCAGAGCAGCACGTAAGATCCGACAGCGCCGCCGAGCACTGCCAGAACAAAGTCGTACCAGGGCACGCCGTCCCCGCGCTGCGAGACGCGCGCGGGAACTTTGAGAAAGGTCACAGCGAGCGCCCCGCCGAGCAAGGCACCGAGCAACTGCTGCGGAAAAACGCTCACTCCGATCGTGGAGAGAACGTCGAGGCTCAGCAGCACCCCGGCAAGGACGATGGCAATGAGGATGGCTTTGACTAACACCTCGGCGAACGCCGGAAGCCGACGAGAGCGTTCGGACGAGGTCAATCCAGGACTACTTCAGTTGGTCGCTGAGCGCGTGGTGTGCCGCCTCGTGCTCTGGCGTCCACTCGCCGATTTCCTTCAGGAAGCGGATGGTGCCATCGTGAAAGGGGATCGTGACCTTGGCATTCACCATATGCTCGTGGGTCCAGCGCTCGAAAAAGGGGTGGACGTCGCGAAGCGATTCCATGTTGTCCCAAAGCAATCTCACCAGGCGATAGGCGAGATCGCCGCTCACGTCCGCATTCACGGTCACGTAAGCTTCCTTTCCCGCCAGCCACATATCCTCTTCGACTCCGAGCGAGAAGCCGGACGGGACAGGAACCGCGTGGAAACCCGGCTCAGCGTCCCACATGCCCTCGGAGATCTCCTGCCCTCCCGGTAGCGAGAGAAACCGGACTCCATCGAGACTCGCATCGGCCTGCTGTACGAGCCCGCTTCCGACCGAGCCGATGGCCGCGTCGGCACGACCCTCGATGAGCGCCTGAATCCCGTCGCGGAAGCTGGCGACGGGTAGCACGTCGAGGTCTTCCCAGCTCAGCCCTACCGTGCCCAGCATCGCGACTCCGTCGTGGTACATCGGCCGGGCGTTTGGGTACTCGCCGGGGACGCGCGCTCCTTTCAAATCCCCGAGCGTCCGGTACGCGGAGTCCCGACGCACCACGAAGCCCAAGAGGAGCGGCGGACCCGGCAGGAGGAGCCGGAGCTTCTTCTGCGGCTGACCTTCGTAATGCCGCAAGCCTCGAGACGAGAGATGAGCCGAGTCCGATGCGCTCACCCCGATCTCGGCATCTCCGGCACCGACGAGAGCGTCCATTCCCGACGTGACACGAACTCGCGCTTCCGTATTGGTTCGTTCGGTTACGAGCTTCGCGATTCCCGTGCCCAGAGCATTCAGGACACTCCCTGGCTGCCCGACGGCGATGACCAGCATCGAATCGGGCGTCGAGTCCGCAGATCTGCAGGTCGGGAGCAGCACCACGGAAACGAGGACCAGCCGCCCGAGACGCATCGCCGGAGAAGATAAGGCAGCGCTCGCACCCGATCAACCCGACCGCGGTTTCACGATGGCTGTCCGCCGGAGCTAAAGTCCCGATCGCCGCCCAGTGAGTCTGTCAATGCCGTCGGCGCGCGCGTATCCGATACTTCTGTCGCGACTCGATGAGGTCGAGTCCGTTGCGGACGAGGTTTCTGAGCTCGGGCGACGGGTCGAAATCGAGTGCTTCGATAAGATGCTGGTAGGCCGCCGTCGGCTCGTCGAATGCGTGAAGTTGAACGAGCCCCGCGTAGGCGTGCGCCTCCGCCGCACCCGGCCCGGTGGGATAGTCCCTCAAATGACGCTGGTAGATCGTGAGCGCCGCGCGCGGATGGCTGTTTTGCGCGAGCCAGTTCCCGAGCAGGATCGACTCGTTCGGCCCCAGAAGCCGTCGAGTCTGTTCTGACGAAAGCTCGAAGTACCTCTCGGCGGCGGTCGCGAGCTCGTTCCTACGGATCGCCTCACGGATCTCATCCGCCGGAGAGCGAGGCCCTTGACGTTGAACCCCTCGGTAGTCGGGAGGCCTCTCGGTGACGATACGGCGGTTCTTGAACCAGGCGGCGCCGAGGCCGGCGAGAAAGCCACCAATGTGGGCCCCGTGTGCGACGCCGGCCCCATCACTCTGCGAAACGATAAAGGGCAGAATGTTGTCGATAAGGATGTAAAAGCCGAGAACCCACCGAGCGGGAAGGAGGATGACGTTTACGAAGAAGAAGAACACCAAGATCCGAACCTGGTTGTGCGGAAACCAGATGAAATAGAAGCCCAGCACACCGCTGATCGCGCCCGAGGCACCTACGAGGGGGATGGGGGAATCGCTCGCGAATATCGCATGGAACAGCGTCGCCGCGACACCGGTCGTGAGATACCAAAAGAGATATGGGACCGAGCCCAGCCGATGCTCGACGTTGTCGCCGTATATCCAGAGAAAGAGCATGTTGCCGAAGAGGTGCAAGAAGCCGCCATGAAGGAACATGGCGGTGAAGAGCGCGACGATCGACGGCTCGGCCGGCCGGTAGCCGTAGGAGAAGACCACAAGGTCGTAAGCCGAGACCTGTCGGGCTATTTCGTTGAGTGGTACGCCGGGAGGGAGGTTCTGGCCGATGACGTCGACGTAGTCACGGAAGCGAGGGTCCGACGGATCCGCCGCCTGCAGGCTCAGCGGAACCGTCAAGAGCAGGAAGACCGCGATGTTGAGACCGATGATCGCATAATTGACGATGGGTGTCCCCCGGGGATTCGGCTGGTCTCCGATTGGCAGGAACATGCTCTTCTCAGCAGGCGCGGACGTCCGCCGCCACGGCGAGAGGGAAAACGTGGCTCGAATACGAAACGGAGATCACAGTCCTATCGACCGAGGACCGTCAACAATGGAACAGGATCCTGCTTCGAAGCTTGGCGTCACCGCTCGACGTGCGACGAAGGCCGAGTCGCAATCATGCGCTCTCGGTAGCATCGATGAAGGCTTTTCAATCTCTGGACCGGCAAAAAGACCTGTCCGCTCGGTCATACTTCTGGATGGTACCCCATCGCTAGCCCACAAGACATCTGTCTCTGGCACGGTCATTTCTCGGCAGTTAAAGGTGTGGCATCAGGGGGGATTCTGGGTTATAAGGGAACATCCCCCCGGGGATCACAACCAGATCGCTTGAGAGACCGAGTCAGGACGGTGGAATACCCGAATCGACGGGGGGTCACGTTCCATAAAGGAGAGTGGCCATGGACTTACTCAAGATCGCTCGAGTGCCAGCCGTGACGATTGGCTCTCGCGCCCGAGTGCGTGACGCCGTTCAAGCGATGACGCTTCAAAACGCAGGAGCCGTCGTCGTAGTCGAAGATGAACTGCCGCTTGGAATCTTCACCGCCAGCGACCTTCTCAAACGTGTGGCCGCCAAAGGACTTCCCCTCGACGCCACGCCGATAACGGACGTCATGACGGCGCCCCTTACGGTGGCCTGCCACGACATGGCGTGCAAGGATGCACTTTCCCTCATGGCAAGCAGCCACATTCGCCACCTTGCCATCGTCGATTCTCATGGTCGCGTCGGGGGCATGCTGACTACGCGCCATCTGCTTCGAAACATGGTCGAGTCTCTTACCCAGGAGGTTTTGTCTCTCGACTCCTACTACTGCGCCGATGGCATCGGTGGCTAAGGTTGTTCCCTTAAGGTGTTAAACTCACCGCATGGCCAAAAGGAACAAAGCACGGACGAAGCAGGAGCAGGGACAAGCGAGCTTGGTGAGCAAGATTTGGCTCGCTGGGCTCGGTGCGCTCGCCGAAGCTGAAGAGCGTGGCGACAAATTCTTCAAAGCTCTGGTGAAGAAAGGAAGGGCCTTCGAGCCAACTCTCAAGGAGCCTTTCGAGTCGGTGGGCGATGCGTTCAAGAGCTCGGTGGATGCGGCGAGTGACAAGGCGTCGGCAGGATTCAAGGAGCTCGAAGGAGTCATCGACCGCTCCATCGCATCGGCGATGAAAAAGGCGGGAATCGCGTCGAGGAAAGAGGTCGAGGCCCTCCGCAAAGAAGTCGTCAAACTGCGGCAACAGGTCAAGAAGGGCTCGAAGAACGCCGCTCCGCACAGAGACACGCCGAAAGAGTCGTGACGAATTTCGGGCTCGCGATCGGTTCGACTTCAAGTGAGCCCGATGGTCCGCGAGCCACGCTACTATAGGCTAGCCGAGACGTTTTCCAGGAAGGTCCGGATCCCCGTCATCAACATCTGTACCGCCAGCGCGACCAGAAGCATTCCCATCAGCCGCTCGACCGCGATGAGTCCTCGGCGGCCCAGATAACGCGAGAGCACGCCCGAGAAGAGGAGCACGGCGCTGGTGGCGATCCAGGCAATCAGCAGGGCGAGGAGCCATTCGGGCCATCGTTCCGGCTCCAGATTCATGATGAGAAGCACCGAGGCGAGCGCCGACGGGCCCGCAACATACGGCACCGCGAGCGGTACGATGAAAGGCTCACCGTTCAATTCCTCACCCGTCGTACCACCCGGCCGGGGAAATACCATTCGAATGGCGATGAGAAACAGGACCGTCCCTCCCGCCGCTCTGAGAGCCGGCTCCGTGATATGGAGCAGGTTGAGAACGTGCTGGCCGGCAAAGAGGAATCCGACGAGAAACCCGAGGGCGATGAGGAGCTCGCGGAGGATCACCCTCGTGTGTCGATTGCGGTCGACGCCCTCGAGAGCGGATACGAAGAACGGAATGTTTCCAAAAGGGTCCATCACGAGGAACATCGTGACTGCCGCCGAAAAGACGGTCATATCGAAAGATGAGACGTCGCCAGTGATCGGGACATCATCAGCCTGCTGGAATTCCCCGAGGGGCAAGCCTAACATTGCTTCACGATGCGAGCAAAGAATGCGGCTTTGCTAACGGGCGCCTGCTTGCTGCTGACAGCCTGCACCGATAACAACCGGCCGAGGGGCGAGCTGGTCTATGTCTCCAACGAGGATTCCGGAGACCTGAGTGTGATCGCCGCGGCGTCGAACGAGGTCGTCGCCACCGTTCCCGTCGGGAAGCGGCCTCGAGGCGTTCGGGTAAGCCCCGATGGACGAACGGTCTACGTGGCGCTCTCGGGCTCACCCAAATGTCCACCCTGGATGTCGGAGGAAGACTGCGCCGCTCAGGACACCGACAAGAGCCTGGACGGGATCGCGGTGGTCGACGTCGCGACTCGGAAGCTCGTCCGGATCCTCCCGGGTGGATCCGATCCGGAGACTTTCGATCTGAGCCGGGACGGAACGATGCTCTTCGTTTCGAACGAAGACGCTGGTCTGGCGAGTATCGTGGACAACGCCCGGGGTGAGGTCGTGAAGACCGTAACGGTGGGCGAGGAGCCGGAAGGGGTCCGCACGAGCCCGGATGGAAAGCTCGTTTACGTCACCGGCGAGACGGATCACAACGTGACCGTCATCGAGACCGCCACCGGAGACGCACGCGCTCAGATCCCGGTTGGACACCGGCCCCGTGACGCCGCCTTCTCGTCCGATAGCCGCCTCGCTTTCGTCACCTCGGAGATCGATGGCACGGTATCGGTGATCGACGTCGAGCACGACGAAGTGATGAAGACGATCACGCTCCCCCAGGGTTCCCGGTCGATGGGGGTGCTCGTCGGGGTCGACAACAAGAAGCTTTTTGTCAGCAACGGCCGATCGGGAACGGTTTCGGTCGTGGACCTCGCCACCGATCAGGTGGTTGCCAGCATCGAGGTGGGGCCGCGGCCGTGGGGAATCGCTCTGACGACGGACGGGAGGAAACTTTACACTGCCAACGGCCCTTCGAACGACGTCACCGTCGTGGACACGGAGACGTTCGAGGTGCTGGACCGAATCGCGGTCGGAGAAAGCCCATGGGGCATCGCGATCGGGCCTGCCACGCCGTAGGCGCAAGGCGGTCGATCGGAGCTCGAGATCGCCGCCGCCCATCGGCATGTTTTGGCCCTCGCAGACAGCGATCAGCCAGCGATATGGACCAGGAGCCGGCGCCGGCCTCCGCGGCGGCGATGCTCCCACAGATAGATGCCCTGCCAGGTGCCGAGCCCCAGCCGACCCGCTGTGATGGGAACGGAAAGGCTGGTCGCTGTCAACGCCGCCTTGACGTGAGCTGGCATATCATCAGGGCCTTCCGTCGTATGTGTGTAAAGGGCATCCTTCTCGGGAACGAGCCGATCGAGAAACCGCTCGAGGTCTCTTTTGGCCGATGGATCTGCGTTCTCCTGAATGACGAGGCTCGCCGACGTGTGTTGGACGAAGACCGTGCACAGCCCCTCCTCGATCTGCGCAGCATCCACGATCGATTCGATTTCAGAGGTAACGTCGACGAGCCCCTTTCCCGGGGTACGAATCTCGAGAGCCTCGATCACGACGTCATCCCCGAAGTCGAAAGGTCACCGTTACGAAGCCAGAGGCGAAAGCGTTCCCACTGAAACAGCCCGTAGTGATGAGCCAAGTAGGCCACGACGGCGAGACCTATGATCTCGGTCGCGATGTTGTACGGATTGAGCACGCTTTCGACCCAGTCCTCGAGGTCGAGATCCCGGTAGCCGAACGCACCGGTAAATGGCCAGAGGGCGACCCACGGCCTCATCCACATCCGATCACACAGTTGATGCATCCACAGGGCGAGAGCGTACACAGGGCGCTTCTTCCACAGCAGAATGACGACTGAAAGCGCGAGGTTGACCGCGATCGAATGGAACCAGACGCGGCCATTGTTGATGGTCTCCCGAAAAACCACGAGCCCCAAGGGCTTGTCGACGACGTCGGCGAGGAGTGTCAGTGCCACGACCCAGCGGAGATCCACGTCGTCACCCGCCTTGCGACAGGCGACCGTTGCCGCGGCGATATGGCCAAAAACGAGCATTCAGGATAAGGAAGAACTGCCGCTAGCGAGACAGTCGACGCTCAAGAGCCGAGAAGGACGGACGACGCGCGCCGGCTGTCGACTCTCGACTGTGGACTGTTGACCTCGCCTCGCGAGCCCTTTCGAAACTGACTTCGTTTGTCAACATTTCGGGTGCGCGAGGCGACTAGAGTCTGATCGTGAACCGTTGTCCGTCGAGCTCGAGCTCCACCGCTCGTTCCTCGATGCGGATGACGAGAGCCCCTTCGACACGATCGCCCTCGAAGACACGTTGACCGTTGATCACCGCGACGGGCTCTCCTCGCAGAACCGACGTTCCCTGCAACACCAGCATCGGCGGATTCGATAACGATTCGTCCCCGAGCTCCTCCTCTGCACCCTCCGCGACTCGAGGAGGCTTCGCCACTGTCGCGACGGATCCTTCGTCGCGGTCCTTCTCCGGGACGAACTCGCTCTGGGCCGGCTTCTGCCCCACAGGCTCCGGCGGGTCCTCGGGTGGTA
Organism: Vicinamibacteria bacterium; assembly: GCA_035457705.1. Lineage (GTDB taxonomy): Bacteria > Acidobacteriota > Vicinamibacteria > Marinacidobacterales > SMYC01 > DASPGQ01. Next base: position 35,142 of record DATIBD010000146.1, read on the forward strand.
GTGGTGGAAGGAATCGCTCGGCCGGGTCTGCCTGCGACTCGGGCGCGGCAACCTCCTCGACAGCAATGGGCGTATTCTCGCTGTCCGGCGATCTTTTTCCGATAAACCACAGCGCTCCCGCGGTGACGCCCGCCGAGATCGCCGCGATCCCGATCATGATCAGGTGTTCACGTGCCCGGCTGCCGCCGGACGTTCTCCTCCCGAGCACATCCTCCGCCACGCGGATGGCACCGGCCGCGCTCTTTTGTTTCTCGACCTTCTTGAGGGCGTCGAGTATGAAGCTCATGGGGTCATGAGTCGCGGCGTGCGATAATCGCCGGCAAGGCTGTACAGCGCCATCCGGGTGTTGGGATCGACGTTTCCGTCGGCTTCCAAGTGCACCTTCCGCTGCAGACTCTTTACCGCGTCGGTGAGACCCGTCGCGCTTTCCCGCGCGTCCTCGGGCAGCATGCCCAGAATCTCGAGCTTCCCCCTAGCCCAGGCCAGGCGGCTCGGAACGTCCGCGGCGTCGAGCGCATCGAAATCCCTCCAGAACAGCCGGGCGCGCCCGTTCCAAAACTTCAGCAGGACATGGACGGGTACGCGAAAAAAATCTCCGGGGGCGAAGTACAGGACGGCATCGCTCTCGTCCAGGCCCGTGAGGACCGTGTAAAGCGAGGATTCCTGCGACGGATGCTTGAGCTCGAGCACCGCCGGCATGTCGAGAGCCCTGAGTTGCATCAGATCGGTCTCGAGCTCCGAGTACTCGAGAGCCGCTCTGTCGGCGAGTGCCGACATTTCCTCCAGCTGCGAAATGGCGGCGACGCCGCCCACCAGCCGCACGCCCCAACGCTCGAGGAGCACCGCCGATGCCGCCTGACGCGAGGCATCCGCCGAGAGGGTCATGAGCCTCGCCTCGAACAGCTCGTTGATCTCGCTGGAGCTCAACGGTGTCGGTTTCTCGTTTTCCTGAGAAACGACGGAAACGCTTTTTGCGTCACGCCACGGATCGAGGAAAACGACGCCCGCCACCGCGGCCGTTGCCGCGGCAGTCAGCCCTCCACGGGCAAGCCGTCGGGACCAGACACCGGAGGAGGTGCCCAAGCGAAGCTCTTTCGCCGCCCGGCGCACGGTCCGTGCATCGATCTCGTTCCTTTCCAGAACGTAGCCTGCGAGAAGCGCACGATCGCAGATCAGATTGATGAGCCGCGGTATTCCTTTCGAGTAGCGTCGAATCGCCCGGAACGCGCCCGACGTGAAGTCGACCTGGCCGATCCCCCCGGCCACCGCGAGGCGATGCCGGATGTACTGTTTGAGCTCGCGCCCTTCGAGAGGGGTCAGATGATATCGAGCCGTGATGCGTTGGGCGAGCTGCCTCAGATCGTTCTGGGCGAGCTTGTCGTTGAGCTCGGACTGTCCGATCAACACGATCTGTATCAGCTTCTCCGTGTCGGTCTCCAGATTGGAGATGAGACGGACCTGCTCGAGCACGTCTCGGGACAGATTCTGAGCCTCGTCGATGACGAGAACGATGCTCTTGCCCGACTCGTGGGAGGCGAGCAGGAACCTGTGCAAGGCGTCGACGAGATCCTTGTCCGTTCCGCCGGTTCCCTCTACCCCGAGATCCCGATTGACGGATCGCAGGAGATCCGTGGCACCGAGCGCCGGGTAGAGGATGAAGGCGCTGAGAGTATTCTGGTCCAGCCGGTCGAGAAAATAGCGGCAGAGCGTCGTCTTTCCCGTCCCCACTTCCCCGGTAACCACCATGAACCCGCCACGCTGCCGCAGTCCGAACTCCAGATGAGCGAAGGCTTCGTGGTGCTTGCCTGACAGGTAGAGAAACTTCGGATCGGGCGTGAGGTTGAACGGCTTTTCGCGAAAGCCGTAGAAGGCCTCGTACATCGATTTACGTTCGCAAGTAACCGTAATCTATCACGAATGGCACAACCAATTGTATATTCTCTGGAGTCAGGAGATGCCGAGAATGCGCCCGCTTGGGTCCGCCCTGCTGCCGCTCGTATTCGCCGCCGCCTGCGGCGCTCCCCGGGCAACCGCGGTCCAGGGCGATATTGCCGCCGTCATCGATCGCGGCATGGCCGAGGGCACGGATCGATTCGATCACGCGCTCTGGGATGCCATCTTGCGAGCCAACGCGAAGAGCGAAGGCCGCCGGTTCGACTACGCCGGACTGAAGGAAGAGGAAGAAAGGCTCGATGCTTACCTCGACGCTCTCGCCGCAGCGGATCTGGCGCGGCTGACGGAATCCGAGCTGCAAGCGCTCTTCATCAACGCATACAATGCCTACACGGTCAAGACGATCCTCGACCACGTGAAAGAGGACGGAACCTACGAGATCGAGAGCATCCGCGACATAGCGGACGTTTTCGTTCGCAAGCGGCACGTGGTAGGGGGATTCGAGCTGAGCCTCGACAACATCGAGCACGATATCCTTCGGCCAGTCTTTCGCGATCCTCGAGTGCACTTCGCGGTCAATTGCGCGTCCATCTCCTGCCCGCCCCTCCCAGTACGTGCTTTCGACGGTGAGCGGCTGAACGAGCAGCTCGAGGCCGCTACGAAGAACGTACTCACCGACGCCGAATATGTCGCCGTAGTCGATGACGCTCTGCTCGTGACGAAGATCCTGGAGTGGTATGGCGAGGACTTCGTGAATCCCGAGTTTCGCGGGAGCGAGCCGAACCTCCCTGCGTTCATCAGAAAGTACGCGGACGACTCGCTGCGCGAGTGGATCGCCTCGCGCGGTGACGACGTCAGCGTGCGATTTCGCGACTACGACTGGGGACTGAACCGCTCTACTTGACTTTTTCGCCTCGCGCGAGAATATCCGACCGCTCGGTGAGCGCCGGATCGTTCACCCCGTACTGCGCGGCGAGCTTCGCATGCTCGACGAGCGTCTGGACCAGCGCCTCGTCCTCGGGGGTGCAAGGACAACCTGCCTTGATCTGGCCGAAACTGGACCACGCCAAGCCCCAGTGGGCGAGCCCGTAGTTCGGGTAGGCCTCCACGGCCTTCTGGAAGTACTGGGCGGCGTCGGCAAACTGCTGTTTGTCCTTGAGCGTCACGCCGTAGTAGGCCCAACCCAGCGCGTTCTGGTACTCGGGGAGCGACACCGCCTTCTGCAGTGTGTTATAGGCGTTGTCGAGCTGCTGGGCCTCGTAGTACCCGACACCAAGCTCGGTGAGGTAGTCGGGATTTTCGCCCTCGAGTGATACGGCCTTCTCGAGCTCCGGCAGAGCCACTACCTTCTGTTCTACCCTCTGACCCTGCATGCGCTGCTGGCGGCCTTTCCGGTAGTGAGCCGCGGCGAGGGTGTCGTCCAGCTCCACCGCTTTCGAGAACGACGCGAGGGCTTGATCGTTGGCGCTGGAAGCTTCGTGAGCGAGACCCATGAAGAGATGTGCTTTGGCATTGTCGGGCATCTTCTCCAACGCCTGGGACATGAGCGTGCCCGCCTCCTGAAGCTTTCCCTGGGAGACGTATATTTCCGCCAGAGCGAGATACGCGTCGGTGCTGTTCGGATTCAGCTCGATGACCTTCTGAAAATAGGTCGACGCCATGGTTAGATTGCCCTGCGCCTTGTAAACCTGGGCGAAGGCCAGGTTCGCGTCGGGGTCGTTCGCGTTCACGGTGATGGCCATGGCGAGATCCGAGTAAGCCTCGTCCGGCTTGCCGAGCGCGTTGTTGGCGAGCCCACGGACGGCTCGGGCCCGGGTGAGCTGGCTGTTCAGCTCGATCGCCTTGGTGGCCGCGTCGACGGCGCCCTGATAGTCCCCCTTGCGATAGAGGATGTCAGCGAGTCCCGCCTGAGACTCGGCGTTCGAGGAATCGAGCTCGAGCGCTTTTCGAAACGCGCTCTCGGCCTCGTCGACTTTCCCTTCAGCGAGAGCCGCCTCTCCGAGCGTGGAGTAGGCGACCGCGCTCGTGGGAGCGAGCTCGAGCGCTTTTCGGGCCATCGCGGCCGCTTCGGAGAGCGCTCCGGTCTTGGCGAGACCGAGCGCCACGCTCACGTGCACGTCGGCGCTCTGCGGGTTCGTCTCGACGGCTTTCGGCCCCACTTCGACGACCTTGGAGTAGTTCGCCGTCTTCGCATAGGCCATCACCATCCCCTCGTAACATTCGGCTTGCTCTGCCGCGTCTTCGAGGTGCTCGACGGCGAGGGCGTAGGCACTGGCGGCGTTCTCCCACTCGTCGAAATCCTTGTAGATGCGCGCGAGCTTCAAGCGCACGTCCCCCCTCTCGGGATAGTCCTGCAAGACGCGAAGGTAGAACCCTCCTGCCTCGGCCGGCTTGCCCTCCTTCATTCTTTCCTCGGCCAGCTCGAGAGCTCTCTTGACCTCCCTCTGGTCGAGGGGCTTTTCGTCCTGTGCGATGCCGGCCGCAGTGAAGAGCATGGTGAGGCCAACAGCCAGTGCCGACTGGAGCGCCGGAAAAGTCCTCATGACATCCCTCCTCCAGGAAATCGTCGTCATCCTAACTCCTCGCACCGATTCGATTCAACCACACCGTGTTTCACTCGAGCGTTGAGCCGGGCTACCATGCGTCATGACTCGCCACCGGCTCCTCGTCGGCTCGTCCGCCGCGGCCCGGCGTGAGCGAGGCCGCGACTGGCTCATCGAGCGAGCTTCCAAGAGTCCTTTCCTAGTCGTCTCTTCGCAGCAAGAGTCCGCGGACCACTTCGTTCGGGAGCTGGCGCTTACACAAGGGTCTCTATTCGGCTGCGTTCGCACCACTCTGGACGGCCTCGCGTTCCGTCTCGCGGCCTCGGCGATGGCGCGAGTCGCCACCGCGTCGCACAGCCGACTCGGTCAGGAGGCGTTGATGGCGCGCGTCGTCCACGAGGCCGGAAGAGAGGGGCGGCTCGGCCCCTTCGAGAGCGCCGCCGCTGGCCCTGGGCTCGTCCGCGCCTTGACGACCACTCTACACGAGTGCCAGCACCACGAAGTTTCCGCCGCCTCGCTGCAAATGCTCGGAGGTACAGGTGAGCACTTGGCCCATCTTCTGTCGCAGTACGAGCAGCAATCGCTCGACCGAGGCATTGCCGATCGGGCTCGGGTCCTGACGCTGGCCCGCGACGCGGCGCGTGCGTTCGAGTCGCCTACGCTACTCCTCGACGCGCCGATTCAATCGCCACTCGAGGCCGCCTTGATCGAGTCCCTCGCAGAGAACGCACCAATACTGGCGACGGTACCCGAAGGCGACACCCGATCGCTCGAGCTACTGGCAGAAGCGCTGCGGGTTTCTCCCGAACGGATTTCTCTGCACGAGGGCACCAGCTTCTCGATCCGTGATCTCCAGAGCTTCGTATTCTCGGACGAGGCGCCCCCGTCTCGCGACGCGACTTCGCATGTGGTCATCCTGTCCGCTCCCGGCGAAGCGCAGGAAGCCGTGGAGGTCGCCCGCGCCATCCACGCCGAAGCCCAACAGGGCGTGCCCTTCGACACGATGGCCGTCCTGCTCCGCTCGCCCGAGTCCTACACCCCGCACCTCGAAGAGGCCTTCCGGCGGGCTTCGATTCCCGCGTATTTCGAGAATGGGACCCTTCGTCCCGATCCGTCTGGTCGTGCGTTTCTTTCGCTACTCGATTGCGCGGCCGAAGAGCTCTCCGCGTCGCGTTTCGCCGAGTATCTGTCTCTTTCGCAGCTCCCTCAGGTGACCGCCGAAGGCGAGCCCGTATCGGAGCCAGAGGAGGACATTCTGTGGGCGCCGCCTCGTCATGCGCTCGCTCCCCAAGCCCGGGATCGGGAGCCGATCCAGCTCGAGCTCTTCGCCGAGCCCGAGAAAATCGACGAGCCAGAGGAAGCGCCGGTCATCGCCGGACGGGTTCGTGCTCCCTGGCGATGGGAAAAGCTGCTCGTGGACGCCGCCGTCATTGGTGGGCTCGATCGCTGGGAGCGGCGGCTCGCAGGCCTCGGTCGCGAGCTCGAGATCCGTATCGCCGAGCTCTCGGACGACGCCAGTGCCGAAGCCGACAGCCTCCGTCGCGAGCACGAGGATCTGGATCATCTCAAACGCTGCGCCCTCCCTCTCATCGAGACGCTCGCTGAGCTCCCCCGGTCGACTGCCTGGGGCGGCTGGCTGGATGCGCTCGAAGCACTCGCCGTCAAATCCCTTTCGCATCCCGACGGTGTCGTGTCGCTCCTCGAAGAGCTCAGGCCCATGTCGGCCGTGGGTCCCGTCGGGCTCTTCGAGGTTCGCGAAGTCCTCGCCGAGCGGCTCACCCTCCTCTCCCAGCAACCGTCAGGATACCGCTACGGCAAGGTCTGGGTAGCGCCGATCGATTCGGCGAGAGGAATGAGCTTCGAGGTCGTGCTCGTACCGGGACTGGCCGAAAGGATGTTCCCTCGGAAGATCATCGAAGACCCCTTGCTGCTCGACTTCGCCAGAACGCGTCTCGACCGCGGCCTTCCGCTTCAGAAGGAACGTATCGGGAACGAGAGACTCGCCCTTCGGATCGTCATCGGTGCGGCAATCCGAAAGATCGTATTCAGCTATCCGTCGCTGGATCTCGGAAAAGGAAGGGCGAAGGTGCCATCGTTCTATCTGCTCGAGGTAGCCCGCGCAAGCCAGGGCCGCCTTCCCGATTTCGAGACACTCGAGCGGGAGGCGGCGAGCACGTCCGGCGCGCGACTCGGTTGGCCCGCGCCCCGCGACCGGTCGAAGGCGGTCGACGCGACCGAGTTCGACCTCGCGTTTCTGGCCGACTCATCCTCCAAGAAACCTGGCGCCGGGCGTTATCTGATCCGGGAGAGTCCGGCTCTGGCCCGCTCGCTTCGCGCCCGTTTTCAGCGCGGGCGAGCGGGTCGTTTCACGCCGGTAGATGGTTTCCTCGAACCTTCACCGGGGGCAAAGAGCCAGCTTCGAGATCATCGCCTCGGCGCGCGTGCTTATTCGGTGACGTCTCTCGAGAAATATGCCGCCTGCCCCTATCGTTTTTACTTGAACGCCATCGTCCGCCTGAGACCGCGGGAGACGGCGGAATCGGTCACCCACCTCGACGCGCTGACGCGAGGCCGAATTCTTCACGATGCTCAGTTCTACGTTCTGGCGCGGCTCGCGGAGACAAGACAGCTTCCGGTCACCGCCGCGGGTCTCGACGGCGTCCTGAGAACGTTCGAGGCCGTGTTCGACGAAGTTACCGATCGATTCCACGAAGAGCTCGCGCCGGCAATCGATCGCATCTGGCAGGACGAGATCGAGCGTATCCGCTTCGATCTGCGGGGCTGGCTTCGTCGCGAGGCCGAGAGCTCTCAGGGTTTCGTCCCCCATCGCCGCGAGTTCACGTTCGGGATGAGACCGCAGGGACCCGCCGATCCGACGAGCACGCTCGAGGTCGCCGTCCTCTCGAACGGACTCCGGCTGCGCGGCGCCATCGACCTCGTCGAGAAGCGAAGTGACGGCAAAGTTCGGGTGACGGACCACAAGAGCGGAAAAGTCTGGATGCCCGAGAATGCGATCCTGAACGGTGGCGAGAGCCTCCAACCCATCCTGTATTCGCTCGCCTACGAGGCGCTCACGGGCGAGGAGGTAGAGTCGGCTCGCCTCTATTACTGCACGGTTCGCGGGGGCTATTCGGAGCGCGTTGTCCGCCCCGACGAGGAAGCCCTCGACGTCGTGGCCGAGTTCCAGCGAAGGCTGGACGAGATCATCGAGGAAGGGTTCTTCCCCGCCAATCCCAAACCACCTCTCGGTTGCCGATTCTGCGACTACCTGCCCGTTTGCGGACCGAGAATGGAGATCGACGCGAAGCGCAAGGAGAACGACCCGAGGCTCTCGCCGCTCAACTGGTTGAGGAACCTCACGTGAGCCGAGATATAGCGGACGAGAAGGCGAGAGAAGCGATTCGGCAGGAGCTCGATGAGACCCTGGTCGTGGAGGCGGCGGCGGGCACGGGAAAGACGACGGCACTCGTAAGTCGCATCGTCGAGATCGTCCAGACGGGCCGGGGCGAGCTCGCAGGCATCGTGGCGGTGACTTTTACCGAGAAGGCCGCGGGCGAGCTCAAGCTGCGGCTGCGGGGCGCTCTCGAGGACGCGCGGGCCAGGTCTCAAGACGACGCCGTCGTTGCCAGACTCGAGCAAGGTCTGGCTCAGCTCGAAGAGGCGCACGTCGGCACCATCCACGGATTCTGCAGCGATCTCCTCAAACAGCGCCCTCTCCAGGCCGGTGTCGATCCACTCTTCGAGGTCGCTACCGACGAGGAGACCGAACGGCTGTACCACCGCGTTTTCGATCGGTGGCTCGAAGTGACTCTCGCCGATCCGCCGCCCGGCATCCGGCGCCTGCTCCGGCGTCAGGCAGTCCGCGAGCAGGGACCGATCGACGAGCTCTACCGCGCGGGGCGATCGCTGCTCGACGTGCGCGATTTTCGCGCCAAATGGCAGATACGTCCCATCGACAGAGAATCGGCGATCGACGGGCTTGTCGAGCAAATCGTCTCGCTGGCGGACAAGGCGAAGCAACCGTTCAACCCGCGCGACTACTTCTTTCTCGATCTTGCCGATGTGCTCGCCTTCGTCCAGGACCTGCGTTCCCAGGAACAGGTAAGCGGCAAGAGGGACTACGACGCTCTGGAGCACCGGCTCGCCACCCTGAGCTTCGGGTGGCGCAAGGGGCGGGGACCATACGGCGAGGACGTCCGCCGAGAAGACCTGCTGGCTGAGCGGGATGCGCTCAGGACGGCGCAGGCGGAATTCAGAAAGAGATCGGGAGCCGATCTCGCCGCGCACCTCCAGAACGAGCTCTCGGAGCTCGTGCAACGCTATGAAACCGTGAAGGAGAAGCGCGGCCGGCTGGATTTTCTCGATTTGCTCGTTCGCGCGCGGGACTTGCTGCGCGGCGACCGCGACGTTCGCGGCGAGCTCGCGCGATCATTCACCCACATCTTCGTCGACGAATTCCAGGACACCGATCCTTTGCAGGCCGAGATCCTATTGCTGCTGAGCGGGGACGATCCCGAAGAGGACGACTGGAGGAGGATTCGACCGATTCCCGGCAAGCTGTTTCTCGTCGCCGATCCCAAACAGTCCATCTATCGCTTTCGTCGCGCCGACGTGGCGCTCTATCAACGAGTGAAACGCCAGCTCATCGCCGCCGGCGCGAGACCAGTTTACCTGACAACGAGCTTTCGCTCCGTGCCCGAGATCCAGGAGCTGGTCAATGTAGCGATGGCAGGCACGATGAAGCCGACCGCGGACAACCATCAGGCTGATTACGTTCCCCTCGACGCTTACCGCGAGTCCATCGCGAGCCGCCAGCCTGCCATCGTAGCAATTCCCATTCCACGGCCTTATGGAGATTGGGGGAGGATCACCCAGTACGCCATCAAGCGTTCGGAGCCGGCCGCCGTCGCCTCCTGGATTCGCTGGCTCATCGACGACAGCGGATGGCTCGTGAGTGACCGAGCCACCCACGAACCGCGCCCCATCGGCTCATCAGACGTATGCCTTCTCTTCCGTCGCTTCGTAAGCGGACAACAGCTCGTGACGCAACCCTACGTCGACGCGATCCAGGCGCTCGACATCCCCCACGTCTTGGTTGGAGGACGGGGATTTCATCAGCGGGAGGAGATCGAGGCGATGCGCGTGGCGCTGACCGCGCTCGAGCGGCCGGACGACGAGCTGTCGGTTTTCGCCACTCTGCGCGGCCCGCTCTTCAGTCTTTCCGACGAGAGCCTTTTTTCCTATCGCACGCGCCACGGTGCCCTCCATCCGTTTCGAAAGACGAGCTCTAAGAGCTTGCAGGGAGGTGATCGCGACGTCGAGCAAGCGCTCGAGCTCATCGCGAAGCTTCACCAGGGCCGCAATCACCGTCCCATCGCCCTCACGGTTCGAGAGCTGCTGGACGCAACCCGCGCCCAGGCGGGATTCGCGCTCTGGCAGGCGGGCGACCAGGTCCTGGCGAACGTTCTCGGGCTCGTGCAAATCGCGCGAGGCTTCGAGGAGTCGGGCGGGCTGTCGTTCCGCGGCTTCGTCGACTACCTCGACGAGCTCGCCGAATCGCCCAACCGCCACGAGCAGCCGATCGCCGAAGACGGCGTCGAGGGAGTTCGTCTGATGACGGTTCACAAGGCCAAGGGGCTCGAGTTCCCCGTCGTTATACTTTGCGATATCACCTGCTCCTTCTCGATGGGCGCGACCCGCCACGTCGATCCTGACCGAAGTCTCTTCGCCATTCGCCTGGCGGGAAGCTCGCCCTGGGAGCTGCTCGATCACGAGCCGCAGGAGTCGGAGCGGGACGCAGCCGAGAGCCTGCGTTTGCTCTATGTCGCTGCGACGAGGGCTCGCGACGTCCTCGCGGTTCCGGTCGTCGCCGACGAACCGCAGGCGAAGGGGTGGGTGGGCCCCTTGCTGTCGGCTTTCTATCCCCCGGCCAAACAGTACCGGCTCCCGATCGTGGCGCCGGGCTGCCCGCGTTTCCACGGGGAAGACACCGTAATCGATCGCCCTTCGCGCGCCCCAGTGCTTCCCGGTCAGGGAATTCGCCCCGGTCTTCACCGGTTGGAACGGGGTCGACACGAGGTCGTCTGGTGGGACCCCTCGCTGTTCGAGCTGGAGACGATACCCAAACCCGGGGTGCGCCGTCACTGGATCCTCCAGGAAATCGCCGAGGACGATCCGGGCGACGGGGCACGAGAGCACGTCGCCTGGCTCGCGCGGAAAGCCTCACTGATCGAACGAGGGAGCGAGGCGAGCGTGACGGTGGCGACGGTCACGCGACTCGTCGAGGAAGACAAAGCAGCGGGGGTCGAGGAAGCCAGCCAGATCGAGATCCTGGAGGTCCAAGGAAGGGATCCGCAGCGCCCCGGGGGCAAGCGCTTCGGCTCGCTAGTGCACGAGCTTTTGGCCCGAGCGCCATTCGAGACGGATGCGAGCGAGCTCGAGGCACTGGCGCGGAGCCTCGGCCGTATCCTCGGCAACCCCGAAGAGGAGATCCTCGCCGCGATCGCTGTCGTTATTCGCGCCCTGGAGCACGATCTCTTCACGCGGGCGGCGAGAGCAGAGCTTTGTTACCGCGAGATGCCGTTGATGCACCGCGAGAGCGAAGGAGCGATTCTCGAAGGCGTTGCCGATCTGGTCTTTCGCGAGAGCGGCGCAGCGCATTGGACCATCGTCGACTTCAAGACCGACCTGCGCATCGACATGACGGCGGAACCCTACCGGCGCCAGGTAGCCCTGTACGCCCGCGCTGTCGAGGCCTCGACCAAGGTTCCTGCAAAGGGCACCCTTCTCTTTGTGTAAGTGCGGACCATGACCTGCATGCCTGAGCAACCGCTTGCCCTGTTCATGGCGCACAGTTTCGGCTAGACTATATCTAGACGACTTTATATAATTCTAGCTCTAAGGAAGAATATGGCGCTGAGTCTCAAGGATCCCGAAGCCGATCGGCTGGCGCGGGACCTCGCCGCACTCACCGGGGAAACGCTTACAAGAGCCGTGATCGTCGCGCTGCGGGAGCGCCTGACCCGCCTGCGGCACCGGGGACGGCGTCGCCGCCTGCGTGACGAGCTTCGAGAGATCGGGCAGCGCTGCGCACGGCTTCCGACCCTCGACGATCGTTCTCCGGACGAGATAATCGGCTACGACGAGAGCGGCCTCCCCGGCTGATGGTTCTCGACACGTCGGCGTTGTTGGCCCTCCTGCTCGACGAGCCAGAGGCGGAGGACTTCCGAGCCGCCGTGGAGGACGACCCCACGCGTCTCGTCTCCGCGGCGACTCTGCTCGAAACGGCGATCGTAATCGAGGCGCGAAAGGGTGACGCTGGCGGACGCGAGCTCGACCTCCTGATCCGCACTGCCGACATGACGGTGGTTCCCGTGGAGACCGATCACGTCTCCGAAGCGCGCCGGGCGTATCGGCGATTCGGCAGAGGCCGTCACGCCGCCGGGCTCAACTTCGGCGCCGTCTTTGCTTACGCCCTCGCCCGGACGTCGGGCGAGCCGCTCCTGTTCAAAGGCGCCGACTTCTCGAAGACGGACATTCGTGGAGTCCCATAAGGGATTCGAGTGGATGCGAGCTCAAGATGCGAGCTCAAGACTCGTAGGCCCTTCGAGGCGTTATCGCGGCTTGGGCCAGGACGGAGCCCCGGGGGACATCATGCTCACAGCGGGGTCAACGAAGCACGGCCAACGACGATCCTTTCTCCTTACATTATGCGACCAGCTGTCCTTCACCGGTCCGCGAAGTCGCCGCGAAGACGGGCTCGTGTGGCAGCAGCAAGAAATCCGAGCGCGCTCGCCGCCAAGCCCAGAAGTGTCGGATTCGCGACTCCGAGACCGCGCCCGCCGGTGAGCACGTGCGCAGCTACGAGCACCGGGACTCCAATCAGAATGGCCCCGAATGCGTGGGCCCGCCCCACATTTCGCGAATGGAGGGACGCCACCACCGGGACGAAAAGGCTCACGCTCAGAAGTGCATAGAAAATTGAAAGCGTCTGGATGACGCTCTCGAACAAAAGGGCAATACCGATCCCGAGAAGCCCACCCGCGATAGCCGCAAGACGCGCCACTCGGAGTACCTCGGCGTCTCCGGCGGTCGGCCGCACGAACCTTCCATAGAGATCGCGGGCCAAGGAGGTCGCCAGCATGAAGAGAATCGCATCGGCCGAGCTCACTTCCGCCGAGAAGATCGCAGCCAGACCCAGACTTCCGAGCGCGAGAGGCATTCGCTCGACGAGAAGGGTGGGCAGCGCGAGATCGTCACTCGAGAGGTTGGGAAAATGGACACGCGCAACCATGCCGAGGAGAGGCGGAAGGAACGCGAAGAGAAGCAGCGCGAATCCGGCGAGCGACACCGCCAGACGCACCGTCCTCTCGTCGCGTGCGCCGTAGACTTTCTGCAAGAGACCCGGCGATACGATGAACGAGGGGACGAGGAGCGCCAGGTAGCGCGCCGCCGGCGCACCACCCTCCCAGAGATCCAGCCGCATCGGGTCGATGGCGGGAATCCCTCCGATCGTTCCGAGGGCCACCGGGACGGCAATCACGAAGCCGATGCCGAGCACGACGAGCTGAACGAGGTTCACCCAAGCCGAGGATAGAAGTCCGCCCGCAGTGAAGTAGGCGGTCATCACCACGCCGCCCATCAGGCAACCCCAGGTTTTGGGGACCCCCGCCACCGCTTCGAGCACTCTGGCAACGGCGAGAAGCTGCGCTGCCAGAACGAAGAGCGTGCCGACCCAAAGGAGGCTCGAGACCACGAGGCGAACGGCGCTGCCGTAGCGAAGCTCCAGCAGATCCCCCACGGTCTGGAGGTCGTGGTCCTTGGCGACGCGCCAGATTCTGGGGCCTACCCACCAGGCGAGAGCGAGAGTTCCGATTCCTGCCGAGCCGACCCACCACCAAGCGGAAAGCCCGCGGGAATAGCCCAGCGCGGCCGCACCCACGGTCGAGCCGGCACCGATGTTCGCCGCCAGCAGGGTCGAGAACAGCAGCACGGGGCCGAGATTTCGGCCGGCGACGAAGAAAGCACCCGTGGTCCGGACCCATCGCCCGATCAGAGCGCCGAGGAGGACGAGCACTGTCGAGTAGACGATGATGGAGACGAGGTGGGGGCTCAACGCAGCCAGGAAAGCCGAAAACCGCGGATGCTCCCGCCATGGCTACGCCGGGCCGGCGGCCTCGACGTGCCTCTACTCGCTGCGCCACACACGATTGGCGCATTCTGCGCGCCAGCCCCCCGGAGTGCAAGCCGACTCATGGGATATGCTCTTGCGCGACGCATTCGCTCGGTTTTCTGAGCACGAAACGATGGAGCAGGCCACGACTCTCGTGCTGATGGCGAGTGCGGCATTCTGTCTACCGCTGCTCTCGGCTCGCCTCTTCGTCCCCGCCGTGGTGCTCGAGCTTCTCTTCGGCATCCTCATCGGTCCAGTAACCGGGTGGGTGTCGGGAACGGAGCTCGTCGATCTGCTCGCCGACCTCGGTCTTTTCCTGCTCATGTTCCTCGCCGGTTTCGAAATTGACTTTCGTGCCCTCGAGCGCCAAGGACACTCCCGTCTCGCGATGCTGCTCGTCGTGTTCCTGCTCACCCTCGGCGTGGCCCAGTGGTGCACGATTCATCTGGGCCTCGATGCCTTCATGACTCTCGTTCTGGCGACGACATCCGTCGGACTCGTCGTTCCGACGCTCCGGAGCACGCGGCGCACCTTTACACGACTCGGGCAGTACGTACTCGTTTCGGCCGTTTTTGCCGACTTCCTCACGCTCGTGCTCGTTGCCATGTTCGCGCTCGTGGAACGCCACGGCTTTGGAATCGAGCTCCTGAAGATGCCAACCCTTTTCATCGCCATCATTGTCGTGCTTCGCTCCCTGAGGCTGGCCGTCTGGTGGTACCCTCACCGATTCCGCCGACTGTTCTCCGCCGACGATCCCGAAGAGCTGGGCATAAGGGCCAGTCTGGCTCTCATGCTCGCTTTCGTCGGGCTATCGACAGCGCTCGACGTCGAGCCCATCCTGGGGGCATTTCTCGCGGGAACGGTGTTCGCGCTGGTGTTTCGCAACCCCGGTCATCTCCAGGAGCAGCTGAGCGGTTTTTCCTATGGCTTCCTCATCCCGATCTTTTTCATCAACGTGGGACTCAGGTTCGAGATCACGTTGCTGGAGGATGCTCGAGTGCTTACGCGGGCGCTCGTGGTCATCCTGGTCGCATTCGGCGTAAAGATCCTGCCCAGCCTGGTGTTCATGTTCCGCGGCCTCTCACTTCGCGAGGCATTCGCCGCCGGCGTACTGCTTTCGGCCCGCTTGAGCCTCATCATCGCCGTCGCCACCGTGGGTGTCGAGCTTGGACTGCTGTCGCTCGAAGATCGTGCCATCGCGATTCTTCTGGCGGCCGTCTCCGCTACCTGTGCGCCGACCTTGTTTCGTGCCCTGGCGCCGCCGCTCCCCCCGAGGACGGCGGCCGACACAATATAGTAGAATTCCAACCCGACAAGGAGGCAATCATGTCGCACGTCACTTCACGTCGGTCCTTCCTCGTTCATCTGGGCGCTTCCGCCGCCGTGGTCCGAGCCGGGTTTCATGGAACGAGCGAAGCTCTCGCCGAAACCTCCTTGGACGGCGAGCCCTACTGGCAGCTCGTTCGCTCCCAGTTCTCGTTTCGCGAAGAGAAAGTTCCGATGAACGCCGCGAACCTCTGTCCGTCGCCACGGGCCGTCGCCGAGCGGGTTACGGAGCTCACCCAGGACATCGATCGCGATTGCTCCTTCAACAACCGCGCGAAGTTCAGAGATCTGCTCGAGGCCTCTCGCGCCAAAGTGGCGAAACAACTCCGCGTGAGCGAGGACGAGATCGCCCTGGTGCGCAACACGAGCGAAGCCAACAACACCGTGAACAACGGCCTGAAACTAGCCGAAGGCGATGAGATTCTGCTCTGGGACCAGAACCATCCGACGAACAACGTCGCCTGGGACGTGCGCGCCGCTCGGTACGGGCTCGTGGTCAAACGAGTCTCGACACCGACCGCGCCGCCGACGGCGGCCGAGCTCGCCGACGTCTTTTCCCAGGCGTTCACGACGCGAACGAAAGTGCTCGCGGTCACCCACGTCTCGAACGTCAGCGGTATCCGTCTGCCCGTTCGGGAGCTCACCGCCAGGGCGCATGAGCGCGGTATCTACGTGCACGTCGACGGCGCGCAGACCTGGGGCGCGCTCGACCTCGACCTGCGCGAGATCGGCTGCGACTCCTACTCCGCCTCGGCCCACAAGTGGTTCTTGGGCCCCAAGGAAGTCGGGATTCTGTACGTGAAGGCCGAGAACGTCCCGCGGATCTGGCCCAACGTGGTGGCACCGGGTTGGGGGGACGATGTCGACCCGGATCCCAAGGGGGCGCGCAAGTTCGAATCGCTCGGCCAGAGAGACGACGGTTGTTTGGCCGCCGTAGGAACCACCGCGGACTTCCATGACTCGATTGGCGTATCCCGGATCGAAGCTCGCGTCGTAGCCCTGGCGACGTCGCTCAAAGACGGACTGGCCGAAGCGGGATTCACACTCGTGACCCCTCGCGATCCCGAGCTTTCCGGCGGCGTGTGCATCATCGCCGTCGACCGAGACAAGCGTGGGGAAACGGTCGATCGCCTGTACCACGAGCACGGGATCGCCGGATCGACTTCGGGCGGGTTGAGACTCTGCCCGCACATCTACAACACGATGGAGCACGTGGAGCGAGCCGTCGCTGGGGCGA
Organism: Vicinamibacteria bacterium; assembly: GCA_035457705.1. Taxonomy (GTDB): domain Bacteria; phylum Acidobacteriota; class Vicinamibacteria; order Marinacidobacterales; family SMYC01; genus DASPGQ01. The sequence goes on from DATIBD010000146.1 coordinate 51,313, forward strand.
AGGCGATTCTCGCGTAAACCGTAGAGTGTAGTATCGGAACCTAGCGAGCTCAGGAGGCGTTCATGCTCAACCCCGGTGACACCGCCCCGCCCTTCGAGGTCTTGGATCACACAGACAAGACGGTAAGACTGGAGGACTTCCGGGGAAAACACGTCGTACTCTGGTTCTTCCCCAAAGCCGATACCCCCGGGTGAACGATCGAGGGTCGCGGGTTCCGCGATCATCTACCCGACTATGCGGAGAGGAACATCCAGATCCTGGGAATCAGCTTCGACACTCCCGCCGACAACCTCGCGTTCTCGGAGAAGTTCGATTTCAACTTCCCGCTTCTCTGTGATACGACGCGCTCGGTCGGAATGGCCTACGGTGCGTGCGACAGCAGGGACGCGAAGTCCGCCAAGCGCATCAGCTACCTCATCGGGCCGGACGGCGTGATCGTGAAAGCTTACGGGAAGGTGGACGCGGGCCGACACGCCCAAGAGATTCTCCGAGACGTGTGAACGCCGCCCAGGGAAGCAAAGAGCAACGCCAGTTCGCAAGTCGCGCCTGGCCTCTGCGTCAGCTTAGATTTACTTTGCCCCTCTGCGCGCCCTGCGCCTTGCGTTTCTTCCGAGATCAATAAGCGCCCTTACGGCTCAGCACGGCGGGAATGGTCTTCAACAGTATCTTGACATCCAACCAGATGGACCAATGATCGATATACCAGAGGTCCAATTGGATCCATCGGTCGAAGGCAACGTCACTCCGTCCTTCGACTTGCCAGACGCAGGTGATCCCGGGCTTGATGCTTAGGCGGCGCCTCTGCCATGCCTCGTAGCGCTCGACCTCCTCGGGAATGGGCGGTCTCGGCCCCACGAGGCTCATCTCTCCTCGCAAGACATTGATGAGCTGGGGGAGCTCATCGAGACTCCAGCGACGAAGGAATCGACCGACCCTCGTTACTCTCGGGTCCTCGGGCGTCTTGAAAACAGGCCCGTCGAGACGATTCAAATGCTCGATCTCAGCTTTCTTCTCGTCCGCCCCATCCACCATCGATCGAAACTTGAGGCACGTGAATCGCCGTCCGCCTAGCCCGCATCGCTCCTGACGAAACAGCACCGGCCCTCTCGAAGTCAGCTTGATGAGAGCGGCTATGACGATGAGAACCGGAAGGAGCCCCACGAGAAGCAACGTTGTGAGCAGAAAATCCATCGAGCGTTTGACCACGCCGTCGCGGGTCCCGTTCGTCGCCGTGACCGAGTGAGCCAAGGCGGCCTCGAGCCGGGACGGGTGAAAGCCCGGCTCAGCGGACGTCGGACTCGAGCTGCCTGGAGACGCTTCGCTCGCCAACATGTCTCCTATCGTCGACGACTTGCCGAGCGGCTGACGCGAGTACGCCTTCGTGGAGACGCTCACCCGCGCCGCGAACTTTGATTGTCGACGTCTTTTCCAAGAGCGCTTCGAGAAGTTGCTCGTAGGCATCCGTGACATGATTCCAGTCGTAGTTCTCTCGAACGCGGGCGCGCGCGCGCTCCGCAAACCTCTGGAGAATCTCGGGCCGATCCAGGATCGTCTGCATCTTGCTGGCCAGCTCGTCGACGCTGGCGAGCGAAAAATACATTACCGTATCCCCAGCGACCTCGCGATTCTCGGGCGTATCGCTCACGAGGCAGCCGTCGCCCATACCCATTGCCTCCAGCAAAGCCGGATGGGTGCCACCGACCTCGGTGGCGTGAACGTAGCAATCGGCATGGCTCATCAGCTCGCGATAGGCCCTTCCGAAGACGTAGCCGGTAAAGACGACGCGATCTCCGGCAATCTGCCTGAGCTTGCGCTTGTAGCTCGCCGCATAGGGCGCATCGCCCACGATCACGAGCCGGTGCTGAGTACGAAGTCTTCCGAAGGCTTCGATTACCAGGTGGGCATTGTTCTCGGGCTCGAGACGACTGACATAGAGAAGGTACTTCCCCGCTTCGAGCCCGAATTGCTCCAGGGCTCCTATCGTTTGGGTCGGTTTCGTGGGTGCGCCGTAGGGGATGAACACGCTCGGTGTTCCATGGACCTCTCGGTAATACTGCCGTACGCATTCGGCATCGGTGACGATCGTGTCGGCCAGATGACAGGCGGCCTTCTCCGCCAATCGGTAATAGCTCCTCGCCGCCCATCGCCATTTCTTCCGCTTCCAGTCCAGGCCGTCCACATTGAGTGCGACCTTCGCACCCGAAAGCTTGAGCAGTGGGACGAAGACGCTGTTCGCCGAGTTGCAGACGAGAGCGACGTCGAATCGCTCGGTCGTCGCGTGCATGGAGCTCAGGAAAGTATGGACGAGAGTATCCGTGTGTTTGCGACGAATGGTGGGCAGCACGACGAGACGCACGTCGCGAAACCTGCGCAATTCCTTGGGTGTGTGATGAGAACGGCAGTAGACGGTGACTTCGTGGCCACGCGCCGCCATCCGGCACGAGAGCTCCTCGGCGAAAGTTTCGAAACCTCCGTAGCTCGCTGGGATCCCTCTGGTACCGAGAATGGCGACTTTCATCCGGTCGTGCGGGTATCGAGCTTAATGAAACTCTTCACGGCTAGCGCTTCAACAGGGCGGTTATCCTGACGCCGTCATTGTCTTCAAGGCTGCAGACTTCGATTCCTCCTCAATGTTCATCTCGAATGCTACTGGTTGTCGACGAAACCATCGGAGCATATCACGACCTTTCGTTCGTCTGCGAGACATGATTTGTCGGCGTTTCCCCCACGTCCTGCGGAAGTTCCGAGCCACGAAGAACAGACCGGGCAAGGAAGTTCTTTCGAACAACAGCACGTAACCCAGCACCTGGAGGTCGCGGAACAAGGAGGGGAAGAAGAGCGTCACGAACTCGTAGGGAGTCTGGTTCTTGATACGAAGGAGGAAACGGTTCTTCACGGAATGCATGTTGATCTCGCTCGGCAAGCTGCGACGCCTTTCCGGCAGCACTCTGCGCGAATGAAAGGCGACGGCGCGCGGGGTGTACAGCGCTTTCCACCCGCGAAGCTGTGCCCGCCAAGCCAGGTCGGCATCCTCCCGATAGGCAAAGAAGTCTTCGTCGAAGAACTCGCCATCGAGCGCGACATCGTCCAACATGCTGCGAGCGTAGAGGGCCGCAGCGCCGCTCGCGCCGAAAACGAATTGCGGCCGGTCGTATTGACCCACATCGATCTGACCTGATCCACGGTCCAGGTGTCGCAGGTTGGGGCTCATGTAGATTCCGGTGCTGTCGAGAAGCGGGGAAGAGTCTTCGCGAGCGGGCCGGAGCAGTTTGCCGCTTGCGGTGCCCACGCCCGCATGAAGTGTGAAGCATTCCACTAGCTCGGCAACGAAGTCGGGGGCCATCACCACATCGGGGTTGAGCGCCAGGTAATAGTCCCCTCGGGTGAGACGAATCGCCTGGTTTTGCGCCGCAGCGAAGCCCAGATTCCGCTCGTTGCTCGACAACTGAACGGCGATCCCGGACGACCGGATGAGCGACACCGTTCGATCCTTCGAGGCGTTGTCGATGACGACGACCTCGAGCGGCTCGTAAGTCTGCGAATGAATCGACTCGAGACAATATCTGATCTCGTTTTCAGAATTGTACGTGACGATTCCGATACTGACAAGGGGTCTGGTGCTCAAAACGACTCTTTCAAAACGTGCCAGTAGGCGGCGAGCGCATCGGTGCGACGAATTCCTCGCCTGGGAGTGATGAAGACGAGCGCGATCATCCGTTCGAGCATACCCAGCCGAATGAGACCCCTCAAGAGCCACGACGACGTGACACCATGGTGCTTGTCGAAGAAGCGCACGAGATTGCGGTACCAGATCTCGAGAAACTGCTGGTACTCGAGATGGTCGAGGCTGACTCCGCCACGATGGACGAAAGTGGAGACGGGCACGAAAAAACACCGAAACCCCTCGGCTCGCAAACGCCGGCACAGGTCTACATCCTCGAACCAGGCCGGAAAGAATGCCTCGTCGAAGAGACCCACGGCTTCGAACGCCTCCCGCCGCACCAGCAGACAGGCCCCGGCCAGTTGATCGACCTCGGCAGTCTCGGAGAACGAAAAGTCCAGCATGCGATGTCTACGGGTGACGGGATTCCGGGGAAACAGCTTGTCCACCATCAAGACATCGAAGGTCGTGGACATCATGGTGGGAAAGCTCCGAACGTTGAATCCTCTCTGAGGTTGGCCATCCGCCCCCATGAGCTTGCCGCCCGCGGCAGCGGCTTCGGGATGTTCGTCCATGAAGCGGCACAGGTTTTCCAGCGCCGTTTCACCGACCTCGATATCGCTATTGAGAAAGAGGATGTATTCGTTCTCGCTGTTGCGAAAGCCTTCGTTGGAAGCGGCGGCAAACCCCCGGTTCTGTGTAAGCTCGAACACTTTGACGGGAGGCCCGAAACGGCGCGCCAGCTCGACGCTGCCGTCGTCAGATCCGTTGTCGACCACGAGGACCTCGTAGGGACGCGCCGGGGCATGGTCGATGAGGGAACCGAGACAGCGCTCGGTGTAACTCGCCGCATTCCAGGAAACGACGACGACCGAAAGCGAGGGCTTCTTCGCCGAATGGCTCCGCAAGCCACCGGCTCTCTTGCCGGCACCGTGCGGCGACACTAGATGGCTCCTGGACCGAGCACCGCGACGACCGCGATGCCTGGCCCGCGAGGGGTTAGCACTTGGGTTGGCAAGTACCAAGTCGAGAAAATATATCGGTGTGAGGTCAAGGGATCAAGGGGCAAATCCGACTATTCAAGGCGCTCCACGGTCTCGAGCTCGAAACGAGCGAGCTTGATGGCAATCTGGCGATCGTCGGCCACGCCGTAGACCTCACTCGCGCGAACCGTCCATGCGTATCGGAGCTCGACCTCGTTGAGCCCCGCCCGCCAGAATGAAGCGGGTACGGGGCTCTCGACCGTCTGCCAGCCGTCGTTCAGCCCGAGTCGGGCAACGATATGCCCGTTCACCGACACGAAGACGACCTGCCTTCTCTGGTCGGGGTGCGTGCTCGGCTCCACGGTGGCCCGAAGGCGGTAGTCGAACGGCTCGAACAGGGTGACGAGCATCGTCGACTCGCTCGCTGACGACCATCGAAAGGTGGCGCCGTCCGATGAGGTTTCACGAACGGACCAGCCCCGTCCGATGAAGTATCGATCCTCCGGGTCCCCCACCCTGACGTCGAGATTGTGATACTCCCGATGTCCGTAGATCCAGTCGAAGCGCGAGGGGGCGACGCCATACTTCCAGGAGAACAACCAGTTGGCCGGGATGGAGCCGGGATGCCCGGCCACCTCGTAGAATCGCCTCAACGCTCTTTCGGAAGCTTCGGAGAAGGCGAAGGTGCCCATCATCGGGATATCACCTCGCTTGACCTGTCCCGCCAGCAGGAAATTCCAGAAAATGAGCCCTGTCATCGCCACTGCCGCCAGGATTCTGGGGCTCTTGAGTAGAAGCTCCATCGCTCCGCAGAATCCGAGGGCGAAAATTGGAAACGCCTCGGTCAATCGCCGGCTCCCGAAGGCATGGCCCGCATACCAGTCCCAAGTACTGCTGAGCAAGTAGACGCCCGCGGCGAGCGTGAAGAGCAATCCCATGGCGAGGCGCGCGTCCTTTCTGAGCAGGACGAAGAGCCCCAGCAGGGAAACGAGCGCGGAAGGAGTCCAGGCAAAGAGCCCGTGGTTCGACGAGAACAAGAACTCTCCGATTCTTGGGCTGTCCCAGTAACGCAGCGTGAAGCCGCCGAGATCTCCCATGCGGAGAAACGAGCCTTCTCGCGAATAGAAAAGGTTGTAGAGCAGCATGGGAGAAGCCGCGCCCAGAAAGGCAACGGCGACGAGCACGGCACCCCGCCACCATCGCTTGGGAATCGCGCGATCGCGCTCTCGAAATCGACGAAAGACCGTGCTCGCCGCCGTCGCGAGCGGAGCGATCAAGTAGAAGACACCGTAGCGCTGCATGGATAGAACGAGGCCGCCGGCGACACCGAGCACGACCCACCGTGAGGTGCTGGGCGCTTCGCGCACCCTGAGCCAGGCGAGTAGAAAGAAGCTTACGACGGCGGCCGCCGTAGCGTGAGGCATCGAAGGCTCCTGCACCGTGTACCAGAGCAGCGTGGAGCTGAGCCACAGTACCCCGATGGAGACCGCGGCGAGGAGCGGAGCGAAATATCGCTTGCAGGCCAGGTACGCGATCACGACCGCGACGAAACCCCACAAGAGTCCGCTCAGACAGACCGCATTGATGTAGGGATAACTGTAGCCGTCGGCGGGTATCTCGGAGCCGAGCGAGCGGGCGAGTAGTACGAGCCAATGAGTGGCAAGAAACGCCGGCGTCCAGAAGAGCGCTGGGCCAGGCTCGTTGCTCGGGTCCGGGCTCTTGCCGAGCGCGCGGGCTCCCTCGGCAATGACTTGGAACTTTGCGGGAACGAACTCCGCGAACTCGTTCGTGAGATCGAGGTCGCCATCGATCACGAGCGATCGCGCGTAAATGAAGTTGATGACACCGTCTCCACCGAGCCTTCCCCCGTATCCGTTGAACAGGAAGAAAACGAAAAAGAAGAAGGCGATCAGGACCAGACCGGGAAAGCCGAGTCCGTCGAGCCAATGCCCCGGCCTCCACCGGTCATGAAGCTCGGCGGGTGGATCGGATCGTCGGCGATTTCGCCACGCCCGATAGGCGAAAAGAGCCAGGAGCACGAGCAGGACGGGTGCGACGCCGTCCGCCGATAGCTGGAATCCCATCCACGGCAAGCCGTAGCGACGAAAAACCGCAAGAACGAGGGCGTGGAGGGAGAGCGCCGCGATCGCAGCCTCCAGAAATCGATCCGCTCGCGAGACTCTCGCGCTCATCGGCAGGGCGTCGTGGACGAGGGGTCGAATCGCAACCGAAGCGTCGCCGCCTGATTCACTGGTTGACGCGAGAGTCTAACACAGGCTCCGGTTTTGCGCGCCGACAGCCGTTCTGATACGCTCGCGCCGCTACATTACCCGTACGGGCTGGGTTGGGTTGTATTCGAGGGCCGTGCTCTCGACAGGGGGGGGTCGCATGTCGCCTCTCACACTGGAGAATCAGTGGATTCTCACACTGGTCTTTGCACCCGTTGTGACTTTCGTTGCCGCCGCGGGGGCTACCGAGCGGCTTGCCGCGTCGACATCGAAAAGCATCGAGCACCGCCTCGGCTATCGGCCCTCGGCACAAGAGCTCGCCCGCATCAAGAAGAAGCTGGACGAGGCCAAAGAGAAACTACCGCGAGCGCACACCGAGGCCGCGGAGGCGGTCGAGTTCTTTCGGCAGAAGCGCGCAGCTTCTGGCCAGCAGCAGGTTCCCATCGATCGCTATTTCACCGCCCGTGAGCATATGCGGGCGATGCCTCGTTATTCGACGGCTTCGAGCCGCTTTCTCTCATCGCCCCGCTCCGAGGACCGAGATTTCCCGGGCGCGTCGTCCGCGGCTCTAGGCGGCTGGACGTGGCTCGGACCGGGTAACGTGGGCGGGCGCACTCGGGGCCTTCTCATCGATCCCGTCAATCCCAACCGGATGTATGCGGCGGGCGTTGCCGGAGGCGTCTGGAAGAGCACCAATGCAGGAACGACCTGGGCGGCACTCGACGATTTCATGGCCAACCTCGCCGTGAGCTCGCTCGCCATGGCTCCAGGAAACCCTGCCATTCTTTACGCCGGAACCGGCGAGGGTTTCTTCAATGGCGGTGCGGTTCGCGGGGCAGGCATCTTCAAGTCGACCGATGCGGGAGCCACCTGGAACCGTCTGCCGAGCACGGAAAGCTCGGATTTCTTCTATGTCAACGACATCGTCGTGAGCTCGAACAATTCCCAGCGAGTGTATGCCGCCACGCGTGCGGGAGTCCTACGTTCGCTCGACGGTGGAGCGAACTGGTCCTTGGTGCTCGCTCCCCTCGTGACAGGAGGCTGTCTCGACCTTGCCGCGCGCGCGGTCGGGGGACCGGTCGACATCGTCTTCGCCTCTTGTGGCACGCTCACCCAGGCGACCATTTACCGCAACCTGGATGCTGGAGGCGCCGGCGCCTGGAGCCCCGTCCTCACCGAAGCCAATATGGGACGGACCTCACTCGCCATTGCGCCTTCGAACCAGGACATCATCTACGCGCTCTCGGCGAGCATCGATGGCACCAGCCCGTACAACGGAGGACTCCATGCCGTTTTCCGTTCGATCAACGGGGGCAGCACCTGGGCGGCGCGGGTCCGGAACACGGACGCTACGAAGCTGAACACTCTTCTCCTGACGAACCCCCTGCTTGCGAGCCTCGTCGAATGCGCTCTCGACACTTCGAGTACCTTTCTCAACCAGGGCTCGTATGACAACGTCATCGCGGTGGATCCCCTGGACCCGGACATCGTGTGGGCGGGCGGCATCGACCTGTTCCGATCCGATGATGGCGGAGCCAACTGGGGGGTCGCGTCCTACTGGTGGTCGAAGGCCAGCCCGTCTTTCGCTCATGGGGATCAGCACGCCCTCGCATTTCATCCTCAGTACAACGGCACCACCAACCGAAGCCTCTTCATCGGAAACGACGGCGGTTTGTTTCGTACCGACGACGCGCGCGCCGCCACGGCCACCGGCCCTCTGGCTGTCTGCGATCCGGCGAATAGCGGCGCCGTATTCAAAGAGCTGAACAACAATTACGGGGTCACCCAGTTCTATCATGGGGTTCCCTACCCGAGCGGGGCGCGGTATCTCGGTGGCGCTCAAGACAACGGCACTCTCAGGGGTGACGACGCGTCGGGCTCCGAAGCCTGGTCGATGATTTACGGAGGTGATGGGGGCTACGTGGCCGTCGACCCCACGAATACCAACGTTCTCTATGCCGAGACCACGGGTATCTCGATTCGAAAATCCATTGATGGCGGTGCGAGCTTCGATCCGGCGACCTCGGGAATCGCCGATACCGGACTCTTCATCACCCCCTTCGTGATGGATCCGTCGGAGCCGTCCCGCCTCTGGACGGGGGGGAGCTTCGTGTGGCGTACCAACAATGGAGCGGCAACCTGGAGCCGGGCGAGCGCGGCGGTTCTCGACGGGAAGGTGAGCTGCATCGCTGTATCGCCCGTCAATTCGAACCGGGTGCTGGCGGGAACGAGCTCGGGGCACATCCACCGCACCGTTGCCGGCCTAACGTCGACGGCGAGCACACCGTGGCCGGTCACCCGGCCGCGAGAAGGTTTCGTGTCATCGCTTACGTTTCACCCGACGGATGAGAATGTGGCATTCGCCACCTATTCCACTTTCGGTGGCATTCACGTCTGGAAGAGCACCGACGGCGGAGCCAGCTGGAGCCCTCTCGACGGTTCGGGGGGTGCTTCCCTGCCCGACATTCCGGTCCACAAGATCCTCGTGGATCCCCTCACCGAGCCCGTTGGCGATCGCGCTTACGTGGCCACGGATCTCGGCGTGTTCGTCACGACCGACGGCGGCCTCGACTGGGCCGTCGAGAACACGGGCTTCGCGAACGTCATCACAGAAGCCTTGAGTCTCGATGCGAGCCAGAATACGCTTTTCGCCTTCACCCACGGTCGCGGAGTCTTTCGGGTGGACACGACCGGCGCCATCGTCGTCGACGTGCTGAGCGCGGACTTCGAGAGCGGCGCTCAGGGATTCGTGGCCGATAGCGTGAACGGCTTCCTCACGTGGCAGCTCACCACGAACCGGGGCACGGAAGAAGGCCATTCCCCGAGCACGTCTTTCTACTTCGGAGACCCCGAGACTTTCGACTACAACAGTCTGGTTATCGAGCACGCGACGCTCGATTCCCCTCCCATTGCGCTCGGCCCTGACGCCAGTCACCTGTCGTTCAACTATTTTCTGGAGACGGAGGATCTGGCCTCGATCCCCGTCGACCTGGCTCGAGTTCTGATTTCAGCCGATGGCAGTCCATTCGAGTCCATCGCCGACAACACCGAAAACGGAGGGCTGATCGACCCCACACCGGGATGGCGAAAATTCACGGCGGACATTTCACCCTACCAGGGGCAGACCATCACCGTACGCTTCGACTTCGACACCGTGGACGAGCTGTTCAACGAGCATGAGGGCTGGTACGTCGACGACCTGCTGGTCCAGGATCGGGTCATCGTTCACGACGACCTCGTGCTTTCGAACGAGACGCTGAGCGGTCTCCTGCCGCGCACGTTCGCGGCGCGAAACAGCATCACCGCGGGCCCCAGCTACTGTATCGCGAGCCCCGCCAACGTGACGTTTCTCGCTGGCTCGCTCATCTCTCTCGGCAACGGTTTCTGCGTTCTTTCGGGAGCCACGTTTCAGGCCGTGCTCGATCCCGGCCTTCTTCCGTGAGCCCCGAGCCTAGCCCGAAGGCTGCGAAGCGCCCGCCCGTTCCGGTGTCCGCCGACGTGCCATGGCTCGCGCGACACGGGACGCTATGGCGCGGGCGTAGCGCTCGCTCTCGAGTCGTTCGTCGAAGGTGAGCCGAGCGGCTTCACCCAGCCTCCTCCCCCGTTCGGGATCTTTCAGCAATCGTGCGAGAGCCTCGGTGAGATCACGAACTTTTCCCGGTCGAACGAGAAGACCGCTCCGTCCGTCCTCCAGAAGCTCGGGTACGGCGCCCACGGCCGTGCTGACGATCGGCTTCCCGAGTGCCATAGCCTCCATCACGGCGAGCGGGCCGGTCTCGTCGCGGGATGAACAGACGAGGGCATCCGACCGTCAGCAAAGCGGCGTCAGCGGTGTCGTTCTGACAAAGACATCTCACCCTGGGAAGGGCACCGGCAGGACCATTAGATTAGAACTCCTGGTTCGCTCGCGTGAAGGTGTGTCCAAACCAGTCGCAACGCTTCTCGGAGGTGACACCTCGTTTGCACGATAACTCAACCTGTTCAAAGCGAAAGGCTCACGTCGGGTGCACACGGGATTCATGCGACGGTCAATGGTTTGATTCGCTCGACTTCCCCTCGCATTTCGTGGATCGCATCCCATAGATCCACGGCACGCTGCGCGTTTAGCCAAAACTCCGGAGAGTTGCTGAACAGACGCGCGAGCCGCAGCGCCATTTCCGGACTTACCGAGCGACGTTCGCGAAGTAGCTCGTTTACCGTCTGACGCGAAACGCCCAATGCCTCAGCCAGACTCGACACCGTGAGCTCGTAGTCGGGCAGAAAATCCTCCCGAAGCATCTCCCCAGGGTGGATCGGGCGAACCTTTCTTTTCTTCGTGTTCGGAACGCTCATTCTCTAACTCGCCTCAGTGGTAAATCCCCAACTTCCACATCGTAGGCATCGCCATCGACAAACCGGAAGCAGATTCGCCACTGGGCATTGATGGCGATCGCATATTGTCCTTTCCGGTCTCCCCCGAGCTTGTGGAGTCGATTTCCTGGCGGAATGCGAAGGTCATCCAGCCGCACCGCCAAGTCGATGTATTCGAGTTTTCTCCTTGCCCGCCGCACCACATCCGGTGGTAACCGATCGGATCGACCGGTCACGAACAGGCCCTCCGTGTGCCTGTCCGCGAAGGTCTTGATCACAGGTCTCGACTGTAACCCGTCACGTGACGCTTGTCAACTGAGGCTCGGGAACTTTGCGGCGTTGAGAAGGTGGCGCACGAGGCGCAGCCGGCCCGCGCCGATTGCGATGCGGAGGACGATCTCCCGCTGTCGGGAGGACGCGCGTGCGAGCGGCGGGGTTCGTGATGTTCTGCTCGAGCGTACGGTGGGGCACCGAAGCGAAGAGGCACTCCGCCGTCGCTCCGTCGATGCTCGTCGCAACGATTCCCGAGCCCCCCACCGCCATGTCGAAGCTCAGATGGACGAGCTCACCTGAGGCACTACGGGCTAGCCCGAGCGAAGCGGAGCGGCCGCTCGCTCGGGAGTCCGTCCACGCTCGATGGCTCGTGCGACACGGGACTCTATGGCGCGGGCGTAGCGCTCACTCTCGAGTCGTTCGTCGAAGGTGAGCCGAGCGGCTTCACCCAGCCTCCTCCCCCGTTCGGGATCTTTCAGCAATCGTGCGAGAGCCTCGGTGAGATCACGAACTTTTCCCGGTCGAACGAGAAGACCGCTCCGTCCATCCTCCAGAAGCTCGGGTACGGCGCCCACGGCCGTGCTGACGATCGGCTTCCCGAGTGCCATAGCCTCCATCACGGCGAGCGGGCCGGTCTCGTCGCGGGATGAACAGACGAGGGCATCCGACGACGCGAGAAAGGCTAGAGCCTTGGCCGGGGGAATCTCACCGTGAACGCGCACGCGCAAAGAGGCGGAGTCACCCCGAAGAGCCTCGACGAACGGCAGGTCGAGGGGACGGCCTATCAAATGCACGGTCGTCTTGTCCCGAATCTCCGGCGACAGTCTCCGAATGGCGGACACGAGAACGTCCTGGCCCTTCCGGGGCTCGAGACTGCCGAGGGCGGCGAAATGAAACGAATCGGATTCGAGCGGAGGGAGAGGCGGAAGCGTGGCCGGTGCATCGATACCGTACAACTCGGCAGACAGGTTCCCGGCTCCGAGTTTTTCGTAGAGCGACAGAGTCGATCGAGATGGGAAAACGACTTCGTCGGCCGCTCCGAGCGCCTGCACGGCTCCCGGCTCGCCCCGCACGAAATCGAGGCCATGCTGAGACTCATGAACCAACCAGATGACGGGTTTCCCGAGTGCCTTGGCAGCCAGGACGACCCGCCAGTTGAGGACGGTGTTGGGAAGAACTGCGTCGAAAGAACCGAACATCTCCCCCAGCGCGTAAGGCGCTTCGAGAGACAACGGGTCGACCATCACCGGGATGCCCGCCTCCTCGAAGTCTTCCCGGAGGCGGCCCCCCTTGGGGGCAAGAACCCTCGCCGCATGGCCCAATCGAATCAGCGCGCGGGCGAGATGCAAGACGACCATCGGCGCCCCACTCCGGCTGAGGTCATGCGTCACGAATAGAAACCGGCTTCGCCCATCGGTCCGGTCGAGGGGGCGCATCGTGGGGTGGGTCGAGCGCACGAGGCTTTCGTATGTGCGCCATTCTCCGGTTTTGGCCACGAGCTCGTCGTGAAGCGCGCGTCTCAACTCCTCGCGAACACCGAACAGGCCAGCGATGTGATCCAGCATCGAGGCGCGGGCGCACGGGTCGTCCTCGATCGATATCGTGGGCAGCCGCTCCTGGAAGGACAGGTTGCGGCTGAAAAAAGGATCGCCGTGGATGACGAGGGGATACATGCGCACCGAGGCGCGCAGGACGTCGCCGGGGGGAAAGTGGAGGCCGCGCGTCCCGCCCTCCTTGTGGACCAACGAGGCGAAAGGAGTGTACACGTTGCGATGGCCCTTCTCCGCGGCCTTCAGGCAGAGATCGATATCGCTGTAGCAGAGCGTATAGGCTTCGTCGAAGCCCCCGAGAGCCTCGAACAGCGAGCGTCGAATGGCCAAACACGCACCGGTGAGGGCGAGAGTGTTTCGATAGAAGTCCACGGAGCCGAAGACACCCCACTCATGGTGAGCGGATCCTCCCTGATAGATGTGACTGCCGTGTCCTCCGAGCCCCATCACGATGCCGGCGTGCTGGAGTGAGCCGTCGGGGTACACGAGCTTGGGGCCGACGCATCCGATCTCGGGGCGCTCGGCCCACCTTACGAGCTCGTCCAGCCAGTCGGGGCTTACCACCTCGATGTCGTTGTTCAGAAAGACCAGAATTTCTCCTTTGGCCTCGCGCGCCCCGAGGTTGTTGACGCGGGAATAGTTGAAAGGCGCGCTCTCGCGAAGGACTCGAATCGCGCCGTCGTTCGCCAGGCGTTCGAAAAGACGCTCGGTTCTCTTCTCACGGCTCCCGGTATCGATCACCAGGATCTCGTAGCTCGTGTACGCCGTTCGTTCTCGGATCGAGCGCAGGCACGCCTCGAGCAGCTCGGCGCGATCCTTGGTCGGAACGATGATGGAGACGCGCCTTCCCGATGGCTCCCAGTGCGCTCGCGGCACCCCGAGCCGTACGTGCTCGACGACGACATTTCGCAACCCTTGCCGCTCCAGATGCCGGCGCAGGGCAGTGCGTTGCGCCTCGTAGGCCCATGGCTTCGCCAGGGCATCGCCCGCGGCCGACCCCGGCACCATTCGCCAGTGGTACAGCACCCGGGAGATGTGCCGGGAGCGGACCTTCTGTTCTACGAGGCGAAGGCCGAGATCCCAGTCCTGGGCACCATCCACACCGCTCGAAAGCCCTCCGAGCTCGTCCAGCCAGCTCTTACGGATCACCGAGTGCATACGGTCATTGATCGACAGCATGTGCTCGGGCGACGCGGCCCAGGGTTTGAAAAGGGGATCGACACGGGTCTTGCCGTCCGCCGTCACCTTGTCCTCGTCGAAGGTGACGACGTCCAGATCGGGATCCATCCGAGCTTCCCTGACGACCTCGAAAAGCGCGTCGGGAGACAGGAGGTCGTCGTGGTCCAGGAAGGCCACGAACTCCCCTATCGCGTTCGCGAGACCCGCGTTCGTACTCGACGCGATCCCCCGGTTTTCGGAAAGAGCTATCGCCCTCACCCGCGAATCGGCGCTCGCCTCGCGCACGACCCGGAGAACCTCGTCCGGTTGCGGCCCGGCGAGAACGAGCACCAGCTCCCACCGATCGTAAGTCTGAGCTCGTACCGAGGCGATGCAATCCGAGAAGGCGTCACCAGGCGGGAGGAACACCGGACTCACGATGCTGATGAGGGGACTCCCCCGCCAGCCCGCCGCGATTCGGCGCTGCGCCGCGAGTTGAGACTCATCCGGCTCGTTGGCGCACCGCCAACGGCGGTAGAGCTCGACGTTGTCGGGGACGTTCGGAACCGAGAACCCTCGCTCTCTCGCCTTGCGCCCAAGATGGCTCGCCGCCCGGCGGGCAAGGCTTCTCAGCCGAGCACGCGCTTCCCGCCGGAAGAGCATCAGTCCATAGACGAGCGATAGGGCTCGCCCAACTCGTCTCCACCGAATTGCCTTCATACTGGCGTCGAGGAGGAGCTCACTCGCATCGCTGTCACTCGTTCCCTAGCGGGTCTATGGGCTGGAGGCGCGTTTGGCCGCAGCACCCGATTTTCGCAGCACGAGGAGGTCCTGATGGTTCGTGAGGTAGCCAGGTATCCAGTCGATGATCTCGAAATACTCCGACCAGGTCTGGTCGATGTATTTCCGTGTGTGAAAAGTCGTTCGGTAATACCCCGTTTCGTTCAGCTCGCCTTCCAAATCGCCGCTGGGGCCCGCATCCAGGAACCCTTTGTGTTGCAAGATGAAATAGTGCTCGGGCTGCAGGCGCCCTCGGGCCACCGAGGCCTCGCCGTGAATCGAAAGGAGGAGGATGGCGCCCTCGGACGCGATCCGTCTGAGCTCCTCGAGCCACTCGAACTGCTCCTTCTCCCTGAAATGAGTGAATACCGAGACCCCGATCAGAAGATCGAAGGAAGCGTCCTCCAAGGGGGTTGGAGGATGAAGGGGAATACTCGAGAAGCGTCCGAAGCTCAAATGTCTTCGACACCAGCTGACGTTGTCTTCGTCGATATCGACACCCGTAATCGAGGCTCTCTCGAGGTCACGCATATGTCTCACGACTCGACCGCAACCGCATCCCCAGTCCAGGATGCTCGAGAAGTCGTCGAGATTCCGGTTCACCGCCTTTCTGAGCGCCAGCCCTAGCTTCATGTAGGTGCTGAATCCATCGATCCGGAACCCGACGTCCGACTCGCCGCCCTGGACTCGCCGGCGACGGCCCGCGTTGGGGACGGGCAGCTCATTCGCTTCTGGGTCGTTACAGTAGAAGTTGTGGTCATCGTTCAAAGGGGCTCGCGTCTTCCCATCGACGCAATTGATGACGGCATGACCCTTCGAGAAAGCATCTCGGCGCGGGATATTCGCTCGACAGGCGAACGCGCTCATCTTCGCCTGGGGAAGGAACCAGAAGATTCTCTCGATATCCTTGCGGGGTCCAGGAAACGAAACGTGGTCGAAAAAACGGTCGTTGATGGCGAAGCTGATTCCGGAAGGATCCCTCTGGGGGGCCAACGCCCATCCCTGGATCTCGATGAAATCATCTTCGACCCGGAAGGTGTCCAGGCACCAGGTGCTATCCATCGTGGCGCGCAAACGCCTCGAATACTTGCGAAAGAGCGCTCTCTTCAGCGGCGGACTCCCGTAATGGAAAACTGCCCGCTTCAATCTTCGTGTCAGCGCATCGAGCTGCTGCTTCAGAACCAGTTTCATTCACGCCTATAACGTCGATTTCCGATTGCGACCGACATTCTACACGGGACGGCGTTTCAATCTCTTGACAAGCGCTCGCAGGGCCCGCAATCTGATGGAAACCCGTGATACGTCTCACAGTCTCCATCGATAAGCTCTGGCAATCTTCGCGAGTTGCTCATCGGCGCCAACAAACGCTCCTCGTCATCCATGAAGTTTATGGTCAGAGGTAACGCTCTCGGAATCAGCCTCGTCCTTTTTTCCACGACCGCGGCAACGGCCGCGGTCACTTCCCCGGCCACCCAGGACAACGTCGCCTCGGCGGACGATTACGCGACGAGGAGCTTTCAGGATCCATGGGACATGACCGAGAGGACGGATTTGGGATGGTTTACCTTCGAGGTCATGCCTCCAGCGGACACCCCCTCGTTCCTCACGAACTTCTCGTTCTCTGGTGGAATTTTCTCGGCTCAGACGCTCAGCGACGACCCGCAAGTCACCTTGCTCGACACGGCCCTCCCTGAAACCGCCTTCCTTGGCAAGATTGGCGCGAATTTTCCCATCAATGCCAATTTCTATACGGTTCTCAGTTTCCGGATGCGCCTGAACGGGAACGGTTTCGGCGTGCTGATCTGGAGCAAGAACACGTTGTTCGGTGGCGTGAGCGCTTCCGGTGCCTTCCCGGTCATCGGAGGCTGGCACATCTACCGCATCGCCGTTCCGACGCTGGGAACCGTTCTCAACGGGGCCGGGAGCTGGTCGGGCCTGATCGATTCCCTGAGATTCGATCCCACGAACCAGCATCCCGAGAGCATCCAGATCGACTGGGTCCGCCTGGTCAATGACGTCCCGAGCCTCGACCGGACCATAACCTGGACCGGTGGAGCGCCCGTCGACATCTACCTGGACAACGATTCGAATCCCGGAAATGGAAACCTGGGAACGATTGCCCGGAACGTATCTGGCGGAAGCTTCACGTTCAACGTGGGGAGCTTGCCTCGGGGAGATTACTATGTCGCCGTCGCCAACACCGGCACCTCCAACTTCGAGTATTCGCCCGGATTCTACCGGGTGAACGACATTCCGACCCTGCGGTTCCTCTCTCCCAGCGAAGAGGGAAGCGACGACGATTTTGCCACCGCGCAGCTGGGCAATCCATGGGACATGAACAACCTGTCCGACGTCGACTTCCAGGCAGGCAACAGCAACCTGGGCATCACGACCGCAAACCCCGTCCAGGACATGGCGGGAAACAGCATCGGACCGGTCAACGTGCTCGAGGGACTGAGCGCACCGTCGGCGCCGGTGGGAGATCCTCGAATCTACGTCTTGCATTGGACGCTGGGTGCGGCGAGAGGGGCAACCACACCGATCGACAGCGACCGGTATCGAATACTGGTCTGGAAGATGGGCATTCCCGGCAATCGCGACATCACGCCGGACGGTGGCTCGGTCGCGAGGGTCATTTGGAGGGTTGAAGACGATCCCCTGGGGGAGAACGTGAGCCAGGACATCATCGTGCAGGGGATGGAGCCGACGCTCGTCATGAACACGATCATCGCCGACATGAAAACGCTCGCCATCGAGCCAGGAGCGGGAAGTCCTTCCCACGCCGGATGGAACGGTCTCATCGATGGCTTCCGGCTGGACGCGCACGAGTTCACCTCGTCCCGGACCTACGACATCCAAAGCGTCAAGCTGGCTTCCTTCGAGAATGCAACGAAGACGTACACGATTCGCTGGAGTTACAACGACATTTTGTCCAACGGCCCCTCGCTCGACCTCTATTACGACAACGATCGCGTCGGATTCAACGGAACCCAGATCGCATCGGGTCTCGACCCAACGATCGGCGAGTACACCTGGGACTCCGTCGGAGTGACACCGGGAGAGTACTTCATTTACGCCATGTTCTTGGACGGCCGTGGCAATTCGAACCGGGTCTACTCGCGCTGGCCGGTGGTCGTCAACGATTACGTCTGCATGGGTTCCCTCGACCTCGATCTAATGGGTCAGGTGATCAACACGACCGAGGTCTATGAGGCTTGCCAAACCATCACGGCCGGTCCCAGTTTCACCGTCGTAAGTCCCGGCAACGTGACGTTCAGAGCCGGAACTTCGGTGATTCTTGAGAACGGCTTCGCGGTCATGTCGGGAGCCGCTCTAACGATAGAAATCGATCCTTCGTTGTAGGTTCGATCCCGCCAGCCTACCCCGACCAGGGTCTTGCGCTCTCCGATCGTCTTCGATACATTCGTGTCGACTTTCCGTCGGGCAGTTCCGTGACGTCCTGAGCCATGCGACCGTTGTGCGGGCGCGTAAGGATTACCTGGCCATGGGAAAGAGGTCGCCGACAGTGAAGCTTTCCGTCGTCACCACGCTCTACCAATCGGCTCCGTTCGTGGGGGAGTTCTATCGTCGCGCGAAGAGCACGCTCGAACGCATGGGCCTGGAGTACGAGTTCATCTTCGTCAACGACGGATCTCCCGATCCATCGCTCGGGCTCGCGCTCGATCTCATGGAGCACGATCCGGCGATTCGTGTGGTCGATTTGTCTCGTAACTTCGGTCACCACCGGGCGGCTCTTTCGGGTTTGAGCTACGCGACCGGGGATCTCGTGTTCATGACGGATTGCGATCTGGAGGAGGACCCTGGCTTGATCGAGACGTTCTACCAGGAGTGGGCAAAGCGCGATGGGATCGTTGACGTAGTCTACGGGACGCAAGCCGTGAGGCAGGGGCCCTGGCTCCGTCGCTTGACGGGCGAGATTTTCTATCGGTTGATGAATCTTGTCGCTGGCGAGAACATTCCGCGCAACCTGACGATGACCCGGCTCATGTCGCGACGATTCGTGGATAACCTTCTGCGCTATGAGGAACGGACGTTCTACATAGACGGTCTGTTCCAATCGACCGGATTCGAGCAGCTGACCATTCCGATAGACAAACACTACAAGGGAGTTTCTACCTACACGCTTCGCCGCAGGTGGTCCCTGGCGCTCGATGGGATGCTTTCACAGGGTAGCCGTCTCTTGATAGGAGTTTTCTTGATTGGGCTCCTGCTTTCGCTCTCTTCTTTCGCGTATATCGTTGTGCTCGTCTACAACCGACTCATCGCCGCCGCCCCGGTCGATGGCTGGACCAGCCTCATGGTTTCCGTTTGGTTCTTGGGGGGCACGATCATCTCGAGCGTCGGAATCGTCGGGCTTTACGTGGGAAAGATCTTCCTCGAGACCAAGAAACGCCCGTTGGTCGTCGTTCGAAAGGTCTACGAGAACAACGGCAGGCGGCCCAATGCCGATAGTCGCGGGCGCTAGTCTCCACCTGGTTCAAAGGCCGAGCTTTTGCCTGACTCGAGAATCCTCATGAATCACCTTCAGGAGAGTCTCGGCGATGAGCGCGTGCGCCAACTCGTTCGGGTGGTCGTCGTCCTTCCGAAGGTAGAGGACTGGATTCGAAGGGTCGGAGTAATGCTTCGAGAACACGGGATATAGATCCACGAACACGATGTCGTGTGAGGCCACCAGGTCGACGAGAATTTCTGGCGGTGGATAAACGTCGCCTGGTGTCACGTTGGGTATATAGACCACCAGAAGCGTCGCATCGATGGACTCGGTCGCGTCCACCATGCGTTCGAGCAGGAATCGAAATGCCTCCCGGCGCCGGCTCTCGGTATCCTTGGGCCAAAACACGGTGGCGCCTCGAACGTCGTAGACTGCGGTTCGCATCTTCCAGATGACCTCGGTGAGCAACGACCTCTCATCCGCCACCACGACCTCCTCCATGAATCTGCGGTCCATGTCGGGCGGCACGATGTCGAAATGGGGAGGATGGAGATAGGGTCGAGCCTCGTCGTCGTCCTCGAAGGCCACGTAGGCGACTGCCAGGCAGTAGCTGTAGCTGGGAGCACAAGGGTTGATGTTCCGCCACAAATGATGCTCGATGAAAGCGTAGATGACGAGCTTCGGTCGCAGATCGAGATTGCGCTCCAGCATCTGCCATGATTGCGTCGTGCCGTAGCTCCCGAGAGAGAAGTTCGCAACTCTCAATCCCGTCGCCCGCCCCAGCCGCTCGGTGAACGAATGTTCGTTCGCCATGCCGTGGCCATGAGCAAACGACCCCCCGACCGTGAGCATATCGACCCGATCCGGGGTTTGCTGTCCTTTTTCATTGACCCGTGCCGAGCGCCTGTCTGTGAAAATCTGGTAACGAAAATCAGTGTTGGCGAGAGATCGCAACGTGGAAGCGTTTCTGCTCTGGATGAATCCGATCTGCGGATCGATCTCGATGTCGCGATCTCCCTCGATGCGCACGTTCGAGCGAGGAAAGGGATTCATGACCGCCTGATAGATGAAATAGCCAACGAATATCGAGAACGCCAAGGCGAAGGATCCACCCCAGACGATCACCCTGACCAGAATCGGTCGTCCGTCTCGGTCCGCGACCCTCATGGCATGTTTTCCAATCCATGAGAGTCGCTCGAGTCGCGCTGAAGAAGACGCAGAACCCAAGGCAAAGCCGCCTGGGCCACCCGTTCATGAACCTCGGCACTTGCGTGGCCGTCCTGCCGGTTGACGACTCGATCGATGGGCCGGAGCTCGCGGATCAGTTCGGCCACGGAAATTACCGGCACGCCGCTCGATTCGAAGAAATCTCCCACCACGCGAACGTGGTGGTTCATCGAACCCATTCCTTCCTCCAGGAACGGAAAGATGACGACCAGAAGCGGGACGTTCCGTTCGGAAGCGTACTCGATGAACTTGGCAAGATCTCTGAAGTGTCGGCGCAGGATGGGACCATCAGCGTAGCAGTCCTCCATGAACTCGGCGTACCTCCGATTGGCAGGGTCGGCCGGAACCGACCAGTAGAGGAAGTTGACCAGAAAGGAATTCTCGATGAAGAAACGCGTCACCGCCGACTTATCGTCGTAAGAGGGATAGGCGTCGAATGTCAAACCCTTTTCCGCCGCGACCTCTTCGATATCGTTTCCGAAATACTGAAGGATGATCAGATGCGGCTGCAGAGGATAGCGCTGCAAGTTTCGGAGCTGACTCCGGGTGTCGGATCCGCTCGAGCCCAAGTTCAGGACTCGATGGGGCGGTCCGAGACGGTCTTCCAGCAACTCCGTAAAACGCTGCTCGACGAAACGTAGGCCGTGCCCCTCGGTGAACGAGTCTCCCACCGCCAAAATGTAACGGGAGCGCGGATCGAAGCTTGGGGGCTCGCGGTCCCGGTAACCGAGCGAGTTGATCGGCCCCCAGAAATAGCTGTCCCAGATTCGCGCGCCGAGCGTGAAGCCCATGCCATGGCTCCTGGGAACGAACATGAAGAGGAGCTCGAGCGTGAGCGCTAAGAGAAGAAGGGAGTACAGCACCGTGAGAAGCTCTCTGATTCCGCGAGCTTCCCAGGCTTTGCGTACGACAGCGCCCACGAACCATCTGGTGGCGAACGACGCCAGCAGGGCGAGGCCGACCGCCCGGATCGCGATCGTGAGCCACAGCAAAAAGCTCGATCTCCCGACATAAACGAGATTCGTGGCGTATAGCGTGACGAAGCCCAGAGCAATCGCCACGAAAGCGCGGGACGCCGATCTCGGTACCGATTGGGACCGGGACGCGGGCGGGTCGTCTCGCCGAGAGACTCTGCGTCGTTCCTTCAACGCGGGCAACCCGAGTCGGGGTTGTAGTGAAGCGTACCTTCGGGGGTGTGGGCGAGTCGCTCGAGTCTCAGATCGGAGGATCGTAGCAAGGGATCGTTATCCGCGAGCAGTATGTATTTGGATTTGGGAGGCAGGCTCAACTCCTCGGCGTCGAGTAACGCGGACAATCCGATTCCCGCCGGGACCGCAATGAGTTGGGAGCGATAGGTACGAGTCAAGAGGGTATTGCACCATCGATTCGAGTCCGGCCGGTACACAAGCGCTCCCCTCACGGCCTTCTCGAAGTCCCCCAAGCTTGCGGGAACGTTCTTGCTCATTGGACCGCGTCGCACGTAGTCGACGCCCTCGATGTTGCGGACCGCATAAGCCTCGAGAAATGTGGGAGCGGCGAGAAGATTGCTCGCAATCACCAACGCCACGACACCGAACCTCTCGAACAGGATCAGAAGGATCAAGACGAACAGCAGATACGGCCCGAAAACGCGGTAATCATGAAAGTTATCCACGCTGTAGAACAGAATCTGGGCCAGGACGATGTGCAGCAACGAGAAGAGAATCAGTGCCATGATCGCGCGCTCGACTCGATCCTCGTTTCGCACGGCCATAGAGAGTCGCCAGCCGGCGTAGATCACGATAGCGGCCATCTGACACCGGAGCATAAGCCCCAGCGTGGCGGCCTCCGCACCATACGGTTCGTCGACGAGGCGAAAGAAATTCGAGCCGTTCCACAAGAGCCAACGATGCACCCATCGGTGGCCGGACATCAGGTCGGGCCAGAGCGTGTATCGTGGATAAGGGGAAGCCCACCACGACGCGACGAGAAATGCGAGCGAAACGAAGACCAGGCTCCAAACGATTGCCCTCATTCGAGACCAGGGCAACGCAAGCAAGAGGAAGGGCGCGGAAAAGGCCGACCAGGTGCAACGAACCGTCGACATCACGGCGATCGTCAACCCGCCGAGCCACCGCGAGCCGCCCGAAGAACGGTCGTTTCTCACGAACCGGTAGAACACTCCGGCGAGCAGAATAGCGGCGGCGTTGTGCAAGGGCTCCTGCATGATCGTCGGTGCCACGATCGCCAGCGGCCAGTAGGTCGCCGTGAGAACTGCGATGAGTGCCGAGGCCGGAGACGGCGACCGAGCCAAAAGGGACATCCCCGCGAGGCAGAAAAACACCAGAACCGCGTTGTAGAAGGCCGGCGAGAAAGGGTGCCAGCCGAATACCTTCGCCAAGGAACCGTATAAGAAAGCGAACGCTGGCCCCTCGGTGCCGAATGGGCTGAAAGCGGCGGGTGCGGGCAGCTCGTCGACCGTGTAGTAGCCCCCGGAGAACCCCACTTCGCTGAAGGTGAGAATCTCGTGCCAGTAATGTATCTCGTCGTTGTCGAAGCCCGGAACGTAGTCGAATAGCGAAACCCCAAAAACGAGAGGCGGAATCGCCAGCCAGGCGATCGAAGGTAACGCGAGAAGGGGTATTCCGAACCAGCCCCGGGATTCACGATGTCTCGTCCTCAACGGATTTGCCCCAAGCGAGTTATCGTCTCGGACCAATCCACCTAACCGCCTTCGCTCCGAGCCCGCCCAGCGCCAGGACGAAGTAAAGCACTTGCGGTACAAAGCTCCATCGGATGTTCGGCTCGAAGCGAAGCTCGACCCGCGTCGTGTCCGGAGGAACGATAACACCCTGGTAGAAGTCGTTCACGACGATCCCCTCCAAAGGGCGTCCTTGCGATGAGGCCACCCACTGAGGGTGGTACTGCTGGCTCACGAACAGCAGCCGTTCCCTCGCACCGGACGTCAACTCGAACGTGCGATAGTCGTCATAATGAGTCGATTCGCGGACCTGTCTGCCGAAAGGCGGTTCGGTCGAGATCAAACGCGCTCCGCCCCCTTCGATTTTTTCGTATTGGTTGGTCTCGAACGAATCGAGCGCATACCCGCGAATTCGATATACGCCGTATCCGTTCGAGGAGAACACCTCTTCGGCGAGCTCGGCGTTCAGTTTCTCAGTGGTGATTAGCGTACTGACTCCGGCGAGGGCGAGCTCCGGCAAAGCCAAGGCGTCCTCGTCGATGAAATCGAAATATCTCCCATAGGGCTGAGCGCCACGCTCGCTCCATCGAGAAACCAGCCGCTGATAGGCCCTCGAAGATACGGAGTCGTAGGAGTTGATACTGCGGAGCCGAAGGAGTGCCTCTTGATTCGGCGGGAGCACACGGGTCGCACCAGCTCCCACCTTCGCGAATCGGGATCCGTCGGCCGTCTCGTTCTTCACGGCCTCGACGAGAGGCGAGGTCGTGGCAATAGAATCGAGCGGCCGGCTGAGAACAAGATTTCGCGAGTAGGCCACGATCCCGGCGACCACGCCGATGAGCAGGAAAATTTCTCTGCCTGTCCAGACGAAGGCGGACAGCGACAGGCTCACGAAGGCCCCGATGACGATTGCGGATACATGGACGCGAGGAGCTCCGTCGACGAGCAAGGCCAGACCATAAACCACAGCGAGAGCCGTGGCCGCCGAGCCCATTAAGGCCTTTCTTTTTCTCGGCGCGTATTGCGGGATATGGGTCACCGCGAGTGCCGCGAGCACGATGGCGATCACGACGGTGCCCTCGGCAAGGAGGTAGCGCGACAAAGCAAACCCGAGGTAGCGGACCGCGAACAGATAGGCCGGCGCGTAGAGGGTGCTTACCAGAAAGAACCCCGCGAGCGCGTACCATCCCCACAGCCGGCGCCACTCGGCGAGCCCGATGAGCCCGAGCAAGAAGAACAGCGGAGCCGTGCTCAACCCATCATACGGCAGCGCATAGGTCTCATCGATTGGATTCCCGTAGACGAAGGGATCCACAAATGACACGAGGTGGCTCAGGAATTGGGCGCCATCCGAAAATCTGGGCAAGACTGCCAAGAAGAACGCATCATCTACTCCTCCGAGCCGCGCTGATCTCCGGGCGTTGACGAGAAGGTCGAGGTACTCGGGTGCCGCCATCGCTCCGCCAGCGAGGGCGGCGCCCAGCACGCCGCCTAACACGCGCAGCTTGCGAACGGTTCGGCAAGGTCTCGACAAAATGAACCACACTCCGTGAAAGACCACGATATAGCCGTAGAGCACGATGGATTGCGTGTAAGCGGTCGCCAGGAGACTGTAAACGCCGAATGATAGTCCTAGCCACGTCGGAAGGGTTGGGCGGGACACGAACCGAGTCATGAGCCAGAGAATGCAGAGCGCCCAGCACGGGGCCGAGAGAAAGACAACGAACGTCAGCCAATAGATCGGCAGCGGGCCCAACGAGAGCCCTAGCGCCCCGGTGGCGCAGGCGATTGGGGACAACGATAGGGACTTGAAGAACAGAAACGCGAAGACTCCGGTGAGGGTAACCGTGAGAACGGAAAAAAGGGTGTAGAAAATGAAGGGATTGCTCGATACCGCGGACAAAGCGTTGGCGATTAGGTACGAGCGCGCCGTTCCGGTGACTTGAAAATGAGGCCTGCCCAGTTGGACGTGAGGATTCCACACGGACAACCAACCATGACGCCTCCCGTTGAGGTCATGATCTATCTCGGGAATGAAAACTTGACTGTGGTCCGAGAACTTCCGGTTGGCAGGAGCATGACGATCTCGGTCAGGAAGCCCCAGCTCTCTGCGATTCTCGTGCGCCGCCAACACTTCTTCCCGGAGCAGCAGAGGGAAGAAAAAGAGCCCCTCGATGAGAAGGACCAGCGCTAGGGCCCGGCCGTAGGTCATCCGCGAGTGAGGCGCTTTCCCCCTGCTATCATTTTGCGTCGTACGTTTCGGCCTCACGAACCCGGATGTACTCGAGGGCATCCTCACCAACCATGAACATGAGGTCGAGGATCGTCACGAACGGATCAAACGGAGGGAACAGCTGCGGGTAGTCGGGATAGCGATACTCGAGAAATTCGACCGTTATACCCGCAGCAGCGAACCGCTCGTCAACGATATAGTTTCGCGCTGACGGGCCGGTAATATAGTGCTTCGCGCCAACCAACTGGAGAATTCGGAGGAGACGTTCGGTTTTCTGACCGGTGACGCCGTTCAGTTCCGACGATCGCATGAAACGCGTGTTTTTGATCCCGATTCGCCGAGCGATATCCATCGTCAGCCGGATGGTAAAGTCTGCCAGCAGCTCGTCGCGGCGATGGTACAAGGAGTCCAGCCATGAAACGTAGGCGTCGAAACACGGGCTCTTGCCGTAGGTCGATGTAAGCGCCCGGAGGTGTTTCTCGTTCCATGCTCTGGACCAATCAATGCGTATGTCTTTGATTGCGATGCCTTGTTGGGCTCCGCGCGCATGCACGGGAATGGTCAGCCATCGCTTACCCCCGTGAGTCTTGATCTGGTTCCGGTTTCGCCAACCTCGTTTGTCGTATTGCACGTCGTCATAAAAAATGAACAGGTCGGCTCGGCGAATCTGGTCGAAGTAGCCGCGCCAAGGAATGTAGGAAGGCTGATGGACGACGACCTTCACTCTACGCGGCCTTCTAAAGGGCACCGCCCGGCAGTCTAGTGTGCTCAATGCCGTGGCGGGACCCGTAATCGATCGGGCCGCCACGGCTTGGGCTGCTTACGGCGCGGCAAGCGCGCCGGGCTCGCTCCGCTCGCGCAGGGTGGGTTGAGTTTTTCATCACCCTGCTAGCGCAGCCGGCGATGCACGCTGGCGCATACGGAAGCGGAAAGGAGAATGCTGCTCACCCGCGACTCATCGCGATGATGCCCAGCGCGATTAGGGTCGTACCGACCACTTTGGACGCACTCAGGCCCTCCTGGAGCAACAGCGCGCTCAAGAGCAGCACCAGCACGAACGCCAAGCTCATGAACGGATAGGCGTAGCTCAATTCGAGCTTCGTCAACGCGGCCATCCAGGTCAACGAAGCCATCGCCGCCGCCACGAATGACGAGAAGATCCAGGGATTGCGTAACTGACCAACGAGGAATCCCAACTTTCCCACTAAGTCATCGGGCAAGGCTTCGGAACCAGGCATTTGCCATTTGAGAACCAACTGGCCGTAGGTGGTCAGCACGACGGTGAAGAACACATAGGCATGATGGGCGTCGCCGAGGCCCGTCATCACTTCCCCGAGATCTTTCTCACGATGATCGTGAAATCGTAGAGAGAATAATCATGCAGGAGAGCGACGTTCCTCGAATAGGAACGCTTGCAGTGGTCAAAAAGGAGGCAAGGGTCGGCATAATAGAGCTCCTCACGCATCAAGGGAGGGTCCGAGTACTTCGTCAGCATGTTGAAAGCGAAGCCGAGTCGGCTGGCTCGATCGATCGAATCGAGGACATTCAAGACATAACCGAGCCATGATTGGTTGTCGAGATCATACTTCATTGTGAAGACCCCGCAAGCCACTGTGTAATCCGCGGGTAGCAGCTCGCTGCCCAAAATGAACTTCGCACGGACGTTCGCGGGCCCGCCTCGCTTAAGCTCCTTGGCACACTCGATCATGGCCGGAGAGATATCGTAACCAACGTAATCGAAGTCATACCCTTCGTTCGAAAGGTAATCGAGAAGTGCTCCATACCCGCATCCCAGATCATTCACGCTGAACGGCTGTGGCGAACTGTCGAATAGCTTGGCGAGCTGCTCGTATCGCACTTGCTGGGCTTCGAGCCCGTTCCAACCGGCTCCCTGGGGCTGTGCGCCGTGGCACCGAAGGAGCTCTTCGATGTGCGCGCGCACCTTATCGAAAATCGAAGCGTGAGCGCTATCGTACCCCGCTCTGAACTCTTTCATTCATCGAATTCCGTTCAACACTAGACAAGCGGAATCCAGCCGCTACGGTACGACCGTCTACCCGCAAAAAGGGGCGTCGGGGGAAGCCCCCTCGCCAGCCTGCTTCGCCAGAAATGTGCCCTCTTTGAGAAGCTTTTTCACGTGATGGGGTATTCTACATCATGTTCAAGAGGTGCCGTTTTCGAGAGAGCACCGGAATCTAGCTGTTCGTTGCCGCTCGAGATGAACTCCCGCCAGCTTATGCTCTTCATGGCGTTGATCCTGGGATTGGCCTTCGACTACAGTAATCCTTTCTGTGACAAAAACACTCTTAGACATCCTTGCTTGCCCATTGTGCAAAGACGAGCTCGCATCATCGAGCTCTTCTCTCCGCTGTAAAGGGTGCGGGCAGGTCTTTCCCGTGCGAGACGGCGTGCCGATTCTGTTGACCGACCCGAGTGACGCCGAGTTGGTCCATGAGAGCGAGCTCGGTGTCCGCGAGGGATACGACCCCTGGTTGCACCGGATGATCATCCAATCCCTGAACGACGATCAGGTCGTTCTGGAGTTTGGAAGTGGGAACATGAGCCTGGACGATCCGTGTATCATTCGCATGGATGTGAAGCTCACTCCTCACGTCGATCTCGTCGCCGATCTGCACTCACTGCCCTTCAAGCCTGGTACGATTGATTTTGCTTTCGGTCTGGCTGTGTTCGAGCATCTTCGACAACCTTTCGTAGCCGCCGAACAGCTGTACGACGCTCTGAGAGCAGGCGGCTACGTCTATGGCGAGTGCAACTTCGTTTTTGCCTATCACGGGTATCCTCACCACTATTTCAACGCGTCGATTCATGGACTCGAACAGGTCTTTCGGAACTTCACCAAGCTCCGGCTTGGAATCGCGCCATTCCAGATGCCCTCCTTTGCATTGGAGAACGTCATCCAAACTTACGTCGCTCTTTTTCACGCGGATACCAAGGAAGAAGCCGATCTCGCCGAGCGGCTGAATCAGATTCTCTCGTTCCCCCTTCGAGAGTACGATTCCAAATTCACTCCCGAGAGTGCTTTTCGCCTTGCCGCGGGAGGCTACTACCTGGGTATCAAACAGCCCACGGGATCGGAGAACGTGATTCCTCCGCCGGTCTGGAATGTTTTCCTCGACACGCGGGAGTTGCGTGACCGCTTCCGTCGTCCTCTCGACTTAGCGAGTCCCGACAATCTGATGTACTGGGCTCGCTCGGAGGGCCGGCAGCTCTATCCAGAAATTGCCCGTTACTATGATCGGCTGCAACCTTTCTCGAAACACGCCGACCGTCCAACCGACCGGAAGGACATCCGCGGCCTTACCCCAATCCCTGATTACGACGCCACCGTTTTCGGCGGGATCGGCTGAGCCCTGTCGGTAGGCTCTTGTTCTCCTGGAACAGGCGGGGGAGGCGGGAAGCCGAACCGTCAAATGGACATTGGAAAGCGTCTGCTTTCGTACTAATCCTGTCTTTCGCCTGCACGGTTGCCCTCTTCGCGGTCAACGCCGGCATCGACGTCGACCTCGCGGACGAGGGTTATCTCTGGTACGGCTCGGCGCAAACGGCGCGGGGCGCGACGCCAATCGAGGATTTCGATTCCTACGATCCAGGTCGATACTACTGGAACTCCTTGTGGATGCATTTGCTCGGCGATGAGGGTCTCCTCGCGCTGAGAGTCGGCGAAAGCGCGATGCAGTTCGTGGGGCTGTCCCTCGCGCTCTTCCTTGTCAGTAAGCATCTGCGCGCATGGCAGCCCCTGTTCGCGGCGGCGGCACTTCTTTCCGTCTGGTACGTACCGCGCCACAAGACGTACGACCACACGATGGCGATCGCGCTCATCTTTTTCGCCGCCATCGTGGTGTGCAACCCGACCAGGATGCGATTCTTCATCGCGGGACTCGGTGTGGGAGTCGCTGCGCTCTTTGGCAAGAATCATGGATTCTACGCCATCGTTGCCTACCTGCTCCTGTTCGGTTACCTCTGGTATTCGAAAAAGTGGAGAGGTTCTCGGTTCCGAGGATTCCTGAGTTTCACGAGTGGCCTCATCCTCGGTTATTCGCCGGTGATCGCTATGTTCTCGTTGTTACCGGGATTCCGTTACTGGTTCTTTCAGGATGTTTCCCATCTGATTTCCGCGGGAGCCACGAACCTTACCCTTCCCGTTCCCTGGCCATGGTCGATCGAGCCGTCTCGTGTACCCGGTGAAGTCCTGCCCCTGTTGTCTCTGGGATTCTTGTTCGTCACCCTGCCGCTTGCTTACGCCGCCGCCATCCTTTTCGTTCTCCGAAGAGCACCGTCAGGCACGAAACCTGTTCATGACGTCTTGATTGCGGCGGCGATCGCCGGCGCCGTCTACTATCATTTCGCGCTGTCGCGTGCGGACCTCAGTCACCTCGCGCAGTCCGTCCATCCATTCTTGATTACTCTCCTGGTATTTCCAATGGCTTTTCGCAACGGCTGGAACCGGAGAATCGCCGTTTTTCTCTCGATCTCGTTCCTCATGTTCCTGACATGGAACACCGCCGTCAGAGCACACCCCGGCTTCCTCTACTGGACTCGCACGGAGCCGTATGTCCCCCTCGAGATTGGAAGGGATTCGATTCTCGTCCCGGGATGGATGCGCGATCTCGTCGAAGAGGTTCGTCAGCTAGAGGCCAACGAGATCGGCGAGAACGAAGGTTTGCTCATTGCTCCCTACTTGCCGGGGCTGTACACGGTCCTCGGGCGCGACTCGCCCTTGCGAGAAACCTATTTTCTGTTCGAGCGCTCGGAGGAGCTCCAGAAAAAGGATGTTTCGGCGCTCGATTCACTGCGGGTCGATTTCGCGATCATCGGCGACGTGGCAATCGACGACATCGAGGAGCGGCGATTCCGTAACACCCATTCCTTGATATGGGAACATATCGTTCAACGCTTCGAGAAAAAACCAGCTCGCGGGCTGCCGCCTGGCTACGAACTGTTCGTCCGCAGAGACCAAATTGGGTCGGCGCGAGATGGCACGGTCGAGCTCGGTCGATGAGAGAGAATGGACGCAGTCGGCGAGCTCTTACTGCACGTACCCGAGAGCTCGCAAATTTTCTTTGACGCTTTCAGGCAGCTCGAGGGGGGCGGTTTCGCGCTGCAATCGTGATTCCACCAAGCGGGCATGTTCCACCTCGAGCGTAAGCAGCATTCGCTCAGCGGCGCCGCGGTCACCGGAGATGAGATCTAGAGTCTCGCCTCGGTCCGTATCGACGTCGAACAAGTGGTTCTCCTTCGAAACGAGGTTTTGAACCAGCTTCATCGACTCGAGATGCAGGCTGAGCCACAGCCGTCCATCGTAGTCGAGCTCCGCAATGAGCGGTCGGGGGCGACGAATCGCGGGCTGCCATTCTCGCGACCACTCCTTCAAGTCCACGCCGGGCGTATCGCTCATCGGCTGCCCGATGAGTCCGAGCAATGTCGGAACGACGTCCACGAGTGAGACGCGATCTCGGATGACCACACCTCTCGGCAGCATGCGCGGAGCGAAAAACACGAGAGGAATACGAAGCTCCTCGTCGAACAGACTCATACCGTGGGACGAGAAGCCATGCTCTTGAAATCCTTCACCGTGGTCCGAGGTGAGCACGACGATCGCCTCGTTCGACCCGTCGAGGGCCTCGAGAAACCGCCCAAAGGCTCGATCGACGTAGGCGACTTCGGCGGAATAAAGAGCATCCATGGCGGATAGGAGCTCCTCGGTTGCTTCCCGCCTCCGGGTGTTGAGCTCGACCTGCACTTTGTTGGTGTCCACCAGTGACTCGGGACGCGGCTGCTCGAGCAGCCATTCAGGAGGATCGTACGGGCCGTGGGGATCCACGACGTGAACGTACAGGAACAAAGGGCCTTCTCCTGCCGCCTTTCGTCGCCGCCACTCGGCGAGGGCGATCTCCTGGACTTCTTCTGCATGCAGGTTGCGAGTGGCTCGGCCTTCGGGATCGCGATCGGGAACCTCAGGACGCACGAAGAGCTCGAAGCCCTGGTCGAATCCCCACACAGGATCGATGTTGGAGTTCGCCGTCACCGCCACCGTCGAATAACCCCTCAGGCGAAGACGTTCGGCCAGAGTGAACGCCGATTCTGGCAGCCGGTCGGGCCGATCCAGGGCTCCGTGAGTCGACGGGTAGAGACCGGTGAGCAAAGAGGCAGTGGAAGGCTTCGTCCACGATGACGTGGAAAGCGCGTTCTCGAAGAGGATACCTTCGGCGGCGAGACGATCGAAATTGGGCGTCGGTACACTGGACCCGTAGCAGCCAAGATGATCCGCGCGAAGGGTGTCGACGACGTAGAGAACGATATCGGGCAAGCTCCCGGTGTTGTTCCGTTGGCCTCTCGGAGAATGCGCTCGCCAAGGCAAGACCCGCTCCTCGGTCTCTCCCACGATCTCCGCGGACAGCCATTCGAGGCTGAGAGGATCGGCGCCGTTGGGCACGACCGTCAGCAGCACCTCACCCGGGTCGTGGATATGGGCCAGATCGATCGAAACCTCCTCGACGGGTTGCGAAAATGCGAGGGAATGGCGGGCAACGAGTCGCGCAGGGTGAGTCGCACTCTGAACCCAGACTTCGAGCGAGGGTGGCTGGGGTTCCGCGCGCCCATCGTCTCCGGCATTGGTCATCGGAGCGTTCCCGCCGGCCGAACCGGACTCAGGCGCTCCGGCGCGCGATAAAGACAGGTGGAGCCTGCTGTTCTTGCGAAGCTCGGTAGTCGCCTCGATCCGTCCGGTGTTGCTCGCTGGTAGCAAGCTCGTCGATATCGTTTTACTTTGCTTGCAGGAAGCGAGGACGAACAGGCCGGTGAAAGCGATAAAGGAGATCCGAATTTGCATCCGCACGACGTTATCGTTTCCGAAAGCGCTTCCCCAGTATGCGCCAAAGTGTCTCGGCGAACGGGATTCGCTTGACGAGGTTCACTTTCGCCTGCAGATGCTCAACTCCGTCCGTGAGGTAGGCGTGCTGCACGAGCAGTTGTGAATGCGCGTCAGACAACAGGTCATATTGCGACCGCAAGGCCTTTATCCGGCTCAAGGCTTCGACGAAGGCCATTCGGGTTTCGGAATCGGCTTCCTCCTTTCCATTGTGCCTCGTCCTTTTGACTTCGCTGAGGCGACGAAGGTGTCGCCAACATTCCCCGGCATCGTTGGCCGTCGGGGGCTTGAGGCAGAACTCGACGAGCGGCGCCACGGCGCGACTCCAGGTGAAGTCGTCACGTTTTTCCATAATGCGCCGCCGGCATTCCGCCCTGGCGTCAGGACTGGCGGCAAGCTCGAGGATCGCATTCGCCCACGCCTCGGGGTTTCCTATCGGCAGGGCTTTCCCCAGACCGTTTCTGGCCACGTAATCTCCAAAATAGTCCCCTTGTGAAGTAAGGATCGGAGTGGCCGCGTTGAGGTAGTCGAGCAAGCGCGTGCGATAAGCGTAGTAGGTCTCCATCGTCTCCTGATGAGCGCAAACACCGATGTCGGCCTCGAGAAAGTAGTCGGTTCGTCGGTCGTACTCGATGTACGACCGATCGTTGAAGATCACACTTTTTCCTCTCAAGCCGAGTGCTTCGGCGAGCTCTAACACCTTCCCCGCCATGGGCATGTCGATGACGGTCTCGGCCGTCTTCGAAGAAAGGAATACCAGCTTCACGTCGGATCGGACGGCGGAGACCAGCGCCATCGCCCGCACGATGGTCAACGGATCGAGCCAACTCCAGAGTCCCCCTCCCCACAGAACGACGAGATCGTCGCGCTCGACTCCGGGCCAAACTCCTTTCATAACGTTGTCTCCCGAAGGTGTCGGAATCTCTGTGGGTAAGCCGAACGGCACGAGGCCGACGAGGTCCATCGGTGACGCGATCTGCCGACATGAAGCGGGGTGGAGCCTACCGAGTGCCGTCAGCATTCCGACGATCCAATCCCTCTGTCGCTCCGTGCAGCACAGAAAATAGTCTCCGTGAATCAGCTGTTCACAGAGCACCCTCAAATCGTTTCCATGAATGGTTTGGCGGAGCTCCAGATCCACTCCCCTATCTCGATGGATCTCCATGTTCTCGAAAACATATGGACAATACAGATCTACGATGAGCCTCTTCGCCACGTCTCGCAGGCGAGGTAGTTTCTCCAGAACGAAGGCATGAACGAGCACGAAGTCGGCCTCGCGGGCCAAACTCAAGGTCTGTTCCGGCTCGTCAACGCACCACTCGATGACCTTCATATTGTCTCGCAGCTCCCGCGCCGCGTGGGGGTGACCGAGAGATACCTCGAATTGGGACGAGAGATGGCGCGCCAGCTCGAAATATCGGATGCCCGTCCCGCTCATCCGGTCGCCGATGAACCCATCGGTCAGGACCAGGACATGCTTCTTCGCACGGGGCACGATTCCGGGACGGGCCGCTTGGTCTTCGGCTCTCCGTCGTTCAAACATCTCGACCCGGGCGTTCGTTGACAACGGCTGATCCTTTCGAAATGAGCGATGAACCGTTTGGAAAAAAGAGATCCATATCGCGCTGCAATTCAGTCGCTGTCGACGGCCGCGGCATCGGCAAGCTCGCGGAACATTCGCGTAACTTCGACTTCCTGGCCGCGAAAACGGGCCTCCCGTGCTTCGAGGTCGCGACGGAGGCGCTCGATCTCGAGATCTTTAGCCACGAGACGCTCCTCCAAGCTCACCATCATCCCGGCCAACTGTCGGAGCTCGGCGAGGGTGGTTTCGACTTTCTCGAGCCGAGCCATTTCCTTCTCGAGACGTTTCAAACGTGCTAACTCGGTTTCCATACCGAGGAGCCTGTCGATCTTGCCCTCGAGTCGCTCCAACTTCTCCATCCGGGCCTCCATCGCCTCGAGCCGAGCCATGCCCCGTTCCAGCTCCGCGAGCGGCGCGAGGCGCTCTTCGATTCGTGCCAGCCTACCCAGCTCTTGTTCCACTCGATCCAGGCGGGGCTCGATGGCCTGCAGTTGGGCCACCCGGGCTTGCAGATCCGCCAAACGGCCAAGGCCTGCCTCAATGGCCTCGAGACGGACGAGCTGACCTCTGATACCCGCGATCTCTTCCTTCACGCTCGGGAGCTCCTCCAGCATCTGCA
Organism: Vicinamibacteria bacterium; assembly: GCA_035457705.1. GTDB lineage: Bacteria > Acidobacteriota > Vicinamibacteria > Marinacidobacterales > SMYC01 > DASPGQ01. The sequence goes on from DATIBD010000146.1 coordinate 85,979, forward strand.
TCCAACCTCTCGAATGTTCCTCGTCGGGGCCGCCAGCCACCGTAACCCGCCGTTCAACCGAGCTCGCGCCAATCGACCAGACACGCTGCAAATTCCCCGCGACCAATGGCCCGTAGGCTCGATCCGCAACCTCCCACTCACGTCGCACGCGATCGAGACTTCCCAACGCGCCCTTCGGCCTTCCTCTGACGAGGCTCGACAGAGATTCATAGACCTGCTTGGTCCACTCGGGCACGTCCGCGCGTTTCTCGAGATCCCGGTCGGCGAAGTTGTGGTGCCTCAGCCCGTGACTGAGAAAATCTTCGATGGCGACCGCGGTGTGGTGAGACTCCCGAGGCCATCGAAATTCGAGCGCGCGAGCAATCTTATCGGTGACGCCTCGCCAGTCGTTCAGCAAATCTTCATAGTGGACGAAACAACGCCGGCGGCCCCTGGTGTCTTTTTCTGCATCGAGGACATGCCTGAGCCATATCATTTGAGAGTGGGCCGGCAGAATCCCATCCCGCGCCTTCAGCGATGCCGCGATTTCGAGTGGGTTGCGAATTATGTGGACGAAACATGGCTCGGTGTCGAAACGTCGCAGCACATCGGCCCAAAACGGTACGAGCCGGCACATTCTTGGATCTTTGAGCGCAAAGAGCCTGGAACGGGAGAAGTCTCTTTGCAGCACTTCGAGGGCGCGGACGGCAAAATGCTCCGCGACTTTTGAATCGTACCAGGAGGGCGAAAACTCGAACAGATCGTCCCAGGCGGAGTGGCCGGAGACCAAGATCTCGTCGTTCAGCTCGGCGATATCCTTCGACTCCCAGAAGCCGCGCTCGTTGTTCAGAGGCAAGGGCTCCATGAGATTGGTCGGCAGGCTCGCGCCGCGAAGGCTGAGAACGCGCGTGAGGGCGGACGTGCCGCTGCGGTGCATTCCCAAGACGAGCAGGCCGAGTCTTCGCCCGCGGGCTCGGCGGCTATTCTTTTTGGGCTTCCGTCCTGGGGTTGCCGCAGTCCTTTTGTAAGGCGCTTTCCTCATTAACGACGCCTTGCGTTTCGAATGGTCCGCTCATCGCGGCTGGCTTGCATCGAGTCGACGTTCCACGTGGGCCTCGTGAATCTCGGCGATGATACGACGAAGATCATAGCTTAGCTTCCAGGCCGGGTAGTCACTCTCGAACTTTCGAATGTCGCTGATCCACCACACGTGGTCACCCATTCGATTCCCCTCTGCGTATGCCCAATTCATGGGACGGCCGGTCAATTGCTCGCAGATCACGATCGCTTCTAGGACGGAGCAGTTCGAGAAGCGACTGCCGCCCATATTGTAGATCGCGCCCGATCGAGGGGATCGGTAGATCTGCCAAAACGCCTGAGCCAGATCATATGAATGGATATTGTCCCTCACCTGCTTGCCTTTGTACCCAAAGACCGTGTACGGCCGACCGGTGATCGCACAATGGACGAGATAAGCGAGAAACCCGTGTAGCTGAGCTCCCGAGTGACCCGGACCGGTGAGGCACCCGCAACGCAGACAAACGGTCCTCATCTCGAAATACCGGCCATACTCCTGAACGAGGAGGTCCCCGGCGATTTTCGAAACGCCGAAGAGACTGTGCATGCAGTCGTCGACGCTCATGCTTTCGTCGATCCCGTATTTGGCGTACCGATGCGAGGGGTCCAATTCCCAACGCGTCTCCTGCTCCACGAGCGGCAGGCGATTCGGCCGATCTCCGTATACCTTGTTTGTGCTCACGTAGACGAAGACGGCTTCGGGACAGTGACGCCTCGTTTGCTCCAGCAGTGTGAGCGTCCCCTTGGCGTTGATATCGAAATCGGTGATCGGCTCTCTAGCCGCCCAGTCGTGGGACGGTTGCGCCGCCGCATGAATTACGAGCTCTATGTTCTTGCCATATCGCCGGAACGCACGGTCCAACGCAGGCTCGTCACGTATGTCGACGTCGAGATGAACGTAGCTCGAAAGATCCGCCTCGAGACGCTCTCGACTCCAAGCGGTGCTGGCTTCATCACCGAAGAAGTAACGTCTCATATCGTTGTCGATCCCGACGACGTCGAAACCCTGCGCGGCGAAAAGGCGGACCGACTCCGCGCCGATCAGACCCGCTGCTCCGGTAACGATGGCAACGGTCATCGCGTTCCGCCTCGCCAATCCGACCCGGATGGTTCACGGCGACTCGCGGATGGGACGAACGCTGGGTCAGGCGACGAAGACCCCCGTGAGAATGGTAATCGAAACTGGGCTCGTCCGAGTTCCTCGAACATTCAACTGGAGACGACTCGGTGTCGCAAGCGCCTCATTGACTCCTTCGGTTCATCGAACGCACTCTTGGTGAGCTCAAAGCGTCCCTTTTTGACTTGGCGTCGAAAGCTCCAATAAGGATTCTGTCGCAAGCCCGAGTTATAGATCAAGTCAGTGTCCCCGACCTGGTTCGGCACGGTTCGGCTCTGCCTCCCCTTGCCTCGGCCAAGCTCCGTGGATAAGCTTCTCTTTCAGATCATCAATTCGAGCCCCATGTGACGAGCTGGAAACGAGCCTCGGGATTGTCTCTTCTATTGTCCATCGCCTTGGCGGGCACCGTCGACGTATCGACGGCACAATCGTCGGATCTCGAATCGACGTTGCCGGGCCCGATCTTCGTCGAACGGGCTGCCGCCGTAGGGCTGGACTTCGTTCACTGCAACGGTGGCTCGGGCGAGTTCTATTTTCCGGAGATCGCCGGCGCGGGCGGCGCGCTTTTCGATTTCGACAACGACGGAGATCTGGATGCCTATTTGGCTCAAAGTGGCTCGTTGGGCGTGCGCGAGGTCTGCCCCCAGCCGCCGGGGGGACGGCTTTTCCGGAACGATTTGCGAGTGGACGCCGACGGCAGCCGGCACCTGGCCTTCGTGGATGTCACCGAGACGGCAGGTATTCGAACCGACGCCTATGGGATGGGAGTCGCGGCCGCAGACATCGATAACGACGGCCTCACGGACTTGTATCTGACTCATTACGGGCCGAATCAGCTCTTTCGGAACAACGGCAACGGCACGTTCGAGGACGTGACCGATGCCGCAGGGGTGGGTGACTCCCGCTGGGGTACGAGTGCGGCATTCTTCGACTTCGACCGCGACGGCTTCCTCGACCTCTTCGTTGCGAACTACGTCCAGTTCGACCTGCGGGAGAACCCCGAGTGCTACGCGACGAGCTCCGCACGCGACTACTGCGGCCCGCTCACTTTCCCACCCGAGCGGGACGTGCTATTCCGCAACAAGGGAGACGGGACGTTCGAAGACGTGTCCGTTCCGTCCAACGTAGCGAACGAAGCAGCCACGGGTCTCGGTGTCGTGACCGCCGATCTGAACCAGGATGGGTGGATCGATATTTACGTCGCCAACGACGGCCTCCCGAATCATCTCTGGATCAACCAGAAGAGCGGTGTCTTCTCGAATGAGGCGCTCTTCGCTGGGGTTGCCATCAACTGGATGGGTGAGGCGGAGGCGGGGATGGGCGTAGACGCTGGAGATTTCGACGGAGACGGCGACGAAGACCTCTTCCTCAGCCACCTCACGGACGAGACGAACACTCTCTATGTCAACGGCGGCAATGGCCTATTCGAAGATCGGACGACGCCCTCCGGTCTTGGCGTCGTAAGCCTACCCTATACCGGTTTCGGCGCGGGTTGGCTCGACTACGACAACGACGGTTGGCTGGATCTCCTCGTGGTGAACGGAGCGGTGCGGCGACTCGACGGGCGGACCGGCTCGCACGAAAACCTGTTCGCTCAGCCGAACCAACTGCTGCGCAATTCTGGCGTCGGGCGTTTCGAAGACGTGAGTGGTCGTGCAGGCGAAGCCCTGTCGCTGAGCGAGGTCAGCCGCGGCGCCGCATTTGGCGACGTCGATAACGATGGCGACACGGACGTGCTCGTGGTCAACAACGGCGGACCGGCACGACTGCTGGTTAACGAGATCGGCAATGGGCACCATTGGGTCGGGCTGAGGCTCGTGGGCGAGCAAGAGCACCGTGACCTGCTCGGAGCACGCGTGGACGTGGTCACGACCGACGGTCGTCACCTTTGGCGACGCGCGCGAGCGGATGGGAGCTACGCATCGGCCAACGATCCGCGTGTGCTCGTCGGGCTGGGAAGCTCGGATGTAAGAACCGTCACCGTGCACTGGCCTGACGGTGGAGTCGAAGCCTGGGATCGCATCCCCATGGGCCGGTATGCGACCCTGACCCGAGGCCGGGGACGAAGGCCGGAATGAGCACCGTAATGAGATGGAACCAGTCGAATCGGCGCGCCGGTGTGGTGCTCGGTGCCCTGTTGTCCCTGTCGGAGCCATCCGGTATCGCCGCGCTGCCCTCCCCAGAAAGAGCAGGGAGCATCCAAGCTCGAGATCTGCTTCCCGTTACGCTGCCCGATCTGACGAGTATGGAGAAGGCGGTGCAGGAGCAGATCGGCGACGCTCAAGCGTACGTCGCCTCGGTTCTCGAGAACCCAAACGCAACCGACGTGGAGCTCGAAGAAGCCTTCGGCGAGACGGGTCAGATCTTCCATTCCTACGATTTGCTCGAAGCCGCGGACGTTTGCTATCGAAACGCTCTCGAAGTGAACCCGAACGATTTTCGGTGGTGGCACTACCGTGGGTTGATTCATCGCGCCTGGGCTCAAACGGACAGAGCCCATGTTTTCTTTGCCAGAGTGCTGGAGCTGAACCCCGAGCACATCCCTTCGATCGTCTACCAGGCCGAGCTCTTCCTCGAGGAGGGCCGGCTGCCTGAGGCCGAGGAATTCTTTCAGCGCGCGCTGGGTCTCGACCCTAAATCGGCTGCCGCTTGGGTGGGCCTGGGGCAGGTTGCCTTATTGGGCGAGAACTACCCCCGTGCCGTCGAATGTCTCGAGACAGCGATTCGCCTCGTGCCCGTCGCAACACGGCTCCACTATCCACTTGGGCTGGCCTACCGTGGGTTGGGCAATACGGAGAAAGCGAGAGCGCACATGAGTCTGCGAGGACCCGTAGGAGTCAAGGTGACGGACCCTCTGGCGGACGAGCTCGAAAAGCTCCAGAGGGGAGAGCGCGTGTACCTGATTCGTGGACGCCGTGCCTTCCAGGCGGGGAGATTCGCCGAAGCGGCCGCGGCGTTCCGCGAATCGGTTCGAGCCGAGCCCGGCAGTTATCGGGCTCGAGTCAACCTCGGTTCCGCCCTTGCAGCATTGGGAGACGAGAAAGGAGCACAAGTCGAGTTTCGCCGCGCCTTGGAAATCAACCCAGATAGCGCGGCGGCCCACTTCAACCTCGGTCATCTCCTCGCGAGAGATGGCCTCTACGGGGAAGCCGAGGATCATTTACGACTCGCCGTCCAATCCAGACCGCAGGATTTCGGGGCTCGCATGGAGCTCGCGGACATCTTGAAAGCACAAAACGCTCTGGACGGAGCCCTCGAACACTATCGAAAGGCGGTATCGCTCAATCCGACGAGCGAGCAGGCGTACCTGGGAGAGATCGAGGTTCTCATTCGGACGGGTGCGTTTGCCGCTGCGCGTGAACGACTGGAAGCCGCCCATCAGCAGTTTCCAGAACGAGGACCCACGGCACATGTCCTGGCCCGGTTTCTTGCGGGTTGCCCCGACAGGCAACTTCGCGACGGGACCCGGGCGCTCGATTTGGCCGCGCGCGTTTTCGAGGCGCGACCCAGTCGAATTCACGCGGAGACCGTGGCCATGGCGTTCGCCGAGCTCGGCCGATGCGAGGATGCCTCCCAATGGCAACGGACCGCGATAGCGATAGCAGAAAAACAAGGGGAAGACGACATCCTTCCCCAGCTCGCCGAACGACTCGAGAAATACGAGCAAGGACTTCCCTGTTCGAGCTCCGGCCCACGTTAGGCAAGGCTGAGGCTGGAGCGTTTCCCCCTCGAAGCGCGCGATCAGCGGTTCTTCGCACCCTAGCCGTCCCGGCACCGTAGCCAGCAGGCAACCGTTCTTGATGAAGTCTTGCAGGAATCATCATCGACGCAAGAAAGGTTAAGCGACTCATTTCTGTAGGGCACGCAAAGCTGGTATGATGTTGACTCAACAAAATTCAACAACTTTGCTGCTCGCAAGCGAGCGAGCTCGCGCGTGCCGATTCGGCCGCACAAAGGAGGTAGTACTGTGAAGAAGGAAACGTTCCAGTTCATTCTGCATCTGGCGCTCGCAGTTGGCCTCGCGGTCCTCGCGTCGCGCACGGCGATGGCACAGGACGTCGCAACCGAGGACCGCTCGCCAGGGCGCCTCTCTTGGGACGTCCACGTCGGCTACGATCGCATGCTTCTCGTCGTGAGCGGACCAGACGGCGAGGTGTTCCGTCAGGAGTTCGAGAACGATCCCTCGTACGAGCTGACTGACGAGAACGGCATGCGACTCCGCGACGGAAAGTACAACTATGAGCTGCGTGCACTTCCCCAAGTGGACGCGAGCTCCATGAAGCGACTCACGGCTCTCCGGGAGTCAGGGGACGAGGTCGCCCTCCACGAGCTCATGGATCAGCTCGGCCTCACGAATGCGCCCACGTTTGGAGGCGCCTTCACGATTTCGGACGGTTCTCTGCTGATGGGGTTTGGCGTGGAGATGACGGCCCCTCGATCAGCAATTGGGGCACCCGAGCCAAAGCTCGTCCACACGGAAGATGTGAGCATCCAAGGCAGTCTTTGCACGGGAATCGATTGCGCCAACGTAGAGACCTTTAGCTTCGACACGATTCGGCTCAAGGAGAACAACCTGCAAATTCACTTCGACGACACGAGCACGTCGGCAGGTTTTCCCGCGAATGACTGGCGAATCATCACCAACGACTCGAATAGCGGCGGGGCCAGCTATTTTACGATCCAGGATTCGACCGCCGGAATCAGGCCGTTCACGATCGCCGCGGGGGCGCCCGCGAACTCCCTTTATGTCGACGCCCAGGGTGACCTGGGTATCGGCACCTCGACGCCCGTCGTCAAGGTCCATGGTCGAAACGGAAACACACCAACGATGCGTTTGGAGCAAGATGGCTCGAGTGGCTTCACGCCCCAGACCTGGGACGTTGCGGGAAACGAGGCCAACTTCTTCGTGAGGGACGTAACAAACGGTAGTCGCCTTCCCTTGATTATTCGGCCGAACGCTCCCAGCAGCAGCATTGACATCGCACCCAGCGGAGACGTCGGATTCGGGACCAGCAGCCCCGGCGCTCCGGTTCACATCCGGCGAACGAGTGGTGAGCCCAACATCCGGCTCGAGACGACCGCTTCTGCCGGCGTCCGTTTCGAGCTGGTCAATCTGGGGGGTGAATGGGAGTTCATCCACGGCCCAGGAGGCAACTTCAACTTCAATCGCGTGGGCGTCGCCGGTAATCAGTTCGTCTTCACGACCGTAGGCAACCTGATCATTCAGGGCACCTTGTCGCAGAGCTCGAGCCGAGCGGTGAAAAAGGATTTCACCCCCATCGAGAGTCGAGAGATTCTGGCGAGAGTGGCTGAGCTGCCGCTGACCTCCTGGACTTACAAGACCGACAATGCGCGCCACGTTGGGCCAATGGCCGAGGACTTTCACTCGGCCTTCGGTCTCGGGGCAGACGAAAGTCACCTCGCTCCAGGCGACGTGGCCGGCGTCGCGCTTGCCGCCATCCAGGGCCTCAATGAAACGGTCCGGGACCAGGACGCCCAATTGGCGGCGCTCGAGCACGGTGTGAAAGCGACCCTGGAGGAAAAAGACGAGCGGATCGCGGCCCTCGAGAAGGAGCTCGCCGAGGTCAAGGCGGCGCTCGCCAAGCTTCTCGAGACGCAGCCCTAGCTTCCCTGCGCTGACGTGACTCGGCATGCGAAGGATCGGAGTCCGTCTGACCGATAAGTGTTGACAGGGCGGTCTTTTCTAAGAAAAAATCCCGCTCAACTCAGCGACCAGAACAGCCTGAGAATCCGTGGACCCGGCGTGCGGCAACGATCGCAGGGGCACGCGAAGCAGGAATCACAGCCAACGTTGCGAGTTGTGGAGGGAAAAGTGAAGAAGCTCCTTGGCGCAAGCGTTTCTTGTTTGTCTGCTCTCGTTTTCTTGCTCGGATTCGCTCCTCTCGTCGGTGCGGAGGCTGAGGCGACTCAGCAACGTCGGCAGAGCCGTGAGCGCGTACCGTCAAGTCACATCGCGGAGTGGGTCGAGCCTCAAGTCTTCGACGTGATGGGGAACTGGAGCTTGAGCGGCGATCTCGGCGTGGGCACCGACGTCCCCGCCATGAAAATACATGCGTCCAGCAACGACACTCCTACACTCCGGCTCGAGCAGGACGGTACCACGTTTGAGCCGCAGACCTATGACGTCGGGAGCTGGGAATTTGGCTTCTTTATTGATGACATCACATCAAGCACGACTCCTTTCGAAATAGACGCAGGCGCTCCCAGCGGCAGCGTTTTTGTTGCTGGCGGCAGCGGAGATGTTGGCTTCGGGACCACTAGCCCAGGGGCGCCCGTTCACATCCTGCGGGGTACCGGCGAGCCGAACATCCGGCTCGAGACTCTCGACATGGCGGGAGTTCGGTTCGAGATGACGAACTCCAACGGTGAATGGGAGTTCATTCACGGTCCTCTGGGCGGCTTCAACTTCAACCGGGTTGGACATGCAGGAAATGAGTTCATCTTCTCGACGACCGGAAACCTTGTGATCCAGGGCTCCTTGTCGCAGGGCTCAAGCCGTTCGATCAAGAAGGATTTCAGCCCGATCGATAGTCGAGAGATTCTGTCGAAAGTGGCCGAGCTGCCTCTTTCCACCTGGACTTACAAAACGGACAAGGCGCGCCATGTCGGCCCGATGGCAGAAGACTTCCGTTCGGTCTTCGGTCTCGGCATAGACGAGAAGCACTTGGCGCCCGGCGACCTGGCGGGAGTGGCTCTCGCCGCGATCCAGGGGCTCAACGAGACCGTCACCGAGTTGAACGCCACGCTGAAAGAGAAGGACGAAAGGATCACGGCGCTCGAGCAGGAGATGGCGGAGCTAAGGGCTTTGCTGGCCGACCTGACATCTGCGGGGCACTAGCAACGGTGATTAAAAACTCCACCAGCGCGAGCGGAGCGAGCCAGGCGCAATCGTCCGCATCAAACTCCTTCGTGGGGACCGTCCGCATTCGGGCTCCTTCGAAGGTATCAGTTCCGGGGCTACTTCGGAGGGCATCCCGCCGGGAAATGAGATGTGAGCACGCAGTGCGAATAATTGCAGCGCCGTAAGCAGCCTGGGCCGTGGCGGCCCGATCGATCACGGGTCCCCCCACGGCACTGAGCTCTAAAGGGGCCTCCTAATCGTCGGACGATCCATCCAGGAATCACCGTCGAGCGAGCGCTCATGAACAAAAGGAAGGTGCCAAAGTTTCCATATCGTAAACGTCTCGAGCTCCGGGTAGCCCTAGGCCGGGCAAGCTGGAGCGCCGCCGTGCTCTCGGCCTTGGCGTTCTGCGGAGCACCTTCTGATTCGATCTTTTCTCCGAACTCGTACAGCATTCTCGACGGACTACGGGCGCAACTGCAGGAGGCTCATGCAGCTGGCGACGCGGATGCGATTGCCACGATGTTCGACCCCGCGGGCAGCTTGCAGCTACCTCAGGAGCCTGCCGTCGTCGGGCGGGCGAGCATCCGGAGCCGTTACGCAGAGCTCTTCGAGGATTTTCTGGTCAATCTCGCCATGTTCGCCGTGGAATCGAGCGTTAGAGACGGAAGGGTCGTCGATCGAGGCACTTTCAACCTCATCCTAACCCCGAGGGCAGGCGGACCGAACGTGCAATCGACGGGAGAGTATTCTCTCGCAGGCTATCTCGGCGACGGAGGGGTTCGCGTCGAAGAGCTGCGTTTCGAAAGCGCGTCGTGAGCCCTGTCTTCAAGTTCGGTGGCCGTTCGCGCCGACTCGTGATGGGGTCAGTTGCGATCGCGCTTTCAGCCGCATGTGGTCCATCGGGTCGTGTGCATACCGGCCAGGGCGAGCATGGCCCTCCCCCAGACGCGGCCCCCTCCGAAGTCTCGCGATCGGTCTCGACGAGTACCCAAGCAGCCTACTCCATACTCGATGACCTGCGCTCCCGCCTAACAGACGCATTCGCCGAGGCGGATGAGGACGCGATCGTGGCGCTATTCACCAACGACGCGCGGCTAACTCTTCCCCGGCGGCCGAGTGCCGACGGCCGCGCGCAGATACGCGATCATTTGAGCATCCTACTCCATGAGGGCAACGTGAGGCTCTCGCTGGAGCCGACCCCCGGCGCCTCTCGTATCTTGGAAGGACAGAATGTCGAGGAGCGCGGCCGCTTCACTCTCGAGATCCGGACAACCCAGGGAGACCTCCGATCGTGGACGGGTCCTTACGAGCTCGAGGGGCGCCTTGCCGATGGGTTGAAGCTCACGCGGCTCACTCTCGACGCGGAGCCCTGACCGCAATCGCTGAACTCATCTAGCTGGGTGACGAAAAACTCTACCCACCTTGCGAGCGGATCGAGCCCGGCGCGCTTGCCGCGCCGTAAGCAGCCCGAGCCCTGGCGGCCGGTCGATCACGGGTCCCGCCACGGCATTGAACACTAGATTGCTGGAATTGGTGAGTTTTTCACTAGCATGCCGGCCGAACAGGGTTTAAGATCGCCAGCCAACTAATCTAGATATCGTGCGATCGGTGATGGGCGACCTGGGTGCTCGTTCGATCCGTTCACGGAGGTTGATCTATGGTCTGTGGGCTTCCCGTCTCACGCAGCGTGGCACTTTCCATCGTCGCTATTTCGTCGATCGCGTTTTCGTCGACGCTCGCACCAGCCGCAACTGTCCAGGAAGGCGTGCGGACCTACGCCGTGCCCGCAAGAGGGACGCTCCCGGCACCCCAACAGATCGAGATCGAGTGGCTTTCGGAGCCTCCCATTCTCACCACAGAAATGCAGCGTATGATGAGCTACCTGGAATCCAACAGCCACCGGACTCCGCCGGTGCCGGATGCGCCCGTGGCACGCCTTCATCCGACGTCGGCGCCCCAGGACTCTCCGGCGGCCGTGCCCTTGACCCATCTTCCTAACGACACTCGGGACTTCGTTTACGAGTTCTATCAGGGCCCCGGGGGCTTCAACTCGCAGGTGGGTGAGCCGAGTATCGGCGCCAACGGAGGGGTATTCTTCATCACCAACAACTGGTACGCGGCCGTATCGGCCAACTATGGCAAGGACTGGTCGTTCGTGAATCCATTCGTGGTGGGAAACGCAGACGCGGGATTCTGCTGCGATCAGAAGGCCATTTACGTGCCGCAGTTCGATTTGATGATTTGGATTCTCCAGACGATCGAGAACGGAACGCAGAACCGATACCGCATGGTCGTCTTTCGCCGCCTTTCGGACCTAACGACAGCAACCTACCATTTCTACGACATCACGCCCGCGATCTTCGGGCTCAACGCGACGGCGCCGAACAAATGGCTCGACTTCCCCGACATCCAGTTCACCAACAACCGCCTCTATCTGACGGCTAACGTCTTTACCGTCACCGCGAATACGTTCGCAGACGCCCTGGTCGCGAGCTTCGATCTCAACCAGATGGCGGCCGCGGACCAGGTTAACTTTTCCTATGGGACGATCTTCAACGGACCAGGCGCTGGACGGATAGGAACGGCGTCCAATCGGCTGACGTCGGGTGCCGACGACAGCACCATGCATATCTTCGGCCATCTGACTACCTCTTCCGTGCGCATCTACACTTGGACCGACGCCGACGTCCTCACGAGCGTCGACCGCAGCCTCGGGACGACGTGGGCCGACCCGACGACTTGCCCCGGGATCGGGGGGGACCCCTGCGGACGGCTCGACGCTCGGCCCACGGCTGCGTTTCGCGCCAACGGGGGGAAGGAAATCGTCATGGGCTGGTCGAGCGGACCGATCGCTCCGTTTCCTAACGTTCACATGAAGTTCGCCCGGTTCACCACCGCGTCTCCGAACAATCTCGTGACCGTCAACGAGATTTGGGGCAACACGTTCCACTACTACTATGGCTCCGGCGGGACCAACGGCAGAGGGCATGGGGGTGGAACGGTTCAGCGCCACTCGGCGTCCAACCACCCCGAGTGCGGCTTCTGGATGATGGACGACGTGAGCGGCCACGTGCCGGGTGTAGGGCTCGTCATTACCGCGAGCGATTGGACCCCCAATATCTCTGGCGACTACCTGGAATCGCGTCCCTATTACCCGCATGACGACGTCTGGGCCGGCACCTGCATCAATTACTTCGGCGGTTTTTCGGTGGACTACAGCGCCGTGATCTTCGGCCGCACTCGCGACATGCCTCCGTTCGTGCGCGGAGACGTGTCGGATAACCAAGCACCCCCGCTTCCCAGGCTGCTTCCTTCCGACGTGAACATCGATCCTGAGCGCGCCCGTGCGTCCGAAAGGGCGCGGGTGACGGAGCAAAACCGATGAGCAAGTCATACCAAAGACTCGAGAGGTTCGCGTTGCCCACCGTCGTCGTCGCGCTAGTTGGTCTCCTCGGCGGAGCCGGTTCTGTACTCGCCGACCTCGACAACGACGGGCTCGACGATCTGTTCGTATTCAGCGTCGAGATCGACGGGCTCGAGCGGGGACCGTGGTACCAGGTCTGGAAGAGTAACAATACCCTGCTGACGGGGGCCTTCATACTCAACGGGTTTACTGACTTCCAATTCTTTGCCGCCGACGTCGTGGCGGGCGGGGGGGACGAGCAGGTGGTCGGCGCGTATCGGCTGAGCGACGGTTCCTACGCGCTTCAAGCCCGCAACGCCGCCGGCGCCGTTGTCGCTTCGAGCTTCTTGACCGGGCCCGGATTCACTCGGCATCAGATCTTTCCCGTCGAGCTGGCGGCCTTCGCCGGCACCGAGGTTGGCGTCGGTTTCGTGAGAGACACCGACCAGGTAGCTTTCTATCAGGTCTGGCGCCGGAGTGGGGCCAGCTTCGTCCTCATCCAGGGTGTGGCCATACTGGGTCCGGGGTTCACCAACCACTTCTTCGGGGCTGGAGATTTCGACGCGGACGGCACAGACGAGATCTTTCTCGGCGCAGACCGGCGCACCGACGGCGCCGCATTGTTCAAAATCTACAGCGCGGCCGCAGGCACGGTTATGCAGGCCCGATACGTCACCGGACCGGGTTTTCGCGACCACCGTTGGGTTCTCGCCAACTTTTGGCCCGATACCACGAACCCCGGCACGGAGCTGGTGCATGGGTTTCGTCGCAGGAGTGATGGAGCGGGAGCGTTCCAGGTCTGGGACGAGCTGGATACGACACCGCTCACATCTCAGTTCATCGACGGCGGTGGCTTCAGTGAGCACGATTGGCGCCCCCTTGACACGGCTTCGGATGCAAACCAGGAACTCTTCGTGGGATTCCGACGCGACTCCGACCACACGCACGCCTTCAAGGTCTACGCTCCCAACGTCTCCCCGGTCCCCGTCACCAGCGTCTTCGTCACGGGCCCCGACTTGTCATTGACGGACTGGGCAGTCGGTGATTTCGACGGTAACTCAGCGAACGGCCAGGAGGTCGCAGCGGTATTCCAGCGGGAATCCGATGCGAACGTGGGTTACGTGGTGCGCTTCAACACCGGGGCCGTTCACTCGAGCCGGTTCGTGCTCGGGACGGGCTTCATTGGACCGAGAGTGAAACCAGTAAGAGCCTTCGTCGCGACTCGGGACGACCTGCAAATCCTGGCACAGAGCCAGGCGGGCAACGCGCCGGCGCTCCAAGTATGGCAGGCGGGAGCAGCCACTCCGGGATTCAGTCGATTCGTCCTGAACAGCGACATCTTGCCACGTCCTTAGACTGGAGGTACGCCGGCCGCTTTCTGATCCGCCCCCCCGTATCGTACGCAGGCTGCGAGCAAGTTGAGGTCGGTGGCCGCGACCAATCCGACTGAAACCGATGTTTGGAGCCTTTGTGTATCTTTGCGGCGGCGGCCGCCGCAAAAGCCGCCGCCGCATGGGTTCAATCGTTCTACAAGATCCCGCTACTTCTGCGTCGAGGATTGATTGGAGAGAGACGCTTTCAGCTCCGCCAATTCCTTCTCGAGGGCCTCGATGCGCTCGTTCTTCGCGTTCACGGTTGCGCTCAGCTCCGTAAGCCTGTCATTGAGACCCTGGATCGCGGCAAGCGCAACTCCGGCAACGTCGCCCGGTGCGAGTTGTTTCTCATCCGGACCGAGGTCGAAAGCGGCTTTAAAGTCCTCTGCCATGGGACCGAAGTGACGTGCACCGCCAGTCTTGTAACGCCATGAGGACAAGGGTAGCTGGACCACTCTCTGCAGGACCTCCTGGCTTTCGAACTCGTGGAAATCCATTTTGGCCTCGCGGCTCGAGCCCTGCGTCAAGACTCCCTGAATGACCAGGTTCCCGCTGGTCGTGAAGACGAACTGGTTCCCGGCAACCCCGACGCGGTTGAAATTGAAGTTGCCGCCGGGTCCGTGAATGAACTCCCATTCACCCCCCATATTGACCAGCTCGAAACGAACGCCGGCGGAGGCGAGAGTCTGAAGCCGAATATTGGGTTCACCGACGTTGCGCTGGATATGCACGGGCGCCGCAGGGGCACTAGTCCCGAAACCAACGTCACCGAGGGTATTGACCCGAATCGAGTTCGAGGGAGCGCCGGGGTCGATTCGGAGGGGAACCAGAGCGTTCGTAACGTCATTGATGAAGAACCCCAACTCGTTTCCCTCCACATCCCAGGTTTGCGGAGTGAATCCGCCCGAGCCGTCTTGCTCGAGCCGGAGTCCCGGCGTGTCTCCCGTCACCGCGTGGAAATCCAGTACCGGCGTCGACGTCCGGACGCCGAGATCGCCCCCGGCGTCGACCCAGAGCGATGGCTTGGGAGCGGCGGCATCGATAAAAAACACACGGTGTGTTGTGGGACTTGCGAAATCCCGGCGGACGTCGAATCCTGCCTGATCTCCTATGATGAACCACCCAAGGCTGACTTCGTCGGAATCGCTGAGTTGAATACTTGGCTCCGTGTCCACGATATCGATCTCCTGAGAAGGCACATCGGTGCCGATCCCGAGATCTCCCGTTAGAGTCCAGTTCCCGGTGATATCGAACACCAGCGGAGTCGTGAGATTTCCAGCACCGAAGGCGCTTTCGCCACCCTGAACATCCGCGCTACGTTCGGCTTTGACATCAGGGACGACAGAGCCAGCGATGACCTCGAACCGACCGGCCTGACGCAAGCCATTGTCCGCGGCAATCCCGAGCCTCATCATGAGGCTCTCGAGAGCCTCGCGGTCTCCCGACTCGCGGAGCTCCTCGAGCCGCTTTCGCACGGAGGGCTCTATCCGAGGAATGACCGTTAGCAGATACGTGTATGTTCCGTCGCTAAGAAGATTTCCGTCCGAATCGAAGAGGCCGTAGGACGGGTTTTCCTGGAACTCGCCACGAAAGACCTCACCGTTCGGACCCTCGACGACGAGAGCGATTCTCTCGAACGGCACATCTACCTGCCAGCTGAGCCCCGAGGGTCCTCTTGACTCGTTAGCAACATGATTTGCCCCCTCGGGGACTGCCCCCGAGAGCATTCCCACTCCAATCAACAGATTCAAAACGATACTGACGCTCCATCTGGTCCTCATCGATTGGTTCTCCTCGGAAGGAGCCGGCCACTTCTGTTGAGAGGCCGTTCCCTCCCTTGATCGGTCCTAGGTTTTAGAGTTTGTCAGCTGTACTTTCTTTAGGTACATCTTGTCCGCGCAATTGTCAAATTGCCCACATCGCGGGTCGCCAAAGTTCCAGGCTCGAGTAGCTACCAACGGTACGGGACCGCAGACGGCCGGCGTCGTATTGGCATTCAGCCCTTGTCTTGATTTCTAGGATCGAGTCATCACACAATCTCATCGTTCCATGGAGAAGCCCATGATCATGAATCACTACGAACGGCGAGCCCTTGGATGAGTCGCTAGGCCCGTCGCGAGGTTATCAACGGTAACGCAGGCCGTGTGAAGAGAACCCAATCCGTTGGAAACGACAATTTGCTGACGGTTCGAGCTCGGGCAAGAAAACCACGCGACGAACTCGAGACCCTGGACCAGATGATGTCCGATGAAATTTGACGAACAAGGCGTTACCCGCTCGAGCGAGGGCACAGACACCGAGGCGCGGCGGCAGGTCGAGAGCGAAAGCCACGGTCCGCGAACCCACGTGTTCGTGCTCAACTACCGCGGGCGAGATTTTCTTGCCGCATGTATCCAAAGCCTCCAGACGATCGAGCCACCCGTCGGTGGATGGAAACTCGTCGTAATCGACAACGGCTCCGATGACAGTTCGGTCGCATTGATTCGCGAACGATTTCCCGAGTTGGAGCTCATCCGAAACGAGGGAAACCTGGGATACGCAGGAGGCAACAACGTCGGCATCCGGGCTGCAATGCGCCAAGGGGCTGAATTCGTCGCCTTGCTGAACATGGATCTCCGCGTGCATCCGCGGTGGTTGACCGAGCTCGTAGCCGCGGCCGATGCGAACCCGGTCGCTGCGCTTCTCGGCTCTCGCATCTTGACCGAAGACGGCCGGCTCGTGGAGTTCGACGGTCGGCAGTTCGATCCGGTTACGACTTCTGGCGGCTACTCATACTCGCCCGCGACTGCCTCCTCAGATCGACCATACGAAGCGCCCTACGCGTGCGGCGCTGCCCTGCTTCTCCGAGTGCAAGCGCTTCGCGACGTCGGTCTGTTCGATCCTGCCTTTTTCGCTTATCACGAGGACGTCGATCTCGCACTGCGCTGCTGGCTTCTTGGCCACAAGGTTCTTCAAGTCCCCACCTCGATCGTCTATCACAGCGGTGGCGGCGCGGGAGCGGGAAATGCCTTTCGCGACTACATGGGAGCGCGGAACTCTTTTCTTACCGTCTCGAAGATTTTCGATAGCGCCGCCTGGCGACCTCACGCTCCCGCTCTGATCCAGCATTTTCTCCCCGATCGAGATCCGGGCCGCATGCAAGCATCGCTCGCAGCCCTGCACACGCTTCCACGAACGCTCGTTTATCGCCGTAACCTGAACTCGCGGGCCAAGGTCCACTATTCCAAGTTGATGAGAACTTTCGAAGAAATGATCAAGTCAAGTTCGGAGCGATGACGTCGTGAACGTCATTATCGTTGGCTACATGGGCTTCGATGGGCCCGGGGTGATGCACGCCCACCATTTCGCGAACGGTCTCGTGGGGGAGGGCCACAACATTCTCCTCCTCATCAACGGCGACAAACGCACGGCGGGGCTGATGTCCGAGCCACCTCGCTACCGCCTCGAGCAAATCGGCTTCGAAGATGGTTTTCTCGCTCCGGACCTGCTAACGCTCGCGAAGCAGTTTCCTCCCGATCTCGTGCACATCTGGACGCCCCGCCATGTCCCCGCCCGCGTGGGGCTGGAGCTCGCGGTCGCGACCGGGGCCCGCCTCGTCATTCATTTCGAGGATGACGAAGAAGTCCTTCTCCGGCACTTCGGCGGGAACGCACGATTCGCATCGGACGACGTGGCCTTCTACCGCCTCATGGCACGCGAGACACTCGATGCCGATCGATTGGCGGCCTTGGCTCTTTCCGTGAACGCCGAGTTTCTCAGAGCCACACTCCTGAACCCAGGCCTGTGGTTTTGGCTTCACCCCGTCGCTTCGGCCGTCGCGGTGCGTTATGCCGATGCATATACCTTCATCTCCCAGTCCTACAGGGATGTACTCGAGCTCCCGCGCAACAAGCCGTCGCTGCTTCTCTATCCAGGTGTCGACAGAGATCGCTTCGCGCCGGGTTACGAACCGGAACTGCGCGAGCGGCTCGGGCTCGAGGACCGAACGATTCTTGTCTACTCTGGCGCCATCGCCGACGTCCACGATTTCTCTGCTTACCTGAAGGCGCTCCCCGAAGTTGTTCGCCAACATCCCGACGTCATGCTGGTGCAGGTCGGTCGAAACGACATCAAAGCCGTCACCGACTCGATTGTGAAGGCTCTCGACTTGTCCCGGCACGTGCTGTTCGCAGGAGCCATCCCCCACTATCAGATGCCGCTCTACCTGGCGATGGCGGACGCATTTCTGGCGCCTGTGCGCCACGACGATTTCAACAAACATCGGCTGCCCTCCAAGATTCCCGAGTACATGTCCGTGGGCCGGCCCATGCTGATCATGAATTGGGGATTTGGGCGAGTGCTCGAGCCCGAGGACGGAGTCGTCAAGGTTTACTCCGACGAGCCGGGCGAGGTCGCGCGCGGGTTGCTGGCGCTCCTCGATCTCCGTGACGATTGGACGGCCATGGGGAGCCGGCTCCGGGACAGGTCGGCCACCTTCTTCGATTGGAAAAGAAATACCGGTCTGCTCGCCGATTTCTACCAACGGGTGCTCGATTATGCGGCGACGGATCGTGCCGAGGGACTGGAGGATTCCGATGCTCCCGTTACCTTGGAGGCCACCGGCTACCGATCCGCCCTGGAGACGCCGGTCTCGGCATCCCACGGGCCTTCCTCGACGAAACTCGAGAAGGTGTCGCAGGGAAGTACGGTCGGTGGCCGCGATGGGCGGCACACCGACGCTAACCACACCGATAGGTCCCCCGCCGGAGATTGCGCGGGCGGGTCCCTCGATCCGATAGCCAGCGATCCCTTCGGAGTCGAGCGAGCTCTTCGTGCCGAGGTACAGAGATTATCCCTGACTCTCGAGTCGCTCGAAGTCCGGCATCATCGGACGCTCGAAATGCTGAAAGTGGCCGAGGTTCAGATCGGTCTTTTGAGAAAGATCCCGCTTCTCTCTCCGATCTGGCGACTCGTGAGGCGCGTGATTTATCCCGATCTCAAAGGCTGATTCCGCGTCGACGGAGTACGAATCCTCGGATAAGGGGCTTGCGTGGGCTCCTCGCAGCATATAACTTTTCGTGACCTGGCAAGGTGATGAAGAACTCAGGGAGCTCGGCGCGCAAACGGAGCCGAGCTGCGGCGGCGCCGATCGACCACGGGTCCCGCCGCAGCATCGAGAACTTCAAGTGACTTGTCGGTTGCGGAGGTAGTCGATTCATTGGAATCCCTGTTCGATCGACTCGTGGCGCGGGTCCCGATACGCACCGGACTCGGGATCGCGGCAACGATTCGGCTTCTCGACCCGATAGCGCTCGTGCGCGAGCTCTGGATCCGCCGAGATCTCATCTCGCAACTCTCCCGACGGGATGTTGCCGTCCGTTATCGCGGATCCTATCTGGGAATCGCCTGGTCGCTCCTCAATCCTCTTTTCCTCCTCGCCGTCTATACGCTCGTGTTCAGTAGCGTGTTCAAGGCTCGATGGGGACTGGAAGACGAGGGTACCCTCGACTTCGCCCTCGTTCTCTTCTGCGGACTAACGGTCTTCGGCATCTTCGCCGAGTGCGTCGGGCGCTCGCCGGGGCTGATACTGAGCTCCTCGCAGTACGTCAAGAAAGTGAAGTTCCCCCTCTATGTCTTGCCGGTGGTGATAACCATCTCGGCGCTGGCGCATGCGATATTGAGCTTTGTGATTCTGGTCGTGGCCGTGTGGATCGCTTGGGGCTTCGTCAATTGGACGCTCGTATTACTTCCGATTTCTCTGTTCCCTCTCGTCATGCTCTGCCTCGGGGTGAGTTGGTTTCTGTCGGCACTCGGCGTATTCGTGCGAGATATCTCACACGTGACGAATCTCTTGATCACGGCGCTCCTCTTTCTCAGTCCCATCTTCTACCCCGTCTCGGCGATTCCCCTCTGGCTTCAGCCTTTGCATCAGTTGAACCCTCTCAGCATCATCATCGAACAAGTCAGAGCGGTGACGATATGGGGGCGGACGCCCGATTGGTTCCAACTGGCAGCGGTTAGTGCTCTCACCTTCGGTCTGGCTCTCTGCGGATACGCGTGGTTCGAGCGGACACGAGAAGGATTCGCCGATGTCATGTGAGGACGGTTTAGCACTGGCCGTCGAGAACGTGGGCAAGTGCTACCGCCTGTTCCAGCGACCCCAAGATCGCTTGAAACAGGGCTTCTTTCGGCGCCGCAAATATTATCGCGAGTTCTGGGCTCTGCGTGGCGCAACGTTTTCGATATGCAAAGGGGAGAGCGTCGGGATCGTCGGCCGAAACGGCTCGGGCAAGAGTACGCTTCTGCAGATCGTCGCCGGTACGGTGACCCCGACGACCGGCACCGTGCATACCACGGGCCGTGTAAGCGCTCTTCTCGAGCTCGGGTCCGGCTTCAATCCGGAGTTTACCGGGAGGGAGAACGTTTTCGTCAATGGCGCTATTCTGGGGCTGTCGCACACCGAGGTCGAGCGACATCTAGAGAGCATCGTCGCGTTCGCTGATATTGGCCCGTTTCTCGACCAGCCGATCCGGTCTTACTCCAGCGGCATGATCGTGCGGCTCGCTTTCGCGGTTCAGGCCTATCTTCCCAAAGACCTTTTGATAGTCGATGAGGTGCTCGCTGTCGGCGACGAGGCCTTTCAGAGGAAATGCTTTGCCAAGATCGAGGACTTCCGGAATCGCGGGGGAACGATACTTCTCGTTTCCCACAACGCAGAGTTGATTACGCAGTTCTGCGGTCGCGCCCTGTTGATCGACCGGGGAGAGGTGGTTCTTCAGGGGAAGAGCAAGAGTGTCGTCCACCTCTACCATCGTCTCGTCTATGCTCCATCGGCGTCTCAGGAACGTCTGAGGGCCCAGATTGTCTCACTCAACCGACATCCGGATTGGGAGGAACGAATCGAAGTCGAACAGCTCGTCGAGCGACCTACGGCTCGAGAAAATCAGGAAACACTGGACTCGTCGTTGGTCCGGTCGGACTCTGGCTACGACGAGAAGCTCGTTTCACGGCATGTCGTGAGGTACGAGCCGCGCGGCGCGCGAATTCAGCACGTGGGCTTGTATTCGCTCGACGACGAGCTGGTCAACCTTCTCCATATCGGCGAGTCGTACAGGTGGAACTACAATGTGGTGTTCGACGAGACCGCGCGCGACGTCCGATTCGGAATGCTCGTAAAGACGGTCTCTGGACTGGAGCTCGGAGGTGCAGCGAGCGCCGCACCGCGGAAGGGAATCCCGACGGTCGAGGGGGGAACGTGGGTGCGCGTGTCGTTTCGCTTCCGTGCAAGCTTGTCGCCAGGCACTTATTTTCTGAACGCTGGAATCGTGGCCGCCCTCGAGGAAGGAGATGGCTTTCTCGATAGGTGGGTCGATGCCTTCATGTTCAAGGTGCTTCCCGAGGAGAATCGACTCGTGACGGGCTGGGTAGACTTCGGCGCCCGATGCGACCTGGCTTTTGAAAACGAAAACGTCGAGGCACCCAAGAACGCGGAATCTGCCGAGACCCTTCGTACGTCGCCTGATTGATTCATGGCTGCGATGAGAGAAAACTCCCGCAGTTACTGGCAGGGTGATGAAAAACTCAGCCCACCCTGCGCGAGCGGAGCGAGCCCGGCGCGCCTGTCGCGCCGTAAGCAGCCCCGAGCCGTGGCGGCCAGTCGATCACGGGTCCCGCCACGGCATTGAACACTAGAAGAGCGGGGCAGGAAGACTGTCCGAAGGAGACGAGACATAGACGCCCCGATAGGAAGCCTGGACAGCCCAGCGAGCGGCCGAAGAGTTCATGGATTTGCCCCCGTCATGGGCTGGGCGATCGGATTCGACGACGAGCCCGTTAGCCTTGAAATACGGGTTGATGGTACTCTGATTGATACCCGAATCACGAGACTAGCCAGGGCTGATATCGCGAGACTCTACCCCCACTGCCAGGATCCAGCCGGCTTCCTGGCAACGGTCGACTGGACGCCATACGAGAACGGAGCTCACACGTTGCAATGCGTGGCCCGCAACCGTCGCGGTCGGACCTTGTTGGGACAGGTGGACCTCGAAGTTTGGAACAGTGAAGCGGACGCTTTCTACGCTCGCGTGTATACGAAGCTGGACGAGGCACGAGCACGAGGCAAACGAGAAACGGTTCTCGCGGTCTTGGCGTGTCCAACCTGCAAAAAGAGCTTGGACGATCGAGGGGAGATTCTCTCGTGCCCCCAATGTCGGGCAGACTACCCCTTGATCGAAGGGACTCCGGTAATGGCGGGGATTCAAACACGATATCCGGTTGAGGAGTCGTCGCTGCGATCCCCCCCGTCCAGCTACCAGTATCCGGATCGCGTTCTTCTCGAGCTCGAGAAGACCATCCGACAGGGTGGGTTGGCCCTCGATATCGGCTCGGGTCGACGCGCTTTCGGGGCCGACCGATTGGTACAAGTCGAGATCTGCAAGTATCCTTTCACCGACGTAGTCCATCAGTCCGAGGAGCTTCCGTTCGCCGACGAAGTCTTCGATTTGAGCTTCAGCTTGGCGGTGACGGAGCACGTCGAACGGCCGTGGCGCCTGGCGACCGAGATCCAACGGGTTACGAAACCCGGCGGGGATATCATCGTGGATGCGGCATTCCTCCAGCCGGTTCACGGATATCCGAGCCATTTTTTCAACATGACCCGCTCAGCGCTGGAAAGTCTGTTCCCCGACACGGAAGTGCTCTCTCTCGAGGCGGCCCCTTACCAACACCCGTGGTTCTCGATTCGCTGGATCCTGGGCGCATTGCTGGCCGACCTGGAACCCGGGAGTCGATCGATGCTTGGAGCCATGACGATCGATCAACTCCTTACGGAAACCAATCGCTTCTGTGAAGGGCAGCGCACGGCGCTGCGGGACGTCGCCTTGCCAGTCAGCAAAGTGGACGAACTGGCCGCAGGCTTCACGATTCACTGTCGAAAAAGGAGATCGTGAGTGCTGGACACCCAATCCCCCAAAAAAATGAGCCTGGGTCGTAACAAACGGCCCCGTTGTGCGATTAACGTAATGTGCGAGGCAGCAAAACCCACAATCGCGAGTTAGCATGCCGAGTGGCTCTGGACGGGGGACCAAATCCCCATCAAGAAAAGTCATTTCTTTGGAACGAGTTGCGCGCGGGCTACGAAATGGCAACCCGGCGGATGTGGCCGCGGTATCCCAACGAGTCCAGAGAATCGTCCGTTACCGAGGGTTTGGAATTCCTCGGGACGAGCGCGAAGAAATCGAGCAGGAAGCGTTGAGTCAGATTTGGGAGGCCGCGAACGGCGCCAACTTCACGGCGGGAGAAGGATTCTGGAGTTTCGTTGACGTGGTGGCCGCCCGCCGCTGCGTCGACTGGTACCGAAAAGCGAGAACGAAAGTCGAGCTCGACGACGGGCTCGAGGACACGAGGGGCACCCCGTTGTCACGGGCACTCGATCGAGAGAAAGTGACGTTGGTTAGACGCGCCGTAACGCAGTTGAACGCCGCTTGCCGGGAATTGATCCGATTGCGTGTCGAAGAAGAAATGAGCTTCGACGAGATTTCCCAGCGTCTGAATCGCACTCCTGGCGCCCTTCGCGTGCAGTTCTACCGCTGTGTCCGGAGTGTGCAAAGACAGATCGGCAATCTGTACGGCGCCGAGAAAAATAGCGAGTCGAGATGATGACCCATCCAAAAATTCTGGAATCTTTGCCCGATTTCGCCGCAGGCATGCTTTCGACGGAGCTCGACACCCAGGTTCGAGCCCACCTCGAAGATTGTCGAGACTGCACCGAGTGGCTCGAAGCCTACCGCGCCCTCGAAGCCGCGCTTCCGCCAGCCTCGAATGAGAGGCCCTCGCATCCGACGTCTCAAACTCTAGCGCGATTCGCCTTCGTCCCCGAGTCGCTCGATGCCGAAACCAGAGCCACCGTGACGGCTCACCTGGATGAGTGTTTCGATTGTGACGAGGAAGCCAACCTGTGTCGCCTGGCGGTCTCCGATGCATCGGTCCTGGATCACGATGCGCCCACGAATGTGAGCGTTGGGGAGACGCCTCTTCCCAAGGTCAACGTCCCTTCCCCTCGAGCTTGGATGCTTCAATTGCACTGGAGAACGTCGAGACAGATACTGATGGCCGCGGGCATCCTCCTTTCCGTTCTGGGGGGCGGCACCATTTTGTTCGTTCTCAGGGCGACACCCGAAACCTTTACGTTAAAGCGGCGGAGCCTGTCGGGGGTCACGACGATCGAGGCTCGGCGCACGATCGAAGCAACCAGCTCATCCGTCGATCCGGGTGCTAATGTCACGCTTCGGGCGAAGCAAGTGGTATTGGGTTCGGGTTTCACCGTGGAGAACGGTGCCCGGCTCACCATCGAAAGTGTCAAGGAATAGATTCACCCCATCAACTAACGTTCGAACGAAGAGTTCGAACACAGGAGGAACGATGAAAAACAAGCTGTTCTCGTATGGTGCTCTGGCGGTCCTAGTGGTGATCGTCGGATTCGCTACTGCGGTAGCGCAAACCGGCGTGCTCTTCGTCACCGACAATAAAGTTGGCATCGGGACGAGCACCCCTCAGGCGCCTCTGCACATCCAACAGCAAGTGGGCGAGCCCAACATCCGGTTGGAGACCGTCGACAACGCGGGAGTTCGGTTCGAGATGCAGAACGCCAACGGCGAATGGGAGTTCATTGCCGGTCCTCAGGGCGCATTCAACTTCAACCGGGTTGGACATGCAGGAAATGAGTTCGTCTTCTCGACCATCGGAAACCTTGTGATCCAGGGCACCTTGACTCAAGGATCGAGCCGCACGATCAAGAAGGACTTCGAGAAAGTCAGCGGGCAAGACGTTCTGGCCAAAGTCGTCGACCTTCCGCTCTCCTCATGGAGCTACAAAGAGGAGAACGCCCGGCACGTGGGTCCCATGGCCGAGGAGTTCTACTCCGCGTTTGGTCTTGGCATGAACGAGAAGCAGCTCGCACCCGGCGATGTAGCGGGTGTGGCGCTGGCCGCCATCCAGGGCTTGAACGAGACTCTGCAGGAGAAGGAGAGCCGAATCGCCTCGCTGGAACAGCAGGTCAAGGACCTCAAGGCTTTGATCGCAAATCTGCCCAAAGTCGACAACCAGTAACCCTGGAGAGACCCGAACAGGGTGCCGGCACATCCGCGGGCACCCTGTTCAGTTACCCCGCTGGCTTTTGGTCTGCGTCAGGCCCGCGCTCGTCAGGTCGGCAAGAGGCCGACCCGGCGGGGACTCCAGCTTGGAGACGAGACGGCTACCTGATGCCGCTTTCGGACCGGTGAAAAGCGCTGAACTGCCGAGACGACCCGCGCGAGCATCACCTCGTCGCAGTCGTTGAAGAAAGGCAGTCGAAGCAACCTCGTGCTGACGGACTCCGTGACCGGGCAGTCCCCCGGTTTCCCCCCAAAGCGTCTACCGACCTTGGACAGGTGCAACGGGAGATAGTGAAAGACGCTTTGAACTCCGGAGGTCGCCAAATGAGCCATGAGAGCATCACGATCCTGCGCCGTTGGCACGACGACGTAGAACATGTGGTAGCTCTGAACACGGTCGTCCGGGATCGCGGGCAGGCCAACATCGTTTTCCCATGCCCATTCCCGCAGACCCTCGAAGTAATACGCCCAGACGCGCCGCCGTTTCGCGAGTACGGCTTGGTGCCTCTCCAGTTGAGCGAGGAGAAACGCCGCCAACAGGTCGGAAGGCACGTAACTCGATCCAACATCCTCCCAGGAGTACTTGTCGACTTCTCCCCGGAAGAACTGCTGTCGATTCGTGCCTTTTTCGCGGAGGATCTCGGCGCGCTCGACGTAGCTCGCGTCGTTCAGTATCAGAGCTCCCCCTTCCCCACAACTGAAGTTCTTGGTTTCGTGAAAACTCAACGCTCCCAAGTCGCCGAGCGTGCCCAGGTAGTCCTCCCGGTAGAGGCCGAAGAGTCCGTGAGCCGCGTCCTCGACGACGTCCAGCCCATATTCGCGGGCCGTGGCGCAGATTTCTGCCATCTCACAACCCACGCCGGCATAGTGCATCGGAACGATGACCCGGGTAGCCGGCGTGACCAGACGCTCGAGATTGGAAGCGTCGAGAGTCAGGGTCTCGGCGCAAATGTCGGAGAACACGATCCGGGCCCCGCGAAGCGCGAACGCATTCGCGGTTGACGGGAATGTGAAGGAGGGGACGATCACCTCGTCTCCCGGTCGCACATCGAGAAGTAGCGCGGCGAGCTCCAGAGCGTGAGTGCCCGAGGTCGTCAGAAGGACCCTCGGCGCCCCCAACTCCCGCTCCAGCAAACGCTCGCACCTTCTCGTGAATGCCCCGTTGCCCCCGATGTGTCCGCTGGCAATGGCCTGACGGATGTATTCCAGCTCCGGACCTTCCAACGCGGGGCGATTGAAAGGGACTTCAATTCCCATTCGGCTCTCCTGGAAAATAAGGACACGGTGATTTCTGCGATCGAGAGAGGAAGAAAACGTCGAGGCACGAGGGTGTGTCAGCCATCTCACATCGGAACCGAGACTTCATGCTCGTGATCCGCTGAAAGCGAGACTTACCCATTTCACACGAGGCGAATCCTAGGGGCGCAACCCTGCTGCACGCGGAGGCACAACCAAACACTCTTTTTTAAGAGTGTACACGATCAGTTTTGTTGTTTAAAACCCCTGCGGAGCCCGGTAACCCGAAGCTCGCCTGCGAACCTTGTACAAAAAACGACTTGCTTTGTCAAATAGCAAACGCCACTCGAGGCGCGACACTCTATCCTCCTATCTTGGACCAATGGAAGGACGAGTCAACGCCAAGAGTGGCTTGCGAGAGCTTACGCGTGCGGAAGTAGATGGGCTGCCGACATCTTCCGAAGCTGCGTGCCAAACGTGAAGCGAGGTCGAGGCGAATACGTCGAAGAAGAGAGTTAGCGTAACGCAATCGGGGATCATGGTGCGTTCGGCGCTCATTGCACATACCCCAATGCGCGGAGCTGTTTCTCCAAGTCATCATCAGGCCTCCAAAGCGTTTCCTCCATCCGGTGTTCACCGGCTCTCCAAACGGTGATGCATGGTGCTGTTTCCGTGCACGCCGCCTCGGTGCAACTCGAGTCGCTGCAGGCGAAAGCCGTTTTCCCTTCGAGCGTCATGATATCGAGCACGATCGGATCCTTTTTTCCCATTGCTGGGGTCAACCGGAGGTAGCGCCCCAAACTCCCTTCCAGAACCAAGGTGAAAGCCTCGCCCGGGGGCACGCTGAGATCGGCGCGATTGCTCCCCTGCCAGATCACACAAGGACAGGCGATGTCATCCGATTTCAGGCCAGCACGGGTAACCACACTCCCCTCGAGGGTGCTCTGGAAGATGGTCGCCCCGTGATTTTCGATGCGGACACGGAGACCTGGCGAGTCGCCCTGCAAGACGCGGCGAGCTTCACGACGCAGGAGGTCGGAGCTGGCTTTGTCGTCTGAGACCAGGTTCTCGTTTTCGTCGGGGTCGACATCGAGGCGGTAGAGCTCGTCGAAACCGCGTACCTCAGGAAAAACGCTGTTACGAAAAATGAACTTCAGTCGATTGTCGATGCGAAGCGCAAGACCGTGGTCACCTTGGGCCGCATAGCTCCAGGCTATGTTTCGGCCGTTTTCTTCCCCTGCGCTCACTGACAACAAGGAGGAGCCATCAATCCCGGGTAACGGCTCGAGTCCCAAAGCGTCGAGGATCGTCGGCGTCACGTCGACGAGACTCGTCTGTCGCCGAACGACTGTCCCCGCTCCTCTGCCGCCAGGGAACTGGATTATGAGTGGTACCATTAGATTCTCTTCGTAGAGCGTGTAGTGGCCCGCGAGGCCGTGCTCGCCAAGCATCTCTCCATGGTCCGATGTCAGTACGACAAGGGGTTCGACGTTTGCCGCGGATAGCTTGTTCAGCAGGCGTCCGAGTTGCTGGTCGGTATAGGCGATACCGGCGTCGTAATGAGCTCTGACGAGCGGCAAATCCTTCTCATCCAGAGGGGTACTGTTGCCGCTCCCATCAGTGGACCTCGCTGCAAAATAGTTCTGATTCAGTCGGCGGACCGGATCGAGTCCGGGACGCTGACGCATGATGACTTCCCGACCCTCGGGGAGGCCGCTCAATCGGGTGAAATGGGGTTGCCGAGGCCGGTACGGCGTGTGGACCTCGAAGGTATGAAAGAACAAAAAGAATGGCCGTTCCTGGTGTTTCTCCAGGAAATCTAGGGAAGCCTGGATCCCTGACTCTAGCTCCTGGCCGCTACTCTCTCCGGTCCAGTAACGGTACAGGTCGAAACCTTGGGCGAGTCCGTACCTGGGGTGGAGGTATCCACCACCCGTCACCGCAACCGAGAGGTACCCGGCACGTCGCAACTCCTCGGCGAGCGTTGTGAGTGAGGCCGGTGCCGGCAGTTGGTGATTAACGCCGTGCCGGTGCGCATTCAATCCGGTGAAGAGAGACGCATGCGACGGCAGAGTCCAGGGCGAGCTCGCCACGACATTCTCGAATTGGGTTCCGAATCGACGGGCCCATGCGTCGATAGCCGGCGTCGTGTCGCGTTCATATCCGTACAGCGACATATGGTCGGCGCGAAGGGTATCGATCGATATGAGCACCACGTTCGGAGGCTTATTTTCCAGAGCGCCGATAACCTCCGGGTTGCCCCAGGCGGGAACGCCGTACATCGTGTCCAAGGTGCGATCGGCCGAGGTGTCCAGGCTTATCTTGATTACAGTCCCCCCATAGGGTGAAAGGTCGAGGACCATCTCATTCCAACTGCCCCAACCTTGTCGGCCTCGACGTACCGTGTCTTCGAAAAGTGTCTGCGGCTCACCCTTCCGGGGATTGATAGACACGCGGAAGCGGACTGGATGCTCGACCGATGCGGGCATTCCATAGGCAAAGCGAAACTCCGCCCCGCGAGGAACTTCCAGCTCCATTTCCAGTGGTTGTCCGGGTAGCTGAAGGAGGCTGCTGCGAACCTCTCCCCCGAGATCAACGAGCCAGGGTCGCGATACGGCTTCGGCGAGCCGTATCCCCGAAGACTTGGCGGAAACGCCGCGGATCTCGTGCAGCTGGATTGGCCTCTCGGGCCTGGCGTGAATCGTGAAACGGAGACGGCCGATGTGTCCCGCCCAATGGGCATTTCCTTTTAGCCAGAAACGTGCCGATTGCAGCTCATTCCTTTGGATATCTCTGGCGGGAATCATCACCCGACGATCGGGCTCGAAATCGCCGTCCGGTTCGGCCCACTCCAAGCTCACGCTTTGGACCAGCAGTTCGGTCGCGACCAGCTCGATCTGGTCGATGGCTTCGGCCTCGAAGTCGACTTTTCGAGATAGCTGGAGTTTGGTGCCCCTAGATTGGATCCACAGTCCCGGCCCCTCCAGCTCAAAACGGCTGTCGAGCCCGGAAGGCAACCACGATTCGAGATCCCGAGGCTGTTGAAACTTCCAACTGAAGACGCTTTGGTAGTCGAGTAACGAAGTCGGATCGAAAAGCTCTTGGGGTGAATTCGATATGAACCGTTGAACGCTCTCCCCCAGTCGACGTGAACCGTCGCTTCCGCAGCCGGTCAGCAGCGTTGTAACCAGGAAGAGCCAGAAGGTCCAACCCGCGCGATAGCCCGAGGGTGAAACGACTCGAAGACCGAGTGAATCGCCGCCCATCAAGCGGGAAATCAACAGGATTTGATACGGCAAGTTCTGCTTATCCTATACTCGGTCGACGAACCTCTCAAAGAAGGCACGCGACAGGTGTCAACGGAATTCCGAGCTTGGCCTCATAACCATCGACCCAAGGCAGTTCTGTGGCTCCGATGAGATTGATTCGTACGGTCGAGCCATGAATAATTCCGAAATGACCGACACCCCCTACAACGAAACATTGGGGCGCTTCAAGAAGAGCGAAACCGTCGACGCCGTGCTGATCGTGGGTGACGACGGGGAGCTCGTTCGCTTACTGCTCGCGTGGCGGAATGCCCGGCCGCAACCGCGCCGATACATTTCCGCGCCCAAGGGTGACGAATGGCGTTGGCTCTGGGACAACACCGATTTTTCCACGAACGACCTCATCGCGAGCTCCGGCCTATCCCGCGACACCTTCGAAAAGAAATGGGCCGTATTGACGGGTAACCGAATCGTCTATCCCGATGGAACGATCCACTCGCAGGTCGCCCGCTCTCTCCAGGAACGGGCTCACGAGGTACTCGGCCAGGAGGCCGAGCCATCTCACTCCTTCGAGACTTTCGAGAGCGCTTGGGAGGCCGGCCACGAAGCGATAAACCAAGGGTCTTTTTCGAAAGCCATAGCGACTTTCGAGGCCGCAATGCCACTCGCCTGCGACGACCCTCAGAGGGCCGATGCGCTCCACTTCATCGCCTGGTCTCTGATGCAGCAGGGTAAGCACACGAACGGACGTGAGGTTCTCGCGCGCACCTTCGAGCTACGGGGCGCTCGCCCCGATCAAATCTGCGCCGCCTATCACCTGACAGCGCATTCATTCATCGACGAAGGCAAGAGTCATCTATCCGATGCGTGGTTCGAGAAAATCATCGAGATGGATGAAGATGCGGAGCCCGCGCCACTCTGCGAGGCGTTCGTCGCTCGGGGTTACACTTTGTCGAGCAAGAAGCAATACCCGGCGGCGCGACAGGCTTTTGCCGACTGTATGGAAGTAGTAGGGGGGATGTCTATCCATAAGGGCAGCGCACGTTTTCACACCGGGCTGACATTCTGCGATGAAGGGAACTACGCCGAAGCGAGGAAGCATTTCGAGGCCTTCCTTGAAATGAAGAACGTTTACCCAGAAGAGTTAGAACGAGCGAAGAAGAATCTGGACGAGCTCAAGAAGCACCTCTAACGGGGCTTCGCCTCAGACCCACGAGTCATGTGTGTCCAGCCGATGACACCCGGGAATTATCAATCATTCTTACAAACCTGACGGAAGCCCGAGTGCGACCCTGGGTTTTTCTGTTTTGTGACGCACCGTAACGATAATGGTGTACACTTTTCTGCCTCGACCGTCGGTAACAGGAGCGAGAGCGTTGTTTCAAGTTCGACAATCGGCGCAGTGGCGATCCGCACCACTAGGGCCTCGCGCCGGAGCCGTGAAAGACTCGGGTCTTTCGCCAGAAGATTGGGCCTTGGTTGCCCACCTCGATTCGACCGCATGAAATTTTGGGCTCCTGTGCCTGACGCGGAATCTACCAAGAGAGATCTCCTTCTGGAGCTCTTGGGAGACGACTGGATATGGATGGTCGACGAGATCGAGTTCGTCCAAGTCGGACAAGAATACCTTCGAGTACGCGGATGGGCCCTCGCTCCCGAGGGGAGGCACGACGCCGTGACCTGGACGGTCAACGGGACACGATTCCCTGAGGTCGGCTTCGGCGGGCCACGCGAGGGCATCAAATCGATATATCCGTACGTGCCTTTCGCCGCCGATAGCGGCTTTGAGTGCTATATCCCGCTGTCAACGATCGGCGCAAATAACGAGCTCCGTATCTCGTATGTGTGGAAGCACGACGACACGGCACTGCGGCGCGACCACGATCTGTTTTACTTCCTCTCCGATCCGGTCTCGATTCCTTCACCCGATCCGGAACGGATCGAGCGGGTGCACGGCCGTACCAGCGCCTCGTTTTTCAAACAATCGGGCTACTCGACGTTCAGAAAGCTGGATGAGGCACTCAAATCCGTCGTGGACCGAGGTCTGCTCGAGTTCGGGGACGTTCTAGATTGGGGGTGCGGTTGTGGCCGAGTTTCGAGATTTTTTTCGGACACGGATGTCCGGTTCCACGGCGCCGAAATCGATAAGGACAACCTTGGGTGGTGTCGGGACAACCTGGGCTTTGGCACTTGGCACTCCTTTCCCCTGCAACCCCCAACGGGGCTGTCCGACGAAGCCTTCGATCTGGTAATAGGAGTCTCGGTCTTTACCCATCTGAACGAAGCCACTCAGTTCGCTTGGCTCGAAGAAATCAGGCGAGTCCTTCGTCCGGGGGGTGTTGCTGCCTTCTCCACACACGGGAAAGCCGTGGTAGCTCAGCAACACACCTGGAAGGACTCGACGTTGCAATATTACTTACGTCGGGGCTTCATAGATGGTCCGAATCACGACCTCGATAAGGTCGTGACGGACCGATCTTATTATCGGACGACTTGCCATACGAAAGAATACATCCTCAGGAAATGGTCGAAGTACTTCGACATACTGACTTTTGTGCCATCCTATGTTGGGAACATCCAGGATCTGGTTATCGTCAGAAAGGTGTGACGGAACAGAATCGCTGGAAGGTGGGAACCCCCAGGGTTCTCGATTCCCGCGTGGAACTCACGCATCCGGTACCGAGACAGTGCCTGTCGGCGAGGCCACCAAGCCGAGGTCCAGCCAGAAAATCAGGTGCAGGACGATCGTATCCGGGTTGAACAGCGCCTGAACGAGGTAGGCTGTCGCCGAGCCAGCGAGTGCGGCCAGAACCGCGGCATCGTGGTCATCTCGAGACTCAGCGAGCCCCTGCTTCACCTGCCTCGCAAAGACTGCAAACAGTAGGCAGAAGGCGCCGAGTCCGATCGCTCCGGTCGCGACCAGGTGCTCGAGCAGGACGTTATGGGGGTCGTTCACGGGCATCGAGTCCTCTGGTGCATGAAAGACAGTGCTGAAGGTTTCGGGGCCGTAGCCCAGCAAGGGATTCTCGGGCACGAGAGCAAGGGTTTCTCGCCAGATCATCCAGCGCGACTCGAGAGTCTGTAGACGCTTCGCTCCAAACGATGCCAGCGCGTCTGAGGAGACCGAAGATCGCAGAGATGACAGATCCACGACGGAGAGCAGCGCGGCGACAAGCACTCCCGCCGACAAACCGGCCGCGAGCCATCGCCGACGCCGCGAGGGCCTTGGGCGTCCCACGACAACAGCGAAGACAGCCGTTCCAGCGATAAGGCCGAGCCAAGCGGCGCGCGCCTGAGAAAGAAGCACGACGGACACTTGGAGCGCGACGAGGGCCAGGGCACGGCCCGAGCTCAAGGCGCTTCGTCCTTCTTTGCACGAGTCGCGAAGCCGCAGCAGCGCGAACGGGGCGGTGGCGGCAATATACGCACCGACAGTGTTGGAGCGGCCCAACGTCGAGGTCATCTCCGAGACCGAGTCGGTGACCCACTCAAGCGGATCGAGACCCGCGAACTGCGCCAACGCGTAGAGACACACGGGAACTGTGCTTACCAGCACGGCGTCGACGAGGGCTCGAATCCACGCCGGATCCCGACCAGAGGAGATGATGATGCCAAACAGAATCCACACGGCGAGCCACGTGAGGAGACCGTGTTTGTCGCTCCCGCCCCAGAAGCTCAGCGAGCGATCCAGAGAGAACACCGTCGAAAGCACCAGAGCCACCCCGTAAACAGCGACGGCAAGCTCGATGGTCAGCGCTCGGGGAGAAAAAAGCGATTTTCCAATCAAGCGCAAGCTTCCGCGTCTCTCCAGCAAGGTGAGCACAAGGATTCCGAATACGGCCCATCGAAAAACGCTGACCTTGATCGGCTCGGACGGAGTGTTCGTATACGGGTTGAAAAGGAGGGGAAGAACGACGACGAGCCACAGCAGCGCCCGTCGGGCGGTGCCAGAGCGCAAAGCCCTCAACGCGATCGTTCGATGCGGACGGTGTCTCGGGAACGAGCTCGAGACGATGGGCGGCGGTCCCCCACAAGCCAGCTGCCAGAGAGAAGCCCCGTTAGGAGGATCGCCAGAGTCGCCGCGAAACGCCCGGCGTCGGGCGGGGTTGGTAGAAAGGCTTCCCCCGAGGCCGGAGGGATGCGCCGAGCGGACGGTTGTGACGAATCGGGCTGGCCGGGCGGTTGTGATGAATCGAACTGACCGGGCGGTTGCGATGAACCGGGCTGACCGGCCCCTCCCGCCGTATCGAACCCCGCAGACCGCTCAGACAGCGGCACCAGCCTGGTCTGTTGAGCAGAGCCTGCAAAGATCCGAAACGGCCCTTCTTCCCTACCCCAGACGACGTGGTTCACTTCGGCTGCGGAGAGAACCTCTTCTAGAGCCTCTCGAAACGGAACGTCTTCCAGCTCGACCCGCACCATCTTTCCATCCACGGCGGGGTCGAGCAAGAGCTGTTCGATGGGAATGACCGTATCGAGCTCCCTCAACATGTTGACCAAGATGACCCCGTCCGCGTGAACGGTAACCCGGCCTTCTCCGACGAGTTTGACGACCTGGGCGAAGGCCGACAGGCTGCCGCAAAGAATGAAAAGCAGAACCAGGCTGGTCGGTCCAATGACTCGAGGTCGTTTTTTCTCTACCGCGTTTTGCATCATTTCCTATTGAAGACGCGATCCAAACATGATGCGGTGGCCGTCGATCGTCTCCACGGCGAACTCTCGCATCTTCCAAGGCTCATCCCGGACGGGCTTACGAATACGAGCACCCCTCGCCACCACCCCCTGATAGTAGTCGTCGATTCCATCGATTACGAAATAGGCGAAATACGAGTGATCGCCGAGCTGCGTAGGAGGTATCGCATCAGGACACTCTCCAGCCATTATCGTACATCGATCTTTGACGAGCATCCTCCATCCTGGGTCACCCATGTCTCGGACGGCGAAACCGAGGACATCACGATAGTAAGCGGCGGACTTATCGAGGTCGGCAACGGCGATGACGAAATGCGAGTCGGTTATGACGGGACCCACACCGCAAGTCTAACCCAGGAGCGCGCACAACTGATTGCTGAACTCGGAGTTCCGGGCCCGCAGCGCCTTGACAAACCTGGAGCAAATGACTTCTCATACTACTATCCCTGACTGTTCCGAGAAGAGGCTCACAAATGGCTCGGTACGTCTCGATAGACCGTTTGATGACTGACCTGAAAAACTTTTCCGACAACGGCTTCCCCGCCGTGGACGTGCGGGAGTATCTAGGATCGACTCTCGTGGAGCCAAGCGCGCTCGAACCCTATATCCACCCTTGCCAGGAGCGCTACACCCGCAATCTGGTGCACAAGGACCCCGACTTCGAAGTTCTCGTTCTGTGCTGGGGATCCGGACATCGGGCGCCCATCCACGGCCACGAAGGGGAGCTTTGCTTCGCCCGGGTCGAGCGAGGCAAGCTTCGTTTCTCGAACTACGAGATGCTCTCCGAAGAGCCCGTAGAGCTGCGGCTCATCGACGAACCGGTAGACGGGACAGTCGGATTTCTCGATGGTCCCGCCGAGATACACGCCGTCGAGAACGCGCCGGAGTTCGGGTCCCCCGCCACGAGCCTCCACATCTACTCGAAGCCCTACGCCCAATGTGACGTTTACGACTCGGAGCGGGGACCTCGCCGCCGCGTGAGCCTGAGCTACGACAGCAGATTCGGCAGGCTGTCCGATTGAAAGTTACGAGCAGGTAGAAACTTGGTCGAGATCAACCACAAGGAGCGGTTCCTCCGCGTCAAGATCCTGTACTACGGGCCGGCCGCGGGAGGAAAAACGACGAGTCTTCAGGTTCTGCACCGCCTCGCGCGCCAGGACCGTCGTCAGGAGCTGGTCTCGGTGAACACGGCTCAGGACCGCACCATACTGTTCGACCTTCTCCCGTTGTCCACTCCGGCTTTTCGAAGCTATGAGCTGCGGTTCCAGATCGTCGCGGTACCGGGCCAGCGCTTCTATGGCGCAACTCGCAAGATGCTGCTCAAGAACGCCGACGGAATCGTGTTCGTGGCTAACTCGGCGACCGATCGCTGGCACGAGAATCTACAGAGTCTCAAAGAGATGACGGAGTATCTTCTCGAGCACGGGATCGAGCCGTCGAGCATCCCGCTCGTCTTCCAGTTCAACAAGCGCGACCTTCCCGACACGACGGACCTCCAGATCATGCAGCGAGGTCTCAATGCTCGAAGCGCGCCGAGCTTTCCTTCGGTCGCCACTCAGGGTAAAGGAGTGCTGGAAGTTTTCACCGCGTCGCTCGAATGTACGATGACCGAGCTCGCCACCCGATACCGGATTGGGGAGAATCTCGGAGATGCACGCTCGGCGAAGGAGTGGGCTTCCCGTACGATGCTCGAGATCTTCGGTACGACACCGGAAGACCTCCTGACTAGGGGCACCGTTCCTTCTGGCCCGGTCGAGCCGCCCCCGACGAAGGTCGTGCGCGTCAAGGCCCCGAAGTTGTCCAACGTGGCCGCGCCGGCGCCCTCAGTCAAGTTTGCCCCTTCGGACGAGCTGGAAATGTCCATCGGCACGCCACCGACTCTGTCGAGCTCGCACTCGCCCCCCGTTCATTCGCCTGCGGAGGGAGTCGTCGAGCTCGATACCCGTTCTGCCAACGCGATGCTGGAAAGCTATGCCGAGGCGGCGTCGAGCCTCACCGATCACATCAGCGAGCTCCGCGAAAGAAACGAGCTCGAGACACGACGCGTGGAGACCTTCAGCGTGGTGGCGGATATCGCCAAGCGGCTCTTCGAGGCGAGCCCGGACGAAACACCAGTGCTTCTCGAAGGGCTTGTCGAGTCTCTCGCAACGTCATTGAAATGCCATCAGGCCTCCATGAGCCTCATACGGCCCGACGGGCATTTCGAGCAGGTCGTGGGACTCGGCCTTCAAGTCGATCCGCTCGAGGGGGCAAGGAGCCCGGGAGGAAGGCCGCTCGCACATGCGCTGGTAGAGGGCGGAAGGCCGATGATTCAATTTCGCGGGGAGGCCGGCGCGCTCGAGGACGCCATGGACCGGGTTGGTCTAGACTGCGTTGCCGTCCTCGCACTACCGATGCGAACACCGGTCCATGCCCTCGGGCTGGTTACGTTTTATCTGCCCCAGGAATCCCCCGCGCCGACCCAGGAGACCATCGACCACCTCGAGCGCGTCGTTCTGGAGCTGACGATGGCGCTCGAAGTGATCTCCGACGCTCACGCTTCGGAGTCTCTCAAACAGAATCTTCGCAGCACCTTCCGTGGACGCATCGCCGAAGGGGCAGCCTATGGGCTGGACGGACCCCTGCGAGATGCCGCCGGCGCCCTGTTTCGAATGCGGACACGCTCGGATACCCCACAGTGGGTGAGCCAAGAGATTCAACAGCTAGAGGCCTCCGTCTCCAGCGTGAAGTTCATCCGGCAGCTGATCATGGATTTGAGAGCCGGGCGACTTCCGGGACGGGTTCCCACCCCGATTCAGGAGACACTGGGACGGCTCGAGCACGAGCTCGCCAACGGGCTCAACGAACAGGGGATTCGGTTCGTCGTAGACGTGAAGGCAGGGGTAAGGCCGGTCTATGCGGAGCCATTCCTGTTGCGAGGACTTCTGTACACCCTGATCGAGAACTCTCGCCGCCGTTTGGCGGGAGCCGGTGGCGGCGTCATCCGCATCATCGTTCAGCCCGACACCCACGGAGCCAGAATCTCCGTCTTCGACAACCTCATCGCCGTTTCGAACGCGTTGTCGTCTCCGGCGAGATTTCTCTCGTGGCCCCTCGAGCGCCGCCTCGCCGAAGTCACCCATGAGCTGATGCAGAGCGTCGTCGAGTACTTCCAAGGCCGATGGGCGGAGGAGACGCGGGAAGCAATCGGCACGGTGCGCACAATCATCCTCCCCGTGGCATAGCCTTCCGACCCGTCCTCACCAAACGAGGCGAATACCGAAGTCCTTCAGCTCGGGATCCCTTCCGATGAGTGGTATCTCTTCGAGCGCGCATTGAGCTGCGAGCATGCGGTCGAAGGGGTCTCGGTGCGCCTGAGGCCAGCTCCCCGCTCGCTGACCGTGAGCAATCGTTACCGGCAGCTCGCGAAAGCCGGCGCGGCGCACCCATCCCTCGATGTCTCGTACCAGCTCGGACGCGCCGGGCAACTTCCCCAGCCGGTACTTCGTGCTGATCTCCCAACCGCTCGCGCCCGATACCAGAATCTCGTTCGCGGGATCACGCACAATTCCTCGAGCGCGCTCGGAGAGGCGCGGGTCATCGTAAAGCCACCACAGCAGGGCGTGAGTGTCCAGAAGGAACCTCATCGCTCCCAGGCATCGAGCTCGCCATCGGGCAATGGTTCAAAGAAGCTCTCGTCGACCTTGCCAGAGAGCAATCCGGGGCGACGCGGCTCGGGCATTCCCAGGGGACAAAGGCGCGCAAAAGGAATCCCCCGCTTTGCGATCACGATCTCTTCTCCTGCGCGGACTCGATCGAGGAGTTGGGATAGATGTGTCTTGGCCTCGTGAACGCTCACAACCTTCATGTGAGCCAGTCTAGTCAAGAATGATGACTAAGTCAACTAGTTAAGGAGGCGGTCGAACCTTCCGGCTCTCCCGCGAGCCCGTCCGCCTGACGGTGACGTGCGCCGAAAACGGCCGCCGTGAAGAGTCCACCGATGAGTGTGAATGCGCCAACACCAAGGAGCTCAACCCAGTCGGCGACCTCGACAGGATGTCCGACTGCGGAGATGGCGGCCGCAAGGTCGAACCCGACTTCGGGAGTCTCTCGCATCGTTTTGAGCGCCGCCAGGAAGGCGACCCCGAAGAACGCAACCGCTCCCGCCACGACTCCTCCGAACACCCCGCGAGCGAAAAGCGCCGCCGCGCTTATCGGCTCCTTCCTTTCGACTTCTTCCACGGAGAAATGGGGCTCTTTGACCCCGATCGGCACGAAGCGATAGAGCATCACGAGCCCTGGAATCCCCATGGCCATCGTCGATAGAAAGAACGTCTGCCAGCCGATCGCGTCGACGGCGAAACCGCTCACCGGACCGGCCAAGATTCTCGGGAGGGCGAAGAGACTTGAGAAAAGAGCGTATTGCGTGGCGGAGAATCGCTTCTGCGTCATGCGAAGCAACAGGACGAGGAAAGCACCCGTACCGAGTCCCGACGTCAAGAGCTCGAAGCTGGTGGCCGCATACATCCCCACGAGGCTCGGCCCTTCGAGGCCAGCGAGCAAGAAGTACCCGACGTTCGAAAATATCTGGAGCAGGCCGAAGATCCACAAAGAATGCCCGAGACCGAAGAGCGTGGTGACCCATCCCCCGATGAACGCTCCCACGATGGTGGCGACCATGCCGACGGTGGAGAGGGCGATGCCTCGGTGATACGCATCGTAGCCCATGTCGTTGAGAAAGGGACGCGTCAGCGCCTGGGCGAGCTGATCGGCGAACTTGTAAAGCAGGACGAAAGCCAGGACCTCGAGCGCCCGGTGCCGAGAGAGAAAGCCTAGAAAAGGCTGCCAGACCGCATCGCGCAAGGTTCTCGGAGGCTGCTGCTTCTCTTCGGGCTCGGGCGCTTTCCACGTCAGAGCCAGCATCGGCAGGTAGCACAACGCGAGGAGCGCGTTTACGATGCCCCAGCCCCAATTGTCGGCGAGGGTAATCGACAACCCCCCGGCCACCATCATCGCCGCCCGGTACATCGCCGTCTTTGCCCCTACGGCAGCTCCTTGCTCGTCTTCGTGCAAGACTTCCACCGCGTAAGCGTCGTAGGCAATGTCCTGAGTGGCCGACGCCAGTGCGACGGCCAGAGCCAGGGCTCCAACGACCCAGATGGCTTCCGGCCGGTCGCCGACGCCCGCAAGCAACAGACTCGACACGGCGAGGGCGAGCTGGGCAAGAGCCATCCAGCCGCGGCGGCGTCCCCAGAACGCGGGAACGAATCGATCCATGAGCGGCGACCACAGAACCTTGAACGCCCAGGGCGCCTGCGCCAGCGTGAAGAGCCCGACGATGCGAATGTCGACCCCGATGCTGCGCATCCAGTCGGGAATCGCGTACCACACGAGACCCAGCGGCAGACCCGAGGAAAAAGACAGGAGGGAAACGGACGCCGTCCGCCAGGACCCCATGGCCCTCGCCAGGCTGCGAAACGCGCCGAGCTCCTGTTTGCCCAAGCTAGCTCCTCAGTTTATAGAACCGTTCCACCGCCGCGATTTCCGAAGCTCGCCGCTCCTCGTCCCAGGATAGCTCCTCGGCAACGACGTCCGCCACGCGCTCGAGGCAGGCGCGTCCCGGATGGCCCGCCGTGCCCAGCTCTGTACGGCGCAGAACCACCGAGGCGAGATCGAAGGCCATCTCCTCGCGAATGGCGTGCCGAATCTCGCAGGTGAGCACCGGACTCTCCACACAAATCCGATCCAATCCACTGGCGGCAAGGACGTCCTTGAAACGCGTGCCGTACGTCAGTGCCAAATGCCGACGGGTTTCCTGGTCGGCGGGCGCGGTCATGGACCCCAGAAGCTCGGTGAACGCCGGCATATCTCCTCCCCATAAAGGCACCGATCCCGAGCGCGACTCGGCGAACGGCCGTCCAAGGAGAGCCAGGCCCCTGTCTACCGTCTTCGCCGCCACGTCACGCGCGGTGGTGTACTTGACGCCGACGACGGAGATCAACCCTTCGAGGTAGTCGATTCGGTAGCTCTTGAGCAGTCTCACGCTCCCGTTACGCGACGACGCGGCCATGGGGAGCAGCCCCCGATGTATCAAGCGGACGTCTTCTCGTCGAAGCCCAGCAGTCGGGTACGCGTCGTTGACGTCGTCGATCAGATCCCGCACGTCCGCTTCGGACGCTTCGAGACCGTCCGGATCGCCTGTATAAGGGCCGTGGCTCGTACCCACCAGTGAGACCCCGCGCCAGGGTACGAGACAAAGAAATCTGTCGTTTCTCCGGCTCGTGACCCCGAGGGCGAGGCCGGTGACCACCGGACGGGTGACCAGATTCATGGCTTTCGAAAAGCGGAACATCGGGGCACGAGGGCGCTCGGTCTTCGCGATGACCCGATCCACCCACGGTCCGGCGGCATTGACCACCAGCCTCGCCCGAATCTCGAGTCCCGAGGAATCGCTCAGACGATCGCGCGCGATTACTCCCTGAATCCGCTCGCCTTTCATCAAGAACCCCGTCGCCTCGACGTGGTTCGCCACGACCGCGCCCTCGTTGGCAGCCGACAAGACGAAAGAAAGCGTGAGCCGGTCCGAGTTGTACATTTGTGCGTCGTACCAGAGAACTCCGCCGGTAAGGCCCGAGGACTCGAGCCCCGGAAAGAGCTCGAGGCATTCGTCGCGCGAGACCGATCGACCCGGGGGAAGGTGCTTATCGGGATCCCCGAGCGCCTCGTTTCGATCCCAGCTGACCAGATCGTTCAGGGCGAGTGCGGCCCGCATCACCAAGCGACTTCTCCGAAAGCTTCCACGGTAGGTTGGTACCAGAAAAGGAAGCGGATGCACGAGGTGGGGGGCAATCGCCAGCAGGGTGCGACGCTCTCTGACCGACTCTCGAATGCGCTTGAGGTCCGCGCTCTGCAGATAGCGAATCCCGCCATGAACCGTCTTGAGGCTGTTGAACGACGTTTCAGACCCGAAGTCATTCCTCTCGATTAGAGCGACGCTCAACCCGCGAAGGGCGGCGTCCCAAGCGATCGCCGCTCCATACACCCCCGCGCCCACGATCACGAGATCGAATTCCCGGCTGGAGAGGGCGTCGACGTCCCGTTTCATGGAAGGGCCTATAATAACCGTTCGCGATGAATGTGGCGTTCGGCGTTAGTGGACGACAAAACTTGGACGTTGCCCTCGATTTGATCGGGGGCGTTGGTGGCTTCGCTCGCATATTCGAAAGAAACCCATATAGTCGGCCGATCTCGTGGCTTCACGAAAGAGAACGGTGACAGCGCAACCCGCCTTCCTCGTCTTGATCGCGCTCGAGGATTCCCGGGCGGAAGACACGCTGCCGCTGGACGAAGCTGCTACTTGCCTGGCCATTGACGCCGAGAAGGTCTACATCGTCGTGAGAGCCTCGGTGAGTCCCGACGGGCAAGAAAGATCTCGGTCATCGACAAGGACGTGGACACGGGTGGCTTCTCCGCGGGCGGCCTGACGCGGGTCTATCGGTGGTCCCCCGGGAAGTGATATGTGTTTCGAGCTCGCCATGGTGCCGATGCCGACCAATCCAGGTTGTCCACGTGGTTACAGATGACGCTAAGTCCCATCCCTCCGAATCAAGGAGACAACGATGCGCAATCAGTTCTCGAGATTTCGTGCAGTATTTTCCTGGATCCTCGTCGCCGGGTACGCAGCGTGCCTGCCGGGAGAGAAGTTGAAGCCCGAGGAACCGAGCACCAAATCCGCACGGCCTGAAAAACAACCCCTCGAACGCGCCAAACCTAGGAGCTACCGCATCGACCCGGACGCCACCTTCCGGCCCGAGCTCCCTCAAGGGATGACGGCTATCTATGTTGAAGCGTCGGTCGACGAAGTGGCCGCCGATTTCGTCCCCGCGACCAACGAAAAGGTCGATGAGATCTACGTGAGTGAACCCCCTGAGCCGGCTCGCCACGACGACATGACAGGGCGGGGCACCGCGGAACCGGTGCGGCCAGTGAGCGACAGCCCCGTTCGGAAAAGCTCTCGCGCCGAATCACGCCTCGACATTCGAGCCCCAATCCCGGCCGCACCCGCCCTTACGAGCTCTTTCGAATCGACAAATTTTGATACGAACGCAACGAACACCGGGGGTTTTGTCTTCATTCCACCCGATCCCATCGCCGCCGCCGGACCGGACCATCTCGTGAACGTTTCGAACGTGACGGTTCGCTTTCACCAAAAGAATGGGGCTCTCGACTTGAACGCGTCCCTGGCGAATTTCTTTACGCTTCTCGCGCCTGCGAACTTCACTTTCGATCCCAAGGTGCTATATGACCATTTCGAAGGCCGATTTGTGATCGTCACACTCGAACTGGTCGACAATGGTGTGTGCGCGTCCGTGCCGGCTTGCACGTCGCGTATCCTGGTGGCCGTCTCGGACGATGCCGACCCCAACGGAACCTGGACGATGACGTCGATCAACTCCGAGCTTCTGATCGGGTCTACGAACCACTGGGCCGATTACCCCGGTTTTGCTCTGGACGAAGAGGCAGTCTACATCACGACCAATATGTTCGAGTTCGAAGTGGACGGAACGACTTTCGGCGGGGTGAGGCTATGGGTCATCGAAAAAGGAATCGGTACGGGAGGCTTCTACGACGGCGGTATGGCGATGGTGACGCTGCTAGACCCCTACGCCGGAGCAGGTTTAGCAGCGGCCACGCAGCCCGCGATGATTTTTGGTAGTCCGCCCGCCAACGTCGGCACGTTTCTCGTCTCCCACTCTGGGTTGACTGGAGGCGGCAACGAGTTCGTTCAGGTGGTCAGGCTGGACCACCCTCTGACGACACCTACTTTCACTCAAGAGTTCATCAACGTCGGCAACATCGATAATAATGCCGGCTCCTTGCCGGATGCGCCCCAGTCGGGAACCGCGACGCTCGTGGAAGTCAACGATCGGCGGGCGCTGAACGCGGTATGGAAAGACGACTTTTTGGTCATGACCGCCACGATCCTGCCGAATTTTGGACCCGACATCGGTGAGACGACGGCCATCTGGTGGCAGCTGAACACCTCGACATTGGGTGCGACCACGTTGGCGGATTGGGGGACCATTGGAGGTGAGGACATTGCGGCCGACACGCGCACGTTTTTTCCATCCATCGCCATAAACGGGGCGAACGAGCTGGCCGTTGGCTTTTCCGCCTCCGCAGCTACGATCTTCGGGGGCTCCTATTACACGACGCGGTCGCCCGGCGATCCAGCGGGTACTACGAGCGGGTCGCAAACCCTCCGAGCCGGCACCGACTTCTATGTCCGCACGTTTGGAGGACCCCAGAACCGATGGGGCGACTACTCGGGCACGGCCGCCGATCCGGTCACGGGCTGTTTCTGGATCTACAACGAGCACGCGATCACGCGTGGCTCCCTGATCATGGGTGAAGACGGCCGGTGGGGAACGGCGTACGGTGAGGTCTGTCCGCCGACGGGGACTTGTATGCCGGATCTGGTCATCAGCAATGTCACGTTGAGCGGGAACGTCATCCGTGGAGCAAGAAACACGATCCTGGCCGGACCCAATGTCAACGTTCAGAGCGGCGCAAACGCAACGTTCAAGGCAGGAGCGAGTGTTGCTTTGGGAAATGGATTCTCGGTCGAGGCCAGTGCATCGTTCGTCGTGGAGCTCGATGCCAATGCGCCCTGTTTATGATGGCATGCCAGTTTCTCTGAAGAGAGGATCTTGTAGGCCCTAAAGCCCCCGCTCGCGATGGATTTGTCGAACGACGTTCAGCGTTACTGGAACGAGCGAATCCACGATCTCGAGATAGCCCGGCACGCGCCGGGCACCCGGGAGTTCTTTGCCGATCTGGACGAGTATCGATTCGACAAGCTTCGCTATCTTCCGGAGATGGTCGACTTCAACGGCTATGGTGGCAAGCGGATCTTGGAAGTCGGCTGCGGCATCGGCATCGATCTCGTGCGCTTCGCCAAAGGCGGTGCCAGGGCGGTGGGGGTCGATCTTTCCACGACGGCGATCATTCTGGCGAAGCAGAACGCGGGGCACTCCGGCGTTGAAATCCAACTCGCGGTCGCCGACGCCGAACGGCTTCCGTATGACGACGAGAGTTTCGACATGGTCTACGGGCATGGCGTGCTGCAATACACGGCGGATCCGAGGCGGATGGTACGCGAATGCCGACGGGTTCTTCGTCGAGACGGAGAAGCGATTTTCATGGGTTACAATCGACTGTCATGGCTCAATGCCCTGTCGAAGCTGACCAAAGTGGAGCTCGAGCATCAGGATGCGCCCGTGCTTCGAATGTACTCCATCGGCGAGTTCAAGAACT
This sequence comes from Vicinamibacteria bacterium, assembly GCA_035457705.1. GTDB lineage: Bacteria > Acidobacteriota > Vicinamibacteria > Marinacidobacterales > SMYC01 > DASPGQ01. Next base: position 130,412 of record DATIBD010000146.1, read on the forward strand.
TGCTGTCGGCCTTCGAGCGGGTTCGGCTCGTTCCCGAGCGCTTTCCGGTAAAATCGCGCCTTCACGGCGGCATAAAAGGGCTGCTGTACAACCGCGCCTTCGTCGGCGCGTTCAACCTGCTGCCCCGAGCCTGGGTGCGGCGTTTCGGCTGGCACCTGATGGCTTTTTGCTCCCGAGCATGACCGAAGACAAGTTTACGCTCTACGATCTGCGAATCACGGTGACGGAGATCGCGGGTCGATCGGTCTGTGGGTTGAAAGTGGGAGATTGGTTCGAAGTGCGTGACAGCAGCCGCCTGGTGCTGCCCGAAGGCGGTCACTTCTGTATATACGCCCTCGCCGCCGTCCTGCCTCTGATTCCCGCGAAACAGCGCGAGCTTGCCCAAGGAGATTGGCTTCTTTCCGACAGCCTCGTCGCCTGCCCCGACCCCGACGAGGGCCTGGTGATGCGCGTGGAGAGAATCGGCAAGACGGAGCTATCGAAGAGGGCGCTGACTTGAGCTGGCTCGCCCCATCGCCTTCCGCAGGCGTCCCGTAAAACACCACCCGGCTCTCCACTCCTCATCGCTCGACCTTTTGTTAATGCAAAAACCGAGCGTCTGGCGTACAATGACTGTTCTCACAAAAAAACGGAACTTACATTCCTCGACTCCAGGTGAGGTGCCAACGTGAAGATTCGGGCGAAGCTCCTCGTAACGTTTCTTCCCGTGTGCCTCCTCACGCTCTTGGGCGCAGGCGTCGTCTTCTACCTCGAGGCGCGCTCCTTCCTGCGTAAAGAAGCGCTGAGTCAGCTCGAGTCCCTCGCTTCTTTACAGGCGCGTCGCATCGAGGGTCTGGTCCGTCGCAGCCGCGATGGGATGGACCTTCTCACGAGCCAGAGGCGTCTTCGTCTGGTGATCCGCGAGTACTCGGCAAGAAGAACTCCGGAAATGCTTCAGGAGCTCGAGCGCATTCTCGAGGATGCGAGGTCGTCGGTCTCGACGGTCCGGCACATTCACGTCGCGGACCGGAGCGGCACGATTCTGGTATCGACCGACTCGCAGCGGACCGGTCAACCCATGGCCTCGTTCGACGTCCGCAGCGGCCCGTTGCGTCTGTCGCTCGGCCAGAATGAAAGCGTGACAGCGCACCTTTCAGGCTCGCTCGAGCTCGACGGTGAAACGCTGGGCACCCTCGTTATGGAAGCCGACTTCAAACCTGTGATCGATTCGGTGCGCGACTACGCGGGCCTGGGAGAGACCGGTGAGACCCTTCTCGCCGCGAGGACCGGCGACGGAGTCTCCGTCTATATCGCGCCACTGCGATTCGACGCTGGGGCCGCGCTGAAGCGCCAGGTTCCGAAGCACAGTCCGGTCGAAGAAGCGATATCCGGGAACAAAGGGCTCCTCGCGCGGGGCCTGGACTACCGAGGCGTGCCCGTGCTGGCGGCGGCCGAATACGTTAGCGACGCAGGCTGGGGCCTGGTTGTGAAAATGGACGAGGCCGAAGCGTTTCGGCCGATCACACAGCTCGGAAGGTTGTTCCTTGCCACCCTTCTGGCGACGTCGGCGATCGTTGGACTCGTCTGTGTCGCCTTGTCCCGCGCCCTGACGCGGCCCATCGTGGCTCTCACCGACGCGGCAAAACGAATCGATTCTGGTGAGACGGAAACGACCGCCGTCGGCTCTTCCGCCGACGAAGTCGGTGTCCTGAGCCGCGTATTCGCTCAGATGACCTCCGGACTGCTCCGGGCGCAAAGGGAGCTGGAGCTCAAAGTCCAAGAGCGCGAGCGAGCCGAGGCCGCCGTGTTCCGAGAAAAGGAGAGGGCCGAAATCACTCTGTCCTCGATCGCCGATGCGGTCATCACTACCGACGCGGAGGGACTGATCGAATATCTGAACCCTGCCGCAGAGCGCTATACGGGCTGGACGACCCTCGAGGCGAAAGGCCGATCGATCGGTGAAATCTACCGAATCGTCGACGAGTCCACGGGAGAGCCAGCGCCCGATCCCGTCACGCGTTGCCTCGAGTCCGGGATGAACGTCGGGTTGCCGGAGAACTCGGCGCTCATTTGCCGCAACGGTACCCGCCTCGCGATCCAGGACTCTGCCTCTCCGATCCGGGATCGCGATGGAAGAATCACCGGCGCCGTGATCGTTTTCTATGATGTCACCCAGTCCCGGCGACGCGCCCGCGTCCTATCCTACGAGGCGACCCACGACGGCCTTACCGGGCTCGTGAACCGCCGCGAGTTCGAGGCGAGACTCGAGCGCGTCATCGCAAGTGCACGGGAAATGCGCTCCGAGCACGTGCTCCTCTACCTCGATCTCGATGAGTTCAAGGTCGTGAACGACACCTGTGGCCACACGGCGGGCGACGAGCTCTTGAGGCAGATGGCCGAGCTACTCAGGAGCGCCGTCCGGAAGCGGGACACGGTGGCTCGAGTCGGCGGAGACGAGTTCGCGGTGCTACTGGAGAATTGCCCCCTCAAGAGGGCGCTTCGCATCGCACACAACATGCACGAGACGATCCAGGACTTCCAGTTCGTATGGGACACGACCAGCTTCGTAACGCGAGCAAGCATCGGCGTGGTTCCGGTCACCGAAACGAGCGAAGGACTAGCCGAGACCTTGAATCAGGCCGACGCAGCGTGCTACGCGGCCAAAGACACCGGGCGAAATCGCATCCATGTCTTCGAGCCCGATGACCTGGAGATGGCGACCCGGCACCGCGAAACGGGTTGGGCGATGCGCATCAAGGATGCCCTGGAGAACGACCACTTCGCTCTGTATTATCAGTCTATTGCACCCCTCGGCGACGACAACGGTGGAAGCTACTACGAGTTCCTTTTGAGGCTCGATGACCTGGAGGAAGGAGCCATTCCCCCGGGCGCCTTCATGCCCGTGGCCGAACGCTACGGCTTGATGCCCTCCGTCGACCGATGGGTAATCCGCACGGCGCTCGGGTGGCTTTCGAGCCACCGCCAGCACACGAAAGGACTCAAGCTCTGCGTAATCAACCTGTCCGGTCACTCTCTCGGGGACGCCCGCTTCCTGGAATTCGTCGTGAGGGAGATCAAGAGCGCCCGGGTCAGCGCGAAGAAGCTCTGCTTCGAGATCACGGAGACGGCAGCGGTCACGAACCTGAGCCGGGCGAGAAAGTTCCTGCAGACCTTGAGGCGCCTGGGTTGCCGCTTCTCACTTGACGATTTCGGCTCGGGGCTCTCCTCCTTCGCCTACTTGAAGACGCTTCCCGTCGATTTTCTGAAGATCGACGGCCTCTTCGTCAAAGGGATGGTGAAAGACGAGACGGATTTCGCCATCGTGCGATCCATCAACGACATGGCGCATGTCATGGGGAAGAGGACGATCGCGGAGTGGGCCGAAACCAACGACATCGTCGAAAAATTGCGCCAGATCGGCGTCGATTTCGCTCAGGGAATGGCGATCGCGGAGCCCGTCGCGATCGAAACCCTCGGCGCCACGGATGCCATGCACATTCACTAACAAGCTGATAATGTGAGCACGCCGTGCGAATAAGCGCCGCAACGGCCGAGCCGTGGCGGCCGGGCGATCACGGGTCCCGCCATGGCACTGCGCACACTCTAAAGGCCGAAAACGCCGCGCTCACGGAGTCCTTCCAACGTTTCGTCATCCAAGCCCAACCGTTCTCGAAGCACGCTTTCCGTGTCTTCCCCCAGCACGGGCGGGGCCTCGAGCTCACGCTCGCCCGCCTGCGTGAGCTTGATGGGATTGCCGGTGAGCGGCAACCGACCCAGCTTGGAGTGCTCGACCTCGATGCGCATCTTTCGACCCTCGACCTGCGGGCTCTCGAAGACTTCCGCCACGTTGCGCACGCGCCCGACCGGAATGCCGGCGCGTCCGATGAGGTCGATCCACTCGTCGGTCGTCTTCGAGAGGAACAGGGACTCGAGACGCTGCGCGAGCTCCTCGCGACGCGCGACGCGCGACGCGTTCTTCTCGAGCTCCGGGACGTCGAGCTCAGGGCAGCCCAAGGCGACGCAAAATCGCTTCCACAAGGCATCGTTTCCCACCCCTACGATGACGTGGCCATCGGCTGTGGGGAACGTCTCGTACGGCGTGAGCGAGGAGTGGCGATTTCCGAGTCGTTTGGGCAGCTCCCCGGTCATCAAGTAGCCCTGAGCCTGGTAGCACAACGTCGCCATGACGCTATCGAACAAGGCGACGTCGATGCGCTCCCCTCGACCGGTGCGCTCCCGGTTGAACAAAGCGGCGAGTATCCCCTCGCTCGCCATCATTCCGGTAAAGATGTCCGCAAGGGAAACTCCCACCTTCATCGGCATCCCGTCGGGCTCGCCCGTGAGCGCCATCCACCCGCCCTCGCCCTGCATCACGGCATCGTATCCGGGCCGCTCGCGTAGCGGGCCGGTTTGTCCGAAACCCGAGATGGAGCAGTAGACGAGGCCGGGATGCCGGTCGCGCAGTTGATCGTATCCCAAGCCCAGACGGTCCATGGTGCCCGGACGGAAGTTCTCCACCAGCACGTCCGCGGATGGCAAGAGCCGATGGATTAGAGCCCTTCCTTCCTCTAACTTGAGATCGAGACACAGACTACGCTTGTTCCGGTTGACCGCGAGAAAATAGGCGCTCTCGCCCCCGACGAAGGGCGGGCCCCAATGGCGGCAATCGTCACCGGATGGGGGTTCGATTTTGAGCACTTCGGCGCCGAGATCGCCGAGAAGCATCGTGCAGTAGGGCCCGGCCAGAATCCGCGAAAAATCCAGAACGGTGAGACCGGAAAGCGGCGGCTCACCCATCGCCTAGCGCCCGATCCATCATGGCGACGGCATCGTCCACATCGCCCCTCGTAATATTGAGCGGCGGCGAGATCCGAATCACGTTTCCGTAGAGTCCACCTTTGCCCAGGATCAAACCCGCATTGCGCGCGTTCTCGAGAAAGCGCGTGGTCCTCGCCGCTGCCGGCGCTTTGCTCTCACGATCCTCGACGAGCTCGATGGCGAGCAGGAGGCCCATGCCGCGAACGTCTCCGATTGCGGTGTGCTCGCGAGCGAGAGATTCGAGCCCGTCCTTCAAATAGCGACCCATGTTCCGGGCGTTCTCCCGGAGATTCTCCTTTTCGATCACTTCGATTACCGCACGGGTTGCAGCCATCGTCACCGGGTTCCCGCCGAACGTCGAGATGGTGCTGCCGGTCAGGCTATCGGCGATTTCCGCGGTCGCAATCGTCGCGCCGACCGGTGTCCCGTTCGCCATCCCCTTGGCGAAAGTCATGATCTCGGGCTCGACCCCCCAATGCTCGATACCGCACCAGAAATCGCCAGTCCGCCCCCATCCCGTTTGGACTTCGTCGCAGATGAAAACACCGCCGTACCTGCGAACGATGTCGACGACGATGGGAAAATACTCCGGAGGAGGCGTGATGAAGCCCCCGACGCCCTGGATCGGCTCGGCAATGAAACCGGCGATCTTGCCGGAGGTCGTCGTCTGGATCACTGCTTCCACGTCACGGGCGCAATGCAGATCGCAGCTCGGGTACGTGAGGCCGTAGGGGCAGCGGTAGCAGTAGGCGTTGGCGACGTGCTTGAGACCCGCTATCTGGGTTCCGCCGAGCCGCCAGGCGCTCTGTCCGGTGGCCGCCATCGCCAGCAGACTTCGACCGCTGTAGCCATGCCGAAGGGCGACGATCTCCTGCCGTCCCGTGTAGAGCTGGGCGAGAAGGATCGCGGTCTCGTTGGCCTCGGTTCCGGAATTAGTGAAAAAACTCTTCTGGAGCTTCCCCGGCGTTATCGAGGCGAGCTTTTCGGCAACGGCTACCATGGGCTCGTTGGGAAACAGGGTCGAGACGTGCTGTAAGGTATCGACTTGTTGCTTGATGGCCTGGTTGACGTGGGGATGGCAATGCCCGACGCTTATGGTGACGATACCCCCAAAAAAGTCGAGGTACTGCCTCCCGTCGGCGTCGTACACATGCTTTCCTTCGCCGCGCACGAGCGGCATCGGCTTCGAATAATAGGTCGCCACCGAGGGGAATATGTACTGGTTCTTCTTGTCGATGATTCGGGAGGAGGAGCTCATGTCGCGACGAGCTTATCATGCCCCTGGTGGGCGAAGAGGGTCGCGGCCGAGTCTAAGATTGACGATATCGAACCGCGAGAGCGGTCACGTTGTCTCTACCGCCGTTGTCGTTCGCCGCGGCGATCAGCCTCTCGATCAAGCGCGGCAGGGTTCCGTTGCCGTTTCGCACCATCTCGGATAAACGCTCTCCGGAGACCATACCGTGAAGCCCGTCCGAGCAGAGCAGAAACAGGTCGTTGTCCTGGACCCGGTGCTCCTGGACCGCAAGGTCGATGTTCTCCTTGGCGCCGATCGCCTTGGTGATGATGTTCTTCATGGGATGACCCTGCGCCTCCTCGGCAAGCAGCACCCCCTCATCCACCGCGGCCTGCACCCACGAATCGTCTACGGTCAATTGTTCGAAGACACCATTGCGGAGGCGATAGGCACGGGAGTCACCGGCGCTGACCACGTAAAAGGCTTCGTCGTCGAGTAAGGCGGCCGTGATGGTGGTTCCCATACCCGTATAATCCTGCCGCCTATCCGCCTCCTTCCACACGCGCTTGTTGGCAAGCATCACCGACGTGAGAATGCGGTTGGCGTTCCACGACAGCTTCGGGTCGACTCCGTAGGGCCAGGTGATTTCTTCTTCCTCCCGGGAGCGCAGGACGAAGTTCGCCACGGTCTCGACTGCGAGACGAGAAGCAATCTCCCCGGCGTTGTGACCTCCCATTCCGTCGGCCACGACGAAAAGGCCGAGATCGTTGTCCAGCAACAGACTGTCCTCGTTTAGCCTGCGGCGCAGGCCCACGTGGCTCTCACCGTAGCTTTCAATCATCGATCGAGGTGACGGTTGTTCCCCGCCGCATTCCCTTCCCCGGTTCCCTAATTGGCATGGCGCTTTGACTCGCTTTTCTTCCACCTGTCTCCTAGCCTACAAGTCGAAACGGCGCGGCGGGTCGAGACCTCTTTGGGGAAACGGCTCTGCTTACAACAGGATAGCATTCGATTTCCGAGCGCTTCAAGGAGAAACTCGAGTTTGACAGGTCGTTCAGGCTGTCCCTACAATGAATCTTCCCGCAGACCCATCGCATCCAGAGGTGGTGCCGAGTCTTCCATGTCACGTTACCGCGTTCTACTCGTCGAGCCCAACGCCGAGTTGCGTCGAATTTTGCGGGATTTTCTTGGGCGCAGCGAGCTCGAGGTGTTCGAAGCGAGCAACTTTACCGCCGCGGTCACGAGCACCGAGGGGCGGCGGCCCGACCTGATCGTCTGCGAAGCCGAGCTTCCTGGGCCAGCCTCCGGACTGGACCTGGTGCGCTCCTTCAAGAACCATACAGCCTTCTCGGCTGCGCCGCTCCTAATCATCACGGAGGCGGCCGCGCCCGAGGACCGGCTCGATTCTCTGAGCTCTGGCGGCGACGACTACCTCTTGAAGCCGTTCAGCATGCGTGAGCTCGTCTATCGATGCGAGCGACTCATCGACTACCATCACCGGCCAAAGGAACCGAGCGAGCTGTCGGGTGACCTCGCGAGGTTCAAGAGCTCCGATATCCTGCAGTTGCTCGAAGCGAATCAATCTACCGGCGTGCTCCACATCGACGGGGACCGCGCGGGCGAGATTCACCTTCTCGATGGTCACATCTGCGGGTCGTTCTCCGACGACTTGACGGGAGAGGACGCAGCGTACCGCCTCATTCCGGTGCGCAACGGCCGGTTCCATTTCGTGCGCGCCGACATTAGAAGCAACGTGCAGGCCATCCGCTCCACGACCGAGTTCATGATGGAAGCTTTTCGTCGCCACGACGAGAAGGCCAATCAGCCCGCGTCCTGATCGGACGAACGGTCGACTCCTCAGAACAGACTCACTTTGATGCGCAGGTATTTCTTCGGATCCTGGCGGATGTCGGCCAAAAGCCCCTTCAACTCTATGGCCGTCGCGTTCAAGTTCTCGTAGAGAGCGCGATCGTGGAGTAGCTGGCCCGCGGTGCCGTCGCCCCGTTCGAGACGGGCGGATATGGAATCAAAATTGCCGGAAAGCGAGTCGAGCCTGTCGTAGAGGGCCCGGTCGCGTACGAGAGCACCGAGCGTACCTTCGCCCTGATCGACTCGGCGCGTTAGGCTCTCGAGGTTGGCTGTGGCCTGTTTTACCGAGCGACCCATGGACTCGTCGTGCACCAGCCGGCCGAGGGCGCCGTCACCCGTCTCGATACTCGTGACCAGACTCTTCATGTTCTCGGTGAGCTCGTTCAGGTTGTCGTAAATCGCGGGGTCGTGGATCATTTTGCCGAAAGTTCCCTCCATGCGATCGAGGGCGACGAATACGTCCTCGGCTTTTCCGATGAGCTCGAGTAGCTTCTGGTATAGCTCTTCCCTCTTCAAAAGAGCGCCCAGTGTCCCCTCGCCCGACTGGAGATCCCGGGCGAGATCTCGGACGTCCCTCATAGTCGTCGAAGCGTCGGAGATGATGCCCTTTATCGGATCGCCCTCCGCCTGCCCGGGCACCGTGCCTTGATCTTCGATGGGTACGCCGCCGGGCGGCCCAGGATCGATGTCCAGCATCTTCTCACCCAGGACTCCGAGACTCCCTACCATCACGAGGGAGTTGCTGGTGATGCGATCCTGCACCTCGGTGCGAATATTCAGCATGACCCTGACGGGCGCGGGGGCGTCCGGACCGGCGAACTCGACGTGACGCACTGAACCCACCTCCACCCCCGAAAGGTGGATCGGAGCACCGGCCTTCAGACCGTTGACATCACGCAGATAGCTGTAAACCGTATACTGTCCCCCAAGAAACGGAAGCCCCCCTTCCCGGGTCACGTATATCGTCGTCGCCATGGCTACGATGAGGGCGATGGCCACGACGATGCCCACCCGAAGTTCCGCATAACTGATGCCTTTTCTGCCTGCCATGAAGCCTACCTCCCATAAGCTTGGACGTGTCCATCCATGAATTGCCGGACATAAGGCTCGTCGGTCGTGAACAGCTCGCGCTGGAGCCCACGGAAGACGATCCTGCCACGATTCAAGACGAGAAACTCCGTGCCTTCCAGTTTTTGGATGTCGGTCACTCGGCCGAATTCGACGTCGCCGTTCTTCGTCATGGCGTAGCTCTGAGCGACCTGAAACGCGTCGCGAAGCTGGTGGGTGACTAGGACCGACGTGACGCCTCCGAGATCGCGCAACTTCACGATCAGGTCGCAAATCGTGGATCCGGTGATGGGGTCGAGTCCCGTGGTCGGCTCGTCGTAGAGGATCAACTCGGGCCCGTGAGCCATCGCCCGGGCCACCGCGACGCGACGTCTTTGGCCGCCCGACAACTCCGACGGCATTCGATCATAAAACTCGCTCAGCTCCACGACGGAGAGCATGCGTTGCACCCGCCGTTCGAACTCCTCCTCGCTCAAGGCCTCGTGCTCCCGAAGTCGGTATCCGACGTTCTCGGCGACGGTCAGAGAATCGAAGAGCGCACCTTCCTGGAACACCATTCCGATATCGGCCCGTACGTCCATCAGCTCCGACTCACGCATGCGGCTGATGTCGACTCCCTCGACCTCGACCGCTCCCGAGTCGGGCTTGATCAGGCCAAGGACGAGCTTGAGGATCGTGGACTTGCCCGAGCCGCTTCCGCCGAGAATGATGAGAGTCCGCCCCTGATCCACTTCGAAGGTCACGTCGGCGAGGGCCAGGTCGTCGGTCCCGGGATAGGCGTAATCGACGTTACGGAACGCAATAACCGTCGTGGACATGATTCAGGGATAAACGAACTTCAGGATGAGCAAATTCAGAAAGTAATCCGTCGCCAGAATGAGGACGGATGCGACGACAACCGATTGTGTGGTCGACTCTCCGACGCCTCTCGTTCCTCCGGTGGTGGTGAGGCCTTGGTAACAGCCCACGGTGGCGATGATGTATCCAAACACGAACGGTTTAGCGAGTCCCATGAACAGGTCCTGAAGGCGGATGGCGTCGAGCGCCGAATGCCAGTAGAGACTCGTCGCCAGTCGAAGTGTGAGGGTCGCGACCAGATAGCCGCCGACCATCCCCACCGCGTTGGACAGAACCGTTAGGGTGGGCACCATCACCACGCCCGCTATCATGCGGGGGACGACCAGCTTTCGAATGGGGTCGGTTCCGAGTGAGCGAAGCGCGTCGATCTGCTGGGTTACCACCATGGAGCCGAGCTCCGCCGCCATACCCGACCCCACGCGACCGCTGACCATGAGCGCGGTCAGCACCGGACCGAGCTCCCGGATCATCGACAGCGACACCATGCGTCCGACGTAGGGGCGTGCCCCAAAGGCATCGAGCGTGGCCGAGCTCTGCACCGTCAAGACCATTCCGGTGAACAGACCCGTGAGGCAAACGATGGTGATCGAGCCGACGCCGATCGAGTCCATTTGGTCGAGGGTATCGCGCCAGTAGTGGCGACCGGAGAACAAGTTCACTAAGGCTCGGTAGGCTAGTTTCGAGAACTCCTGAATGGCGAAAATCCAATGCTTGACCGCCTCGGAAAGAGCCTTGAAGACCACCGATCAAGCCTCGAACAGCTCGAGTTGCCTCAGGTCACGTATGCGGTCGCGATACTCGGCAGCTTTTTCGAACTCCAGATCTTTGGAAGCTTTCTTCATCGAACGGGTCAATCTCTCGATCTCACGTCGAATCTCCTCGGGGCTGCCAAACAGGAGTCCTTCCTCCGCCACCTTCAAGCGGCCAGAAGTCGTCTCCGCCTCCTGTTCGATTCCCATTCGACCGCGTATCGACTTGACGATGGTCTCGGGTGTGATTCCGTTCTTCTGGTTGAAATCCTGTTGGACGCGGCGTCTTCGTCTCGTTTCTGTCACGGCCTTCCTCATGGATTCCGTCTCGTTATCGGCGTAGAGAACGGCCTTGCCGCGCACGTTGCGGGCCGCCCGGCCAATCGTTTGAATGAGGGAGCCCGCCGACCGTAAGTAGCCCTCCTTGTCGGCGTCGAGAATGGCAACGAGCGACACCTCGGGAAGATCCAGTCCCTCGCGCAACAGATTGATTCCGATCAGCACGTCGAACTCACCCAGCCGGAGATCTCTCAAGATCTGCATCCTCTCCAGCGTATCGATATCAGAGTGCAGATAACGGCACTTGACTCCGAGCTCGGTGTAATACTCGGTCAGATCCTCCGCCATCCGTTTGGTGAGCGTCGTGACCAGGACGCGCTCGTTCCTCTCGACGCACTCACGGATCTCGTGGAGAAGATCGTCGACCTGTCCCCCAACCGGACGCACGTCGACTTCCGGATCCGTCAGTCCGGTGGGACGGATGATCTGCTCCACCACCACGCCCCGGGTCTTGTCGAGCTCGTAGGGTCCCGGGGTCGCCGAGACATAAATCGTCTGATCTACCCGCTTTTCGAACTCTTCGAAGTTCAGCGGGCGGTTGTCGAGGGCCGATGGCATCCGGAATCCGTACTCCACCAGGGTCTCCTTCCTCGAACGGTCTCCGTGATACATCCCACGAATCTGGGGAATGGTCTGGTGCGACTCGTCGATGACCACGACAACGTCACTCGGAAGGTAGTCCATGAGCGTCGGAGGCGGCTCCCCGGGCGAACGGCCGGTGAAATGGCGCGAGTAGTTCTCGATGCCATGGCAATACCCCACTTCTTGCAGCATCTCGAGGTCGAACAGGGTACGTTGTTGAAGCCGTTGCGCTTCGAGCAGTTTGCCTTGTGACACGAGCTTTCGATGGAACCAGTCGAGCTCCTCGCGAATCGATTCGATGGCTCGCACCGTGCGTTCACGGGACGACACGTAGTGCGTCTTGGGAAAGATCGTCACCCGGGTCATCGGCCGGATCGTCCTGCCGGTCAGGGTGTCGAACTGAGCGATCTCCTCCACTTCGTCTCCGAATAGCGACAGGCGCACCCCGAGATCGTCGTAGCCGGGCACGATCTCGATCACGTCCCCCCTCACCCGAAAATTTCCGCGCTTCAAATCGAAGTCGTTGCGCTCGTACTGAATCTCCACGAGCTTTCGTAATACCGTGCCTCGATCGACCTCGTCTCCCTTGTCCAGGTGAAGGAGCATTCCGTAGTAGGCTTCCGGTGAACCGAGGCCGTAGATACAGGAAACGCTGGCGACGATGAGCACGTCCTCTCGCTCGAAGAGAGACCTCGTTGCCGACAGCCGCATCCGGTCGATCTCGTCGTTTATGGTCGCCTCTTTCTCGATGTAAGTGTCGCTCGCCGGGACATAGGCTTCCGGCTGGTAGTAGTCGTAATAGCTGACGAAGAACTCGACCGCATTGTCTGGGAAGAACTCCCTGAACTCCTGGTAGAGCTGAGCGGCGAGCGTCTTGTTGTGGGCGATGACGAGGGTCGGTCGGTTGACGGCCTCGACCACTTTCGCGATTGTGAAGGTCTTACCTGACCCGGTGACTCCAAGCAGGACCTGATCCCGGTCGCCCCGCGTCAGGCCAGCGGTCAGCTCCTCGATGGCGGCCGGTTGATCTCCTCGGGGCGCGAACTCGGAGGTTACGCGGAACGCCCCTGCGCGCCTAGCCGGCAGAGGATAGGTGGACATTGGGTACTATACATTTGCACGGGCGCGCGGGCCGGTCAAACTGGACCGGCGAGATCAGCCGACGAGGGCGCCGTCCTTTTTCGAGTAGAGGCGATAGTCGTAGCTTCGCTCTTCTTCCTCGGCGAGCCGAATACCCTCTTCGTAGGGGAACATGTGGACCGCGTCGTAGTCCGGAGGGCAGAATTTCGCGCAGAGTTGACAGCCGATGCAGGTCTCGACGTTGATCTCGCAAACCTCTCCCATCGCGCCCGCCTCGGGATCGGGGACGAGATAGATACAGTCCTTTACCGGGCAGACGTGGATGCACATCTCGCAACCGCGCCCGAAGCATTTGCCCTTGTCGACGAAGGCCAGCAGCTTCGGTTGCTTCTTCCGCGGTCCGGTAATGAGAACGTCCTGCATCGAGTCTTTTCCTCCCGAGAGTCATTATACCCAAAACCTCCCAGGCGGACGGGGTGACATTGAAACCTCTCCGAGCAACTTGTTACGAAGAGCTTTGCGACTCTGCTGTCTTCGGGCCCTTGCGTTTATCGGGTACTGGTTTATGTTGGCGTTTTCTGAAATGCAGTACGAAGGAGTGAAGATAGTTATAATCAAGTTGAACCATGACCAACGGCGCGACCCAGACCAAGCTTTATCGCAAGGGACTCGGCCTCCGAGATCAAGTGAAGGAACCGCTGAGGAAAGACTACAAGGGTCTAATCGTGGACTTTGCTCGGGAGCATGGCTTCACCCTGCACGCAGGTGAGTTTACGATTCGGCTGGCGAAGGAGTTCGGCTTCTGCTACGGGGTCGACCGGGCCGTCGAATACGCCTATGAGGCTCGAAGTCGATTTCCCGACAGGAGACTCTTCATTACGGGCGAGATCATCCACAACCCCTTCGTCAATCGGCGCCTCGAGGAGATGGGAATCCTCTTCTTGAGCGGGCCGTATGGTTCCGTCAGCAAGTTCCAGGAAGTCACGGCGGAGGATGTCGTTCTGCTCCCGGCGTTCGGTGTAAGTGTGGAAGAGCTCGGCATTCTCGAGAACAAGGGCGCCATCCTGGTCGACACCACCTGCGGCTCCGTCATGAACGTCTGGAAGAACGTGGAGCGCTATGCGCGCGGGGGGTTCACCTCCATCGTGCACGGCAAGCACTGGCACGAAGAGACCAAGGCGACCGTCTCGCGGGCGACGAGCCCGGGCGGCCATTATCTCGTCGTAAGAGACATGAGTGAGACGTACGCCGTCTGTCGTCATATCGAGCAGGGCGGCGACGCGAAGGCGTTTTTGGAGTACTTTCGGGCTGCAGTCTCCCCCGGGTTCGATCCCGATGCCCACCTCGAGCGGATAGGCCTCGCCAACCAGACGACGATGCTCAGCAGCGAGTCGCTGGCCATAGCCGAAGTCCTCAGAGCCTCGATGATAAAGCGCTACGGCGAATCCGAGATCGAGGGCCGATTTTGTTCGTTCGACACCATATGCAGCGCCACCCAGGAGCGCCAAGACGCCGTTTTGGAGCTTTGCGCGGAGGGCGTCGACATCATGCTCGTCATCGGCGGTTACAACTCGAGTAATACGACGCACCTCGCCGAAATCTGCAGTCGTCATTTTCCGACTTTCCACATCGCGGACTCCAATCGACTCCGATCGAGCGAGCTCATCCTCCACAAACCCATCGACTCTTCCGAGGAGATCGAAGCCCGAGATTGGCTTCCCGATGGTCCGATGAAGATCGGGATCACCGCGGGAGCATCGACTCCGGACGTGAAAGTGGATGAGTCGATTGAAAGATTGCTGTCCTTCCGGGGGTTGTCCCGAGCTTCGATCTCGGCTGACTGAAGTTACCGCCCGGTAAGTTACAGCCCCCGTGGCAGTTCGGTTCGATCAGATATAATTGCCCAAGCGGAATTCGCGCACCACAAAGGGAGACGTAGCTGTACGCGATTGGAGGTGTGAATGGACGGCGGGCCGAACTCACCCGTAGAGCCTGCGATTCGACCCGACGCGGAGACGGCGGAGCGTTTCCACGGACTCGCCCGGGACGATTTGGTCGAGGCCTATCGTCTCATGCTGCTGTCGCGAAAGGTCGACGACCGTGAAATTCAGCTAAAACGCCAGAACAAGGTTTTCTTCCAGATTAATGGCGTCGGACACGAAGCCGTGCTCGTCGCCTTGGCCAAGCTTCTGAGACCCGGCGAGGATTGGTACTTCCCTTATTACCGGGACCGGGCCCTCGTTCTCGCGACGGGCACGACGGCTTTCGAGCAGCTCATGGCGAGCGTGGGCGCCGCTGCCGATCCGGCATCGGGCAGCCGCCAGATGCCTTCGCATTGGGGCCAAAAGAAACTCAACATCGTCAGCCAGTCGAGCTGCGTCGGAACGCAATTCTTGCCGGCGGTGGGCGCGGCCATCGCAGGACAGTATTTGAACCGGAGCCCAATCGAGTCCCTCGCGGACACTTTTGCCGCGGACGAGATCGTCTTCGTCTCGGGAGGCGACGGTTCGACCAGCGAAGGCGAGTTCTGGGAATCTCTGAACAACGCCTGCCTTCACAAATCGCCGGTTCTTTATCTCATCGAGGATAACCGGTATGCCATCTCGGTCCCCGTCGAGCGACAGACCGCCGGGGGAAGCATCTCTCGACTGGTGCGCAACTTCCCGTCTCTCTTCGTGACGGAGTTCGATGGCTGCGACTTCATCGAGAGCTACAAACGGTTGAGGGATGCCATCGCCTACGTCAGATCGGGAAGAGGGCCGGTACTGGCTCACGCGCACGTGGTTCGCCCATACTCTCACTCACTGTCCGACGACGAGCGCCTCTACAAGACCGAGGAAGAGCGCGCGGAAGAGGCGAAGCTCGACCCGATTCTTCGGATGCGCAAGTTCCTGCTCGACGAGGGTCTCATGGCCGAGCCCGATCTCGAAGCCCTAGAGCGCAGCGTTCATGCAGAAGTCGTGGAGGCTGCCGATCAAGCGCTGTCGATGCAGCGGCCCGAGAAGCAAAGTTGGAGTCGCCATATCTATAGCTCTTCTGTCGACCCCACGTCGTCCGCCTTTCACACCGAGCCCGTTTTTACGGGAAAGGAAGGCACGATGGTAGATCTCTTGAACGCCTGTTTGCGCGACGAGATGGCGCGTGACCCGAGAATCATGATCTTCGGTCAAGACGTCGCCGACGTCAGTCGTGAAGAGAACCTGGGGAAGGTCAAGGGCAAGGGCGGCGTTTTCAAAGTCACATTCGGGCTTCAGCGGGAGTTCGGTGGCGCCCGCGTGTGGAACACCCCCCTCGCAGAAGCGAGCATCGTGGGCATGGCGGTCGGGGCCGCGTTGCGCGGCCTCAAGCCGGTCGTGGAGATCCAGTTCCTGGACTACATCTGGCCAGCCTTCATGCAGTTGCGGAACGAGGTTGCCACGATGCGGTGGCGCTCCAATGGCGCGTTCGGCTGTCCCCTGGTCGTACGTGTGCCCATCGGCGGCTACCTGACCGGGGGAGCGATCTATCACAGTCAATCCGGCGAAGTGCTGTTCACGCACCTGCCAGGGCTCCGAGTGGTCATGCCTTCGACGGCCCTGGACGCGAACGGGCTCCTGCGGACAGCGATTCGATGCGACGACCCAGTGATGTTCCTGGAGCACAAACATCTTTATCGCCAGACATACAACAAGAGCCCTTACCCCGGACCCGACTTCATGATTCCCTTCGGCAAAGCGAGAACCGTGCAATCGGGCACCGATCTAACCATCGTGACCTATGGCGCATTGGTGAACCGATCGATTCGCGCGGCCCAGAAGGCCGAACAACAGGACGGCATCTCCATCGAGATTCTGGATCTGCGGTCACTCTCGCCCTACGATTGGGAAGCCATCTCGGCCTCTGTGGAAAAGACGAACCGCGTCCTGGTAGCTTATGAGGACACTCGCAGCTTCGGATACGGGGCGGAGATCGCGTCTCGGATTTCGGATGAGCTGTTCGATTTCCTCGATGCGCCGGTCAGGCGGATCGCCGCCAGGGACTCTTGGGTCGCTTACAACCCGATTCTGGAGAACGCCATTCTTCCACAGACAGACGACATCTATGCCGCGATCGCCGAGCTCGCGGGATATTAGCAGGGTTAATGACGACCGACGTTCAAACGAGACCCGATGGCTTGACCGTGCTCACGGAGGAGGAAGAGCTCTTCCGTCGGTCGGTGCGGGAGTTTGCCGAAAGCGAAATCCGGCCGCACGTGTCCCGTATGGACCGGGAAATGCGGATCGAGCCTTCGCTCATCCCGAAGCTCTTCGAGCTCGGCGTCATGGGCATCGAGATTCCCGAGAGCCACGGCGGCGCCGGCTCCAGTTTCTTCATGTCGCTCTTGGCGGTCGAGGAGATTTCCCGCGTGGATGCATCCCTCGGCGTTCTGGTCGACGTCCAGAACACGCTCGTGAACAACGCCCTCCTTCGCTGGGCGAACGATGAGCAGAAGAAGCGTCTGCTTCCCCAGTTGGCTCGGGACACGATTGGGGCCTATGCTCTTTCCGAGCCTGACTCGGGAAGCGACGCCTTTGCCCTGACGTGCCGGGCGGTCGAGGACGGCGACCAGTTTCGTCTGACCGGCACCAAACTCTGGATCACCAACGGCGCCGAAGCGGGCCTGTTCATCGTCTTTGCCACGGTCGACCCGAGCGCCGGCTACAAGGGTATCACCGCTTTCCTGGTCGAGCGCGACGTCGACGGCTTCACCGTAGGAAAGAAGGAAGACAAGCTCGGGATTCGGGCGTCCAGCACCAACGAGCTCCTTTTCAACGACTGCCCAGTTCCCCGCTCGAACGTGCTCGGGGAAGTGGGCAAAGGCTACAAGATCGCCATCGAGACGCTGAACGAGGGCCGCATCGGAATCGGAGGTCAGATGATCGGGGTTGCCTCCGGGGCTCTAGATTACGCCATGAGCTATGCGAAGGATCGGCGGGCCTTCGGCCAGCCGATCGCCGACTTCCAGGGAGTCCAGTTCCAGATCGCGGAGGCAGCCACCGAGCTCGAAGCGGCCCGGCTCCTGGTCTACAACGCGGCCCGGCTCCGCGATGCCGGACGGCCGTTTCTCGTTGAAGCGGCAATGGCGAAGCTCTTCTCGTCCGAAATGGCCGAGCGAGTCACCTCGCGAGCCGTAGAGCTGTACGGTGGGTACGGTTACACGAAAGACTTCCCCGTCGAAAAGTACTGGCGCGATGCCAAGATCGGCAAGATCTACGAGGGGACGTCGAATATGCAGCTTCAGACGATCGCGAAATATCTCCTCAAGAACAAATAAGGTAGACTCAAGCCGCGATGTCGCTCGTACTCGAGACGCAGCGCGTGTTTCTCCGCGAGCTACTTCTGAACGACGTCGAGCCACTCGAGACGGTGCTGGCGAGTGCTCGCGTCGGCGACAAGTTGTCTCCGCCGAGCGCTCGCGCCTTCATCCTGGCCCAACGCGACAGCTACCGCGAGCACGGACTTGGCGTATGGGCCGCGGTTCATCGCGAGTCGGGGATGGTTCTCGGCTACGCCGGACTTCGCCGACAATCGGAGTCTGACCCCGAGCTCTGGTGCCTGATCGACGTTCCCTACCGCGGCCACGGCCTGGGCACCGAAGTCGTTAAAGCCATTCTCCACCATGCTCGCGAGAGAGCGTGCGTCGAACGCGTCATCGCCTTCGTCGCCCCCGAGGACGAAGGGGCTCGCCGCTTCGTCGAAAGACTCGGCATGAGTTTGGAAGACGAGAAACACCACCTTTTTGCGACTCGCTGACGAGGAGTCCATGAGCTACCACATGAACCCGGACGAGTTTCGCCGCGCCGGTTATGCCCTCATCGACTGGATCGCGAGCTACCACAAGCGAGTGGAATCGTTGCCGGTTCTCTCCCGCGTCCAGCCCGGCGAGATTCGCGCGAAACTGCCCCACGACGCTCCGGAAAAAGGGGAAGCTTTCGACTCGATCGTCAAGGATCTGGACGACATCCTGTTGCCCGGTATCACCCACTGGCAGTCGCCGAACTTCTTCGCCTACTTCCCGTCGAACTCTTCTCCACCCGCCGTGTTGGGGGAGCTCCTTTCCGCCGGGCTCGGCGTCCAAGGCATGATCTGGGCTACCAGCCCGGCTTGTACCGAACTGGAAACGCACGTTCTCGACTGGCTCGTCGACATGCTCGGCCTCCCGGAGGCCTTCAAGTCCAACGGCGAAGGCGGTGGGGTCATCCAGGACACCGCGTCGAGCTCTTCCCTGTGCGCTCTACTCGCCGCGCGCGAACGAGCGACGAGCTTCCGCTCGAACGAGGCCGGTCTCGACAAAGGGCTCGTCGCCTACGCTTCGAGCCAGGCCCATTCCTCGGTCGAAAAGGCGGTCAAGATCGCCGGCATTGGAAAGGACAACTTGAGGCTCGTCGCTGTCGACGAGAGCTTCGCGATGTCGGCCGGGGACTTGCGGCGGCTGGTTCTCGCCGACCGAGACCGCGGGCTGAACCCCTTCTTCGTTTGCGCCACCGTGGGAACGACGTCGTCCAACGCCCTCGACCCGGTTGCCGAGATCGGACGTTTCTGCGCCGAGCAAGATCTCTGGCTGCACGTAGACGCCGCGATGTCGGGAACGGCGGCTCTTTGCCCGGAGTTCCGGTACATCCATGACGGAGTCGAACGGGCCGACAGCTATTGCTTCAACCCCCATAAATGGATGTTCACCAGCTTCGACTGCAATGCTTTTTACATCAAGAGCCGCCGCACGCTCATCGATACGCTCAGCATACTCCCCGAGTACCTCAGGAACGAGGCCACGGCTTCGGGGGCGGTCATCGACTACCGCGACTGGCACATTCCCCTGGGGCGGCGCTTTCGTGCGCTCAAGCTGTGGTTCGTCATCCGGCACTATGGGGTCGAAGGCCTTCGATACCATATCCGGCGTCACGTCGCGCTCGCCCACGAGCTGGAGGGCTGGATTCGCACGGACGAACGCTTCGAGGTCGTTGCGCCGGTTCCTCTGAACCTCGTCTGTTTCCGCCACAAAGGCGGCGACGAGGTGAACGAGCACTTGATGCGCGAGCTAAACGAGAGCGGAAAGCTCTATCTCACACACACGAGACTCGATGGCCGCTTCACTCTCCGCTTTTGTGTCGGCCAAACCTACACAGAAGAGCGCCACGTGCGCACCGCCTGGGAGCTGATCCAACGGACGGCACCCTAGCAGGGTGATGAAGTAGTCAGCCCACCCGGCGCGCCTGTCGCGCTGTAACCAGCCCGAGCCGTGGCACTGCGTGAAGGCGGATCCATCACGGGTGCCCCACGGCATTGAGCCCCTTGTAGGGAAGACTCGCTTGGAAGCCACGGTACGATCTGCGTGGATTTCCTGAACTCCCCCGGAGTCAGGTTCGTATGATCTACGGGAGCTCTATTCGTCCATGAATCGGTCCCGGAAGCTCACTTTTCTGGCCGGTGGCGTCGCGATCGCGGCGATCGGTGCCGTCGTTTCTTATTTTGTGATCCAGCAAGGAGATGGCAGCGCCGAGGCGAAAGATGTCGTCGAGGGGCCGGCCGCTACCGCCGTCCCGGTGGAGGTCGTCGAAGCGATCCAAGGACCCGTCACCAAGACGTTGTCCAGCTCCTCCACGATCGAGGCAGAGCAATCGGCCGAGGTCCTCGCCAAGGTCTCAGGAATCGTTACCGAAGTGGCGGTCCGAGAGGGTACAGCCGTCGAGAAAGACCAGGTCCTCGCCAGGATAGACGATGAGGAGAAGAAGCTCGCGCTCGAAAAAGCGGACCTCACCCTGAGGAAGGCGGAAGCCGAGCTCAATCGCTCGAAGCTTTCATTCGATCAGGAGCTCATTTCCCGGTTCGACTACGAAAAAGCTGTTTTCGATCGAGACTTGGCGAGAACGGAAAAACAAATCAAGGAGCTCGAGTACCGCTACGCCGTGATCCGGGCTCCCTTCGCTGGCCGTGTGACGGCGACGGAGATCGTCGTGGGACGGACCATTCAGCCCGGGGACCACCTCGTCACTTTGGCGGATTTTCGCACACTGGTGGTTCGCCTCTTCCTCCCCGAGAAGGACGTCTTCCAGCTAAAACCGGGACAGCCGGTAGGGCTGCTTCCCGAAGCGCTGGCGGGAGCGTCGATGGAGGACGTGAGCTTTCGAGGTCGTGTTCGGGACATCAGTCCGGTCGTCGATCCGAAGACCGGTACGGTCAAGGTGACGGTGGAGGTGCTGGATCGTTCCGCCGATATCCGCCCTGGCGCCTTCGTCCGCGCCGAGATCGAGACCGATCGTCGGATCGATGCGGTCCTCGTTCCCAAGCTCGCCGTGGTGACGGAGGGAGGCGAGAATTTCGTCTTCGTCGTGAACGAGGGCCGCGCGGAGAAACGACCGGTCGAGCTCGGCTACACGCGCGGTGCCGCGGTCGAAATTCTGGCCGGAATCTCGCCGGAAGAGAAGATCGCCATCGCCGGTCATACCACACTCGAAGACGGAGAGTCGGTCGAGGTGCTCACCAAGTAGCTGCGTAGCGGATGTCTCGCCTAATAGACGCCTGCATCCGTCGACCGGTGAGCGTCTCGATGTTCACCGTGGCCGTCGCCATCTTCGGCGTCGTGTCGTTCACCAGACTTCCGCTGAATCTTCTTCCCGATATCTCCTACCCGAGTCTCACGGTCGAGACACGGTACCCCGGCGCCGCACCGGCCGAGGTGGAGAGCCTGGTGAGCCAGCCGATCGAGGAGGCGGTGGGAGTCATTTCCGGCGTAAAGCGCCTCAGCTCACGCTCGCGTGCGGGAGTGTCGGAGGTTACGCTCGAGTTCCTCTGGGACTCGAACATGGATTTCGCGGCGCTCGACGTCCGGGAGAAGCTCGATCTGGCCCAGCTACCCCGGGACGCGGAGAACCCGACGTTGCTGCGGTTCGACCCCTCGAGCGATCCGATCATGCGTCTGGGGGTGACGGGCGGCTCGGATCTGGCGCGTTTGCGCCAATATGCCGAGGAAGAGCTCAAGAAGGAGCTCGACGCCATCGACGGCGTAGCCGCGGTCAAGGTCGAGGGAGGTCTCGAGCGCGAGATCCAGGTCGATATCCACGAGGATCGCCTGGCGTTGTCAGGAGTCGACTTAGCCTCCGTCTCGACGTCGCTCGCGGCGGGAAACGTGAACCTCGCCGGGGGCAGCATCTACGAAGACGAGGCGCGTTATCTCGTCCGCACGCTGAACGAGTTCGCGGATCTCGAGGACATCGGGGCGACTCAGCTCGCCGATGAGAACGGGCGCCGCGTCTATCTGAGAGACGTTGCTGACATCCGTTGGGGCCACAAGGAGCGGGAGTCCATCGTCCGCACCGGAGGTCGCGAGACCGTGGAGCTCCGCATCTACAAGGAAGGCGACGCCAACACCGTGCAGGTCGCCCGGGGAGTCCGCGCCCGGCTCGAGACCATCGACTCGAGCATTCCTGAGAACATCGAGCTCGCGGTGCTGTTCGACCAATCGAGCTTCATCGAAGGCGCCATCGCCGAGGTCGTCGAGAACGCCTGGATCGGTGGCCTACTCGCGGTGCTCATCATTGCACTCTTTCTGCGCGATCTTCGCGCGACGGCGGTCATCGGACTCGCTATCCCTGTTTCGGTCGTGGCGACGTTCTTCATCATGTATCAAATGGGGATCTCGCTGAACATCATGTCGCTCGGCGGGCTCGCTCTCGGCGTGGGCATGCTGCTCGACGACTCGATCGTCGTTCTAGAGTCGATTCATCGACATCGACTAACCGGTGCCGGCTCGCACCAGGCAGCGGTGCGAGGGACGAACGAGGTCGCGACGGCAGTCATCGCTTCGACGCTGACGACCGTCGCGGTGTTCCTTCCGATCGTCTTCGTCGAAGGCGTTGCCGGTCAACTCTTCAACGATCAGGCCCTGACCGTCTCCATCTCGATTCTGGCGTCACTGGGTTTTTCCCTGGCTCTCATCCCCGTGCTCGCCGCGAGGCTTTCGCAAGAGCGAGACATGCCTGCCGACGCCGACGAGCTGACCAATTGGCATCGAGCGCCCGCGCGCGCGGTGGCGGTCGTCGTCAGCTCCCTTGCCTACTCGGGAGCTTTCTTCTCGAAACTCGTCTCGCCATTCACTGGCGCGTTCCGTCGAGCGGAGGTGGCGGTGGATTCACTGTATCCGCGGGCCTGCCGCTTCGCGATTCGACACCCTGCGGCCGTCCTTCTATCGGCAGCCGTGGCCTTCGGATCGAGCCTGGTCCTGGCCCGCCGCCTCGGAGTCGAGCTGCTACCGAGCCTCACCCAAGGTGAGTTCTATTTCGATCTCGAGCTTCCCGAGAGCGCTCCACTGGCGGTTACCGATCGCCTTTTGGAAACGGTCGGCACGGAAGCGGCAGGGCTCCCCGAGGTGCTGCGGGTCATCACCACGGCAGGCTCGACCGGCGCGAGCTCCGTGGACGCCAGCGGCAGAGGAGAGAATCGGGGCAGGATTCACGTGGTGATGGCGGACAAGAGAGACCGAGAAGCCGAGCTTCGCGGCGTAGCGCGCGTGAGGAAGTCCTTGAGCCAGTTCCCCGGCCTCTCGTTTCAGTTCGACCGTCCCTCGTACTTCAGCTTCAAACGCCCGGTAGAGCTCGAGGTCTATGGTGACCACGTGGCGGAGCTGGAGAAGGCCGCGGCAATGATTTCCGATGCGGTGGAGTCGGTGCCAGGCCTCACCGACGTTCGGGCGTCCTCGGACATGGGGAATCCCGAGCTTCAGGTGTTCTTCTCCACGGATCGCATGGCACAGATGGGCTTGAGCGTGGAAGAAGTGTCGGAGACCTTGCGCACCAAGCTTCGCGGAAACGTCGCGACGAGGCTGAACGAAGGGGAAAGAAAGATCGATATCGTCGTGCGCGCCGCCGAGGAGGCTCGCGCGCGCGTCGACCAGATTCCCGAGCTGCTCGTGCACGAGACCGAAGAGAGAGCGGTGGCGTTGAAGTCCGTGGCCTCTACTCGCTTGGCCGCCGGCCCCTCGGAGATCCGCCGCGTGGGCCAGCGACGCGCCGTCGTCATCTCGGGGAATCTCGACGGGCGAGACTTGGGACGGGTGACCGCCGACATGGCGAGCGTCATCGCCGGTCTCGCCCTTCCGAGCTCGGTGGGCACGCGCTTCGCGGGTCAACAGCTCGAGATCGAAGATTCTTTTGGAAGTCTCTACCTCGCCATCGGCTTGGCGATCTTCCTCGTCTATTTCGTCATGGCGAGCCAGTTCGAATCGCTGATCCACCCCTTCATCATCCTGTTCACAATACCCCTGGGGCTCATCGGCGTCGTCTGGGCGCTACTCCTGACGGCAAGCACGGTGAGCGTTATCGTTCTCATCGGCATCGTGATGCTGGCGGGTATCGTCGTCAAGAATGCCATCGTGCTCGTCGATTACATCAATCGTCTTCGGGAACGAGGGATGGCGCGCGACGAGGCGATCGTGGAAGCGGGTCGAGTCCGACTGCGTCCCATTCTCATGACGACCCTCACCACGATTCTGGCACTCGTGCCCATGGCGCTCGGCTTGGGGGAGGGCGCCGAAATCCGACAACCCATGGCCATCACCGTCATCGGTGGTCTATCGATCTCGACGCTCCTGACGCTCATCGTCATCCCGTCGGTCTACTGCGTTCTCGACCGAAAGAGGTTCGGCACGTGACGAGCCTGGCAGGAACGTCCGTCCGGCGGCCAATCGCAACCGCGATGGTCCTGGTGAGCGTGCTGGTGCTGGGCGTCATCGCGTTGTACCGGCTCCCCCTCGCCTTCCTCCCCGACCTCGACTTCCCCGCCGTATTCATCACTGTTCCCTATCCGAATTCGAGCCCGCGCCAGATCGAGGAACAGATCGTCAAACCAATCGAAGAGGCGCTCGCCACCCTTCCCGGCGTCACGAAACTGAGCTCGCAGGCCGACGCCGACCAGGCCTCGGTTCAACTCTTCTTCGACTGGGGAGAGGCCGTCGACGTCGCCCGAATGAAGGTCGCAGAGAAAATCGAAGAGATTCGTCCCGATCTCCCCGACGATGTGGACCAGCTCTTCATAAATACCTTCAGCACCACGCAAATTCCCGTCGTCGAGGCGCGGATCTCGGCCCCGGGTGTGGACCTCTCGGGAAACTACGATCTTCTGGAAAAAAGAGTCGTGAATCCTATCCGGAGGATCCCCGGTGTCGCAAAAGTCGAGCTCAACGGCGTCGAGCCACGCGAAGTCCGCATCAACTTGAGGCTCTACCGGATCGCCGAGCACCGGGTCGATCTCGGAGAGCTCGCCCGCAAGCTCATGGGCGCCAATCGAAATGTCTCCCTCGGCAAGCTCGACGGTGAGGGGCGAGTGATCCACGTACGCAGCTTCGGGGCCTTCGCGGACCTCGAGGAGATCGAGCGTTTCCCCGTCAACGACCGGGGACTCTTGCTCTCGGACATCGCCGACATCACTCACCGCGAGCCCCCTATCGGAATCGGACGACACCTGGACGGTCGCTACGCGGTCGCCCTTTCCGTCTACAAGGAAGCCACCGCCAATACCGTAGAGACGGCGAGGCGCGTGACGAAGCTCATCGAAGGGTCCATCGCCGGCGATCCGACTCTCCGGGGGATCAGCCTCTTCGTCTTCGACGACCAGGCAGCGGAGATCACAAAGGGTCTCCGCGGCCTCATGACCGAGGGCCTTCTCGGAGGGGCTCTCGCCATGGTCGTTTTGTTCCTGTTCCTGAGACGGATCGATACGACCATCATCGTGGGCCTTGCCATCCCGATGTCGATCATCTCCACCGCCGTGGGCCTGTACTTTCTCGACAAGACGCTGAACGTGCTCTCGATGATGGGACTCATGCTCGGCGTCGGTCTTCTCGTCGACGACGCCATCGTCGTGCTCGAATCGATCTTTCGAGAGCACCTGGGCGGCGCCGATGCGAAGACCGCGGCCGTATCCGGGGCGCGGAAAGTCTGGGGTGCGGTGTTCGCCTCGACGGTGACGACGGCCATCGTGTTCCTCCCGATGATCGTAGGCAAGCGCAACCAGCTCACCGTGTTCCTCGAAGAGATCGGCTGGGCGATCTCGCTTTGCATCTTCAGCTCGTTTTTAGTCTCGATGACGCTCATCCCCCTCATGGGGTCGAAGCTCTTGCGCGGCAAGGAATCCGAGCCACCGCGCTGGACCGAGTGGCTCTCCGGGCAGTACGTACGGATTCTGCGTTGGACCTTTCGCCATCGGTGGGCCACGTTCGGGGTAACGATCGTCGTTCTCGCGAGCATCGCACTTCCCTTCTCGCTCGGCGTTCAGACCGCCATGCTCGCCGGTCTCAACAAGAAGCAGATGAGGCTCGCATACGAGTTCACCGACTTCCACTACAAGGAGGAAGCCGAGTGGGCGGTGAGCCAGGTCGAGGCGTGGCTGTTCGAGCACCAGAACGAGCTCGGGCTCGACTCCGTCTACAGCCACTATGGGGAGAACACAGCTGGCACCACGCTGACGTTCAAGGCTCAGCACGTGAGCGAGGACGAAGCGCGTGCGGTTCGGGAGCGGGTTCGCCAGGAAGTCCCGAAAATTGCCGGAGTGAAGCTCACGTTCTTCGAGGAAGACGCGGAGGCGGGAGGCGACAGCACGTTCTTCCAGCTCAATCTCTTCGGAGAGGACATCGAGCGGCTCGCGAGGCTCGCCGAAGACGTCAAACGGCGCCTCTCCGCCATCGAGGGCGTCAAGGATGCGAAGAGCTCGGTCGGCACCGACCGGCAAGAGATTCAAGTCACGCTGCAGAGGGAGCTCGCCGCCAAGTACGGCGTCCGGCCTCAGGACATCTCCGAGGCTTTCGCTTTCACCCTGGGCGGGCAGCGGTTGCGCCGCTACAACGCGGGCGACAAGGAAGTCGAGCTCTTGTTGATGATGTCGCAGCAGGACGTCTCCACCCTCGACGATCTGAAGAACTTCGTCGTGAACGGCGAGGGACGCGGCGTCACCCTCGGGACCATCGCGGACTTCAAGGTCGTCGCCCAACCCAAGACCATCGAGCGCGAGAACCGCAAGACCCTCGTCTCGGTCCTCTCGAGCTACGAAGGCAAGGACTGGGCCTCCGCCCGAAAGCGTATCGAAGAGAGCCTGAACCGGATGGACCTTCCCGTTGGCTACTCGTGGTCATTCGGCGATCGCATCCAGCAGCAGGATGCCCAGCTCCAGCAGATGCTGGTGAACTACGCGCTCGCTCTCGCGCTCATCTACATCGTCATGGCGTCTCAGTTCGAATCGCTCGTACACCCTTTCGCCATCCTTTTCTCCATCCCCTTCGCCTTCTGGGGAGTCGCCTGGTTTCTCCTCGTAACGGGAACTCCGCTCAACTTCATGGGACAAATCGGGGTGCTGGTGCTCATGGGGATCGTGGTGAAGAACGGGATCGTGCTGATCGACCACATCAACAATCTCCGCCGCGAGGGGCACGACCGCGAGACCGCCATCGAGCTGGGGGGCAAAGAACGACTGCGTCCCATTCTGATGACCGCGGGAACCGCCGTGCTCGCCCTCGTTCCCATGGCGCTCGGACGCGCGGAGCTCGACGGGCTCTACTACTTCCCTCTCGCCCGCACGGTGATTGGAGGCCTTACCGCCTCGACTTTCCTCACCCTGGTCATCCTTCCGTTCATCTACGTGCTTCTGGACAATCTCAGTCTGTGGGCCCGGAAAGTCTGGAGCGCCGCCCGCGCGAAGAGCCCGACCATTCGGACCTCACCGGGTTCTTAGGGAGAAAGCGAGAATTCCTCGAGTTCAGTTTCCGCCCGGCCGAGGAATCTCCCAGGCCTTTGGCTTCACCCTGGTGGCTCGGCGGCTTTTTCCCTGCGAGACAGACGGCTATCGCTCGAGGCACCACTCGGGATCCAGGTTTTCGCCCTCGTCTTCCCGCGCGAGGCGGCGCAGATAGCGCGGGGAGACTTTGACCAGAAGTGCTACATGTGACACAATAGGGAGCCATGCGGACTGCCGGAGTGCGAAAGGCTCGTCAGGATCTGAGCAGCTTGCTGGACGACGTCCAAAAGGGACGAGAAGTGGTCATCACCGATCGCGGCCGACCTGTTGCCCGCCTGGTCCCGGTCGAGCCGGGACGGCCGTTTCCGAACTTGAAAAAGGTGCGCCTCAAGGCACGAGAGATCCATCCTCCTCTCTCCCAGGCCGTCGTCGAGGATCGCGAGGACCGCGCGTGAGGGACCTCCAGGTCGAGAGGTGGACAGGGCCGATTTACCTGGACACGAGCGCGGTGGTAAAGCTGTTCGTGCCGGAAGCGGAGAGCGACGATCTGAACGAGGCGCTCATCGGCGCGCAGGACGTGATCCTATCCGACCTAGCGCTAACCGAAACGGCTTCGGCATTGGGACGCCGGGCGCGCGAAGGGCTGCTGGCCCCGGCGGAATCCCGACGGCTCCAACGCGAAGCCGCGAAACTCGCCGCATCCTGTCGACGCGCGGAGACCACACCGCTGGTTCATCGTCGCGCCGAGCGTCTCCTCTTGACGCTCCCGGAGATCCCGCTGCGGGCGCTGGACGCGCTTCACGTCGCCCTTGCCCTCGACGCTGATGCGGCCACCTTCGTGACATACGACCCGCGTCTCAGTGCGGTCGCGGCCTCTCAGGGATTGTTCGTCGCTCGGAAGACTGGGCCATAGATCCCGATGCCGAGTGTGAGATCGCGGCCGGGGCGAAGGCCGGCGCACCGGAGCTGCCGCAGTGCGTGGCGGATGCCCCAGTGGAGCGAATCGAATTGCTAAGTACCGTCCCAGGGGGCATCGACTTCGCTCGCTTTCGCTGGATTGCCCTTCATCACGAGGGTTTTCACAATCGTCCCAGTGGGTAATCCAATCGGGGAGCGTCAGCTCTTTTGCTCGCCTCCCCACGTCGAGGCTCACAATACAGAGTGAGGGTAGAGAATCAGGCGGGGGGCAATATGGCAGAGATGTAGAGAGCGATGCCTCGAACGGTGGAATCGATGGCGTGTCTCCGTCGGTCCACGCCCCGAGTCGTACCCATCGCCCGCCCTCCGCTTGAAACGCTTCGAGCGAGCGTTCCTCCACATCGACAATCCAATAGAAGGCTACTCCCGTCCGCACATACAGGTCTGCTTTGTCGACTCAGTCGCGGTTGCGGCTGCTTGGCGACAGTAGCTCACAAATCCAATCCGGAACCGTATCGATGGGACGGCTCCTTGGAAACACGGGCATTCGTTCCTTGCGCCAGCCAACGATGTCGGGAACGACGATGTCATGAATGCCCAGTCGAACGTCCGGCTCGATGATGAACCACCACCCACCGGGACCGCCACGTCCACGATGAAAAGGGAGCGACAGCTCCGAGTAAAGGACCCCTTGTGACAACCCATGACCCGGCAGCGGCCTTGGCTCACCCTGGATTTCCCCATTGACGACCTCGTAAAGAACGCCGTCCTCGGGAGTGGTCAACAAGTCCTCCCAAGTTGCCGGTTTACGAGCCGCTTCTCCCATCCATGGATGATTCTAACCTACAACACGACTCGCTCGTTTTTCGGCGGCTGCGAGAGATCGTTCTGCGTCAAGAAGACGATGTGCCCCTACCCACGCGTGAACCGAGTAATCAGCGACGACATCGCGTCGTACTCGGAGAATCCTGACGGAATCCTGAGAGATTCTTGATCTTTCCGACAGGATGCCCGAGAGCTCCTCCTGTTGGCTCTCCCTTACAGAGGTACGAAGTAGCGAGTACTATAGGTCCGCGCTGTGGTTACCAGAAGATGACCGTCTTTGCCTCCCACTTCGGTCCCTTCGGAGACCGCGTGTGGCTGAACTGCGCCCATCAGGGGCCGATTCCCCACGTCGCTGCCGCGGCCGCTCGCCGCGCCATCGAGCGCAAGCTCGCACCGTTCGAGCTCCGGGACGAATCCTTTACCGAGGTTCCGCGGAGGCTGAAGCAGATGTTGGGCCGTCTCATCGGAGCCCCACCCGAAGAAATCATCCTCGGGAACAGCGCCTCCTACGGCCTCCATCTGCTGGCGAACGGCCTTCCTCTGCAACGGGGCGATGAAGTGCTCCTCGTGCGCGGAGACTTCCCCTCCGTGGTCCTCCCCTGGCTCGCGCTCGAAGAGCGCGGAGTTCGTCTGCGCCACATCGAGCCGGGCGAGGAGGGGCTTACTCCCGAAACCCTGGAGCCCCATCTTGGACCGCGGACGATAGTCCTCTCGACAACCTGGGTTCACTCCTTTACCGGCCGCGCTATCGATCTGGACGCCATCGGGCGCCGCTGTCGTTCTCACGGCGTCTGGTTCATCGTCAATGCGTCCCAGGCACTCGGAGCCCGTCCGCTCGACGTCACGGGCGCTCCGGTCGAC
Organism: Vicinamibacteria bacterium; assembly: GCA_035457705.1. Lineage (GTDB taxonomy): Bacteria > Acidobacteriota > Vicinamibacteria > Marinacidobacterales > SMYC01 > DASPGQ01. Next base: position 160,331 of record DATIBD010000146.1, read on the forward strand.
GCGGTGATATCCGTCGGCTTCAAGTGGCTCTGCGGACCGTACGGAACCGGCTTTTGCTGGATGACACCTCGGCTCCTCTCATCTCTTCGCTACAACCAGGCCTACTGGCTCGCCATGCAGACCGCCGAGGAGCTCGGAGGAGATAGCGCGATTCCCGTGGTCAAAGAGGATCTGGGAGCAAGAAGATACGACGTATTCGGCACCGCCAACTTCTTCAATTTCGAGCCGCTGACGGCTTCGGTCGACTACCTTCTGACGCAAGGCATCGATGCCGTCGCCGCTTACGATGGCGCGCTCATCGATCGTCTCATCGAAGGCCTCGCGGAGCTCGGCTACAACGTACTCAGTCCCCGCGAAGGCGACTCGCGCTCCACGCTCGTGATTGCTTCCCACGGCGATCGAACCCGAAACGAAGCGATCCAACGGGAGCTCCAGGACCGCGGAATCGACGTCGCCTATCGCAGGGGGAACCTACGGTTCTCGCCCCATCTCTACAACACCCTGGAGGATGTGGAACGCGCCCTTCAGGCTCTGGAGTCCTGCCGGTGAGTACACCCCCCTCGTTCCGGGTTGCAGATTGGTGCGTCGAGCCTTCTCTCAATCGGCTCGTGAGAGAGGGCGACGGTAACCCAGCTACAAAAATCGCGACGAGGGTAGACTACGTCTGCCGCTTCTAGCGAGAAAGAACCCAGCACGATGAACCATTGGAAGGAGGGATTCATGGTCCCAACGTTACGTCTTGCTCTTCTGGTAACGACGCTACTGCCTGTCGGTCGAGGTGTCTTCGCGCAAGGGAATGAGCTGCCGGAGGGCGCTGGCAGAGATCAGGTTCAGCGCGCTTGCGCGACGTGCCACCCGGCAAATCTGATAACCAGCTCCACCGGTTACACCCATGAGCAATGGCAGAACGTCATCAGCAAGATGATGGAGCTGCCAGACGCCTCGGCATCTGAGATTACGCAGTACTTGGCGGCGAACTTTCCGCAAAGCGACGATCGTCGCCCAACTCTGGTAGCGGGAGACACCAAAATAACCTTTCAGGAATGGAACGTGCCCACTCTCGGGCAACGGCCTCGCGATCCACTTCAGACTCCCGATGGCACGATCTGGTGGGCGGGGATGTACGGTAGTCTCATCGGACGGCTCGACCCGAAGACCGGCGAGATGCAAGAGTACAAACTGGACCCCAAGGCAAAGCCGCACAGCATCATCAACGACCGGGACGGCAACATCTGGTACACGGGAAACGGCAATGCCACGGTCGGAATGCTCGATCCGAAGACAGGGGAGATCAAAGTCTATCCGATGCCTGATCCCGCAGCGCGCGACCCTCACACGCCGATCTTCACCGAGAGCGGGGACCTCTGGTTCACTCTCCAGAACAGCAACATGCTCGGTCGCCTCGTTCCGGATACCGGCGATATCAAGCTGATGACCTTGCCGACGGACAGGGCGCGTCCCTACGGGATCAAAGAAGACTCCCGGGGCACGATCTGGATCGCCTACCGCGGAGCCAACAAGCTCGCGCGGGTCAATCCCGGCTCCTGGGAAATCCGTGAGTACCCGACGCCGGAGCCGGATACGCCCCAGGGAACTTATATTCGGCGGCTCGCGATCGCGAGCGACGACATGATTTGGTACGCGGATTCCGGGCGCGGCTATCTGGGCCGACTCGACCCGGAGACCGGCGATGTCAAAGAGTGGCCGTCGCCGAGCGGGCCCCAATCGCACCCCTACGCCATCGAGATCATCGACGACATCATCTGGTACAACGAGTCGAACCAACGTCCGGATGCGCTCGTTCGGTTCGACCCGAAAACCGAGAGGTTCCAGAGCTGGACCATTCCCTCCGGGATAGGCATCATCCGGCACATGAGAGCGACCCCCGAAGGGAACCTGGTCATCCATCAGAGCAGCACGAACACGGTCGGACTCGTAATCATCCCGAAGGACGATACGTAGCGGAAACAGCAAAGGGACGATGTCCCATCGTCGCGTTCTTACGATCCGACGCATCGAAGGCATGGGGCGGTCGCTCAGGTTATGGTGTGCTTCCGGACCACGTGTTGAGCTCTTGCAGTGGCGAAGAGGAGAGTCGAAAATGGAGCTGCGCAAGATCCGTCTTCGTATCGGAGCTGTGGAGCTCGAGGCGGAGCTGAACCGTTCGGAGACGGCATCGCTCATTCTCGATGCGCTTCCGATTCGAGCCGCCGCCCAGCGATGGGGTGACGAAATCTATTTCGAGATCCCCGTACGCGCGGAAACGGAACCAGACGCTCGGGAGGTTATGGAGGTTGGGGAGCTCGCTTATTGGCCGCCGGGACGTGCGCTGTGCATCTTTTGGGGTCCTTACGCCCGCTTCCTCGGCGGACGAGCCACGGGCCGCAAGCCCGGTCAATCCTGTAGGACGTGTCACCGGCAACGTGAACCGTCTCACGGGATCGGAAGTGGCGGCGAGGTCGTTATCGAAAGAGCGTGACGCTTTCCGCCGCACAGGTCACGCTAACGCGTCGCTTTCGTCGTTGGGTTCCCCGCCGCTTTCCACGCCTCGATGCCGCCCGTCAGCTGCGCGACGTTCAACCCCATGTCACGGAGTTTCTTGGTGACCGACTGGCTGACCCAATGCCCCCGCACACAGTAGACGACGACGGGCCTCTCGGGTGATAGCGCCTGGACCCACGAGTCGATCGCGTTCGGATCGCGCCACGTCGCTTCGGGGATGAGAACCGGGTCGGCGTCGAAGTCTTCCTCGAGCCGTACGTCGATGACCAGAGGCGCTCGAACCTCTTCCCGGGTGGCGCGCGCCAGCTCGTCGACGGAGACCGAAGGGACCTCGGTCTCAGGAGCGACGCGCTCGAGTTGCGCGGCTCCCGCCGCAACCGCGAACGCGCTCACACAGAGCAGGAACAATTGCAGCTTGCTCATGATCTCACTGCCTTTCTCGCCTCACCGGCGAAACCTCTCCCTGGCTCATGAGAGTGCAGCCAGCCTGGTCCGTCTCATACCCCTTCCACGGTCAGCCCGACTTCCTGGCCGAAGGCAATCTCCAGCGTGTGTCCGTCCGGGTCCTTCAGAAGTGCCCAGTACCCCACGGGGTAGCCGGAGTCCTTGGGTCCCATCAGTAGAACTCCCTCGCTCTTCGCCAGGCGACAGAGACGGTCGACATCATCTCGGCTGGCACAGCCCACTCCGAGATGACCGTCGGGCCGCAAAGGATGCGTCACCTCGTCGCTCTGTAGAAGAACGACGGCGAAGGGACGCGTGCGATCGCTCAGCCACACGACTTCGATGCCGTCATCGGCGTCGACGCGACGGTGCACGACCTCCATCGCGGCGTACTTTTGATAGAAGGCCACGGACTTCCTAGGATCTCGAACAGGAAGTGCCACGTGCGTCAGTCCGACGTCCGGCATGAGGCTAAGGTATCAGATCGCATCTTCTCTTTTCAGTTCTAACGACCGAGGACTCCGATGTCTCGTGGTCCGCCGCCGTCAGGTTCGGATGGACTTCTCCGGCGGCGGGGAGACGGTCGATGTCACCGAGTGGTATGCGAAGGGCCTCGGGGTGATCCAGGCACGCGGTGAACGAGTCGAGACCGACGAAGCGGGAGTCACCGTCCGTCGAGAGGCCAACTTGATCGATCCGTAGAAAATATCCGACCGTCGGTCAGGCTTTCGAATTGACCCGCGGCCGCCCTACTTGAACTTCGTGCTCAACTGGGCCGAAGAGCTGAAGCGCCACGTGCCCACCCCTTGAGCCTTCGACCTGTCCCCTTCTGTTTCCCGAGGGTTTATCCGGAGTCATCTTCGTCACGACGCTTGCCGTCGTAGCATTTGTCGCGACGGCGGCCTGTCTCGTCCCCTGGTACTCGCGAGGTTTCGGGGCTTGCGGCGCGGCGCACGGGGACGGAGAATCCAATCGAGGAAGGAGACACTCCAATGGCCAAGCCCGGCGCATCCGAAAGAATCGTGGACCAGGTCAAGGAGCGGTACGGGCGGATCGCCCGAGAGGCGTCCAGCTGCTGCGGTCCGGTACCGATCTCGTGCGGCACCGCCGATATCGGTTACGACGCGAACGAGCTCGCGTCGATTCCGGAGGAAGCCAATCTCGGTCTCGGATGCGGGGCACCGGTGGAGAGGCTCGGCCTCCGACCCGGTGAGACCGTGCTCGATCTGGGATCGGGGGGTGGCATCGATGTCTTTCTTGCCGCCCGCCTCGTGGGACCTATGGGGCGGGTCTTCGGCGTCGACATGACGCCGGACATGCTCGCCCGGGCCCGCGCCAACGCCGTCAAGGGGGGCTATACGAACGTTGAGTTCCGGGAAGGTCGCCTGGAGTCGCTTCCCATCGACGACGCCACGATCGATGCCGTCACCAGTAACTGCGTCATCAACCTCGTCCCCGACAAAGCGGCTGTCTTTCGTGAGATTTACCGCGTGCTCAAACCGGGTGGGCGTCTGGTTGTGTCCGATATCGTGCTCGATGGTAACTTGCCGGATGCGATCGAGAAGAATATCTTGCTCTATGTCGGTTGCGTTGCCGGCGCACTCCACCGCGAACGCTACTTCGAAATCGTGCACGCGGCGGGGCTGAGAAACATCGAGGTGCTGGCGGACGTGGACTTCCTCGCCGCCCTCGGCAACAACCTCCCGGATGATGTGAAAACGGTCCTCGAAGAGTCGGGAGTTCGCATCGAAGAGCTTCTGGGAATCGTCCGCTCGGTGACGTTCCGCGCCGAAAAACCCGATGTTCGGAGTCAGATTCCAACCTGATCGCTCATTCCAGCACGGGACTACTTGGTTTCACCAGAGCGTGGTTCGCTCCAAGGTGTCATTACGTGTTCCAGGCGCAACTTTGCAAGCCCGAACACACCGGGTTGAAGACGCTTCAGTGAAACCAGGCGGCCATCACGCGGAACACCGCTCCAAGCACGTGTCCGATGGGGATTCTGGCCGAGGAGCCACTTGCGGCGAGCTGACGCGATCGGAGAAGTCGTCCGATCCACCCATTGTAGATCTCGAGATGCAGGGATGGAGGATCCTCGACCACAATCGGGCTGCCATTAGGCTCGACCGCACGATCCTCGTGACGACGCAACATTTCCGCGCAAGTCGCCGCCGATCGGACACGGACCACATGGGTCTGCGGGTCACGAAAGAACTCCTCGTTCGCCTGCCGATCGACCGTAGGGAGGTAAACGCCTTCTCGCGTCCGGCTTGCCATGAGGCGGGCCGCGATCTTGGGCTCGTCGAGCACATGTATCTCAACCCACGTCGTGCGCGAGTGATGCGAGAGAAACCGAATGAACGCCCGTCTCGTCTGGCCCGCGAAGCGCCATGGACTCTCGTAGTCGCCGCGATGAGAGAACCCGAGAGACTCGAACCCGCGGGTCCACTCGTCGAGCTTTTTTCGTCCGTACCGGGGGCAGGAGGAAACGTCCACAGGAGCCAGCGATTTCTCGATCGGTAGACGGTGCATGAGCACGGCTGCCGACATCGCGACGACGCTGACTCCCAGAACGACCGCCACCAAACCGAGGGCGTCGGCTTGGCCCGTATAAGCCGTGAGGCCTCCCGCGACGCCCACCACGAGAAGCGCCACTCCGATCTTGACGGGTCGCGTGGGTCCCCAAACGAAATGGGCGGCGCCGAGAGCCGCGCAAACCAGGAGTACGAGAGCCTGCGCCATCGGCGGAAATGGATACTCGGCCATGAGTTGTCCGGGTTTGATTCCAGAATACGGGGACCAGCGCGGCTTTGTAAAGCCGCGCTTCGGTGATCGGCGTCGATATCGTCGATGTCCGGGGCATTCTCATATACGATTCGGGACGTTAGCTTGTTTCGTTCCAGTAAGGAGTTGGCCGAAGCGATTTCATCGGGTGGTAAACCTCGCAGAGCTCCGAGCGCTCGACTCGGTAGGAGGTAGGGATGTCCTGTCGTTTCTTGTCCACTATGGTAGGCGTCGCGCTGGCGGCGTGCGAGATGGTCCACGCTCAGCAGAAAGAGCCGACGCCCGTCCGGCAGAACCCGAACATCGACCGGCCGATCACGAACGAGAACTTCGATAGCGCCGTCGTCAACTTGCTCCAGCAGCTCGTCGCGGCTTATGGCCCCATCGCCAGCAGCAACGACCGGCCAAACCCGTATACAAGAATCGAGCCGTGGGGAGAGCCGCCGCCTGGAAACAACGGCGAATGGGCCGCGGTGACCGGAGCCGAAGGCGGGCCGGACGGCTTCCTCTACGTTTTCCACCGGTGTCATGGAAACTCGTGTGTCGATCGTCCCGAACCGCCTCTCGTCAAGCTGGATCCTCGTACAGGGAAACGCATCGCCGCCTGGGGTGAAGGATTGATGGCTTTCCCTCACGGGTTCCACGTCGACTACGAGGGCAACCTGTGGACGACGGACACGGGCCAGGGCAACGCGCCCGGCGGACACGTCGTTCGGAAGTTCAGCACCGAGGGCAAGCTCTTGATGACCATCGGAGAGTCCGGGGTCGCCGGGGATACTCCAGGGCACTTCCGGGAGCCGACCGACGTCGTCGTTTCCCCCGAAGGGACTATCTTCGTGACCGAGGGGCACCTCAAAAACGGCCCGCATTCGCGCCTGACCAAGCTGGCGGCCGACGGCTCCTTCATCGCGCGTTTCGGGAGCACGGGGCAAGGACATCTCCAGCTGAGCGCGCCCCACTCCATCGCCATGGACACAGAAGGCCGCCTCTTCATCGCCGATCGCGACAACAACCGCATCATGATCTGGGACCAGGACGGGAACTACATCGACCAATGGACGCAGTTCGGCCGTCCGAGCGGTGTGTACATCGACCACACTGACACGATCTACGTGGCAGACTCGGAGTCCTGGGGTCCCGACAACCCGGGTTGGAAGAAAGGCATTCGCATCGGAAGTGCGAAGACGGGGCAGGTCCATTACTTTCTCGAAGACATCGAGTCGCGTGACTTCGCCCACAGCGGAGCGGAAGGCGTAGGCGTCGACGCGCTCGGGAACGTGTACGGTGGGGTCGTTCGCCGCCAGATGCTCGAACGCCACGAACCTCAAGCGGAACAGCCGACACGGGGCGCTACCTGGCCGTCGCCCCGCTAAGACGAGCACACTGCCCAGGACGGAGACTGGAGTCCACGTTCTGACCAGACGCCGAAGAACGACGCACCGCCCCTCCGCGCCATCCATTCGCACGCTGGCTTCTATTGCGTCGAGGCAGCCAACAACCGCAGTGTGGTCCTTCGTGGGGGGAAATCGCTCTGACGCGCTATGAATGAGTCACCGAACCTACAATTGATCCGGCGCTTCTACGAGGACATGTGGAACCGATTCGACAGGACCATCTTTCCGGAGATCCTCGATCCGCATATCTCCTTCCGCGGCTCGCTCGGGCAGACGAAGGTTGGCTACGCACAGCTCGGCGAGTACGTGGACTTCGTCCGCCGGGCGTTTCCCGACTTTCACAACGAGGTCGTGGAAACGATCACCGAGGGCGAAAAGACATTCGCCCGGCTGAGCTACACGGGTACGCATCGCGGCGAGCTCTTCGGCATCGCGCCAACGGGTAGGAGAATCGATTACGCCGGTGCCGCGGTCTTCACGATCAGGAATGGGAAGATCATGGACGTGTGGGTGCTCGGCGACATCTTTGGACTTCTCGCGCAACTGAAGTGACCGAGCCGCGGGTGCAGTCTTGCCATCGGCGGAGAAACGGGGCTAGGCGTTTCCGCGATTAGGGAGCTGCCATTGGGTTGTGCTTGGGGCAACGCCGGGCAGGCGGTAGCCTAGCCGCCTTCGCCAAGGCAGCGGCTGGCCACCCCTCGAGCGCTGAAAAAAGAGATGCAACAACTCTCGCACTTTTTCGTGGGCTAGAACCTAGGGTGCGGATGATCCTGCGCTGGCCAAGTAGCATCGTTCAATAAGTCCAGGAGCGTATCCTCATCCATCGTGACGGAACGACCCTCGCGCCCGGCCAGCTCACATTCGAAGGCGAGAACGCGACACCGAGCTGAGGGCCGTTTAGGCGGGGATGTATAGATAAGGTTAACTCGGTCTGGACTGAGTTAACTTAAGGTATTACTTTAAGTCAAACGTGCTAATTATTTGTCAACTCTCACGAAGCGCGTCATCGCCCGGCGAAGAGCTTCGCACGTAGACTTCCTGTCTGCTCGACTCGTTCGCCTCGTCCGCAAAGAAGCGGACGTCGGGCGAGAAAAATCGTAGTGTTGCGCTGTATTCGAGGGCGGGGTTCAAGTTTCGACCCGTCAAAAGCGCGGGAGAGATGAATGGAGAGGCTGTGTGACGCCAACCTAACGTCTTCCGAATGCCACCTCGACCCTCCGGCGAAACGAAGCCGGATCAATCGCGGGGAAATGATAGAGCTCGTCCTCGATAGCTTCGAAAAGCGAGAGCGCTTTTCCAGGCTCGACGAGTCCGTCCATCAGCATCCTTCGAACGTCCTCCAGATCCTTGGCGTGCCCGCGCTGGACCTTCGACAGAGCCTGGGAGTAGAAATCGTAGTGATAGAAAGTGATCTTACCTTCCCGCGCGATGAAGGTGCTTCGATCTCGCCATCCGGGAAGCTCGGGCAGGAAATCCGCGGGAGAGGCCAGCTCGACGTTGAGTTGAAGCTCCTCCTTCAAGCGTGGAATCGCTCTCAGGACCGTGTCGCGCTGAGGGTGAATTCGGATATCGACGTCGACCGTCGTCGGCCTCCAGCCGAGGAGTACAGCCGTGGCGCCTCCCGCGAAGTACACGCGCGTATTCTCCTTCGCCTCGACTCCGAGCGAGCGCAGAAACTGCCGGATGCGGGCTTCGCTTACCGGCCGACGCATTCGACTGCATCCTCGAAGCTCACGAGCCGTTGAACGAGAGCATTGTAGCGAGAGTGGGCCGAGTCCTCGTCTTCGCGCGCGAGCATGTCGTACAGGCGGCGCTCGGCGTCTCGGAACGTTGCCTCCGGAACGGGCAGCCCCGCCGCTTTGAGACGCGGCGCGCCGATGGAAACGAGGAGCGCCTCGGGAGTCTCGCGCCTCTCCGCCAGGTCGGAAAGCCCTCTTTCGATTAGATCCGCGCCGGGGAGATCTTCGTAGCTCATCTACCCCATCGTAACGTGAAGCGGAGCGGTCTTGGGAGGCCCGGCCTCGTACCGGCATTTCAAGCTTCGGTGGGCCCGCCCGAGTGGAGGCGCCGCTCGAGTCGGAGCCTCCGATCAACCCGCCTCCGGGAGACGAAAATTTTCCGAAGCTGAAATCGGACGGTCATTCGCTCGGGGGCGTCACTTTTGTTGGCGGATCGGGTGTTCCGGTGTCGAGCACGACGCGGAATTTTCCCGACGCATCGCGGCGCCAGATGCTCACGTACTTTCCCGTCTCGATGACTGGATTGCCGTTGGCATCGATCCGCTGGCGGCGGTAGGTTCCGTGGGTGTAGCCGAAATCGCCTGACGGACCCGCTTCGGCGAAGACCGGCTCCCATTCCAGGGTGTTGCCGGCTTTTCCGATGCCGGCCATCGCCTCGCGGATTGCGTCGTGGCCCTGGATGATTGGGCCCGGGCCGAACATCTTTCCATCCTCGGCAAAGGCCTCGACCCAACCCTCGGCGCCTCGGGACGCCGTCTCGCGCGCGAAGGTGCGATCGGCCTCCATGAGCTCTCCCTGCACCGCTTCGAGATCCAGGGGAGCCGGTCGGCAAGCGACGGTGCCGAACGATGCCGTCACGAGGCAAGCGAGGCGAACGATTCTTCTCATCGATTTTCTCCGGCCGGTGCGAGAGCGAGCCAGTAGAGGGCGCTGACGACGAGCGAGTGCGTGATCCGGCCCTCGCGAAGAAGGCGAGGCAGCTCCCGTCGGGGGTAGCGAACGACCTCCAGATCTTCGGTCTCATCGGGGCTCGGCTCCTGCGCGAGCCACGCGTCTTTGGCGAGAAAACTGAAGCACCGATTGGGTTGAATCGCCGGGTTGGGATGCACGACACCGAGTGGCACGATCGAATCGGATCGGTAGCCCGTCTCCTCCTCCATCTCACGCGCGGCGGCGGCGAGCGGTGACGCGTCCGAAGCGTCGATCATCCCGCCAGGAACCTCCAGACTCACGCCCTCGATGCCATGGCGGTAGATTTCGAGAAAGACGATCTCGTCGTCCGCTGTGACCGGTACGATGTTCACCCAGTCCACGGAGTCGATGATGTAGAAATCATGCTGTCGACCGCGCTCGGCGGTACGTTGTTTGCGGGCGCGTCGTAGGGAGAAAACGGGGGTCTCCAGCAGTAGCTCGCGATCGAGCGTCTCCCAATCGCGGTTCAAGAAGAGAGCCGCTCCCGAGCATCCGTCACCATCGAAAGCTCCCAGTCCGCATGGCCCCACAGCGAAACGAGTCTCTCCAGGAGCCGGCGGCCCTCGTCGCTGCGGCCCCGATCGATTTTCATCACGCCGAGCCGATGAAGAGCCTTGGCATAGAGCGCGGGATGATCGATGCGTTCGGGACCGCTTCCCAGAAGCGTTTCGAGAGTGCGCATCGCCTCGCCCTCCCGACCGAGAGCGAGGTAAGTGCGGGCGAGCCCGTCTCGAATCGCGGCGCCCGCGCTCGAGCAGGTGGACGCCCAATCGAGCATCTGGGAAGTACCGGAGGCCGACTCGAACAAGAGCCTCGCCCTCTCAAGCTCTCCCGTCGCGAGTGCGATTTCACCGTCGAGCGCGTCGGCGTATATTTGTCCAGCTCCGTCGTGGACCAGCAGTCGGAGGGTCGTCAGATACTCCCGCGCACCGGTCTCGTCACCGTCCTCAACAGCCATGCGCCCGGTGTAATAGAGCGCGCGCCAGCTCTCCGGCTGTATCGCCAGGGCCCGCTCGGCTTGTTCCCGTGCTGCTCCCACCTCACCCGCCAGCAAGAGGAGCTCAGAAAAAAGCTGGAGCGAGCTCGCCGGAACTCCCCCGCTGGCTCCTTCATGCGTCCTGAAACCGCCGACGCTTCCCGCCTGTCGATAGAAGTCAGCCGCGGTCTCGAACTCGCCCAGATAGGTGTGGAAGACGGCCCGGTTTCGGAGCGCCCAGGCTTTCAGGTGATCCGACCGCCACTCGTCCACGTCCTGCTCGACGAATGTCCTGGCAACCTCCCACCGCGATGCCATCATCGCCGCCGCCGCCTGGAACAATGGTCCCTCGATCCACGAGAACGTCTGTCCGAAAGCGAGGGCCTCCTCGGGCTGGCCCTCGAACGTCGCGAGGATGGAACGAAGTCCAGCGACTTTTTCGGGATGTTTCGCGTCCCACTGCGCGAGCCGTGCGCGTGCCGACTCGAAGTCTCCCAGAAATGCATAGCTCAACGCCAGTCGATCGTAGACCTGATGAAAATCCGGGTCGAGCTCGAGGAGCCGCTCGAGCAGCTCGATGGCGCGACGGGGGTTGCCGTCACGCAGAGAGTGCACGTAAATCTGGCCGAGGATGTACAGGGATTCTTTCTGATCGGGGTCTCTCTCGAGCGCGGCTTCGAGAAGTGGGATGGCCTGAAAGAAAGCCCCGTCCTGATAGAGAGCATTCGCCACGATGACGTCTCTCAGGTGCGCCGGCGCACGGTCGACGGTTGCAGCGGCCCGTCTCGCCGCCTGGTGCGCAAGGGCGCCTTCGGAAAGCCACCGAGCCGTCATGCTCAGCCGGAATTGTGCCAGCGCGAAGCCCGGGTCGATACGCACGGCCTCTTGAAACGCTTCGGCGGCCGATTCGAGGTCTCGCCCCTGAAGGAACGTCTCGCCGGAAACGTAATGCCGGTAGGCTTCGACCGATCCCGTCGGTTCGTCCCGGGACGCTCCCGCGACGTGCGCATCGAGGTCCGCAAGGCGAGCTAGCTCACCCCGTACCTGTTCTCCGAGGGACGACGCCAGGACGAAGACGTCCTCTGCGCTCGATGCCTGGGCGCTTCCCGAAGAGAGCAATCTCCCGGTTCCCACATCGATGAGCTCGACCGTGGCGAGCAGCCGGTCGCCCGCTTCGGCTACCTGTCCAACGATCATCGTTCCAACACCGGTCGCTTCGGCAACTTCTGATGCCACCTGCCCGTCGACGCTGGCATCCCCGAAACTCAGACGGCGCGCCACGTCGTGCAAGCGTTGTCGGCTCGTGACTTTCAGCTCGGGAGCGGCGGAAAGCTCGCTCGTAAGGAGCTGCGTCAACATCTGTGCCGTCTGATCCGCGTCTCCCGGGTCGGACAGATTCTCGAAATACATTACGGCGATGGAATCATCCGGCTTGAGCGACGGGTCGCGCGAAAATACATACAGTCCCGTCACAGCGGTGAGCCCCACCGCCGCGGCAAACCTAGCCCACGCGCGAAGTCCGCGGCTCGCTGACGATCCCCCTTGCGGATTCCCGGGCCGTCCGATAGCGGCCTCGACGTCCTTCATGCTCGGGTAACGATCGTCGGGGCTCTTTCTCAGCGCCTTTTCCACGATGCGCACCAGATCGCGGGGAGCGTCAGACCTCGTTTGCTCGATGGGCGGTGGCTCACCATGTAGAAGCTGATCCAGAACTTGGGTCGCCGTAACACCGCGGAACGCTCGCGCTCCGGTGAGCATTTCGTAAAGGAGAGCACCGAAGGCGAACACGTCGCCACGGGCATCGACGGGTTTCCCCAATGCTTGCTCCGGGGCCATATAGGCAATCGTGCCCACGATCATTCCCGCCTCGGTAAGTCGAGCCACGGTCTGGCTTTCCGAACCGACAAAGCCGGGTACCCGGCGGGCGAGACCGAAGTCCAGAATCTTCGGGATACCCAGCGACGAAATCATCACGTTCGCTGGCTTGAGGTCGCGATGAACGACCCCCCGCTCGTGGGCGTGAGCGAGCGCTCCCGCTATGGCAGCGGCGAGCTCGCGAATTCGCTGGATACCGAGCATTCCCTCGCGCTCCAGAATCGACTCGAGGGTCTCGCCCTCGACGAGCTCCAGCGCGATGAAATGCATTCCGTCCGCTTCTCCAATCTCATGAATCGTCGTGATATTGGGGTGGTTGAGACGTGAGCAAGCGCGGGCCTCGGCGAGGAAACGCTCCTTGAATCCCTTCTCGCTGGCTAACTCCGGAGACAGGACTTTGAGCGCGACAGGTCGGGACAGCCTGGGGTCATGGGCGAGGTAGACCGAACCCATCCCCCCGCGTCCCAGCAGACGCTCGAGCTGATAAACGCCGAGGCTCTCTCTATCCATGTGGATCCCGCGCCCGGGGGGGCGGCGGCGAAGCTCTCCGTTGAATCATGATATCAGCCGAGCTCAGTCGCAAACAATTGTTAGAATAGCAACAACTTGTCTAGTCCAGCCCAGGCGGTGAAGCGGCTCATTCGAGACGAGCTTGAAGAAGCACGCCGAGCGATCCACGGACTCGTCCACCGAACGCCACTTCTCTCTTCGCGGTCGGTTAGCGATGCCTGCGGCCTCGAGATCTGGTTGAAGGCGGAGAACCTCCAGAAGACTGGATCTTTCAAGCCGCGGGGCGCATTCAACAAAGTGTTGCACCTCGACGTTCGCGAGCGGGAACGAGGCGTCGTGACCGCTTCCGCCGGAAATCACGGTCAGGCTCTCGCCTATGTCGCGCGTCATCTTCGCATTTCTGCCTTCATCGTGATGCCAGAGAAAGCCAACGCAAGTAAAGTGGCGGCGGTCCGCTCCTACGGCGCCGAAGCCATCCTCCGGGGAAGCGTCTGGGACGAGGCCTACGCCTATTCTCTCGAGCTCGCAAGCGAGAAAGGCCTGACGCACGTCCACCCGTTCAAGGATCCCTACATCATGGCCGGACAAGGCACGATCGCCCTCGAGATCCTGGAAAACGTGTCCGATTTGGCGGCTGTCATCGTCCCGATCGGTGGCGGTGGTCTCATTGGCGGCATCGCTTCGGCAATGAAGCTCTACCGGCCTGAGGTCCAGGTCATCGGAGTCGAGGCCGAGGGCGCGGCCAACATGTATCGAAGCCATCGTGAGGGCCGAGCCGTCGAGCTCGACGAAGTGAGCACGATCGCCGACGGCCTCGCGACGAAGCACACCGACCCCGACGTATTCACCCTTCTCGAGACCGTGGTGGATGACTACGTCACGGTGTCCGATGACGAGCTGCGCGAAGCGATCCGCTTTCTCCTCGAACGAGCGAAGCTCCTCACCGAGCCGTCAGGAGCGGCCGGCGCCGCCGCGGCCCTCACGGGGAAGCTTCACCTTCCTCGGGGAACGAAGACCGCAATCGTGCTCGGCGGCGGCAACTTCGACGTGAAGGGCAAGATGACGATTTCCATTTAGATGCAGCACGTCGCACGGATGGTTCGACATGGCTAATCTGACGATAACAGTTGACAAAGACGTCTTACGCCGCGCGCGCATACGGGCGCTCGCCCAGGGAAAGTCGGTCAACGCCATTCTCGCGGAGTATCTGAGATCCTATGCGGATGTCCACGCCGCACAGGTGGAGGCAACACGCTCGCTAGTCAGGCTGTCACGGAAGTCGATGAGCGCCCGCGGAGGGCGGCGATGGACGCGAGACGAGCTTCACGAGCGATAGAGTTGACACGAACGTTCTCTTCTACGATGCATCATCGCAAGCTTCGGTAAGATTTCGCTCGTCTCGGAGGGTCAATGATTGGGGTGATGAGCTCCGAGAATGTCTTAAGGGCCGGCTACCAGCCTCGCACCGGACGCCACTCGTCGACGACGCTTTCGCCGCGCAGGACGTGATAGCGATCGAAGAGCGCCGCCGCGAGACACGAATGATTGGGCACGATTCGGAGCTTCGTACCGATTCCGAATCGTTGGGGGTCGAGCGGCTCCTCACCGCGAAGCTTTCCGTGCTCCTGCGACAGGTTCACAACCCGCAACCTGGCGAAGTGGCTTTCTCCATCCCCCGAGAACACGGCACCGAACCCGCAATCGGGATCGAGATGGGTCGGACCTTCGTCTCGGGAGAAGGCCAGGGCCCCGGCGTCTACGAGCAGCTCGTTTCGATCCGGATAGTGTGCCAGGACCGTGACGAGAACGGAAAAAGCGGTCTCGTCGAGCGTGCAGCTTCCGAGCGTGGCCTGGAAACGGTCGTAGAAAACGTAGTTGCCCGGCCTTGCCTCGGTGACGCCGTCGAGGGAGTCGCCGAGGGAAATGGTCGGTGTGGATCCGACGCTCAACTCCGGAGGCTCGACGCCGTGGGCACGGAGTTTGTCGGCGAAGCTCGAAAGCGCACTCCGTTCCTGCCCGGCGACGACTCTCACCTCCTCGGGCGTTCTGCAAAGATAGGAGTGGCCGGCATGAGTCAAGAGCCCCCGGAAGTCGAGGTGAGGAGAGCGGGCGATCCGAAGAGCGAGCGCGACACTCTCTTCACGTTCGGGGTCGACTCCCGCCCGATGATAGCCGCAATCTACCTTGAGAAAGACCCGGAAGCGAGAGCCCGTAGCGCGAGCGACGCTCTCCATGGCGCCGAGAGTCGCCTCGTGATCGAGGAGAAGGTTCAACGCGCCGAGGGAACGTGCTAACTCAGCCGCCTCATGCAGACGATTCGTCGCGATGGGCACGGCGTAGGTGATGTCGCGAAATCCCGCTCTGGCAAAGAAACGAGCCTCGGCCAGCGTCGAGACCGTGATGCCTCCGAAGTGACCTCGCACCTGCAGGCGGGCGGCTTCGACGCACTTGTGCGTTTTCACATGAGGACGGAGACGCGCTCCCATCTCTTGAACGCGCTTGGCGATGCGTGCCGTGTTGGCCTCGAGTCGGTCCGCATGGACCAAGGCCGCTGGGGTCGTCAGGTCGTTCCAGTGCATGGCTGGGTACTTAGCATAGCCGATTCTCCGCTCGGTCTTTCGCTTTGGTGGACTGGTTTGATTTAATGCCTCCCATGTCCCGGGAACGGGAAAGCCTGGTAAAGGAGCAGCTGGAGAAGCTGAATGACCCCGAGTCGGGGCTCGCGCTCCTTCGTGACAACAACCGCTTTTACCGGAAAATACTCGGGGCGATCGAGCTACCTCTTTCTTCTCTCGACCCTCTCCTCTCCCTTCCTTTCACGACCAAGAACGATCTCGTTCAGGACCAGCTCGCCCATCCTCCTTACGGAACGAATCTTACTTACCCTGAAGCCGACTACACCCGCATCCACGCCACATCGGGCACGACGGGAACACGGCTGAAGGTGCTCGACACCAAGCAGAGCTGGGGGTGGTTCGTCGGTTGCTGGGAGAAGATCTACCGCGCGATCGGCATCGGCGCTGAGGACCGAGTCTTCGTCGCATTCGGCTTCGGTCCATTCATCGGTTTCTGGGCGGGTTTCGAGGCCGCGCAACGTCTGGGCGCTCTGGTGATCCCCGCGGGAGGTATGACCTCCGTGCAGCGACTCGATTGGCTGCTCGAAAGCCGAGCGTCGGTGCTCCTGTCGACTCCGACTTACGCGCTTCGGCTCGCCGACGTGGCGCGAGAGACCGGCGTCGACCTCGCCGCGAGCTCGGTGAGGACGACGCTCCATGCAGGAGAGCCAGGTGCCAGCATCCCCTCCACGAAGAAACGGATCGAGGCTGCGTTTGGCGCCCGCGCCTGGGATCACGCGGGCATGACCGAAGCCGGCGCCTGGGGGTACGAATGTCCCGCCGGCGAAGGGCTCCATCCCTTGGAAACGGACTTCGTAACCGAAGTGCTGGAACCGGGGGGTGAAAAACGCGTCGCCGAAGGAAGCCTGGGTGAGCTCGTGCTGACCAATCTCGGGCGCTGGGCGACACCCGTAATCCGATATCGAACGGGTGACCTCGTACGACTTCGATCCGTTCCGAGTCCGTGCGCGTGCGGCAGCCCATTTCTGTGCTTCCCCGGAGGCGTGCTCGGTCGGGTCGATGACATGATCCAGGTTCGTGGGGTGAACGTGTACCCCGGAGCGGTCGAGGCCATCGTTCGCGAAGAACCCGCGGTCATCGAGTATCAGGTCGAGGTGTTCCGTGTGAGAGAAATGTGGGAGATGAGGGTTCAGATCGAGCTCGCCACGGAAGGCGTCGCCCAAGTGGTGAGAAGCCGGCTCGCGCGCCGCTTCGAGAGTCGGCTCGGCATTCGGACCGAAGTTGTCCTCGCCGCGCCCCAGAGCCTGCCGCGATTCGAGCTGAAGGCGAGACGCTTCCAAATTATCCCTTGACCAAGACGTTTCAAAATGGAATGCGACACTGTGGGGCAAACCCCGCGCCACTCCAAAAGATCCTTGGACTCAATGGAGCTAAGCTGCCAAAAGGATTGTACTTAGCGCCTGTGCTCTCGAAGTGGCTAAAATGGAACGGTTCTTGAAGCTTGGAGAGACAAGGAGAAACGTGCTATGCCAGCGGTGCAGGCGCATATCGTCGACGTTTTTCAGCAGTATTCGAGACTTTATGAGTTGCGCAACCGGTCGGGAGGGCAGCTGAGTCCCGAGTTCCACAAGGAATGGGTGGAGGTTACTTTCACGCTCGAGAGCATCTTCTCGGGTCTGTACCGGCCCGACCCGGCGGATCCCGATATGAAGAGCCCCACCGGGAACGAGCTTCGGAGGAAGATCCCCGTAAACTTTCTTCGAGTTCCCACGGACGCCGATGTGCTGTGCGAGACCGAGGACAATTTTTTCTCTGGCAAGCTGCAGGACATCAGCGTGGGGGGTGCCTACGTTCACTCACCGATCCCGTTCTCCGTCGATCTGCCCGTCCGCCTCACTTTCTGCACGTTTCGCGATCGGGTGCCGCTCGAGATCGATGCTCGCATCGCGTGGAACAATCCGGGTAGCGTGCGCAAGCAAACCTTGCCCGAGGGGGCCGGGCTCCAGTTCACGCACTGCGACACGAAGTGTCGCGGTCAGCTCCAAGACTACGTTTACGAGCTCGTCGAAGACACCCTAGCGCGCGCCAATCTCATCTGACGAGACGACCTGCTAGAATGCGCAGGTCATGATCCTGGGGCTCTTTGCGTTGTTCCGGGTGCTCCGTGGGTAGCGCACCCGCCAAGACCGCGTTTCACGACTGGATGACTGCGGCGATCGAACAGGCGAAGAATTCGTGGAGCGAAGGGGGCATTCCCATCGGTTCGGTGCTCGTTTCTCCTTCCGGAGAGATCGTGGCCCGTGGGCACAACGAGAGGGTTCAGCGAGGGGACCCCACCGCTCACGCGGAGATGGTCGCGATTCAGAAAGCCGGCCGACGCCGTGACTGGCCCGAGTTGACGCTCGTCTCGACGCTGAGCCCCTGCTCGATGTGCTCGGGAACGGCGATCTTGTTTCGCATTCCCACGGTCGTGATCGGGGAGAACCGTACCTTTCAAGGCGCTGAGGACTGGATGCGTCGGCACGGCATCACGCTTCACGTTCTCGACGACGAGCGAGCCGTCGCGCTGATGGAGCGGCTCCAGCGCGAGAAGCCCGACTTGTGGGCCGAGGATATCGGGCTTCCCTGAAAAGCATCTCCCAAATTCCTGAAGAGGTCGCGACCGGTATCACGAGCGACAAGGTGTTGCCCTCCGCTCAGGATCTGGGTTTGGGGAACCGAGCACGGCTGGCCCGGCGCCGGGCCTACGGAAGACAGGCTCTCTCCGTAGCGGTAATCACGTAGTCCCTCTCGAAGCGGAAAGGATCTGGCCCGAGCCCGAAGACCTCAACCTCGTTGAGAATGTTTCCGTTGCGGTCGACGACGACCCGCTCGCCCGTCGACGCTTCGAGCCGACGTTGGCCATCATCGTAGCTCAGTGAGACGCCTGCGCTCAGCTCTCCCGCCCGAATCTCGCCCCGGGTGGGGCGGCCCTCGGCGTCCCACTGGGAGTAGCGCGCGTCGTCGAGCTCGAACGTGCCCAAACTGTTGCTGCTCGTCCGCACGCGCCTGGTCAGCCGTTGTTGCCCGTCGTACTCGTAGAAACGTATCGTCGTCGTGAACGAGCCGAGCAGAGCCCCAGCCGTCGTTCGGCGACTTTCCACCCTCAACCGGTTCGGCACCGCGGCCTCGCCAATGAAATCGGCTAGATTCGCGTACTCCCAGTCGCGATTCAGCGTCCCGGCGGCGCAGCTCAAGGTGACGCGGGCACCCGTCTCGAGCCGGCACGTGAAGGGGGTGCCGTTCTCCTCGAAGCTGAGGGGATAGGTGCGGCAGGTTGGTGTCTCGTCCGTGGGGGACGATCCGCCACAGGAGAGTGCCCCAATCGAGGCGAAAAGGACCAGAACCCGAACCGAGGTCATGCGTTTGCTCCCATTCTCTCGCACCGGCGCCTGTTTGCCTGCACCCACCCGGGCAACAGAGTCGGCGTCGTCGACGCCTCACGGAAAGCATAACGCTCATCCTGCTAAGAAGCTCCAGAGGCTCCTTCCTTCTTTAGAGTTACTCAATGCCGTGGCGGGACCCGTAATCGATCGAGCCGCCACGGCTCGGGCTGCTTACGGCGCGCCGGGCTCGCTCCGCTCGCGCAGGGTGGGCTGAGTTTTTCATCACCCTGCTCGACGGCACCGAACGCATTCTATCCAGCCATGATTGCTCGCGATGTGTCTTTTGTGGCACTCTCGGCACGGATATGCATTCGTCTTCCTGCCAATCGAAGTTGTTGGCCGAGGATATCGGGGATTGACGAACTCCTACATCACGCCCGCTCTATTCAAGTTCTTTCGCGAGCTCGAAAAGAACAACAATCGAGATTGGTTTCAAAAGAACAAGTCCCGCTACGATCACACGGTCCGCGAACCTCTTCTCGCCTTCGTCTCCGATTTCGCTCCGAGGCTCAAACGCCTCAGTCCGTTCCTCGTCGCCGACTCCAGACCCAACGGGGGCGCGCTTTTCCGGATTTACCGCGACGTGCGTTTCTCGAAGGACAAGACGCCGTACAAGACACACGCCGGCCTGCGCTTCCCGCACGAAGACGGGCGCAACGTGCACGCGCCCGGCTACTATCTTCATCTCGAGCCGGGCTCGGTATTTGCCGGTTGCGGGATCTGGCATCCGGAGGCGGCCGTGCTTCGGCAAGTTCGAGACGCCATCGTCGCGGACCCCAAAGGATGGAAGCGAGCCACCTCGAGGTGCACGCTGGGAGGCGATTCATTGGGCAAGCCTCCGCGGGGATATGATCCGGAGCATCCCCTGGTCTCGGACTTGAAACGAAAGGACTTTGTCGCCTATTCCCGGTTCACCGAGAAGCAGGCCTGCGGCGAGGACTTCATGCGACTCTTCGCCAACGCCTGCACCACCATGAAACCGCTCATGGCGTTTCTGACCCGCGCGGTAGGCGCCCGCTTGTAGCCTGCTCTCAGCGCAGGCCGTTGCGCGCGAGCAGTCGATGGAAATGGGCTCGGTTGACTCCGGCCCTGCGAGCGGCGTCGCTCACGTTGCCGCCACTCTGCTCCAGCAGTGCTTCCAGGTACCGCCGCTCGAAGGTTCCGAGCCATCGTCGCCTCGCCGCGGCGAGCGTCTCGCTCGTGTCCAACTCCGGTAGGACCTCGGACGGTGCCTCCTCGACCCTAGGACCCATGCGCCCGAAGAGCAGGCATCTCTCGATGTGATTTCGCAGCTCACGGACGTTGCCAGGCCAGGTGTGTCTGGCGAGCTCGTCGAGAAACGTCTCGCTCAACACTTCCTCGCTAAACCGTGAGCTCTGCGAGCCAAGATCATCGAGAAGGTGCGCAACGAGCAAGGGAATATCCTCCCGTCGCTCGCGAAGCGGAGGCAGCTCGACCTCGGCTACGGCAAGACGATAGTAGAGGTCAGAGCGAAAGGAGCGTGCATTTACCTCTTCGCGCAAATTCCTGTTCGTGGCGGCGATGATTCGGACGTTGGTGGCAATCGATCCACTGCCACCTAGTCGCTGAATAGCTCGCCGCTCGAGCGCTCGAAGAAGCTTCGGTTGCAGGTCCAGGCTCAGCTCGCCGATCTCGTCGAGAAAGAGCGTTCCGTCCGACGCCCGCTCGAACGCCCCTTTGTGCTCTCGCTCCGCTCCGGTGAAAGCCCCTCGCTCGTGGCCGAAGAGCTCGCTCTCCAGAAGAGTTCCGGGAATGGCGCCGCAATCCACGACCACGAAGGGGCCGTCACGACGAGCGCTGACGATGTGCACCGACTCCGCCGCCACGTCCTTCCCCGTCCCGGTCTCCCCCGTCAGCAAGAGCGTCGAATCGCTCGCGGCCACCCGAGATAGAGCCGCAAAGACCGCTCTCATGGCCTCGGACTCACCGACCAGCGAACCGAACTGGCTCTCGGCCGACAGAGGGACGGCGACCTGTCCCGAGCCTCGACGAAAACGGAGGACACATCGCCCCAGCCCGATGGTGGCTTTCTCCTCGAGGTAGGCGGCGATCACCCGCGTGCCGTTCACATAGGTGCCGTTCAGGCTATTCAGGTCCTGGATTACGATCCGTTCGCCTTCGACGCGAAACTCGCAGTGAAACCTCGATACAGTCGGATCGGCCAGCACCAGATCGGAGGAGCGGTCCTTTCCTAGGATGGTCCGCTGCCCCTTCGATTCGAATAACGTCCCAGCCGCCGGGCCGTCCACGACCTCGATGGAGAACTGCCGGACGAGCGACTCCCCACCCCCATCGGACGTGAGCCTGACGGTGGAGCCCTCTCCGTCGCGCTCCATCGGGGGTGTGTTTTCTGCCGGCATCTTCGTCAGAGGCTGCGTTCTAGGAAATCGGCGAGCCCGCAGGCAATTGCGGGCTTGCCGACGAAACGGGCGGGCTCTTCGGCGTTCGATACGATGTAAGCCACCTGCTCGCCCGAGGGACCCTTCTCTTCGCCACGATTTGCGACGACCGCGAGATGGCCCTTCTCACATCGCAGCCGCGCGATTCTCATCAGCTCGCCGTGGGAGACATTCTCCTCGTACTTGAAGGATACCATCGGCAGTTCAGGAAAATCTTTCCGCACCCGATCGATCACTTTCTCGGTGGGCTCGAGGTGCAGAGCCTTCAGGGTTCCGCCAGAAGGGATCTTTCCCTTTACGTGCTCGGTTGGACGGTAATCGGCGACGGCAGCGGAGAAGATTCCCGCGGCATATCCCGAGGCCGAGAGCGCGCTCATGACGGCATCGCGATACTCTTCGAAACTTCCCACGTTCGTCGTTTCGATGTATTCGGGAGGCACGAGACCGCTCGTCCCCAGAATGAAGCGAACCTCGGCGCCCCTCAACGTGAGCTCGTCGGCAATTGCCGCCCCAAGTTTCCCGGTGAAGCGGTTCGTTATGCGGCGAACGCTATCGATGATCGTTGGGGTCGGACCACCGGTAACGAGAAACCCGCAGCCTTTCAGCGTCGATTCGCTGAGCGCGGCGCAGACTTCGGCGACGAGCCAAGGCGTGTCGGGAATGTTGTGCTTCCCGTAGTCGTCTCGAGGGGGAATGATTCGCACTCCCATACGCTCGAGTGCGGCGAGCGACTGGGTGAGGATGCTCGTATGCATATCGCCATGCATGGTTGGGGCCACGAGCACGCGCGTTTCGCCGCGCTCCATTCGACCGAGCGCCGCGGCCAGGGTAGCCGTCAGCACGTTGTCGGCGACACCCTGAGCCATTTTGTTGACCGAGTTGTAGGTCGCTGGAGCGAGGAGATAACCGGCGAAGCGCTTCTCGTCGCTCAGATGCTCGGACGACGGAGTCAGGCGAGTGACGACGGGGTTCGTCGTCGACCACTCGAGAGCATCTTCGGTGGTGTACCGAAGCGCCTCTTTCGAGCAGTAGGCGACGACATCGGCCCCTTGACGCCTTAGTGCTCTGGCGATGAAGGGAGCCTTGATGGCGGCGATTCCACCGGAAACCAGCAGAGCGATGCGCTTTCCCTCGAGGTGACGGCCGACGCTAGGGACGTCGTGATCCCCCATCTCCGACCGCCGAGGCGGGGTCACGGCCCAGCGTTTCATGCGGAATCTCCCGCCGGCGTCAGAGGAAAGACACCGATACAATGCTGCTCGACGATCTCACCCCGTATCACGTGGCGCTGAATGATTTCCTCGAGCACGGGGGGATCGCATGAAGCGTACCAGCTTCCTTCGGGATACACGACCGCGATCGGCCCGCCCTCACAAATACGCAAACAGTTCGCCTTGGTCCTGGCACAACCGCCGGCCTCGGAAAGCCCGAGCTCTTTGAGCCGTCTCTTCAGGTAGCCCCAGGCTGCCAGAGACCGTTCGCGGTCGCAGCACTTGGGCTCCGTTTGATCGCAACACAGGAAAACGTGTCGCCGGGAATGGGGAAGACCCACGGACTCGGCGGCTCTGATCTGCTTGTCTCGCGTGGTTGTCATCGCCGGAACCGAACTCTGTGCTCAGGGCCGTGGCGGGACCCGCGATCGATCGGCCTCCACGGCTCGGCCTTTGCGGCGCTTATTCGCACTGCGTGCTCACATCTCATTCCCACGAGGCAGCCCGATGCGGACGATTCGCGCTGACGTCGCGGCAGACGTTTTGGCCACCGCTCGGCAGGCTGGGTCGTACTCTTTCATCAGCCTGCTAGCTCACGAAGGGCACGAAGCATTGACGAGCCGACTTGGTGACTAGGATCATCTCAGCGACGCCTCGACGGGAAATCCATCGCGTCAGCATACCAGAGCTGGATGAGTTGCGACCGTATGCGCCTTTCTGAGAGCGAATCGACGTCAGGCGAACTTTCTTACGAGTCCCACAACGACCCCACGCAGGTTGACCAGCTCCGGCTTCACCACGATGGGCTCGAAGCGCGGATTGGCCGGCCTGAGCTCGATGCTATCTCCCTGACGATAGAACCGCTTGACGGTCGCTTCTCCATCCACCAGCGCCACGACCGTTTGTCCGGGATCCGCAGTGTCTCGGCTCTGAACTACGAGTACATCTCCGTCTAGGATGCCGTCCTCGACCATGCTGCTCCCGCTGACGCGAAGAGCGAAATGCTCACCTTGCCTCAAGAGAGACTCGGGAACCGGGACCAAATCCTGAGTTTCCGAAGCGTCCAGAGGTCGGCCGGCCGCGACCGTGCCGAGGAGGGGCAAGTTCACCGCTGTCGGATCCTCCTCGCGCCTGACGATGACGAGAGCTCGCTTCTGGTTTTTCCACGGAGACTTGATGTAGCCCTTCCGGTGGAGCTGCAGAAGGTGCTTCCTTGCCGAATTCAACGAAGCGAAACCGAACTTGCGGCGGATCTCTTCGTAGGACGGCGGCATTCCGTTCTCGCGACGATATTCCTTGAGGAACTCGTAAATGGCCCTTTGCTTCTTGGTCAAATCCATCACGAACGGATTTTAGGTGAAAGTAGAGTATATTGCAAGTTTTCTTGTCGACGGGAGTACGTAGAGTGAATATGAATCTTTGATGGAAGGAACGGGGCTCGGGCCGGGTATTAGCGATCGTAATGGATGGGCGGTCGGCTCGACGGGATCCTCGCAACTACCAGATATTCACCCTCGGGTTCCTACTGCTCTGGGGCCTGCTGGCCCTGGATTTTGACATCCCGATGGTCACGGCAGCGGTCATCGTGCTGAGCACGCTCGCCACGCAATACGCGTGCGCCCGGATCGTCGGTCTCCCCCGTTTCGATCCCAAGAGCGCCCTCATCTCGGCCTTGTCGCTTTGCCTGCTGCTCCGGACGAATTCGATCGCAATCGCGGCGCTGGTCGCGATCCTGACCATCGCCAGCAAGTTCGTCTTGCGGTGGCGCGGGCGTCACGTCTTCAATCCGACGAACTTCGGCGTCGCCGCTGCCATCGTCTGCACGGGAACGGCCTGGGTATCGCCGGGACAGTGGGGTAGCGAAGCTTACTTCTCGTTTCTTCTCGCCTGCCTCGGCAGTCTCGTGCTCTACCGTGCGGCGCGGAGCGACGTGACGTACGCCTTCATTGGTTTTTATGCTGCCATCGTTTTCTGCCGTGCGCTTTGGCTCGGCGACCCGATGGCGATTCCGCTTCACCAGCTCGAGAACGGTGCCTTCCTGCTCTTCGCGTTCTTCATGATATCGGACCCAAAGACCACCCCCGATTCGAGGGCCGGACGCATTCTCTTTGCGCTCGTCGTTGCGCTCGGCGCCGGGTTCGTCCACTTCGTTCTCTTCCGCACCAACGGTCTCATCTGGTCCCTGGTCGTCTTCTCCCCGACCACCATCCTGTGGAATCGGCTCTTTCCCGGCGATCGCTACGAATGGAGAAAGCCAGCCTCGATTCCGCTTTCCGAAAGGAGCTTCGCATGAAACGGTGGCTCGCCATCTCCGGTGTGGGACTGGTTCTCACCCTGTCGCTCACTCACCCCTCGGTCCTCGGTTTTTGTGGTTTCTACGTGGCCAAAGCCGACGCGAGGTTGTTCAACCGCGCATCCCAGGTCGTGCTCGTACGGCACGATGACAAGACGGTAATCACGATGGTCAACGATTTTCGCGGCGATCCGAAGGAGTTCGCCGTGGTGGTTCCCGTTCCGACGTTCATCGAGCGCGAGCAGATTCACGTCACCGACAAGGCCCTCGTCGACCACCTCGACGCTTACACGTCACCCCGACTCGTCGAGTATTTCGACGACGATCCCTGCCGCCCATTAGTCTACGAGGAATTCGCAGCCTTGCCCTCGGCGGCTCCCGCCGAAGGAGATGCCCTACGAAGCAGCCGCGCCAGGGCCCTCGGCGTAACGATCGAGGCGGCTTATACCGTCGGCGAGTACGACATCTTGATCCTATCGGCGGAGCAATCGGATGGGCTCGAGACCTGGCTGACCGAGAACGGCTACAAGATGCCGCCGGGCGCGTCACGAGTTCTGTCGAGTTACATCAAGCAGAACATGCGTTTCTTCGTCGCCCGGGTGAACCTCGAGGAACAGTCGAAGCTCGGCTACAGCACGCTGCGCCCTCTCCAGGTCGCCTTCGAGTCGCCCAAGTTCACGCTTCCGATACGCCTGGGCACGGTCAATGCCGACGGGCCTCAGGATCTCCTCGTCTATACATTGACCCGAACGGGCCGGGTCGAGACCGCCAACTACCGCACGATCAAACTCCCTACCGGCGTCGAAATCCCGGTATACGTCAAGGGGGAGTTCGGAGATTTCTACAAGTCGATGTTCGACGTGCAGGTCGCGAAGGAGAGCATGAGGGCCGTGTTCCTCGAGTACGCGTGGGATATGGCGTGGTGCGATCCTTGCGCCTCGGATCCGCTCACGGGCGACGAGCTCAGAGAGCTCGGGGTGTTCTGGCTCGCCGACGGCCCCGATATCGCTCGGCCCCGGGTCCCGTCTCCTGCGGTCGATGTCTTCGTGACGAGACTGCACGTGCGTTACGATGGCGAGCATTTCCCGGAGGATCTCGTCCTCCAGGAGACCGCGGATCGCGAGAACTTCCAGGGTCGCTACGTGCTCCGTCATCCTTACGAGGGAGATATCACGTGCGAGGCGGGCATGGCCTACAGCCGGAGTCTCGTCGAGCGTCATGAACGTGAAGCCCAAAACCTCGCCTCTCTGACGGGCTGGGACATCACCGAAATCCGGGAGAAGATGGATCTCGATGGCGATCCGCCCGTCCGGAAGAGCTGGTGGGAGCGCCTTTGGAAAAAGAGCGGCCTCTAGCTGCGCAACGCCAGGAACACGCTAACCAGCTGACCCGCTGGTCGTTTCTTCGCGACCGGCTGAGATTGCGATGCGACTTATAATGGAAGCACCAAGATGCATCGAATCCAGCCGGCTCGCGTCAAGGAGGGGGTTTCTCTCGACGCCATCGATCCGCTGAGGGCTTCCCACAGGGAAGGCGATCGACCCGCAAAGATCGAGGGCACGGCTCTCATCTTCTGGGATCCGAACCGTCCGGGGGAGAAGCGGGACGCAATCGACACGGACCAGATCACTCCGGCCACTGACTGCGTCTCCGAGAGCCTCGATGCCCTGGACGAAAAGTGGAAGAAGGGGGCATTTCGCTATCTCATGCCGGATTTCCGCACACGCGTTCATTCCGGCGAGACGTTCCTCGTCGCCGGCGACCGATTCGCTATCGGGTCCTCCCGCGAAATGAGCCCGGCGGGACTCAAGGCCGTGGCCGAGGAAGTCGATCTCGAGTTGGTCGTCGTTTGCGGAAAGGACATGGGCGACATCTTCCGGCGAAACGCTTTCAATCTCGGACTGGAAGTCGTGCAATGTCCCGAAGCGGTGCGCGATGCGCGCGATGGAGACCGCTTCTCGTTCGAGCGGGACTCGCGCAAGCTAACGAACGAGACTCTCGGCAAGGCCTACACCCCTTTTCCTTTAACAGCCAAAGAAGACGAGATCCGCCGATCCGGGGGGATCTTTACCGTCGGCCGGCGGGAGTTTCCAAAATCGGTGCGAGCCGAGCCATCGATCGAGTGGCCCGACGACCGTGTCGCTCGAGGTCTCACCACCACCGAGCAGATCGTCTGGGCCCATCGCGTCGACAAGGCGGCCGACGTCGTACCCGGCTCCACCGTCGCCGTCTACGCCGACCTGCTTCCCGCTTCGGACGGTACGGCGCCTTTCGCCATTCACACGTTCAACCAGATCACAGGTGGCAGAACGATTCATCCTCGACAAGCAGCCATCGCCAATGACCATTTCGTTTTCACCCGCAAGGGCTCGGACGAGAAGCAGACCGCGATTGGGCGTGAGTTCGCGAAGCTCCACGACATGCAGAAGCCCTACTACGCGACGCCAGGCGATGGCATCTTTCACTTCTATTTTCCCGAGCAAGGCCTGATCTTACCCGGGCAGTTCGTTCCCGGGGCGGACTCGCACTCTCGCGCCTATGGAGCTTACGGCGCCGTCGGGATGGGCGTTGGCTCGACGACCATCGGCTTCGGCTGGTCTACCGGCTACGTTTACTTCACCCTGGCCTCGGCGCGACGTGTCGTCTTCCAGGGTGCGCTCCAACCCTGGGTCAGCGGCAAAGACATCGTGCTCGCCCTGCTGGCCCGGTGGGGTGCCGGGCAATCGCAGGGAATGTCCGTCGAGTTCGTCGACGAGAACTGCACCCTTCCGATGGCCTACCGGAACACCATTTGTAACATGATGGCCGAGGGCGAGGCACAAAACGGCATCTTCGCGCCTGACGAAGTAACCTACGCCTGGTATCGGGCCAAGGGGATGGTCGATCTTCCCTATCCGCGCATCGCCCCAGGCGCAGGTGCCCGCTACACGATCGACGAGGTCTTTGATCTCACGGCAGTGCGCCCGATGATCGCCAAGCCGTACTCCCCCGCGAACGCCTTTCCGGCGGAGGACGTGTGCGCGGAGAAGATCCGATTCGACAAAGCCTACATCGGCTCGTGTACCAACGGAAGCTACGTGGACTTGCTACAAGCCGCGCTCGTACTCAAAGCGGCCCGTGGGCAGGGTCACGAGAGAGCGAAGCGGGACTTCGTGGTCTTTCCCGGCTCCGGAGGCGTCAAACGAGAGATCGAACGACCGGAGTCGCGACTGGGCGGCGAGTCGATCGGCTCGGTCCTACGCGCCGCCGGCGGACAAATCCGCGATTCCTGGTGCGGGCCGTGCTTCGGCCAGGGGCCCGACTCGCTCCAGAAGGGAGAAATCGCTATCACGACCTTCAACCGGAACTGGCAGAACCGAATGGGTGTCGGGGGGCTCGGTTATCTGGCGAGCCCCGCCGTGGTCGCAGCCTCCGCACTCGTCGGTTACATGGCACCACCCAGCGAGCTCGGTCTCGAGTGGGATCCGGAAGAGTTCGGCGTGTGAGCCGGTCGTTCGTTCCTCGTAAGTTCCAGCTCGATCTTCCGGTCGACGACCTGATCAAAGAAGAGCTCCCCTCCGAGGAAGCGGTTCCCATGGACGTCCTCTTCGTCGGAGGCGGGCCAGCAGGTCTGGCGGGCGCAATCGAGCTAGCACGGCTCGTGAAGCGCGATGGCGGGCTCGGCCACATCGAGATAGGGGTTCTGGAGAAATCCGAAGAGCTCGGCCAGCACTGCCTCTCGGGCGCGGTAGTCAACCCGGTGGGATTTCGCGAGCTTTTTCCGGAGCTCTCGGACCAGGATTTTCCGTTCCGCACCCCGGTGAAATCGGAGCGCGTGTACCTACTGACCCAAGGAGGCTCTTTCCGCCTGCCGACGCCTCCCACCATGCAAAACCACGGGAACTACGTCGGCTCGATATCGGAGATGGTGCGCTGGCTGGGGAAGAAAGCGGAAGAGCTGGGCGTCAACCTGTTTGCCGGATTCCCCGCGGACGCGCTGCTCCTCGACAAAGGCCGAGTGGTCGGTGTGCGCACGACGCCTGCCGGCTTGACGAAAGAGGGGACGCCTAGCTCGAGCTACGTACCGCCCACCGACGTGGCCGCCAGGGTTACGGTCCTATCGGAGGGAACGCGCGGCCCTCTCGCGCAGGCCTATCTCGCGCGGAACGGCATTCGATCGCCCAACCCGCAGATCTACGCGATCGGCGTAAAAGAGCTGTGGCAAGTGAAGAAGCCCCTCGACGCTGTTATCCATACCCTCGGCTGGCCGCTCCCGCGCTCGGCTTTTGGTGGGACTTTCCTCTACCCCATGGGACCCGACCTCATCGCGATGGGGATCGTCGTCGGTCTCGATTACCAAGAGTCCTCGCTCGACGTACACGGACTGTTGCAGAAAATGAAGACTCATCCTCTCGTTCGACCCCATCTCGAGGGCGGCGAGCTGCTCGAGTGGGGTGCGAAGACGATTCCCGAGGGCGGATTCTATTCCATTCCGGAGAAACTCCACGGCCACGGGCTGCTCGTGGTCGGAGACGCGGCCGGGTTCGTCGACGTGCCCTCGCTCAAAGGGATCCACTATGCGATGAAATCGGGAATCCTTGCGGCCCGCGCCATTTTCGACGCCCTAAAGCAGGACGACACTTCAGAATCCTGCCTCGAAGGATACGACCGCGAGGTCCGGAAGAGCTTCATCCAGGACGATCTCCACCGCACCCGGAACATGCGCCTAGCTTTCAAATCGGGCTTCTACGTGGGTGGTCTGAAGGCGGCCCTCATGAGCCTGACGGGGGGAGCCGCTTTCGGCGGGCGGATCTCCGTGAACGAAGACGCACAGGAGCCGAAAACGATGAATTCCGGTGAGTCTCCAAAGCCGGACGGCAAGCTTACGTTCACCAAGCTGGACGGCGTTTTTCGCTCCGGAAACAACACGCGTGACGATATGCCCTCGCACCTTCTGGTAAAGGAGCCTCTCCCCGACCATGTCGCTCGTTTCTACGCCGACATGTGCCCCGCCGGCGTTTACGAGCAGCAGGATGGACGACTCGTGGTCAACTTCTCCAACTGCGTCGACTGCAAGGCAGCCGACGTTCTCGGGCCGCGCTGGAAACCCCGAGAGGGCGGCTCTGGGACCAAGTATCGGAGAATGTAGGTTTTATCCCCCTCTTGCCTGCCGTTTCCTCCACGACTCTTTCTGGATGGCTCCTTAGTTTAAAATAAGTCTTGACGTATTTATATTAAAAGAGTTAAAAATAAATCTTTAGACTCCAACTTTTACAATAGGAGGAACATTGGAAAGCCTGAGGGATTTTCTAGAGATTTCCTACGATCAGCTCGAGGAAATGAACCTCGAGGCCAAAGCCGAGCGGCACGACCGCAGGCCGGCCCACGAGGTTCGGGAACGC